>NZ_RZTV01000003.1:2281-448435 GCF_003997555.1 Mesorhizobium sp. M1A.T.Ca.IN.004.03.1.1 | reverse complement strand
CGACCACGACCGTCGGGTTGACGGTGTCGACCGTGGCCGTGTCGGTGTTGGAGGCGGTGTTGTCGTTGCCGACCGGATCGGTGAAGGTGTTGGCGCCGACCGAGATCGAGACCGGCGTCGTCGAGTTGTCGTCGGCCGTGAAGGTCGCCGTGTAGGTCTTGCCCGACGGATCGCCGGCAAGGTCCTGGGTGAGGCCCGAGATCGAGCCGCCCGACACCGTGACGTCGCTCGCGTCGAAGCCGCTCGGCACCTCCGAGAAGGTGAAGGTCACCGCCGAGGTGTTGTGATGGTCGTCGAAGGTGTCGCGGTCGAGAGCGACCACGACCGTCGGGTTGACGGTGTCGACCGTGGCCGTGTCGGTGTTGGAGGCGGTGTTGTCGTTGCCGACCGGATCGGTGAAGGTGTTGGCGCCGACCGAGATCGAGACCGGCGTCGTCGAGTTGTCGTCGGCCGTGAAGGTCGCCGTGTAGGTCTTGCCCGACGGATCGCCGGCAAGGTCCTGGGTGAGGCCCGAGATCGAGCCGCCCGACACCGTGACGTCGCTCGCGTCGAAGCCGCTCGGCACCTCCGAGAAGGTGAAGGTCACCGCCGAGGTGTTGTGATGGTCGTCGAAGGTGTCGCGGTCGAGAGCGACCACGACCGTCGGGTTGACGGTGTCGATCACCACCGTGTCGGAGCCACCAGCGCCAGCGTTGCCGGCAGTATCGGTATAACTGCCGGCAGTTACCGAAACGGAGCCAATGCCATCAAAACCGTCTGCAGCCGTGAACTTCGCCGTATAGTGCGAAGCATCGATCATCACAAAGTCAGTCAGCGTGCCGTGAGACGCCGTAACGTCGGCCGCGGTGAAGCCCGTCACCGGGCCAGTGAATGTGAACGTTACGACCGAGCTGTTGTCGCTATCGCTTAAGGCAAAATCGACAATATTGACGGCTACAGGAGCATGGCCGGCGCTATCGAGAACCACAACCTTCTCAACACCCGTGACCTTGAGATCGAGCGTCTTGAAGGTGTAGACCGAGCTATCGGCCTGGCCGGTTTGGGTGCTTATGTGCGCCGGGAGCCAAACGTTCTTGAAGTATGCAATCTCTGCCGTAATCGCGGGATCGTTTAGCTGAGCTGCGCTGAGCCATATCTGCAAAGTGTCGGCGTCGGGCGTGGATCCGGCTTTGCCGAGCTGCACCGCGCCGTTTCCGCCATCATAGGAGTCATACCCGGTAAACGAAGTTCCGCTAAGTACAGTCTGACTGGGCTCAGTTCCGGCCGTGGCCTGGTCTGTTCCGGAATACAGCGTCGCACCGGTTGTCGTCAGCGTGGAAGTCGTGAATGTGCTACCCAGCCAATATTGGTTCTCAAAGGCCTTGTAGATCAGGATGTCCGATCCCGATCCACCAAGCACCGTGTCAAAGCCGCTACCGCCATTGAGGATATCATCGCCAGACCCGCCATTCAGACGGTCGCTTCCGGCGCCCCCGGACAGAATGTCATCTCCGCTGCCGCCAACCAGATTGTCGTTGCTGCTCGTGCCAACGGTCGTGGCCATCTTTCATCCCCCTGGCAGACACGCTCCGCGCCTGCTCGTTGGCCGTCGGAGACGGCTGACTACCCCATGCCGAATGGATCGGCGCCCAGTCTTACGGGGAGAGGATCAGAATGTGCCATGCAACCAGGCGCAACCCGACGGTCCGGCCCGTGAACGGCCAGCCCAAAAGGCGATTCACAGACAGGTGGTGGCTCGATGGTGATGGCTACGACGGCGATGATCGCCGCGTTGCTTTTCCCCTACCCCAGTAGCGCCGTACTCGTTGTTGCCGGTCGGGAGGTAATTCGCGCTACCCTATATATTAGGATATTATTAACTCTACCGCAGCGCGCGCGTCAATGTCGAATTCGAAGAAGAGTTAATGACAAAATGCGTACTTGTACGCAGACATGGATAAACTGCATCGCACAGGCAAATAGAAATTCGTCTTCCACGTAGCGGATCAGGCCTGTCCCACCGCTCACACCGCCTTGCCGAGCTTGCCGTCGCGCTCGGCGACCGCCTTCTCGACGGCGCGCTTCAGCTCGTCCTTGATCTCGACGGTGTCGGCCATCAGCGTCTCGATCTTCAGGAAATCGAGCACGCGGTATTTCGAGACGTCCGGGCGGATGAGGATATCCGGCGGATGCTGCCGCAGCTTGTTGGCGATGATCGACTGCATCATCAGCTGCGTGGCGCCATACATGAGGTCGACCGTGGTCGGGTGCTTGCGTTCGACGTCGCTCGGCGCCCCGACCACGTCGATGGCGATGATGATGTCGGCATCCTTCTCGACCAGGTCGAAGGGCACCGGGTTGTAGATGCCGCCATCGATCAGCAATCGGTCGTCGCGCATCACCGGGCGGAACACCGCCGGAATGGCGGCCGAGGCCGCCAGCGCCGATTGCAAATCGCCCTGCGAGAACACCGCGAGCTTGTGGCCGAAATAGTCGGTCGCCGTCACCTTGAGCGGAATCTTCAGCTCTTCGAAGGTCGCCGGAATGGCGTCAGGCAGGAAGGCCTTCAGGATGCGCTCGATATTGAACTGGCCGACGCGGATACCGCCCTGCATGGCCTCGGCGATCGTGCCCGGCCGCGAGCGCCACATGCGCGCGGCCACCTCGGCGCGGCTGCCGAGGATCAAGCGGCTGTACTCGTGGATCTCCGCCCCTCGCATGCCGGCGGCCATGCCGGCGCCCATGATGGCGCCGATCGAGGAGCCGGCGATCGCCACCGGTTTGATCCCTAGCTCGTCCAACGCCTCGATGGCGTGAATGTGCGCCAGCCCGCGCGCGCCGCCGCCGCCGAAGGCAACCGCGAAGGTCGGGCTCATCCCTTGCGGGCTCCCGCCACCTGCACCAGCGGCGGTCCGA
The DNA here is from genome assembly GCF_003997555.1 of Mesorhizobium sp. M1A.T.Ca.IN.004.03.1.1. NCBI lineage: Bacteria > Pseudomonadati > Pseudomonadota > Alphaproteobacteria > Hyphomicrobiales > Phyllobacteriaceae > Mesorhizobium > Mesorhizobium sp. M1A.T.Ca.IN.004.03.1.1. Next base: position 445,540 of record NZ_RZTV01000003.1, on the reverse strand, counting down.
TCACCATTATCGTCGGGTCGGCCGACAGAAGCTTCCTTGCCGCCGCCTTGACGTCTGCAAGCGTCACCGCATTGATCAGCGCGGCGCGGCGCTTGATGTAGTCGATGCCGAGATCGTCGAGCTGCAGCTCGACCAGCGTCGCGGCAATGGAACTGGAGGAGTCGAGATTGTTGATCGCGTAGGTGCCGATCATGTATTTCTTGGTCGCCGCGAGCTCCTCCTCGGACGGGCCGTTCTCGGCCATCTCCTTCACCACCTGACGCACGATGGCGAGCGTCTCGGCGGCGCGGTCGGAACGCGTCGCCGTCGTGACCAGCAGCGCGTTGGAATGCTCGTGATCGACGAGATCGGAGCTGACGCTATAGGCAAGGCCGCGCTTCTCGCGCACCTCCTCGTAAAGCCGCGACGTGAAAGTCGAGCCGCCGAGGATCTCGTTCATCAGCACCGCGGCGTAAAAATCGGGATCGCTCCGTTTGACGCCAGGCCAGGCAAGCTGCAGCGAGGTCTGCGGCAGATCGTAGTTCACTTCCAGCTGCTGGCCGAGCTTCAGCGACACGTCCGCCACCTGGGCCAGCGTCTGCGTCTGCGGCAGGTCGCCGAACACCTCGTCCAGCTTGCCGGAGAGCGTGGCGGCGTCGATGTCGCCCACCACCGCCATATGCAGGCCGGCGCGCGCGAAACTCGCTTTGCGAAAGGCCTTGAGGTCGGCGGCCGTTATGGTGGCAAGGCTCTCCTTCGTCCCCTCATCCGGCCGCGCATAGGGATGCTTGCCATAGATCGCGCGCAGCCAGCGCTGCTGGGCGATCGTGTTGGGGTCGCGCTCATTGGCGAGAATGCCCGAAAGCATCTGGGCGCGGATGCGGTCGATCGGCGCCTGGTCGAAGCGCGGGCTGTTCACCGCCAGCTTCAGCAGGCCGAACGCCTCGTCCTTTTGATCGGACAGCATGCGCATCGAGCCATAAAGGCCGTCGCGTGCCGCCTGAAAACTCATCTCGGCGCCGGCGTCGTCCAGCTTCGACTGGAAGGCCTCGCTGTCGAGGTCGCCGGCGCCCTCGTCGAACAGGCCGCTCATCAGATTGACCAGACCTTCCTTGCCGGCAGGGTCCTGCGCGGTGCCGCCGTCGAAGACGAAGCGGATGGCAACCAGCGGGACCGAATGGTCTTCCACCAGCCAGGCGGTGATGCCTTTCTTCGACTTCACCTCCTGGATGTTCATCTCCGCGTGGGCGGCCAGCGCCGGCAAGAGCAGGAAGAATAGGGCAAAGCAGAGGGTTGCGACGATACGGTAGACCCCACCTTCTCCCTTTGTGGGAGAAGGTGGATCGGCGCACAGCGCCGAGACGGAGGAGCATATCGCCCAGCTGGGGCGCCCCTCATCCGGCCGCTTCGCGTCCACCGCCCGGGGGCGAGCCACGGGTCTCGCCCCGTCCTTCGGACCCCACAAGGGGAGAAGGGAAGAAGCGCCCATTCGTCCGCGTTCCATGCTCATCATCAATTCCCCGCCTGTTGTTGCGGCAGGAGATAGCCGGTCGTCGAGCGGTCGAGCACCAGGTAGCGGGCGGCCGCGGCCTTGACCTCTGCGGCAGTGACCTTGCGGATGCGGTCGGGCCATTCCTCGACATCCTTCACGTTGCCGCCGGTGGCGAGCGTCGAGCCGTACATATTGGCCATGTCGTCCTGCTTGTCGCGAGCAAAGACCATCGAACGGACATAGCGGGTCTTGGCCCGCTCCAGCTCGTCACCGGTCACGCCGTCCTTGGCAATGCGCGCGACCTCGGCATCGACCGCCGCTTCGACATCGGAAAGCTTGGCGTCGCCGCGCGGCGAGCCATAGACGGTGAAGTTGGTGGCGTCGAGCATGGTGCCCTGAAAGAACGCGCCGGTCCCGGAGGCGATGCCCTGCTTCACCACCAGCTGCTGGTAGAGGCGGCTGCGGTTGTCGCCGCCCAGGATTTCGGCCAGGAGATCGAGCGCCTCCGCCTCGCCGGGCTTGGCGGTGTGATAGGACGGCACCACCCATTGCGTGGAAAAGCTCGGCACCGAGACGCGCGCATCGGTCAGCGTCACGGTGCGCTTGGTGTTCTGCTCCGGCTCGACCGGGCGGATGCGCGGCCGCAGGTCCGGCCCGCGCGCCACCTTTCCGTAAGTCCTTTCGGCCATTGCCTTCACCGCGTCCGGATCGACGTCGCCGGCGACGATCACCACGGCGTTGTTCGGCCGGTAGAAGGTGTCGTAGAACGCCTTGGCATCCTCGCGGTTCAATTGCTCCATCTCCTGCATCCAGCCGATCACCGGAATGCGGTAGGGCTGGTTCTGCCAGAGCGTCGCGTCGACCTCCTCGTCCAGCACTGCCTGCGGATCGTTGTCGATGCGCGAGCGGCGCTCTTCCAGGATAACGTCGCGCTCGGTCTTGATGACATCGTCGGTGAGGACGAGGTTGCGCATGCGGTCGGCCTCGAACCCCATCATCTCCTCGAGCGCCGAAGGCGGCACCGTCTCATGGAAGGCGGTGTAGTCGTAGGAGGTGAAGGCGTTGTTCGAGCCGCCGATGTCGGCCACGGCGCGGTCGAACTCGCCGGCTGCGTGGTTGCTCGTAGCCTTGAACATCAGATGCTCAAAGAAATGCGCGATGCCGGATTTGCCGGGCGGCTCGTCGGCGCTGCCGATCTTGTACCATACCATATGAGTGACGATCGGGGCGCGATGGTCCGGAATGACGACGACTTCCAGGCCGTTCTCGAGCAGGAAATCCTTGACCGCGGCTTCGTCGGCGGCGCGTGCCGGAGCCTGCGCCGCGAACGCCAGCGCGCCGGCAAGGAATGCTGCGCGCAGGCCTCTGGTGTTCAATGTCATCAAATGCTCCGGTTTCGGTCGCGCGACGATAGAAAAGGTTCCATGGCGAGGCAAAGTGATTTGTTCGTCATTTTCGAGGCGCGTGCGTCATTTCCTTTTCCCTTGCGGGAGAAGGGACGTGCCCCTCACCCCACCTCGACAAACCGGATCACCGTGTCGCCATAGCCGCGCTCGTCCACCACGGAAAAACCGGCGCCCGGTTCGAACGGCGCGGACGCCGCCTCCTCGACCACGCAGAGCGCGCCGGGCAGGAGCCAGCCGCCGGCTTTTGCCGAGCGCAGCGCGCGCTCGCCGAGGCCCTTGCCATAGGGCGGGTCGGCAAAGACCAGGCCGAAGGGCGACAGCGTGCCGGCTTCGCCCAAATGGGTCGCGTCGCGGCGGAAGATTTTGGTCCGCCCGGTGAGCCCGAAGGCCTCGACATTGTCGCGGATCAGCCCGCGCCCTTCCGCCGATTCCTCGATGAAGACGCAGTAGGAGGCGCCGCGCGACAGCGCCTCCAGCCCGAGCGCGCCGGTGCCGGCGAAGAGATCGAGCACACGGCCACCTTCGAGCTTTTCGGCATAGCGATGCGCCAGCACGTTGAACACCGCCTCGCGGGTGCGATCGGTGGTCGGACGGATGGCATTGGAACGCGGCGTCGCCAGCGGACGCCCGCGAAACTCACCGCCGACGATCCGCATTGCCACCCCTCGGCCCCTTCGGACCGCGCGGCCGTTCCCCGCCGCTTCCCTCCGGATCGTCTCTTGGCTTGCCGAACGGCTTGCCCTTGCCGCCCGGCCTGAACGACGCCTTCCGCGCCTTCGCTTCCGCGGCCTTCGCGGCGTCGGCCTCCGCCCTGCCTTTGCCGATGGGACGCGCGCCCGGCGCCATCCAGACATTGGCCTTGCGCTGGCCGGGCGGTTCGATCGGCCGCGGTTCGCCTTTCTTGCCGCCGGCCTTGCCGCCGAAGCCGCGCTCGGACTTGCCGAAGCCGCGCTCGAATTTGTCGAAGCCAGACTTGTCGAAGCGAGACTGGGGACCGCGTTCGCCGAAGGCTCCCTCGGGCTTCGTCGAAAGCTTGCTCAGCGCCTCGTCGCGGCTGCCCTCACGGCGCTTGCGGGCCTTGATCAGCCCGCCCTCGCCGATCGGCCGGCGGTCGCCCTCGCGCGTGAATTTCGGCCGCTCGTCCTCATCGCGGCGCGGCTCGCTGCGTCGCACCGGCTTGTTGGAGAACGGTTTTTGGATCTCGGCGTCGAAATTGGCGCCGGACTCTTCAACCAGCCGCTCGCCGAGCTGCTCGCGCAGCGTGCGGCCCTTGATTTCCAGCACGTGGCCCTCGGGCAGCTCGTTGAGCTGGAACGGCCCGTAGGAGATGCGGATCAGCCGCGTCACCTCCAGCCCCAACGCGCCGAGGATGTTCTTGACCTCGCGGTTCTTGCCTTCGCGCAGGCCGATCGTCAGCCAGGCATTGCTGCCCTGCTCGCGGTCGAGCGAGGCCTCGACGGAGCCGTAGAAGACGCCGTCGACGGCAATGCCGTCGCGCAGGGCGGTGAGCTTGCTCTCCTCGACCTTGCCGTGGACGCGCACGCGATAGCGCCGCAGCCATCCGGTGGCCGGCAGTTCGAGCACCCGCGACAGCCCGCCGTCATTGGTCAGCAGCAGCAGCCCTTCGGTGTTGATGTCGAGGCGGCCCACGGTCATCAGCCGCGGCAGATCGGCCGGCAGCACGTCGAAGACGGTCTTGCGGCCTTCGGGATCGCGGTTGGTGGTGACCACGCCTGCCGGCTTGTGGAACAGGAACAGCCTTGTGCGCTCGATCGGCGGGATCTCCGTGCCGTCGAGATGGATGACGTCGTCGGGCATGACGTTGAGGGCCGGCGACGACAGCACCTTGCCGTTGACCTTGACGCGGCCGGCGGCGATGAGTTCCTCGGCGTCGCGGCGCGAGGCGATGCCGGCGCGCGCCAGCCGCTTGGCGATGCGCTCGCCGGCCTCCGGCGCTGCTTCTGAGGGCCGCGGGCGCGGCTTGAAGCCGCCTTCCGGCTTTCTCGCGGCGCTGTCGCGCGGCGCTCGATCGGCGAAATCCCGCTTCGGGCGCTGCGCGAAGTCGCCTCCGTCTTCGCGCTGCGGCCGGTCGGCCAAGTCGCGCTTGGGCCGATCGCCGAAATCCCGCTTAGGCCGATCGCCGAAGTCGCGCTTGGGGCGATCGAAGCGCCGTTCGGCGCGTTCGCCTTCGGCGGCCATCGGCCGGTCGCCGCGCGGCGTGTAGGGCTTGCGCCCTTCGCGCTTGTCGAAGGGTTTGCCGTCGCGCGGCGGACCTTTGCGGAACGGTCGTTCGCCACGCTCTCCACCTTCGCCCCCGTCACGAGGCTTATAGCTGCGTTTGAAATCGCGGCGCTCGCCTTCCGCGGCCGCTGGCCGATCGCCACGTGGCGTATAGGGCTTGCGGGCGCCATCGCGTTTTTCGAACGGCTTTCCCTCGGGGCGCGGTCCTTTGCGGAACGGTCGTTCTCCGCGTTCCGCGCCCTCGACGGCGCGCGGCTTGTAGCTGCGCTTGAAATCGCGCGCGGGGCGCTCGCCATCGGCGGCCATCGGCCTGTCGTCACGCTGCGTGTAAGGCTTGCGCGCGCCATCGCGCTTCTCGAAGGGCTTGCCCTGCGAACGCGCTCCCTGGCGGAACGGCTTGTCGCCGCGCGGCGTCGGTTTCGATCCGCCTTTGCCCGGCCCTTTGCGTGATGATTTCTTGTCGTCGTCCATATGGATCTTGCTCTTCTTGGACTGCCGCGGCGTACGCGCCCGGTCGGACACGTTATGCAGGCAGTGTCATCTTGATTTGCGCATGCAGCAGCGCGGCAAAAACCGATTCCGGTTTTCAGGGTCACGCGCTAGATAACAGGATCACCGTCGGGTGGCGAGGAGTAATCGGAATGCAAAGCGCGTGAAGCGGCCGGATTTCATGGCTTTGGCGCTCAAGGAAGCCGAAGCGGCCGCAAGCCGGGGCGAAGTGCCGGTCGGCGCGGTGATCGCCAACGGCAACATTGTCGTGGCCAAGGCCGGCAACCGCACGCGCGAGTTGGCCGATCCGACTGCGCATGCCGAAATGCTGGCGATCCGCGAAGCCTGCCGGCAACTCGCCAGCGAGCGGCTTACCGGTCACGATCTCTATGTGACGCTCGAGCCCTGCGCCATGTGCGCCGGCGCCATTTCGTTCGCGAGACTCCGCCGGCTCTATTTCGGCGCGGCCGACGAGAAGGGCGGCGCGGTGGTCAACGGCGTGCGCTTCTTCGCCTCGCCCACCTGCCACCACGCGCCGGACGTCTATTCCGGCTTGGGCGAAAGCGAAGCGGCCCTCATCCTGAAGGAGTTCTTTCGCGAGAGGCGGAATGGCAGTGAATGGTGAATGGTTGACGCAAGCAGTGAGTAGCAAAGAAGCAGGTCGTGAGTAGTGAGCAACAGAGACCTATTCGCAATTCGCTATTCGCTACTTACAGCCCCAGCCAGTCAAACCAGCCGCCGCCCTTCTTGCCTTCCGCCTGCGCCTTGAGCCGGCGCTCCTTCTTGTACTCGTCCTCGCCGAGCTCGTTTTGCGGCGCGGTGTCGGCGGCCTGACGATAGGCAAGCGGCGGCTCGCTCAAATACTTGCGGACATTGGGATTGCCCTGCTTCTGCTCCGCGAGGCGGCGCTGGATCTCGGCGGTTCGGGTCGCGCTGGAATCGTCCGGCGACCAGCGCGGCGGATGGCTGGATGCAGAATCGGCCAAAGCCTTCTTCACCGCCACCGGGTCGGTCTGAACGTCCTCGACCGCTTCCGGCTGGTAGTTCGGGTCGTTCTGGTGGGCGGTCGCGTCGGCGCGAATGCGGGCGCGGCGCGCCTCGGGCGATTCGGGCCAGTCGGCGCTCGCCGTCTGGATGCTTTCCTGCGGTGGCGGCAGAGTTTCCTTCTGTCCCGGCGCAGGCTTCACCAGGTCCGGGCGCGGCTTATAGTCGATAGGATCGCGGCGCTTCGGCGTGATCGCGATGGCGCCCGAAACGTCGTCGGCGAGTTGCTCGGCGGCGGTCTTGTCGGTTCCGTAGGTCGGAGAGCCGACGCAGCCCGACATGGCTATGGCCGATGCCACAAGCGGCGCCAGCAGCGCGGCGCGCGCAAACGTTCTTTCGGTCATGCCAAAAAGTCCCACTTTAAAGCCTTTCGGTCGCCACCGGCCACAGGGGCGCGGTCCCCTTCTTCCCCGCGTTTGCGATGGAAATCCGGCGACAATTTGTCTGCCGGAGTGTCGCGTGTTTACCTCAACCACTTGTCAAGGGCAACGCGCGGGCGAATTTGCGCCGCCCGGCGTGGCACTTTTGCACTTATTTCATGGGTGCATATCGTTAGCCCAAAACCGCTGCGCACTCTTGGGCGACATGCACCTACAAACGCCCGAGCGCCCTCAGTTCACGCAGCACGGCAGCATCGCGGGCCGAGACATCGTGAAATTCCGGATCCTGCCCGACATCGGCCGTGTAGCGCCAGGAGCGCGCGCATTTGACCAGACCGCGATCCTGGGCCTTCTCGACGACGACCGCGACGCCCTTGACGTCATCCAGCGTGAAAGCGCCTTGCGGCGCCTTGCCATGGCTGATGACCAGATCGCTGGTGATCGCCATCTCGGCCATGTCGACATCGGCGATGGCTGCTTCCAGCGCCGCATCGTCGATGGTGACCACCGGCACGGCTTCCAGCGAGGAGCCGATCAGTTTATCGGCGCGCGCGATCTCAAGCGCGCCGGTGACGACGCGGCGCACCTGCCGGACCTTGCGCCATTTCTCGGCCAGCGCCTCGTTCCTCCAGTTATCCGGAATGGCCGGGAACTGGTCGAGATGCACCGAGGCGGCTTCGGGATGACGGTCGAGCCAGGCCTCTTCCATCGTGAAAGGCAGCATCGGTGCCAGCCACTTCACCAGGCATTCGAAGAGATGGCGCACGACCTGCACTGCCGCCTTGCGGCGCAAGCTGGACGGCGCGTCGCAGTAGAGCGCGTCCTTGCGGATGTCGAAATAGAAGGCCGAAAGCTCCACCACCATGAAGTCGAGCAGCGCGCGGGTGATGCGCTTGAACTCGAAGGCGTCGTAGCCCTGGCGCACCGCCTCGTCGAGTTCGGACAGCCGGTGCAGCATCAGCCGCTCCAGCTCCGGCATCTTGTCCAGCGGCACGTCCTCGCCATCGTCATGGGCGAGCGTGCCCAGCATCCAGCGAATGGTGTTCCTCAGCTTGCGGTAGGCGTCGATATTGGTCTGCAGCACGTTCTTGCCGAGCCGCTGGTCTTCCCAGTAGTCGGTCGTCACCACCCAGAGCCGCAGGATATCGGCGCCGGACTGTTTTATCACGTCCTGCGGCACGACCGTGTTGCCGAGCGACTTCGACATCTTGCGGCCTTCCTCGTCCATGGTGAAGCCATGGGTGATGACCGTCTCGTAAGGCGCCCTGCCCCTCGTCCCGCAGCTTTCGAGCAGCGAGGAGTGGAACCAGCCGCGATGCTGGTCGGAGCCTTCGAGATAGACGTCGGCCGGCCATTTGAGGTCGGGCCGATCCTCCAGCGTGAAGACATGCGTCGAGCCGGAATCGAACCAGACGTCGAGGATGTCCGTCACCTGGTGCCATTTCGAGGCGTCGTGGTTGCCGAGGAAGCGCTCCTTGGCGCCCGGCGCGAACCATGCGTCGGCGCCCTCCTGCTCGAAGGCGTCCATGATGCGCTGGTTGACCGCCTCGTCCTTCAGCACATTGCCGTCGGCATCGGCGAAGACGGCGATCGGCACGCCCCAGGCACGCTGGCGCGACAGCACCCAGTCGGGGCGCTCCTCGATCATGGCGCGGATGCGGTTCTGGCCGGCCGCCGGCACGAAGCGCGTGTCGTCGATCGCCTGCAGCGCGCGGCTGCGCAGCGTCGTGCCGTCGCCGAGGTCCTTGTCCATATAGACGAACCATTGCGGCGTGTTGCGGAAGATGACGGGCTTCTTCGAGCGCCAGGAATGCGGATAGCTGTGCTTCAGCCGGCCGCGCGCGAACAGCGCGTTGCGCTTGATCAGTTCCTCGATCACCGCCTGGTTCGCGTTGCCCTTCTTGCCGTTGTCGTCGATGACGCGCGCGGGGCCGCCCTCGCGGTCCGGGCCGAAGCCCGGCGCATCCTTGGTGAAGAAGCCGGCATCGTCGACCGGGAACGGGATCGAGGTGTCGACGCCGCGCTTGATGAGTTCGGCCACCGCATCCATCCAGGCATCGAAGTCCTCGCGGCCGTGGCTGGGCGCGGTGTGCACGAAGCCGGTGCCGGCATCGTCGGTGACGTGCTCGCCGGCGATCATCGGCACGGGGAACTCGTAGCCGCCGCCCAGTCCTCTGAAAGGATGCGAAAGCGTAAGACTTGCAAGCTGTTCAGGGGAGACGTTGTGAAGCCGGTTCAAGGTGACCTTGGCTTTGGAAGCGGCGTCCTCCGCCAGCGCGTCGGCGAAGATCAGCTTCTCGCCGGGCTGCGGCCCGAAGCTGTTCTCGGCCGCGGTCACTTCGTAGAGGCCATAGGCGACGCGCGGCGAAAAGCTGACAGCGCGATTGCCGGGCAGCGTCCAGGGCGTCGTTGTCCAGATGACGACATGCGCCTCCAGCAGGTCGAGTGCCGTCCCATTCAGCGCCGGCGCGGCATCGGCGGCGTCGACCGGCCGGGCAAGGCTCGCCACCGGGAACTTCGCCCAGATCGTGTCGCTCTCATAGTCCTGGTATTCGACCTCGGCCTCGGCGAGCGCGGTGCGCTCGACCACGCTCCACATCACCGGCTTCGAGCCGCGATAGAGCTGGCCGGACATGGCGAATTTCAAAAGCTCGCCGGCGATCCGCGCCTCGGCGTGATAGGCCATGGTCGTATAGGGATTGTCGAAATCGCCGATGACGCCGAGCCGCTGGAACTCGTCGCCCTGCACCTTGATCCAGTGGGCGGCGAAGTCGCGGCATTCCCTTCGGAACTCGTTGACCGGCACCTCGTCCTTGTTCTTGCCCTTAGCCCGGTACTGTTCCTCGATCTTCCACTCGATCGGCAGGCCGTGGCAGTCCCAGCCCGGCACGTAATTGGCGTTGTAGCCGCGCATCTGGAAGGAGCGGTTGATGACGTCCTTAAGGATCTTGTTGAGGGCGTGGCCGATATGGATGTTGCCATTGGCGTAGGGCGGGCCGTCATGCAGCACGAATTTCTCTCGACCGGCGGCTTCATCGCGCAGCTTGCGGTAAAGCTCCATGTCCTGCCAGCGCCTGACCAGGCCGGGCTCCTTCTCGGGCAGGCCGGCGCGCATCGGGAAATTGGTCTGCGGCAGGTAAAGCGTTTTGGAATAGTCGATGGTTTCAGCAGTATCGGTCACGGGGGTGTCGGTCATTGGTCTGCCATGTGCATTGCCCGTTGGCAAAATAGCTCGGGCGTTGAACTATCATGATCTGGAAAAAGCGCGAGGGGGCCGCGCGCAAAAGTCCCGGCGGCTCCGGCGGCGCTCAGGCCACCCGGAACACCGGGCCCGTAATTCGTATCGCGATCGCAAAAAGGCGCGAAAAGCTCGTCATGGCGTGGCTTTTAGCGGATGCCGCGGCAGGAATAAAGCGCGGATTTCAAGCCAAAGCGCCTGTATTTTGACTTACATCGAGAAATTGAAACGGTAGGTGGTCGACACGCCAACGGTCCACTGATCGCGGTCGCCGCGCTCCTTGACCAGACTGGAATCGGCCGCCGGCCCCATCAGGCGGGAATATTCGGTGAAGACGCTGGCCGTCATCGGCTCGGTCACTTTCCAGGTGATCGCGCCGCCGAGCCCGGTCGACTTCAGCCCGCCGCCCGGATGGTATTCGCTGAGGCCCGAGGCCGCAGCTTCCGTGGCGTTGACGCCGTAATAGGCGTCGAAATAACCGGCCGAGGCGAAGGAGACACGGGGGCCGCCGGAAATGCGGACGATCGGGGTGACGTCGTAGAAGGCGTCCGCCGCGATGTCGGCGACGAAGCCGTTATGGGCGCGGATGCCGTGTCTGAGCTCCGCCCGAGCCCGTACCCAATCCAGCGGATAGAATTCGAAGAAGCCGCCGACCTCGCCGCCCCAGCGCACCGGGTCGAGGCCTTGCAATTCGTCCTTGCTGGAACGCGAGAACAGGAACTTGCCGGTCAAGCCGGCGCGCACGCTGCCGTCGTCGATCAGCGCCAGCGAGATGTTGTCGTTGCGCGAGGTGAAACGCGCCTCCGGCCCTGCCTTGCCGAGCGAGATGATGGGCTGGGCGCTCAGCATATATTTCTTGCCGCCCTCGAAATTCGGGGCAACGAGACCGGTGGCGCCGAGCGTCAGGTACCAGTCGCCGGAAATCCAGCTCCCCTCGCCGGCCTGGGCAGAGGTGACGGCCATCAGGCCAGAGGCGAGAACCAGCGGAATCGTCCCGACAATACGCATTGTCAACCCTTACGCGAAACAGGCCGGCAGGAACACCGGGCAGCGCAGAAGGCATGGCGTCAGTGCGGTAAATTTTGACTTAAGATCCGTAACAGAGACGGCGCGGACCGCCAGCATGGAGATCGGCCGCCCGGCTTAGCTGCCGCGCGGCGCGTGCGACATGTCCAGCAGCTTGGCCACGGCCTTCGAGCCCTTCCCCGCGACGCGTGCCGATCCGTCGTCACCCACCTCAACGGTGGCGCCGCTGGAGAAGCTAAGCGACCAACCATCACCTTTGGCGTTGCGGCGGCGGTCGGTGAGCTCGATGCCGGCAGCCGTGACCAGCGCGACGATCCGGTCGGCGTCCATGTTGGTCCTCCGAAAACGCGCCCTCAATTCAGGTCAAGCCCGCCGGTAAGATCGCCGAGCGGCGGCTCGCCATGCGCGGCTACGGCCTTGTCGCGCACCACGATGCCGTGCAGGACCGGCAATTCGAAACGCTCGGTGATGAAGCGCAGGATCGACGTCGTGTCATAAGGGGTATGATCGATATAGCCGCGCTTGGCGAAGGGCGAAATGATGATCGCGGGAATGCGCGTGCCCGGTCCCCAGCGGTCGCCCTTGGGCGGTGCGACGTGATCCCAGATGCCGCCGTTCTCATCATAGGTGACGACGACCAGCATGTGCGGCCATTGCGGGCTCTTTTCCAGATGAGCCACGACGTCAGCGATATGGCGGTCGCCGGCCTGGATGTCGGCATAGCCGGAGTGCTCGTTGAGATTGCCCTGCGGCTTATAGAAAGAGACCTGCGGCAGGGCGCCGTCGTCGATGGCCTGGATAAAACTCGCGCCAGCCAACCCGGCGTCGCGCAGATGTTCGCGCCTGGCCTCGGTGCCCGGAGCGTAATTGGCGTAATAGTTGAATGGCTGATGATGATATTGGAAGTTCGGGATCGGTGTTTTGTTGCCGTGGTCGAGCGTGTACTGCCAGGCTCCGGAATACCACGCCCAGTTTATGTGCTTGAGGCTGAGCATGTCGCCGATGGTCGGTTCCGTCTGCGGCGGCAGCGTGGTGGGCTTGCTTGGATCCGCGAGCAGCCGGTCGCCGCCGGGCGCCGGATCGTTGCCGCTCGGCTGATATGGCGGCTGCATGGTGTTCACCGCGTAGAAATCCGGCGTCAGATTGCCGTCGGAGACGAATTTCGGGATCCCGTCGCGCGCCGATTTCGGCGAATTGTCGGCGATCTTCAGCGCTGTGCCGCTGGCGTCCGTCACCGCGATCGACGGCTTGGCCGGGCTCTTGTCGGCATTCGCGTAGTACGGCGCGCAGGCGCAGATCAGCCACTGGTGATTGAAGAAGGAGCCGCCGAAGCCGCCCATGAAGAAATGGTCGGCGAGCACGTATTTTTGCGCAATGGCCCACATATCGGTCTTGGAGGCGTCCCAGTTGCTCATCGGCATGGCGCCTGAATCGGCCCAGGCGACGAACATGTCGTTCTTGCCTCCGTTGATCTGCATCTGGTTCTGGTAAAAGCGATGCCACAGATCATGCGTCACGACGCTGAGCGGCACGTTGAACCCTTTCGGGTCGTTCACCGTGAACGGTTCGTTCGGAAGATGCTCGGTCATTGCCTGCGTCACCGGCGGCGTGACGCCCTTGGCGGTCAGCCCGTCCCAGACCGGCGGCAGCTCTGACAGGACCGAGCCGTCACGGTCGCGCTGCTGCAAGCTTTCCTTGCTCGCCTTGTCGATGCCCTCGGCACCCGGAAAATGGCCATAGAGATTATCGAAGGCGCGGTTCTCGGCGAAGATGACGACCACCGTCTCTATCTTGGCGATGCCGTCCGGCGGATCGCCAGGCTGCGCCGCGAAGGCGGGAGGCGAAGCGACAGTGGACAGGGCGAGAGCCGAGGAAAACAGGGCGAGCCCATAGGATCGCTTCATCGCCGTACCTCCATTGCGCAAAGTCAAATGACACCAGCTTCGGTGCATCTTGGCAATAGCCACCGCGCTGGACGGGTGATCACATCGGGATTACCTTCCTTCAACCGCAGGATGCGCGGCGAACTCTGCAGGGAGACGAAGCCATGAGCTTGCAAGGCAATACCCTGGAAGACGCGATCGGACGCACGCGCGACAAATGGGGATGGTTGGTGGCGCTCGGCGTGCTGCTGCTGATTTTCGGCGGCATCGCCTTCGGCAATCTCTTCATCGCCACCGTCGCTTCGGTCTATGTCGTCGGCTGGCTGATGCTGATGGGGGGCGTCATCGAGATCATCCATGCTTTCGGCGTCAAGACCTGGGGGCGCTTCTTCTACTGGTTGCTCAGCGGCCTGCTCTATGCCGTCGCCGGCTTTTTCGCCTTCTACAACCCGCTTCTCGCCTCGGCAGTGCTGACGTTTCTGCTCGCCGTCGCGCTCATTGCTTCCGGGCTGCTGAGGGCCTGGGTCGCCTGGAACCACCGGCCGCAGCAAGGCTGGGGATGGCTGCTGGCAGCCGCGATCATCACCATCCTGCTTGGCCTGATCATCGCCATGGGCTGGCCGGTCAACAGCCTGTGGGTGCTCGGCATGTTCCTGGCCGTCGACCTGATCTTCCAAGGCTGGAGCTTCATTGCCACCGGGCTGGCGCTCAAGCGGTAGGTTACTCGACCTTCGCGATCGGCCGAAGCCTGCCCAACATCGTCATCCCAGGCGAAGCAGAAGCTCCGTCGCGAAGACCCTGGGATGACGACATGAGAGGGCGTTTCGCCAATCGCCAAGGTTTGCAATCTGCTAGCCGGACGCAAGCGCTTTGACGCTTCTCTTCGCCACCGCGCCTTCCAGACCTCAGAAACAGATGGCGGCGTCCAGCTCCGATAGCGGACGCACACCTGCGAGCAGCGCCCTCGCCTCGGCCTCGTCGCGCTTCATCTGCGCGACCAGCGCATCGAGCCCATCGAATTTGAGCTCGGGGCGCAGATAGCCGAAGAACGACACCTGGCAGATCTCGCCATAGAGATCGCCGGAGAAATCGAAGACATAGGTTTCGAGCAGCGGCACGCCATTATCGTCGACGGTCGGCCGGCGGCCGAAGCTGGCGACGCCGTCATGGAGCGTGCCATCGGCGCGGCGCAAGCGGACGGCGTAAATGCCTTCCTTCAGAGTGGCTTCCGGCGAAAGCTTCATATTGGCGGTCGGAAAGCCAAGCGTGCGGCCGAGCTGCTGGCCGGCGATCACCTCGCTCTCGACGGTGAAGCGATAGCCGAGCAGGCCGGCTGCTTCCCCGACCTTGCCTTCGCAAAGCAGGGCGCGGATACGGCTGGACGAGACGACCTCGGCACCTTCGTCGCGGAAGGCGTCGACCAGCGTGACGCCGAAGCCGTGGCGTTCGCCGGCCGCCATCAGGAAAGCCGGGCCGCCCTGGCGGTCCTTGCCGAAGTGGAAGTCGAAACCGGTGACGGCATGGCTGACGCCCAGCCTGATTTCCAGCACATCGGTCACGAATGCCTCGGCCGAGAGCGCGGCGAAGTCGTGCGTGAACGGCTGCTCGACGAGGGCGGCAAAGCCGAGCCTGGCCAGGAGCCGCGCCTTCATCGGCGGCGGCGTCAGCACGAAGAGCGGCACGTCCGGCCTGAACACCTTGCGCGGGTGCGGCTCGAAGGTGAGCACCAGGGCCGGCACGCGGCGGCGGCCGGCTTCGGCCAGCGCCCGTTCCAGCACCGACAGATGGCCGCGGTGGACGCCGTCGAAATTGCCGATCGCCACGACGCCGCCGCGCAGATGCCCGGGCAACGGCGTGACCGCCGAAATGCGTTGGAAATCGTGCGTCATGTCGACCTGCGTGATGTCGGGGCGCCCGTCATGGTCCGGCTTCCCGCCTATTGCAGCCGCGGGATGACGGCGACCGGGCGATAACCGTGCGTCGTGAGGAATCCCGCCAGCCTTTCGGGATCCGGCCGCAGCGGGTCGCCATAGTCGCGCGCATGAATCCCGCCCGAGACATAGAGCACGTCGAACCCGTTGTCGGCGGCACCCTTGACGTCGGTCATCATGCCATCGCCGATGGCGAGAACCTGTTTGCGCTCGGCCGCGTGGCCGAGCAGCCCGGCGACCTCCTTCATGGCGAGGTTGTAGATCGGTGCGAAGGGCTTGCCGGCAATCAGCGTGCGGCCGCCGAGCTGCGCGTAGTCGCGCGCCAGCGCGCCGGCACACCAGATGGTGCGCTCGCCGCGCTCGACCAGGATGTCGGGGTTGGCGCAGATGAAGGGCAGGTTGCGGGCACGCAGCCGCTGCAGCAGTTCCGCGTATTCGGCGGGCTTCTCCACCTCGTCGTCGTAGAACCCGGTGCAGACGACGCCGGAGGCTTCGAATTCCTCCACGAGTTCGACGTCCAAGCCGTCATAGAGGGTGAAGTCGCGCTCGGGCCCGATGTGGAAGATCTTCCTCGGACCCTCGGCGATCAAGTCGCGCGTGACGTCGCCCGAGGTGACGACGCGGTCATAGGCATCTGCCGGAACGCCGATCGCATGCATCTGCGCAACGACGTCGGCGCTGCGCCGCGGCGAATTGGTGATCAGCACCACCGGCACTTTTGCCGCGCGCGCCCGGGCAAGCGCCTCCGCGGCGACGGGGAAGTGCCATTCGCCATTGTGCACCACGCCCCATACGTCGCACAGGATGGCCGCGTAGTTTTCTGTCAGATCGGTGAGCGAAGCGATGATGTTTGGCGAGTCCGCCATGCCGTTATCCTGAGACTGGTCTAGGCAAAGCCGCGACAGCCATCCTTTTGGTTCGGAGGCCGCCATGGCCGGTCCCGCATAACCGAAGCGCTCCATCCTGTCACCAGCTTTCGCCATCGCCGCCGGGACGAGCCGCGACCACGCCCATTCGGAAGCGCAGGGTTAACACGCCGTCAAAATGGCGGTGCGTGCTTGAACGTTTCGGGCAAGCTGAAATTTAAGGATCTATGACCATGGTAGCACCGAACTAGGACCATGGTCGTATACCGGTATGGGTCTTTTGCGGGGCTGAGCGCAATGATCGGCAGATTTATAGGCGACAAGCGGGGCAACTACGCCCCGCCGGCCCGCAGAGCCGCTGGAACGATCAGGCAATTCCTTCGCTCCGGCGACGGCTCACTCATGCCTATCGTTGTCATGGTAATGATGTCGCTGCTGCTCGCAATCGGCTTCTCCGTCGACTACACCTCGGCGGTGACGACTAGGAGCAACATGCAAAGCGCGCTAGACGCCGCGACCCTATCGATCACCACCATGGACACCACGACCACGAAGGCAGCCCGCCAGGCGGCGTTGCAGGATGCCTATGCGGCCAATAGCGGGCTGGGAACAGTGACGTTGAAGAGGGTCGATGTCGCCGCCGACGGCACGGCGGCCTTCAGCGCCACAGCAAGCTATCCGATGCCGACCACTTTCATGGGAATAGCGAAGATCGATTCCGTGCAGATCGGCGTCGGCTCCTCGGTGCGCAAGACGCCAGCGCTGGTGCAGGCCGATTTCAAGGTGTCGAAAGTGTCGGGCTACTGGAACAAGACCATGTATCTCTACGGCACCCAGTTCGGCCAGACGAACGCACAGAGCCTGATGAGGATCGACTACACTTACAGCAACTACAAATTCAGCTACACATCCGGCAAAAACACCTACACGGTGGGCGAGCCGAAGGGCTATGGAACCACTACCGTCTACACGGTGAATGGAAGCACAGAGACGAAGGTCCAGCAGCAGGCGTGCACGACGACAGGCTCGACCACCGCGTTCACCAATCCGGTGGCGGGATCGATCCCCGGCAGCACCAAGGACACCAGAACCAACAAGACGATCTACTTCAACACCACCTGCACGACCACCACCTACCCGGCCAATGGCCCTGGCGCCGCCATCGACGTCAGCCAGATGAACCAGCTTTATCTGCAGATGAAGGTGCCCTCGGGCAATCCGCAGACGCTGCAGTCGAATGATGCCACCACCTCGAACCGGCTCTATATCGGCACCAGCCAGACCGATATGCCCGAGATCGCGACCGGGCAGAAGGTCGACATCTTCAGCGTCGTGCCTTGCGGCGAGACCAGCTACCAGGCATGGGAGGACGGTGGCAACGCGGTGCCGGCGCCGGTCTCCAATGCCGACTTCTTCTACACCGTGACCGGCAAATGCGCCTTCAACAAACGGCCATCCGAGACGGTGATGACGCAGTGAAGCACATGCAGGGCCGCTTGCCGAAGATGCGCGAATTCTGGCTTCGCTTTTGCCGCGACCGGCGCGGCAACTATGCCCTGATGACGGCGATCGCCATGGTGCCGCTGATGGGCGCCCTCGCAATCGCGGTCGACTTCACCGAACTCAACCGTCAGAAACAGATGGTGCTCAACGCGCTCGATGCGGCGAATTTTGCCGCCGCAAGGCGGTTGGCGGAAGGCGCCACCGACGACCAGATCAAGGCCTATGCCGTCGACTTCTTCAACGCCAACCTCAACACCATCGACCCCGCGGACGTAGCGCTCAACATCACCCTACCCACCAGCCAGGCCGGCGGCGGCTTGCTGACAATGAGCGCCACTCTTACCTACCATCCCTATTTCTATCCGGCTTCGGCAATGCTCGTCGGCGTCGACGAAGTCGACGCGAAAAAGCCCGTTGAGATCGAGATGAAGTCACAGGTGCGCTTGAAGAACACACTGGAAGTGGCGATGGTGCTCGACAATTCGGGCTCGATGTCGACGAAAGGATCCGGCACGGGGCAGAAGCGCATCGACCTGCTCAAACAGGCCGCCAAGCAGTTGGTCGACACACTTGCGCAGCAGGCGGCGCAGATCAAGCAGATCGACAAGCCGGTCCAGTTCAGCCTGGTGCCCTTCGCGGCTTCGCTCAATGTCGGGCCCGATAACGACAACGCCTCCTGGATGGATGTCTACGGGCTGTCGCCGGTCGCCAACGAGAATTTCGACTGGTCGACGCTCAACGCCGCCGACAAGCACGCCCAGAAGATCAACGGCATCTGGTACAAGAACGGCACCGGCTGGGGGACCGAGGAAGGCCAGGCACTGACCCGCTTTTCGCTCTATCGCGACATGAAGGTGGTCACCAGCCACGAGCGCATCGTCGGCAGCAAGCGCGTCGTCTGCGACGAATACCGGTCCAACAACACCTGCAAGCGCAGCCACAACGAATACGACTACAACGACACCTACGGCCCGTTCGCGAGCTGGCAGGGCTGCGTCGAAGTGCGTCCCTACCCTTACAATGTCGACGATACGCCTGCGTCCGGCGGGCCGAACAACACCGGCATCGGGGTCGGCGACCCGGCGACCATGTTCGTGCCGATGTTCGCGCCCGACGAACCCGGCAACCACTGGAAGGTGACGCAGGATCCCGACGAGCCGAACCCCGCGACCTACGGCGCCGCCAACAGCTGGTGGAACGACGATCCGTCGAGCACCACCGGCAAGACGCGCCAATCCAACATGGCCAAATATTTCATGCCGCGGCCGATCAATGCGCCGGTGCTGGCAACGGGCGCCGGTCCCAACTATAGCTGCACCACGACGCCGGTCACGCCGCTCACCGACGTCACCACTGCGGACGGGCTGGCGGCCATCAAGGCGGCTGTCGACCTGATGCAGCCCAACGGCAACACCAACGTGCCGGAAGGCATGGCCTGGGGCTGGCGCACCGTTTCCAGCGGGGCGCCGTTCACCGAAGGGCGGCCGGAGACCGAACGCGGCAACGACAAGGTCGTCATCGTGCTCACCGACGGCGAGAACACCTATTCGACGGTGAACTCCGATCCGGCCGGCAACAAATCGACCTATGCGGCCTACGGCTATACCGGCGTCGGCTACAAAGGCACCTCGGTCACCCGCCTGTTCGGCGGCACCTCCAGCGACATCGGCCAGTTCAACTATTCCTCGGGCAACTACACCAACGCGCTCAACGAGCAGATGGCCAAGCTCTGCGACCACGCCAAGGCGGCCAACATCATGGTGATGACGGTTGCGCTCGACATGTCCGCGACCGACGCCGGCGACAAGCAGGCGATGGACGCCCTGAAGACCTGCTCATCCGACTCCCGCTTCCGCAAGGATCCCGCCGACCCCAGCAAGCCCGCCAAGCTTTTCTGGAATACAACCGGCGCGACGCTGTCCGACAATTTCAAGGAGATTGCGAACGAGCTATCGAATTTGCGCGTGGTGGGGTAAGGGACATAAACTGACGCCGGCGCGCCAAGAAGCGAAAAGGCAGGATCAGGGGCTTGATTTCAGATAGTATTCTCTTTCCCCTTCATCGGAGGATGCTGAGATGCTGTCAGACCTCGCGAAACTCATCGAGCAGGATCATTTAGCCTTGGATGCCTTCGTCAAGGGCAATCCCGAACCATTGAAAAGTCTCTTCTCACAACGGGATGACGTCGTCATCGCCAATCCATTCGGCCCGCCGGCAAAAGGATGGAAGAAGGCTGCCGAAACGATGGACCGTGCCGCTACCAACTACCGAGACGGAGAGATTATCGGCTTTGACCGTATTTCCGAGTACGCAACGACCGACTTGGGTTACATCATCGAGATCGAGCGGGTCCGATCCAAGGTCGGCGGCAGCGACAAGCTTGTTCCGATCTCACTTCGAACTACCACTATATTTCGGCGGGAGAAAGGCGCGTGGAAGATCGTCCTTCGTCATGCCGATCCTATAACCTCGCCTCGTCCGGCAGCCTCGATCGTCGGTGAGTAGAGAGGCTACCAAAGCCTGCGGCGCTGCTCGACCTGGCGCAACGAACGGCGCCGGCAAGTCCCTTGCGCTCGTGCGCGGCACAAGGCACATGTCCGTCCCCGCCGGCATCGGACCTTCCCTGCCGCAGGTGCTGGAGATCGAGCCATGCCCGACGCCGCCAACCATCTGACCTTCGCGCTGATCTGCCTCGGCATGGTGCTCACACCCGGCCCGAACATGATCTATCTGATCTCGCGCTCGCTGTCGCAAGGGCCGAGGGCCGGGCTGATCTCGCTGGGCGGCGTGGCGCTGGGCTTCCTGTTCTATGTGGTGTCCGCGGCCTTTGGCATCACCGCGCTCATCTTCGCCGTGCCTTATGCCTATGACGCGCTGCGCTTTGCCGGCGCGCTTTATTTGCTGTGGCTCGCCTGGCAGGCGCTAAGGCCCGGCGGCCGCTCGCCATTCCAGGTGCGCGAGCTGCCGAAGGACAGGCCGCGCAAGCTGTTCGTCATGGGGCTGATGACCAACCTGCTCAATCCGAAGGTGGCGGTGCTCTATCTGTCGCTCTTGCCGCAGTTCATCAACCCGGCCAAGGGCCATGTGCTGTCGCAGCTTCTGGTGCTCGGCGTGACGCAGATCTCGATCAGCCTGACCGTCAACGCCATCATCGCGGTGACGGCTGGCTCGATCGCCACCTTCCTCGCCGGACGGCCGTTCTGGCTGGTCGTCCAGCGCTGGATGATGGGCACCGTGCTGACGGCGCTGGCTTTGAAGATGGCGACCGAAGCGCAGCGCTGAGATCGGATGATCAGGGCTATGGCTGTTGTCCGCTGAAGGCCTGCTTCAAAAACGTGTGGACGTCGCTTGCCGATTTTTCGGCCGCAGCTGCGTTGTACTCCACCCGGTGGCCATACTGCTCGGTGCCCGTCTTGAATGACGGGGAGGCAAAGGCGTGGCGAGCGCCCTTGAAGACATCAAGCTGCACGGCGCTGCCCTTGCCGCTGCGCTGCGCCATCATTTCCCGGCAATTTTTGGCGGGGGTCCAATCGTCGAGCTCGCCGATCAGGATCAATGTCGGGACCGCCACGTCGCCATTCGTAGCCGAACAATTCGGATAGTAAGCGACAGCCGCCTTGAACTTGCGATCCATCAGCCGCTCGGCGCCGCCAAGTTGCACGGCCGCGAGCGTTGCGATCCCACCGGCGGAGAACCCCATCAACGCTGTGCGCTGCGGGTCGACGAAACTCAATTTCGACAGGAACTCCAAGGCGCCGTAGGCGTCATAAACGCGATCAGCAAACAGGCTGCCATCGGCGAGCAGGCCGTGATCACACGTCTCGCGAATACCGCGCGTGCTGAAGCTGTCGACAACGAGTACGACGTAACCCCAGGAAGACAATCGCTGCGACCAGGTTTTCTCTACAGTTGGGAATAGGCCCGAACATCCATGGAGAACGACGACCGCCGGGAACGGCCCCTCACCCGGCGGTCGCGTCAGATACCCATTCAATGGCGTGCCAGGAATGGCCTGGAGCGCTCGCCCGTTTTGTTGCGCAATGCGCTGCTGAAACGGCGTCGGCTTCACGGCCGCGCTTTCAAAGTGCGCCAACTCGTCAGCGTTGGCACGCGTAGTATCAATGCAGCCGACAGCCCAAAGCCCGGCCACGAATGCCGCCCCCTTGAGTGACCTCAAGAACATCTTCATGAACCAGGCTCGGTAAACCGTTTCGGGCCGTCTGCTTTGTTCGAGCCGGCGCGGCCTACATCGGCCGGCGGATGGGCCGGATATCCTGCGGCTCCACCACCTTGCGATAGAGATGCCAAGTCGCGTGGCCGAGGACCGGCATGACGACGGCAAGGCCGGCAAACAGCGGGATCGAGCCGATCACCAGCAGCACCGCAACCGTCAGGCCCCAGAGCGCCATCTGCAGCGGGTTGACTATTACGGCGCGCGCCGAGGTCTCGATCGCCGAGACGGCGCCGACGTCGCGGTCGAGCAGCAGCGGGAAGGCAATCACGGTCGTGGCGAGCACCACGATCGCGAAGACGAGGCCGGCAGCGTTGCCGAGCAGGATCAGCGTCCAGCCCTTGCCGGTCGTCAGCACGTCGCGCAGGAAAGTTCCGACGGAGGCCTGCGGCTCGGCGCCGAACAGGCTGGTGTAGATCGACTGCGCGGTGAACAGCCACAGAAGGAACAGCGCGAAAAGCAGGACGCCGATCGCCGCGATCGAGGGCAGCGCCGGCGAACGGCGCACGTCGAGCGCATGGTGCCAGCGGCTGCTCATGCCGAGCTCGCGCCGGCGGCTGATCTCGTAGAGGCCGATGGCCGCGAAGGGACCGATCAAGGCAAAGCCCGACATCAGCGGATAGACGAGCTGGATTGCACTCGAGCCGGAGGTCCACCGCGTCAGGATCAGGCCGACGACCGGATAGATCAGGCACAGGAACACGTAGTGGGAGGGCTTGGCCCAGAAATCCTCGGCGCCGAGCCTTAGCGCGTCCCATAGATCCGACGTGGTGATGTGGCGCACCGTGGGCTGCACATGCAGCCCTTGCGCGTCCGCCATGACATGAAAACCAGCCATAACCGTCCTCCGTATCGCTCGGGGGGCGGTCACCGCCTGGGTGGCCCGCCCGTGGCTGCCACTTCTAGAACGCCAGGATGATAACCGATCTCCCGGAGGATGTCGCCGCATAACGCGATTTTCATCGGCTGCCCGGCAAAAGCCACGATCGCCGGTATCAGAGGCCGGATGACCAGCCTGACCACCGATTCCCCCAATCTCGACAGACGCACATTGCTCAAGACCGTCGGCCTTGCGGCGCTTGCCGGCATTGCCGCCTGCACAAGCGTCCCGCTGCCGACCGGCGAAGGCGCCGGCGTGTCGTCTTCCGCCACTGGAACGTTGAGCACAATCCGCACATCGGCCGGACTGCCGGCGCTCATCCCGGACACGCAGCTCGAACAGGCGGCGCTGCAGCAGGCCGGCTACATGGCGTCGCGCGCCCGTATGAGCCACACCACGGGCTGGGGCAAGGATTTCGCCTCACGCATGAAGGGCAATGGCGTGCGCGGCGCCGCGGGCGAAAACATCGCCGAGGGACGTTTCGACCTGCAAAAGCTGTTCGACATCTGGATGCATTCGGACGGCCACCGGCGCAACATGCTCGACCCGGACTTCAGCCGCTTCGGGTTGGCTTACGTGCGCGACGGCCGCGATCCCAGCCTGCGCTACTGGGCACTGGTGCTGGGGAGGTAGCGGAGAGAGGGGACAGGAGCGACGAGTAATCTCTCCCCTTGAGGGGGAGATGGCCAGCAGGCAGAGAGGGTCGGTTCGACCGGGCTCGGCTTGCATGTGCAGATGAAGGTTGGCGTTCCATGCGCGGCGACCCCCTCTGTCGCCTTTCGGCGACATCTCCCCCTCAAGGGGGGAGATTATGCATCGCAGAGGCGGCGCGATGAAAATCAATCCATATGAGCGGCCGGCGCGCCGCCGGCGGGCGCGGCCTTCGGCTTGCGCAGCAGGATGACGAACGGGACGGCCAGCAGCGTCATCACCATCAGGAGTTTGAAGTCGTTGATGTAGGAGATCATCATCGCCTGGACGTTGACCAGCCTGTCGACCTGCGAAAGGGCCATGGGATCACCGCTCGCCGCCGCGGGCGAGGCTGCCCATAGGTTGGGGTTGTAGGGGTTGATGAACGCCCCGAGCTCGCTGTGGTTGACCTGCGTGTTCTGCACCATCAGCGCCGCAACCACCGAGACGCCGATCGACGAGCCGAGATTGCGCACAAGGCTGAACAGTGAGGTGGCGTCGGTGCGGTAGCGCGCGTCGAGCGTGGCGAAGGCCACCGCCGAGAGCGGCACGAACACCATGCCCATACCGAGGCCCTGGATGACGCCCGAAGAGATGATCAGCCAGTTGTCCATCTGCGGCGTGAAGCTTGCCATGGTGTAGAGCGACTGCGCGGTGAGCAGGAATCCGATCGCGACCAGAATACGCGCGTCGATCCTGTGCATGATGCGGCCGACGAACAGCATCGAAATCATCGTGCCGATACCGCGCGGGCCGAGCACGACACCGATGGTGACGGTCGGGTAGCCGAAGATGTTGGCAAGCATCGGCGGGAGCAGCGACATCGAAGCCAGGATCAGCACGCCCATGACGAAGATGAAGCCGAGCCCGGTCACGAAATTGCGGTCGAGGAAGATTTTCGGATCGATGAAGGGACGTTCGGACGTCACCGTGTGGATGATGAACACCCAGAAGCCGGTGATCGACAGCGCAAGCTCGATCCAGATCTCTGTCGAGGAGAACCAGTCGACCTCGCCGCCGCGGTCGAGCATCAGCTGCAGCGCGCCGACGCCGAGCGAGATCATGGCGAAGCCGAAGAAATCGAAGCTGCGCACGCGCTTGGCGACGACAGGCAGGTAGGCGGCCATGCCGATGAAGGCGAGGATGCCGACCGGCAGGTTGATAAAGAACACCCAGCGCCAGTTGAAATTCTCGGTCAGCCAGCCGCCGAGCGTCGGGCCGAGGATCGGCCCCAGCATGATGCCGGCGCCCCAGATGGCCATGGCCTGGCCGTGGCGTTCGCGGGGATTGATATCGAGCAGGAAGGTCTGCGACAGCGGCACGATCGCCGCTCCGAACACACCCTGCAGCAGGCGGAAGAGCACCATCGTCTCGAGGCTCCACGCCATGCCGCAAAGCATGGAGAAGATGGTGAAGCCGACGACGGAGGCCAGGAACAGCTCCTTGCGGCCGAGGCGGTCGGCGAGCCAGCCGGTGACCGGCGTCATGATGGCGGCGGCGACGATATAGGAGGTCAGCACCCAGTTGATGTTGTCCGGCGAGGCACCGAGGTCGCCGGTCATGGTCGGCAGCGCGACATTGGCAATCGTGGTGTCGAGCGCCTGCATGACGGTCGCCAGCATCAGCGCGACCGTGATCAGGCCGCGGTGCGGTACTTCCTTGAAGGGTTCGGGCGTGCTCATGGTGTGGAACTTCCAGCAGGTAACAAAAACGGGTACATTGGGTTGCCCGGCGGCGGCGCCTTCCTTTGAGACCCTCGTCGCGGTGGAACGCGAGGATCGATGTGGGGGTTACATCGACCGAAAGTCTCTGTTGGAGCGGATGCCTGCCGCCCGGAAACCTGAGGACCGACGGATCCGTGTCGAAAGCCTCTGCCTTGGATCGACCCGCGACGCGGCTCGCCTCAAACGCTCGGCTTTCCCACCCCTCCCCTCAGTCCATTCCCTTGCGCCCGCTCATGCCCGCGGGCTTCACTTTGCGTTACTGCGCGTGCTCGCCGGCCGTGGCGTGACCGAAGATCGACGGCAGGCCGCGCGCGACGCCGGTATCGACGGTGACCGTCGCGCTCATGCCGGTGCGCAGCGCCATCTTGGCGTCGGGGTCGGTCAGTTCCAGGCGCACGGGGATGCGCTGGGTGACCTTGACCCAGTTGCCGGTGGCGTTCTGGGCGGGCAGCAGCGAGAACTCGGCGCCGGTGCCGGCGCCGATCGCCTTGACGGTCGCCTCGAAGGTCCGGCCCGGATAGGTGTCGACCACGATCTCGGCCTTCTGGCCCGGCTTCATATTGGTGAGCTGCGTCTCCTTGAAGTTGGCGTCGATCCAGGTGTCGTCGGTCTCGACCAGCGCGAACAGCGGCGTGCCGACGGAGACATACTGGCCGACCTTGAAGGACGAGGCCTGGTAGACGATGCCGTCGGACGGCGCCTTCACCGTGGTCTGCGAGAGGTTGTAGGCGGCCTTGTCGCGCGCGGCGAGCGCCGACATCACGCTTGGATGCTTGTCGGTCTCGATGTCGGGGTTGCCGCCAAGCGCCGCCTTGGCGCTGATGATGCCCTGCTCGGCGACCGCGAGCTGCTGCTTGGCCTTGTCGAGGTCGTTGCGGGCCTCGTCCAGCGACGACTTGGCATTGATGCCCTTCTCAGCGAGATCGGCGGCGCGGTCATATTGCGACTGCGCATAGTCGACCTCGCTCTTGGCCGACTTCTGCTGCGCCATCGCCTGGCTGTAGGCGGCGCGCAGCTGCTCGACATTGAGCCGCGCGGCGGCAACAGCCGCGTCGGCCTGGGCCAGCGCGATCTTGTAAGGCTCGGGGTCGATGACGAAGAGAAGGTCGCCCGCCTTGACCGTCTGGTTGTCGGCAATGCCGACCTGGACGATGCGGCCGGCCGTATCCGAGGCAATCGAAATCCGGGCCTGCTGCAGGTTGGCGTTCTCGGTCTCCTGGTAGCGACCGCCGGTGACCCAGACATAGGCGCCGCCGGCGAGCAGCGCCAGCGGCAGGGCGACCATCAAAAGGAAGCGGCCGGTGCGGCGCTTCTTCCTCGGTGCTGCCGGTGCGGGCTGCGGCTCCGCTGCCGCGGAGACTGGCGCAGCCTCCGGCTTCGCCGGCGCCTCGATCTCGAGCTTGGTGACGTTGTCGTCTGCTTTCTTGGCTGCCGCGTTCATGCTGCCCGCCCTTCCGTATTCTTGATTTTTTCGAGGGACGACGTCTCGCCGTCGGTCAAATTCTGCACGATGGTGTCGAGCACCCGGATCAGGATGCGACGGTCCTCCGGCGATACGCCGATGAGCGATTCCTCATAGACTTCGCCGGCGAGGCTTTTGACATCGGTGTAGGCTGCGTTGGCCTTTTCGGTCGGGAAGATCATGCGCACACGCCGGTCGGCCGCGTCGGCGCGACGCTCGATCCAGCCGCCCTCCTCCATCCGGTCGCAGAGGCGAGAAACGCTGATCGGCTCGATCTCGAGCAGCTCGGCGAGCCGCGCCTGCGCGACACCGGCCTCCTTGGCGACGCGGACGAGAAGCCGCCATTGCGCCGAGGAAAGGCCCAACCCGCTGGCGCGCGCCTCAAAGCGCTTGCGCATGAGGCGCTGCACGTCGTGGATCAAAAATCCCAATCTGTCGATGCCATCTGAAACCATGAGCGGCATATATAATAAGCGTGCTTACTATTCAAGTGGCTGCGTTGTTCCAGAAGCCGGCAACCGCATGCGGCCATGCCAGGGCTGCATGGTCGAAGCTCGCCAAGGCGGGCATGAGAGCGCCACAGAGCGCCGGCTCCGGCGTCGTCTTCAGGCAATGGGTGCATGGCATGGTGCCAACTGTCTAGGATTCACAGTGTTTTAGCAGCTGTGCTGGTGCCGTTCGGCATGTTTGTGATACATCTGGCGGCGAGGATCGGGGGATCATCGCAATGCCGACGCTCTATGCGCTGAAGCCGGCTTTCCAGGACAGGCTGCGGCCGCTGGTCAACAGGCTGGCGGCGATGGGTGTGACGGCCAACGGCATAACGGTCGCGGCTGCGCTGCTGTCCATCGCGGCTGGATCGGCGATCGCGATCCTCCCCGATTGGAGCCCGCTGCTCTTCCTCATCCCCCTTGTGCTTTTCCTGCGCATGGCGCTCAACGCGATTGACGGCATGCTGGCGCGGGAACATGGCCAGGCCTCGACGCTCGGCATGTACCTCAACGAGATCTGCGATGTCGTCTCCGACCTTGCGCTGATCCTGCCGTTTGCCGCCCTCCCCCAATTCGGCGCCTGGGGCGTCGTCGCCTTTGCCATCGCCGCGGCGCTCACCGAGTTCGCCGGCGTGCTCGGCATCGCCGCCGGGATCGGGCGAAACTATGCCGGGCCGTTCGGAAAGAGCGACAGGGCGCTGGCGCTCGGCGTGGTCGCCGTGCTCGCCGCGGCCGGGCTCTGGCCGGAGGCAATCGCGCCGTTTGTGTTTCCGGCCATGGCTACGCTTTCGCTGCTGACCGCCATAAACCGGATACGCGCCGGTCTTATTGGCAGCACCGGCTGAGCACCGAGACTCGCCATGCCGCCCGGGGGAACCACCATGCTTCACGAACAGGTCGCCAGCGCGCCGGCGCAAAGCCTTGCGCGGCAGGCGCAGGAACGCACCTTCCGCAGCCATGACGGCACGCAGATCTTTTACCGCTACTGGCCGGCGATGCAGGCCACGGCCAAGGGCGCGGTCGTGCTCTTCCATCGCGGACACGAGCATGGCGGCCGCATGGCGCATCTCGTCGACGAACTCAGCCTGCCCGACTACGCCTTCTATGCCTGGGATGCGCGCGGCAACGGCCGCTCCGCCGGTGAGCGCGGCTATGCTCCGTCTTTCGCCGCGCTGGTGCGCGATATCGACTGTTTCATTCGCGAGATCGCCGCCAGGGACGGCTTTGCCGCGCAGGACATCGCGTTGATCGCGCAGTCCTTCGGCGCGGTGCTGGCGGCCGCGTGGGTGCACGACTATGCGCCCAAGCTGCGCGCCATGGTGCTCGCCTCGCCCGCCTTCTCGGTGAAACTCTATGTCCCTTTCGCCAAGGAAGGCATCGCGCTGTGGCAGAAGATCAAGGGGCGCTTCTTCGTCAATTCCTACGTCAAGGCGACCCTTCTCACTCATGACCCTGTGCGCATTGCTTCCTTCGAAAACGACAAGCTGATCACAAGGCCGATCGCCTCGAACATCCTGGTCGAGCTCTATCAGCACGCGGCGCGCATCGTTGCCGATGCGCGCGCTATCACCGTGCCGACGCAGCTTCTTCTGTCGGGCAGCGACTGGGTGGTGCGGCACGCGCCGCAGCACGAGTTCTTCGTCAATCTCGGCAGCCGGGCGAAGGAGCGCCACGTGCTGCCGGGCTTCTTCCACGATACGCTGGGCGAGCGCGACCGCGCCAAGGCGCTCGACCTGATCCGGCCGTTCCTTGAAGCGCAGTTCGCGGCACCCGCGGAAGCTGTCGACCTGAAGCAGGCGAACATCGCCGGCTACACGCGCGACGAGGCCGACCGCCTCGCCTCGCCGCTCGATCTGCTTTCGCCCAGGGGCCTCTACTGGGCTATGAGCCGCGCCTTCATCCGCATCGGCAGCTGGTTCTCGCAAGGCATGAAGGTCGGCGTTACCACCGGCTTCGATTCCGGTTCGACGCTCGACTATGTCTATGAGAACGAGCCGCGCGGCCTGGGGCCGATCGGCCGCATGGTCGACCGGACCTTCCTCGACGCCATCGGTTGGCGCGGCATCCGCCAGCGCAAGCTTCACATCGAAGAGCTGATCGGCTCGGCGCTGGCAATGCTGAAGGCCGCTGGGCGGCCGACCAACATCCTGGACATTGCGTCTGGTCACGGCCGCTACGTCCTCGATGCGATCGACATGAGCCGGGAGCAACCGACCAGCGTTCGGCTGCGCGACTATTCCGACCTCAATGTCGAGCTCGGCCGCAAGCTGATCGCCGAGCGGCAATTGCCGGCCAGCGTGTCGTTCCAGCGCGCCGACGCCTTCGACGGCGATGGGCTCGCCGCGCTCGATCCGGCGCCGGACCTCGCCATCGTCTCCGGCCTTTACGAGCTCTTCTCCGACAATGCGCTGATTGCGCGCTCGCTCGGCGGCCTTGCCCGCGCCATGCAGCCGGGCAGCCTGCTCGTTTACACCAACCAGCCCTGGCACCCGCAGCTCGAAATGATCGCGCGCAGCCTGACCTCGCATCGCGGCGGCCAGGCCTGGGTGATGCGGCGGCGCACGCAAGGCGAGATGGATCAGCTGGTCGAGGCGGCAGGCTTCGAGAAGCTCGACCAGCGCATCGACCAATGGGGCATCTTCACCGTCTCGCTGGCAAGGCGGCTTTAGGACCACCGCCGCATGCCTTCCAGTGCCGAGCCCCCGCCACTTTCACTCAGCGCCGAGCCCTATGGGCATGTCGTCCTTCGCGCAGCGCTGTGGCTCGCCTTCCTCGCGCCGGTCTTCTATTCGACCTACGGCTTCGCCAATTGGCTCGCCTCGACTCGCGACCATGTCGGCAGCATCGTGTTCTCCTGGGAACACCATGTTCCGTTCGTCGCCTGGACCATCGTGCCCTACTGGTCGATCAACCTGTTCTACGGACTGTCGCTCCTGCTCAACGACAGCCGCCAGGGCGTCGACCGGCTTGCCGGCCGCTACCTCACCGCGCAGATCGTCGCCGTCGCCTGCTTCATCCTGTTTCCGTTGACCGCCACCTTCGTGCGGCCGGAATCGAGCGGCCTGCCGGGTTTCCTGTTTGCGGTGCTCGGCGGCTTCGACAAGCCGTTCAACCAGGCGCCGTCGCTGCATATCGCGCTGTTGGTGATCATCTGGGATCATGGGCGCCAGCGCCTCGCCGGTCCTTTGCTGGGGCTCTGGCACGGCTGGTGCTTTCTGATCGGCGCCTCGGTGCTGACCACCTGGCAGCATCATTTCATCGACATCCCGACCGGCGCGCTGCTCGGCTTCTTTGCCCTGTGGCTCTTTCCGGCACAGGGCCAGCTGCCGTTCGCCGGTTTCCGCCTGACTGCCGACGGCAAGGCATGGCGGCTTGCGCTATACTACGCGCTGGGCGCCGCTCTGGCGCTAACGGGCGCTGTGGTCGGCGCCTTCTTCTCCGCCCTCGCCTTGTTGTTCCTATGGCCTTCGCTGGCGCTGGCCATCGTCGCCTTCGCCTATGCCGGGGCCGGCGCGAAAGTGTTCCAGAAGGCGGCGGATGGCCGTGTGTCGCTGGCGAGCCGCATCCTGCTTTGGCCTTATCGCCTGGGCGCCAAGGTCAATGTCTGGGCCTGGACGCGCAAGCTGCCGCCGGTCGTGCCGGTCAGCGACGGCGTCTTCCTTGGGCGGTTCCCGAACGCCGCCGAGGCAGACGGCTTCGGCACGGTGATCGATCTCGCCGCCGAGCTTGAGCGGCCGCGCGACGCGCCGGGCCGCTGGCAAAGCTTCGGCATGCTCGATCTGCTGCCGCCGCCGGCGGATACGCTCGACCAAGCGGTGGCCGCGATCGAGCCGGCGCGCCGGCATGGCACGGTGCTGGTCTGCTGCGCGCTCGGCTTCCAGCGCAGCGCCACCGTCATCGCCGGATGGCTCGTCGCGACCGGCCGCTCGCACACGCCATCCCACGCGCGCAAGCAGCTCGCCGCGTCCGGACGACCGGTGCATCTTCGCATCGGACTGGACGAGCCGGCATGACGGACGAAGCCTATCAGCAGCGGACAGCCGCCTTTGCCGCGATGCTGATCAAGCACGCCGCATGGCCGGCCGCGATCGTGCTCGTCTGCGACGGCTTCGCGCCTTTGGTGGCTTCGGCGCGCGGCGCGCTCCAGGCGCCGATCGCGGTGCTGGCGCTGCTGGTCGCCGCGGTAAGCGCCGTCGTGGTGCTTGGGTTTTCGGCGCTTCTCGCCTTCGACGCGCTGTTGTTCCGGCTGATGGTGAGCCATGACAATGAGCGTTCGGGATGCGCCGCGGTCGACGACGTGCTGGCGCGCATGCGGCTCAAGCCTGTCTCCTCGTCTCCGCGCCCGCTCGAGGACCGCATCGCCGGAACGCGCCGCCTGCTTGCCCGGCAGCGCATCGCCTTCGCGATCTTCGTCATCGCGTTCCTGACAGCCGGATTCTGGATGCCGGGATGAACAAGCTGTCGCTCCGGACCTTCACGCTGCTGCAGACGGCGACTTCGGTCGGCCTGTCGGCGCTGGCCCGGGCGGTGACCGGCGTGCGTCCGATCTGGAGCGGGTGCCAGCCATCGGACCGGCAGCGCATCTATTTCGCCAACCACACCAGCCATGGCGATTTCATCCTTTTGTCGGCCTGCCTCAGCGAAAGAGAACGCGCCACCACACATGCGGTCGCCGCCGCCGAATATTGGCGAAAGTCGCGGCTGCGCCGCTTCATCGCCGAAGACATGCTGTCCTCCGTGCTGATCAGCCGGCAATGGACGAGCCCGGAAGAGAACCCGATCTCCGTCATGCTTTCCGTCCTCGACCGGGGTCATTCGCTGATCATCTTCCCGGAAGGCACGCGCAACATGAGCGACGAGCTGCTGCCGTTCCGCTCCGGGCTCTACAATCTGTCGATGGCGCGGCCGGAAGTGGAGCTGATCCCGTGCTGGATCGAGAACATGTCGCGCGTGTTGCCCAAGGGCCAGTTCCTGCCGGTGCCGCTGCTTTGCCGCGTGGTCTTCGGCGCGCCGGTGGCGGTAGCGCCGGGCAAGGAACGCCGCGCCTTCCTCGAACGCGCCCGGGCCGAACTTCTGGCGCTCAATCCTCGCCCTGATCGAGACGAATGATGCGCCACGAAATCAGCATCCTGATCATCGGCCTTTTCGTGGTGCTGACCACGGCCAGCGCCACCGCCGCCGTGCTGTCGGCGCGCGCGCCGAAGCCGCTCAGCGCGACGCTCACCAACCTCACCCAGCGCATCAATGCCTGGTGGGTGATGGTGGCGCTGATGACAGTCGCCTTCTTCTTCGGCCGCTACGGCATGACCATCCTGTTCGCGCTGATCTCGTTCGCGGCGCTGCGCGAGTTCGTGACCTTGACGCACAGCCGCCGCAGCGACCATTGGGTTCTGCTCGGCATGTTCGGCATCGTCATTCCGGTCCAATACTGGCTGGTGTGGACGGCCTGGTACGGGCTGTTCGTGATCTTCATCCCGGTCTACTGCTTCCTGCTGATGCCGGCGATCACGGCGCTGCACGGCGATACCGAGCGCTTCCTGGAGCGCGTCTCGGCGCAGCAATGGGCGATCATGATCGCGGTCTATTGCGTAAGCCACGTCCCTGCGCTGCTGACGCTGAACGTGCCCGGCTTCGAGGGCCGCAACCTGCTGCTCGTCGCCTTCCTGATCATCGTCGTGCAGGGCAGCGACGTGCTGCAGTACATCTTCGGCAAGCTGTTCGGAAAGCACCGCTTCTCGCCAAAGGTCTCGCCGTCGAAGACCTGGGAGGGGCTGATCGGCGGGCTCGTCGCCTCGAGCCTGCTCGGCGCGCTGCTCGCCTTCATCACGCCGTTCTCGCCATTGCAGGCCTCGGCCGTCGCCTTCGTCGCCTGCACGATGGGATTCCTCGGCGGGCTGGTCGCTTCCGCAATCAAGCGCGACCAGGGCGTGAAGGATTGGGGGCATCTGATCGAGGGCCATGGCGGCATGCTCGACCGCACCGACAGCCTGGTCTTCGCCGCGCCGATCTTCTTCCACCTGGTGCGCTATTTCTGGACGGTTTGAGCGTCGGCATCGGCGTCTCCCCTGCGCAATTCCAGGGTCGCCTCACCCAAACATCGGAAAATTTTCAGAAACCGTTCGGGATTTCCGGAGCCGGAAGCGCCAAGAAGATCGGGCTGGCGAAAAGACAGGCCGCAAAGCCCGATCTCCCTCTCCAGCCAACTGATTTCCCGGTCGCCGCATCCTCCCAGCGCGGCCGCAACCTTGGTCATGGAGACAACATGATTGCACTTTTTCATAACAGGCCGCTGCGGCGCCGCCTTGTCGCCGGATCGATCGCCGTTCTTGCCTGCGGCGGCGCCATGGTCTGGCACGGCGCCAGAAGCGAGGCCTCGAACGTGAAGCCCGCCGCAGCCGAGACAAAGCTTGTCAAGGCCATCGCGGCCGTCCCGATGCTCAGCGCCGATACCCGCATCGCCATCGGCGAGATCCGGCCGAGGCTAGAAAGCGACCTCGGCTTCCGCGTGTCGGGCAAGCTGCTCGAACGTGTCGCCGAGATCGGTTCGACGGTGAAGAAAGGCGAGGTGCTGGCCCGCATCGAAGACCAGGACTATCGCAACCGGCTCGCCAGCGCCGAGGCCGATGTCGCGGCGGCACAGGCCGTGCTTGTCGAAGCAAAAGCTGCGGAGGCCCGGATCGGTGCGCTGCTCGGCAAGGGTTTTACCACCCGAGCCAATTATGACGCGACACTGAAGAATCTGCGTTCGGCGCAGGCCAAGCTCAAGTCGGCGAACATCGCCTTCGAGATGGCCAAGGACCAACTCGGCTATACCGAGCTGCATGCGGAATTCGACGGCATCGTCACCGCCACCGGTGCCGAAGCCGGCCAGTCGGTCAATGTCGGACAGATGGTGGCGCGGGTTGCCGATCCGGAGAGCCGCGACGCCGTGTTCTCGATCGCCGAAGCGGTCTTCGCCAACGCACCCGATACCAAGCACCCGCCAAAAGTGACTGTCTCGCTGCTCAGCAATCCGGCGATCACCGCGGTCGGCAGCATCCGCGAGATCGCGCCTATGGCCGACGCCGCGACCCGCACCTTCCAGGTAAAGGTCTCGATCGAGAATGCGCCCAACGAGATGCGCTTCGGCGCAAGTGTTTCCGGCCGCGCCGAGATGGGCGGCGCGCCGGTCATGGTGCTGCCGGGCAGCGCGCTGTTCGACAAGGACGGCAAGCCGGCCGTGTGGGTCGTGTCCGCCTCGTCGGCGGTGGAGCTCAAGCCGGTCACGGTTGCCCGCTACGAGACCGACCGTGTCGTGGTCAGCGGCGGGCTCGCCAAGGGCGATCTGGTCGTCACCGCCGGCGTGAACCGGCTGCGGGAACGCGAAAAAGTGCGTATCGTTGAAGGAGAGGAAAAATGACCATGTCCAAGACAAAGGTCCTGATCGCCGGCGCCGGCCCGACCGGGCTGACGCTCGCTCTCTGGCTGACCAGGCTCGGGGTCCCGGTCCGCATCTTCGACAAGGCCACCGGTCCGGGCGAAACCTCGCGCGCGCTCGCCGTCCAGGCGCGCACGCTGGAGTTCCATCGCCAGATCGGCATCGTCGAGGACATCCTTGCCGAGGGCATCCGGCTGGAACGGCTTACGTTGCATACGCCGGCCGGCGTCGCAGCGCGGCTGCCGCTTTCCGATTTCGGCCGCGGCATCAGCCCGTACTCCTTCGCCTTCGCGCTGCCGCAGGATATCCATGAACGCGTGCTGATCACGCATCTGGAACGCGCCGGCGTCGAGGTCGAGCGCGGAACGGAGCTCGTTGCCTTCCAGGACAAGGGTGACGCGGTCATCGCGACTCTTTCGCGGAACGGCAAGACCGAGACCGTCAGCGCAGCCTATCTCGCAGGTTGCGACGGCGCCCGCAGCACGGTGCGCCATGGGCTGAACATCGGTTTTCCGGGCGGTACCTACGAACAGGCCTTCTATGTCGCCGACGTGAAGGGCACGGGCAACGTCACCCGCAATGGCATGGACACAACCATCAGCAGCTATGGCTTCGCCATCGTTATGCCGGTCCGGCAGTCGGGCTCGCTGCGCCTTATCGGCATCGTGCCGAAGGCGCATGAGGCCGACGAGACGATCAGCTTCGAGGCGATCCGCGCCGATATCGAGCGCGAGACCGGCGTCACAGTCAACGAGGTCAACTGGTTCTCGACCTATCGCGTCCATCATCGCGTCGCCGAGCGCTTCCGCGCCGGCCGCGTGTTCCTCGTCGGCGATGCCGGACACATCCATAGCCCGGCCGGCGGCCAGGGCATGAACACCGGCATGGGCGATGCTGTGAACCTCGCGTGGAAGCTAGGCGCCGTTGTGCAGGGCCGTGCCGATCCGCGCCTGCTCGACAGCTACGAGCCGGAGCGCATCGCCTTTGCCCACAAGCTGATCGAAAGCACCGACAAGGTGTTCCGCTTCATCACCAACCGCTCGCGGCTGGTCGGCCTGTTCCGGCGTTACGTGATGCCGAAGGTCATGAACATCGGGCTCCACACCTCGTTCGGGTCGCGCGCATTCTTCGGCGTGATCTCGCAGACGGCGATCGAGTACCGCGCCGGGCCGATCAGCTCGGGCATGACGGGCAAGATCAGCGGCGGCGATCGCCTGCCCTATGTCGCCGGCAACGTCATGGGCGCGGGCGGCGACAATTTCGAGCCGCTGCGCTCGCTCGACTGGCAGGTCCATGTCTATGGCGAGGTCAATTGCGATTTCCGGGCGATGCTCGCACCGACAGGAATTGCAGTGCATGCCTTCGCCTGGACAGACGCAGCCGGGAAAGCCGGCCTGCAGCGCGACGCAGCCTATCTGGTGAGGCCGGACGGCCATGTCGCGCTCGCCTCGCCAGTCCAGGAGGCAGCCGCCTTCCAGCGCTATCTCGCGGGCCTCGCCATCAGGCCGAGAACCGCCGAGCGCGCGCCTTACCGTGTGCCGGGCACCATGCACAGCCTGGCCTGAATTGCGACAGTGCCCGCCAAGCGGCGGGCGCTGACCGAACCCAAACCGTCATTTGTTTTGGCCAGCCGGCAGGCGCCGGCGGAGCGCGCTTGCGCGCGCCCTGAAAAGGAACCACATCATGACCAGCTTCAATCTTTCCGAATGGGCGCTTCGGCACCGCAGCTTCATCGTCTACCTGATGATCGCGGCCGCCCTTGCCGGCCTCTACGCCTATGGCGGCCTCGGCCGCGAAGAGGACCCGCCCTTCACCATCAAGACCATGGTGGTGAAGACGATGTGGCCGGGCGCCAGCACCAGCGACACGGTGGAGCAGATCACCGATCGCATCGAGAAGAAGCTCGAAGAGCTGCCGGACCTCGACTACGTCAAGAGCTACACCAAGCCCGGCGAATCCGTCGTCTTCGTCAACCTCAAGGACACGGTGGCCGCCGACCAGGTGCAGCCGCTCTGGTACCAGGTGCGCAAGAAGCTCGACGACATCAAGCCGACGCTGCCGTCCGGCGTGCAGGGCCCGCTCTACAACGACGAGTTCGGCGACACCTATTCGCTGATCTACGCGCTCACCTCCGACAGCCTCAGCCATCGCGAGTTGAAGGATCTCGGCACCAGCCTGCGCGCCGGGCTGCTGACGGTGAAGGACGTCGCCAAGGTCGACCTCATCGGCCAGCAGGACGAGAAGATCTATCTCGAATTCTCGACGCAGAAGGTGGCGGCGCTCGGCCTCGATGTCGGCACGCTGTCGCAGGCGCTGCAGGCGCAGAACGCGCTGACGCCGAGCGGCACGGTCGATGCCGGCCCGGAGCGCATCGCCATCCGCGTCTCCGGCAGCTTCACCTCCGAGGAAAGCCTCAAGGCCATCAACTTCTACGCCAACGGCCATTACTTCCGGCTGGGCGACGTCGCCGAGGTCAAGCGCGCCTATTCCGACCCGCCGCAGCCGACGTTCCGCTTCAACGGCAAGCCTGCGGTCGGCATCGCCATCTCGATGACTTCGGGCGGCGACGCGCTGGCGCTGGGCGAGACCGTCAAGGAGAAGATGCATGAGATGCAGGCCGAGCTGCCCCTCGGCGCCGAGCTCGGCCTGGTCGCCGACCAGTCGCATGTGGTGGAAGAATCCGTCGGCGAATTCACCAAGAGCCTCGGCGAGGCGATCGCCATCGTGCTCGCCGTCTCG
Organism: Mesorhizobium sp. M1A.T.Ca.IN.004.03.1.1; assembly: GCF_003997555.1. Lineage (NCBI taxonomy): Bacteria > Pseudomonadati > Pseudomonadota > Alphaproteobacteria > Hyphomicrobiales > Phyllobacteriaceae > Mesorhizobium > Mesorhizobium sp. M1A.T.Ca.IN.004.03.1.1. The sequence goes on along the minus strand of NZ_RZTV01000003.1, from coordinate 408,428 downwards.
CTGCTGGCGCTCGGCTGGCGTCCCGGCGTCGTCGTAGCGGTCGCCATCCCGCTGGTGCTGGCGATCACCTTCGTCACCATGGAGTATTTCGGCATCTCGCTGCAGCGCATCTCGCTCGGCGCGCTGATCATCGCGCTCGGCCTGCTGGTCGACGATGCCATGATCGCGGTCGAGATGATGATCTCGCGCATGGAGGAAGGCTACGACAAGATCTCGGCCGCCACTTATGCATATACCTCCACCGCCTTCCCGATGCTCACCGGCACGCTGGTGACGATCGCCGGCTTCGTGCCGGTCGGCTTCGCCAAGAGCGGCGCCGGGGAATACTGCTTCTCGCTGTTCGCTGTCGTGGCGATCGCGCTCGTCGTCTCCTGGGTGGTCGCGGTGCTGTTCACACCGCTCACCGGCGTCTTCCTGCTGCCCGATCGCATCAAGGGTCATGGTGGCAGCCATCAGCCCTCGCGCATCGGCCGCGGTTTCCAGGCGCTGCTCGAGATGGCGATGCGGGCGAAGTGGCTGGTGCTGTCGGCGACGGCCGGACTGTTCGCGCTCTCCGTCGTGGCGATGGGCTTCGTCGGCCAGGAGTTCTTCCCGAAGTCCGACCGGCCCGAGGTCATGCTCGACCTCACCTTGCCGCGCACCGCTTCGATCAAGTCGACGGACGCCGTGGTCGAGCGCGTCGAGAAGCTGCTCGCCGCCGATCCTGATATCGACCACTGGAGCTTCTATGTCGGCCAGGGCGCGGTGCGCTTCTACCTGCCGCTCGACGCGCAGCTCGCCAACGACTTCTTCGCCCAGGCGGTGGTCGTGACGAAGGGCCACGCCGTGCGCCAGGCGGTGATCGACCGGCTGGAGAAGCAGCTGTCGACCGGCTTCGACGACGTCATGGCCCGCGTCACGCCGCTGGAGCTCGGCCCGCCGGTCGGCTGGCCGCTGAAGTTCCGCGTCAGCGGTCCGGATCCGGACAAGACGCGGAGCCTCGCGCAGCAGTTCGCGCAGGTGCTGGGCAGCGACGCCTCGGTGCGCAACATCAACTACGACTGGAACGAGCCGGCCAAGGTCATCAAGGTCGATGTCGACCAGGACCGGGCGCGCGCGCTGGGCATCTCCTCGCAGCAGCTGTCGGAGACGATCAACGCGGTGCTCTCCGGCTCGAAGATCACGCAGATGCGCGACGACATCTACCTCGTCGACATCGTTGCCCGCGCGGTGGAAACCGAACGCGCCAGCATCGACACGCTGCGCGGCCTGACGATCAGCGCGTCCGGCGGACGGCGGGTGCCGCTGGAACAGGTGGCGAAGCTCACCTACCAGACCGAGCCGCCGCTGATCTGGCGCCGCGGCCGGCTGCCGACCGTGACCGTGCAGGCCGATGTCGCGCCCGGCGAAAATGCCACGCTGGTCACGCGGCGGCTGGAGAGCGCCATCGCCGCGTTCAAGGCGGAACTGCCGGCGCGCTACAGCGTCGAACAGGGCGGCGTGATCGAGGACAGCGCCAAGGCGCAGGCCAGCATCTTCGTGGTGTTCCCGCTGATGCTGTTCATCATGGCCACCGTGCTGATGGTGCAGCTGATGAGCTTCCAGCGCCTGGTGCTGGTGCTGCTCACCGCTCCGCTTGCGATCATCGGCGTCGCCGGCGCGCTGCTCTTGTCGGGCGCTCCGATGGGCTTCGTCGCGATCCTCGGCGTGATGTCGCTGATCGGCATGGTGATCCGCAACTCGGTGATCCTGATCGCGCAGATCGACCAGCACATCGCCGCCGGCGAGGAACCATGGGCAGCGGTGATCAGCGCCACCACGCATCGGTTGCGGCCGATCCTGCTCACGGCGGCGGCCGCCATCCTCGGCATGATCCCGATCGCGCCGACGGTGTTCTGGGGGCCGATGGCCTATGCGGTGATGGGCGGCCTCTTGGTGGCGACCGTGCTGACGCTGGTTTTCCTGCCGACGCTCTACGTCACCTGGTTCGGCATCAAGGCGCCGGCTGAGAGCACCCCCGCGGCCGAACCGACCGCGGCCGCAGCCGAGCCCCAGCCGCTGGTGGCCTGAGCGGCGCCCTCCCAGCAGCCACGGCGGCCAACGCCGCGGTGGCGACCTTTATCACCCAAAACGGAAAGGAACGATCATGACACCCTTCTTTGGAAATCTTCTCGTTCGCGTGAATGCCGGCTTCCTGGTCCTTGCTTCCGCAGGCGGGCTCGCCACCGACATTGCCGGCTCGTTCTTCGGGCGCGGGGCTGAAGCCGTGCTGCTCAACAACGCACCCGGCACCGGCATCGGCTTCATCGAGGCGCACGGGCTGGCCCTGATCATCGGCGTGACGCTCTGGCGCATCGCCTACTCCCGCAACTGGCACGCCGTGCTGGCTGCCGTGCATGTGCTGCTCGGAACGGCCAACCTTCTGTTCTGGCAGTTCTTCATCGCCGCCGACGTGCTTGTCGTCGGCTACGTAACAACCGCGGCGCACTGGCTGTTCGTGGTTGCTCACCTGGCGGCGCTGACGGGTTCGACCCGGCTGGCCGCTTCATCCTCCCACTAGAACTGAACACCAACCTCAGGAGAAACGAAAATGCCTGTGAAATCTTTCAGGAAAATGCGCTCGGCCGCTGCGTTGCTCGCCATCGGCCTCGCCGCCGTCGAGATTGTCGGCATGGCCGTGCCGGCCCTGTCGCTGGTCGGTACCGCCGAAGCCCGCATCGGGGCGCCCTGGACACCGCACAGCGCCGCGGGCGTCGCTCGGCGCGCCACGACATGGCGTGTGCTGAGGCACACCACCGCCTGGGTCGCCACGCTGCCGGCAGGCTGCGTTCGCACCAAGGTCAACGGCTTCGACGTCTGGCGCTGCGGCCGGACCTACTACCGGCCCTATCAAGGCCGCTACATCGTGGTCGTCGTCGATTGAGGCGGCTCGGGCACAGCCCAAAGTGCGTCGCGCTGAAACGGATTCGGGCGACGCGCTTAAGTTTTTGTTTTGATATCCCAGAACCGCTGCACACTTCCGGGGCGACATGCATTTAGCCGAGGGCAAGCCTGACGCCTTTGCAGAGATGCTCGGCATCGGCCGGATTTTCGAACGGCACGCCGTGCAGCGCATAGTCGAGCGGCGAGAAGGAAGCGCCCTCCTCGATGAGGGCGATCTGCCGCCGCGCCTTGTCCCTGTCGCCCATCTGGGCATAGCAGGCGGCCAGCCTCGTCCTGATCCAGGGCGCCGGCCGCGTCGCGAGCTCCAGCGCTTCCGCCGCCTGCCGATATTCGCCCATCATGTAGAGCGCCAGGGCGCGGTCGAACTGGTACCAGTGCGGATGCAGCGGATCGATGCGAATGCCGCGCGCCAGCCAGGTCAGCGCTTCGAGCGGCCGGCCGCGCATGGTGAGCAGCATGCCCATCTGCTCGATGCTGTCGGCGTCGTACGGGTTGAGCTGCAAGGCGATGCGCATGTGATGCTCGGCCGCCTCGTGATCGCGCATATAGAGGCGGATCAGCGACTGCACGCGGTGGCCGGTCGGCTGGTCGGGCGACAGGGCCAGCCCTTTGTCGGCAAGGTCGCGCGCATTTTCCAGGACAGCATCGCTGGCGCGCCCGAACTCGCCGTCCAGGGAGCGCGCCAAAGCGAGATAAGAATAGGCAAGCCCGTAATTCGGATCTTTTGCGATCGCCGCCTCGAACAAGGCCTCGGCGCCGCGTTGGTCGGTCTGAGCGGGATCGCGCAGCAGCGCGAAGCCGCGCAGCAGGAGCTCGTACGCGGCAAGGCTGGTCACCGGCTTGCGCGAGGCCTGCTCGAGGCCGGCGTTGGTGACCCGCGTGACCAGGCGGCTGACGATCTGCTCGACGATGTCGCGCTCGATCGCGAACAGGCCGGCGCCCTGTGACTGGTAGCGGTCGCCCCAGAGCTGGCTGGCGCTCGCGATGTCGACGAGGCTGACGGCCACTACGACATGCTCGCCCTGGCGGCGCAGCGAGCCCTCCACCAGATAATCGGCGCCGATGCGAGCGCGGATCTGCGGCCACTCCGCGCGGCCGAAAGAGGCGAAGGAAAAACTTGAATTGCGCGCCAGCACCGTCACGGTGCCAAAGCGCGCCACGCCGTTGATGAGATCCTCGGCAAAGCCGTCGACCATCGCCTCGTCGGCCGGATCGCCGCTCTCGTTGCGGAAGCGCACCACCGCCACGATCGGCTGGCTGCTGATCTCGGGCGCCGCTTCGGCTTCCGCGGCAAGCATATAGCCGCGCTTGGAGACGGTGCGCACCATGTCCTCGCCCAGCACCTTGCGGATCTCGCGCACCGACTGGGTGAGCGAATCCTCGGTGACATAGACGCCGGGCCAGACGACATCCATCAGCTCCGACTTCGGCACGACGCGGCCCATATTGCGGGCGAGATGCGAAAGCAGCGCGTAGGCTTTCGGCCGCAGGAACAGCGGCTCGTTGATGCCGCGCAGCGTTCCCTTGGCGAGGTCGAGCGTGAACCCGCCAAATCGGAACACCTGATCGGCCGTCGCCGTCGTCATCGGGACACCCCTTCGCGCGTGCCGTTAATGCCAAGTCGATTCCACTCGACCCGGCATGCGCGTCGCTATTATTGCTCACTGCGCAATTTCGATCAAACTGCCTGTCGGAGCGCCGACTAGTGTGGCCGCGCCAAATGCGAGGAGCCATGAACCCGACCGAGAAAGCGCTGTGGTTTGTCGAAAGCCATCTGCCGGATGCGATTTCGCTCGACGATGTCGCGGCAAGCAGCGGCGTGTCGCGCTTCCATGTGACGCGCGCCTTCGGCGCCGCCACCGGCCGGTCGGTCATGGGCTATATGCGGGCGCGGCGGCTAAGCGAAGCGGCGCGCAAGCTCGCGGGCGGCGCGAGCGACATCCTGGCGGTCGCGCTCGATGCCGGCTACGGCTCGCATGAGGCTTTCACACGGGCCTTCCGCGACCAGTTCGGCACCACGCCGGAACTGGTGCGCGCTGGAGGCTCGACCCAAAACCTCGACCTCGTGGAGCCCATCCTCATGGACAGTTCGCTTCTCACCGCGCTCGAGCCGCCGCGCTTCGAGACCAGCCGGGCGTTTCTCATCGCCGGGCTCGGCGAGCGCTACAGCTGCGAGACCAGCGCCGGCATCCCAATGCTGTGGCAGCGCTTCGGACCCTACATCGGCAACATTCCCGGCGAGGTGCCTGGTGTCGCCTACGGCGTTTGCACCAATGCCGACGATGCCGGCAATTTCGACTATGTCGCCGGCGTCGAGGTGTCGGAGTTCTCCGATCTGCCGAAGGATTTTTGCCGGGTTCGAGTGCCGGCGCAGAAATACGCCGTGTTTGCGCATCGCGAGCACATCTCGACCATCCGACGCACGGTCAATACCATCTGGAACAAGTGGCTGCCTGCATCCGGGCATGAGATCGCCGACGCCCCGGACTTCGAGCGTTACGGCCCCGAATTCGATCCGCGCAGCGGCAATGGCGGGCTGGAGATCTGGGTGCCGATCAAAGGTTGAGACGCCTTCCTCCTTCTCCCCTTGCGGGAGAAGGTCTCGCCGAAGGCGATGGATGAGGAGTGTTCCAGCGGAGTGAAACGCCGGCGTTCCCTGGAACACCCCTCATCCGTCTCGGCGCTGCGCGCCGATCCACCTTCTCCCACAAGGGGAGAAGGAAAAGGCGCTACAGCTCCAAGTTCCAGGTCTGGCCGACAAGATCCTTGCCGAAGGAATGGTGGCGCTCTTCCTCGGCCAGCTTGAAGCCCGCCGCCTGGTAGATGCGGCGGGCCGAGCCAAGAATGTCGTTGGTCCACAGCGTCAGCGTCTTGTAGCCCTTGGCGCGCGAGAAGGCGATGCACTCGTCGACCAGCCGCCGGCCGATGCCGAGGCCGCGCGCCGACGGCTCGACATAGAGCAGCCTGAGCTTCGCCACCTTGGGCGACTTGCGCATGACGAAAACCGAGCCGACCACCTCGCCTTCGCGCTCGGCGATCCAGCTGCGCTCCCATTGCGGAACGAAGTTCTTGACGAACTCGCCGAGGATCTCGGCAACCAGCGCCTCATAGGTTTCGTCCCAGCCATAGTCCTGCGCGTAGATGAGGCCCTGGCGATGCGTGATCCAGCCGATGTCGCCGACCTGCAGCGGCCGCAGGATATAGGGAACTTTGGGTTGGGGTTTGTCGCCGAGCAGGTCCTGCACCGTGCGCATCGCCTTGACCAGACGCTCCTGGTCGGTCGGCGCCAGGCTATCGAGCAGCGCGCGCACCTGGTCGTGCGAATCCTGGTTGAGTGGCGCGAACGCCTCCCTGCCCGCGGGCGTCAGCGCGATCGAGGACCGCCGCGCGTCGGCCTCCGTGGCGGCTCGTTCGACCAGGCCGCGCTCCTCGAATTTTTTCAGCAGCCGGCTGACATAGCCGGGGTCGAGACCAAGGTCGCGCACCAGGTCGCTGGCGACCAGCCCGTCGCGATGGGCAAGCTCGTAAAGCACGCGCGCCTCGGTCAGCGAGAACGGGCTCTTCAGGAGGCCTTCGTCGAGCAGGCCGATCTGGCGGGTGTAGAAGCGGTTGAAGGCGCGCACGGCATCGATGCGCTTGTTGCCGGGGTGATCGTGGATGGTCATGGGGAGTTCCTCCTGTCGCGGACAGGATCGACCAATTAGTTGACTTAGTCAAATAAATTTAGGCCGACGGGACAGAGGGGGCGCGAAGGATCGCGACGAAGACAGTTCGGGCGCCCGTTACCCCATCGGAAGTACCGGCCAGGACTCGACAATGCGCCCACCGGCAAACACCGCGAGCGAGCCGAAATGCTGCAGCACCGCCTCGCTCTGCGTCGGCCGCAGGAAGGCGTAGTCACCGGGCTTCACCTCCGCGCCCGCCGGCAGCCCCATGAATTGCTGGTTGGAAGACAGCCCGATCAGGCCGTTCGGCTTCATGCTTTCGGGGAACACCGGTTCGGCCATCCACTTGCCGCCATAGAGATAGCAGGCCTTCTTCGGGAAGAGGCCGAGCGCCTGCAGCGTGCGGGAGATAGCCGCCGGGCCGGGGAGCACCGGATCGAGCGCCTTCAGAATCGGCGTCGCAATGAGAGCGGCCGGCCGGAAGCCGTCGAGGCCGGGCGTATCGAAATCGCTGGGCAGCACGAAGGCCGAGCCGATCGACACTTCGTTGGCCACGCCGCCGCCATGCAGCAGCGCCGTCTTGGAACCGCCGATGTTGAGGATGCGGCGGTGGTCCGCATCGAGGGCCGCGACGAACTCGGCAGCCTTCGCCGCGGCCTTTTTCAGCGCGCCGGCCGCGCCGCCGAACAGCCCTGGAATTTCCGGCGCATGCGCTTCATAGGCCATGATGCCTTCGCAGCGCAGGCCCTTCGGTATGGCCAGCGCCCTGATCTCGGCAGGACCGGAAAAGCCGCCGCGATGCAGGCCGACATCGACCTCGAAGGCGAAGCGGAGTTCGGTGCCGAACGCTGCGGCGAGCGCACCGTATTCGGACAGGCGCTCCGGCGTGTCGATCAGCCAGCAGACGCGCGACCACCCGCCGGCGTCGCCTCTAGCCAGCGCCGCTTTCGCCGCACCTACTGGCATCGGCTTGCCATAGAGGAGATCGCCCGCGGGAAAGGCGTCGAGCACCGCCTGCGTCACCGGCGGATGGAAGGTCATGAAGCGGCCGGTTTCGAGCGACTTGGAGATATGCGAAAGCAGCGGCAGGCAAGGCAGCGACTTGTCGACGAGGCGCACGGCAAGACCCGGCGCCAGCCTCTGCTTCACCAGCGCGATGTTGGCGTCCAGCCGGTCGCGGTCGAGCACCAGGCAGGGCCGAAAGATTTCGGCGGCCTTGAGCGCCTTCGACAGCTCGGCGAAATAGGCGCTCATTGTTGGATGCCGAACAGGCCGGCCATATAGGGCGACACGAAGCGGTTCCCAGGATCGATGTCGCGGCGCACCGCCATTGCGTCATCCCAGCGCGGATAGAGTTTCTTGAAATCCGCCGCCGTCAAGCTGTGCATCTTCCCCCAATGCGGCCGCCCGCCATATTTGCGGAAGATCGGCTCGGCCGCGCGCATGAAGGGCAGCGGATCGTTCGCCGCGTCGTGATGGATGGCGATCGAGCAGGTCAGCCTCCTGTGGAAGGGCGAGAGCCAGAATTCGTCCGGGGCGACCGAACGCACCTCCATCGGGAAATAGACTTCCGGGAAATGCTTTTCGGTCAGCGCGATGATCTCGGCCAGCGCCCGGGGACCGTCCTCGTAAGGCAGGTGGTACTCCATCTCGTTGAATTTGGTGCGACGGTCGCTGGCGTAGACGTTGAGCCAGTCCTGCACATAGTCCTCGGCCGGCACCTTCTTGACCGCACCCTTGATCAGCGCCCGGCGGAGCGCCGGCAGCCGGCGCAGCACGGTGCGCAGCTTGCGCAACGTCGCCAGGCCCTCCTCGTCATCCTCGGTCGGCCGCGACGCCGGCGTTGCGTCGCTGAGATCGCTGGCGATGAACTGCGCATAGCCGGAAAACGGGATGTAATAGAACTCTGCCGAACGGTGTGCGCCCATCATCGTCTCGAAGTCGCGCAGCATTTCGCCGATCGGCAACACCCATTTGCGGCGCCGCAGCCGGTAGGTCGGGATGTTGTTCATCGTCACTTCGGTGAGCACGCCGAAAGCGCCGAGCGCGACGCCGGTGGCATGGATCATATCCTGGTCGCCCGCCCGGCTGTATTCGCGCAGCTTGCCTTGCCCGTCGACGAACTGCACCGTCTCGAGCTGCGTATGATAGGCGCCGAGCGTCGGGCCGGAACCATGCGTCGCGGTGCCCAGCGCGCCGCCGATCGCTTGCTTGTCGATGTCGCCCATATTGGGCAGGCCCTGGCCGATGTCCTGCAGGATGTGCATCAGTGCGCCAAGCCTTGTCCCCGCCCTCAGGCGTGCCCGATTGGCTGCGGCGTCATGCGAAACCAGCCCCTCGATCTTCGCCAGCGAGATGATGGTGCCGTCGGACTGCACCAGCGGCGTGAAGGAATGGCCGGCGCCGGCGACGCGCAGCGGACCGGGCGCGGAACGCACCAGATCGGCCAGTTCGCCGACATCGGCTGGCGTGGCGATCAGCTTCGGCGCGGCGTTCACGAAACCCGACCAGTTGCTCCAGGCGTTTGCCATCGTCACCTCCCGCTCAGGCTGGAACGCGGCGGCGCGCAACCAACACAAAGACGCCGAGCAGCGCCACGCTGGCCAACGCGCTTGCCGCGGCGAATTCCGGCACCGGCCGGAAATTTTGGCCGTCGATCAGCAGCGAGGCGGCCACCGGGCCGATGGCGAGGCCGAAGAGCTGCGCCGCCGGCACAAGCAGTACCGCGTTGCGCGTCTCGTCGGCGGTGATCGCCAGCCGGATCTGGTAGGGCACGATGAAGAGCAGGATGAAGCCCATCACCATCGCCACCGACCAGAAGACCAAAAGCCCAGGGCCGGAAGCGAGCAGCACCGAGCTGATCGTCGCGATCGCGCCGATGACGGTGATGGCGAAGCGGTAGTCGATGCGCGCTTCGAAGACGGTGGCGGTCATGGCGCCCATGACCTGCGCGGCGAGGCTTGCCGAGACCATCAGGCCGACGGTGCGGCCGTCTATGCCGAACTCGGCGCCGAGCGGCTCCAGAAATGCCCAGACGGCGCCGAAGAACATGAAGTAGCAGAAGATCGACAGCAGCGCCGTGATCGCCGGCAAGGTGAGCACATTGGCAAAATGCTCGTCCTTCGGCAGGTCGGCGTAGTCGTCCGGCACGATCCACGCGACGACGAGCGACAACAGGCAGACAACGCCAAGCGCGACGAAGCCGCCGGCCGCGCCCGCGGCTGGCACCGCATAAAGCGCGAGCAGCAGCGCCAGCGCGCATTGCGCCAAGGTCTGCAGCGTGACGAAATAGCCGCCGATGCGCTCGGCCCGGCGCGAGCGGGCGATCAATTCGGTCGCCACGGCGACCAAGCCACCCTCAGCAAGCCCGGCGAGCGTGCGCGCCCCGATCAGCGCATTGGAACTCATCGCATAGGCGGTCCAGAAATTGGCGAGCGCCAGCAGCACCAAAAGCGCGGCGCTCTTCCAGCGCATGTTGCGCGCCGGGAGGAGCATCGCCACGATCGCCGAGCCGATGGCGATCGCGATCATCTCGGCGGTGGCGACCAGTGCCAGCTCGTCACCGGTGACATGACCTTCGCTGTAGAGCGCGCCGAGCAGCACCGGCTGCAAGCCCAGGATGAGCAGGCCGACCGAGCCGATCCAGAGCGCCGCGGCGAGTTGCAGGCCGGTCGGGTTGCCGATCAGCCAGTCGCCATTTTCCGCATGCGCGGCATCGGTTGCAGTCACGAGGCGCCCTCCCTTGCAGCCCGGTGAAAAAGCTGACAAGTTGTCAGCATTCACGAAACTGATACTTGATCAGTTTCCTGTCAACCGAGAATCAACGACTGCCCGCGCGAGATGAGGCAAACTAGGCAAACGGCGACGGAACCCAGACGCAGGCCCAAGCAGGAGCGCAGCCGCGAGCGCATCGACGCGATCCTCGCTACGACCATGCGGCTGATCGGCGAGAAGGGCATAGACGCGGTCACGATGAAGGAAGTCGGCGCGCTGGCGGGCGGGCCGATCGCCACGGTCTATCATTATTTTCCAAGCAAGTCGGCGATCTTGGCGATGCTCTACGAGCGTTTCTCGGAGGAGAGCCGGGCTCGCTTCGGCGCGATCATCGCCGATATCCGGGGAGTGGATGACGTGACCGCTGCAGCCGATCGGCTGCTCGACGATTACTACGGCCGTGTCGCGGCGGATCCGGCGATCCAGGATCTGCAGAACGCGATCCAGGCCGACAAGGCGCTGCAGCATCTCGACATCGCCGAGACGCGGCATCAGGCGAAGATGTTCTGCGACCGTGTGGCGCCGATGCTGAAGCCTAAGCAGCGCGAGGCGTTCGGGCGCGTGGTGTTCCTGATCTTTCAGCTCGCCGGCGGCGTCGTGCGGCTGGCGCTGACGCAGGACGAGGCGGAAGGCCGGCGCACGATCGAGGATTACCGGTCGATCATCCACGCGCAGTTGCGGCTGTTTTTGTAGGCATCCCTAACGGTGGTCATCCTCGGGCTTGACCCGAGGATCCATGCCGCGACTCCGTCATAGAGCGCAACGGCGGAGAATTCTGCAATCCTTGCAACGCCTTAGCGTCACGGCATGGATCCTAGGGTCTGCGCGCGTCGCTTCGCTCCTTGCTCCGCCCTAGGATGACGACCGCTGGATACGATCCCCTCCGCGATTGCCAACTTACCCCGCATCCAGCTTCGGCCCCAGGATCTCCACCAGCCAATCGACAAACACCCTGACCCGTGGCGACAACTGCCGGCTCGGCGGATAGAGCACCGAGATCGGCGTGGGCGTCGGCGGAAAATCGGGTAGCACTTCGACCAGCCGGCCTGCCTCGAGGTCGTCCGCATATCGGAGCCTTGGCGCCTGGAACAGCCCGAAGCCCAGCCGGACCAGCGCAGCACTCGTGTCCGAATTGGCGACCGTGACCCGCGACGGCAGGACGATCTCGCGAACCATGCCGTCGACGGTGAATTCCAGCGGCATCACCTGCCTCGTGCGCGACGACACGAAGCCGATCATCATGTGCCCAGCCAAGTCGTCCGGCGTGCGCGGCACGCCGTGGCGTTCGAGATAGGCGGGGCTGGCCACGGTGATTTCGCGCGCGATGCCGAGACGCCGCACGATCATGTCGCTGTCGGGAAGCGTGCCGGCCCGGATGACGCAATCGACGCCTTCACGCACGAGGTCGACGAGGCGGTCGCCTTCGCCGATATGCACGGTCAGGCCCGGATATCGGGCGAGCAGCGCCGGCAGTTCCGGCAGCAGGAAGGTGCGCGCCATATGGCCGTTGACGTCGACGCTGAGGCGCCCACGCACCTCATGCGCGCCGAAGCCGCCCTCGGCATCCTCGATGTCGGCGAGGATGCCGATGCAACGCTGGTAATAGGCTTCACCGTCGAGCGTGGTGGTGACGTGGCGCGTGGTGCGACGCAGCAGCTGCACGCCCAACCGCTCCTCCAACTGCTTAATCGCGGCGGTGGCGCTGGAGCGCGGCAGGCCGAGATCGGCAGCGGCCGCCGTGAAGCTGCGCCGTTCCACGACGCGGGTGAAGAGCCGCATGCTGTCGAACCTGTCCATCGCGGATTGTTCGCAAATCTTGAATAGAGTTGGCAATCCATGCCAGATTATATCGGTCATTCGCGCGAGTATATGGATCACCATCGCCAAGACGGAGATTTTCACCATGACCACTCGCGCCATTGCCCTCATCACCGGCGGCAGCCGCGGCCTCGGCCGCAACACAGCGCTCAACCTCGCCCGCAAGGGCGTCGACGTCATCCTCACCTACCGCTCGCGCGCCGACGAGGCGAAGGCGGCGATCGCCGAGATCGAGGCCGCAGGCGGCCGCGCCGCGGCGCTCGAGCTCGACACCGGCGCCGTTACCACCTTCCCGGCTTTCGTCGCGGCATTGAGAAAGACGCTTCAGGGAACCTGGCAGCGCGACCGCTTCGATTATCTCGTCAACAATGCCGGGACCGGCCTGCGCAAGCCGATCGCCGAGACGACGGAAGAGGAATTCGACACGCTGATGAACATCCATCTCAAAGGCGTGTTCTTCCTAACCCAGGCGCTGCTGCCGCTGATCAACGATGGCGGCCGCATCGTCAACGTGTCGAGCGGGCTGGCGCGCTTCTCGGTTCCGGGCTCGGCCGCCTATGCGATGATGAAGGGCGGCATCGAGGTGTTCACGCGCTACCTCGCCAAGGAGCTCAGCCAGCGCCGCATCACCGCCAACACCGTGGCGCCCGGCGCCATCGCCACCGACTTCAACGGCGGCCATGTGCGCGACGACGCCGAGATCAACCGCGTCGTGGCTGGCATGACGGCGCTCGGCCGCGCCGGCGTCGCCGACGATATCGGGCCGATGATCGCCTCGCTGCTGTCGGAGGACAATCGCTGGGTCAACGCCCAGCGCATCGAGGTCTCGGGCGGCATGAATATCTAAGCGTGTTGGCGGATCAACCCTTCGAAGCCGTCGGCAAGATTGGCATTGCCCGCGGCGATGAAGCTCGACAGATTGCGGGCGCGTCCAGGCGTTTTGTTGGCATCGAGCAGCACCGCCCTGCCCTCATGCATGACGAAATCGAACTTTCCGTAGTCGAAGCCCAGCTTGCGCCTTAGCGCGCGAAGCTCGTCCGGCACCGGAACCGCCTCGCGACGGATCGTGTCGTCGCCCTTGACCAGGCTCTGCGGCGAGACATGGCGTGTACAGCGCTCGCGCTCACCGCAGAACAGCCAGAAACGGGCGGCAAAGCCATCCGGCTCAGGCTCGGGAATGAATTTTTCCACAATGAGGTCCTCGCGTCCGAACAGCTCGGCCGGAACGTCGGCGAGCGAGGCATGGATCTGGTATTGGTCGAAAGATTCGACGCCGGGAAACGGCATCGGCTTGCCGGCGCGCCGCGCGCGCCGATTCAGTTGCTGTTCCGGCGTTCCCCGATGGTTGAGGCTGCTCTTGATGATAACCTGCCCCTTCCAGCCGTCGTCCTTGCCGACGACGGCTCCGCTGATGCGGCGCTTGGAAATGTCGGCGGCGCCGAGATTGAGGCAGAAGCGAAAGGCGCGGGCATACTCGACATAATCGGGCGACGTTACGGTCGCATCGACATGCAGCACCGCGATATCGGCGGCCGGCTTCGCCGACGTGCCGCTGAGGACCTGCACCGAATGGCCGCGGCGCTTCAGTTCCTCCAGCAGATCGAAGAGCATGTACGGGCTGTCCCGGCGCCATAGCAGCCCGCGCCGGCTTTGGAAGCGGTCGAACTCATGCGTGATGACGGCGATGCGTGCCATTGTTCCCCACTTGGCCTATCAAGCGTCGTCCACTATTCGATCGGATGCAACGCGCTACCGGGCTGGGGTTTGCATGACCGAGCATTGGAATGCAATTCGCAAACATTGGCAGTTGCTCGGCTCACCCCTGCGGCCGCCGGCGGAGGTTATCGAAACCTACGATCGCGAGCTCGGCCTTGCCCCGTCGGATGTCGTGATGCTCGGCGTGACACCCGAGCTCGCCGGGCTCGGCGCCACGATGACGGCGGTCGACGAGTCTTCGGACATGATTGCCGGCATCTGGCCGGGCGACACCGATACGCGCAAGGCGGTGCAGGGCGACTGGTTCGATCTGCCGTTCGCCGATGCAAGCGTCGAGGCGCTGATCGGCGACGGATGTCTCTCGGTCATCGGCGCCGCCGGCCTCAGGCGCACGCTATTTGCGTCGATCGCGCGCGCGCTCAAGTCCGACGGCCGCGCCGGCATCAGGCTTTACGCCTCTCCCGCAACGCCGGACGACCCGAAGGATGTCCGCGCTCTGGCACTAAGCGGCGGCGTCTCGACTTTCCATGAGCTCAAATGGCGCGTGGCCATGACCGCGATCGGCGACGCGCCGGATTACACGATCCCGGTCAAAGCCATCCTCGAACACTTCGACAGGGCGTTCCCGATCGCGAGGAGCTGTCGGCCCGAACCGGATGGGAACTGCCGGTCATCGGAACCATAGACGTCTACCGGGACTCGTCCGCCGTCTACAGTTTCGCCCCCGCGGCAGCGCTCATCGAGGAAGCCCGGACCTTCTTCGACGATCTCCGGCTGGCCTCTAGCGGCACATACGGTCTTGCCGAACGCTGCCCGTTGCTGGTGTTGCGCTCGCCGAAGCGCCCGGACTAAACGGGCTGGATTGCTCGCCCACGCTTCGCGCAGCCACCGCATTTCCGCCCAGGGCTCCGCCAGAGAAAAATTGCGCTGTTGCCCCTCCCCGCGCGCCTTGACTCTCGCAAGCCACCAGCCTATCTCAGCGCCACGTTAGCACTCGCCCTAAGTGAGTGCTAACTTATATCCGGCCTCGCCGGATGGAGGAACAGTTCTCACCGTTCTCATTCGAGGAAGACAACATGGCAAAGTCCAAGTTCCGCCCGCTTCATGACCGCGTGGTCGTTCGCCGGGTCGAATCCGAATCCAAGACCGCCGGCGGGATCATCATCCCGGATACGGCGAAGGAGAAGCCGCAGGAAGGCGAGATCATCGCCGTCGGCTCCGGCGCCCGCGACGAAAGCGGCAAGCTCGTGCCGCTGGACGTCAAGGCCGGCGACCGCATCCTGTTCGGCAAGTGGTCCGGCACCGAAGTCAAGCTCAATGGCGAGGACCTTCTGATCATGAAGGAATCCGACATCATGGGCATCATCGGCTGAACATCGGCCTCACCGTCAACTGAATCTTGAATCTGCGGGTTCGACCCGAACCCCTGCCAGGAGCTTACAATGGCTGCAAAAGACGTAAAGTTTTCCCGTGATGCCCGCGAGCGCATGCTGCGCGGCGTCAACATCCTCGCCGACGCGGTGAAGGTCACCCTCGGTCCGAAGGGCCGCAACGTCGTCATCGACAAGTCGTTCGGCGCCCCGCGCATCACCAAGGACGGCGTCACCGTCGCCAAGGAGATCGAGCTCGAGGACAAGTTCGAGAACATGGGCGCGCAGATGGTGCGTGAGGTCGCCTCGAAGACCAACGACATCGCCGGCGACGGCACGACCACCGCGACCGTTCTCGCCCAGGCCATCGTCCAGGAAGGCAACAAGGCCGTTGCCGCCGGCATGAACCCGATGGATCTGAAGCGCGGCATCGACCTCGCCGTCACCGAAGTCGTTACCGCTCTCGGCAAGGCTGCCAAGAAGATCAAGACCTCCGAGGAAGTCGCCCAGGTCGGCACGATCTCGGCCAATGGCGACGAGTCGGTCGGCAAGATGATCGCGGAAGCGATGCAGAAGGTCGGCAACGAAGGCGTCATCACCGTCGAGGAAGCCAAGACCGCCGAGACCGAGCTGGAAGTCGTCGAAGGCATGCAGTTCGACCGCGGCTATCTCTCGCCCTACTTCGTCACCAACGCCGACAAGATGGTCGCCGATCTGGAAGACGCCTACATCCTGCTGCACGAGAAGAAGCTCTCCAACCTGCAGGCCATGCTGCCGGTCCTGGAAGCCGTCGTTCAGACCTCGAAGCCGCTGCTCATCATCTCGGAAGACGTCGAAGGCGAGGCTCTGGCCACGCTGGTCGTCAACAAGCTGCGCGGCGGCCTGAAGATCGCCGCCGTCAAGGCTCCGGGCTTCGGCGACCGCCGCAAGGCCATGCTGGAAGACATCGCTATCCTGACCGGTGGCCAGGTCATCTCGGAAGACCTCGGCATCAAGCTCGAGAATGTCGGCCTCAACATGCTCGGCCGCGCCAAGAAGGTGTCGATCTCCAAGGAGAACACCACCATCGTCGACGGCGCCGGCAAGAAGGCCGAGATCCAGGGCCGCGTTGCCCAGATCAAGCAGCAGATCGAGGAGACCACCTCGGACTACGACAAGGAGAAGCTGCAGGAGCGTCTGGCCAAGCTCGCGGGCGGCGTCGCGGTGATCCGCGTCGGCGGCGCGACCGAGGTCGAGGTCAAGGAAAAGAAGGACCGCGTTGACGACGCTCTGAACGCGACCCGCGCGGCCGTTGAAGAAGGCATCGTCCCCGGCGGCGGCGTCGCGCTGCTGCGCGCTTCGCACGCCGTCAAGGCGACCGGCGTCAATGCCGACCAGGCCGCGGGCATCGCCATCGTTCGTCGCGCGCTGCAGGCTCCGGCCCGCCAGATCGCGGCCAACGCCGGTGCCGAGGCTTCGATCGTTGCCGGCAAGATCCTCGAGAACAGGGCTGCGACCTACGGCTTCAACGCCCAGACCGGCGAATATGGCGACATGATCGGCATGGGCATCGTCGACCCGGTCAAGGTCGTTCGCACCGCTCTCCAGGACGCGGCCTCGGTCGCCGGCCTGCTGGTCACCACCGAAGCCATGATCGCCGAGGCTCCGAAGAAGGAAGCCGCCGGCGGTATGCCGGGCGGCATGCCTGGCGGCGGCATGGGCGGCATGGGCGGCATGGACTTCTAAGAAGTCCATAAAGCACGCCCATCAACTAACATTGCTCAAGCCCGCAAGCGGGCTTGAGTGGCGGCATGGATTTCTAAGAAGTCCGGTCCCATAGCGAAGATGGAAAGGGCGGCAGACATGTCGCCCTTTTTGTTTGGCATGCGGCAGCCGGTCCAAAAGCGGGCTTCCATACTGTTGCGATTGGAGAAGGCCTGCGCAATAGCCGATCTCCCCTCTTGAAGGGGAGATGCCCGGCAGGGCAGAGGGGGGCCCGCGCATAAGGCTCCGGCGACGACTCCCTTGCAACGAGAGGCGCTGGCGCTCCAACGCGCGGCGACCCCCTCTGTCGCCTTCGGCGACATCTCCCCCTCAAGGAGGGAGATCAGCAGCGCCAGCGCTCGGCCATCCCTGCGTCAATTCGTGTCGCGGACGGGCGATAGGGATAGACAGTTCGCTTACCGATCCGCGAGCGCCAGCTTGGCTCCCAGCATGACGAAGGCGCCGGCGAAAGTGCGGCGCATCCAGGTCAGCACCATCGGCCGCGACACGACATGGCTGCGCACCGAAGCCGCGAACACGCCGTAGACGACGAAGACAAGGAAGGTCATCAGCATGAAGACGCCGGACAGTTCCAGCATCCTGGCGAAAGCGTGCGGCTCCGTGGTGCTGACGAATTGCGGCAGGAAGGCGAAGAAGAAGATTGACAGTTTTGGGTTCAAGATGTTGACCAGGATGCCGGAGGTGATCACCTTTCGGACAGAGCGTGGCGCGGCGTTCTGATCGAGAGCAAGACCGCCCTTCTCCTTCAGCGTGTTCCAGGCCATGTAGAGCAGATAGGCGACGCCCAGATATTTCAGAGTCTCGAAGGCGACGGCGCTTGTGTGCAGCACCGCCGCAAGGCCGGTGATGGCCGCCGCCATGTGCGGGATGATGCCCAGCGTGCAGCCGAAAGCGGCGATGATCGCGGCGCGAGCGCCGCGCGAGAGGCCGGCGCTCAGCGTGTAGAGAACGCCAGTGCCGGGCGAAGCGACGATAATCAGCGACGTCAACAGGAATTCGATGCTCATGGTTTCCTCCACGGCCTGCCCGGCGCGGAAGGTATCGGGAGGTGTGGAGGCAGGCAAGCCGGTGGAGAGCGCAGTCTTCGCCTCGTGGGGAGACGGCCGGCAGCCCAGAGGGAGGTGCGAAGGAACGCCGATCTCTCAGTTCTTTTGCGGCAAACCTATTCGGGCGTACGATTGAAGCTAGACGGATAAGCTGGCGGGACAGCGCCCCCCTCTGCCCTGCCGGGCATCTCCCCCACTTGGGGGGAGATTGGCAGTTCCACCGCCAGCCCATGGGCCGCCCTTGCCATCAGGCAGTCGTCGCCGCCGGGCATGCAGGCGCGGCAGACATGCGGGCGGGCTTCGTAAATCGCGCAGGCCGTCTGCTTGCCCACCCCGCCACGAAGCGCGGCGCAGCGGCCGTCCTCGCAGCGCATGCCTGACAGGTCGGTCGCGACCAGCTCGTCGGGGATGCGGTCGAGCTCGGCATCCTCTTCGGTCGAAAAGCGCGGCCAGTCCGCCGAATAGGCGCAGCAGGCGCCGCAGCTCTGGCAGTCGAAGGCGGCTGATGCGTCAAGCAGGGTCGGGCAGGGTCGGTCGTGCGGCAAGGCTATCCTCATGCTGGCAAGTGCCTTTAGCACGGAGCCGGGAAATGCGTCGCATCCGGCCGAGCAAAAAATTTTGTTTTGCCGGGAACCCTTTTGCCGGCTGGCGGTTTTGTCCCTGTTATCGGCAGTTCACGAGTATCGAGAAAAGCTGATAACAAAAGACGCCTCCCGCGCCCTGAAAAGCGCGAGAGGCGTTTTCCATTCGCCTTACATGATCGTGCTCATCATCGGCAGGATTTCATAGCGGAAGCCGCGGCCGGAACGCGCCACCGGGTCGCCTTCGGTAACCGCCCTGGCGTCGGCTTCCGTGCCGACCTGCAGGATCAGAAGCCCCCACGGTCCGGCTGGATCGGCGACTGGGCCGGCAATCATCATTCTGCCTTCACGAAGCAGGCCGCGCAGATAGTCGGCATGCGCATTCATCAGCGCCCTCTCCTCCTCCGTCAGGGTGAAGGCGAAATCCGGACGCGGCGGAATCAGCCGGCAATGGAAGACCGAAGGCGACCTGGCAGCCGTCTCCTTGGCAAGGAATTCGTCCAACCAGCCCAGAACGCGCTCCCAACCGGAACCGTGATCGCGGCAGGAGTCCCGTCGCGACCCGAAGCCGTCATGGCGCAGCGTCAGCCGGGTGCCGTTCTCGACGGCTTCGAGCGTATAGGTGACGGTGGTGAGGTTATCGCCGTCCCAGGGCGCCTTCCAGGTCATCACCAGACGATGCGGCGGCTCGACCTCGAGATACTCGCCGGCGACATGGAAGTCCTGCCCGTCCGCGCCCTTGCCTTCCGAGCGCCAGGCGCCGCCCGGCCGGACATCGGCCGTGTGCTTCGTCGTCCGGTACATGTTGTCGGCGCCCCACCAGAGCGGGATCTGGTCCTCAGCGGTAATGGCGCGGAAGACGCGCTCCGGCGGCACGGCGATCGTCACCGTGGCAAGGATGGTACCGGCGGAAATGTCGGCGATCGCGCGCGGCTTGTCTTGGATGGCCATCATTCATTCTCCAGGTAGGATTTGAGATTGCCGAGGCTGTGCTGCCAGAAGTCTCGGTAAGGCAGGATCCAGTCGGCGACATCCTTCAATTCCGCCGGCTCCAGCCGGTAGACTCGCTCGCGGCCCTGCCGCTGCTCGGAAACGACGTTGAGCTCGCGCAGTATCCTCAGATGCTTGGAAATGGCCGGCCGACTCTGCGAGAAGGCGGACGCCAGTTCGTTGACCGGCGCGGGGCCCTGCCGCAGCCGGTCGAGGATGGCGCGCCGCGTCGGATCGGCGATGGCGCGGAAGACGGAACGGTCGTGCTCAGCCTGCGGCATAATGCGTATCCATTTGGTTACATATTATGCCGAATTCGGTCGCCGGTCAATTATCCTCGACCGGTGTGCTTTGGCGCAACGGAACCGCGAAGCACTCCGGCCCGTTTCTCCTCGCGAATTGGATCTCCGGGAGATGCGGAGATGGTGAACATGGACCAAATAGTGGGCTTGGCGAAGCAGATCAAAGGTTCGATCCGGCAAGCCATAGGCAAGGCCGCCGGCAACCGGCCGATGGAAATCAGGGGCATGGCGGACAAGTCGGCAGGCCAGGTGCAGAAGGCCTGTGGCGACATGAAAGCCATGCTCAAAAAAGCGATGTGACCAGCAGGCCCCGCGGTCAGATCTCGAACGCCCGGCACGGGCTGTCCGTCATGCCGACAGCGGCGTGATGCGGCAGGCCGCACGGAACTCAAACATTGCCCGTTCGTTGTCGTGGCGGATGCGGTTGGCGCATCCCGCTCCTATTCCAGGCCCAGGAGATGCGGATATGGTGAACAGGCATCAAGTTGCCGGCATCGCCAAGCAGGTAAAAGGCAGGCTGAAGCAGGCGGCCGGCAAGGCCACCGGCAGCCGGCGCTTGCAGGTGGAAGGCATGTCCGAAAGAATCGCCGGCAGGGTGCGCAAGGCCTATGGCGACGTGAAGGACAAGGCTCGCAAGGCGCTCTGACTCCATACGCCGCGAGGCAATGGCCGACCCGCGCGCCGGCCTGTTCGTCTTTGAGCGCCGACGGCGTCAACACCGCAGAACAGCTCGAACAACAGGCCTGGACAACTCTACCCGGCGTGCTTTCTCCCTTCAGGTGGCCCAGCTTTTGGTGAAGGCGTTGGTCAAAACGACCTCGCCATGGTCGCCGGCCGCCTCAGCCAGGACGACGTCCATGTGGTCATCGGTCACCCGCGCCAGCGCAAAGCCGCCCATGAAAGCCGCCTTCGGCTTGACGAGGTCGAGCCCGTCGCGCCGGTAGATCATCGGCACTGCGTGCTGATGGCCGTGGAAAATGGCGATCACATTATAACCCTTCAGCGTGGCGAGAAGCGCCTGGCGGTCGGCGTCGCCCCACCAGTGCGGGCGGCCGGCGCCGCCTTCGCCATAGGTGCGCTTCACTGGATCCCAGCGCTCGACCGAGAAGGTGTCCCAACCATAGTGCTGGAAGAGAATCACCGGACGGCCGTCGCCGGCATAGGTCGCCAGATCCTGCTTCAGCCATGGCAGGCTGCCTATCGCGTCATGGCCGGTGTCGCCGGCGAAGCGATGCGTCTGGACGAGGTGCAGGCCGCCCCAATCCCAGGAATAGCAATCGGTGTCGACATCGTAATTGGTCGCCGGCACCGGCGGCTTGAAGAAAACGCCGGGGCGATGGTTGACTTCGACATAGTCGCGCATCTCGCGACGGTACCAGTCGACATGGCGCGTCGGCCCATTCTGGTCGAGATCGTGATTGCCGAGCCCGACATAGACCGGGACATGCACGCGATCAGGGCCGATGCCTTGCTGGTAGCGCTGGCTGAACTGCAGAAGCTGCGTGCCTTCGCTCGGCTCAGTGATCTGGCCGCCGCCATCGTCGGTGATGTCGCCCCCGGTGACGAGGCCGAGCGGCGTGCCGATGCGTGTGCCGGCCGAGCGCAGGCCGGTGGCAGCGCCGTTGATCTCGGCCGGCCACTCTTTGTCGTCGATTGCGTTGAGCGCGGCCACATTGCGCAGCAATGCCGCATCGGTCTTGCCTTCCTGCTCGCAATGCGGGCTGAGCCCGGTCGCCATGCGGCAGGCATGGATATCGGCGATGAACAAAAAGGTGGCGTCAATCGGCTGGATAGCCTGGCCGGTCTGGGCGAAAGTGGTGTCCGGCAGGGCGCAGGTCGCGGCAAGGCCGGCCACCCGGGCCAGGATATCGCGCCGGGACAAGAATGCTGAGGATAAGCGATTCATCATCGCGCCATTGGAACATTTTCAGCGCCGGATCGTCCAGATTGGCGGCTCTTTTCAAGCATTGGTTGAATTCGTGAAGGGCACTTTGGGTCGACAGCGCAGAGAGGGTCTGTCATTCCTTCCAGAACACATTTCCAGGGGAGAAGGCATGAAACCCGTGACGACCTGTGTGGCCCTCTCCATGCTTGCCCTCACCGGCACCGCCGAGGCGGCCGACTGCGTGGACGCCAAATCCGCCAAGGCCGGCTTCGTGCTGGAGAAGCCCGGCATCCGCAGCGAGTTCCGGCCGGCGCCGGGCGGCATGGTCGCGGTCGCCAACAACTACCAGTCGCAATCGCCGCAGACGCAATATCTCTACGCCGGGCTGATCGAGATTTTCCGCGATAGCGACACGGGCCGGCTGTCAATGATCCCGCTCGGCGACCTCAAAAAGCTCTTCCCGCTGAAGGCCGGTGCCAAGAGCAAGACCGAGTTCGTGCGGCTTTCGGCGAAGAAGGCGCCGAAGGGCACCGAAACACTGGCTTTAAGCGTCAAGGGCAAGGACACCTACAAGCTGGGCGACTGCAAATACACGGTGCTGACGGTGAAAGAGACGCTGACCGGCGATTCCGGCACGGTGATCGACAGCTTCACCGCGCTCTATTCGCCCGACCTGCAAGCGGTGCTGGCGCGGCGCTACGACGAGGGGACGAGCGCGCAGAGCGAAGTGGGGTTCGAGACGATCAAGCCGCTGAGGGAGTGAAAGGCTGCCTTTCAGTCAGGGACTTAAGATGATCCTCATACCGGCATCAGCGGATTGCCTGCTGCCGCACCACCCTGCGGCGTCGTCTGGCGGGCGAACCGTTCTGTGATGGCGGGGGCTCGACCCGCTCCAAACCCTCCAGGCACTGCCGCAACACACCGGCATCCTGCTCGGCCTTGGCCATCGACATGGCGCCGGAGTAAGCCGCCACCGTCAGCGCGGCAAAGCGGTCGGGATCGGTCCCACCTTCCCGGCCGGCCTCCTGATCGGCGCGCACCTTGTCGGAGATCGCCCGCCGCCAGCCGGCGAAGATATCGGCCAACGCAATACGGAAATCGGGATCGGCGAGCGACAGCTCATGCGCCAGATTGTTGAGCGGGCAGCCGCGCACATAGCCCTGCTGCTCGAGCGCGGCCGCTACCGCCTCAAACACGGCACGCACGCCCTTGCGCGCCGAAGGCGCCGCCCGCACCGGCTCGATCCAGGTCTCCTCAACCGCGGCCGCCACCCGCTCCTCGATCACCGCCAGCGCCAGCGCCTTCTTGGTCGGGAAATGATGGTGCAGCGCGCCGCCGGTGACGCCGGCCGCCGCCATCAGGTCGCCGAGGCTCGAGGCGTGGTAGCCGCGCGCCTGGAAGCAATCTTCCGCCACGTCGAGCACGCGCCGCCGCATGCCCTGCGGATCGTTGGTGCGCTTCTTGCGCATCGCCACCTCCACCTTTCCCCGTCGGAGAGAAGGGGAAGAACGTAGCATATTGACAAAACAGGACAACCGGTCTGTTTATAAACAGGATGAACACCCTGTTTTCGAGAGTCTAGCCATGAACAGACCTTCCCGCCTTGCGTCGCCGATCGTGGAGCTCAGGCAATACACATTGAAACCCGGCGATCGCGAAACGCTTATCGCGCTGTTCGACCGGGAGTTCATCGAGAGCCAGGAAGCCGTGGGCATGACCGTTATCGGCCAGTTCCGCGACCTCGATCGTCCCGACATGTTCGTCTGGCTGCGCGGCTTCGCCGACATGGAGGCCAGGAGGAAAGCGCTCACCGCCTTCTATGAGGGCCCGGTGTGGGCCGAGCATCGCGACGCCGCCAATGCGACGATGATCGATTCCGACGACGTGCTGTTGCTGAAGCCCGCGTGGCCGGACGCCGGCTTCGACCTGTCGAGGCGGGAGCGGTCGACCGTGAGCGAAGGCGAAAACAAAAGTGCGCAGCCTCACTTAGACGGCATTGTTGAGATTTCGATTCATCATTTGCGCCACGGCATGGAAACCGGCTTTGCCGAGCGTTTCCGGGCGGAAATGGTTCCGCAACTGACGGCCAGCGGGGGCCGGCTGCTCGGCGCCTTCGTCAGCGAGCATGCCGAAAACACTTTTTCGCGGCTGCCGGTGCGAGCCGGCGAAAATGTCTTCATCGCAGTCATCGGTTTCGACGATGGCGACGCCCATGCGAACTATCGGTCCGGCCTTGGCGCTTCTCCGGCATGGCAGGCGGTTCGCAAAACCATGCAGGCTGCTTCGACGCAGCCGGCAGAGACGTTGCGCCTCACGCCGACGGCCCGATCGCTGTTGCGGTAGTCACTCGGCTGGCAGCACGTCGGCTATTGCCTTGGCGACGAAGGCCGGGTCTTCCCAGTGCGGATTGTGGCCGCAGTCCTGCGCCCAGACGAGACGCGATCCGGCAAGCGCCTCGGCCAAAGCCTCCTGGTGCGCTTGGCCGAAGAGGGGATCGCAGGCGCCGGCAATGATCAACGTCCGGACCCGCACAGCCCGCGCCGCCGCGGTCAGATCCGTGCGGCGGATTTCTTCGAGAATGGCGCGCCAGCGCGCCGCCGGCATCGCCGAAGCGTCCGCCGCCAGGCCGGCAAGAAGGGCCCGCGGCACGCCGGACCCGCAGGCGTGCCACCAGTCGTAGAACGGATCAGTCGGCGAGATCGGGTCGCGCAGTTCCGCCACGCCGTCAACCAACGGATGGTCCGGCGCGAAATCTGCCTTCAGCGCCCCGGCCAGGATGACCAGCCCGCCGACCAGTTCCGGATGCCGCGCGGCCACCTGCATGGCGACCATGCCACCCAGCGAATGGCCGAGAACGACCGGCCGGGCGAGCCGCAGGTTGCGGATCAGCCCGGCGACATCGTCGGCGAAATCGGCGATGCCAAAGCCCCTGCCCGCCTGCGAGGCGCCATGGCCGCGCAGGTCCGGCATGACCAGCCGCCGCGCGGAAAGATGCGGCGCCAGCAACGAGAAACTGCGGCTGGTGTCGGTGAAGCCGTGCACCAGGACGAGCGGCGGTTCCGAGCCGGCGACCTCGACATAGGCGAGGTCGAGGCCACCGACATCGACGAATCGCTTGCGGCCGGCCCAGGCGTCCTGCTCGCCCCCCTGTCCCGACAGATCCAATGCCGCGGGCCTCACAGTCCAAGCTTTTCCTTGACCGCGGCGAGGCCGGGCTTGCCGTCGAAGGTGGTGACGCCGGCAAGCCAGGCGTCGACACGATCCTTGTTGAGCGTGATCGACTTAAGCGCCGCTTCCTCCGGCTTCATGCCGTCATTGATGAGGTAGCCCATGCCGACATTTTCCAGATCGATGTCGAAGGCAAGGTTCTTCAGGAACTGCGCCACGTTCGGGCACTCCTGCAGGAATCCCTTGCGCACCTGGGTCGTCACCGTCGCGGCGCCGAAATTCGGGCCGAAGAACTTGTCGCCGCCGGTCAGATACTTGAAGTCGTACATCGTGTTCATCGGATGGGGCGCCCAGCCCTGGAAGACGATGAACTGCTTCTCCTTGATCTCGTAGCCGACCTCCGAGAGCATGCCGGCTTCGCTCGATTCGACCACCTGCCAGCCGTCGAGCTGGAACTGCGGATCGGCGATAGCATCCATCATCAGCTGGTTCGAGCCGGGCTCGATGCCGTACATCTTCTTCCCGAACTTGTCGGCGAATTTGTGCAGGTCGGAGAGATCCTTGACGCCGGCTTCCCAGACATAGGTCGGCACGGCGAAGGTGTATTTGGCGCCGACCAGATTGACCCGCACATTCTCGATCGAGCCGTCCTTCCTGTAAGGCTCGTAATAAGTGACCATCGCCGGATCCCAGTAGCCGAGGAACAGGTCGAGGTCTTTGTTCTTCATGCCTTCGTAGATGACGTTGATGCCAAGCACGTCGCTCTGCGGCTCATAGCCGAGCGCCTGGAGCAGGACCTTGGCCACGCCCGTCGTGAAGGCGAGATCGTTCCAGCCGGGCTCGGCCATTCGCACCACCTTACATTCCTCCGCCTCGGCCGCCTGAACGGTTTGAGCGGCCACCATCAAGGCAGCGAGACAGACGCCATTCGCAAGCAAGCGCACCATTCCGGTTCTCCTCTGTTGACCATTTGGTCATGTTATTGTCCCAGTGGTCAATGATTGATCTGAGCGGGCGAAAATGTCAACATGGATTCGCAAACATGGATCGATCCGGTGAAGCTCACACGTCTCAGCGACATACGCCGCAAGGAGTTGCGGCAAGCGGCCTTTGCGGTGCTCGAGCGCGAGGGCATTGCCGGCGCCACCTTGGAAAAGGTCGCGGCCCAGGCCGGCGCCTCGAAGGGCATCGTGCTGCACTATTTCCGCAACAAGCAGGAATTGTTCGAGCACGCGATGCGCGAGGCCAATGCCGTGCTGTGCAACGCGGTGGTGGCGCGGCTCAAGCGCGCGCGAACGCCGATGGAGCGGCTGGACGCGGTGATCGAGGGCAATTTCGAGGAGCATTTGTTCCTGCCGCCGCTCTGTCACGCCTGGCTGTCGCTCTGCGCCGAGGTGCCGCGCGACGAGAAGCTGGCGCGCATCCAGCGAGTGATCCACGCGCGCATGCGCTCGAACCTGTTGTCCGGCCTGCGCGGCCTCGCATCGCCGGAGTTGGCCGCGGAGATCGTACTCGGCGTCACCGCTCTGATCGACGGGCTGTGGCTCAGGCTTGGCCTGCAGCCGGGCAGCGTCTCGCGCGCGCAGGCGGTCCGCCAGGTCAAGGACTATGTCGCGGGGCGGCTCGCGCTGCGCCAGCCCGCGGCCATCGGCCTGGCGGCCGGATAACAGAGTCTACTCTCCGACCTCATCCTCCAGGTTGCGGAAGCCGAGCGCCTCGACTTCCACCAGGATCTGCTCGCGGATCCAGCGATGCGGCGCCTCGTCGTCATGGCGGGCGTGCCAGTACATCCTGACCGCCGGCGAGGGAATCGAGATTGGCGCCCCGTAGATGCCGAGCGGCAAGGATTTCGCCGCCACCGCCGCGAACTGCATTGGAACGGCCGCCAGATAGGGTCCGCTCGCCACGGCCAGCGCGACCGCCTGGAAATGCGGCAAGGCAAGCGTGACCCGGCGCGTCCGGCCCATCTTCCCCAGCGCGTCATCGGTGAAGCCCGACATCGAGCCGTCGATGGAGCGCAGCGCGTGCGGCAGCTCGCAGAAGAGATCGAGCGGCACCTGCTCGCCTTCGGCGATGCCGGCCCGATTGAGCGCTGCATTGCCCTTCGCCGCGATGACGGCGAAGGGCGAGCCGAACAGCGGTACGCTGGAAACCCATTCGGCGACTTCCAGGGGACGCTCCAGCGCCACGTCGATTTGGTCCTCCTGCAACAGTTTCGAGACGTCGCCGATGGCGCTGTCGAGGAAGCGGAACGACACTGATGGCGCCACCGCCGCGATGCGCGCGGCAAAGGGCGGCATCAGGAGCATGGAAAAGAAATCCGCGCCCATGAAGGTGAAGGTCCGCTCCAGCCTGGCCGGATCGAAGTCCTTCGCCGGCTGGAAAGCACGCTCGATCTCGCGCAGCGCGGCACGCACAGGCCCGGCCAGGCTTTCGGCGCGTGGCGTCGGCACCATGTCGTTGCCGCGCCGCACGAAGAGCTGGTCGTTGAGCGTATGCCGCAGGCGGTTGAGCGCGGCACTCACCGCAGGCTGGCTGAGGCCGATCTGCTCGCCGGCGCGCGTCACGCTTTTCTCGCGCAAAAGCGCGTCGAGCACCCTCACCAGGTTGAGATCGAGCGCGTTCAAATTCATCGCATCAATTCAGTCCATATGATCATTCGATTTCCATCGCCCACGCGTCGCTGGTTAGTTCGCCGTCGACGCCGCTTCGCCGGCCCAACACAAAGCAGAGACACCATGACAATGATCAACCGGACCATCGCAGGCAAGGAACTCCTTTGGTTCAACAACACGCTCGTCGCCATCCAGGTCTCTTCGGCCGACGGAGAGGACGGCATCTGCGTCATCGAGCATCGCCTGCCCTATGGCGATTCCCCGCCGCTGCATATGCACCGCAACGAAGACGAGGTATTTCACATCCTCGAAGGACAAATGCGTTTCCAGATCAACGGCCATGAGCGGGTGGTGGGCGCGGGCGAAACCGTCATCGCGCCGAAGGGCCTGCCGCATACATACAGGGTCGAATCTCCGCAAGGCGCGCATACGCTCACCGTCACGCGCGGCTCGGATTTCGAGACGATGGTGCGCCTGGCGAGCCGCCCCGCCGAACGGCCGGACCTGCCGCAGCCGGGGGCGCCGACGCCCGAGATGATGGCGACGCTGACGAGACTCTGCGCCGAGAACGGCATCGACATTGTTGGACCGCCGATGGAGGGCTGATCTGGCCCACAAGGGGGGAGATCGGCAGCCCCCTTCAACCGATTTGCATCTTCCTCGCCCGCAATCTCCGCTTGAAGGGTTTTGTGCAACGCGATACGCCCTTGCGCAAATCGACAGACCGGAGATTTCCCGTGAGCGCTGAGAAGACCAGAACCGAAACCGATACATTCGGTCCCATCGAGGTCGCGGCCGACCGCTACTGGGGCGCGCAGGCGCAGCGTTCGCTCGGCAATTTCAAGATCGGTTGGGAAAAGCAGCCGGCCTCGATCGTGCGCGCGCTGGGCATCGTCAAGCGCGCCGCGGCCGAAGTGAACATGGAGATGAAACGGCTGGATCCAGCCATCGGCAAGGCAATCGTGGACGCCGCGCAGGAAGTGATCGACGGCAAGCTCGACGACCATTTCCCGCTCGTGGTCTGGCAGACCGGTTCGGGCACGCAGTCCAACATGAATGCCAATGAAGTGATCTCCAACCGGGCCATCGAGATGCTCGGCGGCGTGATGGGCTCCAAGAAGCCCGTGCACCCGAATGACCACGTCAATATGAGCCAGTCGTCAAACGACACCTATCCGACGGCCATGCATGTCGCCTGCGCCGAGCGGGTCACGCATCACCTGATCCCAGCGCTCCACCATCTGCACAAAGCGCTCGACGCCAAGGCCCGCGCCTTCAACCACATCATCAAGATCGGCCGCACCCACACGCAGGACGCCACACCCCTTACGCTCGGCCAGGAATTCTCCGGCTACGCCGCGCAGGTCGCGTCGTCGATCAAGCGCATCGAGCAGACGCTGCCCGGCCTGCAGGAACTGGCGCAGGGCGGCACCGCGGTCGGCACCGGGCTCAACGCGCCGGTTGGCTTTGCGGAAAAGGTGGCGGACCGGATCGCTACCATCACCGGCATCGCCTTCGTGACGGCGCCGAACAAGTTCGAGGCGCTCGCAGCACACGATTCCATGGTGTTCTCGCACGGCGCGATCAACGCGGCGGCCGCCGCGCTCTTCAAGATCGCCAACGACATCCGCCTGCTCGGTTCAGGCCCGCGCTCGGGCCTCGGCGAGCTGTCGCTGCCGGAGAACGAGCCGGGCTCGTCGATCATGCCGGGCAAGGTCAACCCGACGCAGTGCGAGGCGCTGACGCAGGTCTGCGTGCAGGTGTTCGGCAACAATGCCGCGCTAACCTTCGCCGGCAGCCAGGGCCATTTCGAGCTCAACGTCTACAACCCGCTGATGGCCTATAATTTCCTGCAGTCGGTGCAGCTGCTTGCCGACGCTTCCGTATCCTTCACCGACAATTGCGTCGTCGGCATCGAGGCGCGGGAAGACAACATCAAGGCGGCGCTGGAGCGCTCGCTGATGCTGGTGACGGCGCTCGCCCCCACCATCGGCTACGACAACGCCGCCAAGATTGCCAAGACCGCGCACAAGAACGGCACCACGCTGCGCGAGGAAGCTCTCGCCACCGGGCTGGTCAGCGAGGCCGACTACGACCGGCTGGTGCGGCCCGAGGACATGACGCATCCGGGGTAGTTCTCGCGGCGCGGACAGGCCAAAGGGGTCGTCGTACCAGGGCGAAGACGACCCGATCGGGCGTTTCGGCTAGTCCCCGAGGTCTGCGACTGCAACCCCAACCGATAGTTTGGCTATTTTGCGGGGGCACAATTTACTCGTTAATCCCAATCCGCCGACACGATTTTCGCGCGCGTCCGCCGGTCACCGAAACATACTGCCTGTGAACAATGTGTCGCCGCATCGGCGGCTTTGGTGAACAGTCTTCATCGTCTATCTCACTGGGCATTCAACCCGTTCGGAGACTCGCCAATGTCCATCAACACTTCCGCCGCCGGTACCAGCATCGCGTCCAACAGTTCCACCACCATCCTGCTCGGCCGTATCCTGCTCGCCGTGATCTTCCTGCTTTCCGGTTTCGGCAAGCTTACCGCTATTTCCGGCACCGCCGGCTATTTCGGCGCCCTCGGCCTGCCGCTGCCGACCGTGACGGCCGTCGTGGTCGGCCTCATCGAGCTGCTCGGCGGCCTTGCCATTCTCGTCGGTTTCCAGACGCGGGTCGCCGCCTGGGTGCTCGCCATCTTCACGATCGCCACCGGCCTGGTTGCTCACACCGGCTGGGCCGACCAGATGCAGATGATCCAGTTTCTCAAGAACCTCGCCATCACCGGCGGCTTCATCCTGCTCGCCTCCTCCGGCGCCGGCGCCTATTCGATCGACGCCAAGCGCGGCTGATCTCCTTCCCTCCCAAGCTGAAGCTTTGGCGGCGCGGAATTTTCCGCGCCGCTTTTTCGTTTTCCCGAGTGCAGGCGTACACTGCACCGAGAGCCGGTGCATTCCCGGGTAACCGGCAAGGGAGGTGGGCCATGAACCGCAACGCGTTGCTTCTCGCCTCGCGGCTCCTGCTTGCCGCGCTGTTCGTGCCCTCGGGCTTCCAGGTGCTGACCAACATATCCGGCACGATCGATTACTTCACCGGCCTCGGCCTGCCGCTACCGACCCTGGCGGCCTGGGGCACCGGCCTGTTCGAGCTGATCGCCGGACTTTTGATCCTTGTCGGTTTTCAGACGCGGATCGCGGCGCTGCTGCTTGCCGCCTTCACTATCGTCGCCGGCTTCATCGGCCATTTCGGCCAGGGCGGCGAGGATGCGACCTTAGGATTCATGCACCGGCAGATGCTGATGAAGGACATTGCCATTGCCGGGGGCTTCCTGGCGCTCGCCATGGCCGGCGCCGGCGCATGGTCGGCCGACGGCCGCCCCTTCGGCGTCGGTGCCGAGATCACCTGATCCGTCACTTGACGGAAATGCTCGGCCCGCCCTCGACCGCCAGCACCAGCCGGCGGTTGGTGATGCGCGCCAGCTGCGCCAGTCGCCCGGCAGGTCGTTCGCCATAGAGGTCGGCAAGCGACGCCGGCAGCACCAGCGCAAGCGCACCGTTGCCGCGGCTTTCCCATTTCAGCCGCGGCATGACCCCGGGCATCGCCGCCGTCAGCAGGTAGACGACGCGCATCATCGCCGCCAGCGCGCGGGCGCGCTCGAGCATCCGCGGCGGCGCCAGGGTCTTGATCTCGGGCGCGATCGCATCGTTGAAGATGCCGTCATGGCGATAGGCGTTGGTCAGGGCCAGATAGGCGCGGCCAGGATGGTCGACGCCGATAAAGGACGCATGCGCGATGATGTTGAGCGACTGCCGGCCGCGATATTCGGGATGCGCCCGCCAGCCGATATCGGCAAGCAGGCAGGCGGCGTGGCGGTAGCGCGCCTCATCCACCGTCTCGTCGATGCCGAAGGCCTTGAAAGCCTTGTCCGTCCATTCGACGAGGTCATGCGCGTGATGGACCGAGCGCGAGCGCAGCAGCGCCAGTTCCTCCGCCGCGGAGATCAGCGGATCCGCCTTCTGCTCGGCGGCGTCGAGCAGCGAATAGAGGAAGCCTTCGCGCACGCCCTGCGCCGAGACGACGATCTTCGAGGGCTGCATTGCCGCCATGATTTCCTGCAGCACGACCGCACCGTAAGGCAGCAGCGAGCGGCGGTTCTTGGAGACGCCTTCGATGCCCTTGACCTTTTCGACCTCGCCGTTGGCCACCTGCCTGAGGAAGTTCAGGGCGCTGTCGGCGCCGATCTCGTAATGATGCATGACGCCGAGCGGGTAGTTGGTCATTTCCATATGGAGCCGGGCGAGGTTTCGCCAGGTTCCGCCGACGGCGTAGAACACCCTGCCCTGCCCGCCCTTCAAAAGCTTCGCCCGCGCCAGTTCCTGGCGCGCGATCTTCTGCGCCTGGACGAGAGAGTTCTTCGCCATGTCCTGCAGGCGCAGGCCGCCGAGCGGCAGCGTGATACCGTCGCCGATCGCCTCGCCATTGATGTCGACGAGCTCCAGGCTGCCGCCGCCAAGGTCGCCGGCGATGCCGTTGGCCGGATAGAAGCCGGAAATGATGCCAAGCGCCGAATAATGCGCTTCCTGGCGGCCGGAAAGCACGCGGATCTCGGTCTTCAGCACATCCTCGGCGCGGTGGATGAAGTCCGGGCCGTTGACCGCCTCGCGCGCGGCCGCGGTCGCCAGCACATAGATGTGCTCGGCGCCGGCTTGATCGGAAAGCGCGCGAAAACGGCGGAACTCCTCCATCGAGCGCGTCACCGCCTCGGGATCGAGCTTGCCCGTCGAAACGATGCCGCGGCCGAGGCCGGCCAGCATCTTTTCGTTGAACAGCATCGTCGGCGAGCGCGCCAGCCCTTCATAGACGACGAGGCGGATCGAGTTCGATCCGATGTCGATGATCGACAGCGGCCGCCGGTCCTGGAGCCGGCCCTGCGAGACTGAAATCACGCGGCGGCGTTCTTCTTGCGGCGCTTGAACTGTGCAATGCGCCTGGGCGCATGCGATTTCAGCGCGTCACCCCGTCCGGAAAGACTCGGATTGGTCATGAAATATTCCTGCGCGTTGAACGGTTCCTCGCCCTCCTCGAGCGCAGCGCGCCGGGAGGTGCCATCAGCCAATACGTCGAAACTTTGCTGATTGTCCATGATGTTGCCGAGCATGATCTGGCCAAGCACCTGTTCATGCACAGTCGGATTGGTGATCGGCACCAGGGTCTCGACGCGGCGGTCGAGATTGCGCGGCATGATATCGGCCGAGGAGATGTAGACGATCGCTTCGTCGGACGGCAGACCGTGGCCGTTGCCGAAGCAGTAGATGCGGCTGTGCTCTAGGAAGCGGCCGACAATCGACTTCACCCTGATGTTCTCGGAAAGACCCGGCACCTGCGGCCTCAGGCAGCAGATGCCGCGCACGACGAGATCGATCTCGACGCCGGCGCGGCTGGCGTCATAGAGAGCGTCGATGACGGTCGGATCGACGAGCGCGTTCATCTTCATCCAGATACGGGCCGGCCTGCCCTCGAGCGCATGGGCGATCTCCTCGGCGATGTGCCTCAGGATGCGGTCGCGCAGCGTGAACGGCGACACCGCAAGACGCATCTCCTCGGCAGGCTCGGCGTAGCCGGTGATGAAGTTGAAGATCTGCGCGACATCGCGCGCGATCGTCGGGTCGGTGGTGAAGAAGGACAGGTCGGTGTAGATGCGGGCGGTGACCGGATGGTAGTTGCCGGTGCCGAGATGCACGTAATTGCGCAGCCGGCCGTCCTCGCGGCGGACCACCAGCGACATCTTGGCGTGGGTCTTCAACTCCAGGAAGCCGAACACGACCTGGACGCCGGCGCGCTCGAGGTCGCGCGCCCAGCGGATATTGGCCTCTTCATCGAAGCGCGCCTTGAGCTCGACGAGCGCCGTCACCGACTTGCCGGCCTCCGCCGCGTCGATCAACGCCCGCACGATCGGGCTGTCGTTCGAGGTGCGGTAGAGCGTCTGCTTGATGGCGACGACTTCCGGATCGGCCGCCGCCTGGCGCAGGAACTGCACCACGACGTCGAAGGATTCGTAGGGGTGGTGGACGATGATGTCCTTCTCGCGGATGGCGGCCAGGCAGTCGCCGCCATGCTCGCGGATGCGCTCGGGAAAGCGTGGGTTATAGGGCGTGAATTTGAGGTCGTCGCGCGGGATGGCGACGATCTCGGAGATCTGGTTGAGCGCCAGCGGCCCGGTGAGCACGCTGATGCGGCTCGACGACACTCCGAGCTCGCCGGCGACGAAGTCGCGCAACTCGGCCGGCATCAGCGTGTCGAATTCGATGCGGATGACGGAGCCGCGGCGGCGGCGCTTCAGCGCCGTCTCGAACAGGCGAACGAGGTCTTCCGATTCCTCCTCCACCTCGATATCGCTGTCGCGGATGATGCGGAACGTGCCCGAGCCCTTGACCTCATATCCAGGGAAGAGCTTGCCGATATAGAGGCCGACCGCTTCTTCCAGCGGGATGAAGCGGACATGATGCTTGCGGTCGGGCAGACGGATGAACCGCCGCAGCGCCACCGGCAAGCGCAAGAGCGCGCTCATCTCCTCGCCGTTCTTGCGGTGGCGCAGCTGCAGCGCCATTGAGAAACCGAGATTGGGGATGAACGGAAACGGGTGCGCCGGGTCGATCGACAGCGGCGTCAGCACCGGGAAAACCTGACCCTGGAAATGCTCCTCCAGCCAGGCCTTCTCGTCCTTGGTCAGGCCGTCGCGGGGGATGCTTTCGATGCCTTCCTTGTTGAGCAGCTCCATCAAGACCGACAGGCTCTTCTGCTGGTCTTCCTGCAGGCGCTCGACCTCGCGCAGCAATTGCTCCAACTGCTGCTCAGGCGTGCGGCCGTCCGGGCTCTTCAACGCGATGCCCTCGCGCACCTGACCGGCGAGGCCGGCGACGCGCACCATGAAGAACTCGTCGAGGTTTGCGGCCGAGATCGACAGGAAGCGGACGCGCTCGAGCAGCGGGTGATGCTCGTTCAGCGATTCCTCGAGCACCCGGCGGTTGAACTGCAGCCAGGAAAACTCGCGGTTGACGAAACGGTCTGGATTGCCGCCGTCCGGGCTCGCCGCCTCGACGGTGATGAACTCGCTCTGCACCGGCTTCAGTTCGTTCATGGTTCCTGCTCTTGGCCACAACGTCGTTCTTTGAGCGCCATACGCCGCCGGACGCGCTATGCACGCTCTAACACGCTTTTATGACGCATGATGTCACGGAATCGCTTCGTTTCCGGCCTCATGCGCTTAACCGGCTCAACTTATCCTCTGCCAGCCTTTTGCGACAGTTTCATTTCATCGATCTTGCAAACCGGCCGGTTATGATCCAGATGCAAACGGGCCGAACTGAAGGAGACGACGATGGCAGGCGGTACCATTCCCCATTTCCAGAACGACGCGGGCCATCCGGCGATCGATATCGGCGTCAAGGAATTCATGTGCACCGGCGCCAATCCGCCTTTCGACCATCCGCATGTATTCCTCGACATGGGCGACGACAATGAAAAGGTCTGCCCTTACTGCTCGACGCTCTACCGCTATTCGCCGAAGCTGAAGGCGACGGAAACCGAGCCTGCCGGCTGCCTCTATATCGACCAGGCCGCCTGATCGCGGATCTGGGTGACCGCTAGACCATGGAGGAGGCGCGGTCCCGGCAGGTCGTCATCGCCGGGGCCGGTATCGCCGGACTGACGGCAGCTCTTGCCTTTGCCGAACACGGCCATGCCGTCACGGTGCTGGAACAGGCCAGCCAGCTCGAAGCGGTGGGCGCGGGCATCCAGCTTTCCCCCAACGCCACCCGTATGCTCAGTCGGCTCGGCGCGCTCGACCGGTTGCGGCTGAGCGCGATCCGCCCGGAAGCGGTGGTGCTGAAGGGCGCTGCCACCTTGCGCGAACTGGCGCGCGTGCCGCTCGGCCAGGCCGGCGAAGAGCGTTGGGGCGCGCCCTATCTGGTGGCGCACCGCGCCGACCTGCAGGCGGCGCTGACGGCGCGGATGGCGGAGCATCCTGAAATCCAACTCGTCACCGGCGCGCGGGTAACGGACGTCGCTGTTCACCCGCAAGACATCGCCGTCGCCGCCGAAACGGATGGCGGCAGCATCGAGGCCGCCGGCGGCCTGCTGATCGGCGCGGACGGCGTCTGGTCGTCGGTTCGCAGGCTGCTTGCGGGTCGAGAGCCGGCCTTCGGGAAGAACCGCTTCTCGGGCGAGCTGGCCTGGCGCGCAACGGTTGCAGCGACAAGCGCCGCCGGCCAGGCTTTTGCAGCAATCGCCGCCGGCGACTGCATCACCGCCTTCCTGCATCCCGGCTTCCATATGGTCGCCTATCCGGTGAGCAAAGGCAGCGCCTTCAACCTGGCCGCCTTCACCAAGGGCGAGCGCATCGCCGAAGGCTGGTCCGGCCATGCCTACCCCGCCATTCTTGCCAGCGCCATGCGCGGCACGGCGCCCGCGCTGGCGAGACTCGCCGCGCTCGCCGGGCCATGGACGGCGTTTCCAATCCACACCGTCGAGCAGACGCGCTGGACGATGCCGCAGGGCGTAGCCCTGATCGGAGACGCGGCGCACGCCATGACCCCGTTCGCAGCGCAGGGCGCGGCGATGGCGATCGAGGATGCCGTGACGCTCGCCAATCTGATCGCCGACTTTGCCGGCGATCCGCGGCAGAACCTCACCACATGGGAAAATCTCAGGCGGCCGCGCATCGAGAAGGTGCTCAGACGCGGCGCACTCAACCGCATGGCCTGGCACGCATGGGGCCCGGTTGCGATCGCGCGCAACCTGGTGCTGGCGACGCGCCCGGCGGAGAAACTCGCGGGAGATTTGGACTGGCTCTATGGCTGGGAGGAGCGGAACAGGCGGTGAGGCGTTCGCTGCAGCGGTGTCCTGCACGACCGCCAATGCTACCGCGCCTCGACAACTATGGAAGGCGAGACCGGCAGCGCGCTTCACCAACCGGTCGCTCAAAAGCCCGGCCGTTGGCGGCCGGGCTTCTCGAATTGGCGTCAGAAGCTCAGTGCAGGATCTGCGACAAGAACAGTTTCGTCCGCTCATGGCGCGGATTATCGAAGAACTCGGCCGGCGTGTTCTGCTCGACGATCTGGCCCTGATCCATGAAGATCACCCGGTTGGCGACCTTGCGGGCAAAGCCCATCTCGTGGGTGACGCAAAGCATCGTCATGCCTTCTTCGGCAAGGCCAACCATCGTCTCCAGCACTTCCTTGATCATTTCAGGGTCGAGCGCCGAGGTCGGCTCGTCGAACAGCATGATGCGCGGGTTCATGCAGAGCGAGCGGGCGATCGCCACGCGCTGCTGCTGGCCGCCGGAGAGCTGTCCAGGATATTTGTTGGCCTGCTCCGGGATCTTGACGCGCTTCAGGAAATGCATGGCGATTTCCTCGGCCTGCTTCTTTGGCGTCTTGCGCACCCAGATCGGCGCCAGCGTGCAGTTCTCCAGGATTGTCAGATGCGGGAACAGGTTGAAGTGCTGGAACACCATGCCGACCTCGCGGCGCACCTCGTCGATCTTCTTCAGATCGTTGGTGAGTTCCTTGCCGTCGACGATGATCTTGCCCTTCTGGTGCTCTTCCAAGCGGTTGATGCAGCGGATCATGGTCGACTTGCCGGAGCCGGACGGACCGCAGATGACGATGCGCTCGCCGCGCATCACCTTGAGGTTGATGTCCTTCAGCACATGGAACTCGCCATACCATTTGTGCATGCCGACGATGTCGATGGCGACATCTGTCGTCGAGATGTGCATCTTCTTGGCATCGACCTTGAGGTCTTCCGCGCTGACGGCGTTTTCGGTGGCCATGGCCAATTCCCCTTTTTATCGTTTGTAGCCGGTGTCCAGCCGGCGCTCGGTATACATTGAATAGCGCGACATGCCGAAGCAGAACAGCCAGAACACGAAGGCGGCGAAGATCAAGCCGGACTTCGGGGTCTGCGGCGTCGCCCAGTTGGGATCGGAGAAATTCTGCTTCACCACGCCGAGCAGGTCGAACATCGAGATGATGAGCACCAGGCTGGTGTCCTTGAACATGCCGATGAAGGTGTTGACGATGCCGGGAATGACCAGCTTCAGCGCCTGCGGCAGCACGATCAAGCCCATCTTCTGCCAATAGCCGAGGCCGAGCGAATCGGCGCCCTCATACTGGCCCTTCGGGATCGCCTGGAGGCCGCCGCGCACCACTTCCGCCATATAGGCGGCGGCAAACAGCGACACGCCGATCAGCGCCCTGAGGTACTTGTCGAAGGTAACGCCCTCGGGAAGGAAAAGCGGCAGCATGACGCTGGCGAAGAACAGCACGGTGATCAGCGGAATGCCGCGCACCGTCTCGATGAAGACGACGCAAAGCCATTTGACGATCGGCATCTGGGAGCGACGGCCGAGCGCCAGAGCGATGCCCAGGGGCAGCGACACGGCCATACCAACGAAGGAGAGACTGAGCGTCACCAGCAGCCCACCCCAGCGCGAGGTCTCGACATGCGGCAGGCCGAACACACCGCCGACCAAAAGGAAGTGGGCGACGACCGGCAGCACGAGGAAGAGCAGGATGGCGTTCAGCCCCTTGCGCGGCACGCGCGGGATCAGCATAGGCACCAGCAACGCCACAAACAGGATGGCGACCAGGATAGGCCGCCAGCGTTCCTCGATGTGATAGGTGCCGAACATGAACTGGCCGAACTTCGCGTTGACAAAAGCCCAGCAGGCGCCGGTCCAGCCGTCGGGCTGGATGCCGCCTTGCGAGACGGTGGCGCAGACCGTGCGGTCCGGCCCGGTCCACACTGCGTTTATGAAGGCCCAGTTGATGACCTGCGGCAGGATCCAGGCGACTATGGCAATGCCGAGGATGGTCAGGATAGTGTCGCCAACCGAGGCGGTCAGGTTCTTGCGCACCCAGGCATAGGCGCCGCGCTCGCCAGGAGGCGCCGGCTGCGCCAGCGTCATCTCGGTGCGCACCCAGGACATGTCGTGTTCCTGCATGGCTCTACCTCTCCACCAGCGCCATTCTGGCGTTCACCACGTTCATCACCGCAGAGGTGACGAGGCTCAGCACCAGATAGGCGATCATCATGAGAAACACGCCCTCGACCGCTTGGCCGGTCTGGTTGAGTACCGTGCCGGCGGTGGCGGTGAGATCGGGGTAGCCGATGGCGATCGCCAGCGAAGAGTTCTTGGTGAGGTTCAGATACTGGCTGGTGAGCGGCGGGATGACGATGCGCATCGCCTGCGGGATCACCACCAGGCGCAGGATCGGCCCGGAGCGTAGGCCGAGTGCAGCCGCCGCTTCGCTCTGGCCTTTGCTCACGCCCTTGATGCCGGCGCGCACGATCTCGGCGATGAAGGCGGCCGTGTAGAAGGAAAGCGCCAGCAGGAGCGACAGGAACTCAGGCTTGATCTGAAATCCGCCTGTCAAATTGAAGGTCGACTGCTTCGGGAAGTCAAAGGTAAGCGGCATGCCGGCGAGCAGGAAGGCGAGCACGGGCAGGCCGACGATCAGGGCGACCGAGGTCCAGAACACAGGAAATTGCTGGCCGGTGGCCATCTGCCGCTGGCGCGCCCGGTGCGCGACAAACCATGCCATGGCGAGCGCCACGACGAAAGCGACCAGAACCAGCCAGGAGCCGTCGCCCCAGACACCGCGCGGAAAATAGAAGCCGCGCTGGTTGAGGAAGGAGCCGAACGGCAGGTGATAGCTCTCGCGCGGCGGCGGCAGCACCGCGAGCACGCCAGAATACCAGAAGAAGATGACCAGCAGCGGCGGGATATTGCGGAAGATCTCGACATAGACCGTGCAGATCTTACGGATCAGCCAATTTTGCGATAGCCGGCCGATGCCAATGATGAAGCCGACTATGGTGGCCAGGACAATGCCGGCGGCGGCAACGATGATTGTGTTGAGCAAGCCGACGATGAGCGCACGGCCATAGGTTGCGTCCGACGTATAGGCAATCGGCGTGTCGGAGATATCGAAACCGGCCCTGTTCCTGAGGAACTGGAAGCCTGAAGCGATATGAAGGCGCCGGAGGTTCTCGATGACGTTGTTGACGATCCACCAGATCGAAACGAACAGAAGAATTACGACCAGCGTCTGAAAGAACAGGGCGCGTATTTTCGGGTCATTGATGAAGGAGCCGCGACCCGGCTCCTGCCGAAGGATTTCCTGCGAAGCCATAGACGATCCCCTGAAAAGAGAAACCGGGAGGCAGACGACCTGCCTCCCGGATCACATTTCAATCAGCGAACCGGCGGACCATATTGCAGGCCGCCCTTCGTCCACAGAGCGTTGATGCCGCGCGCGATCTTGAGCGGGCTACCCGAGCCGACATTGCGCTCAAACATTTCACCGTAGTTGCCGACGGCCTTGATGATGTTGACAACCCAGTCGTTGGAGAGGCCGAGATCGGCGCCGTATTTGCCATCGGGCTCAGTGCCAAGGAGGCGCTGGATGTTCGGATCGGTCGACGACTTCATCTCCTCGACATTGGCCTGCGTGATGCCGGCTTCTTCGGCATTGAGCAGCGCAAAATACGTCCACCGCGCGATATGGGCCCATTGATCGTCGCCCTGGCGCACGGCCGGACCGAGCGGTTCCTTGGAGATGATCTCGGGCAGCACGACGTGGTCGGCGGGCGAGGAGAGCGTCAGGCGGATGCCGTAAAGGCCGGACTGGTCGGTGGTGTAGGCGTCGCAGCGGCCGGAATCATAGGCGGCGTTGACCTCTTCCAGCTTCTCGAACACGACGGGGTTGTACTCCATCTTGTTCTTCTTGAAGTAGTCGGCGAGGTTGAGCTCCGTGGTGGTGCCGCTCTGCACGCAGACCGCGGCGCCCGAAAGCTGCAGTGCGGAGTTCACACCCGGCAGCTTCTTGGCGTTGATCATGAAGCCCTGGCCGTCATAATAGGTGACGCCGACAAAATCGAGGCCGAGCGCGCTGTCGCGGTTGCTCGTCCAGGTGGTGTTGCGCGAGAGGATATCGATCTCGCCCGACTGCAGGGCGGTGAAACGCTCCTTGGCGCTGAGCGGCGTGAACTTGACCTTGGAGCCGTCACCGAAGACGGCGGCCGCGACGGCGCGGCAGAAATCCGCATCGATGCCCTTCCAGTCGCCCTTGTCGTCCGGCGCCGAGAAGCCGGCGAGGCCGGTCGAGACGCCGCACTGGATGAAGCCCTTCTGCTTGACGGTGTCGAGCGTGCCGGCCGAAGCGGCGGACGCCATGAGCCCGAGCGCGGCGGCGCCAAGCATGCCCAATGCAATGTGTTTCATGACCCACAGACCCTTTTCTGTTACAGGCGCCCCTAATTGCAGGCGACGCTTGATCTTTTTTCGTTTGTGAATGCAGCTCCCACTTGGGCCCGCTCCCGGACCCGCATCGTTTCGCCGATGCACTGCCTCCCATTCACGAAACGCATCGAAGGCGATTATTCCTGTGAGGTCAAGGGAAATGACCGAATTGCGACACGTTTGAAAACCGATTGCCGCAAATCACCGAATTGCAGCCAAAAGCGCCCGCAAATTGGCCAAGAGCTGCAGCCAAACACCATCGCTTGGCGGGTTCGCAGCGGTTGCGCGACCAGTTCCATCGCTCTATGGCTGAGCCCCTGACACACTGCGACGAGCGACGAACTATGGGCGACGAGCGACGAACTATGGCGACAGACGGCAGCAACATAGGCATCAACACGCGGCTTGCCCATTCCGGCAACAACCCGCGCGACTATTTCGGCTTCGTCAATCCGCCGGTCGTGCATGCCTCGACGGTGCTTTACCCCGACGCCGCCTCGATGGCCTCGCGCAGCCAGAAATACACCTACGGGACGCGCGGCACGCCGACGATGGATGCGCTCACGCTCGCCGTCGATGCGCTGGAAGGGTCGGCCGGCACGATCGCCGTGCCGTCGGGACTGGCTGCGGTGACGATTCCCCTGCTCACCTTCGTCTCGGCCGGCGATCATGTTTTGATCGTCGATTCGGTCTATCACCCGACGCGGAATTTCGCCGATACGATGCTGAAGCGGCTCGGCATCGAAGTCGAATATTACGATCCGCGCATCGGCGCCGGAATTGCATCGCTGATCAAGCCCAACACCGAGGTGGTGTTCACCGAGTCGCCGGGATCGAACACCTATGAGGTGCAGGACATTCCGGCGATCGCCAAGGCGGCGCATGCGGCAAACGCGCTCGTCATGATGGACAACACCTGGGCGACGCCGCTCTACTTCAAGCCGCTCGACCACGGCGTCGACATCTCGATCCATGCGGCAACCAAATACCCAGCCGGCCATTCGGACGTCCTGCTCGGCCTGGTCTCGGCCAATGAGGCTTGCTGGAAGCAGCTCTATGACGGGTTCTGCACGCTGGGCTGCTGTTCAGGCCCGGACGACATCTACCAGACGCTGCGCGGCCTGCGCACCATGGGGGTGAGGCTGGAGCAGCACCAGAAGAGCGCGCTCGAAATCGCGCGCTGGCTGGAGGAGCAGCCGGGCGTGGCGCAGGTGCTGCATCCGGCGCTGCCGAGCCATCCCGACCATGCGCTCTGGAAGCGCGATTTCTGCGGCTCGAGCGGCGTCTTTTCGATCGTTCTCAATGGCGGCGGACAGAAGACGCAGCACGCCTTCCTCGACGCGCTGACCATCTTCGGCCTCGGCTACTCCTGGGGCGGCTATGAGAGCCTTGCGGTGCCGGTTTTCCTCGGCGACCGCACCATCGCCAAGGGCTCCTATGCCGGGCCG
Source organism: Mesorhizobium sp. M1A.T.Ca.IN.004.03.1.1 (assembly GCF_003997555.1). NCBI lineage: Bacteria > Pseudomonadati > Pseudomonadota > Alphaproteobacteria > Hyphomicrobiales > Phyllobacteriaceae > Mesorhizobium > Mesorhizobium sp. M1A.T.Ca.IN.004.03.1.1. Next base: position 366,061 of record NZ_RZTV01000003.1, on the reverse strand, counting down.
CTGATCCGCCTGCAGATCGGGCTGGAAGACGTCGAGGACCTCAAGGCCGACATCCAGCGCGGCCTCGCCGCCGCGGCCGAGGCCTGAGCGACGGTGCTAAATGCCGTTGCCAAACTGAATCCGCGGACGGCCGTAAAGCCTTGGCGCGATTGAGAAAGCCGAGGCCGCTGGCGGCATCTCGCAGGCGATCCGCGCTGCAATAATATTCTCTCCAGCCGCGAATATACGGATTGGTTTGGCTTCCAAATCCGTGGCTTCGGCGGCATTTCGGGCAGCGCAAATTCCACCATTCGACAGTTCAAGCCATTCGACCTGGGGCTGCCATGGCGTTCCGCCTCTTCGTTCCGATCCTTGCCGGCGCGACGCTGCGCGAGCGGCTGCTTGCCTGCATCGGCGCGACCATCGGCATCGCGCTGACCGGCGTGATCAGCGGGCTCGCCATGGGCAACGGACCGCATGTGGCGATGCTGGTGGCGCCGATGGGCGCGTCCGCCGTGCTGCTCTTTGCCGTTCCGTCGAGCCCGTTGGCGCAGCCCTGGTCGATCATCGGCGGCAACACGATCTCCGCGCTGGTCGGCGTGACGGTGGCGCATTTCGTGCACAACCCGGTGATCGCCTCCGGGCTGGCGGTGGCGCTGGCGATCGCCGCCATGTCGTTTACGCGCTCACTGCATCCGCCGGGCGGTGCGGCAGCCCTCACCGGCGTGCTTGGCGGGCCGGCCGTGATCAGCGCCGGCTTCCTGTTTCCCTTCGTGCCGGTGGCGCTGAACTCGATCATATTGGTGACGCTCGGTTTCCTGTTCCACAAGCTGTCGCGGCGCAACTATCCGCATGTGCCTCAGCCTGCCGCCAACAGCCACGGCACAGCCGACCGGCCGCCGGCGGAGCGCGTCGGCTTCCGGCCCGAGGATGTCGATGCCGCCCTGGCGGCACTCGACGAGACCTTCGACATGGACCGTGACGACATCGAAAGACTGCTGCGCCAGGTCGAGCTGCAGGCGATGGTGCGCGCGCATCGGACGCTGCTCTGCCGGGACATTATGTCCCGCGACGTGATCTCGATGTCGGAGAACGCCACCGCCGACGAGGCGCGCAAGCAGCTTCTCGACCACAATATCCGCACCCTGCCGGTGGTCGACGCCGAGGCGAGGCTGGTCGGCGCCGTCGGCCTGCGCGAACTGACGCAAGCGACCGACACCGTGAAGGGCGTGATGTCGAAGGCCGGCACGGCCTCGCCCGAGACGCCGGCGATGAGCCTGCTGCCGCTGCTGACCGACGGGCGCAGCCATGCGGTGGTGATCGTCGACGCCGGACGGCATATTCTCGGACTCATCACCCAGACCGATCTGCTTGCCGCCGCCGCCCGCGCGCAGGCCGCAGACAGGCCGCCGCTGAAAGCTGTAGCATAGCGCGCGACTGGATCGGGAAAATCCGGGAACCTTTTGCCGGCAGGCGCGTCCAATTGCCCGGATGCAACGCCTGTCGGGAGATCGGGGCGCGATGATGAAGTCAGCAAGTCAGGCCGCCGCGGTTTCGGCGGCGGAGGCCGGCGAGATGGCGTTGGTGCGCCGGGCCCTGGCACGGGACCCGGGCGCCTTTCGCTTGATCATCAAGACGCACAACCAGCGGCTCTACCGCATCGCGCGCGGCGTGGTACGCAACGACGCCGAGGCCGAGGACATCGTGCAGGAAGCCTATATGCGCGCCTTCGCCAGCCTCGACAGCTTCCGCGGCGATGCCTCGCTCTCGACCTGGCTGTCGCGCATCGTCATCAACGAGGCGCTCGGCCGGCTGCGCAAGAAAAAGCGCATCGTGGCAATGCCTGAAAACCCTGACGCGCAGATCATCCGGTTTCCGTTGAATTCAAATGACCTGAACCCTGGCGACGATCCGGAGCGGACAATGGCGCAGCGGCAGATCCTCGGGCTTGTCGAGCGGGCGACCGACAGCCTTCCCGATGTCTATCGCACGGTCTTCGTCGCCCGCGTCATCGAGGGATTGAGCATCGAGGAAACCGCCGACCTGCTCGGCATCAGGCCGGAAACGGTGAAGACAAGGCTGCATCGGGCGCGTGCCTTGGTGCGCAAGGCGCTGGACGACGAGATCGGCCCGGTGCTGCTCGACGCTTTTCCTTTCGCCGGCCGGCGCTGCGAACGGCTCACGCAGGCGGTGATGAAGAGGCTGGGGTTCGAGGCCTGAGGCGCGTTCAGATTTCGCGAAGCCCGCGTTCAGGATAGGCATCGCGGATGAGCTTTTCGGCCAATCTCCAACATGCAATGTCCAACATGTGTCCCGCGACTTTTCCCGGGAACGTTTCGCCCTCTCCCGCATCCAATGGCGGTCAACCCAGAATGGAGCCCGGTGCCTCTGTGCCGGGCGAAGGAGATGCCATGTTTATCCGACCGACCGCAGCCCTCGCAGCCTTCCTCCTCCTCAGCGCAGCGCCGCTGGCTGGAGCCGCCGAGAAGCCGACCGACCCGCAGATCGCCCATATCGCCTATACGGCCGGCGTGCTCGACATCGAGGCGGCGAAGCTGGCGATCCAGAAGTCGAAAACCAAGGAGGTCGTCGACTTTGCCAAGGATATGGAGCGCGACCACGAGGCGGTGAACAAGCAGGCTCTCGACCTGGTGAAGAAGCTGAAGGTGAAGCCGGAAGACAACGCCACCAGCCAGGCGCTGACCAAGGCGGCGAGGGAAGAGCGCGCCAAGCTGGCAAAGCTCGAGGGCACTGCCTTCGATAAGGCCTATATCGAGAACGAGGTCGCCTATCACAAGCAGGTCAACGGCGCGCTCGAAACCCTGCTCATTCCTTCGGCCAGCAATGCCGAGCTGAAAAGCCTGCTCGAGACCGGGCTGAAAATCTTCCAGGGACATGAGCAGCATGCCGAGCATGTCGCCGGCACGCTGAAATGAGGGCGGGCGCGTTATCGCTGCTCGGCTCGCTGGCGCTGACGCTTGTCGCTTCGCCAGCGCTCGCCGCCACCATCGAGGTGACGATCGACAGGCTGGTCTACTCGCCGGCGAGCGTCGAGGCCAAGGTCGGCGACACGATCGAGTGGGTGAACAAGGACGTCATCGCCCACACCGCGACGGTGAAGGGCGGCTGGGAGGTCATGATCCCGCCGAAAGCGAAAGGCAGGATCACGCTCAAGCAAGCGGGAGTGGTCCACTATTTCTGCCGCTTCCATCCCAACATGAAGGGTCACCTCAACGTGGCGCCCTAATCCGCCGCGGGGTCGCGCCGAAACGAGGCGCGCCGTGCCTCGCTCAGCCGGGTGACGTGCGTCCATGAGCCGTCATAGATGGGCTGGCGCCGCTCGATCCAGGCGCTGAGCCCTTCGCCGAGGTCGGCGGTCGGGGCCATGCGGGCGAACTGCTCGGCCTCGACCAGCAGGCCCTCGGCGATGCTAAGGTTGATGCCGCGCGCCACCGCGGTGAGAATGCCAGCCACCGCCGCCTGCGAATGGCGGATGATGCGGTTCGCAAGATCGAGCGCGGCCGGCATCAGCTCCTCATGCGCCACGACTTTGTTGACCAGCCCGAGTTCCAGCGCCCGCGCGGGCGAGAAAGGCTCGCCGGTAAGCAGCAGTTCGAGCGCGCGTTTGCGCCCGGCAAGCCTCGGCAGGCGCTGCGTGCCGCCGAAGGTCGGCGGCATGGCGAGTTTTATTTCCGGCTTGGCGAACAGGGCGCGGTCGCTGGCGACCGCCAGCGGCACCGCCTCGATGGTCTCGCAGCCACCGCCGAAGGCAAGGCCGTTGACGGCGGCGATGACCGGCTTGCGGAACGCTTCCAGCCGCGCCGTCAGCCGCTGGCCGCGCATGACGAAATCGCGCAGCGCGACATCCGTGCCTTCGGCCACGCTCAACGCGAATTCGTGGATGTCGCCGCCGGCCGAGAAGGCGCGCTCCCCTGCCCCGGTGAGGATCACGGCACGCACGGCATCGTCGGTCTCTATCCTGTCGAGGATCGCCAGCAGGCGGTCGATAAGGTCGTAATTCAGGGCATTGAGCTTTTCGGGGCGGTTGAGCGTCAGCACCGCGACGCGGTCGCGGATTTCGCAAAGCACGGGCTCGGTCATAGTGTTCTCCTTAGCCGTTCGTTTTTCTCCGCAATTCCGGACGGAAGCCGCTGCGCAGTTTCCTGGAATTGCTCTGTGGAACGGCTGCAAGGGATCAGCTTTCGGCTTGTTTGTATATTCACTAGTCGGTATACTTCATGGATGATCGAGAAGCCCAATCCAACCAGGAAACGCCTCGTCGACGCGGCCGCAAAACTCTTCTATGCCGAAGGCATCGGCCGCGTCAGCGTCGATGCCGTGGCGGAAAAGGCGGGGCTGACCAAGCGCACGCTCTACTACCACTTCAAGAGCAAGGACGAGCTGATCACGGCCTATCTCGACAGCCGCGACCAGCCGAACCTCAAGCAGATGGCCGGCTGGTTCGAGGCGGCGCAAGGCGGCGCGGACAAGAAGGTCGCGGCGATCTTTACCCACCTGGCGCGCGTGGCGCGGCACGTCAAATGGAAGGGCTGCGGCTTCCTGCGCACGGCCGCCGAACTCGCCGCGATGCCCGGCCATCCGGCGGTGAAGGCCGGCTCGCGCCATAAGAGCAATTTCGAGAAATGGCTGGCGGGCGAGCTTTCAAACCATGGCGTGCGCGAGCCGAAGATGCTGGCGCGCGAGATCGTGCTTCTGATGGACGGCGCCTTTTCCAGCATGCTGATCCACCACAATCCCGACTACATCACCGCCGCCGGCCACGCCGCCGCGACGCTGGTGCGGGCGCGGATGGCAGCGGCGTAGACCTCGCCCGGCGTCCTGACCCCGTGGACCGCGACGGGCGAGTCCGGCGGCCTCAGCCGCGCGCTGCCCCCAGCAGCCAGTCGATCATGGCGGCGGCGGGCGCGGGCGGACGGTCGGGCGCCAAGATCGAGAGAGCGCGGCCGGTCGGCACGCGCAACTCGGGAAACGGCGCCACCAGCGAGCCGGCGGCGAGAGCGCGCGACACGAGCGCCTCATGCCCCATCAAAACGCCGGCGCCGTCGACGGCGGCCTGCACAGCCATGCTGTAGAGCGAGAATTCGGAGCCCGTCTCGATCGAAGGGCCTTTCACGCCGGCGACTTCGAACCAAAGGCTCCAATCCTCCGTCCAGGTGGTGTCCCAGAGCAGGAGCTGCGAGGAAAGTTCGGCCGGCGTCTTCAATTGCCTGGCCAGCGCCGGCGCGCAGACAGGAAAGATGACGTCGTCGCAGAGCTTGAAGGATCGGCCGGCGCCCGACCTGGTGAGGAAAATAGCGAGGTCGAAAGGCTCGCGCCGGAAGTCCGGCGGCTCTTCCAGCGCATGGATGGAGGGGCGCAGCGCCGGATGCGCCGCGCGCAAGGCCGGCAGCCGCGGCGCCAGCCAGAGCTGCGCGATCGAAGGCAATGCCGCGACGCTGACCTGCGGCCGGGGCGCCGAGATGCGCAATTCCTGCACGGCGAGCCCCAGGGCGTCGAAGGCGGTGGAAAACGAGGGCAGCGCCGAACGCCCAGCGTCGGTGAGGTGCAGTCCTTGCGCGTGACGCACGAAGAGCGGAGAGCCTAGCCAAGCCTCCAGCGCCTTCACCTGATGCGAGACGGCGGCGGGGGTCACGCCGAGTTCGTCCGCCGCCTTGGCAAAGCTTTCATGGCGTGCGGCCGCCTCGAAGGCCCTGAGGGCGTTGAGCGGCGGCATGCGCGGTCGCGGCGGATTGACGGCCATCTGCAGCTTTCCCAATGCCGCGCCGCCTGCCATGACGGCGCGGCAATGCTTCGAGCGAAAGAACGGCGACCGCCTGCGCTCGCCTCCAGGACCTCAAGTCTATTTGAGGGCCACCGGAACGAGCTTGCCGTCGACCTTCCGCCACTCAAATACGACGAAGCCCGGCTGCTTGATATCCCCTTTGTCGTCATAGGAGATGGTGCCAAGCACGGTCGGGATGGCCGCTCCCGAATGGAGATAGTCGGACGCCGCCTTCGGGTCGTCGACCTTGGCCTTGGCGATCGCCTCGGCGAGGATCTGGGTGGCGGCATAGGCATAGAGCGTGACGGCATCAGTGGGCACGTTCTTCGCCTTCAGATCGGCGACCGCGTCTTTGGCTTCGGGAAAGCTCGCCGGATCGCGGAAGGACGTCATCAGCGTGCCGGCCGCGCCATCGCCGCCGATGGCGCCGAACTCGCTGTTGGATATGCCGTCGCCGCCCATGAGGACCGTCTTGACGCCCTGGTCGTGCATCTGGCGCACGATCAGGCCGGCCTCTGTGTGCTGGCCGCCGTAATAGACAAGGTCGGCGCCCGACTCCTTGATCTTGGCGACAAGCGCGCTGTAGTCCTTCTCGCCCGGGTTGATCTCCTCGCGCAGCACCTCCTTGCCGCCGCCGGAATTGTAGGCCTTGGCCATCTCGTCGGCGAGGCCCTTGCCGGCCGTCGACTTGTCGTCGACGATCGCGACCTTCTTGCCGGCAAAACGCTCGAGCACGAATTTCGCGGCGATGATGCCCTGCTGGTCGTCGCGGCCGCAGGCCCGGAACGCGTCCCATAGGCCTCGCTCAGTCACCATCGGGTTGGTGGCCGTGGGCGTGACGAAGAGCAACGCCGTTTTCTGCATAAATCTCCGAGGCCGGAATGGTGACACCGGAATTGTAGTGGCCGACGACATAGTGCACGCCGTCGGCGACGAACTTGTTGGCGACCGACACGCCCTGCTTGGGGTCGGAGACATCGTCGCCGACCGAGACGCTGAGCTTCTGACCGAGCACGCCGCCATTGGCGTTTATGCGCTGGATCGCCGTCTCGACGCCGACGCGGTACTGCTCGCCATAGGCGGCGTTCGGCCCCGACATCGGGCCGGCGACGCCGAGCACGATATCCGCCCTGGCGACGCCGGCGGCGGCGGCCATCAGGGCAGCAGTCATCAATCGCAGAATCATGCGCATGGTCATTCCCCTTTGTTGAAGAAGGCGGGCTTCTCGCCCGCGGCCCTTGCTTTTGACGAAGCGGGCTCCCTGCCCGCGGGTTCAGGCGCTCAGCTGACGAAATGCAGCTTCGTGAACCGGCGCCGGAATGCACTCACATCCGCCGCGACATCCTCCACGGCATCGTTGCCACGCAGTCCCCTGGCGATGAGGGCGGCAAGCTCGGGCATGTCCTTCTCCGTCATGCCCCAGCGCACGATCTCGGGCGTGCCGAAGCGCAGGCCGTTCATGTCGCCATCGACCGCCGTGACCGGCAGGCCGATGCCGCAGGTGAGGATGTTTGCACGCCTCAGCCGCTTCGCCGCCGCCTGGCCGCCGCCGAACTCCGCCGCCTCGATGGCGAACTGGTGCGAGGCGGTGTGCCCCTTGGCGGTCGAGAACACCGGCAGGCCGCGCTCAGCCAGCGCGCTTGCCAGCGCCTTCGCGGTGCCGGCCATGGCGGCGGCATAGGCCCGGCCATGCGCCTTCCAGTCGAGCATGGTGATGGCAAGGGCGGCGGCCTTGGCGGCATCGAAATTGGCGGTCATGCCGGGAAAGGCGATGCGGTCGAGCTTTTCGGCGATCTCGGCGTCGTTGGTGACGATCAGGCCCGAAGGCGGGCCGCCGAGGCTCTTATAGGTGCTCATCGTCATCATATGGGCGCCCTCCTCCAGCGGCTGCTGCCAGGCCTGTCCGGCGATCATGCCGCAGAGATGCGCGGCATCGAACAGCACCAGCGCACCGACCTCGTCGGCGATCGCCCTGATTTCCTGGATGGGATGCGGCAGCAGATTGAGGCTGCTGCCGATGGTGATCATCTTCGGCCTGATCTTAAGGGCAAGCGCGCGCAGCCTCTCGATATCGACCGTGTAGCCGCCGGCATCGACGGGCGCGGCATGAATCTCCAGCCCGTACAGGCCGGCGCAGCCCGCCATATGGTGCGTGACATGGCCGCCGATGGCCGGCGGCGGCGCGATGATGGCGTCACCCGGCCGCGCCGCGACCATGAAAGCATAGAGGTTGGCGATGGCGCCGGAAGGGACGCGGATTTCGGCGTATTTCGCGCCGAAGACTTGCGCCGCCAGCTCGGCGGCGATGACCTCGATGCGTTCGACGCCCTCCAGCCCCATCTCGTATTTGTCGCCGGGATAGCCGAGCGACGGACGCGAGCCGAGCCGGGCGGCAAGCGCGGCCTCCGCCTTCGGGTTCATCACATTGGTCGCCGGATTGAGGTTGATGCAGTCGGCCTCGTGGATTCGCCGGTTGAGCGCGATGCCGCCCTCTATCGCGGCGAGCACGGCGTCGTTCCCCTGCCCGCTTGTGGCCGTCGCCAGCGCCTGGATAAAATCCTCGCAGTCCGTGGGAACCCAGGGCCTGCGGGCAAGAGCGGTCATCGAAGCCTCCCTGTTGCCGGATGCGATGTCCGGCTCGTCAGGGCATGGTGGAGGCTTGGCCGGCCGAGCGCAAACGAGTAGTTCTAGCGGCTAGGCTTAGAAAATTTAGGGGTAGGAATTAGGGCAATGCGCCTGACTTAGGTGGTGCAATGCAGGAAGCGGATGGTCATTATAAGGAGAGTCTTTATAACGGTCGATCTGATCATGACCACCAAGGGGAGACGATGCGCTACATACGTCCGCAATCAATAGAAGAGGCCGCCGGCCTGTTGGCCAGCGCGGCCGGCCCGGCCGCGATCCTTGCCGGAGGCAGCGACCTTCTGGTGAGGATGAAGGGCGGCTTCATCGAGCCCGAGCTGATCGTCGACATCAAGGCGATCGCGGGCCTTAGCGAAATCAAGGAAACGGCAGAAGGCTTCAGCATCGGCGCCGCGGTGCCCTGCGCGGTGCTCGGCGAGAACGCGGCGCTGAAGAAGGCCTGGCCGGGCGTCGTCGAGGCGGCCAAGCTGATCGGCTCGAAGCAGGTGCAGGGACGCTGCACAATCGTCGGCAATCTCTGCAACGCCTCGCCCGCCGCCGACAGCGTGCCGGCGCTGGTGGCTGCCGGCGCCAAGGCTGTTGTTGCCGGGCCGAACGGCAGGCGCACGATCCCCGTGGAAGCCGTGCCGACCGGACCGGGCCGTACCTCGCTGGCCAAGGGCGAGATCATCGAGGCGATCCTGCTCGACAAGCGCGCGCCAAATGCGGGCGACGCCTATCAGCGCTTCATTCCGCGCACCGAGATGGACATCGCCGTGGTCAGCGCCGGCGTGAACCTGACGCTCGGCGAGGCGGGCGCGATCAAGTCGGCCCGCGTGGCGCTGGGCGCCGCGGCGCCCACGGTGCTGCTGGTCGAGGAGGCGGCCGAGGTGCTCGTCGGCTCGAAGCTGGATGAGGCGACGCTGGAGCGGCTCGCCAAGATCTGCGCGGGCGCCTGCCGCCCGATCGACGACAAGCGCGGCACCATCGAATTCAGACGGAAAGTTGCGGGTGTGCTGGCGAAGCGTGTCGCCACCACCGCCTATGAGCGTGCAGGAGGCAAATGATGGCCGGTGTAGCGGTTTCAACGACAATCAACGGCGATCACGTCGAATATCTTTGCCAGCCGGACGAGACGCTGCTCGACGTGCTGCGCGACCGGCTGGGACTGACCGGCGCCAAGGAAGGCTGCGGGACCGGCGACTGCGGCGCCTGCAGCGTCATCGTCGACAACCGGCTGGTGTGCTCCTGCCTGGTGCTCGGCGCCGAGGCCGAAGGCCGCCAGATCGAGACCATCGAAGGCATGGCGCATGGCGACCAGCTGCATCCGCTGCAGCAGAAATTCCTCGAGCACGCCGCCTTGCAATGCGGCATCTGCACGCCAGGTTTTTTGATTGCGGCGAAGGATCTGCTCGAGAAGAACCCCTCCCCGACCGAGGAGGAAATCCGCTTCGGGCTCGCCGGCAATCTCTGCCGCTGCACCGGCTATGACAAGATCGTGCGCGCCGTCCAGGACGCGGCAAACGTGATGAAGGGAGCCTGAGATGAATTTCGATCCGCGCTACTCGGGACGCAGCTTCTCATCTGTCGGCACGCGCCCCCTCCGCCCCGACGGCGTCGACAAGGTGACGGGACGCGCCCGCTACGGCGCCGACTTCAACATGGCCGGGCAGCTGGTCGGCCGTGTGCTTCGCAGCCCGCACGCCCACGCGATCATCAAGAAGATCGACACCTCGAAAGCCGAAAAGCTCGCCGGCGTGAAGGCGGTGATCACGGCGAAAGACCTGCCGGACCTGACCGATGGCGATGCCGGCATGTTCGACACCCTCGACAATTGCATGGCGCGCAAGAAGGCGCTCTATGACGGCCATGCCGTGGCCGCGGTGGCGGCGATCGATGCCCGCACCGCCAGGCAGGCGCTGAAGCTGATCGAGGTCGACTATGAGGTGCTGCCGCATGTGACCGACGTCGACGAGGCGATGCAGCACCACGCCCCGCTCATCAACGATGCCATCTTCACCGAAGGGCTGGAGGAAAAGCCGGTCAAGCCGTCCAACGTCTCCAAGCGCACGCAATACGGCCATGGCGACGTCCACCAGGGTTTTGCCCAGGCCGATTTCGTCGTCGAGCGCTCCTTCAAGACCGAGCAGACGCATCAGGGCTATATCGAGCCGCATGCCTGCGTGGCGAGCGTCAATCCCGACGGCACGGCCGATCTCTGGGTTTGCACGCAAGGCCATTTCGTCTATCGCCAGCATTGCGCCCAGCTGCTCGGCCTCGAAGTCTCGAAGCTGCGCGTCACCTCTTCCGAGATCGGCGGCGGCTTCGGCGGCAAGACCCATGTCTGGGCCGAGCCGGTGGCGCTGGCCCTGTCGCGCAAGGCCGGCCGCCCGGTGAAGCTGGTGATGACCCGCGACGAGGTGTTCCGCGCCTCGGGGCCAACCAGCGCCACCTCGATCGACGTCAAGATCGGCGCGCGGAAGGACGGCACGATCACCGCCGCCGAAGCGACGCTGCGCTACACCTGCGGCCCCTATGCCGGCATGTGGGCGGAGATCGGCGCCATGACGGCCTTCGCCTGCTACAAGCTGGAGAACGTCAAGACCGTCGGCTACGAGGTGCTGGTCAACCGGCCCAAGACCGCGGCCTATCGCGCGCCTTCGGCGCCGATGGCGGCGTTCGCGGTGGAAAGCGCTGTCGACGAGCTCGCCAAGAAGATCGGTATCGACCCAGTCGAGTTCCGCATCAAGAATGCGGCGCAGGAAGGCACCCGCGCCTCCTACGGCCCGGTCTACGGCCCGATCGGCATCGGACCGACGCTCGAGGCGGTCAAGGAGCACCCGCATATGCGCGCGCCGCTGGCTCAGAACCAGGGCCGCGGCATGGCCTGCGGCTTCTGGTTCAACTTCGGCGGCCAGACCTGCACCGACTTGAACATCGGCATCGACGGCACGGTGTCGCTCGCCGTCGGCACGGTCGACGTCGGCGGTTCGCGCGCGTCGCTGTCGCTGGTGGCGGCGGAAGAGCTCGGCATCGACTACAGCCAGGTGAAGGCGATCGTCGCCGACACTTCCAGCCTCGGTTACAACGACATGACCGACGGCAGCCGCGGCACCTTCTCCTCCTCGATGGCGACCATCTCGGCCGCCCGCAACGCCATCAAGGTGCTGCGCGAGCGCGCCGCGCAGATGTGGGACATCTCGGTCGACGACGTTGCCTGGGAAAAAGGCCACGCGGTCGCCAAGGGCGAGAAGCACGGCAATCTCGGCAAGCTGTCGCTGAAGGAGATCGCCGCACAGTCCGGCAAGACCGGCGGGCCGATCGCCGGCCATAGCGAGCTCGTCGCCGACGGCGCCGGCGTCTCCTTCGCCACCCATATCTGCGACGTCGAGGTCGATCCCGAGACCGGCTCGACCAGGGTGATCCGCTACACGGTGGTGCAGGATGCCGGCAAGGCGGTGCACCCGACCTATGTCGAGGGCCAGTACCAGGGCGGTGCCGCGCAAGGCATCGGCTGGGCGCTCAACGAGGAGTATATCTACGGCAAGGACGGCCGCCTGCAGAACCCGGGCTTCCTCGACTACCGCATCCCGGTGTGCTCCGACCTGCCGATGATCGACACGCAGATCCTCGAAATCCCCAACCCCAACCACCCCTACGGGGTGCGCGGCGTCGGCGAGACCTCGATCGTGCCGCCGCTGGCGGCGATCGCCAACGCGGTGTCGAACGCGGTGGGCGTGCGCATGAGCCACATCCCGATGTCGCCGCCGCGGATTCTTGCAGCGCTCGAGGCCGAACGGGAAGGCTAGCATGCTGAAAAGCGCGAAGCGGTTTTCAGCTCACGTCACGGTCCAATGAGGATCAGGCGATAATGGTCCAAGTCACGCTCTGGGGCTCGCTCAGCGCCGCCGCCGGAGGCAAGGACAAGCTCGACATCGAGGCCAAGGACATCAGGGAGCTGTTCCGCAAGCTTGCGGAACAGCATCCCGCGTTCGAACCCCTGCTCGATCGCGGCATCGCGGTCGCGATCGACGGGACGATCTATCGCGACACGTGGTCGAAGGAACTGCCGCCGGGGGCGGAGATTTTCCTGCTGCCGCGGCTGGCGGGTGGATAGGCGGAGCGGCGGACCGCCTTCGCCGGATTCGCGCTGAGCCTCACCCCTTTTTGACAGAGCCGGCAGTGACCTCATCCTTGTGCGCGGCAAAGGCTTCCAGGACCTCGGTCTTTTCGGCTTTCGGAACCTTGAAGCGGTCGAGCGTCCGCCCGAGTTCCGCTGCGACCTCGTCGAACTCGGCGGGAGAAATCTTCAGGTCCTTGTGGGCCTCCTCGAGGCCGAGCGGCGTCGCGCCCGGCTCGGTGGCCACGAACTTGAAGGGGCCGCCGGAAACATCGCACACCCACAGCGTACGCATGAACTTGAGGCCCGGCAGCCGTTCGAGGTTCTTGGTGTGCCATTTGCGCAGTTGCGGGTTCTTGGACTTCTTGCCGACGATGGGGTTTTTCACGACGGCGTCGCTGAAGTGATCGACCACGGCTGCGATGGCGAACACGCCTCCCAGCCGATCGTATAGACTCTTGTCCGGCGCGGTCTGCTTGGTCTGCGACAGCGCATCGCCGGCGGGCAATATGGCGGTCGACGCGGCCGCCGCCAGCACGGCGACGACGCTTCGTCTCGAAAGAGAGGTCGAAACAGCCGTTTTCATCTCCGGTACCTCCGTTGGGCCAGAGCCGGCCGCTCTGGCGGCTTCAATGCGTGATTGCGGGACATATGCACTTTGCCTCAAACGGCATCGTATGAGGAACTAACGAAACTGCGCCCGAAATATTCCTCCGGCGGACCGGCAGCCTGGGGTCTATTCACGATGGCTAAAATTTTGCGTGACGGAGACGGATACATAAACGGCGTCGCGCGTTAATGCGCCTATGGCTGACGGGCTCTTCCGTGAATCGTGGCCTCGCGGAAACGGCGAGATGGCGCGATTCATTCGCGAATATCCCTGGTCGGAAAGCCCGCTCGGGCCGATCGAGACATGGACGCTCAGCCTGAGGACGACGGTCGACCTGATGCTCGCCGCCGAAGCCCAGATCGTGCTTTTCTGCGGGCCGGAGTTTGTCGCGCTCTACAATGACGCCTACGCGCCGACCATCGGCGACAAGCACCCGCGCGCGCTCGGCCGTCCCGCCGAGGAAAACTGGTCCGAGCTCTGGACCGACCTCGAGCCGCTGCTGCGCGGAGTTCTCGAAACCGGCGAAACCTACTCGGCCAGGGACCGGCCTTTCTACATCGAACGATCCGGCCTGGTCGGCGAGACGGTCTATTTCGACATCTCCTATTCCGCAGTGCGGGCGCAGGACGGCACGGTCGAAGCCGTGCTCTGCATCGTTTCGGAGACCACGGCCCGGGTGCTGGCGGCAGCAAAGGTGCGCGAAAGCGAGCAGCGGTTTCGCGCGCTGGTCAATGCTAGCTCCGACGTGGTTTACCGGATGAGCCCGGACTGGCAGGAAATGCATGAGCTGGACGGCCGCGGCTTCCTGTCGAGCGCCCAGGGGCCGGCGATCCGCTGGCGCGACGAATACCTGTTCCCGGAAGACCAGGCGAGCATCCAGGCGGCGATCGAGCGCGCCATCATGGAGCGCGGCGTGTTCGAGCTCGAGCACAGGGTGCGGCGCGCCGACGGGTCCGCCGGCTGGACCACCTCACGGGCAATCCCGATCGTCGATGACACCGGCAGCATCCTGGAATGGTTCGGCATGGCCGCCGACATCACCGAAAAACGGGCGAGCGAACAGCAGATCCAACTCTTGATGCGCGAGGTGAACCACCGCGTCAAAAACCAGTACGCCGTGATCCTTTCCATGATCCGCGAGACGAGCAAACGCGCGACCGACCCGCGCGCGTTCGAACACCAGATCCGCGAACGCATCATGGCGCTGTCGCGCTCGCACGACCTCTTGGTGCTCAACGACTGGCGCGGCGCAGGCATGGCCGACCTTGTGCGCGAACATCTGCGGCCGTTCGGACACGAAGAGCGGATCTCGCCTTGCGGGCCGGACGTGACGTTGCGGCTGAACGCGGTGCAGAACATCGGCATGGCGCTGCATGAGCTGGGCACCAACGCGACGAAATACGGCGCCCTGGCCGGCGACGCCGGAACCGTGCGGATGGACTGGCGGGTAGCCCCGGCCCCCGAAGGCGGCGATTTCGAGCTGGTCTGGGAGGAACATTTTTCCGAACCTGCCGCGGCCGCCGATGCCAAGCCGCACAAAGGCTTCGGCAGCGTCGTTCTCCAGCGCGTCGTCCCCACCAGCCTCTCCGGCAGCGCCTCCATGGAACGGCTGCCTGGCCTCGTTCGCTGGACGCTTTCGGCGCCGCTCGCCAACGTGGTTGTCGCCCGCGGGGCGGAGCTGGACGGCGATGAGCAGATCGGCGGGCTGACGTGAAGGCGTTTGCATCCTGAGGAGGCGCCGCCGAGCCCTCGCCGTCCCGCCGTGGGCCGAATGGCCTGCGCTGCTCCCATTTTTTGCCTTCCCCTCCCGCTTTTTTGGAACAGAAAAGCGCCAGCTTTTCTGTTCTGGATTCTGGATATTTGGACTCTGGATACTGGCTTATGGATTATGGGGCTTATCCGAGGCCTTAACCCCTGGCTTATCCAAGCGCAGAATTCCGTCACACTTCCAAAGGCTTGGGCTACGGGTCCTCAGCATGCCTTTGAAGCGCGTGCGCACGGGCCGGCTATCTCCTGTTGCTGTCTGGCCAACAGTGAACAAAATGGGAACAAAAATGTCAAGCCGGGCACCGCTGACGGGGCTGGCGATCGTCGCCTTTGCCGCCGTCGGCTTTCTGTTGCCGAGGCGCTTCAAGGAGGCAGGCTGGCAGCCCGCCGGGGTCTGATGGCAGAGAGATGCGGCTGGCCTGCTGCAGCCAGCCGCAGCCGGCGGTTTATGAATTCTTTGCTGCGGATGCGCTCTCCACATCATCCAGCCCCTTGGCCTTGTAGACGAGGTAGGAGATCGCCCAGGCGGCGATGAAGATGCCGATAATGGCGAAGCCCAGATTGTTGAAATTGTCGTTGAGCGTGCCGACGCCGTTCCAGAAGCCGCCCGACAGACCGAGCTTGTCACCGATCAGGCCGAGCGCCTCGATGCCGCCGATCAGTACTGCGACAAGGACCGACACCAGGGTGATCGTCATGTTGTAGTACAGTTTGCGGATCGGCTTGACGAAGGCCCACTCATAGGCGCCGAGCATCATCACACCATCGGTCGTGTCGACCAGTGACATACCGGCCGCGAAAAGCACCGGGAAGACCAGAATGGCTTCGAACGGCACGCCCTTGGCCGCTTGTGCCGCGGACACGCCGAACATGGCGACTTCGGTCGCGGTGTCGAAACCAAGGCCGAAGAGGAAACCAAGTGGGAACATGTGCCAGCTGCCCGACACCAGCCGGAACATCGGGCGGAAGACGCGCGCCAGGAAGCCGCGATTGTTGAGCAGCAGGTCCAGGTCCTCCTCGACAAACGCCCCACCGGCCCGCACCCGCCGATAACTTCTGTAGATCGAGAAGAAGATGACGATGTTCATCGCCGCGATGGCGAGCAGGAAGAGTGCGGAAACGCCGGTACTGATCGTGCCGCCAATCTCCTGAAGGCTCTGGAAACGGCCGAGCAGGGACGTTGCCGCCGCGATAGCCGCAGCGACGATGACGACGATCGTCGAATGGCCGAGTGCGAAAAAGAAGCCGACGGAGACCGGCCGTTTGCCGTTCTGCATCAGCTTGCGCGTGACATTGTCGATGGCCGCTATGTGGTCGGCATCGACGGCATGGCGCAAGCCGAGGCCATAAATGACGAGAGCGACGCCAAGCAATGTCGGCTTGTCGTGGAAGGCGACGAAAGCCCACAGCCACGCCCCGACGTTGAGAATGGCGAGCGCCCCGTAGATTGTAATCAGCCTGGCCTTCAGGTCCGGCGCGGTTTTGTTCAGCATTTTCGATAGTTGGATCAGCATGGTTCTGCCTTTGACGTTGCCTGTCATCGCAGGGAACTCGCCCCGCCCTCCGGCCAGGCGCGCACACCGGATCACCCCGTCCGATGTTCTGCTTTGACGTCCATGATGGCAGGTCTCCTGGCTCGCGGATTCCCGCCGCTTTCGCCTTCCCGGCCCATGCAGCCAGTGGCATCGTGAAACCGGCACGCCGCTTACAGTTGCGGGGGCAGCCACGGCTTTGGATTTCTCCGCACCGCGTTCCCTTTTGATCCCCGAAGGGAACCATCAGCGCGAATTCGCCACACCGCGATTGGTCAGTCAATCGACAACTCCGCCGGCCAGCCGCCTCTCACGCCATCGTGACGAGAGGGCTGCGGCAGGCGCTGCGGCGCGGGAGGCGACGATATGGCAAAGATCCAAGAGGACAATTTCCGCATCGAGGTTTGGAATCGCGAGGAAACGGCCCTTGTCGAGACCATTTGCCTGTCGCCGGATTCCTTGGTCAGCCAGGCCGCCTGGCAGTCGGCCTCCCGCTCCGGCCGGGAATGCTGCTCATACACTACGCATTGATCAAATGGCTGAATTTTCGCAAGGTGAACCCGCCGATCAAATCGCCTCAAATGCTTGTTGATAACAGGGAATTTCACTTGCCGGCCCCACCTCCATTTGCTGCAATCCGGTCGGCTTGCGGATAGATTTTTCTGTGGGGACTCTCCACAGGTGAAAGCAACGTGGCTCTAGTGCTTCCCGAAGGGGCAACGAAGAGCAATACATCGAGTCTACAATACGCTAGATCGCATAAGAGTATCCGCAAGTCCCCTTTCCTATGACAGTCGTATCGCTAAAACTTGAGCAGTATAGGGATGCAGAGGATCTCTCCGACATCGCCCATATCCTGGACCTTAAACCAGCGCACATTTCATACGCGCTCTATAAACTCCCCACACATCAAAAATACCGCGAATTCACGGTGCCCAAAAAATCGGGAGGCGTTCGCACAATCAAGGCTCCCCACAATACATTAAAAGTGATTCAAAAGCGGCTCGCTCAGGACTTGCTTCTGATTGAACAGCAGTTGGAACAGGCGCGAGTGAAGGAGCGCGATTGCATCCTCGCACATGGGTTTAAGAAGAAGCTTTCCATTATGACCAACGGAGAGAACCACCGCGGCCGGCGCTACGTCTGCAATGTCGACCTGCAGGACTTTTTTCCGTCCATCAACTTCGGCCGCGTATTCGGATATTTCTCAAAAAACAACGACTTCGCTTTGAAACCAAAGGTCGCCACCGTGCTCGCACAGATTGCGTGCCACGAAAACCAATTACCTCAAGGAAGTCCGTGCTCACCGGTTATTTCGAACTTAATCGGCCGCATCCTCGATATCCGGCTTAATGAATTGGCGAGGCGATATCATTGCAGGTACACCCGATATGCAGACGATATTACATTCTCGACGAGTGAAAAACACTTTCCGATTGCAATTGGCATGCGCGAACTCGGCAGCATCAATTTATGGGCGGCGGGCCCAAAACTGCTTGATGCTATCGCCCGTACAGGATTCGAAATTAACCCGAAGAAGACGCGCATGCAGTACCATTATTCCCGTCAGGAGGTTACAGGCGTCGTCGTGAATCAGAAGGTGAACATCTCAGCCGACTACTACGCGACCGTCAGTGCCATGTGCGATCACCTTTTCAAGAAGGGCGAGTGCCATATTGATGTCGGCGGCACTAAGCAGCCATTCTCGATCCGAAAGCTTCGAGGCCGCTTAGCCTATATCTACCAGGTTCGCGGTAAGGGGCCCAAGCATCGTCAGACAGCCGACGATAAGGACGACCAGGTCAAGGGCAGCCAGCAAAGACTGTGGTCTAGCTTCAAGCTTTTCGAGAGGTTTCTCAACTATGCAGACCTCTATGGCGTGGATCGCCCCGTTATCCTATGCGAGGGCGTGACGGATAACATATACATCAAGTCCGCCATTCAGGCGCTTGCTGCGAAGTATCCCACTCTCACCAATGCGGTTGGGGACCTTAAGGTCAAGCTTTTCAAGTACACTAAGACGTCGGCGTCAGTTCAGCAGTTAGGTGGTGGAAGTGGTGAGTTGCTGAAGCTCGTGAACACCTATTCCAGCCGAACGAGAAAGTTCAAGATCGCTCCCAAGAACCCCCTGATCTTGGTAGCCGACTCTGATGACGGGTCCAAACCGCTTTTCAAAGTCATTGAGAACAGAACTGGGAAGAAGGTGGACGGCTCTCATGCATGGTATCATCTGGAGTCAAATCTCTATGTCGTGCCCATTCCCAAAGTTGGCGCAGCTGATACACCTATCGAAGGTCTCTTCGAACAGATCCTCCTCGACACGACATACGAAGGCAAGAAATTTGACAGGACAAATTCCGAGAAGGACGGCACCAAGTTCTACGGGAAAAAAACGTTCGCCACCAAGGTGGTCGCAGCCAATAAAGGGAGCATCAATTTTGGGAGGTTCGAACCATTATTGACCGCCATCACGGAAGTCATAGAGGACTATAAACCCAAGATAGCCCCATCGCCAGTTCCCGCCCTGGCGCCTGCGCTTGTGTAACCCTCCGGCAAAGGCCGCGGTGGTTCTGGTATTCGACGAAGGTGCCGTCAGTGATTGCCGAACTCAGGTCGGGAACTGACCAGAAGTTTGGCCACCCGATCGCTTCTCTCAGCCAGCTGTCCGCGGTCCGTCAATCCCATATGCTCGGTGGCTACTTCGAATAGATAGCCTGCGATGTCGTTCGCGGTGGCGCTTTCGTCCATCAACAAGACGTAAACTGTATCTGCGTAGGCGTCATATTCGTTGGCAGCCTGTGGTATGGCGGAGACGCCGATCGGATCCCAATCGCGCAGCAAGATCTCCCGTACCCGAGCCCGGTTCTCTCGTGACTGATACTTGTTTCGTCCGTGAGCCATTCTTGCAGCGATGGCGTTCGATGATCGACGTTTCCATTTCCACGGCAGACTTCGTTCAGCCCGCCTTATGGCGTGTCCGATGCGGGCGAGCAGGTCGGCAACGAACCGGCAGCAGGGTAATACCAGATGTCGCTGCCCTCCCCTAAACCCCCAGCGTCGGCTCGGTATTCACCTCCAGCGCCTCTTCCGCCTCGTTCTCTTCGCCAAGCACGTCGCCCTTCACCGGCAGTGCCCGGTTGATCCAGATCGGGTCGATAAGGTGGTCGCGCTTGGGGTTGGTGGTGTTGGGATGGATGAGGATGCTCAGGCCGCCGTGGTTCAGCATCAGCCAGGGAACCAGCGTGGCAAAGATCTCGGTGGCGAAGGAGACCTGGTACATGGCTTGCTGGTGCGGGCCGACCGGCTCGTCGCGCCAGTTGCCCAGGCGCACGCGGAAGCGCTCTGCGATGCGCTGGCGCAGCCATTCGGCATGCTGCCGCTCGGCCTCCCCGCCGTAGTAGATATGGGCGTGATAGCTGGCGATCTCGGCGATCGGCCTGACTTCGTTCATCGCGATGCTCCCCTTCGACGATCTTTTTTGCGCCCGGCGGAACTCTAGCCGAAGCGCGGGCGCCTTGTCTGCAGCCGGCCGAGGTCCGCGCCTGCGGCCGGCAGGGTTGTCGGATATGGCGCTCCCCCGCTCAGTCTCGGCTGCGCCGAGCCACCTCTCCCGTCCACCTTGTGGGGGCGAGGAATTGCCAAACCGCCGAGGTTGCAACCGGCAGGAAGGATGGCAACGGCCGTTGTGCCTTTGCCTAAATCACCGCGGTGACCGCGCCCTTCGCATTTAGGCGACAGCCGACTTTCGCCTGCCTCACTTCGATGCCGCCTCGCCCGTCATAGTCTATGCGCACCTCGATCGGCGCGTTGAGCCCGCTTCGGCGTTGACGCAAGGGGCCGGCGCTGACCGTGTAAACACGCACGGCGCCGAGGGGCTTGGCGGCCGCCGCGATCGCGGCGCGACAGGCGCGCACTACGGCCGCCGGCGTGCCGGGTATCGCCTTCGGAGATGACAGCGGCGCGATGCGATAGCCTTTGGTGACCCGCCGGAGGTCGCCGCCGGCGGATCTGGAGGGTCTCAGCACTGGAGGCAGCACAATGGTCTGCGTCGCGCTTTTGGCCAAAGCAGGGGCTGTCGGCACCGCGGCCGGGTTCTGCGCAGAGGCAGCCGATCCGCTGACGGCGGAAGGATCGTCGCCCGCGGCGGCGGCGCCCACGCTTGTCGACACGCCTGTGCTGGTGCTGCCCAGATTGCCGCCGGCATTGACGCCGAGCGATCCGCCGCCGGTCGATGCGCCGACGTTTGCGCCGCCGACACCGTCGGCACTGGCGCCCACGCCCGCCGACACGCCTTGCGAACCGGCGCCCAATCCGGCGCCCACGCCGATGCCGCCGACCTTGCCGCCCACGCCGACGTCAAGCGCCGAGGCAGGCCCGATCGGGATGGCGATCGCCAGCGCGGCTGCTAGGTATTTTTTCATGGCCAGACCTTTGTTCCAAGGCCAACCTTGTGTGGCTCCTCAATCGAGCGTTCCGCTCGACAGCGGTCTGCGAAGCCTTCGTCGCGCGAATGCGTGCCGAGCGATGGCGACTTCTCCGCCCTGCCAGGCATCGGCCTCGGCGGTGACCGGCGCGGCTGGAGGCCGCTCGAAAGACGAATGATAGAAAAGCGGTCTCGGCAACGCCAAGCACTGAAAAAGGCTTAGGACTTCTCCTTTCAACTTAGCTGTCGACAGCAGGGCAAGTTTGAGCTCGCCTACGCGCTGCTAACGGGTAACTTTCAAATTAGTTTCAACTAAAAAGCAACAGAACAAGGACACCACCGTGCCAGTGCCGGTTGCTGATGCCGACGCCGGGCTCTCGTCGAAATGGCCGTCTCGGCTTCGCCGGGCCAATTCTCTCCCACTTCCTGGCGTGCGCGGGCCTGGAGGCTTGAGAGTCGCCCAGGGCGGCAAGGCGCCCGCGCTACCGGCTCGAAGCCGCAACGCTCGTCGCGCTGGCCGACAAGGACGCGGTGCTGGTCGGCCAGGCCCACCTGTTGCGATCGATGGTCGAGGGTGCGGCCGGCGATGCGATCCTGGCCAACAAGCGCGAGATCGAGACCGGCATCGCCGCATCAGCGCCACATTGCGCGACAGGCAATCGTTCCTGCTGTGAGGGCCGGCTAGGCCTTGCCCCTGGAGCGCCTCACGCCTTTTGACTGGTGAGGCGCTCGAGCGCATCGACGATCAGGTCGCAGAATTTCGCATGGTCGAGCTTCATCGCCACGGTATGGCGGAAATCGACCTGCTCGCTCGCCGTGCCGCCGAAATGGCGCATGCCGCCCAGCTTCTCGAAATTGCAGACCGTCATGCCCTTGGTCCACCGTCCGGCAAGCTCGACGCGGATATCGGCCTTCTCGGTGGTGAAGACGCCTGCGTCGATCATCGCCGCCACGCAGCAGGCGTCATGGACGGCGGGATAGGCTATCTGCAGCAGGCCGCCATGCGTGGTCGCAATGAATTCCCAGATGTCGAGGATGAATTTGGCGAGCGGCCCGCCGACGGCGCGCACCCTGTCCTGCAGGTCGGGGGTGGCCAAGGCCTGGTGCGTGAGGTCAAGCCCCACCATGGTGACGTCCCAAGCGGCGCGGAACACCACGTCTGCGGCCTCCGGGTCGGCATAGACGTTGAACTCGGCCGCCGGCGTGATGTTGCCGCGCGTGAAACTTCCGCCCATCGCGACGACCCGCTTCACCCGCTCGACGATGCGCGGCTCCTTGCGCACGGCTAGAGCGATGTTGGTGTAGGGCCCGACCGGCACCAGCGTGACGGTTTTCGGCTCATGCGCCATGACCGTCTCGATGATGAAGTCGACGGCATGGCGCTTGTCGAGCTCGAACGAGGCGGGCGGCAGCTCCGGGCCATCGAGCCCGGTCTCGCCGTGGATCTCGACGGCCAGCACCTGGTCGATGATCAGCGGGCCGGGCGAGCCTTTCGCCACCGGCACCTTATGCCGTAGGCCGTGCATACGGAGAGCGCATTGCGCGTGGTGTTCTCGACATTGTGGTTGCCCGAAACCGTGGTGATGCCGAGAAGGTCGATGTCCGGGTTGCCGGCCGCAAGCAGGATGGCGATGGCATCGTCGTGCCCCGGATCGCAGTCGAGGATGATCTTTTCCATGGGGGTCGCCTCTCCCTGGCCTGCGGCGATTACAGACCTGGGCCTCTGGTGACGTCAAGGTTGCCATCCGGCCGAAGCGCGACCCCAGCGGTCCGATCACCATCTCGGACGTTCTTGCCTGCCCTTGATGCCGCCCTCAGCGCGCCGGCCCTCCTCTCGCCCCGCTCCCCCACAGCGCCCGCGCGAACACGTTGCGCTTGCCCCTGCGCGGCGCCAGCTCCACATCGCTGACCAGCTTCGCGCCGCCTTCGCGCCGCTCCAGCGTGATCTTGCGGCTGTGGAAAGCTTCCAGCTCGGCGCGGTGGGCGACGCTGATGACCGTGACCTTCGGCAATGCCTGGATCACCGTCTGCATCATCTTGTCCTGGCTCTTCTCGTCGAGCGCCGAGGTCGCCTCGTCCAGCACGACGATGTCTGGCTCGTGCAGCAGCAGGCGCGCGAAGGCGAGGCGCTGCTTTTCGCCGCCGGAGAGTGTCTGGTCCCACGGCGCCTCTTCCTCGATCCTGTCCCGCAGGTAGCCGAGGCCGACCTTGTCGAGGGCGGCGTCGATCTCGTCCACCGTCCAGTTTTCGGCGGCGGCCGGATAGGCGACCGCGCGCCGCAGCGTGCCGGTCGGGATGTAGGGGCGTTGCGGCAACATGAACAGCCGCTTGCCGGCATGGAAATTGACGCTGCCGCCGCCCCAGGGCCACAGGCCCGCGACGGCCCGCACCAGCGTCGACTTGCCGGTGCCGGATTCGCCGGCGACCAGCACCCGCTCGCCCGGGTTGATCTCGACCTTCGTCTCCTTGACCACGCCGGTGCCGTCGTTGAGGGTGACGGAGAGATCGTCCAGGCTGAGCATGGCGCCGTTTTGCGTCTCGCCGCGCCGGATGCGCCCAAAGGACTCGCTCTCTTCGGCGCGCTCCAGCCCGTCGAGCGACATCATCAGCGAAGCGACGCGGCGCGCCGAGGCGTTCCAATCGGCCAGGCGCGGATAATTGTCGACCAGCCAGCCGAACGCGCCCTGCACGATGGCAAAGGCGGAGGCCGCCTGCATGACCTGGCCGAGCGACATCGAGCCTTCGAGGAATTTCGGCGCGCAGAGCAGCACCGGCACCACCGGCGCGAACAGCATCGACCCTTGCGAGACAATCGCGGTGCGCATGTGCTGTCCGGTCAGCAGTGCCCATTGCCTCAGCACATGGCCGAAATTCCTGTCGATGCCGCTGCGCTCCTCCGCCTCGCCGCCAAGCAGCGCGATGCTTTCGCCGTTTTCGCGCACGCGCGTCAGCGTATAGCGGAATTCGGCTTCCGCCTGGTTCTTGCGCTCCGAAAGCTGCACGAAATGGCGGCCGATGACCACCATCGAGGTCGAGGTGATGGCGGCGTAGATGACCGCGGTGACGACGAGGAAGCCGGGGATGGTGATGCTCTCGCGGCCGAGCGGCAAGGTGAGCGCGCCGCCGATGGTCCACAGAACGACGATGAAGGTCGAGGCCGACAGGAAGGCGTTGAGGACGCCGGAGATGAAATCGACGGGGGACTCGGTGGCGATGCGCAGATCTTCGGTGAGACGGGCTTCGGGGTTCGAGTGGTCGCCGGCGACGAGGTTCAGCTGATAGTAGCGGCCGCTGGCCAGCCAGCGCGCGATGACAGATGTGGTGAGCCAGGAGCGCCAGCGGCGCTGGATCGTCATGCGCAGATAGACCTGAGCGACGACGAGGCTGGCGCTTCCGGCGACCAGCGGCACGAAGACGGCGCTCAGCATATAGACGGTGTGGACATTGCGCTGCTCGATGGCGTCGAAGAAGGCGCGGTTCCAGACATTGATGCCATACTGGAAGCCGACATTGACGCAGATCAGCACCAGCAGCCCAATCGTAAACGGCCATGCGAGCTTGTCGCCATTCCGGCCCCAGTAGCCGCGCCCGCTGATCCAGAACCGCCTAAACAGGTACTTCCTGCGCGCCTGCTCGGCCTCCTCGGGCGTCAGCTTCGGACCGGGCTCGACGGATTCCGGCGGCGGCGGCGCCGGTTCGCCGACGGCCTCCGGCGTCGCTTCGGCCGGCTCCTCGTGCTCGGGCGATTGCTTCGGTTGCGACTTCTTTTCGCGGGGTCTTTCCGGATGCAAGCTTTCCGGCGGCGACTTTTCCGGCCGCGTCTTGCCCGGGGGTGCCTTCGCTGCGCCCGTCTTTGCGGGGCGCGACTTCCCGGCACCGCGCGGCTGGGCGCCGTCGGCCGATCTTGGCTTGAGCTTTGCTTCAGACATCAGCCGACAACGGCTCAAAAATCAGAAGGTTTCACGATCTCGGCGAGAGATGTTGCCTGCCCGCTCGGGCCTCGACCTCACCTCACCCGGCAAAACCCCGCCGCGCGGCGGCCATGCCTTCCCACATCAGCTTGATCCCGAGCGCGCCGACCACGGCGCCGGCGGCGCGGTCGATCCAGTGCTTGGTGCCGAGATAGGCCGCGCGCGGCCGGCTGGAGGAAAAGGCGAAGGCGACGACCGCGTACCAGACGAATTCGTTGAGGAAGAGCAGCGGCGGCAGGACCAAGAGCATCCAGAGCGGCGGCGAGGCCGGCAGCATGGCCGCGAACATCGAGGCGTAGAAGATCGCCGTCTTCGGATTGGCGAGCTGGACCAGAAGCGCGCGCCGCAGCGCCCGCCAGAACGAGCCGGCGCGCGCCGAGGCATCGTTCGCGATCTCGATCGGCTGATTGGCGCCGCGCCAGATCTTGATGCCGATCCACAACAGATAGGCGCCGCCGGCGACGCGCAGGAAAATGTCCAGCCAGGCGACCTGGACGAGCAGCGCGGTCAGGCCCGCGACCGCGATGATGGCGAAGATGAAGCCGCCGATGCCCATGCCGATCGCCGCTGCTAGGCCGTCACTGCGCTCGCCGGCGACCGCGATGCGCGAGACGACGACGAAGCTCGGCCCCGGGCTCATCGCCCCCAGCAAGAAAACGCCAAGGATGGAAAGGATGGTTGCAATCTCGGACAAGGCTTCCTCCGCAGGCGGCTGCAATTCCCTGCGCAGTACAATGCACGCGCCGCGCGCCTTGTCACCATCCTGGCGGGCGATCGGCGAGCGCGAGCATGCCGAGACGGCGTCTGGTCAGGCTGGAGCCGCGCCCTATGTCTTCCGCGGCCCGTCCAGCCATCGGGCAAAACACCGCCTTTGCGGAACAGGCGGCAACTGCTTGGGTTGGCAGCCGTGTTCAGCAGTCGTACGGTATATGGCGGAAGTGCCTCTGCACACGGGGAGACTTCAGATGAAAGCTGCTGCAGAACGCGACCCTCGCAGGCGCGAGCTTTTGAAGGATCACGGCCCAGCCGGACTGGCCGCGAAGTCTGTTTCCGGCCGTGCCGCGGCCCAGCGGCGCCGACGACGCGCCGCCCACAGTCAAGACGTCCCGCCGATCCGTTCGCGCCAAGCATGATCCGTTCCAGTGCTTTCCTTCCCTAGACCGAGGCGAGGCCGCTCGCCGCTCTGGATAGGCCTGATCGCAACGCTCTCCGGCTGCGCGGGCGGGGTGCTCGACCCGCAGGGCCCGATCGGCGCGGGCAACCGCACGATCCTGCTCAACTCGCTGGCGGTCATGCTGGTCATCGTCATTCCGACGCTGGTGGCGCTGCTTTTGTTTGCCTGGATGTTCCGTGCCTCCAACCGCAACGCGCGCTACGAGCCGGAATTCACCTATTCGGGCCGCATCGAGCTGATCGTCTGGTCGATCCCGACGCTCACCATCCTCTTCCTCGGCGGGCTGATCTATTACGGATCCTACCATCTCGACCCGCGCCGGCCGATCGCCTCCAGCCAGCCGCCGCTCGACATCCAGGTGGTGGCGCTCGACTGGAAATGGCTGTTCCTCTACCCCGACCAGGGCGTCGGAACGGTCAACCAGCTGGTCATCCCGGCCGGCGTTCCCGTTCGTTTCAAGCTGACCTCGGCCAGCGTGATGAACACCTTCTTTGTGCCGCAGCTCGGCAGCATGATCTATGTCATGAACGGCATGCAGACCGAGCTCAACCTGCAGGCCGACCGCGAGGGCGACTATCTCGGCCTGTCGGCGCATTTCAGCGGCGATGGCTTCTCCGACATGAATTTCCGCGTGCGCGCGGTCCCGCCCGACGAGTTTGCGCGCTGGGCCTCTTCGCTGCATGGCGCCGGCGGCGTGCTCAACGCCCGCGCCTATGGCGAGCTTGCCAGGCAGAGCATCAACGTGCCGCCGGCCTCGTTCGGCGTCGTGCAGGACGGCCTGTTCGACGCGATCGTGCGCCAGACGCTGCCGCCCGGTCCGGGTCCCGCCGAAACCGCCGCCGGCGAGCCGCAGGTAAGCCCCAAGGCCCAGCCCAAGGCCGGGACGCCGGCGCCTGCCCAACAGCCGCAGCCGAAAGCGGGAGGATGACGATGCTCGGCAAGCTCGACTGGTCTGCCATTCCCTTCGATCAGCCCATCCCGCTGGGCGCCGCGCTCGTCGTCTTCCTGGCGGCCGCCGCGGTGCTGATCTGGGTCACGGTGAAAGGATACTGGCCCTATCTCTGGGACGAATGGATAACTTCGGTCGACCACAAGCGCATCGGCGTCATGTATATCGTTCTGGCGGCGCTGATGCTGCTGCGCGGCTTCGTCGATGCGGTGATGATGCGCACGCAGCAGGTGCTCGCCATCCACGGGCCAGGCTACCTGCCGCCCGAGCATTACGACCAGGTCTTTTCGGCCCACGGCACGATCATGATCTTCTTCGCCGCGATGCCCTTCGTCATCGGGCTGATGAACTTCGTCGTGCCGCTGCAGCTCGGCATCCGCGACGTCGCCTTTCCGACGCTGAATTCGGTGAGTTTCTGGCTGACGGCGACCGGCGCGCTCCTGGTCAACATCTCGCTCGTCGTCGGCGAGTTCGCCCGCACCGGCTGGCTGCCCTATGCGCCGCTGTCGGAGACGACCTACTCGCCGGGCGTCGGCGTCGACTATTATCTCTGGTCGATCCAGATCTCCGGCGTCGGCACGCTGCTCACCGGCGTCAACCTGGCGACCACCATCCTCAAGATGCGCGCGCCGGGCATGGGCTATCTGCGCATGCCGATGTTCTGCTGGACATCGCTCGCCTCCAACCTGCTGATCGTCGCGGCCTTCCCGATCCTCACCGCCACGCTCGCCATGCTGACGCTCGACCGCTACCTCGGCTTCCATTTCTTCACCAACGAAGCCGGCGGCAACCAGATGATGTTCATGAACCTGATCTGGGCGTGGGGCCATCCGGAGGTCTACATCCTGGTGCTGCCCGCCTTCGGCATCTATTCCGAGATCTTCTCGACCTTCTCATCGAAGCCGCTGTTCGGCTACCGGTCGATGGTCGCGGCGACGCTGTTCATCTGCATCGTCTCCTTCATGGTCTGGCTGCACCACTTCTTCACCATGGGCGCCGGGGCCGACGTCAATGCCGCCTTCGGCATAGCCACCTCGGTCATCGCGGTCGGCACCGGGGTCAAGATCTACAACTGGCTCTTCACGATGTATGGCGGGCGCGTGCGCTTCGACACGCCGATGCTGTGGGCGCTGGGCTTCGTCACCACCTTCATCATCGGCGGCATGACCGGCGTGCTGCTCGCCGTTCCGCCGGCCGACTTCATGCTGCACAATTCGCTCTTCCTGGTGGCGCATTTTCACAATGTGATCATCTCGGGCGTGCTGTTCGCCGCCTTCGCCGGCTTCACCTACTGGTTCCCGAAAGCCTTCGGCTTCCGGCTGCACGAGGGCTGGGGCAAGGCCGCGTTCTGGTTCACCCTTGCCGGCTACGTGCTGGTCTTCGTGCCGCTCTATATCGTCGGCCTGCTCGGCATGACCCGCCGTCTCCAGCATATCGACATGGACCTGTGGACGCCGTGGCTGGTCGTGGCGGCCTTCGGCATTGCGGTGATGATCGTCGGCGCCGCCTGCCAGGTCGCGCAGCTCGTCGTCTCGATCAGGCATCGCGACGAATTGCGCGACGAAACGGGCGACCCTTGGGACGGCCGCTCGCTGGAATGGTCGACATCCTCCCCGCCGCCCTTCTTCAACTACGCGCGGCTGCCGCATGTCGAGAACGAGGAACCCTACTGGACCATCAAGCAGCGGGCGATGGAGGAGCAAAGGCCCGGCGAGGACGAAAGCTATGAGCCGATCGAAATGCCGCGCAACAGCCCGACCGGCTTCGTCACCGCCTTCTTCAGCACGCTGATCGGCTTCGCCCTGATCTGGCACATCTGGTGGCTGGCGATCGTAGGCTTCATCGGCGCCTATATCACTTTCGTCATCTTCGCCTGGCGAGAGCACGGCGACTACGAAGTCTCCGCGGAGGAAGTCGAGCGCATAGACAGCGACGGCAGGGCCGCACAGCTTGCCTGGCTGCGCAGACGGGAGCGCGTGGCATGAGCGACATCACGGCCGGCAGCGCGGCGCGCGATCCCTACCGGGTTGGACGGTCAGGCGGGCATGGCCATGGGGGACACGGTCATGGGGGTCACGGCCATGCGGGACACGGCCATGGCCTGCTCTCGGCGACCGGCCACGGCCAGGGCGGCCCGGCCTCGAAGTTCGTCACGGTGGCCTACGGGTTCTGGATCTTCCTCTTGTCCGACATCATCATGTTCTCGGCTTTCTTCGCCGCTTATGCGGTCCTGTCGACGGCGACCGCCGGCGGGCCATCCGGCAAGGAGCTGTTCGAGCTGCCGCGCGTTGCGGCGCAAACGGGGCTTCTGCTCACATCGAGCTTCACCGGGGGGCTGGCGACGCTCGCGACGCAGCGCCGGTCGATGGCCGCCACCCAGTTCTGGCTTCTGGTCACCGGCCTGCTCGGCGCTGCCTTCCTGTTCCTGGAGGTGCAGGAATTCGCGGTGATGGCGAGCGAGCAGGCAGGCCCTTCGCGCAGCGCCTTCCTGTCAGCCTTCTTCGCCCTTGTCGGCTGCCACGGCACCCATGTCGGGCTCGGCCTGCTCTGGCTCGGCACCATGATGGCGCAGCTCTGGGTGAAGGGCTTCCGGCCGGAGATACTGCGCCGGCTCCACTGCTTTGGCCTGTTCTGGCACGCGCTCGACATTATCTGGGTCGCCATCTTCACCCTGGTCTATCTCTTGGGAGCGTCGCCATGAGCGACATCGACAGCCGGACCGACGAGGAACTCGACCGCCGCGATTCGGCGCCGGGCGAGGAGCGCATAACCGAGCACGAGCTGGCGGGAGGGCTGTCGGGGTACCTGCTCGGCTTCGGCCTGGCGATCCTGCTGACCGTCGCCTCTTTCCTCGCGGCGCAGACCGGCCTGATCTACCAGCCGGCGGTGATCTCGGCCCTGGTGGTGCTGGCGATCGCGCAGATGGGCGTGCATCTGGTCTTCTTCCTGCACCTGACCACCGGGCCCGACAACACCAACAACGTGCTCGCGCTCGCCTTCGGCGTGCTGATCGTCGCGCTGGTCGTGATCGGCTCGGTCTGGATCATGGCCCATCTCAACCTGAACATGGCTCCGATGAGCGCCCATCAGGCCAGGATGATGCCATAAGGCGGCTCAACCCGCCGGCAGAGGCGTTCTCCCGCGTGGGTCGCCACCGTCACAGCCGGCCCGATCGACGTCATGACCCCATGCCAAAAGCATGGGGTCACATCGATGTGAGAGGTTTGATAGGCTTCCGCCGATCAGTGAATGGCGATGCGTCGCGTCACCTGACCGTTGCTTTCCCAGTAAGTGTGCTTCTTGGCGATGACGGGATCGTCCATTGCGGGTTGGACCTGCCCTCCGGTACTAACGGCGCGCGAGGTGACTGTGTGCTCCCCGGCGGAGGGCTTGGGCCAGTCGACGGACCATATCTTCCAAGCGAAGTCCGCCTTTTCGGTTTCATCGATGGTCGCCGGCATCCATGGGCCGTCATCGATTTTCACCTCGACCCGCTCGATCGGCGCGCCCCAGGCCGCTCCGACGATCCTGTAATCATTGCCGATATGAGTGACCCGGGCCGACGCAGACTTCAGACGCGCCCGCCCGACAGAGGTTTCCATCCATACCGTCTCGCCGTTGTGCTCCTCCTCGCGCAGCGTGACATAATCGCGTCCCATGAACTGGTTCACGAAGCGTTGGTCCCTGACTTCGATACGCTTGAGCCACTTGACGTTCGCGATCCCGTACCAGCCCGGCGCTATCAGCCGCAGCGGGAACCCGTTATCGGCAGGCAAGGCAGTGCCGTTCATCTCGTAGCAGAGGATATTTTTGGGGTCCAAGGCGTCGGCGAGCGACATGCTGCGCGCAAAGTTCTGCGTGAACTTGACGTCGTCGGCTCGCTTGATTTCACCTTTATCGGTGCCCCAGAAGACAACCTCGATGCCACTGTCGAGGACGCCGACCTCCATAAGGATCGGGGCGAGCGGCGTGCCCGCCCAGCGAGCATTGCCAATCCCGCCATTGAAGAACGGGAGGCCAGTATTGCCCGAACATTCGACCGTGAACGTGACTTCCTGGCGCGTTCGAGCCTTGATGTCGGCGAGCGTCAGGTCTGTCGGCTTTTTGACGGAGCCGCCAATTTCGAGCTTCCACGTGCTTTCGTCGATGACCGGCCGGTCGAAATGCGCGATTGAGAAGAACTTGTCGTTGGGCGTCACCCAGGAATCGAGATCCTCCCACACCAACTGATTTTTGATGACTTGCGGAACCGGGTTTGGCGGCAGCTGATCGAGCCATTTGATGACTTCCTCGCCGGCCCGGGTTGGAAAGGCATAGGCAATCCGCGATTGAAAGGACGCCAGCGCCACGAGGGTTGCCCCTCCTCGAACCATGAATTCACGTCTGGGAAGGTAATGCATGATCACTTCTCCTCCAGTGAAAAGCTCAGTTCTCCTTCAGTGAGTAAATGCGAATAGCGACCGCGATCGCGCAAAGCAGAAGCCGGACGCGGCGGGCAATGATGAGAGCGCGTGGAACACCCCCCGAGTTGGAAGTGCGCCCTAGTTGAAGCGACGTCTCCCGCTCTCAATGCGCCGGGGTGTCAGGTCCGAGCCGGCGGTCTTCAACTATACGCCCTATCTGTCGTCGTGGCGAGGCCAAGGGCTGGCATCTTCGCATCAGGACTCGATACCTGCATCGTGCTCCAAGCTTGAATGCCGCCGACGATTGATGCGTTGCATCTCGTGAGCGGCATGGACCTGGTCAGCACCGATGTCAGCTCTGAGGCGTTGCCGATCCTGCCAAAGTCCGACCCGTGACGTCCCACCAGGTCTTGACGAAGATCGGCGGGCCTGTTTGAGACTCGCGGTCAGATGGGGACACTTGCTTCACGGGGAGATGAACAGGCGGTGGGTAGGCTGTGAGGCGCGTTTTTCGATTGCTTGCCGCGGCGGTCCTGGCGGCCGGCGTGGCCGGGTGCACCAGCATTTCCTACTACGCGCAGTCGCTGGAGGGCCATGTTGAGATCATGGCGGCGCGCAAGAATGTCGGCAAGCTGATCCGCGACCCCGCAACGCCGGAGGCATTGCGCGTCAAGCTGACGTCGGCGAGCGCCATACGCCGCTTTGCCACGGATGAACTGGCGCTGCCCGAAAACAGCAGCTACCGCAGCTATGTCGACATCGGCCGGGACGCTGTGACCTTGGCGGTTTTTGCCGCGCCGCAATTCTCGCTCACGCCCGTAACATGGTGCTTTCCGGTCTTCGGCTGCGTTCCGTACCGGGGTTACTTTTCCCGGAAATCGGCGGCTGAAAGCGCTGCCGAACTGCAGCGGCAGGGGCTGGACGTCTACGTCTCGGGCGTCACCGCATATTCCACGCTCGGATGGTTCAGCGATCCGCTGCTCAGCACCATGCTGCGCCAGGACGACACCTATCTCGCAAGCCTGATCTTCCATGAGCTGGCGCATCAGAAAATCTATGTGAACGGCGACTCCGCGTTCAACGAGGCTTTCGCGGTCTCGGTCGAAACCACCGGCGTCAGGAAATGGCTCCGCGCCACCGGCAATCGCGCGGGATTGCGCCGCTACGAAGCCAATCGCAAGCGCAGCGCCGATTTTCTCGGACTGATAGCGAAAACCCGGGACGAGTTGCGCCAAGTCTATGGAAGTCCGCGTGGCCCACAGCAGATGGCCGCCGCCAAAGCAGCCACGATCGACAGGCTGCGGATGCGCTACCGGCGCATGCGCGATACGCGCTGGGCCGGATACCGGGGCTATGACGCCTGGTTCGATAGCCCGATCAACAACGCAAAGCTCGCCGCGACTGCCGTCTATGGCGAACAGGTTCCGGCGTTTCTTCGCCTGTTCGACTTGTGCTCCGGCGACTATCCAAGGTTCTACGCCGCCGTTCGAAGGATCGGGAATTTGCCCGGACCTTCGCGCGCCCAGACGCTGAAGACCGTGGCGGCGTGCGATTGACCTGAACAGGCAAGGGTCGGCCGCGTACCCGACATGAGCGAAGCCAACTCGGCAGCCAATCACATCGGGCGCGCCATATGCGATTGCCCTTAGGCAGCCGCGCGGTGCCGCGACGCCCCCAAAAAGGCCTCTTGCGGAGCCTCGTCGCAACAGCAGCGCCCGGTCGGCGCGCGGCCCCTAGCTCGAAAACGTCACGGTCACGCCGCGCTGGCGGAAATAGGCCTGCATCAGCTTGCGGCCCGCGCGGTTGTTGTGCGCCAGCTTGGCCGGCTCGAACACCGCCTGTTTCAGCCCTTCCCGCGCCATCGCCGCCTTGAGCGTCGCGATATGCGCATCGATGTCGGCGTTGTCCGCGCGGATCGAGGCATAGATGCTTTCGGTCGCTTCGGCCACGGTCGGTTCGCTCACTTTATGTCGTCCTTCGGTTGGTTGCGCGGCGGCTTAACCGGGCCTGAAAACAAAAACAAGGCTCCATGGGGCGCCTTTACGTTGGGTGCGATCGCGTCGGCGTAGGCGATTAAGCCGGAAAAACATTGTCGCACTCACAGCAGAACCTTGCCCTATTCTCCCCGCCAGCTGCTTGGCGTCCAACGGCTACGAAGTGAGCGCCAGCCACGCCGTGCCGAAGACCAGCGTCAACAGCGTCAGCGGCAAACCGACCTTGAAGAAAGCTGCGAAAGACAGCTCCTTGCCCGCCGCTCTTGCCTGCTCAGCCACGATGAGGTTGGCGACCGAGCCGAGCAGCGTGAAATTGCCGGCGAGCGTCGAGCTCATCGCCACGACCAGCCACGCGCGGTGGGGGTTTTCGAGGCCCGGGATGAACGGCCTCAACGCCAGCACCGCCGGCACATTGCTCATGACGTTGGAAAGCACCGCGGTGAAGCCGGAGAGCCGCCAAACATCGTCGAGACCCATATTCTTCGCCGCGGCGATCATGTCGGGGGTGAGCAGCGTGCGCTCCGCGCCCGCCACGACCACGAACAGTCCGGCGAACATGAAGAGCAGCGGGCCGTCGATCTCGCGGTAGATGCGGTGCGGCTTGATCGCGCGGGTGACGAGCAGGAAAGCGCCGGCAATGAGCGCCGCCTTGGCGACGGGCACGCCAGCGAAGAAGGCGAACGCCAGCACCACGCAGACGATGGTCGCCTTCAGCACCTGTCCCGGCAGCATGCGGCCGCGATAGACCTCGGGGCTGAGCTCGGCGGGGCGAGAGAATTCGCCGCGGTAGACGATGCGGACAATGACGATGACGGCGACAAGGCCGAACAGCGCCACCGGCGCGAGCGCCGCCGTGAAGGCCGGATAGGAAATGCCCGAGAGCGCGCCGATGACCATGTTCTGCGGGTTGCCGGTGATGGTGGCGACGCTGCCGCAGTTGGAGGCCGTGCAGGTGGCGATCAGGTAGGGAACCGGGTTGCGCCGGATGACGCGGGTGACGTGGACGACGATCGGCGCCATCACCAGGCAGATCGCGTCATTGACCAGAAAGGCCGAAAGCACTCCGGTCAGAAGCGTCACCATGACGAGCAGCATGAAGGGCGCGTGCGCATGCTCAATAGCGAAGCCGCCGAGCGCCCGGAACGCGCCCGACACTTTCAGATGCGCGACCACGATCATCATGCCGAGCAAAAGCGTGATCGTGTCGAAATTGATGGCGCGGTAGGCATCCTCCATGCCGATCGCGCCGATCGCGATCATGGCGGCGCCACCGAGCAGCGCGATGCCGGCGCGATCCAGCCTGAAGCCCGGAATACGGCCGACGGCAACGCCGGCATAAGTGGCTACCAGGATGAAAAGCGCTCCCGCACCGGTCCATGTCATTGCAGGAAATCCCGTTGCCTGCCCGCGCCCGACGGAATCTGCTCGGGCGCCCTTTGCCGGACGAGCTTTAGCAACGGCAGCGCAAAGGGAAAGGGTCGAGGGATGAAACTTTCGTCATCCGCCCGGGGCTTTTATATCTCGGATGGCTAATGTAATGTCTTGAGAAAAACAGGACCGACAATCCAGTCGTTGGGGACTAAATGGATGAACGCGGTCGTTGAAGCGGAGCATCGCGTCTCGCCAAACGAGAATCTGATGCCCTCGGCGGAATGCCGGCGCTGCCATGGCGCCAGGAAAATTTTCATTTGCGACCGCTGGGTCGCCTCCAACGGCCATTGCTGCCCGGAAGGAACGCACCGGCTGAGCTGTCCGGGACACAGTGTGATCTGCCTGGAATGCGGCGGATCGGGAGGCCAGAATGCCTGACCGGGTTCTTACCGACGTCGCGCTGACGGTCGCTTCGTCGTCCGTCCGACCGCGACAAGGCCGGTTGCGCAGACATCCTAATCGGCGTCGTTTTGCTGTTCAAAAGCCTTGCGGTGTTCCGGCGGCGAGCCATATTCGTACCGCAAAAGCGATCACTGAAAGCTGGCGCCTCCATGAAAAACCTGACGACCGCCCTTGTAGCCGGCACGATATTATGGACTGCGGGCGCCGCCGATGCGCGGCCCGACACACGCGCCATGACTTGTGGCGAGACGCAGGCGCTGATCCAGCGCCGGCATGCCGCGGTGCTGACCACCGGGCCCAACACTTATGATCGTTTCGTGCGCCAATTCGGCAATGAGTGCGACTGGCCGGAAGTCCCGATGTCGGTCGCGGTTCCGACCCGTGACGGTCCATGCCGCGTCTACCGCTGCGAGGAACCGGTCTTCGACTTTCCCGGTTGAGCGACGTTCCGACCGCGCTGTGGAACAGTTGAGGCAGCATGCGAATTGTACCGGATGGTGACACCAATGTCCCGGCTGCAGGAGGAACGGCCATGTTCGACGATGTCATGCGTAGCGGCAGCTGCCTGTGCGGCGGTGTCCAGTTCCGGGTGACCGGCGAGCCGCTGAGGGTGGGACTTTGCCATTGCAAGGACTGCCGCAAGACCAGCGGATCGGCGTATCAGGCCTTTGCCATATGGCCGCGCCAGGCATTCGAAAGCGCGGGTATCACCAGCACTTATGGCGGGCGAAGCTTCTGTCCAACCTGCGGCAGCCGCTTGCCGTCGGTTCGCGAGGACGAGGCCGAGGTGATGATCGGCAGCCTGGATGTCGTACCGACCGAAGGGCTTGAGCCCAGCTACGAATTGTGGATCGGTCGGCGCGAGCAGTGGTTGCATCCTCTGCCCGAGGCGAGCCAATTCGAGCATGACAGGACCGTCGCTGAGTCGGCGGCCGATGATGCCGAGCCGGAGACCGTGCGCGAGCCGTATCGCAAATCAGCCTAAATGCTGAATGGCAGTACGGCTTAAGTCGCAGAGCAAGGACGCATCGGTCCAGCGAGCCGGCGCCTATGCCCGTAAACGACCGGACGCTGACCGCGAGGGCCTTGTCTTCTTCTGGAAGTCGGGCATTTTCAACCAACGGTCGGTTTGCCGGCGCGGCAGCGGCCGCTAGCATCCCCGGCGCGGCGAAAACCTTTTGGAGGCCGCTTCGGCCGGCGCGGCTCAGGCAACACCAGCATTGCCGCGCCGGCCTTACAAGATGGATAGTATGTCCAGCCCAGGCGTTGCGTCCGGGAGAATACAACTTTTGATGTTGTTTCAAGTTCGAAAGCTTCCTTCTCGCGTGAAGCACCGGCTTCATTTGCGACACGGAAATGAAAATTGTTTCGGCCAGAGAAACTTTTTCACCGTCCGTATTTCCTGGATGATGCCAACTATGCGGCGAAGCTATGCAAGCAAGCGGCAGGCCCAATCATTTTCCTGCCTTGTACAAAAACTCACCTTTGTTTCTATTTGATTTTAAGACATAGTACTGGCGAATCCTGAAACCGACGGGGCGGTTTTCATGACACTGGCGCCTCAACGCAGCCGCAACCTGCATATGCGGTATCCACCGATCGACGGGTTTTGGACCTGGGACATCAAGCGCGACCGCATCTATGGGGACGCGAATCTGTCCGCTTATTTCGACCTGACGCTCGAGGAGTTCTCGCATGGCGCGCCGCTGGAGCGGTGCATGCAAAGCATAGAGCGGGACGATCGGCCGCGGGTTCGGCTGGCGATCCGCAAGGCGATCGAGCGCAGGTCAGGTTTCCGCGAGGTCTACAAGGTCCGCTCGGAAAAGATGGGGCTGCGCAAAATCCTTGCCGTCGGCCAGTGCTATGTCGATGACATGGGCGAGGCAGCGCTTTATCCCGGCTGGTTCATCGACCTGACGCAGGATGCCGCGGGCGAGGATCACTCGCTGCGCGAAATCCACGACCATGTCGAGCAGGCCAGGGAAATCGCGCAGTCGATCGAGGACGACATGCTTTCCTACCTGCTGGACAACATCGAGGAAGAGATCCTGCAAAGACTTGGCGAGAGATCGAGGAGGCGCAAATCGTCCTGAGGCGATCTTTGTCGGTTTCTCGGCCGGGTTCCGGGCTAGCTTCTGGGCGGAAGCCTGCCGCGCCTGCCGATCTCGGCCGTCACCATGCGCGCGAAATGCGAGTGGGGCGAGCGGCGCTCGATAAGCTTGGCTCGCTCGAGGGCAGCGTCGCCGTAGAATTCGATCAGCACGTTGGCGGCCTTGGCGGCATCGGCCTGCAGCCTGCCGAGATCGGCCTGTCCGCTCCCGCGCGCGGGCTCGCTCCTGGCAATCACGTCAAGCATGGCTTGCAGCTTGTCGGGAGTGCTGCCCTCGTCTTCATGCATATTCGCCATCCGATTGGGGGCGTAAAATATCGACATTTTCGCGCGATGTGCAACAGCTTCATTGATCGAGCGCAGGTGCAACCGGGCGCAGCCTGGCCGCGAGCGAGCCGACAACATTCGTACAAGTATAGTCAGCCAAACTTCCACGCAGACATTGGGGGCACCGATGGACCAGCCGAGCAAAATGGAAAACCTGCAGTTTGCGCAGGGGATCTTGCGCGAGCTTCGCCAGAAGGCTGAGGCCGACGGCGAAAAGCTTCTGACCTATCTCATCGACATGGCTTACCTTGAAGCCAGCGACCGCATCCGAACCCATTGGATCGGCCATGAAAACGAGAACCGCCGGGCCAAGGGCTAAGGCCACTGTTCCAGCCGGAGCATGCCGGCGAGGTGCGGGCTTGCGCCCGAAACGCAAGAAAGCCCGCCATGCCTTTCGGCACGGCGGGCGGGATCCTGAATGAAGGGCTGCGCAGCCCTATTTTTATGATGCGGCGGCCTTTTCGCGGACGGGAAGCTTCCAGCCCGGCCGGACGAAATGGCAGGTGTAGCCGTTGGGATAGCGCTCCAGATAATCCTGATGTTCGGGTTCGGCCTGCCAGAAGGCACCGGCCGGAGCGAGCTCGGTGACGACCTTGCCCGGCCAGAGACCCGAGGCGTCGACATCGGCGATGGTGTCTTCGGCCACCCGCTTCTGCTCGTCGCTGGTATAGAAGATCGCCGAGCGGTAGCTCATGCCGACATCGTTGCCCTGACGGTTCCGGGTCGTCGGATCGTGGATCTGGAAGAAGAACTCGAGCAGCGTGCGGAAACTGGTCTTGGTCGGATCGAAGACGATCTCGATCGCCTCGGCATGGGTGCCGTGATTGCGGTAGGTTGCGTTCGGCACGTCGCCGCCGCTGTAGCCGACACGGGTGGAGATCACGCCGGGCAAGCGGCGGATCAGATCCTGCATGCCCCAGAAGCAGCCGCCGGCAAGGACCGCGCGTTCGGAAGAAGCCATGTCAAACCTCCTTGGATTTCTCCATAAGTGGGGATTGTGGCCCGCTTCTTCCAGCGGCTCAAGCGCCTGGAAAAGGGCGCCTGGAAAAGGCGACGGGAAAGGCGCCTGGAAAAGGGCGACTGGCAGGGAAACTAACCGAACCACGGTGCCCCAGTCTGCGCCGATTGCTCGCCGGTCGGGCAAACCGGCGAGCCTCGGGCTGAGCGCCAGCTTCACTTGGGCCCTTTATCGCCCCTGCCGTTGTCGCCTCCGCCATTGTTGCCCCGGCCGGGATTCCCCCGGTCATGGCCATGGCTTTCACCACCGAGGCAATTCGCGTCGCCGACCCCGCAGCAGCGGCCAGCCCACAGCTTGTTGGTCGGCGTGTTGTCGCATTCGTAGATCTGCTGGCCGGCCATCGCGGATCCACCCAGGGCGGATACGGCCAGGGCGGCAAGAAGTGCATTGCGAAGGATTGCAGGCATCGAAAATCTCCATGGATACACGGGTGTTCATTTGCACCGATGCGTCGCATGGCCACGCGAATTGGTTCATCGCGATTGGCAGAATTCTTGCCGGCCGGTGTCGCCAATGCTCGGGACTGATCGGCACGGCTCCCATTCCGCGCCGCTCATTCTTCTGGTGCGGGCCTGAAGCGCCGCACCAGCACCTCGAACACGATGTCCGAAAGGCGGCGATAATTTCCGCGCGCTGCTCGGGCGAATAGTGCCCGGCATCTTCGATGGTCATGAAGGTCACGTGTCGGGACATATTAGTCTCGTCGTAATTATCTGCCCCAACCAACTATTGTCGTTGATAATACTGTTCATCAATGCGAAGTTCCTGATGAAACGGGGGAGATACATGATCCGCATTGCAATCGTCGTGGCCATTGCCGCGAGCGCCTCAGCCTGCCAGTCGAACGTGCCCTATGACACGAGCAAGTTCAGGGGGTTCCAACGCAAAGTTTGTATCCCGGACACACCGAACAAAGTATGCAATGTCTGGTACAATCCAATTACTCGTGACGAAAGGATATGGTGCCAACCGCTAACCCGGAAAGCGACCGACCCTAAGGCTCGCGCCAGGCAGCTTGCGGGCAGCAAATATCCCTGATCAGATTTCATCCGTATTTTTTGGCTCCAATTCCTCGCCCCACGAACGTGGGGGAGGTGGCGCGGCGGAAGCTGCGACGGAGCGGGGGCAGCGCCGGCTGTCGATGCAAGAGCGGAAAGCTACTCGTAAGCTTGTCGCCCTACGAAGACCCCCTCTCCGGCCGCTTCGCGGTCACCCCGCCTTGCGGGGGCGAGGAACCCAAGCCCTGAACCGCCTCCGCCGACAAAAACCGCAGCACCACATCCGACATCCCGAGCAGCGGTGTGAAAGTCACGATGGTTATCCCGCCCGTCGCATTGGTGCGGGTCAGACCCTCGGAATAAATGTCCAGCGGCGGCTCCTCGTCGAACCAGACACCGTGCAGCGTCTCGCCCTGCCATTTCTCGCGGCCTTTTTCGTAGGACTTGAAGGAGAGCACGCTTTCGCCCGCCTGCACATCACCGCCACCGCCCCAGCGCACGACGACGCTGTCCAGCGCTCCAGGGGCGCCACGGCCCATCGTCGTTTCGGCAATGGCGTCGGCCGGGATCATGCCGGTGCCCCATTCCGCCTGTCGCTGCGGCGGGCCGACCAGCACACGCTGCGGATTGTCGCGCGTGCCCTCGCCGGTGACGCCGGCGGCCCAGAGCCGGACGGGCGTGTCGAACACCTTGCCCCTCCACCAGTCCGGATAGCGGCCGGTGAGGTGCATGGCCCATTCGGCGCCCCCTGCCCTGGTCTTGCCGAGCTGGTTACCGGCCATGAACAGGCGCTCGCGGTTTTTTGCCCCCGCCGCGTGGAACTCGGACTGCCTTTCGTATGGCCTGTAGGCAGCAAGAAGGTTACGTTGACGGCGTCGGTCCATCTCCTCGAGCAGCGCCAAATAGGTCGCTATCATCAAGGAACGGCCGCAGCCTCGCTTCGAGGCAGCGGATGCGGCTGCGGATCTCCTCATCGCTCAACTGGCCCAGACTGTTTTGGTTCGCATCGAGACCCTGCGAGAACTCTTTGGGCAGCATCGTCAGTACGACCTTCAGATACTGGTCGGGCTTTTCCGCCCTGACCGCGGCGATGACGCCGGCGCCATGGGCGCGGAAATCAGCGCGCAGCGCCGCGGCGAAATCGTCGCCCAGCGTCTTTTTCGAGCGCCTGGCTATCGGCGCGGCGGCCGGCTCAGCCTTCGCTCCAGCGGTTCGGGCGCCGGCGCG
The DNA here is from genome assembly GCF_003997555.1 of Mesorhizobium sp. M1A.T.Ca.IN.004.03.1.1. Lineage (NCBI taxonomy): Bacteria > Pseudomonadati > Pseudomonadota > Alphaproteobacteria > Hyphomicrobiales > Phyllobacteriaceae > Mesorhizobium > Mesorhizobium sp. M1A.T.Ca.IN.004.03.1.1. Next base: position 325,222 of record NZ_RZTV01000003.1, on the reverse strand, counting down.
CCGCGCCTTGCCTGCGCAGTCAGCCATTGACGGCTGCATCGGCTGCCGGCGTTCCGGCGGAACGAACCGCACGCCACTTGGCGGGCTTGCGCGCCGGCTTCTTGCGCGGCTTGGCGCGGGCGGCCTTCGGCGCGGAGGGCTGATCGACCTGTCCGGAAAACGGCTCCGTTCGTTTCAGCTTCGCCGCGGCGGCTCTCATGGCCGACGGATCGAGACCCTGGCGCGGAAAGCCGAAGCCGGCGATCGCGTCGACCGGACCGCCGCGCACCATGCCGATGCGCACACCCGGCGCGACTGCCTCGACGCGGCTTGTGCGGGGCGGCTCGCCGAACGATGCGAACTCGCCGATGGCGCTGACGATTTCGGCGCCGTCGTCGCCGGTGATGATGGTGGCATAGCGTGGCATGCAGAGCTTCCGCAGATTGGATTCAACTAAAAAGGTCGAGTTGCCGCCCCGCCTGTCCTGCCGGACATCTCGCCCGCAAGGGGGACCATCGATCCCCTTCTTGCGGGGGATATGGCTGGCACGCCACAGGAGGATGCTGTCCCGTCGCCTCGCCAACTGGCGAAGCCCCCAAGGTGAGGAGCCACAAAAAAACCCGCCGGCTGGCGGGTCGTTGGCGCAAATCAGCACCATGGATAAAATCATAGCAGAGCTGCCCTCACCTGACAAGGCTCTTAGGTAAATTTTCCTAGCTGCTTGTCTGCAGCCTTGCCGGGAAGCGACTTTCGCTCGCGCACCGATAAATTGTGGCCCAGGTCTGAAAGTTCCAGAAATTTTTTCTCGGAACCACCTCCGGGCCGAGGGGTTCCACCCCTTAGTCGCGACGCGACAGACTCCCGAAAAGAGAAACGATCTCGCACAAGAAGGAGAAGATCATGCTCATCAAGATTCTTGCGGCATCGGCTCTGACCATCGGTCTGGCTACGGCTGCGATGGCTCAGAATGCGACGGGCGGTACCGCCGACACGGCGGGCAGCGGCCAGAGCATCACGGTGGACCCCACCACGCCTGCCAATCCGCCGCCTGATCAGATGGCGCCCGATACAGGCACGACAGGCAGCATCACCACGGACGGCATGAATTCGAACGCCGATCGGAATTGCCCCGCGACGCCGCAGGGCGCCCAGCCGGATGCAACTCACACGTCGCCTGGCACGGCTACGCCGTCGGTCAACGATAATCATTGCGGCAAGTAGTAACGAGACGCGGCAGTTTCGTCGCGCGAGGGCCGTGGAGTTCCGCTCCACGGCCCTTTGCTTGGACGGGAACCATGGCGGACGTGAGCCGTTGCAAGGTCGAGCGTGAGCCGTTGCAGAGTTCAGCAAGGAGAGACCCATGGCAGACGACGAAACCAACCAGGGTAAGGACACGAACGCAGCAGCCGCGCGCAACGGCAGCTCGACGTCCCAGGGCGGCGGCACAGAGCGGAGCAATCCGAGCCGCAGCAGCGCTGCCCGCAGCGGCAGCGCTTCGCGCACCAGCGCCAGATCTTCAGCCGCTTCGGAAGCGGCGATGAGGAAGCAGATCGCCGAATTGAAGCGCGAGGTGAGCCGGCTCAACCGCGCGCTTGCCGATCAGGCCGAGGAAGCCGCCAGTGCGACGCAAGGGTGGTACCAGAGCGCGGCCGACCGGGCCTCCGGCCTCTACAGCGGCGCGGCCGACCGAGCTTCTGAATTCTACGGCGGCGCGAGCGATCGCGCCTCACGCGCGGCAAGGCAGTTGCGAAGCCAGGCGCAGAGCGTTTCCGAAACCGTTCAGCAGAATCCCGGCACCGTTTCCACTGCCATGGTTCTCGGCGGCCTCGTCGGCTTGCTGATCGGCATGGCGATGGCGCGCAACTCGGACACAGACCACGACTGGGCCCGCCCCTGGACCCGATAGAGCAATCGCGCCCCCACGGCCGCCGCAGCGCAGGCCGCTGAAGGAGGCCGGGCCCAGAGCCCGGCCTTTCCATAGCGGCGGGTTGGTGTGCCCGGTTGTCGTTGGTGTGCCCGGTTGGGCTGGTCATTAGCCGGACCTTATGGAATCATTCCCTAAGGGGAATCGCGGAGAGCGGGCATGGACAAATCCGCCATGGCATCGGTCTTTCGGATGCGGCATGCGCCAGCAGGTATTTCAGGCGTTCGCAGTCTTGGCCGAGGCCAGGCGGATCCGGTCTTCCATTCTCGCCCGCTTGGCGAAGCCATCCGCTTCATCGCCGAGGCAGACGGCCAATATGATCTGAGCGCCGTGGCCATCTCCTATGGAGATCGCTCGACCCCGCCGCTGGGCGCCCGCGAGATCAAGCAGCTCTGGGCCGAATACGGCGTGCGCCTGATGGAGGCCTAAGGCGGTCCCGGATCGGAAACGCCGCTCATGCGTTTTCAAGCGAGGTCAATGGGAGGAAGCGCCATGAACGTCGCCAATCTGCAACTCGAGGGCCTGCTGATGGCCGTCGCGGCAATCAACCATACCCTGGTGCGCAAGGGGGTGCTGACGGTCGAGGAGATCGACATCGCGCTGCGCAAGGCCGAGGCCGTCGAGACAGGCGAGGACCGGTCCGAGGCGATTTCGGCGTCGAACCGCGATGCGATCAACTTCCCGATCCGCCTGCTCGAGCTCGCCAACCAATGCCAGCCGGAAGCGGACATGCCTTCCTTCTCCAAGCTGGCGCGCATGGTCGGGCAGATGAAGGAACCCTATAACGATCAGATGTGAAGTGGCGGCGCCTCACGCCCGGCCCGGCCAACCCTGTCAGACGGCGAGCAACTTGCCCGGCCCATGCACGGCGGCGAAGAAAGGGCCGGCGAGGAAAGTGAAATGATCGACGAAGAAGCCGAACTCGGCCTGGTTGCCGGTCCAGTGCGACGGGCCGTGGAATGAAAAGCCGAGGAAGATCACATAAACTGCCGCGACCAGCGCCGCCGGCGTGAAGAAGGCGCCGGTGAGGAAGGCGATCACCAAAAGCACCTCCAGGATCGCCGCGCACCAGGCGAGAAACAGCGGGAACGGAAACCCGGCGGCGGCGATGTAGCCAGCGGTGGCGCCCATATCCATGAACTTGAAGGTCACGGCCATCGCGAAGACGGCGGCGAAGATCAGGCGAGCGATGAGAATGGCGGCGGTCTCCCAGGCCGATTGCGTTTCCACGTTGTCCCTCCGGTTCGAAGCTGTTGATGCCCCAAGGACGGAGGAAGGGCAATGATTCCGACAGGGGGCTGGAATTTTTGCTTCACTTGTTTCCTCACCCCCACTGCAGGCCGCGGAGAGTCGCCGCGCAGCAGCCGGTGAGGCGCCGGCGACGCCGGGACGAACCGCCAGACGGCGAGCCCACAGCCAAGCTCGGCGCTCAACGAGGGCGCTCTCCCTCGCGGCTACGCCGGGCCACCTGTCCCCCTGTTAGCGCGGGGCGAGGAAAGGCTCAGCCCGCCTTCGCCTGCGGCGGGTGGCTGATCGAGTCGCGCACGGTGCCGTAGGCCGCACCCCAGCGGTCGGTCATGTCGCAGCGTATGTCCCAGAGCTCGGGGAAGAAGCGGTGGCGGGCGCCGCCTTCCAGGATCTCCACCGGGCGGCCCTTCAGCGACTTGGCTCCGAGACCGATCGAGCGGTGGATGAGATAGAGGTGGTTGGCGCGGAATTTCTGGAACAGCTCGTCGAACTCGATCAGCGCCTCGGCCACGACATAAGCATCGCCATGGTCGTAGTGAGCGTCGTAGACGTCCTCGACGGAAAGCCCGCGGCCGTCGAGATAGGAATGCTTGAAGGCCCGCCAGAGGTCCGGCGGCAGGCGCAGGATAAGCTTGAAGCCTGGCGATTCCTGGCCGCTGCCATTACCGAGCTCGAGGCGGATCTGCTGGTACTCCTTGGGCGACATCGTCTCCAGCAGATCGAGCTGCGCCGTCATCATGCGCACCAGCCGGTGCACGCGGCCCATCAGCGTGACGATGCGGTGCGTGTCTTGCCTCTCCAGATAGTCGAGCACGTCGACCAGCGTGTAGGCGATGAGCTTCATCCACAATTCCTCGACCTGGTGCACGATCTGGAACTGCAGCTCGTCGGCATTGACCATTTGCGAGAGCGGCTTCTGGCAGGCGAGCAGCCGGTCGCATTTGAGATAGACGCCGTAGTCGCGCATTTGGGGCGCCTCGATGCGGGCGTGATAGTCCGACTTGTCCATGGCTCATCCTCCTCGCGCGGGCATGTTCGGCAGGCAGCCAAGGATAGCGCTTCCGGCTTGAACATTGTTCCTTTCTGTTATCCAAACGGCGTAAATTGGAGTACGATTACCGTCCATTGCCGCGACATTGGAGAACGGGTCATGCTTGATGCCCTTGACCGCAAGATAGTGTCAGCACTCGAGCGCGACGCGCGCATCTCCTTCGGCGAGCTGGCCGAAGAGGTGGGACTGAGCAAGACGCCGTGCTGGAAACGGGTGAAGGCGCTCGAGGCTCAAGGCATCATCCGCAGCTATTCCACCCGCATCGATCCGGCAGCGATCGGCTTTGACATCGAGGCCTTCATCCAGGTGTCGATCGACTTCGAGGTGTCGGACGCCTTCGAGGCGGCGGTGAGGAAGCACCCGCTGATCCGCCGCTGCTACGCCACGACCGGCGAGGCCGACTATCTGTTGCAGATCGTCACCGTCGACATGCGGGCGCTGGACAGAATGCTGCGCGAGGAGCTCAGCCGGCTGCCCGGCGTGCGCCGCACCGTCACCTCGATGGCGATGCGTGAGATCAAGGGCGACATCTCGTTCGCCGATGCAGCGGCGCATGCGCTAAGGGAATGACTACAAGAATATTTGCAATCAAAGAGTAATTTCGGTATATACCTTAATTGTCGAGACGGGCGGGGGCGATGCGTTTCGAATGGGATGCCGCAAAGGCTAAGATCAATAAGGCCAAGCACGGCATCGATTTCGAGCTCGCTCCGGAATTCGATTCGCCAACGCGGTCGTCGCCATCGACGACAGCACGGACTATGGCGAGGAACGCCTGGTCGCCACCGGGATCATCGGCCTGTCAGTCTGTGTGATGGTCTACGTCGAGCGCGGCGAAACGATCCGGGTGATTTCGCTGCGACGGGCCACGAAGAAGGAGATCGAGAGTTATGTCGAAAACCTCTAGTCGTTCCCGCTCCGCGCCCGTGCACCGGGAAGCAATCCCGTCGAGGCGCACCCGCGAGGAAGCCCTCGGCATCGCCCGGGCCGCGCTTTCGCGCATGTCCGAACAGGAAGATGCGGCGATCAGGGCGGCGGCGTTGGCCGATCCGGATGCGCAGCCTGCGGAAACATTGCCGCGCCGCAAGCCGGGCCGCCCGCGCCCCGAAGTCAAGAAAGTGGCCGTTTCGCTGAAGCTCGACCCCGATGTGGTCAGCGCTTACCGCGCCCAAGGTCCCGGCTGGCAGACGCGGATGAACGACGATCTGCGCAAGGCCGCGAAACTAAAGCGCCACGCTCGCTAGATTGCCCTGGCAGGTTGGCGGTGCTCAGGTCAGCCTGAAGCAGGCCGGCCGGCTCGGGCTGCCGCAGCGGCTTTTCCTTCTCGGCGTCGGCCTTGCGCTTCGGGCACGCCTCGAACTCGTGATCGCGGCCGCCGCAATAGGAACAGCATTTGGCAGGCTGATCGGGATGGAGCATCGGTGCCATTCCCAAGAATGCACGAAAAGGTTTCCGGTTGCAGCAATTGCGTGAGGTCGCAACCGTTGCTCAGCCCCGTGCCCCGATTGGTCTACCATGCAGTTCCGGCCGGAAAACCGGCTGCACGTTTTTCCTGGAATCGCCTTACTAAGGAGCTCGCCGCTTGCGCGGCGGGCTCCCTTAATCACCGCTCACGCATGCGCGTGGGGATGACGGACGTCCCAGACGGCCCAGGCCGATGCCGCGACCACGAGCACGCCAAGGATGACGTGCGTGAGCATTACGTTCCTGTCCGCCGCGAAGCCCAGCAGCCAGGGCGACACGATCAGCCAGAGCCCGAGTACGAGATTTACCCATTCCTCCCATTCGGCGAACACCGAAAGCGTCGCGAGCGCCAGCGCACCGAGCAGGACGCCAACAATCCAGGCGTTCCACGCGGGCATCATTGCCGCGGTGAATCCGATGACCCAGGGTGAGATGAACAGGCAGATCGCGAGGACCAGGATAACCCAGTCTTTGCTCTTCCTTTCTTCCATCAGTTTGCTTGCCATGACAACCTCCATCGATGAAGCCAGACCAAAGCAACTGCATTCGCGTGCAATGCGCACGCTATGTTACATGATGTAATACATTTTTACGGAGCGACAAGGGAACCTTCCGCGGTAGCCGTATTGCGCGCCGCACAAGCCCCTTACGGCAAATGCCTTCGATTTCCGGAACGGACCCTCATCCGTAAAAGTCGCTTCCGCTCTCAGCGCCCAGCTGTGGCATGACAATGGCCTCGAGCGGTGCCGTCAGCGACCATTTCAACGCACCGGACGAGCGCTCGAGACTGGAGGAGCCGCTGAGCGATTGCGGCGCCACCCGCTGCAGCACCACGGTGCCAAAACCCTTGCGCGCCGTCTCGTCTGGCTCGCCATTGGCATGGCCATTCGACCTCTCCTGCCAGACAAGCTGAAAGCGGCGCTGCGCCTTCGGGCCGGTCTCGACCGTCCAGGTGATCTCGACATGCCCGCCCTCGCCCGCCAACGCGCCATATTTTGACGAGTTGGTGCCAAGCTCGTGGAAGGCCATGCCGAGATTCTGCACGGCATTCGACTGCAGCGTCAAAAGCGGGCCGGAAAGCGAGATGCGCTCCTCATGACCAAACGGTTTCAGATGTTCCTGGATCAGGTCGAAGAGACTGGCGCCTGCCCACTCCGAGGTAACCAGCAGATCGTGCGAGCGCGACAGCGCCATGATCCGGGCTCGGATCATCTCCTCGAACTCGCTGGGGCTGGCAGAACGCTTGTTGGTTTCCCTGACCATCGACAGGATCACCGCGAACTGGTTCTTCACACGGTGGTTGACCTCGCGCATCAGGAGCCGGATGCGGCGCTCATTTTCCCTGGCGGCGGTGATGTCGCGCGCGATCGTGGAGGCGCCGACGATCTCGCCCGCAAGGCTCCTGATCGGCGACACCGTTACCGAAACGGCAACGAGTGAGCCGTCCTTGCGCTTTCGCATCGTGTCGAGATTTGCCACGCCCTCGCCCCGGCGGATGCGGCTGATGATGTCGGTCTCCTCGTCGTGCATATGCTCCGGGATAAGGAGCAGCATCGATTGGCCGATGGCTTCCTCCGCGCTGTAGCCGAACATGCGTTCTGCCGCGCGGTTCCAGTCGGTGATGGTGCTGTTCAGATCCTTGCCGATGATGGCATCGAAGGAAGAATCGACAATGGCGGCCAGACGCGCATTGGCGCTGGCATCTTCAAATTCCCTGCCCCCGGATGTCACCATGGGCATTAGTTAGCGCGGCCGAATCTCATAGCAAGCGGCTAAGCCTTGGAGGGGTCAGGATTTTCGCCATTCCCCTTTGCTGGATCCAGCACGCCGAAATCCTGCGACTTCATGCCGGTCTCGGCTGTCAGGAAACCTTCGGATGCGAGGCCCCTTCGCAGAAGCTCGCGCACGGCGGCCGAGCGGCTCGGCATGCGTTTCTCGAAGCGCCAGTTCTCGACTGCCGCCAGTTCCTCTTCCGTCAACATGATCTGCAGCCTTTGCGGCCGCTCCAATTCAACCACCCTAGCCTCCCGCAGGTCATGACACGAATGAGTATGTCACTCACTGCCAGTAAAAGTAGGATTCGGCTCAAAAGACGTCAAGGTCATGCGAGACAACAAAGGCGGGGGACGCTGGCGGTGCTAACGATATGGCTACACCGCATTTGCCGTTCTATGCTAACTTGTTGATTTTTTTACAGCTTTTCCATTTTTTAGTTGCCAACCGAGCGAGGTCGGCGCATTATCGCCGGCAGAGGGATGAACCGCCGCGAAAGGAGGTTTTTCCGATGTTACGAGGATTTTCCGACCGGTTGCGCAACGACGCTCACCACAAGGTCCAGCGGGCTTTGCGGCAAAATGGCATCGTCAACATCATCCAATTGTCGGAAGAAATCAGGCTGATGAATCTCGCTGAGAACATTGCCCGCGAGGATATCGAGAGTCTGGTGATGCAGGTGGCTCAGCTCTATGGCGGGGCCATCGAATTCGACGAAGAGGCGCTGACGGCGCTCGACCTGCCCGACGCCTGCCCGGCTGACAGCCGCAACGACCTGGAAAAGGCGTTGCGAGAACGCTCGCTCCTTTCACCCGAGTCGGCGGATCTGCTGCAGGTGAGCGACAAGGGCTAGAGCAATTCCAGTCACTCGCTGGTCAACTCGTCGAGCAGGCGCAGTCCGTTCTCGTACTTCTCGGGGTCGATGCCCGCCTGGTGCGCCTGCCAGAGATTGTCCTTGAGGTCCGCCTGCTTGACAGGCAGCGCAAGCTCGTTGGACGCCGCACGGCAGACAAAGTCGTGCTCGCTTTCGTCCATTCTTTTCGTCAGCGCGTCGACGGCGGCGACGACCGGAAAGCCGAAGCCCTCGGCCTCGAGCCGATCGAGCGTCCACCCCTCGCCTTTCTCGACCACGTCGTGCAGGTAGGCGACGGTTTTCTCGTCAAGCGTTTCGACCGCATCGGCGACGCGTCTCAGATGTTCGATAAAGGGACGGCCGGTCTTGTCTTTCTGGCCGCGATGGGCCTCTTCGGCGATCTTCGCTGCCTGGTAAAGCATGATCTCCTCGATCTATTGGAAGCCCGCCCCAACGGGACAACGAGACGGGCAGGATTGGGTCCCGACCCGGTCCACCGGCACGCCTTGCAGGGGACGGCGCGCCATACTGCGGCAGAACATGAGCAGCGTTCAAATGTTCCCTCGTGTCCGGCCGAAAAACAGGAACCCGCGGCCCGCGCAGTCGTTAGCATTTACGCAAACACAAAGGAGGTCTGCACCATGGATTGGAACCGCGTCGAAGGTAACTGGAAGCAGGTCAAGGGCAAGGTGAAGGAACAGTGGGGCAAGCTCACCGATGACGACCTCGACCGCATCGCCGGCAACCGCGAGCAGCTCGAAGGCAAGATCCAAGAGCGCTACGGCATCGAGAAGGATCGCATCCGCCGCGACATCGACGACTGGGCGAGTCGCCAAGGCTGGTAAGATCCGCCGCCGGATAAAACTGAGCCCGCAGCCCCGATCGGGGCTGCGGCGTCAAAAGCCGGAATTTTGATTTCAGAACAGGGACGTTATATTAGTTGACTAAGCGATTCGTGGCACGGTGAACCGATGGCCAAGAAGAAATCGAGACCGGCCTTGTCCGTTATCGCCGCAGCCTCGCGATCGGAGGCTTCCGAAGCGATTTATTTTGCCCGCAAATGCGGCCTTACCCCCGATGAAGCCCTGCGGATAATGCGCGAGGCGCTCATGACTGTGGGGCCTAAGCCTGCCGGCGCCGGAAAGCGGAAGCGCTAGGCGCCATCGCCTCGGGCGATCGGATACCATCTTTCTCGAACCCGCAGCGGACTTCGGCCAGGATCACAAGTGCTGTGCTCGGCGGCAAAGCCCGGGGTTCCAAACCGCTCCGTCCGTGACGCGAGAAGGTTCCGCTTGATGGCAGGGTGACACAACATGTGACCCCGCCGCCAGCACTTATCCGCAACTCCCAAACCCAGGCCAGCGTTTGTAAGCGCGGACCACGCTTTCACTTTCACCTGTCAACGGGAGGGAGAGCTATGGTTTTTCCGGGTTTCCTCGACCCCGAGGATTTGGTCATCCTCGCAGCCGCTCTCGACGACTACTGCCGCACATTTCGCATACCGTCGAACAGTGAGGAGCGGCTTCATGCGGCAAGGCACGCGCTGATTTTGTTTGAGAACGGCTGCCGCGATCCGGTCGAATTGAGTGAAAAGCTCAAGGCCAAACGCAAGTAGCGCAAGCCGGCGCGAACTTTAGGTTCGCCAGCGGCCTGCCTCTTGCCGCCAAAATGAAACATACGGCCACCTCGAAAGTTCTTGTCTGAGAGGAGGCGCGCCATGGTTGGAAATGATGGAAAGCAGGTGCAGCAAACGGAGGCCGATGTCCAAATGCTCGCCCACCGGTTGGCAAAGGACGCGGACATTTCGGAAAACGATGCCCGCGAGTTGATCAAGCTAATCGGAACCGACTGGCCTTCGCTGCTGCGCGAAGCCCGGTTCCTCAAAAGCCGACACTGATGCTGCCTGCCGGCCAGGCGTCCCGCGATTCTTTGCGAGCTGCTTCAGCGCTTTGAGAAAGATCGGAGCCGCCAGATCGCATTTGTATTTGGACGGTCCATTGGTCTGGATGACGATCTCAGCCTGCCTCAGGGTCAGGCCGTGCTTTTCGGCGAATTCGAGCGGTTGATAGGCCTGCTCCCAACCTGGCCCTGTCTTTGGCATCGTGACGACTTCCTCCCGCGATTGATACGTGAGGCAACGCATTCGGCTGGACAAGGTTTCAACGGCTCGCACACAGCGGCGAAACCGCTGCCAATCGCCTGACACTGGGTGCATGGAACTTCGGTTGCTGCTGATTGTTGCACCTGAAAGGCGGGCCGGGAATGACCATATCGTCGCTGCATCTGCTCAAGGGCATAGGCTATTCGATCTCAACGGTAAGCGTGATGCTGCTGGCGATCGTCAGTTGGGAGCACGTTTCGCAAAATCCGTTGCTGATTGCCTGCCTGCTTGGCGGCGCCGCCACCTCGATCATCGGGATGTTCTGCCGCTGGCTTTCCTACGAAGTCGAAAAGCGTCAGCAGGAGCGACAGGCAGAGAACGGCCAACTCTCGAACCGGCGGCCAGCAGCGTCACCCCTGCCGCCAGCGCCGGAACTCCGAGACCAGCACCGTGATCAGGCTGCTGAGGACGATCCATCTGACGACCTCGCCGTCCGGCACGCCCGGTTGCGGTGACCTGCCTGACCTTGACGTTTCGTCGCTGGCCGCCACCACGGGCGCGAGATCCTGCCGGCTGCCGCTCCGCACCGAATAGGCGCGGGTGATCTCGGCACCGAAGAGGAAAATCTGTGCCGAATAGTAAACCCAGACCAGCACGACCATCAGCGCGCCGGCAGCGCCATAGGACGTGCCGATGGCGCTGGTGCCGATGTACCAGCCGATCAGCGACTTGCCGATGGTGAAGAGCAGCGCGGTGACGATGGAACCGACGCCGACGTCGCGCCATTTGAGCCTGCGGTCCGGCAGGACCTTGTAGATCGCCGCGAAGAGCAGCGCGATCAGCACGAAGGAGACGATCGTGTTGATCGCGCTCACGATCAGCTCGCCGAACGGCAGGTGCTGGTTGATGACCTCACTCAGCGCCGAGATCGCCGTGCTTGCGGCGAGCGACACCAGAAGCATGAAGCCAAGAGCTGCCACCAGCCCGAGGCTTGCCGCCCTCGCCCGCACCAGGCGCGAAAGCGAAACGCCGCTGGGCTTGACCTTCCATATCTCGTTCAACGACTGCTGCATCTCTCCGAAGACGCCAGAGGCGGTGACAAGCAGCGTGATCAGCCCGATGAGGGTGGCCAGCGTGCTGGACCCGCGATGCGCGGCGGTCTCGATCACCGCCGTGAGGAGTTCGGCGCTCTGCGGGCCCATCACCCCCGCGAACTCAGCCGAAAGCGCGAGCTGCGCGGCGTCGTTGCCGATGACGACGCCCGCGATCGCTACCACGATCAGAAGGATCGGCGCCAGCGAGGTCGTGGCGTAGAAGGCCATCGCCGCGCCATGGCTCAGCGCATTGTCGTTGACATAGCCGGTGATGCTCTCTTTCAGCACAACCCAGGCTTCCTGGAACCAGCGCTGCATCTTCCTTCCCGTCGGCTGCTTCTCCTCGTCGGCTATTTGGGGCGCGGATCCTCGAGCCCGGCTCCGATGGTCTGGAACGAACCCGCGCGACGCTTCTCGACGGCTTCGGCGAGCGCCAGCGCGGCATTGCGGACTTCCGTCTGCACGGCATGGTCGGCGTCGAGCTCGTCATGGCTCGTCGCATAGGGCTTCCAGTAGCCAATGTAGCGGTCGAGCTCGGCAGCCTCGCCCACCGGATCGAGCTTCATCGAGCGCAGCCAGTCGGCGAGGCTGTGGCGCACCCTTCCGGCACCTTCGGTGTCGCCATGCACGGTTACGGAGAACAGCCGGCCGGCGAGATGGCGCGGATAGTCCCAGCCGGCAAGCTCGACCTTCTTGGCGAGCGCGGCATCCTTGCCCTGCGTCAGCGAAGGATCGGGATTGCCGCCGTCGGCGCAGACAAGCCGGTCCATCATCAGCTTCACCGGCGAGGAGGAATGGAACCAGTTGACCGGCGTGACGATCATGACGCCATGCGCCTCGACCCAGAGCGGATAGATGTCGTTCATCCAGTCACTGACCTGCCCGAGCGAATGATTGGGGTAGCAGGAGCATGGCCAGTGGCAGAGCGCAGCCGCGGTCGAGAAGCACGCCTTGCAGGGAAAGATCCGGCGGCCGTATTCGGAGGCGAGCCGCGCGAGGTCGAGAACCTCGATCGCGAAGCCCGGTCTTGCTGCAATGGCGCTGCGCGCCAACTCGACAAGGCGGAAGGTCTTCGACATTTCGCCCGGGCAGGTGTGCTCGCTGCGCGAGGAGCCGTTTATGAGCAGGATGCGGGACGGCGCGGTCTTGTCCTCGTACCGGCGCTGTGCCGCTTCGACCGCTTCGTGCGCGGCGAACCAGTCGACGGAGAGATCATAGTCCGGATCGTGAAAGCCCTGTCCCGCCTTTCTGGTGATCGGTGCCTTGCGTTCTTCGCTGTAGGCCTGCCAGGCGATCTCGGCCAGCCTGCCAATGGCATCCGCCTCCGGCTGAAAGGCCGGATCGTAGAATTGTCTCAGATAGCCTGCCTTGAATTCGCTTTCGCCAAGACGCGGGCTCGGCATGCCTTTGCGCGGCTCAGGACCCTTGCTGAAATCTGTGCTGTTTGCCATGCGCCCACGCCCGAGTTGGGCGGGCCGGGTGGGACAAGAGCTCGTCTGCCTTTTCGTTGGCCAGGGTGTGAAGCCGGAGAAGCCAAACCCTGTTCTCTTTGCCACCAGGTCCGGCTGACGCGGCCCGCTGGAGGTCAATTCGGCGCAGGCCCGATGGTTCCGTGCTTCGGAGCCGAGAAGATAAGGCACCGAGGCAGGGCGTGCCGGGCCCGCAGCCAGCAAAAAACCGCCCCGGATGGGAGAGCCGGGGCGGCAATTGTGGGAAGCAGTTCGGGTATCCGGGAACTGCACAGTCAGTAACTCGCCCGCGCAGGAAAAGTTTCCCGCCAGGCCGATCAGGTTCTACTTCGACGGCTGCGGCGGGACCTCGCCCGGCTTGATCACCGGCATCTGGCTGGTATCGGCCGGCGGAGCGGTAGCGTTCTTGTCGCCCGTGGGCGGAGGCTTCAGCACACCGTCGCAAGGCGCCAGGCTGGCGGTCAGGTTGTTGGACGGATCATTGGCCTGCGCTTTCGGGGCCTGCGCTTTCGGCTGCTCGCCGGTCTGATTAGGGGTCGCGCTGGCGTCCGGTTTGACCTGGCAATCCTCGATCTGCGGATTCTCCAGCTGGGTCTGGGCCGCGGCAGTCGTTCCCGACATTTGGCCCGACATCAGGACAATGGCGAAGCCAAGAAGTGCTTTCTTCATTGGATCCTCCTTATGGATTCGGCAACCGCCGACGATCGGGGAGAGCCGTTCGCCTTGGCAGGCCGACGTCGACTCTGGCCCCGCTCGCCGTGTTTGCCACCGGGTGGCGGTGGGCCACCGGGGCATTCGTCATCCTCTTCTCGAGAGACAACGCTATCGGAGAGACAACGCATGCCGGCCGAAAAGGTTGGCTTTCGGTAGAGGCTGCGGTCTCGGCAGGGCGTGGCGCACGTACATCAAAGTTAAATGCGCGAATGCTGCCGGAGTGCTAGTCGCTCGCACCTTGGGGGGCCTCTACGAGGAGAGTCCCATGGAAATTCGAGATCTGATCGGCACACTGTCCAGGTCATTTCTGCGCCAGGGTGCCCGGCGTCCGTGGCCGATCCAGTCTTTGCGCGCCGGCGTGCCGCTCAGGCCGCGTCCGCGCCCGCCGTACCGCCCGCAGCCGCCCAGCCGGCCGGCGAGCAATTAGCTTGCCGCTTATTCAGCGCCTGCCTGTGCAACCGGTCGGCGGCATCCTCGTTATGACGATCCAAAAACATGTGGTGGCAACGATGAGACCCTTTCGGACCAACAATCATCTTTTCATTCTGGCGGCAGCGGCGGTGACCGCGGCGCCCTTCGCGGGCCTCGCCTGGCGGGCTCAACAGTGGCTTGGATGGTGACCGGGGATGAGTAGATTCCTGCCGCTCACCATCCGCTTCGTCACTGGCGGCTCAATGGTGGTTTCGTCGATCGCCGACGCAAGGAAGGCCTTGGACGGAGCCTGGAAGAACAAGGAAGGGCCCGACTATTTGGCGGCGGCGCGGCTGGTGGACGACGCCATGGCGGGCATCTGCCGTCCGGCGGTCGCCTTCGACGCTTTCAAGCAGGCCGCCGCCCGGCAGGGCCTGCTGAGGACGGCCGACCCGAGCGCGGCACTCTCGATGCTCGACGCGCTGTGGTCTGGCGACGACCAAGGGCCGCCGCGCTGACGCGTCCTCACCTTGGCTCGTTCCTCATGCTGAGATAGGTCGGGTCGAATTCCGCAATGGCGACCAGGCGGTTCCAGTCGAGGATGTCGATCAGGTGGTTGGTCCAGTTGATGACGTTCATGCGGCGCAACGTGCCGATGACCCGATTCATATGGACGACGGAGAGACCGAGCACATCGGCGAGTTCGGCCTGCGAAAGCGGCAGATTGAAGCTCATGACCCGCGTCTTCTTCACGGCCTGCAGCCTGACGAAGAGTTCGCATATCAGATGCGCCAGATGCGCGGTCTTGGAGCGGCGTCCCATGGCCACGATCCATTCCCGGTGGATGGCGCCGTCCACCAGCGTGTCCAACCAGAGCAGCCTCGTCAAATGCGGGGCCTTTTCGGTGATTTCCCGCAACTTGCTGTGCTCCGCAGCGATGATATGGCAGGGCGACAGCGCGACGATGCCATGGTCCATGGTCTTCAGGAGAAAAGCGTGCAGATCGACGAAATCGCCGGCAACATGGAGCGCGGTGAACTGCCGGCCGCCGTCCTCCAGCACCTTGTAGCGCGCGGCAATCCCGTCGACGATGAGGGTGCTGAAAGTCGGCCTTGATCCTTCGGCGACGAGATCCTCGCCGGCGACGAAATACTTCTCCACCGATGTGGCGCTGGCCAGCAACGCCTTCTCGCTTTCGGAGAGAGCATCGTGCTGACCCAGGTTCAGATAAAGGGGTTCCAGCATGCGCGGCCGCCCGTTGTGATTTTGCAAGGGCCTAACGTTGTAGAGCCGGGCCGGGTTGCAGCGGACCACCACACCGCCGGCCGCCGGCAAAGCAGTCCCCGGCCAAGACGGTCCTTTGGAACCATGATCGCGCGCAGGGATTGAACGTCCAGGTTGCGGCGGATGCTTTCGCGGATGGAACGCTTCTACTTCGATTTGTACAACACCGTGCACACGCAAATGGACAGCGAGGGGCAGCTCTTCTCCTCACCAGAAAACGCGCGAAAGGAGGCGCTCAGGATCTTGCAGGATGTCGCGCGCGACGAGATGCCGAACAGTGATAACCTCAACATCACCATCAAAATGCGCACCGACAAGAGAGGCCAGATATTCGAGGCGTCCCTTACAGTCAAATCCGCCTGGAGCTGACCACGGAAGGCGCCAGCCGAGAGAAGCCGCGGCCCGAGCAACCATCCCGCCCGCGGCCGTTCCGCCTGTGGAGTACAAAGCATGTTCGGCGGTTTCGAAAGCGCGGAAGTCGATACGGGCGCGGCACGGACATTCATCCGGACTGCCGGCAGCGGCCCGGCGCTGCTCCTGCTGCACGGCTTCCCCGAAACGCATCTGATGTGGCGCGACGTGGCGCCGAAGCTGATCGACCGCTTTAGCGTCGTCTGCGCCGACTTGCGCGGCTACGGCAAAAGCTCCTGTCCGCCATCCGATCCGGATCATGCGCCCTACGCCAAGCGCGCCATGGCTGCCGACCTCGCGGCGCTGATGACGAAGCTCGGCTTTGGCCGCTTCATGGTTGCCGGCCACGATCGCGGTGGGCGCGTTGCGTATCGCCTGGCGCTGGACCACCCGGACCGCATCGAGAAGCTTGCCGTGCTCGACATCGTACCCACCGCCGATGTCTGGGACAGGGCCGACGCCCGGCTGGCGCTGGGCTATTGGCCCTGGTCGCTCTTGGCGCAAGCCGAGCCGCTGCCGGAGACGATCATGACGGCGGCCGCGGATGCGATCGTTGACAACGCGCTGGCTGGCTGGGGTTCCTCGCCTGCCGCCTTTCCCGCCGAGGTCCGGCAGGCTTATGCCGAGGCCTTGCGCGATCCAGCCCACGCGCACGCCATCTGCGAGGAATACCGTGCGGCAGCGACGCTCGACCGTGAGCACGACCAGGCCGACCGCAAAGCCGGCCGGCGCATCGGCTGCCCGATGCTTGCGCTATGGAGCGGACATGGCGCGCTCGCCGAATGGTACGCGCGAGAGGGCGGTCCGCTGGCACTGTGGCGGGAGTGGGCCGACGACGTCAGCGGCGGGGTCAGCGGCGGGACGATGCCCGGCGGGCATTTCTTTCCCGAAGAAGCCCCGGCCGAGACAGCCGCAAGGCTCGGCGAGTTTTTTGCCGGCTACAGGCCGTAGGCCAGGGTGAGGTAGATCGCCGGCGCAACGATCAGGCAAAGCGCCATCACAATCACCACGGCATTGCCAAGGCGCTCGGCGCGCCTGGCGATGTCGGTGACATCGTCGTCGTCGTTGAGGAATTGGAGAATCGAGGTGTCGGCGAGGACGGAGAGGCGATTGTCGTTCGCGGGCAGGCTTTCGGGCTCTCGCAGATTGGGCTTGGCAGAAATAAAGGTCAAAACGTCGTCTCGCTTTCGAAGCCGGCCGCGCGACTTCTGGTTCCGATGATTGTGGATGCTATTGGATGCCCGCCATTTGCGCGGAAACGGCGGGCACCCAAAACGGCGCCGACGAAGGGGACTTCATCGACGACCGCCCACCAACTCGAAGCCTCCGCTTTGGTTGCCGTCGAGGGCCCAATGCGCGAGCCGCTCCGACTTCAGTCGTAGGAACGATACCGACCGTGGGCCCCGGGCCCTGGCGCCCGCGCGGACCGGCGACGCACGACAAGGCTGTTGCGGCATGGTCGGGCTAAAAGGATTCACGAAATATTTCGTGGGGGAACATCGATCGCGGGCAGCGGTTCTCATTACTCAAGGCGGTCGAACCTCCTTGAATCAAACCCCGAAGACCAATCCCCAACAACGGAGCTGCAGATATGCCTACTCAAGGCGGAACTCACCAACAGCACGTCAGAGCCCACAAGAACCGCGACGATCAGCGCCGCGGCCAGCAGCAGGCCGAGGACCGCAACATGCGTCAGCAGGATTCAGGTCAGCACCGGGGCGGCAGCGGCAACTTCGGCGAAGACCGCGAACGTGCATCCGAAGCCGGCCGCAAGGGCGGCCAGCGCTGAGCTTTAAGCAGGCGTCCCGCGATCCCTTCGCGGGACGCCGCCCAGAACATCCAATTTGGAACTTCTTCCCCTCCCCTTGGTTCCTCCGAAACCCCGGCGGCTCGGCCGTCGGCAGGACGTTTGAACGGAGGCAACAATGTCCGTGCGCACACTTCACCCCGAACGTGTCGATGAGACACGTATGCAGGCCTATTCGACCTTCGCTCCACTGCTCATCACCGCCCTGAGCCAGAAGCTGGCGCGCTGCCAAGGCAAGAGCGAGATGGACAAGGTCGAGGCATCCCTCATCCGCGTCATCGAAGAAGCGGACGTCGTTACGGGAGACGTCGATGCAATGAAGGAGTTCGCGATCGAACTCGTCGTGTCCACGATGCGCAATGTGCGCGAGCATCCCGACGCCAAACAGGATGTGGAACAGATCGACGGCCGCCGCACGCAAGGACGCTCGGAGAACCCGGACACGCTGGAAGAACAATTGCAGTCCGGTCTCGAAGACAGTTTCCCGGCGAGCGATCCGCCCGCGGTCGTCTCCACCGCCATCAGCGGTGGCGCGAAGGACATCGTCGGCACCGACGAAGTGCTGCGCCGCAAGAAGGAAGCTGCCGAGCGCGGGCACGAAAACGAGAAGGCATAGCCTCAGCCCCGCACGACCGCAGCCGCCCGTTTCAGGCGCCCTGCCTCATCGCGGTCCAGCTCGGCGAAGGAACCAGTCCTTTCGCCAAGGGTTGGTTATCGGAAGGAGAAAACGATGGATAAAAGCAAACTTCCACATCGCCCGGGCGCTGGCCGAACGGCACAAGACGCAAGGCTGCCGACCAAGGGCGGCGACGATCCGGACGTGCGGTTCCTGGCCGAGAACACCGACCTTTCACCGAAGCAGGCGCGCGAGCTGATCCGCGAGCACGGGCATGACCGCGACAAGCTGCTTGAAATCGCACGAACCATGAAGGCCGAGGGCTGACCGGCTCTCTGAAAGCGAGGCAACGATGAGCAACTCACCCCGTACGGGACGTCCAGGCACATCCGATCAATGGCCACGTTGGGAAGGTCCGAAAGCCAATCGACCGAGAGGTTATCTCCCAGCCAAGGACGATCCCGACAGGGATCGCGACGCGGCCGGCGAGAACAACCAGGACCCCGAGCGGTCCGATCTCGGCGACGCGGTCAAAACGAAGAAGGAGCCGTAGGGCGGCTCCTCTCAGCCCAACAGGAGAAGAAAAAATGCCACGCGGAGACAAATCGAAATACACCGACAAGCAGGAGCGCAAGGCCGACCATATCGCCGAGGGCTACGAAAAGCGCGGCGTCTCCGAGAAGGAAGCCGAGCGGCGGGCCTGGGCGACCGTCAACAAGGACGATGGCGGCGGCAAGAAGGCGGGCGGCTCGGGCCGCGGCAAGCACACCGGCCATCCGGCAGCGCACAAGGGCGGCAAGGCCGGCGGCAAAGCGTCAAGCTCGCGCTCGGCGGCCGAGCGTTCTGCTTCCGCCAAGAAGGCGGCGGCGACGCGCAAACGCAACGCGGAGCACCACGCCCAACATTAGGCGTGGGTTCGCCTTCTCCCTTGCCGGAGACGGCGGACAGGCGCGCAGCGCCGAGACGATAGAGACGAAACGAGGCGCTGGGAAACTGGCGCCTCATTGCCGCGGCGGTCCTTCCAGCAGCATCCCGACGGTTCGCGGTCACCTTCTCCCTCAAGGAAAAAAGGGAAGATCTAAAGCGGCATCTCCGAAGTCTGCTTGACCGTCTGGCTGGGAACGTCGGTCTTGACGTTCTGCACCCCCTTGATGCGACTTAAGTGCTCCGACTGGAAGCGGCGATAGTCCTCGATGCCCGCCGCCACAACCCGCACCATAGCGTCGCAATCGCCCAGCATCAGATAGCATTCCAGCACCTCGGGCAGCTTGGCCACCTCCCTGGCGAAATGCTCGATCGTGTCCTCGTCCTGCTGCTTCAGCCAGATGCGAGTGAAGAAGGTATGACCGCGACCGATCTTGGCCGGGTTGAGCACCGCGACATAGCGGTCGATGACGCCAGCCTGCTCCAGCAATTTTACGCGCCTCAGACAGGGTGACGGCGACAGGCCGACCTCTCTCGCAAGATCGTTGTTGGCCATGCGTCCGTCGCGCTGCAGGGCGCGCAGGATCCGCTTGTCGATCTCATCCAGCTTCATGGCGTCTGATTCCAATATTGGCTTAATTCTCGCTATCCAATGCCAAACCTTGGCAGAAACGGCGCATCTTCGCAACCCGATTGCGGAGCATTTCGGCTATGGTGGCCAGCGATAACCGACCATCGAGCAACCGGAGAAGGCCGCCCCGCAAGGCTGGCCGAAGAAGAGCCATGAGCGTTTCCGAGATAACCCTGGGCCACCCTCCCGCCGAAGCACGCGGCGCCGAATTCCGGCGGGGCGCCGCCGCCTCGACGCCGGTGCTGCTTGGCATTGTCCCCTACGCACTCGTGCTGGGCGCGCAGGCCGCGCAGAAGGGCTTGAGCGTCGTCGAGGTGCCGTTGATGACGGGCCTCAACTTCGCCGGCGGCTCCGAATTTGCCGCCATCCAGCTCTGGACCTCGCCGCCGCATGTGCTGTTGATCGCCGCCATCACATTGCTGGTCAACAGCCGGCATTTCCTGATGGGCGCGGCACTTGCGCCGTTCCTGCGCCACCTGCCCAAGCGCAAGGCGCTGCCCGCGCTGTTCTTGATGTGCGACGAGAGCTGGGCGCTCGGGCTCGCCGACGCGAAGCGCCGCGCGGCAGGCGGGCTGCGGCCAGCCTTCAGCCTCGCCTATTATGCGGGAACTGCCCTTCCTTTCTATCTTGCCTGGGTGATTTTTACGACCTGCGGAGCGGCGCTCGGGCCGGTGCTTGGCAACGTCGAGCGCTACGGCTTCGCCATGGCCTTTCCGGCAGTGTTCCTGGTGCTTCTGCGCGGCATGTGGAAGGGTTTTGCCGCGGCGCGCCCCTGGCTTGTCAGCCTAGTGGTGGCGGCGGCAACTTATCTGGTCGTTCCGGGCGCCTGGTACGTGGCGACAGGCGCGCTGTCCGGGTTGGTGTCCGCCTGGCTTCTGGCAGGTGAGAAATGATCGAGCCCTGGACCGTCCTCGCCATCCTCGCCATGGCCGGCGTCACCTATTTGACGCGGATCGGCGGCTATGTCGTGCTCAGGAACCGCACGCTCAGTCCACGCGCCACCGCCGTGATGGAAGCCGCGCCCGGCTGCGTGCTGATCTCGGTGATCGCGCCCGACTTCGTGTCGAAGAATCCGGCCGATCTGGCGGCGCTCGTCATCACATTGCTCGCGGCGACAAGACTGTCGATGCTGCCGACGGTGGTCATCGGCGTGGCTTCGGCCGGGGTATTGCGGTGGGTGATGGGGTAAACGCCGGCGGCCCCCCTCTGCCATGCCGGGGCATCTCCCCCAAGGAGGAGATTGGCTCTCCATCGCATCAATTGCCGTAGACCCCAATTTCGCCAGACGCGATCGAAGCGGTCTCGTCGATCCAGCCCAGATGCTTTTCCAGCGCCGGTCCAGCGGGTCGGGGTCCTGCGGGTCGATGATCGCGGGACCATTGTATCGGGCAAAATGCCGAGCTGATCCAGGCCGAGCTGCTGTTCGATCTCGGCAATCGCGGAGGGTGCTCGCAATTTTAGCCGTGGCTTATTTTGCGACACCCACCCGGGCTTGTGGCTTCTCGGCCGCGGCCCGCGCCGCGATCGCCTCCAGCGGCTCTGGCCGGTGCAGGAAATAGCCTTGGCCATAGCCGACGCCCATGCCGACGAGGATCTCCAGCGCGCTTTTCCCCTCGACCTTCTCGGCCACGACGGCGCAGCCCATCGAGCGGGCGATGCCGGCGATTGCCGAGACGATCTCGCGGTCGAAGCGGCTGTCGGCGATGTGCTGGACGAAGGAGCCGTCAATCTTGATCGCATCGATAGGAAAGCGCCGCAGATATTCGAACGAGCTCATGCCGGCGCCGAAATCGTCGAGGCTGACACGGCAATGGCGCAGCCTTGCCCGGCGCACGAATTCCTCCGCTGCGTCGAAATTGGTGACAGCCGCGGTCTCGGTGATCTCGAAGCCGATTGCAGACGGCGGCGCGCCGTTCTCGGCGATCGCCGCGTCGACGAAATCCCAAAGCTGCGGATCGGAGAGCGTCTGCGCCGACAGGTTGAAGCCGAGCGAGACGGCGCCGGAGAGCATCGCCCTGCCATGGCGCGACAGCGCCGTGCGGATGATCCAGCGGTCGAGCCGGGCGGCAAGCCCGAAGCGTTCGGCCACCGGCATGAACTCGCCCGGCAAGATCAGCTTGCCGTTGCGCGCCTCGAGCCGCGCCAGCACCTCGACATGGCGGCTGTCTTGCCAAGGCCTGCCGAGGCGATGGATCTCCTGGCCGAACAGCTTCAACCGGCTGTCCTCCATGGCATCGACCAGATCGGCGGCAAGCCGCGCGGCGTTGAGGCCGCCGGCTCCGGAAGCTGTTTCGGCCGAGAACACGGCGAAGCGGTCGCGCCCGCCGGCTTTGGCGGCGTAGCAGGCATCGTCGGCGCAGGCGAGCGCATCGGTTACCGTCGTCCGGGGATCGCGCACGAAGGCGATGCCGATGCTGGCGGCTAGCCTGCGGGACGACACGGCGGAGCCGAGATCGGCGTCGCGCACCGCGGCGAGCACGGCACGCGCCAGCCGCTCGGCGCAAGCGTCGCTGCAGTTCGGAACCAGCAGCGCGAATTCGTCGCCGCCGAGGCGCGCGGCGTGCGCCGAAGGCGGCAGGCTGGCGCGCATGCCGCCGGCGACGCTCTTCAGCGCGATATCGCCCGCGGCATGGCCGGCATAGTCGTTCAGCGCCTTGAAGTAGTCGAGGTCGGCATAGAAGACGGCAAGCGGCAGCCGGTCCGCCGCGCCGATGTTTTCGGCGAGCAGCCGGTCGAAGGCCGAGCGGTTCCACAGCCCGGTCAGCGCATCGTGATGGGCGGCGTAAGCGAGCTCCTCGGCGCGCTTCGTCTCGTCGGTGATGTCGCGCACCGTGCCGAGGATCTGGCCGGCCGAGCCGGCGCCGGCGATCAAACGCACCAGCGACTCGACATGGCGGACCGAGCCGTCGCGCCGGACGATACGGTATTGCGTGGCGGTGACGCTTTTCGAGCCCGGCGGCGGCAGATGCGCGCGCTCGGTGGCCTCCTTGTCGTCCGGGTGGAGATAGGTGTGCCAGAGATCGGCCGTCACCTCGTCGGTATCGCTGACCAGGCCGAAGATCTCCCTGGTGCGCGGGTCCCAATAGCTCTTGTTGGTGCCGATATCGTAGTGCCAGATGCCGGTGCCGCTGGCGGCGAGCGCGAGCCGCAAGCGGACATTGACCTGCTCAAGCGCGGCCTCAGCCTCCTTCTGCCTGGTGATATCGGTCTGCACGCCCATCAGGCGCAGCGGCTTGCCCTCGGCATCGCGCTCGACGATGCCGCCGCGGTCAAGCACCCAGACCCAGCGGCCGTCCTTGTGCTTCAGCCTTAGTTCCGTTTCGATCGACTCGGTGTCACCAGCGATATGGCGGTCGCCGCTCGCCAGTGCTCGCTCGCAGTCGTCGGGATGAGTGAGCTTCAGCCACAGATCGGAGGTATCGAGCTCGCCCTCGGCATAACCCAGCATCCTCCACCAGGTCGGCGAATAGTAGCAATCGCCCGTCGCGAGATTCCAGTCCCATAGGCCGAGCTGGGCGCGATCGAGCGCCAGCGCCCAGAATTCGCCGTTGCGTTTGGTGTCGTCCGCCATGCCCTCGTTCTTGCCGTCCCCGTTCGGGCATAGTGCATGAAAGCTGACAAAAAAGGGTTACTGGATGAAGCTGCCAATCTCCCCGCTTTTTGGAGGAGATGTCCGGCAGAACAGGGGGGCGCGAAGGATCGCGGCCCATCTGCTTCGTCATCCGAGGGCGAAGCAAGGAGCGAAGCGACGCGCGCAGACCCTGGGATTCATGCCGTTACGCTAAAGCGTTGCAACAGCTACAGTATTCTGCGCTGCCGAACTCTCCGCCAAAGGTCATCGCATGGATCCTCGGGTCAAGCTCGAGGATGACGAAGCAGAAGCTCCGCCGCTTTCGCCAATCGCAGACGCCCCTTACCCCGCCGCCAGCCTTCGCCTCACCACCGCCGCGTGGAAACGCGCGCCATGCAGCAGGCCTTCATCGTTAAAGTCGTAGGCCGGGTTGTGCAGCGGGGCGGAATTGCCGTTGCCGAGGAAGACGAAACAGCCGGGCACTTCGGTGAGGAAGCGGGCGAAATCCTCCGAGGCGGTCATCGGCTCGGCGGCGATGCCGACGGCATCGCCGGCCAGCACCGTTCGGGCCGCAGCAAGCGCCTCATTCACCAGCGCCGCGTCGTTGATCAAGGGCACGAACTCGCGCGTGTAAGTGACCTCAGCCGCTACGTTATAGGCCTGCGCCGTGCCTTCGGCGATGCGGCGCATCTCCTTCTCGATCGCCGCGCTCACCTCGGGCCGGAAACTGCGACAGTCGCCAAGGATGCGGGCGAGGCCGGGCAGCGCGTTGCGGGTGCCGTCGGTGATGAGCTCGGTGACCGAGACGACGCCGATATCGACGGGGCTCAGGCGCCGCGAGACGATGGTCTGCAGGTTGACGACCAGCGCGCAGGCGGCAATCAGCGTCTCGCGAGCGTCGTGCGGCCTGGCGGCGTGGCCGCCCAAGCCTTTCAGCACGATCTCGAAATTGTCCTCGGCCGACATGATCGGACCGCTCCGGGTTTCGAAGTGGCCGATGGGCAAGCCCGGCATATTGTGCAGCCCGAAGATTTCCTCGAAGGGAAAGCGTTCGATGAGCCCGTCTTCGATCATCGCAAGCGCGCCTCTGCCCCACTCCTCGGCCGGCTGGAAGATGAACCGCACCGTGCCGTCGAAGCCCCCTTCTTCCGCCAGCAGCTTCGCCGCGCCGAGCAGCATGGCGGTGTGGCCGTCATGGCCGCACGCATGCATGGTGCCGGGCGTCTGCGAGGTCCAGGCTCGCGTCCCTTGCTCGGCGATGCGCAGCGCATCCATGTCGGCGCGCAGCGCAATCGCGCGATTGCCGCTGCCCCTGGCCAGTGTGCCGACAACGCCGGTGCCGCCGATGCCTTCCGCGACTTCGAGCCCGAAGGCGCGAAGCTTCTCCGCCACGAAGGCGGCGGTGCGCTTTTCCTCGAAGCCGAATTCCGGGTGGGCGTGGAGGTCGCGCCGCCAGGCCGTCATCGCGCGATGCAGCTGCTGCTGGTCGAGGTCAGCCATCTTCTCTTTCCCCAGCGCTCGTTCCAGGCGAGTCTTCCCGAAGTTGCGCTTCATTTCCATCGATTCCGGGGGGAAGCCCGCTTTCCTGAAAATCCTTCAGGCGATCTGCAGCTCCAGCTCCCGCGGCACCGCCCCGACCAGCTCGGTGTAACGGCCGGCGTCGGTCGCGCCTTCCGAATTGATGACGAGGACACGCGACGTCGCATCGAGCCCGAGAGCCGCGCGCATGCCCTTGTCTCCGGCTGCGCGGATCAGCCCGGCAAGCCCCGCGCCGCCGCTCTCGCCGGAAACGATGGCCGGATCGTTGTCCAAGGGCCGGGCCAGCCGGTTCATCACCGCGACCGCGTCGTCTTCGTCGACGGTCATGAAGGCGTCGCCGACGCGGGCCAGCACCCGCCAGGCGATCAGGGACGGCTCGGCGCATTCCAGCATCGCCATCACCGTCGACAGCTGAGGCGCGATCGTTACGGGACGGCCGGCCTCCACCGAGGCGTAGACGCAAGCCGAGCGCCTCGGCTCGACCACCACGGCCTTCGGCCGCCCCTCGCCGAGCAGAATTGCCATATAGCCCGCAAGCGCCGCCGCAAAACCGCCGACGCCGGCCTGCAGGAAGACGTGCGTGGGCGGCTCGGCCATGTGCCGCAGCGCCTCGCGCACGATCACCGTGTAGCCCTGCATGACAAGCCCCGGAATGCGCTCGTAGCCACGCCAGGAGGTGTTGGAGACGATCTTCCAGCCGCGCTCGGCGCCGACCCGGGCGACTTCGCGGACCGCCTGATCATAACCGCCCTCGACCTGCACGATCTCGGCGCCGAAGCGGGCGATGGCCGCCACGCGCTCGGCGCTGACGCCGGCATGGACGTAGATGACCGAACGCGCGCCAACGAGGCCCGCCCCCTGCGCGACCGATCGGCCGTGGTTGCCATCGGTGGCGCAGCAGAAGGTCATCTGGGCGGCGATAGCGCGCAGCTTCGGATCGTTAATTTCGCAGATATCGACTTCGCGACCGAAGCGCTTGCCGGCCTCTTCCAGCACCAGCCGCATGACGGCATAGGCGCCGCCTAGCGCCTTGAAGCTGCCAAGGCCAAGACGCTGGCCCTCGTCCTTGACATGCAGTGCTGCGATGCCGAGGCCATTGGCCAGCGCCGGCAAGGCATAGAGAGGCGTTTCGGCATGGTCGTCGCGCGCCCTCAGATAATGCTCGGCCCGGTCGGCGCCCGCCAGGCCGAGGGACTCAGCGTCGGCCGGCACCAGCGGCTGGTTGTGTTCGGGGCGCTGGTTGATGAGCAGCATGCTATTCTTTCTTCGATACACTGAACTTTTTTGACGCGCGCGAGAATCGCGCTCCCTAATCTGGCTAGTGATTGAAGTTTGTTTCGATCAGATGTCGCCGGATTCCCGCCTTGGTGGCACGCAACGTTTCGAGATGACTATTTTTGGTGGTGTTTCGCCTTGGCGGCACCTGCCGTCGACAACATACCGTTTGGTTCCGCGATCAGTCGGCTGCCAGCCGGGCGGCGACGCCAAGCAGGACATTGGCGCCCGCAACCAGTTCGTCGGCGGCGGTGAACTCGTCCGGGCTGTGGCTGATGCCGCCCCGGCTCGGCACGAAGATCATCGCGGACGGCGCAATGCGAGCAATCATCTGCGCGTCGTGCCCCGCGCCCGACGTCATGCGCCGGCACGAAAGGCCGGCGGCTCTGGCACCATCCTCGATCAGCGAGACGATGCCGGCATCGAACGTCACCGGCTCGAAGCGCCAGGCTTTCGGCATGGATGGTGACGCCGGCGCTTGCGGCAAGGTCGTCGAGGAAGGCGGCGAGCGCCGCTTCGGCTTCGCGAAGATGCATTTCGTTCGGATCGCGAAGGTCGATGGTGAAGATCGCCCGCGACGGGATGACGTTGATCGCGTTTGGCTCGAAAGCGATGGTGCCGACGGTGGCGACCGTCGGTGTCGGCGAGGCGCTGGCTCGGTCCGCGAGGAAGCTGATCACCCGCGCGGCGGCGACGCCGGCATCCTGGTGCATCGACATCGGCGTGGTGCCGGCATGGTTGGCCACGCCGTCGATCGTTATGCGCTGCCAGGAAATGCCCTGCAGGTTTTCGACCGCGCCGATGGCGATGCCCTCGCGCTCCAGCACCGGTCCCTGTTCGACATGCAGCTCGACATAGACATGCGGCTTGAGGAAGCCGGGCTGATGTCGGCCGGCATAACCGATGCGCTCCAACTCCCTGCCCAGCACCGAGCCGTCGGTGCCGATCGAGGCCAGCGCCTCTTCGATATCCCGGCCGGCGGCAAAGACCAGCGAGCCCATCACATCAGGCGAATAGCGCACGCCCTCCTCATTGGTGAAGGCGGCGACAACAAGCGGGCGCGCCGGCGCAAATCCTGCCTCCTTCAGGGTCTCGATTGCTTCGAGGCCGGCAAGCACGCCGTAGCAGCCGTCATAGATGCCGGCGTCGATCACCGTGTCGATGTGCGAGCCGAGCATCACCGGTTCCTGGCCGGCATCGGCGTCGCCCTGCTAGATGCCGAAGATGTTGCCGATGCGATCGATGGCGACGTCGAGCCCTGCCTCTTCCAGCCAACCGACAAGGCGGTCGCGGCCAAGCTTGTCCATGTCGGAGGCGGCGACGCGGACGAGCCGGCCCTGCGTATCGCGACCGAGGCTGCCGAGCTCCTCGATACGGCCAAGCAGACGGTCGGCATTGATCGTCAGACTGCTCATGCCGGCTGCCTCGCAAGCGCAACCTCGTCCGGCGCCATCCCGACCAGCTCGGCATAGCGGCCGGGGTCGGTCGCGCCTTCGGAGTTGATGATGAGCACGCGCGACTGGGCATCGAGGCCGAGATCCCCGCGCATCTTCTTGTCGCCGGCAGCGCGGATCAGCCCGGCGAGCCCTGCCCCGCCGCTCTCGCCGGAAACGATCGCCGGATCAGTGCCTGAAGGCCGCGCCAGGCGGTTCATCACCGAAATTGCGTCTTCCTCGTCCACGGTCATGAAAGCATCGCCAAGCCGCGACAGCACGCGCCAGGCTACGAGCGACGGTTCATAACACTCGAGCAGCGCCATCACCGTGGGCTTGCTGTGCGCAATCGCGATTGGACGCCCCGCCTTCGCGGTGGCGTAAACGCACGCCGCCCGCGCGGGCTCGACCACGATTGCCGTCGGGCGATCTTCGCCAAGCACGATGGCGAAATGGCCGGCCACCGCCGCGGCGAGGCCGCCGACGCCGGCCTGCAGGAAGACGTGGGTGGGCGGCTGCGGCAAGCGCCTCAGCGCTTCGCGCACGATAACCGTGTAGCCCTGCATCACCAGCCCCGGGATGCGCTCATAGCCCGGCCAGGATGTGTCGGAGAGGACGGTCCAGCCGCGCTCGGCGGCGACGCGGGCGGCTTCCCTGACCGACTGGTCGTAGTCGCCGGCGATGCGCACGATCTCGGCGCCGAAGCGGGCGATCGCCGCCACGCGTTCGTTGCTGACGCCCGAATGGACGAAGATGACGGAGCGCGCACCGACCAGGCTGGCGCCCTGCGCTACCGAGCGTCCATGATTGCCGTCGGTCGCGCAGGCGAAGGTCATGCCCGAGGCAATCGCCTTCACGTCGGGCCCATGCAGTTCGGCGACATCGATGGCGCGGCCGAGCCGTTTCCCAGCCTCTTCCAGCACCAGTCGGATGACGGCGTAGGCGCCGCCCAGCGCCTTGAAGCTGCCGAGGCCGAGGCGCTTGCCCTCATCCTTGACATACAGCGAGCCGACGCCGAGTTCGCCGGCCAGCGCCGGCAAGGCATGCAGCGGCGTCTCGGCATGGTTGTCGCGCGCGGCCAGGAAGCGCTCGGCGTCCGCGGCTCCGGCGAGCCCAAGCGTCGCGGCGTCTTGTTCGGTCAGCGGCTGGCGATGGCTCGGGTGGTGGTTGAGCAGGAACATGGATCGGCTTTCTCTGTCTTGTTGGCTGAAGTTTATTGCAATTCCAGTGAAGAAAGGCGCTCTATTTCGGCACCTGAAATGCAAGTTTGTTTCGTTTAGATGCTGTCATGTCCATTTTGCCCGACCTCGACGCCTTCGACCGCGCCATCCTCGCCATCCTGCAGAAGGACAACAGCACGCCCCAGCGCATTATCGGCGAGACGGTGAACCTCTCGGCGCCGGCCGTGCAGCGGCGCATCAAGCGCATGGAGGAAATGGGCGTCATCCGCGCCAATGTCGCGCTGGTCGATCCGGCCAAGGTCGGCCATCCGATCACCATCTTCGTCGAGGTCGAGGTGGAGAGCGAGCGGGCCGAGCTGATCGACGTCGCCAAGCGCGGCTTCGCCGCGGTGCCCGAAGTACAGCAGTGCTATTACGTGACCGGCGAGGCCGACTTCATCCTGGTCGTCACCGTGGCGACGATGGCCGACTACGAGGCGCTGACCCGGCGATTGTTTTTTGAGAACAACAACGTCAGGCGGTTTCGCACGTTCGTTGCGATGGATCGGGTAAAGGTCGGGCTGGAGGTGCCGGTGGGCGCACCTCACTCAACATGATCCCTCGGGGCATTTCGTATCGCGGCATGATACTCTGTGCTTGATCTCGCAGACGTATCATGCAAAGATACGTTGCGAGGGGCAGTGGATGATACGTTCGTTCACAGACAAGACCACTGAAGCGATTTCGACAGGCAAAAGCTCCGAAAGGATTTCCGGCAGATCTCATTCGTGTCGCTCAGCGGAAACTGTTCATGCTGGACAACGCAGCCGAACTGGCCGACCTCAAAGTTCCACCGGGAAATCGGCTTGAAGCGCTGAAGGGCGATCCCGCCGGTTAGTACTCAATCCGTATCAACGACCAATTTCGTGTTTGCTTTCGGTGGACCGATGGAGGAGCGGACAATGTGGAGATCACCGACTACCATTAGCTAAACCAACCAGCTCTGTCCGACAGGAGCGGAACCAATGATCAACCTCGATAAGCCTATTCATCCCGGCGAGATATTGCGGGCCGAGTTCCTTGAGCCACTCGACCTGAAGCCCTACACCCTGGCGAAAAAGCTTCACGTCCCACGTACCCGCATCGAGCGCCTCGCCAACGAGACCACGCCCGTTACGCCGGACACCGCTCTGCGTCTCGCCAAATTCTTTGGGACCACGCCACAGTTCTGGATGAACATGCAAGCCAGTTACGACCTGGCCGTGGAGGGCGCGTCGCTGCAGGAAGAGCTCAAGGAAATTAAACGGTTCGAGGCGGCTGCTTAAGAGCTCTTGCCGCCCTCCCTCCCCAGCAACCGCGCATAGATCTCCCCCACGATCCCGCGCCGGAAGATCAGCACGCAGACCATGAAGATCACGCCGGTCGCTATCGTCACCGGGAAGCCGGAGGTGGCAAGCGTGTTCTCGAGGCCGACGACTAGGCCGGCGCCGACCACCGGGCCGACCATGGTGCCGATGCCGCCAAGAAGCGTCATCAGGATGACCTCGCCCGACATCTGCCAGGTGACGTCGGTGAGGGTCGCGAACTGGAAGACGATCGCCTTCACCGCGCCGGCGAGGCCGGCAAGGGCCGCCGACATGACGAAGGCGGCGAGCTTGTAGCGGCCGACGGAATAGCCGAGCGAAATGGCACGGTTCTCGTTCTCGCGGATCGAGCGCAGGATCATGCCGAAGGGCGAGTTGACGATGCGCCAGATGGCGAAAAGGCCTATCAGGAAGATGGCGAGCACGAAGAAATACATGTTCATCGGCACGTTGAGGTCGAGCATGCCGAAGAGATGACCCCGCGGCACGCCCTGGATGCCGTCCTCGCCTTCGGTGAAGGGCGCCTGCACGCAGAAGAAATAGAACATCTGCGCCATCGCCAGCGTGATCATGGCGAAATAGATGCCTTGCCGGCGGATGGCGAGGAAGCCGACGACGAGGCCCATGCCTGCCGCGCCCGCAGCGCCGAGCAGGATGCCGGCCTCGGGCGGCCAGCCCCAGGCTTTCACGGCATAGGCGCAGAAATAGGCGGCGCCGCCAAAGAAGGCGGCGTGGCCGAAGGAAAGCAGCCCGGTGTAGCCGAGGAGCAGGTTGAAGGCGCAGGCGAACAGCGCGAAGCACAGCATCTTCATGACGAAGATCGGGTAGATGACGAAGGGGGCGGCGACGAGCGCCATGATCCCCAGCGCCACAAGCGCCCGTTCCAGCCGGACGGAGGAAGCGGCGCGCTCTGCGTGAAGGGTCGCCTCGCTCATCTTACGCGTCCCTTCCGAACAGGCCCGCGGGGCGGAGCAAAAGCACGATTGCCATGATGACGAAGACCACCAGGTTCGAGGCCTCCGGATAGAACACTTTGGTCAGGCCCTCGGCGAGGCCGAGCATGTAGCCGGTGACGATGGCGCCGAGGATCGAGCCCATGCCGCCGACCACGACGACGGCGAAGACGACGATGATGAGGTCCGATCCCATCAGCGGGCTGACCTGGTAGACGGGTGCCGCAAGGATGCCGGCCAGCCCGGCAAGTGCTGCGCCCAGCCCATAAGTGAGCGTCAGCAGCAGCGGCACGTTGACGCCGAAAGCCTGCACCAGCTCGGGGTTCTCCGTGGCGGCGCGCAAATAGGAGCCGAGCCTGGTCTTTTCGATCAGCAGCCAGGTGCCGATGCAGACGATGAGCGAGGCCACCACCACCCAGCCGCGGTAATTGGGCAGGAACATGAAGCCGAGATTGGTGCCTCCGGCAAGCAGGGTCGGCACCGCGTAAGGATTGCCGGAGACGCCATAATAGAAGCGGAACACGCCTTCGATGACCAGCGCAAGGCCGAAGGTGAAAAGCAGGCCATAGAGCGGGTCGAGCCGGTAGAGCCGCGACAGCGCTACACGCTCCACCACGATGCCGAACAGGCCGACGGCCAAAGGCACGATGATCAGCGCCGGCCAGTAGCCGATGCCGAGATGGACAAGCAGCAGATAGCCGATGAAGGCGCCGAACATATAGAGCGCGCCATGGGCGAAGTTGATGATGCGCAAGAGCCCGAAGATGACGGCCAGCCCGAGGCTGAGCATGGCGTAAAAAGAGCCGTTGATCAGGCCGACAAGAAGCTGCCCGAGCAAGGCCTGGACGGGGATGCCGAAGATCATGGTCATTTGGCCATCATACCCCCAGCACCTCGTGCAGTTTGTCGGTGTGCGCGGAAAGCTGGCCGACCGGGAAACCTTCCACCACCTTGCCGTGATCCATCAGGTAGAAGCGATCGGCGATGCGGGCGGCGAAGCGGAAATTCTGCTCGACCAAAAGGATGGTCATGCCACGCTTCTTCAGCGTCGCCAGCAATTCGCCGATGCGCTGGACGATTACCGGCGCCAGGCCCTCGGTCGGCTCGTCGAGCAAAAGCATTTCGACGCCGGTCCTCAGGATGCGGGCGATCGCCAGCATCTGCTGCTCGCCGCCGGAAAGCTTCGTGCCCTGGCTGTTGCGACGTTCCTTGAGGTTGGGGAAGAGGTCGAAGATCTCCTCCACGCTCATGCCGCCCTTGGCCACCACCGGCGGCAGGATCAGATTTTCGTCGACGGTGAGCGTGGCGAAGATGCCGCGCTCCTCCGGCACGAAGCCGATGCCCTGATGGGCGACGCGGTGCAACGGCAGGCGGATCAGGTCCTTGCCATTGAAAGTGACGGAGCCTGTCCGCTTGCGGATCAGGCCCATGATGGCGCGCAGCGTCGTCGTCTTGCCGACGCCGTTGCGGCCAAGCAGCGTAACCGTCTCGCCGCGCAGGACTTCGAGGTTGACACCGTGCAGCGCATGGCCCTCGCCGTACCAGGCATGAAGGTCGCGCACGGCAAGCAGCGGCTCACTCATGCTCGGTCCCCATATAGGCGACGCGCACGCGCTCGTCCTGGCTCACCGTCGCGTAGTCGCCGGCGGCAAGCACCTGGCCGCGCTGCATGACGGTGATCCAGTCGCAGAGATCGGCAACGACGGTGAGGTTGTGCTCGACCATCAGCACGGCGCGGTCTTTCGCCAGCGAGCGGATGATGCCTGAGATCGTGCCGACATCCTCATGCCCCATGCCGGCCATCGGCTCGTCGAGCAGCAGAACTTTTGGATCGAGCGCCAGCGTGGTGGCGATTTCCAGCACACGCTTCCTGCCATAGGAGAGATCGCCCGCCAGCCGATGCGCGGCGTCGTCGAGCCCGACGATGGCGAGCAGCTCGCGCGCCCGGGGCGTCAGCTGGTCCAGCGCCGAGGCCGAGCGCCAGAACTGATAGCCCAGCCCGCCCGGACGCTGCAGCGCGACGCGCACATTGTCGAGCACGCTGAGATGCGGAAAGATCGCCGATATTTGGAAAGAGCGTACAAGCCCCATGCGCGCCACCCTGGCCGGCGGCGTGCGGGTAATGTCGGTGCCGAGCAGCTGGATGGTGCCGCTGGTCGGCTGCAGGAATTTGGTCAACAGGTTGAAGATGGTGGTCTTGCCGGCGCCGTTCGGGCCGATCAAGGCATGGATCCTGCCGTGGTGGACGTCGAGGTCGACATCCTTCACGGCGACGAATCCGGCGAAGTCGCGCCGCAGGCCGCGGGCGGAAAGCACCACCCGCGGCGTCTGGTCGATGCCGTCCCGGCGGACGGCGGTGGCGGTGTCGAGCGTCACTTGCTGACGAGCGGGCAGCCGCTGTCCTCGGCTTTCATGAAGGCCTTGTCGCCGGGAATGGTCGCCAGGTAGGTGTAGTAGTCCCAGTCCTTCTTGCTCTCCTCCGGCTTCTTGACCTGGTAGAGATACATGTCGTGCACCATCGAGCCGTCGGCCTGCACCTTGCCGTTCACCGTGAACACGTCGTTGACCGGCATCTCATGCAATTGCTTGGCCACCGCTTCAGTCTCGTCGGTGCCGGCCTTGTCGATGGCCTTCAGATACTGTGTCACCGCCGAATAGGTGCCGGCCTGGACCATGTTTGGCATGCGGTTGGTGCGCTTGAAGAAGCGTTGCGCGAAATCGCGGCTCACATCGTCGCGGTCCCAGTAATAGCCTTCCGTCAGCACCACGCCCTGCGCCGCCTGCAGGCCAAGGCCATGCACCTCGGCCAGCGTGAAGAGCAGCGCCGCCAACCGCTGGCCGCCGGCGACGATGCCGAACTCGGCCGCCTGCTTGATCGAGTTCGAGGTGTCGAGGCCGGCATTGGCTAGGCCGATGATCTTGGCGCCGGAGGACTGCGCCTGCAGCAGGAAGGAGGAATAGTCGGTGGAGCCAAGCGGATAGCGCACCTCGCCCAGCACCTTGCCGCCACTGGATTCCACGAGCTTGGCGGTCTGGTCCTTCAGCGAATAGCCGAATGCATAGTCGACGGTGATGAAATACCAGCTGTCGCCGCCCTGCTGCACCAGCGCGCCGCCGGTGCCGACCGCTTGGGAGTGGGTGTCGTAGGCCCAGTGGAAACCATAGGGCGAGCACTGCTTGCCGGTGAGGTCGGTGGAGGCGGCGCCGGTGACGATGTCGATCTTCTTCTTTTCCTTGGAAAGCCCCTGGACGGCGAGCGCGACGGAAGACGTGGTGAGCTCCATGATCGCGTCGACCTGCTCGGTGTCGTACCACTGGCGCGCGATGTTGGAGGCGATGTCCGGCTTGTTCTGGTGGTCGGCGCTGACGATCTCGATCGGCGCGCCCTGCACCTTGCCGCCGAAATCCTCGACCGCCATCTTGGCGGCCTCTACCGACCATTTGCCGCCGAAATCGGCATAGACGCCGGACTGGTCGTTCAAGATGCCGATCTTGACCTTGCCGTCCGAGATTTCGCCAGCCGCCGCCGGCATTGCGGATGCCGCAATGAGCGCGGCGGAGACGAGATAGGATGCTTTCACTGGTAGTTCCTCCCTTGTGGTCAACCACGGGAAACGCGGCGGACCTCGCAATGGTTCAACAGTTCCGTCGGATTGTGGATTGAGGCCTCGATCCCGCCTGCCACTCCTATTCTTGCGGGCCTGCTCGTTTGCGGCTGGGCCGCCGCGCGCCTTGGGTGCACGGGCGCGAGCCTAGCATCACATTTCGCTGGCCGGGAATGCTATTTTCGTAGCATGCGGATGGGTTGGGGGCAGCATGGTGTCCCTTCACCAGGGCAGCCGCTTGCCATCGCTAAAAAGCCGCCGGTCGGACCGTCGGGCAAGGTTGCGGCGCAGACGATGCCGGCTGCGCCTTGCGCGACGGGGCGGCCGCCGGCACCGCCCATGTCGCGACCCAGCCGGGGCAGGTCGAATTGACCAGCAAGCGCCCCCTCCCCGCCAGACACAATCCGGAAACAAGATTCAACAGCCCGGAAAAACTCGCGAAAAGACCGGCTGTCATAAGCGGCACCGGAGCAGCCGAACTACGGCCAGCGACAACCTGATATCGATCTTCGAAAAAGGAATGCCGACTTATGAAAAAGACCCTTCTCTCCGTTCTCGGCCTGGCGGTCGCGCTTGCTTTCGCGGTGCCGGCGCTCGGCACTACCGAAGCCAACGCTGCCGCGACCACGACGGCTGCGACCACGACGACCACCGCGGCTCCGGCTGCGGCCACCGAGACGGCCAAGCCGGACGCCAACGGCCCGCACAAGAAGCACGTCAAGCATCATCGCCGTCACGCCCGCAAGCATCACGTGAAGAAGCACTCGAAGCATCACGCCAAGAAGCATCATGTGAAGCACCACACCAAGAAGCGTACCCACAAGAAGCACGGCAAGAAGCTCGCCGCATAAGGCGCGTCGCCGGCTTTTGGCTTTTCAGCAATTGGCCAAAGACTTCATGACCGAATGATCCCGGACCGCTTCAACAGGGTTCGGGATCATCGCTTCCCGGAAACGCCGTCCCTCAAAGGCGGCGTTTTTGCTTACCGGGTCGCTGGCGCGGTCGTCCGGTCCGGATCGTGCCCTACTTCTTCTGCGGATAGATCGTCTCGCCGCGCTTCAGCATTTCGACGAACGTCTCGATCTTCTTCTTGCGCCCCGCCTCGGTCTTCATGTTGTGGACGCGGAAGGCGAGCGCGAAACGGTTCTGCGCCGAAAGCTTTGCCAGCATCGCTTTGGCCTTCGGTTCGGCATCGATCGCGGCCTGCAGGTCGGGCGGAATTGTCATCTCTTTCGAGCCGCCATAGGCGCGGTCCCAGCGGCCATCGGCTTTGGCCGCCTCGACTTCGCGCAGGCCATGCTCCGTCATGCGGCCCTCTTCGATCAAGCGCGCGACGTTGTCGACGTTGATCCTGCTCCAGATGCTCTTCCTGCCGCGCGGCGTGTAGCGCTGCAGAAAGCTCTTCTCGTCGAGAGACTTGCGCACCGCATCGATCCAGCCGAAGCAGAGCACGACGTCGATCGCTTCCTTCGGCGTGATCGAAGGAAGGCCAGAGCCAACCTTGTGGATCTTGATCCAGACCTCGCTTTCGCCGGCGTGGTTTTGGCTGAGCCAGGCGTAGAAGCTTTCAGCGTCCGAGAACTCGTGGACCTTGCTCGGGTCGACCTTGATGGGGGCCATCGGTGTTCCTTCTTGCCTGAGCCGAGGCTCCGATCTTCCCCTTTGTTGGGGAGACGGCCGGCAGACCAGAGGGCGCGCTGTCCCGCCAGCCCTGTCGAGACGCCGCCGCCTTAGCTTATAGTCGTGGGAATTTAAGGCCGCGTTTCTTGGCGCCCCCCTGCCCTGCCTGGTTGAATTATCAAAGCCGCGCCAGCCAACCATCGGACTCTCCGATAACACTATCGGTTTCTTCCGTTTCCGCTCCGCCGGCCGGCCTGCCACATCACCGTCCATGCAAAGGAAAGGCATGGACATGGACGA
Organism: Mesorhizobium sp. M1A.T.Ca.IN.004.03.1.1; assembly: GCF_003997555.1. Taxonomy (NCBI): domain Bacteria; kingdom Pseudomonadati; phylum Pseudomonadota; class Alphaproteobacteria; order Hyphomicrobiales; family Phyllobacteriaceae; genus Mesorhizobium; species Mesorhizobium sp. M1A.T.Ca.IN.004.03.1.1. Next base: position 288,648 of record NZ_RZTV01000003.1, on the reverse strand, counting down.
GACAAAAATCCTGATCGTCGGCGGCAGTTCGGGCATGGGGCTGGCGCTTGCCAGGCGCTGCCTCGCCGAAGGCTCCGGCGTCATCATCGCCGGGCGCAATGCAGCGAGGCTGAACGCCGCGCGCGATGAGCTCGATCGCCCGGCCGCGCTGGCAACGGCGGTGGCAGACATCAGCCGCGAGGCCGAGGTCGCGGCGCTGTTCGCGCGCATCGGCCGGCTCGAGCATATCGTCAGCACGGCGGCCGATATCGAAGGCGCCTACCGGCTTTTGCCCGACATCGAGCTTTCGGCGGCGCAAAAGGTTGTCGACAGCAAGTTCTACGGGCCGCTGCTGTTGGCCAAGCATGGCGCGCCGAAACTTTCGGCCAATGGTTCGCTCACCTTCGTCTCCGGCATTGCCGCCTACCGCCCGGCCGCGCGCGGCTCGGTGGTCGCGGCCGTCAACGCCGGGCTCGAAGGGCTGGTGCGGGCCTTGGCCATCGAGCTGGCGCCGATCCGCGTCAATGCCGTCTCGCCCGGCTGGGTCGACACGCCGATCTGGCAATTCGTTGCCGGCGATGCGAAGGACGAGACGCTTGCCGCGATGGCGAAGCGCCTGCCGGCGGGACGGGTCGGACGGCCGGAAGACATTGCGGACGCGATCCGCTTCCTGATGGGCAACGGCTTTACGACGGGAACGACGCTGCATGTCGAGGGCGGGCAGCGGCTGGTCTGACGAGCGCGAAGTTTTCGCCCATCGCCGCGAGCAAGAGCTTCAGCGCCGGCGGCTGGACGCGCCGGCGCCGCCAGATCATGACCAGCTCCGCCGAGCGGATCGGGCCCGGCCATGCGATCTCGGCCACCTCGCCGCGATCGAGCGCCGCGGCGACCGCCAGCCGCGGCACAAGGCCGAAGCCGGCGCCGGCCGCCACCAAGCCGGCGATGGCGTCAATGCTGCCAGCCTCGGCCGCGAGCTTCGGTCCGCCGAGGCCCGCCTCGGTGAAGGCCGTGTCGACCATGGCGCGGTAGACGCATCCGGTTTCGGTGGCGACGAAGCGCTTTTCGGCAAGCTCCCCCAGATCGACATCCGCCCGGTTCTCGCCCGGCGGCGCGATCAGCACCAGTGGCTCGGCCGCGACGGGGCGCCTGGCGAAGCGCTCGTCGGGCTCGCTGGCGCCCGGTCTGTCGAAGCAGAAGGCGACGTCGATCTCGCCCTCTCCCAGCCTGCGGCTCAACTCGCCGCTGCCTGCGATTTTCAGCCTGATGTCGATGTCGGGATGAACGGCCTGGAAATCGGCGAGCCAGCCGGGAAGTTTTGCCGAATCGATCGTCTCGAGCGCGCCGATCGACAGGCTGCCGGCCGTCTCGGCCTTGGTGGCATCGATGGCGGCCCGGGCGTCGTCGGCGAGCGCCAGCAATTCCTCGGCGTAAGCTTGCAGCGCCTCGCCGGCCGGGGTCAGGTCCAGCCCTTGCCGCGACCGTGTGAACAGCGTCGCGCCCAGCTCGGCCTCGAGCGACTGGATCTGGTCGCTGACGCTCGACTGCGCGAGATTGAGCTCGCCCGCCGCGCGCGTGACGTTGCGTGTGCGCGACCGCGAGAAAGGTCTTCAGCAGCCTTGGATGCACGTTACTGCAGCTGCGGCTTCTTGAGGAAGGAGTTGCGGTCGGCCGATTTTACGCGAAGCCAGGTCTCACGGCCGTCGCGCACGACGCGCAACGGAATTTCCGCGCCGGCCGGGTTCTGCCAGAGTTTTCGATAGAAGTCGGCGAGACCGTCAACCTCGCCGTCGCGCACGTCGGAGATGATGTCGCCTTGGCGAAGGCCAGCCTTTGCCGCGGGACCACCTTCGGCGACGCTCATCACCACCACCATGCCGTTCGACTCCGCCGAGAAGGCGCCGAGCCACGGGCGCGGCGGCTTGCCGACCTGGCCGCGCTTGACCAGATCGTCGAGGATAGGCGTCAGAAGGTCGATCGGCACGATCATGTTGATGTCGGCGACCTCGCCGGCGCGGCTCATCTGCAGGCGCAGCGAGCCGACGCCGAGCAGCTTGCCGTCACGGTCGAACAGCGCAGCACCACCCCACGAGGGATGCGCCGGCGCGGTGAAGATCGCCTCGTCGATGAGATATTCCCAATAGCCGGCGAATTCCTGCTTGGTGACGATGTGGGCGTCGACCTGCTGGCCGATGCCGTCGGCAAGCGTCACGGCGTCGCCGATATTGGCCTTCCTGGCATTGCCGAACTTGACTGCCGGCAGCCCGAGCGGCGCCAGCGCCTGCACCAGGCCGAAGCCGGTCTCCTGGTCATAGGCCAGCGCATGCGCCGCAACCACGCGGCCGTCCTGGTCGGTCAGCCAGACCTCCTCGGCCTCGGTGATGAGATAGCCGATGGTGAGAACCAGCCCGCTGTCGCGGATCACCACGCCGCTGCCCTCGCGGCGCGTGCCCAGCGCATTGGCGGTGAAGGCGTCGTCCGGAACCGTGGCGCGCACGGCCACGACGGAGCGCGAGATTTTTTCGATGGTCATCGTCGATCCTGAATTACGGGTCTTTTTCTATAAGTATGGCCAAAGGGACGCGGTGCAAGGGCATCTGTCCCTGACGGAGAAGGCGGGGCGCTGCTGGCCCAAGCGTTAGTTCAACGAAATTTGAACTTTTTTCTTTGACGCCCGCGCAACCGCACCTAAATCTTGCGCCAACGAACCCCGCATCCCGCTCACAGCAACAAGGCCTCCCGAGATGAACCAGTACAACCCGCCGAAAGTCTGGACCTGGAACAAGCCGAATGGCGGCACCTTCGCCTCCATCAACCGGCCAGTCGCCGGGCCGACGCACGAGAAGGAATTGCCTGTCGGCAAGCATCCGCTTCAGCTCTATTCGCTGGCCACGCCCAACGGCCAGAAGGTGACGATCATGCTGGAGGAGTTGCTGGCGCGCGGCCACAAGGGCGCCGAATACGACGCCTGGCTGATTCGCATCAATGACGGCGACCAGTTCGGCTCGGGCTTCGTCGAGGTCAATCCGAACTCCAAGATCCCGGCGCTGATGGACCGCAGCGAGCCGAAGCCGGTGCGCGTGTTCGAGTCGGGCTCGATCCTCACCTATCTGGCGGAAAAATTCGGCGAGTTTCTGCCGACGGAGCGTGCAGCGCGGGCCGAAACCTTCTCGTGGCTGTTCTGGCAGATGGGCTCGGCGCCCTATCTCGGCGGCGGCTTCGGGCATTTCTACGCCTATGCGCCGGAAAAGATCGAATACGCCATCGACCGCTTCGCCATGGAAACCAAGCGGCAGATGGACGTGCTGGATCGGCGGCTGGCGGAAAGCGAGTATCTCGCCGGGCCGGATTACACCATCGCCGACATGGCGGTCTGGCCCTGGTATGGCGGGCTCGCCAAAGGCCGCAGCTACAACGATGCCGCGCAGTTCCTCGCCGTGCATGAATACAAGCACGTGCAGCGCTGGGCCGACGCGATCGACGCCAGGCCGGCGGTAAGGCGCGGCCGCATGGTCAACCGCATCTCCGGCGATCCGGCCTATCAGTTGCACGAGCGCCACGACGCCAGCGATTTCGAGACGAAGACGCAGGACAGGTTGCAAGCGGCGGAGTGAGCTGCTGATCTCCCCGCCTTGCGTGGGAGATGGCCGGCAGGCCCAAGCGGTTCGCTGCGCGTGGAGCGCCGACGCCCGACGAACAACAAGAGGGCAAGTTGGCGCATCGTGCGCGCCGACCCCCTCTGTCGCCTTCGGCGACATCTCCCCCTCGAGGGCCCTTAAAGGGGGAGATCAGCTACCTCCCGTAGGTATACGTCACACTGGCCTCCGCCAGCGCCTGGCTCTTCGCCGCGACCGACACCATTTCGGGCGACGGATTTTCCGGCGTGCGCAGCTTCGCCTCACTCAGCGCATAGAGCGTGAAGACATAGTGGTGCGTGCCGCTGCCGGGCGGCGGACATGGGCCGAAATAGCCGGTGCGACCGACGCCGCCCATGCCGGACACCGTGCCCTTCGGCAGGCGCTTGCCGCCTTTGGAGCTGGCGCCTTCGGCGAGGCCCTTGGCGCTTGCCGGGATGTTCCAGGCAAGCCAATGCCAGAACCCCTTGCCGTCGTTGGCGTCGGGATCGAACATGGTGAGCGCGTAGCTCCTGGTGCCCGCCGGCGGGTCCTTCCAGGCAAGCGCGATCGAGACGCTCTTGCCGCCGCATCCGGCTTGTCGCCGAGATATTTTGCGTCCCACTTGTCGTTGGAAACCGACGGGCTGGAGATCTCGAAGGCGGATGCCTGAGTGGCGAAGGCAGCGAAGGCAAGTCCAATCAGGCTGAGGCGCGAAGTCATGGCTTCACTCCTTCTACTTGGATTGCCCAAAGTCTATCCGAAAGGCGCGCCGGAGCCGAGCAACTTTGCGTGACGGGTCGGCAGGCGCCGGAGCTGCCGATCTCCCTTACAAGGAGAGGATCCGGAGCACTGCGGATGACCAGTGTCACGCGCGGCGATGCGTGTATACTATCCCCCCTCTCGCCAACCCGGGCGACACGATTTGTCCTTGCCGGCCCTTCCTGAAAGTGCCGCCACGCGATCTGGCTGTTGGCTCAGAAAAACAGAGCTATGCGGTTCTTCACGAATTTTTTCAGCCGGAACATCCCCTGGAAAGCTCCGTTGGAAACTTAGTCAACGATGCAAACCAATGGAGATTTCCTGATGATGAAGAAGATTCTCGCAGCTTCCGTTCTTACCCTGGCGCTCGCGACCTCGGGCGCCATGGCTCAGACAGCCGGCGCGAGCGGCGACGCCAGCGGCAGCGTTTCGGGCGGCGTCTCGGGCACGACTGGCGGCGCCTCGGGCAGTGCGACGGGCGGTGCCACGGTCACCACGCCGACAACCCCTGGCACGGATACGACCACCACGAATTCCACGAATTCCATGAATTCCACGAATTCGACGAACCAGCCGGCCGGCATGCAGGATCGCTGCAAGGATACGGGCGCCAACGATACCGACAACAACACGGCCAGCGGCAATACGACCTCGAACATGCAGAACTGCAACAAGTAGGGCGGTTTCGATTCGCGCCGGATCGCCGACACAAAAAAGCCCCGCCGGTGGAAGCCGTCGGGGCCCTTTCGTTGAGGCCTTGAAGGTGGGACTTCGCTGCCTGCCGATCCAGGGGGTGTTGGATCGGCCGCGACCCTAGCCGAAGAATCGGCGGGGCTATAATCACGGCTGCGCACTACCAATCACGCCTGCGCGAGAAGGAGGTGATAGCCGGCTGTCGATCTCTCTTTGAGGGAATTGGCTACCTCAGCAGCTTCGCCAATCGCGGCACGCCCTCGCCCACCGCGCGGTCGTCGGCCAGCGTGAAGGACATGCGCAGCGTGTTGCGGCCAGTGCCGTCGGCGTAAAAGGCGTTGCCCGGCACGAAGGCGACGCGCGCCTCTTTTACCGAACGCGCCAGCAACGCGGTGGCGTCAGTGCCTTCGGGCAGCGTCAGCCAGACGAACATGCCGCCTTCCGGCCGACTCCAGGAAATGCCGTCCGGCATGTTTTCCTCGAGCGCGCCGAGCAGCGCGTCGCGGCGACGGCGATAGGCACCGATCAGCTTCTCCACCTGGGCGTCGAAGATGGTCTCGGCAACGCGATGCATGACCATCTGGTTGATCGACGGGCTGTGCAGATCGGAGGCCTGTTTCATCAGCACCAGCTTTTCCACCACATGGCGCGGCGCGCAGACCCAGCCGACGCGCATGCCTGGGGACAGGATCTTGGAGAAGGAGCCGCAAAAGAGCGTGCGGGCATTATCGATGCCGCCCGAGCGGGCGCAATCCAGCGCCAGAATCGGCGGCACCGCCGCGCCGTCATACCGCAGCGCCCGGTAGGCGGCGTCCTCGATGACGGCGATGTCGAGCTCGCCGGCGAGGTCGAGCACCGCCTCGCGCTGCTTGCTATCCAGCGTGTTGCCGGTCGGGTTGGCGAAATCCGGCACCAGATAGGCGAATTTCACCTTGCCGCCGTTGCCCGCGGCTGCCGCGCGATAGGCCTCCGGCGTCATGTTGCCGCCGGCGGTGTTCAGCCGGTCGTAACGCGGCTCGTAGGCGTTGAAGGCTTGCAGCGCGCCGAGATAGGTCGGCCAGGTGACCAGCGCGGTGTCGCCGGGCGACAGAAACAGCTTGCCGAGATAATCGAGCGCCTGCTGCGAGCCGGAGGTGATGAAGATGTTGCCCTCGTCGCATCGGATGCCGAGTCCGCCCATATAGCCGGCCAGCCATTTGCGCAGCGGCAGGAAACCTTCGCTGACCTGGTATTGCAGCGCGGCCCCCGCTTCCGCGCCGCCGAGCACGGCCTGATAGGCGTCGCCGATGGCCTCGGCCGGAAACAGCGAGGCATCGGGAATACCGCCGGCGAACGAGATGATGTCGGGCTGATCGAGCAGCTTCAGGAGCTCGCGGATTTCCGAGGCCTTCATGCGCGAGGAGCGCGAGGCCAGAAGATTCAACAGGGTCAAAGCGCACCTCCCGCAGTGCTTCATTTCAGTAATTTAGGTCAGGTTGGTTGACCTATTATCAGGCCACGTCCGTCGCGTGAATACACAAAACGGCCATGGCGCATCGCTCTGACGACATTTGGCCCACATATCCTGATGGAGATATCAGGCACGACGGCGGTCCGCTCATCGCGGGATTGTCGCAATATTAGAATGGGCGCATATTGTCGCAAGCCGAAGCCGTGCTCCGGCTGAACCGCTTGTTGGCCAACATGCCCAGGCGGTCCGTGACCAGGTCAAATGTCAGTGAAACAAACCTCGGCTGCTCAACCCAATGAGCAGCCTGAGGCAATGATATTTGGAGGAGATAGCAATGAAGGTCACCATACTGGCAAAGTACGAACCCCATGCGGCCAAAGGGCTGATGCAGGGATCGAACCGCGAAGCTGCAGTCCAGGCGGTCTTTGAAAGCGTCGGTGGCAGGATGAGCAGCCTTATGTTCACGCGCGGCATTTACGACGTCGTCGTCAATGGCGAGGTGCCGGATCAGGTCGCCGGGATGGGCATGGCCCTTGCCGTGCGCGCGAGCGGCTCGTTGAGCGAGCTGGTCGTCCTCGAAGAACTCGACATGAAAGCGGTGCTCGCGGTCGCCAACAAGGCTGCCGGCGCCTACAAGCCCGCCGGCTGACCGTCCGGCCAGGCAGCACGGACGGCGCGTTCGTCGTCCCGTGCTGCCAGCATCACGTCACCGCAGGCCGAGGCTTTGCTTCGACGCATGCCCTTATCCCAAAAAACCGCTCCGCACTCTTGGGCGACAGGCATTAGGACGTTTCACCGTTTCACGGAAACGGCGAAATGTCCTATCTCTTTGTTTTGACGCAATTTTGGACGGAAAACCGCTTCACACTTTTCCTGAAATTGCTCTAGAAAGGCAATCGAATCTCGTCGTCCCGGGCGGAATCGGGCCATCCGATGTCCTTACGGATCTCCGGCGGCAGTTCGTTCAGCTCGCGCGTCGTCCTGCGGCGCCTGCTCGCCTGCGCGAACGCGGCGCGGATTCGGTTAAGGCTCTTAAACATCGCAACCTCCACAAAGCAGCGGCAGAGTTGGCGGCCGCCCTCCGGGCGCCGCTTTTGAGGTGCGTCTGTAACCAGGCGATTGCGCGCAGACGGTGAAATGCTTCACGAAGCCGAAGCGGCCTGAAACATTTGTGTGCGAATTAAATTGGGTTTCGACGTCGCGGCACTAGAGGCGAGCGCCAACAGGCGGCGCTGCCGGCAATAACGGGCGCACAATTACTGATTGCCTTGTCCGTCAAGATAGGCGTCAGGTGTTAGTCCGTAGCGCCGGAAGGAAATTGCTGCGCGGTCTGCGCCGAGAGCCGGCCTCTGCGGACGAACGTCGGCTTCGAATATTCTTTCTTCATGGCGAAATCTCCCCTGCCTCGCCGGAAAAATGCGGTACGGCTATCGGACTGTCAAGCAGATCGCAGGCCGGTGGATCGCAGCCCGGTGAGGCCGGCCCGATCGACCACCTTCCCGTCCCTGACCACTTCCCTGCCCGCGCGATACACGGTCCGCTCCTTCGGCACCGCCACGACCGCTTCCGGCACATGCTCGGCCCTGAGCGCGACGAAATCGGCCTTGGCGCCGACGGCGATGCCATAGCCTTCGAGCCCTAGCGCCCTGGCGCCGGCATGGCTCACCACGTCGTAGGCGGCTTCCAACTCGCAATCCTCGTAGAAGCCGGAGCGGTAGCCGATCATGTTGGCGCGGTTCAGCATGTCGCCATCGCCGTAGGGCCACCAGGAATCGCGGATGTTGTCGGAGCCGGCAAAGACCGTGACGCCCGCCTTGCGCAATGCCGCCACCGGCGGGAAAGGATGGTTGCCGGGCGCGTTGGTCATGATGGCGACGCCGGAGGCGGCGAGCAGCTCGCCGGCTTTGGCCAGCGCGTCGGCGGAAATGTCGCCCAGCGCATAGGCGTGGCTGACAGCGACTTTGCCTTGCATGCCCAGTGCCGTGCTCCGCGCGGCGATGTCCTCGATCTCGAACAGGCCGAGGGTGCCGCCGTCATGCAGGTGGATATCGATTCCGGCGCCGTGTTTTTCGGCAAGGCCGAAGACGACGTCGAGATGGCTCTTCACATCGCGGTCGAAGCTTGCCGGGTCCAGCCCGCCGATCAGATCGCAGCCGAGCTTCAAAGCCTCGTCCAGAAGCTCGGCGGTGCCGGGCGACGACTGGATGCCGCTTTGCGGGAAGGCGACGAGCTGGATGTCGATCAGCTCGCGATATTTTTCGCGCACGGCAAGGATCGTCTCGACATGTTTCAGCCCGACCGCGGCGTCGACCATGACATGGCTGCGCATCGCAAGGCTGCCATTGCCAACGCAAAGCTCGAGCTGGTTTTTCGCGCGCTCGTCCATCGGCGCGGCCTGCTCGAGGTTCCGCATCTGGAAGGCGACCCGCTCGCGCACGTCGAAGCCGTTGGTGCAGGGAATGTGCGGGCGCCAGACATCGCCATAGAAGGAGGTGTCGAGATGGATGTGGCCCTCGATGAAGGCCGGCAGCACGAGCTGGCCGGCGAGGTCGACGGCGCCTGGCGGCGCGCCGGCGGCATTGGCGGCGGGCGTGATGGCGCTGAAGCGGCCGCCGGCGACGGTGAGGTCGGCCAGGGAGCCGTCGGCGAGTTTTGCGTTGAGAAAGCGGGGCAAGATGCAATCCATCAGCAATGATGCATCAGTCGTCGTCCCTCGGCCGCCAGAGGTCAATGCGGATCGGGATAGAAAGTGTTTCGCGGAAGTTCTCTGTCACCCGCGATTGGCAGATCGCGCGCCCAATCGGCTGCGCCGCCGTTAACCTTAATTCCAAGCGGCGGTGGGGAAGTCCCTGTAGCCTGCCTATTCCGCTATCGCGGAAGTTTCGGCACGAGAAAAACATGCCATAGTCCAGGCTGCGGTACGAGGCCGCCTTGGTCGACGCGGACGCCCAAGCACATCCCCAACAATGTCGCCCCCAACGGCCGCGTCGACCTTGTACTGAACGGCGATCTGACCCGGGTCGCCGTTTTGTTTTTGGCCATCAGGCCAGGGACTTGGCGTATTCCGCGACCAGCCCGTCATATTCCTCGAAGGCCGGCAAGGCCGCGTAGCTGTGCAGGGCGGGCGTCTCGGCCCAGGGCAGCTTCTCGCTGGTCCAGGTCTCGACGAAAGGCGTGAACCAGGCGGGGTCGTCCAGCATTGTCGGGCGCAGGTTGACGAACCAGTCGAGCCCCTCCGGCCGGGTGAACATCCAGCTCATGCAGTAGCCGCAGAAATAGTGCTTCGAAGCGCCGCGCAGGCCGCCGATCACCGGCTCGCCCTTGGTGATTTCGAAGCCATCCGCGGGAATGGCGGCGCTCAGCGAATAAGCGCTCGACGACATCTTCTGGCAGCCGGTGCAATGGCAGGCCATGGTGAGCAGCGGCTTGGCGGAGATCCTGAGGTGCACGCGGCCGCAGCGGCAGCCACCTTCGGCAGGCAGGGAGGGGATTGGCATGAGCGCTCCTTGGGTTGGTTTTCCCTTCTCATCCGTCGCCTTCGGCAACACGTTCTTCTCACAAGGAAGAAGGAGGAGCCAAGCCCTCAGCCCCCAATCAGCGCCGCGGTCGTCGTCAGCCGCGCGCCCTGCTCGGCGAAGGCTTTGTTGTGCCGGACGATGATGTCGGGCGCTTTCTCCTCCTCGGAATCGAGCGTCGAATGCGCATCCGAAACGACGGTGACGCCGAGGCCCTGGGCAAGAGCGCCTTTCACCGTGGCGGCAACGCAGAAATCGCTCTGGGCGCCGATGAGCACCACGTCGCGAACGCCCTGCCCCGCGACCCACTGCCCGAGATCGGCGTTGGAGAAGGCATTGCCGACGCTCTTGCCGAAGGTCGGTTCGCCGGCCGCCTGGCCGAGCTGCGGCCATACCGGCCAGCCGGAAGCGCCCGGTGCCAGCGGATCGCCCGCCGGCCCGTCATGGCGCACGAAGGCCACCTTACGGCCCGTTTTCCGCGCCCAATCGATCAGTTTTCGCGCGCGCTCGGCAATGACGTCGGCATCATGGATCGGCGGATCGAAACGGCCGTCGAACATGCCGGTCTGGAGGTCGATGACGATCAGCGGAGCGGCGGCCGAGGGAGCGGTGTCTGGCATGGGCGCGAAGATAGCGGAGGTGGGGGGTGGGTCAAGGACGCGGAGCGTGATCCCGCCCTTGTGGCAGATCGACAGTTCGGCGCCGCTCGCCACAGCTTGGATTCAGGGTACGAGCTAGAGCATTCTGCTAGCGGTTCCTCAGAACATAGACGCTGCCAGCAAGGAGGCCCACCGCTATGGCGAACAACACGAGAGCAATAGCGATCCGCCAGGCAACATCCAATGAGCGGCGACCCGGCAGCGAACTGCCGGCTTCGCGCAGTGTTCCAACGGCTACCTTAAGAATTTCCAGGGCGAGAACTACGCAGACCGCAGTAGTTGCGAAAGCCAGCAGCATCTTCGGTGCAGGTGGATGATTGTATAAACCGACGATGGACTCACCCAAGCGGTAAAGGGCGATGGGCGCTTATCCCATGGCCGCGAAAAGGCCGCCGCCCACCGCAAAGTACATGGCCAGGCGCCAGAGCCAGTCTGAATGTCGCCTGCCGGCCGATTTCCGGGCCCGATAGTCGAGCGCCGCAAAGCAAAGGGTCCCAGCCGACCAGCAAAGTCCGATCCACCAATTCATGGATGTATTCTATTGTTCCGCTGGTTAGTTTGAGATTAAGGACGCCCGCCTCCTACAGGCACGGCACCGCTGCCGGAGCGCTCAATCTTCTTCCAGCACCCTCATCCGTCTCGGCGCTACCCGCCGATCCTCTTTCTCCCACAAGGGGAGAAGATAAGCGCCCTACCCAATCCCGCCGGTCACAACATAAGCCCCGCCAACTCGCCGATCCGGCAGCCTCACGATCGCCGTGACGACCGAGCCGTAAGCGCGGCGCCAGACGCTGTGGAAGCCCTGATGCGTCGCAGCCGGCACGACGGCCCGGCCGGTGTGGCGGTTGCCGCTTCCCTGCATGGCGACCGGTTCGCCGTTGACGTGGACTTTCACGGCTGCATCCGGCCCGGCCTCGCCCGCGTCGATCTCCAGCGCGATCGCGATCTCGTCCGTGTCGCCGGCATGGATTGTCTCGGCGGTGAGGGCCAGCATAAGCAGCGCTTCGCTGGGGCGACCCAATGTGCCCTCGCTCCGTTCAAACACATCATCGGCCAGCGGCGGCGTGCGTGGCGGGACGGTGCGGCGCTGGGTGGCGCGCTCGTAGCCGCCGGCCATCGTCAGCAGCGCCACGTCGTCATAGGCCTTGCCGGCGAAGGTCAAGCCCACCGGCATGCCGATGTCGGCCATGGTGCCCATTGGCACCGTCACCGTCGGGATGCCGAGATGGCGCCAGACCAGATTGCCGTTGGCGACCCAGGTGCCGTTGCGCCAGGCAAGATCGGCGGAGGCCTCGTTGACATCCGCATCGGCCGGGCCGACATCGGCGACGGCCGGCAGCACCACGGCGTCGAGGCGGTTGGCGTCGAGCCAGTTCTCGAAGTCGATGCGGCGCGTCTCTTCCAGCCCCTTCAGCCCGTCCTCCATGGTGGGAATGGCCTCGAGCGGGCTCACCCCGTCCTTCGCCCGCTCGACATAGTCCGCCAGGTCGAAGCCGTCGTCGCCATAGCGGTCGGGCAGCGTGCCCGGCGGCTGTGGAAAGATTTTCGGGCCATCAACCGAGGCGAGATCGGGAATCGCGGGATCAGCATTGGCGCGCAGGAAATCGTCCCACGACCAGATTGACAGGTCCCAGATCTCGCGGTTTGCAAATTCCTCCGGCACCAGGCCGCGATCAACCATGGAGCGCGCGCCCGGACGGTCGCGCTCATAGTTCGATACGACGGGGAAATCGACCTCGACCACCTCGGCCCCGAGTGCCTGCAGGTCATGCGCGGCCTGCCGCCAGAGCTCCAGCACCGAGGCGCGCGTCTCGATCGGCCGGCCGGCGCCGAGATCCTTGCCGATATACATTTTCGGCACGCCGAGCCGCTTGCCCTCAAGCGCGCCTTGCAGGGGAAGTCCGGTATAGCTCGTCGGCCTCAGCGCTGATGCCTTCGGGATCGAAACCCAGGGCTGCACACGCCAGAAATCGCCGCGCGTGTCATGATCGTCGGCGACGATGACATCGAGCAGCTCCAGCATGTCCGGCACGCTCCGCGTATGCGGCACCACCACATCCATGGTCGGCACCAGCGGCCAGTTGCCGCGTACCGAGATCACGCCGCGCGACGGCGTGTAGGCGACCAGCGCGTTGTTGGAGGCGGGCGCGCGGCCGGATGACCAGGTTTCTTCGCCGAGCCCGAAGGCGGCGAAGGACGCGGTCGTCGCCGTCCCCGAGCCGTTCGACGAGCCGGAGGCGAAGGCGGCGGTGAGATAATCCTTGTTGTAGGGGCTCTCGGCGCGACCATAGACGCCGCGCTGCATGCCGCCATTGGCCATCGGCGGCATGTTGGTGAGGCCGATGAGCACCGCGCCCGCGGCGCGCAGCCGGGCAATCGTGAAGGCGTCCTCGCTGGCGATCAGATGCTCGAAGGCCGGCGAGCCGGCCGCGACCGTCAGGCCTTTCACCTTGTAGCTGTCCTTGGCGGAGTAGGGGATGCCGTCCAGAGGTCCAAGCGTTTTGCCCGCGCGGCGTCGGCGGTCGGAAGCTGCCGCCTCCTCGAACACCTTTGGATTGAGGATGGGCACGGCGTTCAGCGCTATGCCGTGGCGGTCGTAGTGGGCGATGCGCCGCAGGTACGCGCCGGTGAGCTCGACGCTTGTGACTGTGCCGTCTTCCAGCGCGCGGCGCAGGTCGGCGATCGAGGCTTCGACTATATTCATGGCTTGGCGAACCTCTTGTCAGCAATCACGCGTCCGGCGAAGGTTGGCTCGAAATTCGTAAGCCGCGATCCGTCACACCCCCCTCTGCCCTGCCGGGCATCTCCCCCGCAAGGAGGGAGATTGGATGTCGCGCAAGCTTTTGCCAAACCGCCGACGTTGCAGGGAGGGCGCCGTAGCCGATCTGCTGATCTCCCCAAAGGTCGGGGACATGGCCGGCAAGCCAGAGGCGGCGCTGTCCTGCCGACAATTCAGACGATCGAACAGGTGCTAGTTCGGTGTTTTGACTTGCGTTCGATCCACCAGTCGTTCTGCCAATCTTCATAGCCGAGAAGCGAGCCCTCCATCCGCTCGAGAGCTTCGTTCCAGCCGGTTTTGGCGAACACTTTCAATAACAGCAGAAACGCGTCTATCCGCCACTCCTCCCCGGGGAGTGAGAAGAAGGCGCGCCGCCACCCTTGGAAGTCGGGGAAACGGGCGTGCTCGGCTTCGGTAAAGGGAGTATCGATGACATGACGCACCAACCGGCCCGAGCGCACAAACGGGTCGAAGCGAGCCAACGTTTCCGACAGCCATTCCGCCGGATAAGCGTCATGGAAGACTGCCAGCGGCTTGCGACCTTCCAGCATCAGCGGCAGCTCGAAATTCGTATGAACGAGATACGGGACCTCACGGATTGGATGCCAGGACTCGATGCGGTTGAGCCTTCGATCAAGCTCGCGAGGTGGAATGCATATCGCGCCAAGTCGCTCGAGGTCGTCCGGGTCCAAATGCCATGAACCGGATAGCTGTGGACTGTCGCACGCCAGAACCGCGCGCAGCTCTTCCAGGTCTGAGACGCGAATTCGGGCTTCGGCGACCGCCGAACCGGTCGCAGGATCGATCTCCTGCAGGACAAAATAGATGGATTCGGCAGTGTTGCTCACATGGTGACGATGGCTGCTTGGACAATACTTGTACAGGCTTTCTTCAGACAGGCCACATTCCTTCGCTTGCCTCTCTGCCCTGTTGGGCATCTCCCCCGCAAGGGGGGAGATTGGATGTCGCGCAAGCTGTCGCCAATCTCCTACTTTGCTACTGCGGCGCGCCGGCGAACCGCACCGTGCCCTCCCCTCCTGCCGCCGGCCAGTTGCGGATGGTGCCGTCGATGCCGCCGGTGAGAAGCGTGCCGTCGGCGGCGAAGGCGACCGAGTAGATCGGCCCGGTGCCGGGGTCGAACTCGGCGATCTCGGCGCCCGTATCCATATTCCAGATCCGCGCCGTGCCGTCGAGCGAGGCGGAGCCGAGCCGTTTGCCGTCGGCCGATAAGGCGAGCGCATAGACGGTGCCGGAGTGGCCGTCGAAGCGGCGGACCTCCTTGAAGGTGTCGAGATCCCAGAGTTTTATCGTGTAGTCGCTGCTGCCGGTCACCGCATGGTGGCCGTCGGCCAGGAAGAGCGCGCCATAGGCGCCGCGCTCGTGGCCGTGCCAGCTGCGCAGCTGCTTGCCCGCAAGGATGTCCCAGAGCTTCAGTTCGCCGTCGATGCTGCCGGTGAGCGCCCTGGCGCCATCTGGCGAGATGGCGACGGAACTCACCGACCAATCGTGGCCCGGCAGGACATGCAGCACCGTGCCTTTCTGCAAATCCCAGACGACGACGGAACCGGTGTCGTGGCCGCTGACGGCGAGCTTGCCGTCGGGGCTGATCTTCAGTTGCCGGACGCCGCCGTTCGCACCGGACGAGAAGACATGCAGCACTGTGCCATCGGAAAGCTGGCGCAGCACGATCTCGCCGTCGTCGCCGGCGGTGAGCGCGCTTCTGCCGTCGGGCATGAAGAGCGCGCTGCGCGCCATGTCCTTGTGGACGCCGAGGTCGCGGATCAGCCGCTTGCCGTCGATATCCCAGAGCTTGATCATGCGATCGGTGCTGGCGCTCATGATCTGGTGGCCGTCGGCCGACACCGCCAGCCAGACGACGGCATCGCGGTGGCCTTCCGGCGCGGTCGGCTGGGCTGGGGGCGGTGGCCGAGGCGGCGCCAGCGTCTGCGGCGGCGTGGCCGGCGCCAGCGCGGTCTGCCGGGCCGGCGTGGTTGCAGGCTGCGCCGGTGCGGCGGGCTGCGGCGGAGCGGCCGCCGGCTCGGACGATGCGGCCGTGGGCGCCGGCGCGACAGGCGCAGAGGCCGGCTCGGTCCCAGGCTCTGCCGGAGCGAAGGCGACTTCCCTGGCCGGCGCGGCCGCATCGCCCCCTGTTTCCCGCCACCGGCCGAACTGGTCGGCGAGGATGACGACAAGGGCGCTGAGCGGCACGGCAAGCGCGATGCGGCGCAGCCGCGGACGCCCGGCCGGCACGGTCGCAGCGTCGCGGCCGAACAGCGGCGCCGAAGGCTCATGCCTTGGCGCGCCCGGCAGCAGGCCGGCAAGGAACGAAAGCCCGGCGAGAATCGAAAGCATGCCCGCCGCGCCGAAGATCCCGGCGCTCGTCGTGGCCGGGGGCTTGCCCCCAGCGCCAGATAAAGCTTGGCGAAGCAAGCGAAGCCGACGACGAGCATCGCCAGCGCCAACAGCCTGTCGGTCGATCTTTTCATCGGCATCCCCCAGGCGCCTCCACTCCAACTGGCGGAAGGCGCATCGGCCATTCTAGCCGAGCTTTTCGCCGGGGCTAAGTGCAAGAGATCACACGAAGAAAGGTAAACGTGCTCTGGCGCGGCGTGACTTCTTCAATCCCGCCGCCGGCCGAATTTCGGCTTTACTCAGCCGGCCGGCCAATATCCCGATGCTCAGAACCGAAGCGTGATGTCTTTCGCTCCATAAACAAGCGGCCCGTGAGCAGAAAGCCACACTCCCCAAGAATAACAAGCTCGACTACCCGCGCTGGTTGACAGCAAACGCTCTTATGACATTATCCGCCCGGGATTTTCAGGAGAGCCACAGCATGAAGAAGATTTACGAGAAGCCTGTGTTGGTCCGCAAAGGCAAGCTTTCGACAATTGTCGCCGGCGGTCCTTCTACTGTTATCAATGGCGGCGGCCCGGCGAGCTGATCTGCCGGACAATCTGCTGTTGATGCCTGCCGACCCTGGCTCCTTCTTGCGATCCAGGAAATTCGCGGAACCGGCCATGAAGAAAACCTATGAGAAACCAAGGCTGGTCAAGAAGGGCAGGCTTTCGGCAGTCACCGCCAACGGCGCCACTTCGCTCACCTTCTGACCATTACAGCGCGTTGCACCGAAATTCAGGCAACGCGCTGCAATTCCTTGTTTTAATGCACTTCTTCTCCCGAAGCTGCGGCATCCTCTGGGCGACATAGTTCGTCTTTGACATATCCCATTCGTAAGCCGCCGCGCTTCGGCGACATGCATCAGAGCGCCAGCACGAGATCATCCAACACCATCTGCCAGTGATGTTTGGTCGACAGACGCACGCGCGTCACCGCCTTCAGCATCGGCGCGTATTGAACCGGCGCCAGCGCCGACAGCGTGACCTCGTCGCGCGCGATCAACTCGTCCCCCAGCCAGCTTTCGACCAGCGCGCTCTCCCCTTCCGAGCGCAGCCATGCGGCGCTCAGCATCACCGAATGGAAGCCGAAAGGCGCCGCACGGCCGAACTCTGCCGGATGGCCGCTGCTGGTATAGGCGATATAGGCGCCCGAGACGTTGCCGTTGACGTAGCCTTCGCTGTTCCTGGTGTGGTCACGCGACATGGCGTTGAGATTGTACCAGTCGAGTCCGGCGTACCCGGAAGGAATCTTGCTCAGGCCGCGCGTGGTGATGTCGTCGAAGCCGATGGTGCTGAGCGCCGCATCGGGCTGAAGCGCCCCGGACGCAAGTAAGCCGAGGTCGGCCGGATAGGCCGACAGCGCGAGGCGCCGGTCGAACCCGCCGCCGGCGATCGCGACCTGATCGGCCTCGGCGGCGAGCGGGAAGCCGAAGGTGGTGGCCGCGCCGAGCGGGTGGCTTTCGAGCAGCTGGCCCTTGCCCATCACGGATAGGGTTGCGGTGGCCGCGGCCGGCGTCCTGCCGCTCACCATGCGCGCAGGGGTAAGGCCGACGGGCCTTGGCAGGCCCTCTCCGGCCAAACCGACAAGCGAGCCGGGCGCATCCGTCACGCGCACAGACTGGTTCTCGTTGGCGCCGCTGGCGCGCCAGCCGGGCGGCACGGAGACTGAAAAGCGAAAGGTTCCAGGCGAGCGGATCACGGCGCTGCGCCGCTTCGACGACATCGGGAAGTTGGCAAAACCGGCAGCGTTGCTTTGCGCCGCGACGATGAAGCGGCCGGACTCGTCGAACAGCCGCACCACGATGCCGGCAATCGGGCGGTCGGCCTGACCATAGGTTCCATCGCCGTCGACATCCATGAAGACGAAGGATGAGAAGTTCAGCTTGCCGGATGTCGGACCCCAGGCGGTGCGGGGTGCATAGTCGCCGGCCGGATTGGCACTGCCGCGCGCCCTGCGGCGCTTGCGCCGCCGGCGCAAAGCGAGCGCGATGAGGGCAATGGCGCCGGCGATGACAAGGACGGAGATGAAGAGAACGAGGGCGTTGTCAGCCACGGCGGGAGAGCGTTGGCTGGAGAAAAATACTCAAGCTGAAAAGCATAAGGTCCGCGTCCCCTCGTAGTCCTGCGAAAGCTAACGCGAGCCGTCGTTGCTGCACAGCCATTATTTGCGAGGGGCAGCGCTGACGTAATCTTCTCCCTTTGTTGTGGAAGAAGGTCAGGTCGCCAACTCCACCCACACCGGCGCATGGTCGCTGGCATTTTCCTCGGCACGCACCTCCCGATCGATGCCCGCTCCTTTCAACTTCCGCACCAGCTTCTTCGACAACAGAATGTGGTCGAGCCGTAAGCCGGCGTCGCGCGGCCAGCGGTTCCGGCGGTAGTCCCAGAACGTGTAGAGCTTCTCCTCCTTCGGAAAGACCTTGCGCAGCGCATCCGTCCAGCCCTGATCGATCAGCGCCGCAAAGGCGGCGCGGCTTTCAGGCTGCACCAGCGCGTTGTCGTCATAGGAGCGGGTGGCGTAGATGTCGCGCGGCTCGGGCACAATGTTGAAGTCGCCGGCAAGCACCACCGGCAGGCCGGTGTCGAACAATTCGCTCGCATGCGCCGCGAAGCGCTGGTGCCAGGCGAGCTTGTAGGTGAATTTCGGCCCGGGCTGCGGATTGCCGTTCGGCGCGTAGAGGCAGGCAATCACGATGCCGTTGACCGCCGCCTCGATGTAGCGCGCCTGGCGGTCGGCATCGTCGCCGGGCAGCGCGTCGCGTGTCAGCACCGGCTCGGCGCCGCGAGCCAGGATGGCGACGCCGTTCCAGGTCGGCTCCCCCTTCCACACCGCGCCATAACCGGCCTTCGCCAGCCGGGTCAGCGGAAACTGCGTGTCGCGGGATTTCAGTTCCTGCAGGCAGACGACGTCGGGCTTGGCTTTGACGAGCCAAGCCAAGAGGTTTTCCAGCCGGCTGTTGATGTTGTTGATGTTGAAGGTGGCGAGTTTCATTTGCCGAAGACGCCTCTTCATTCGTCATCCTCGGGCTTGACCCGAGGATCCACCGTGACCATCGCCGTGGAACTCTGCGGGGGCAAAATTCTGAGCCGTTGCAATGCCTTAGCGTCACGGCATGGATCCTAGGGTCTGCGCCGCGTCGCTTCGCTCCTTGCTTCGCCCTAGGATGACGAAGCGAGAGGCGCCATCCGAGCTTTTATCGTCTCCGCCACCGTCTTCAGGTGATCCGCCACCGAAAAACCCGACACCGCCTTGCGGGGCTTGAGATCGTGGTCGCCGTCCTCCAGCCAGATCATCTCTATTGCCGCGGAAAGGCCGTAGGTCGCGACCTCATGCTTGGTGCCGAAGTCGTCGCGGGTGCCCTGGAAGATCAGCGTCGGCGTCTTCAGGTCGGCGAGATGTTTTGTCCGCAGTTGCTCCGGCTTTCCGGGCGGATGGAAGGGGTAGCCCAGACAAACCAGCCCGGCGATCTCGCCCCTAGCAAACATCTCGTCGGCGACCATCGAGGCGACGCGCCCGCCCATCGACTTGCCGCCGATGATGAGCTTGCCGGTCACGTCTTTGGCGCGCAGATCGGCGATCGCCTTGACATATTCCGGGTTCACGGTCTCGGCGCGCGGCGGCGGCTTGCGATGGCCAAAACGGCGCGCAGCCATGTAGTGGAACTCGAAGCGCGCGACGCGGAAGCCGGCGGTGGCGAGAGCCTTGGCGGTGGCGGTCATCGAGGGAGAGTCCATCGCCGCACCCGCGCCGTGCGCGAGCAGAATGGTGACGGGGGCGGAGTCGGGGCCGTCGAAGAGGAAGTAGGTCATCGGGCGGGCTTCCTGGCGAGGCCGCACTCCGTCCCACCCCCCTCTGCGCTGCCGCGCATCTCCCCCGCAAGGGGGGAGATTGGCAGCTTTGGCGCCGCGCCTGACCTCTTACGCTGGTGATTGGCGAAAGCGGACGCGACGGCTGATCTCCCCCCTTGCGGGGGAGATGGCCGGCAGGCCAGAGGGGGGTGCTCAGGCGCGAACATCTCGCTCACCGGCCATGTGCAAATCCACGAACTGGATCCCCTTCTGCGCCAGTCTTGCCCATTCGGACTCCGCGTCGAGCTCCAGATAGCGCGCCCACAGCCGGCGGGCTTCGGCCAGATTGCCGGCGTCGAACTCAAGCCGGGCCAGGTTAAACACCGGGTCGGCATAGGCCTTGTCGAGCGCCATCGCCTTCTGCAGGTGCCGCCGCGCCGACGCGACCTTGCCTTCGTCGCCCACCAAGCCGGCGAGGTTGAACCAGGCTTCGACGAAGCCGGGATCGAGCTTTATCGCGCGGGCATAATCATGCGCGGCTTCCGCTGCGCGGCCGGCGCCGCGCAGGCAGTTGGCGCGGTTGAAGGCGGCGATGGCATCTTTTGGATCGATCGCCATGCAGCGCTGGTAGAGCGCTGCGGCCTCGTCGTGCCGCCCCTCCTCTTCCGCGGCTTCCGCCTCGGCGAACAGCTCCTCCAGCGTGTCGTCTTCCGGTGAGCCGAGGTCGAAGAGAAGCTGGCCGTCGAGCTCGCTGCGGCCCTCGTCGAGATAGATCGCGTCCGGCCGGCCATGCTGCGAACCGAGATTGAGCGACTTGGCGGTGAGCGAGGCGACCGGGCCGGAGCGATGCACCGAGCGCGCGATCGCGCCCCATGTCGCGCCGCTGGCGATCAACCCGGCATATTTTCTGGCCAGGATCAGGTCGCGGAAGGAATAGGGTTCGCCGTCATGTTCGAAGGCGTCGAACAGCGACAGCATGTCGAGATCGCTGGCGGCAAGCCGCGACTGGTCGATCAGCGACCGCCGGGACAGCGACGACGCCTGAGGCGCCTTCAACAAGCCGAGCAAGCGCAGGAAGCCGTTTTCGCTGACCAATTCGCGCCCGGCTTCGCGCTCGGCCTGCACGCGGCGCTCGATGTCGCCATCGCCCGTTCTTGCCGTGGCCGCCTTGGCCAGCAGCGTGCGGCCGAACACGACGTGGGTGGTGCGACGGGTGACGCCGCGCCTCAACTCGGCATGGCGGCGCTCGACCTCGCGCGCGGCGAGCCTGAGCGGAAACGCGGCCAGCGGGCCGACGGCGCCGAACACGGCGCCGGGGAGGATCACCGGCCCTCCCGTCACTTCTTGCTCTTGCCGGCGGCTTTCAACAGGTTCGCTTTCAGCGGGTTCTCAGGCGCGCCGCCGGCGGCGGCCGCCTTCTTGGCGGGCTTGGCCGGCGCCTCCTCGGCCTTGCTCTTCGACTTGGCCGGCGGCTTGGCCGACTGCGACAGGCTCGCTTTCAGCGCATCCATAAGGTTGATGACATTGCCGCGTTCGGGCGCCGCCGCGATGATCGGCTTGTGGCCTTTGAGCTTCTCGCGGATCATCCCCATCAGCGCCACTTCGTAGCGATCCTCGTAATTCTTCGGATCGAAATGAGTTTCCTTCTGCTTGATCAGCGCCTGGGCGAGATCGAGCATTTCCGGATCCGGCGTGCCGGCCGGGATGTTGCCGAAATATTCAGCCGTGCCGCGCACTTCGTTGGGGTTCCTCAAGGTGCAGACGAACATGCCGTTCTCGCGCGGGCCGATCGTCACCACGCGCTCGCGGCTGGAAAGGACCAGGCGGGCGATCGCCAGCTTGCCGGATCTGCGCATCGCTTCGCGCAGCACCGCGAAGGTCTCCTCGGCCATGGCGCCGTCCGGGGCAAGGTAATAGGGCGAGTCCTGATAGATGACGTCGACCTCATTCTCGTCGACGAAGGCCTCGATGTTCATCGTGTGGTTGGATTCGATCCGGACCGCGTCGAGATCGGCATCATCGATGATGATGTACTGCTTGTCCTCATACTCGTAGCCCCGGACCAGGTCCGAGCGTTCGACCAGGCCGAGTTCGGGGTCGACCGGCTTCATGTTGATGCGGTTGTGGGTCTTCTTGTGCAGCTGGTTGAACGAGATGCGCTCGCTCGCGCTGGTGGCCGGATAAAGCCGGACCGGACAGCTGACGAGGCTGAGCTTGAGGTAACCTTTCCAACTTGCCCTGGGCGCCATGATGAACTCCTACGCGGCCATGCACTGACAGTTTTACTTTTTTTGGAAGCCTGATCTTTGCCGAAAACCGGTTTCCCACTTTTCGGGATCATGCTCCGGCGCTTCGTCCGAAGGACGGTTGGCGCTCCGGAAATGCTACACCGACCCTTGATGGTACATGCAAATTGCTGACGAAGTGTTCTTGGGCCGGTTGGCGCGGAGGATAATTCAAATTGTAGGAAGCGTCGATGGAGATGGAAACCGAACGCTGGCAGGACAGAGGGGGGTGTGACGGATCGCCAACGCCTGCGGTTTACTTTCCCTCAACCACCGGCAAATCCCTGGCGGCCTCGTCGATCTCCGCCCAGGGATCGCCCGAGGTCTCCAACAGTCCCGGCAGCGAGGCGTAGTTCAGATCCTCGGGCGCGTCGATAGCCTCCAGATCGGTCCAACTCATCGGGGTCGATGCCGGCAGGTTGGTGCGGGCGCGCAGCGAATAGGGAGCGGCGGAGGTGTGGCCGCGGGCGTTGCGGTGGAAGTCGATGAAAATGCGCTTCTTGCGGTTTTCCCTGCCCATGACGGTGACGAAGGTGTCGGGCGCGCTTGCCGCGAGCAAAGTGGAAATGGTGCTCGAGGCCTGGTGCAGCTTCTTCCAGTTCTGCTTGCGTGTCACCGGCACGGTGATGTGGATGCCCTTGCCGCCGGACGTCTTTGCAAACGGCACCAGGCCGAGGCTCTCCAGCCCGCCCTTGATGTGGACGGCCGCCTCGACCACCTCGCGCCAGGAAATCCCCTCGCCCGGGTCGAGGTCGAAGACGATCTGGTCGGGCCTGTCGAGCTTGGTGCGGTGCGTGCCCCAGGTGTGGAACTCGACGACGCCGAACTGCGCCAGTGCCAGATAGCCCTTGGCGTCCTCGACCGAGAGGTAGGTCTTGGTCTCGCCTTCCGAACTGACGCTCTCGAACACCGCCACCGAGGGCGGCATGCCGGTGAAGGCGTGGCGCTGGAAGAAGCAGTCCTGCGGCCGCCCCGTCGGGCAGCGCACCAGCGACACCGGGCGGCCGATGATGTGCGGCAGCATGAAATCGCCGACCAGCGCGTAATAGACGGCAATGTCGAGCTTGGTCGGCCCGGTCTTGCCGAACAACCGCCGCTCCGGATTGGTGACCCAGATGGTGGCGAGGTCGGACTCGGCGATCAGCCGCTTGCGCTTGACCGCAACCGGCGTGGTCAGGCCGCCGACATCGCGCAGGCCGCGGAAGACGCCGTGGCGGATCGCATTGTCGGCGGTACGGTTCGAATAACGCACGCGTGCCGACAGCAGCGGTTTCACCCAATGCATCTCGCGCATGATCTCGCGCGGCACCCCTTCGGGCGGCGTGGCGCCGGCGGTCAGCCGCTCCAGCCGGGTCAGCAGGTCGGTCGCCATGCCGCGGTCGAAGCCGGTGCCGACCTTGCCGCGATAGTGCAATTCGCCGTCGACGAACTCGGCCATGCCCAGCGCCGCAAGCCCTTCCGCCCGGTCGGAAACGGTGTAGCCGGCGATGACGAAATCATCCGTCTTTTGCGCCTTGACCTTGGTCCAGCTCTTGGTTCGGCCGCTCATGTAGATGGCATCGGCGCGCTTGGAGACGACGCCTTCCAGCCCAAGGTCCGAGGCCTGGTCGTAAAGCCCGCGGCCATCGCCCTCGACGTGGTCGCTGTACTGGATGGCGGAGTTTGCCGCCTGGCCGGCGAGCAGTTCGGCAAGCAGCGCCTTACGCTTCTGCAGCGGCGCCCTGCGCAGGTCCCAGCCATCGAGATGCAGGAGATCGAAGGCGTAGAAATGCAGCTTCGAGCCGGCGCCCTGGGCCAGCGCGTCCTGCAGCAGCGCGAAGCGCGAGATGCCCTTGTCGTCCAGCACCATGATCTCGCCGTCGATGATCGCCCGGCTGGCCGGCAGCCGCGAAAAAGCCTGCGGCAGGTCGCCGTAGCGCTTGGTCCAGTCGAGGCCGCCGCGGGTGATCAGCCGCACATTCCCGTCCACGACATGCGCCATGGTGCGGTAGCCGTCGAACTTGATCTCGTGCAGCCAGAGCGTGCCGGTGTCCTCGCCACCGGGCGGCTCGCTTACCTGCGCGGCGAGCTGCGGCTCGATGCGGCTTGGCGGGTCTGCCTTGACCGCGCCGGGCAGCGCGCCGGGTTTCAGCGAGCCAGGTTTCGGCGGCAGGCGCTGCGGCTTCTTCGGCGGCGCCGCCAGTTCCTCGATGCGCCGGCCCGACTTTACGCTTTCCGGCCGCGCTTCGAGAATGTCGAGCTCGGAGTCGGAGGCGAGATCGCGCTCCTTGAAAAGCAGCCAGTTCTTCTTGTTCTCGTCCTCGCCGGGCTTGGGCTTCAGCCGGGTCAGCATCCAGCCGCCATTGAGCTTCTGGCCGGCGAGGCGGAACTTGAAGGCGCCGGTGCGCAGGCTCTTTTCGACATCCTCCATCGGCGCCCAGGTGCCGGTGTCCCAGACGATCATCGGCCCGCCGCCATACTCGCCCTCGGGGATGACGCCCTCGAAGTCGATATATTCGATCGGATGATCCTCGGTCTCGACCGCGAGGCGCTTGTCGGCCGGATTGAGCGAAGGCCCGCGCGGCACCGCCCAGCTCTTCAGCACGCCGCCGACTTCGAGGCGCAGATCGTAGTGATCGGCGGTGGCGTGGTGCTTGTGGATGACGAAGCGATTGCCGCTTTCGCCTGCCGTGCCGCCCGCCGGTTCTGGGGTGCGGGAGAATTCGCGCTTAGCGCGGTAGGTTTTGAGTTGGGGAGCTGGCATGGGTTAAGTGCCGAAGCGCGTAGCCGACAGTGGCAAGGGCCGCGATCCTTCGCGCCCCCGAGCCCGCGCGGTCGTCATCCTCGCGCTTGACCCGAGGATCCATGCCGTGACCTTTACCGCCGAGTGCAGCCGAGCAGAACTTGGACCGTCGTGACGCGTCCAGGTCACGGCATGGATCCCAGGGTCTCCGCGACGTCGCTTCGCTCCTGCTCCGCCCTGGGATGACGAAGGCACTCCACTCAATCGTCGGTCGCCGGCGTCAATTCCAGCTCGGCCGGCGTCAGACCCTGCCGCAGCTGGCTCAGCCGGAATTCGTCGACCCAATAGGCCTCGCCGTCGACCAGCACGCGGGCGCTGTAGGTGCCGCCGGAAAAGCTCTGCGCGGTGACGTAGACCTTGTGGCGGTCGAGCGCCTTCTTCACCGCGGCGCGGCGGGACTTTTCTCTGGCGACGGGACTGGCCATGGCTCACTCTGTAGACGCTGGCGCTGAACAGTCTCTAAGGATGAATGAGAGCGGGGGGCGAGTCAATTTGGCGGGGCGACGGAGCGCCAAGCTCCCGTCAAGCGGGCGAGACGGCCGGCAGGCCAGACCAGAGAGGCACCGGAAGGACCGAGGCGTTTGAGCCAATAAGGGCCGCCGCTTTGTTGCTATCGATCTCCCAACAAGAAACTACGATGCGTCGGCGGGACAGCGCCCCCTCTGCTCTGCCGGCATCTCCGCC
Organism: Mesorhizobium sp. M1A.T.Ca.IN.004.03.1.1; assembly: GCF_003997555.1. Taxonomy (NCBI): domain Bacteria; kingdom Pseudomonadati; phylum Pseudomonadota; class Alphaproteobacteria; order Hyphomicrobiales; family Phyllobacteriaceae; genus Mesorhizobium; species Mesorhizobium sp. M1A.T.Ca.IN.004.03.1.1. Next base: position 263,264 of record NZ_RZTV01000003.1, on the reverse strand, counting down.
ACAACAAGGGGAAGATTGGCTGTCGCCAGCGCCGCGCCCTATCTTGGAGTGCAACGAGGGAAGCACATGTCTCACATCCGGGCGATGACGAAGAACGATCTGCCAGCCGTCTCGCGGCTGCTGGGAGGATCCTGGCGGCGGACCTATTCGCCGATCATGGGTGAGGAAACCGTGGCCCGGCTCTCCGACGAAAAACATGCGCCCGACAAGCTCGCCGAAGAGCTCGCCGACGACAACAAGATGTCGTTCGTGGCCGAGCGGACCGACGGATCGATCGCCGGCTATGCGATGGCAGCGATGGACGAGAGGGGCGATGTCATGCTCGACCGGCTGCATATCGAGCCGGAAGAGTTCGGCAGCGGCCTCGCCGTCGACCTCTTGCACGCGGTGCTTGCGGCCCATGCCGGCATTCCAAGCATCGCCCTGGAGGTGATCGAGGGCAATGAGCGGGCGATCGCCTTCTACCGCAAGCACGGCTTCGAGGTGGTCGAGCGCCGGCCGGCCGCACATGGCGTCGGCGGCCATGCCTCGCTGATCATGCGCCGAATGCTGCCGATGGCTTGAGGCCGCGCTGGACGCATCGCGTCCCGGCATTATAATTTCGCGGGCGCTAATTTCTTACCGGAGACAGATGAATGAGCCTCGGCAAGCAGAAACTCGGCAGCCAGGGGCTCGTCGTGTCGGCCATCGGCCTCGGCTGCATGGGCATGAGCCAATCCTACGGCCCGGCCGACGAAGCGGAGTCGATCGCGACGATCCACCGGGCGATCGAGCTTGGCTGCACCTTCCTCGACACGGCCGAGGTCTACGGGCCTTTCATCAACGAGGAGCTGCTTGGACGCGCGCTGAAGGGCCGGCGCGACGAGGTGACGATCGCGACAAAATTCGGCTTCCGCATCGTCGACGGCAAGCAGGATGGCACCGGGCGCGACAGCCGGCCGGAGCATATCCGCGAGGTGGTCGAGGCTTCGCTCACGCGGCTCGCGACCGACCGCATCGACCTGCTCTACCAGCACCGCGTCGACCCTGATGTGCCGATGGAGGATGTCGCGGGCGCGGTCGGCGAGCTGGTGGCGGAGGGCAAGGTGCGCTTCTTCGGCCTGTCGGAGGCGGGGGTTTCCAACATCCGCCGCGCCCATGCCGTGCACCCGGTCTCGGCGCTGCAAAGCGAATATTCGCTGTGGGAGCGCAATCTCGAGCCCGACATCATCCCGGCGCTTGCGGAACTGGGCATCGGCCTGGTGCCGTTCGCGCCGCTCGGCCGCGGTTTTCTCGCCGGCGACGTGAAGCGGGCGGAAGACTATCCCGAAGGCGATTTCCGGCGCGGCGACCCGCGCTATCAGGGCGAAAATTTCGACGCCAATGTCGCCGCGGCCGCTACGGTCCGCGAGATTGCGGTCGCCAAGGGGGTCAAGCCCGGCCAGGTGGCGCTCGCCTGGCTGCTGGCCAAGGGGCCGGAATTCGGCATCGACATCGTGCCGATCCCCGGCACCAAGCGACGGACCTATCTGGAGGAGAATGTCGCCGCCGCCGACATCAAGCTCGACGCCACCGAGTTGCTGGGGCTCGACATGGCGCTGACGCCTGAGAAGGTATCGGGGCCGCGCTATAACGAGCGGACGATGTCGATGGTGGATCGGTAGGCATTCAGCTAATCTCCCTCCTCGAGGGGGAGATCAACTCGGTCGATCCTACTGCTTATTGCAATCCGCCAGCGCCGCCATCGCCTTCTTGGCCTCGGCCTCGCTGGCGTATCTCTTCTTGCCCAGATCGACGACAAGCGTTCCGTCGGGCTTCTTCGGCACGATCTCGCATTGTTTCGAAACGGCGTCCCTGGCGACCCACCATTCCTCGGCCGCGACAGCAGGCAGGCTGGCAATGCCGGTAGCGAGGATTGCGATAGCGACGGTGCGAACCATTCCTGGCCTCCATTGTCGGTTGCTGGAAAGCAGGCCGGAGTTGCCGGCGCCGTTCGTCGACGAAGCCAGCACACTGCCTTGGGCAAACGCCCTCCCCGGGCCTTCTGTTCCGGCTCAGCCGTGATCTCGGGAGTCACACGCCCGCATGCTGGCGTCCAATCTAACTTTTTGTGAGGATATCGGCCCTAACCTCCGCGCGAGGCAACCAGAGGTTTCACGTGCACGCCCTCGTCGACGATTTTTCCGAGTACCATGTCCCGCCGCGACGCATCCTGATGCACCATCCGCGGCATGGCTCATCGCTGAGGGCACTATCGCAGGAGCGGCTGGTCGAATTGAACTTCCTCGACCTGCCGCATGTCGAGGAATTCTATGCCGAGTACGATGCCTTCGCCGCGTTGGTCGCAAACCATGTCGAGACGCTCTACCTCGAGGACGTGCTCGGCGATCACGTGCCGTACCGATCCGAGTCATCCGTCAACCCCAATCTGATCTTCATGCGCGACAGTTCAGTGACCCTGCCTTGGGCGCCGACGAAATTCATACCCACACGCCCTGCTCTGCCCAGCCGGGCTGCCGAGGCCGGGATCGTCAGCCATGCGCTGAAGCGGCTCGGCATGGCCCCGCTCACGCATCTGGAGAACGACGAATATCTTGAAGGCGGCGACGTCCTTCCGGTGACCTTCGACGGGCGCCGCGTGCTGCTCGTCGGCTTCGGCGTCAGGACGACCAAGGCGGCAGCTATCAAACTTGCGCTCGATCTCATCCCCGACCATGTCGACTACATCATCGGCCTCTCGCACGATCCGGCGTTGCTGCATCTCGACACCGGCTTCACCGTGCTGCCCAACAAGGTGATCCTGGCCGCCGCGGGCATGTTCGGCGCCGGCTTCCTGATCGATGAGAATCGGCGGCTCAACCCCGTCAATCCGCTCGCCTATGCCGAAGCGCTCGGTTGCTCAATCGTGCGCTGCGACAAGGCCGTCGCCATCGCCCATGAACGCTGCAACCTCCTGCCGCTGGGCAACCGCCGCTACCTCGCGTTCGACATGCCGGCAGAACTCAAGGCAACGCTGGAGCAGGCGGCAGGCGTGACCATCGAGCGAGTCAAGGGGACCGAGATCGCCAAGGCCACCGGCGGTGTGCACTGCCTGACGAGGCCGCTTTACTGCTGACGCCGGTGCGGCTCGGACCTTGAATCATCGCGCGGCTCGCAACGTCGTTTTGTCCTTTGCCGATGAAACCGCTGTGCGGCTTCGACGAACCCGGCAGCCGAGACAGCTGCCCGGCGACGACTGCCAGGCTCTCAAAGCTTGTCGTATTTGATGTTCGAGGCGACGTACTCGTTCTTGAGTCGGCGTTGGCCGCCTTCGAACGGTCCGGTGTTGAAGGCGAACACCCTGAGCTCGGGCATGTTGTCGGCAGTGGCCGTCCGCTTCCAGGCGTTGAGAAAATCGCCGTTCATGGCGGCCAGCTTCTCGAACACCGTCTCCTGCAACATCTCGGCGGGAAACGGCAGCGTCGCGCCCTCCACCAGTTCGACCGCCACCTCCATGCGCTTGTTGTGCGCGGCGTCTTCGTAGGAAATGAGGCGAAAGGTCGACAGTATCGGCGCCAGCACGTCGAGGCCGAACAGGATCTCTCGCAGGCTGTCCGGCGTGACCTTGGCTCCGTAATACTCGATCGACATATCGGAGCGGCCGTAGATGAACAAAAGCGGCAGGTCGAGGATACGGCCGCTGTTCTTCAAAATGTTGCTATGCCCGGCTTCGCGCAGGATGCGCTTCAACTCGCTGAAGCGCAGCACGTGGCCGCGATCGTGGATGTTATAGCGGATCTTGGGCGAGATGTTGTAAGGCCGAGAAATGGTTGCCACCAATTCGCCCCTGGCGTTCTCCTCCAGGTAGTAGGCCAGCGGATTGTACTGGAAGATCATCGGCGTGACGCCGTATTCCGTCCGCACGATGGCCTTGCGCAGCCGCTCGTCGCCGAGCAGCGCGCGGCGCAGGTTGATGGTGAGTTCGCTTTCGAGCGCCAGGTTGACCTCAAGATCGGAGGCGCCGTAGCTGCCGATCACACGCCGGAATTTCTTCAAGAGATAGCCACGGAGGCTCTCCGAGACGCCTTCGCCGCCGAAGGCCGCATCGATGGTATATTTCGACCAGTCCAAACGCGGGTCGTCCACCAGCGTCTTCAGGAACGGCGGATAGCCCATCACAACATAGCGGAAGCGCGGCCCGAACTCGTTTATGGTGTTGACGATCTTATCGAGGTTCGGCCCCGTCGATTTCAGGATTGTCGTGTCGGTCAGCGAGATCGCCACATTCATGCCTGTCGCCCACGCGCCGAGCGCGAACGCATTGAGGATGAACAGGGTCTCGTCCTCGCCGGTGATGCGCAGGAACGTCATCTGCATCATCTGCTTGGTGATCATCCGCTCGGTCTTGCCGCGCACCCAGCTGGTCGGCATGCCACTGCTGCCGGAGGACTCGTCGACCATCACGCCCATCGACGGCAGCTTGCCATCCAGCAGACGTTCCTCCTGCGGATATTTCTTGACGTAGGATTCCTTGTCCATCTCCGGAATCGAACTGAGGTCGGGCTTCGTCACATGATCGAGCATGATCTCGGGCTTGCCGCCGAGCCGGTCGATATAGTCTCGATAGGCCGGAACCCGCCTGTAGGCATGATAGAAATTCGCCCAGGCGCGCCACGCGCCGATGCCCCAGCGCAGCCGCTCGAAGCCGGGAATGAGCAATATCTTGTAAGCATGCCGCGAAGACGCGAATGCCCACTCGACGACGTTGACCAGCGCGACAAGCGCAAGGAAGAAGGGCCGTACCGCCCGCTTGATCAGCCGCATAGGATGATGTCCTCGTAGGGGAGCCGGTAGCTCAGCGGCGGCGGCTGGCTCTTGCCCAGCCGGAGCAGCAGCCAGACCATGTCGGCGCCTCCTTTTTCGTCCGGCATCCTGAAATAGCCGATCATGTTGGTGCGCGCCTCGTCTGAGGTGATGACCGAGCCATAAGGCTGCCAGTAATAGCCATGGCGAGTAACGATGAGCCACAGCCGGAACATGGTCGTGCCGGCACGAAACCAGTCCTCCATGGTGACGTAAGGACCGCGCAGCCAACCGATGGTGCCGACGCCCTTCATGCTGCGGCCGTAGATGAGGCCCACGAGGCTCTTGATGCCGGGCAGGGTCCAGAAGCCAGGCCTGGTGAAGAAGCTTTTGAGCAGAAACGCCGAGAAGCCGAGGCAGCGCGCCGAAAGGCCGTCGCCGGTGATGTCTTCCTCGCGCGTGCCGAAACGCAGCCACCGCACCAGCTCCTTGCGGATGGGCACGTTCTCCATGTCGTGGAAAAGCGCCTGGCGATTGAGCTCGATCACCCAGTCGATCGCCTCGGCGTCGTTGCGCGCCTCGAAGCGATGGCCGGTTCGAAGGGCTTCGGCCTGCATCTCGCCAAGCAGCGTCTGCGGGATCGCGCGACCGTCATAGGGAAGCCGGGAGGTGTGGCGGTCGAGGATCAGCCGGGGATCGAAATCCGCAATCGGCGCGATCGCCGGGCGCAGCGTCAGCCTCGATATGACCTGGGGCGTCTGGGTGTCGCCACCCTTGTACATCGGAGAGAAGTCGGTTGCGCAGTCGAGCTCGAAGCCCAGGCCATGCGCTGCGATTGAACATATCTCGGCAAAGATGCCAGCGGTGAGCCAAGTGAAGCGGCCCTCCGGGTCGGCCACATAAAGTCCACGCCGCGGCAGGAACACGATCTCCGCCTCGCGATCGCTTAGGATACGGAGCCGGAAAGGCTGCGTGTTGTGCGGGCTGGGGCAGCTCACCGCATAGCGGGCAATCTTCCGCCATTGTTCCGATGACTTCGCGTCGTCTTCCTGCACGCTATTGCGCCCCGCCAATTTCGACCAGGCAATAGCAAACAAACAATACGAGACGGTAAGTTCAAATGGCTAATGAATACTTTTGAAACACCCTACATCATTCCGGGGCAGCGCCTGACAAGCGGCACCCCGTTTCGTGCCCATCAACCGCCCGAATGCGGGTCGATGCTGTAGGGATGCACGGGATAGCCTGAGCCGATCGTCCCGCTCACCCGATCGATCCAGGCGCTGACCGCCGGATAGTCGGCAAGCGAAAAGCCGCAATCCTCGGCGCGATGGCCGTAGGCATAGACGGCGATGTCGGCGATGGTGAGCGAGCCGCCGACAAGGAACGGGGTGTCCTGCAGGCTGCGCTCGAGAGCGCCAAGCGCGCGGGCGCCCGCCTCACGCTTGCCGGCCACCATCGCCTGATTGCGCTCCAGCCGCCCGGTCAGAGACCAGAAGCGCAGCGAGCCGATGACCGGCTCGACATAGTACTGCTCGAAGAACAGCCACTGCATGGCCTTGGCGCGCGCGAGCCGGTCCGCCGGCAGGTAGGGCGTCCCCTCCGCGACGCAAGCGAGGATGGCGTTGGATTCGGCGATCGCCGCCCCATTCTCCACGGCGAGCACGGGAACGGCGCCGGCCGGATTGAGCTTCAGGAAGGCCTCCGTACGGCTCTCGCCCTCGAAGATCGAGACAATGCGGGTTTCATAAGCGATGCCGAGCAGGCCAAGCAGGACACGAACCTTCCAGGCATTTTGCGAGGGCAGATAATCGTAGAGCGTGAGCATGGGTGCGTCCCTCCTTGGCCAGGCTGGCTTCGCATGGGGCGTGCGCGGGCGCCACCCGTTTATGCGCCTTGATTTCCTCCCTTGAGGGGGAGATGTCGCCGAAGGCGACAGAGGGGGTCGTCTCCCGTAAATCGTCAGCGTCGTGTTCGTGGCGGACCGCGTAAGGCGCTGCGACCCCCTCTGGTCTTCCGACCATCTGCCCCTCAAGGGGGGAGATCGGCAGTTCCGCCACGCCTCACCCCGCGATATCCCTCGCCACCGCCTGCGCCTCGATGCCGATCTCGCGCAGCAGGCCGGTGACCGGATTGTAGAAGCCGACGAGGTAGACACCCAGCGCCGTCGCGAGTGGATTCACTCCACTCTTCCCCGGCCGCAGCTCCGCCGGCAGGATGCCGTCATAGCCAGGACGGTAGCCCGTGGCGAAGATTACGGCGTCGAAGTTTTGTTCCTGCCCGCCGGCGAATGTTGCGCCGTCCTCGGTGAAGCTGACGATATCGGGGAGAATGCCGATCCTGCCCGCCTTGATCGCTGCTACAGTTCCGACATCGATGACCGGAATGCGGCCGGCGTCGATCTGCTTGAGGATGCCTTCCTTCGGCCTGACGATGCCGTATCGCTCCAGCCTGCCCAGCGCCAGGTCGAGGATTTTCGGGAACATCCAGTCGTTCAGCGCCCGCGGCATCGGCCGGCTGGCGATGCCAACCATCTGGATCGGCACGCCGAAGAGCTGGCGCGGCACGATGTGGACGCCCTTGCGCACCGAGATCGTCGGATGCGCGCCGCTCTCGGCAAGATCGAGCGCGATCTCGGCGCCGGTGTTGCCCATGCCGACGACCAGCACGTTCTTGGCCGTATAGGGCGTGGCCTCGGTGTAGGCGGCGCTGTGCAGCACCTCTCCCTTGAAGGTTTCGATGCCGGCAAAGGCCGGCGTTATCGGCTCTGCGTTGTTGCCGGTGGCGATGACGATCTTGCGGGCGTTGAAAGGCCCGGCATCGGTCTCGACCGCGATTTTTTCGCCCGCCCGGCGGATCGATTTCACCGTGACGCCGAAGCGCGGCTCCAGGCTGAAACGCGCGGCATAGGCATCGAGATAGGCGACCACTTTTTCACGCGGCACGTAGCGTGGGTGGTTTTTCGGGAACGGCACGAAAGGGAGTGACGAGAAGGACTTCACCGTGTGCAGGTGCAGCCGCCGGTAATGCCGCCGCCAGGCCGGCGCCAGCTCGCTCGCCCTTTCGAGGATGATGAAATCGACTCCGGCCCGCTTCAGGCAGGCCCCGACAGCCAGCCCCGCCGGTCCCGCGCCGACAATGACGACACTGGTATCCAAGGCAGCCTCCTCCCCCAAGGCAGGAAGAAGCTATGCCCGAGGTGTCGGAGGAGCAAGTAGGGGAATCACCTAGACTTGCGGGACAGGGTGCACCGAGCGAAATCGGATGAATGGCCGAGCGAGGCGCCGGAGTCTTATCTCGCTCCTTATCGGGAAATGTCGCCGACGGCGATGGAGCGATCGCTGCGCGTGAAGTGCCGGCGCGTTGCGCGGAGGAATACAACGTCGGCGATCTGCGTGAGACGACCCCTCAGGCCTCAAGGGGGGAGATCAGGATTCGCGCTCTACTCCGTCCCGCTCGGCGCTTCGGCCTCGTCCTCGGGCGGTTCGAGAATCTCGATCAGCCGCGCTACCCTGGCGCCCGGCATCGCGCGACCCTCGTTCATCAGCGCCTCGTCGGCGCCGATCCAGGCGAAGGCCTCGCGCAATTCCTCGAGGCTGGCGCCGGTGAGCGCGACGTCGGCGATGACGGCCTCGTCGACAGGGCCAAGAACGGAAATGATCTCGTTGCGGGTCATCCTTGTCTCCCTGGGGCGGAACGATGACAAGGAAACGGCGGACGGGTGGAGCGGGTTCCGACGGCGTTGTCTCCGCCTTGTGGGAGAAAGCGCCGCGCGGTCTTTGCTCTTACCCCGACAACCGCTATGCACGGAGGCTCGTCCCGGAATTCTGCCGAGTCCTCATGAAATCCGTCTTGCTGCTTTCCGCCCTGCTCCTCTCCTCACCCGCCCTCGCCCAATGGAAGCCGAGCGAGGAGGTCGAGACCTATGCGATCTCAGGACAAAGCGTGGAGGCGCTCTATGTCTCGATCGGCGAGAAAGGCCCTGTGATCGGCAGGGACTCGGCCGGTAACGGGCGGCGGGCAATCGCGCAGACCAACTTCAAGCTGACCTGGCAGCGCGATTATCAGACTGAAGGCGACGCCTGCGTGCTGAAGACCGCTCGCCCGAAGCTGATCATCACCTACACGTTGCCGAAGCCCGCCGCAAAACTTGCCCCCGCCGTGCAGGCGCGGTGGGACGCGTTTGCCGACGGCCTCGCCGCACACGAGAAGGTCCACGGCGCCGGCATCGTCGACATGGTGGACAAGATCGTCGCCTTCAGCACCGGCCTCACCGTTGCCGACGACCCCGGCTGCACCAAGATCAGGGCGGAGCTGACGAATTATCTCGACCAGCTTTCCAAGGCGCAGCGCCGGGCCAGCCGCGACTTCGACAAGGTCGAGTTCGGTCCGGGCGGGAACTTGCAGAAGCTGATTGCGGCGTTTCTGATCGGCGGGTGAACACGGCCAAGGAGCGGCCGCGCCCTTCCCGCGGTGGCAGCAGGGCCACACCGGAAGCACCGCTATCAGCATTACCGCATCTCGAATGGGACAGCTGCCAATCCCGTCTGCGCGGAAACGGGCACTGTCGGCTCTTTCTCGGCTAGGTTGAAATCTACACCTTAGTACTTGCTAATGCGCATTCAGCGCTCTTCACCGACTGATCGGCGGCCACGCGGCACGGCCCTGGATTGACTTAGCTCACGGCAGGCTGGCTCATTTGTCCTTTGAGACGAAAGTCTAAGGGCATGCGCCGCAGCTTTACAGGCGGGTTTGGTAGCGCTACCGTTTCACAGTCGCGTGACCCGGGGGGAGCTGGGGCAAACGTCGCCGACGCCAGTGGTGGATGCTTGCCGGCATCCGTTTCAGCCACACCTTGATTGGAAACGGCTCCCCGCGAAACCCGCAGGGACCATCGGGAGGAGTTCGATGGCGTCTGTCGCGATTGGCGATGTCTACAAGTCGTTCGGAGCCACCCAGATCCTGCACGGCGTCAGCGTCGACATAGAGGACGGCGAGTTCGTCACGCTGGTCGGGCCGTCGGGATGCGGAAAATCGACGCTTCTGCGGATGATTGCCGGGCTGGAAAAAATCTCCCGCGGCCATATTTCGATCGGCAGCCGTGTCGTCAACGATGTTGCGCCGAAGGAGCGCGACGTGGCCATGGTCTTCCAGAACTACGCGCTCTATCCGCACATGACCGTTGCCGAGAACATGGCGTTCTCGCTCATGCTGAAGGGAGTGGCCAAGGCGGAGAGCGATGCCGGGGTGAAGCGGGCGGCCGAGATCCTCGGGCTGGTGCCGCTTCTGTCGCGTTATCCACGCCAGCTTTCGGGCGGCCAGCGGCAGCGCGTCGCCATGGGCCGGGCGATCGTGCGCAATCCGCAGGTGTTTTTGTTCGACGAGCCGCTCAGCAATCTTGACGCCAAGCTGAGGGTCCAGATGCGCGCCGAGATCAAGGAACTGCACCAGCGGCTGAAGACGACGACGATCTATGTCACGCACGATCAGATCGAGGCCATGACCATGGCCGACAAGATCGTCGTTATGCATGACGGCCTCGTCGAGCAAATCGGGCCGCCGCTCGAGCTCTACGACCGGCCGAACAACCTCTTCGTCGCGAGCTTCATCGGCTCGCCGGCCATGAACCTGCTCAAGGGCACATTCGCCAATGACGGCGCGCCGTCGTCGTTCCGGGGCGCGGGTGGCGTCTCCGTGCCTCTGTCGAAACCACCCGCGATCGGCAACGGCGAAGCCGTCGTGCTCGGCGTTCGGCCTGAGCATCTGCGGCTGGCCGAGGACGGCATTCCGGTCACCGTGGTGGTGATCGAGCCGACCGGCTCGGAAGTGCAGATCATCGGCCGGACGGCCGGCGGAGAGGATATCGTCGCCAATTTCCGCGAACGCCATTCCTTCGCGCCGGGAGAAACCATCCGGCTGTCGGTGGAACCCGGCCCCATTCATCTGTTTCACGGCGAAACGGGCCAGCGGATCGAAGCGGCGCCATAGACCACGCAACGAGGAAACCCACAGGAGGAGACGAGCATGAAGTTCACCAGACGCGACGTGATCCGCACGACCGCCGGCGCGGCCGCCGGGGCCTTGGGCAGCCGCTTCGTCGGCTCGAGCGCCTTCGCCCAGGAGGGCCTCACCTACAAGCCGGAGGAAGGCGCCAAGCTCCGGCTGCTGCGCTGGTCGCCTTTCGTGCAGGGCGACGAGGACCAATGGCTGAAGAATACGAAGCGGTTCACCGAGGCGACCGGCGTGGAGGTGCGCGTCGACAAGGAGAGCTGGGAAGACATCCGGCCCAAGGCGGCCGTCGCCGCCAATGTCGGCTCCGGTCCCGACCTGATGTTCGTCTGGTTCGATGACCCACACCAATATCCCGACAAGCTGCTCGACGTGACCGAACTCGGCGACCATCTCGGCAAGAAGTATGGCGGCTGGCACGACGGCCCGAAGCAGTATGCGACGCGCGAGGGCAAGTTCCTCGGCCTGCCGCTCGCCACCATCGGCAACGCCATCGTCTATCGCGAAAGCTGGGTGAAGGAGGCCGGCTTCTCGGAATTCCCGAAGGACACGGCGGGTTTCCTCGACCTGTGCAAGGCGCTGAAGGCAAAGGGCCATCCCGCCGGGTTCACCCATGGCCACGGCGTCGGCGACGGCAACAACTATGCGCATTGGCTGCTATGGAGCCATGGCGGCCAGATGGTCGACGAAGCCGGCAAGGTGACGATCAACAGCCCCGAGACGCTGAAGGCGATCCAGTATGCGCAGGAGCTCTACAAGACCTTCATCCCCGGCACGGAAAGCTGGCTCGACGTCAACAACAACCGCGCCTTCCTGGCCGGCGAAATAAGCGTGATCGCCAACGGCATCTCGGCCTACAACACCGCCAAGGTCAACAAGGACAACGACCCGAAGCTGGCCGAGATAGCCAAGGACATCCGCACCACCAATCTGCCGATCGGTCCGGTCGGGAAATCGGTCGAGCTGTTCCAGGTGACCACGGCCGTCATCTTCAACTACACGCCCTACCCCAATGCGGCCAAAGCCTATCTGCAGTTCATGTTCGAGGACCCGCAGATGTCGGACTGGATCACGTCGTCGGCCGGCTATTGCTGCCAGACGCTGAAGGCTTTCGACAACAATCCGGTGTGGAAGGCCGACCCGAACAATGCCGCTTACGCGAAAGCTTCGGCGACGCTGCGACCCAACGGCTATGCCGGGCCGCTCGGCTATGCCTCGGCCGCGACCATGGCCGATTATGTGCTGGTCGACATGTTCGCCAAGGCGGTGACGGGACAGGCGACGCCGCAAGAGGCGATGGAAGAGGCCGAAAAGCGCGCCAACCGCTATTATCGCGTCTGATCCTGCCGGGCACCTGAAGCAAGGGTGGCCGCGTCGGGATCTTCCGGGGCACGGAAGGACCACGCGGCCACCACCACTCCACCGCATGTTGCGAGGAATCCGCGCCCATGGCCGTGTCATCCGTTGCCGTTCAGCGGCGTCCGTCGATGCTTTCGCGACTTGCCGAGAGCCGGAACACTCTTGGTCTCGGCTTCATGCTGCCGGCGGCGGCGCTGCTCCTGGTCTTTCTCACCTATCCGCTGGGACTCGGGGTCTGGCTTGGCTTCACCGACACACGCATCGGCCGGCCCGGCATCTATATCGGTGTCGAGAACTATGAATATCTCTGGAGCGACAGCGTGTTCTGGCTGTCGGTCTTCAACACCGTGCTCTACACGGTCAGCGCTTCGATCCTGAAATTCGTGCTCGGCCTCTGGCTGGCTCTCATCCTCAACGAGAAGCTGCCCTTCAAGTCGTTCTTCCGCGCGGTGGTGCTGCTGCCCTGGGTGGTGCCTACGGTGCTGTCGGCCATCGCCTTCTGGTGGATCTACGATTCGCAGTTCTCGATCCTGTCCTGGGCGCTGCAGCAGATGGGGCTGATCGACCACCGCATCAACTTCCTTGGCGATCCGACCAACGCGCGCGCTTCCGTCATCGCGGCCAATGTCTGGCGCGGCATCCCGTTCGTCGCCATCACGCTGCTTGCCGGCCTGCAGACCATCCCGCAGTCGCTCTATGAAGCCGCCACGCTGGACGGCGCCAGCCGCTGGCAGTTGTTTCGCCATGTGACGCTGCCGCTTTTGACGCCCATCATCGCCATCACCATGACCTTCTCGGTGCTCTTCACCTTCACCGATTTCCAGCTGATCTATGTGCTGACCCGCGGCGGGCCGGTGAACGCCACCCACCTGATGGCGACCTTGTCCTTCCAGCGCGGCATTGCCGGCGGCCAGCTCGGCGAAGGCGCGGCAATCGCGGTCGCCATGATCCCCTTCCTGCTGGCGGCGATCCTGTTCAGCTATTTCGGCCTGCAACGGCGCAGGTGGCAGCAAGGCGGCGGAGACTGATATGGCCGCGATCAGAGAAGTCGAGCGCCTGGACACCGACGAAGGCGGCATGGGCTACCTGCAGAGCCTGCCGCGCCGGGTGGTCACGGTCTATCTGCCGCTGCTGGTGTTTCTCATCGTGCTGCTGTTTCCATTCTATTGGATGACGATCACGGCGGTTAAGCCCAATGTCGAGATGACGGATTATGTGAACTACAATCCGTTCTGGGTCGTGCATCCGACGCTGGAGCACATACGCTATTTGCTCCTGGAGACCTCCTATCCCGGCTGGCTGCTCAACACGGTGATCATATCGACGGCGGCCACCTTCCTGTCGCTGGCGGCTGCGGTGCTCGCCGCCTATGCGATCGAGCGGCTGCGGTTCTCCGGCGCCCGCCAAGTCGGCCTTGCCGTCTTCCTCGCCTATCTGGTGCCGCCCTCGATCCTGTTCATCCCGCTGTCGGTGATGGTGTTCAACCTCGGTCTCTACGACACGCCCTTCGCGCTGATCCTCACCTACCCGACCTTCCTGATCCCGTTCTGCACCTGGCTGTTGATGGGCTACTTCCGTTCGATCCCCTTCGAATTGGAGGAATGCGCGCTTATCGACGGCGCCACCCGCTGGCAGATCCTGACCAAGATCGTGCTGCCGCTTTCGGTGCCGGGCCTGATCTCGGCCGGCATATTCGCCTTCACGCTGTCCTGGAACGAATTCATCTACGCGCTGACCTTCATCCAGTCGTCGGAGAAGAAGACGGTGCCAGTCGGCGTGCTCACCGAGCTCGTCCGCTCAGACGTCTACGAATGGGGAGCGCTGATGGCGGGCGCGCTGATCGGCTCGCTGCCGGTGGTGGTGCTTTATTCGTTCTTCGTCGAGCACTACGTCTCCTCGATGACGGGCGCGGTGAAGGAATAGCGTCCGCTTTGGCGGTCATGGCCATTGCACGAGGCACCCGCCGATCGATGGATTTTAGCGGATCGGCACCAGCATGGCAGCCTCGCGGATGACGCGGATGGCGTCCGGATTGGTGACGGGATAGCACCGGCCGCGATCGACAGCGGCGCCAAGCGGCATTTCGAGAAAACGAAGCTGCAACTCATCGCCGCCGGTTTCGAACTCATGCCCGTCGATGCCCAGCCCCGATGCTCCGACGGGGTGGCGAGCAAGTAGCCGAGGGGGTGGTGCGTCGCGCTTTCTCCCCCGCTAGCTAGGGGCCGCTAGGGGGAGATAACGGCGCCCGCCGCCGCGCTAAAAACTGATCTCCACCGCCGGCGCACTACGCTTCGCCTCGCCATGAAACACCGCCTCGATGTTGCTGCCGTCGGGGTCGAGCAGGAAGGCGGCGTAGTAGCCGGGGTGGTAGGGACGCTCGCCCGGCGCGCCGTTGTCCTTGCCGCCGGCGGCGAGGCCCGCCTGGTAGAAGGCGTCGACCATGGCGCGGTCCTTGGCCTGGAAGGCGAGATGGTGACGGCCGGTGAGCACGCCCTGGGCCGCGCGGCTATCGGCGCTGGAAACGAACAGTTCGTCCGCCCAGAAATAATCCTCGGCCTCGCCGCCGATCGGGATGCCCAGCACTTCGAGCACCGCGCCGTAGAAACGCCGGCTCGCCTTGACGTCGCGCACCACCAGATGAAGGTGGTCGATGAGCCGGCCGCGATAGAGTTGCATGGCGTGTTGCCTCCTCCCGATTGCAGCGGCTCAATCTAGAAGGGCCTGGTGCGCGGTCAATGTGGGTGCGGAAGACTGCTGACAGGTAGAGAGATCGGCGCGAGGCACCCCCCTCTGTCCTGCCGGACATCTCCCCCTCAAGTGGGGAGATCAGTTTCTTCGCGGGTTTCGCCAATCACCGACGTTGTAAGGAGAGGCGCGGATCACGACACAGCCGATTCTCCGCTCTTGAGGGGAGATGCCCGGCAGGGCAGAGGGGGGCGTGACGGAGCGCCGACGTTGGCGACGATAACGCGTCCGAAAAATCCGGATAAAAAATGCAACCAGATTGTAGGATCGGTGTCCGCCTCGGCGTCCTTCGGACGCAAGCGGCGCGATGGACCTGGAAAAACCGTGCCGCATCAAACAGGATGCCGTAGGGCACGGGAGAAAATCATGAATCCTTCCTATCGTTGGGTCATCGTCGCGGCCGGCGCGCTGATGACCTGTGTGGCGCTCGGCGCGATGTTCTCGCTGGCGATCTTTCTCGAGCCGATGTCGATCGACACCGGCTGGTCGCGCGCCGGCATTTCCAGCGCCATGACGCTGAATTTTCTGGTGATGGGCATCGGCGGCTTCGCCTGGGGCGCGATCTATGACCGCGTCGGTGCCCGCCCCGTCGTGCTTGCCGGCGCGGTGCTGCTCGGGCTGGCGCTGGTGGTGGCGAGCCGCGCCAACTCGCTGCTGATCTTCCAGCTCAGCTACGGCGTGATCGTCGGGCTGGCGGCCAGCGCGTTCTTCGCGCCTATGATCGCGCTCACCACCGCCTGGTTCGACACCAACCGAAGCCTTGCCGTGTCGCTGGTTTCGGCCGGCATGGGAGTGGCGCCGATGACCATCTCGCCCTTCGCCCGCTGGCTGATCTCGGCCTATGACTGGCGGACCGCCATGTTCGACATCGGCGTCATGGCCTGGGTGCTCCTGCTGCCCGCCGTCTTCCTGGTACGCCAGCCGCCGGCGGCCGGCGCGGCGGCCGACGGCGGCATGCCGGCGCGTGCCGCCGACGACCCCGGCATGAGCGTCGGCCAGGCGCTGCGCTCGCCGCAGTTCCTGGTGCTGGGCATGACCTTCTTCGCCTGCTGCGCGGCGCATTCGGGGCCGATCTTCCACATGGTCAGCTATGCGATGGCCTGCGGCGTTGCGCCGATGGCTGCCGTCTCGATCTATAGCGTCGAGGGCCTTGCCGGCCTTGGCGGACGCCTGCTCTACGGCGTGCTCGGCGACCGGCTGGGGGTCAAGCCGGTGCTGATCACCGGCCTTGCCATCCAGGCCGCCGTGATCGCCGCCTATCTCGCGGTCGGCCGGCTCGAGCAGTTCTACGTGCTGGCCGTCATCTTCGGCGCCACCTATGGCGGCGTCATGCCGCTCTATGCGGTGCTGGCACGCGAATATTTCGGGCCGCGCATCATCGGCACGGTGTTCGGCGCCGCCACCATGCTCTCCAGCCTCGGCATGTCGTTCGGCCCGCTCGCCGGCGGCATGATCTACGACGCCTATGCCAGCTATTCCTGGCTGTTCATCGGCTCGGCGCTGGTCGGCCTGGGCGCCGCCGGCATCGCGATCGCCTTCCCGCCGCAGCCGAGCCGGCAGCGGCTGCAGATGGCATAGCGAGATGAATCTCCCTCCTCGAGGGGGAGATGTCGCCGAAGGCGACAGAGGGGGTCGCGGCGCGTCAAGCGCCGACGCCCCTCTCCGTCGCATGGGGCGCCGGCGATCCACGCTCGGAACTGCCCTGCCGGCATCTCCCCTCGAGTTGCCCGCACCGCCGACGCGAAATCCATTGCCCGACGACGGCGAGTGTGAAACTCTCCGCGAGAGAAGACGCTGCATCTGAATGCCGGCCGGGCCGGCGCCATCCGTGGTCGGGAATATTGCAGTGGACACAGGCCTGGAAGCCGCAGAAACAAGGAATTGGTCCCGCCTGCTGGTCGCGGCCGAGAGCGGCGATGCCGAAGCCTCGCGCGCGGAGCTCGCAGCGGGCGCGGATATCAACCAGACCGATGAAGACGGCTGGTCAAGCCTGCACCTCGCGGCGCATAACGGCCGCACCGCCGTGCTCGAAACCTTGATCGGCCACCCGGCGGTCGACGTGAACTGCAGAAACAAATGGAAGAGCACACCATTGAGCCTGGCTGCGGCTAGGGGTCACCTCGCCTGTATCCGGGCGCTGCTGAAGCATCCGCAGATCGATATCGACGCCCGCGCCGACTATTACGGCAGGACGCCGCTCATCGAAGCCGCAAGGAACGGGCATCTCGATATCGTCAAGCTGCTGGTCGAGCATGGCGCCGACGTCAATCTCGCCGACAAGACGGGACGCAACAGCGCGCTCATCGAGGCGATCAAGGGACGCCACTTCGAAGTCGCGCAATATCTGCTGGAATCCCGCAAGGTGAACTTCCTCAACAAGGACATGCGGCTCAATGCGCTGATCTGGGCTGGCAGCACGCGCAACGCCGAACTCATCGGCAAGCTGGGCGCCGCGATCCATCGCTTTTTCGAAGGCAAGTGAAGTGCGGCCGTCAGCCATTGGAACCGTCAGGCCGAAGCTGCCCTCAGCCCGTGCCCGTACCTGACCTCAGCGCCTCCCTGCCCTCGTCGTCGCGGCGCAGCCGCGCGTCGGAGATCAGCATCACCGGGCATGGGCAGCGCTGCAGCACGCCGCTCGTCGTCTCGCCGAAGATGAGTTCCTCGCCCGGCCGCCGCGCCACGCCCATGACGATCAGCGCCACGTTCCTGCCCGCCTGACGGGCAATGGCATCGGCGGCGGCGGCCCTCGAGCGGATGGCAGTCTCGATCTCGACGCCATAACGGTCGGCAAGCGCGACAATGTCCTTCAGCACAGCCTCCCTGCGGCGATGCGAGACGGTGTCGCGCGGTTCGTCGCGACCCGGACGCGCGACATAGAGGACCTTGACCGGCGCGCCGGTGACGGAGGCGACGGCAAGCGCGAGTTCCGCGCCGCGGCGCGCATTCGCCGTGCCGTTGACCGGCACCAGGATCCTGCCGGATCCCGGCCCAAGGCGCGGCATCTGCCGGCCGGCGCCGGCCGGCTTCAGCACCAGGCAGAGCGGGCCCTCGAAAGCGCCGGCGATCTCGTTCAGCCGGCGCGAGAAGCCGCCCTTCGCGGTCACCGCTCGCCCGACGCCGATGAGCAGCATGCCGTAGCCCTTGCGCGCCTCCTTGGCGACCGCCTCTGCGGAGAGCGGAGCGTCATGCGGGCGGCGCGTGAGGGGGACTTCGTGCGCGGGCTCCTCGTCGGCTTCCTTCGCCGCCTCGCGGCCCTGCTCAGCGCCCTTCTCGATCTCGTCCAGATGCGCCGCCTCGACGGGGTCGGCTTCGCTTTCGCCGCTTGTACGGAGCACGGTCGTCGGCTTGCCGGCGCCGATGACACCGGCGAGGTAGGCGGCGAAGCGGCCGACGACGCCCTCGTCGACCACCACCAGCAGCCGCTCCAGATTGGTGATGAAGCCGCGCTGGTCGACCTCCTCGCGCTCCAGCCTTTTCTTTTCCGCCTCCCCCATCGGCAGCCGCCCCAGCGCCCAGCGCAGCGTCGGCGGCATGGCCAAGGTGGTGATGACGGCCATGGTGACGATCATGGTGAAAAGCGTGTGCGAGATCACGCCGATCGACAGACCGATCGAGGCGACGATGACCTCGGTCGAGCCTCGCGCATTCATGCCGCAGCCGACGGCAATGCCCTCGCTGCGGCTCATGCCCGCGGCCTCCGCGCCGATGAAGGCGCCGCCGAACTTGCCGAGGCTGGCGATCGCCACCAGCGCCACGGTGAGCAGTGCAAGCTCGGGATCGACGAGCACTGTCAGGTCGGCTGAGAGACCGGCGACGCCGAAGAAGACCGGCATGAAGAGTGCCGTGATCACGCCGCGCAATTGCCCCTCGATGTGACGCGACAGGATCGGCGACTCGCCGACCAATATGCCGGCGACGAAGGCACCAAGCACCGTATGCACGCCGATCAGGTCGGTAACCAGCGCCATGCCGCCCATGATGGCGAGGATGACGGTGACCACTGCGTATTCCGAGCGGAAGGTGTCGTTGGTCCAGCGGATGGCATCGAAGACGATGCGGCGGCCGAGCGTGAAGGAAAAGGCCATGAAGGCGGCGACGCCGGCGAGCGTGAAGGCGAGGCTGGCGAGCTCGATGCGGCCATGCGTGGCGATGCCGATGGTGATGGCGATGATCACCCAGCCGATCGTGTCCTCGATGATGGCCGAGGAGACGATGATCTGGCCGAGGTCGCGGCGCATGAAGTTCATCTCGCGCACCACCATGGCGACGATCTTGACCGAAGAGATCGAAAGCGCGGTGCCCAGAAACAGGCCGGAGACGATGCGCTCGCTGCCGGTGGCAAGCAGCGAGGCCGGCATGAACTGCGCGGCCACGAAGCCGAGCGCGAAAGGCACGGCGACGCCGGTGGCGGAGATGGAAAAGCAGGCGCGGCCGACGCGGCGCACCAGCCTCAGGTCCGTCTCCATGCCGGTCAGCAGCAGAAGCATCAGCACGCCGAACTGGGCGATGGCGTTGATCATCGACTTCTGCGCGGCATCGCCGGCAAAGACCAGCCGCTCGGCCGCGGGCCACAGCCAGCCGAGCAGCGAGGGCCCGAGCAGGATGCCGCCGATCAGCTGTCCCATCACCGCCGGCTGGCCGAGGCGCTCCAGCAATTCGCCGATGCCTCGGCCGACGACGAGCAGCAAGATGACTTCGAGAACGAAGATGCCTTCGCTCGACATGCCGGTTTTTTCGGCGGCGAAGGCGGCGGCCGGCATCGATGCAAGCGCCGCCGCGGCAAGCGCGAGAGAAACCGGCCGGCGCCGGTTGGGCATGAAGGACAATTGCCGCACCCCTCGATTATCCTCGCCATAACGGTTTCGCACATTCATCGGTTGCACGGCGGTGGAACTGCCACTCTCTCCCGTTGTGGGGGCGATGTCCGGCAGGACGGGGGGGGCGCCGTGGAGGACCAACGTCGATTCAACCTATCTCCAAAGCAGGCCACTTTTAACCGTGATGGAGGTGCCTGCAAGGGCTGGGATGCCGGCGGGACAGCGCCTCCTCTACCCTGCCGGACATCTCCTTCACAACGCGAGAGAGTGGCAACTCCGGCGCCGGCCGCCTCTCTCAAGCAGCTTCGACGTCGCGTACAATTCGATTCAAATGCTGCCGCCCATCTTTGCTTGTCGGTAAAGCGACTCACGCATGGTCGCTGCACGGCGGGGCAATAAGGAGAAGCTAATGAAAAGCGACTTTGCCGCCGCCCACCTGCACCTCGACAGGGCCTGCCATTATCTGCGCGGCGACGACGAGACCAGCCGCACGGCGCTTGCGGCGCTCGACCTTGTGATCGAGGCGGTCGCGACCGCCCTCTATGCCCGGCCCGAGGCCGAAGTGGTGCCGTTTCCGATATCAGCCGCTCAGCGATAGGAAGCATCCATGACCGGCGGCCGGCAATGATGATTGACGGCCGATCAGATCGGTCATCGCCTCGATGACCTTGCCGGCCGCCGCCCCCGTCGCCGACCGATCATTGACGTTGATCGAGATGCGAAACGGAATGTCGAACTCGATTGGCCTGAGTGCCAGTCCGAACTCGGAATAGAAGCCCGCAGTGAACGGATCGACCACAGCCAGCGAGCGGCCGCCCCTGACCAGCGCGCAAGCCAAGAATGACTGGAAGATGTCGGCGACGGTGTTGGCCGCGGTCACTTCGAGCAGCCTCGCGCCGTCGCGGCTGCGGCGGAAATAGAGCTCGCCCAGCGACACGAACGGATAGCGGGAAAAATCCTCCAGCCGGACCCGTTCGCTCTCGGCGAGCGGATGCTTCTGGTCCATGACACAGACGCTATTGCGTTCGAAAGTGGCGACGCATTTGGCGTCCAGGAAAGAAACGCCCGCGTCCACCAGGCCGACGTCGGTCAGGCGCGAGGCGACGGAGGAGACGATCTCCGTCGAGCTGCGCACCGCGATGGTGGTCCTTGCCTCCGGAAAGCGCGTCCGAAGCTGCTGGATCGCATCCGGCACGATGTTGAACGACATCGCCGCCAGCGTGCCGATGCGCACGACGCCGCGCTTCAGTTCCCTGATCTTCCTGCGCCGCCATGATCAGATTGCGCGCGCCATGAAAGGTCTTGCCGACCTCGCCGTAGAACAGCAGGCCCTGCTCGGTCGGAACCAGCCGACCGTGCGATCGATCGAACAGGCTGAGGTCGGTGTCGATCTCCAGCTCCTGCAGCAGCCGGCTGACGCTCGGCTGCGAGACGTTGAGCGCGATCGCAGCGCCCGACACGGAGCCGGCCACCATCGTTGCCTCGAAGGCCTCCAGTTGACGAACGCTGAGCCCGGAAAAACGCATCTCTTCCTCCCGGTATAGGATTAGCACATACCGGACCAAAATCTTGATCTTTGATTTCGCTGCGTTTCGGGCCCTAGCTGCAAGCTTGGCAGAAACGGACGGAGCCGTCGTGAAGCGAGCCAATGTCATCTTCATCTGTGCCGACCAGATGCGCTACGACGCGCTCTCGGTCACCGGCAACCGCGTCGCCCATACCGCAAACATCGACCGCATCGCCGCGCGCGGCGCAACCTTCCATCGGCATTTCACGCCTAACCAGATTTGCTCGCCAAGCCGAGCGACCATGGCAACAGGGCTCTATCCACGCCATCACGGATTGTGGCGCAACGGCGTGGCGCTCGACGGTCGGCTCCCTAATCTGTGGCAGGCGCTGTCGCTTGCCGGATACGCCACAAAAGGCCTCGGAAAGCTGCACTTTCAGCCACTGCTCGCGCCCGTCGAACGCGACATGCCGGAATCGCTTGCCTATTGGGAAAGGCCGGGCTGCGAGGACTGGCACGGTCCCTATTTCGGCTTCGATGCCGTCGACCTCGTCATGGGCGAAGCCAACGAAGCCACTCGCGCCGGCCACTACGCCGCCTGGCTCAAGCGCAACCACCCCGAAGCGGTGGACCTCTACGAGCCCGACGCCAGTCCCGACAGCCGGGCGCAGGATCTGAACGAAGTCTGGAAAAGCGCGGTGCCGCCCGAGTTGCACTACACCAGTTGGATCGCGGATCGGGCGATCGACTTCATCGGGGACAAGGGCAGGCAGGCAGAGCCGTTCGGCTTGTTCGTCTCGTTTCCGGACCCGCACCACCCCTTCGCCCCGCCCCGGCCCTATTGCGACCTGTTCCGACCGGAGCTGATGCCCAGGCCGACCATCCGGGCGGGCGAGCTGGAGCGGATGCCGGCCTATCTCGGCGAAGGCGACGATCCGACAAAAGTGCCCTACATCGCCTCCGGCGAGCAGCCGCGCGAGCAGGGCTTCCTCCTGCGCACCGACGATATCTCCGACGAAACGCTGGCCACCGCAATCGCCCACACGCATGGCATGATCCAGATGATCGACGATGCCGTCGGGCGGCTGCTCGCGGCCCTGGACGACGTTGGCGTGCTCGACGACACCTACGTGCTGTTTACCGCCGATCATGGCGAGTTGCTCGGCGACCACGGGCTGCTGCGCAAGGGGCCGCCGCCCTACCGACAACTGCTGCAGGTCCCGCTGGTTCTTAGCGGTCCAGGCATCCGCGCCGGAACAAACCTCGATGCGCTGACCAGCCACCTCGACCTGTTCGCGACCATCGCATCGCTGCTCGGCCTGCCGGCGCCCGCGACCGACGGCACCGATCTCAAGCCGCTGATCGACGGCCGGGTCGCCGACGTCCGCGACTTCCTGTTCGGTGAATATCATCCGCGACGTGACCCCTGCCTCTACAACCAGTCGATCATCTCCAAGGAGTGGCGGTTCACCCGCTATCCCAACCAGCCGGCCTGGGGGGAGCTGTTCGATCTTCGCGAAGACCCCTGGGAGCACTGGAACCTGTTTCCCGAGCGAGCACTCGGCGCGCAGGCGCGCGCGCTGAGCGCGGTTCTCGACCGGCGCCTGCCGCCACAGCCGCTGATGGTCAACGAAGTCCTTGGCGCCTATTGAACCAATGGGAGAATGACATGAACGACAGAAGCGTCTTCTCTAGCCTGGACAGCATGAACCGCCGCAGCTTCATCAAGACGGCCGCTGCGGCTGCCTTCGCCACGGCGGCGTTTCCACATAGCGGCCTTGCCGAGGCGCCGCGCAAGGGCTGCGCGCTGCGCCTTGGCCTCAACGGCGGCAGCTCCGCCGACACGCTGGACCCGACGCAACTGATCGGCACTTTTTCCATCAACGTCTCGCGGCAGGTCTACAACACGCTGGTGGAGATCGGCGATGACGGCAAGCCGGCGCCGGAGCTCGCGGCAAGCTGGGAAGCCAGCGACGGCAACAAGCGCTGGATCCTCAATCTCAGGCCGGGCGTGCAGTTTCACAACGGCAAGACGTTCGACGCCGACGACGTCAAATACTCGCTGGGCCTGCATATCGGCGACAAGACCAAGTCGAAGGCCAAAGGGCTGGTCGCCGACGTCGCGGAAGTGCGGGCCATCTCGCCGACGCAAGTCGAGATCCTGCTCAAACCGCCAAATCCCGATATGGATTATGTGCTGTCGGATCTGCATTTCGCAATGGTGCCGGCAGGCTTCGCCGACTGGTCGAAAGCGGTCGGCACCGGTCCGTTCAAACCGCCTTCCAGCCGGGCGTGCACGCCACGGCCGCACGCAACGAGACCTACTGGCGCAGCGATCGCGGCCATGTCGATACGGTCGAGTCGGTGGTGATCAACGACGCCGCGGCGCGCGTCTCGGCTCTTCAAGGCGGCTCGGTGCACATCGTCAACGGCATCGACTACAAGATCGCACCGCTGCTCAAGAAGGACCCGCGCGCCTATCTGCTGGTCACCGAAGGCAAGCAGCATTTCTCGCTGCCGATGGACGCCACGAAGGAGCCGTTCAACAGCCCCGATGTCGTGCTGGCGCTCAAGCACGCGCTCGACCGTGAGCAGATGGTGAAGCTGCTGATGGCCGGCTTCGGACGGGTCGGCAACGATCATCCGATCGCTGCCAGCGATCCGAGCTTCAATCCGAACATCGCGCAGCGCGGCTACGATCCCGACAAGGCCCGTTTCCACCTCAAGAAAGCCGGCAAGAGCGATCTTACGCTCGAACTGCACGCCGCCCCCGTGGCGTTCGAGCAGGCCGTCAACACGGCCGAGCTTTTCGCGCAATCGGCCAAGCCCGCCGGCATCACCATCAATGTCAAGCGCGAGCCCGACGACGGCTACTGGAGCGACGTGTGGCTGAAGAAGCCATGGGTGGCTTCCTTCTGGGCGGGGCGGCCGTCGGCGAGCATGATGTTTTCCTCCGTCTACGCCTCGGGCGCGCCGTGGAACGAAACGCATTGGAAGAACGACAGCTTCGACAGAAAGCTGACGGAGTCGCGCTCATTGGCCGATCCGGCAAAACGCCGCGAGGTCTATTTCGAGCTGCAGCAGATGATCCATGACGAGTGCCCGACCATCATCCCGGCCTTCGCCAGTTGGATCGACGCGGCGCGCCAGGAGGTAAGGGGTTTCGTTCCCAACCCCAACTTCCTGCTCAGCGATCATCGCGTGGCCGAACGGGTCTGGCTGAGCGCATAAGAGCTTCCGTCGGAGAGCGTCAGCAGGAACATTTCTGCCGGCCCCACATTGTGCTATATGGGGTGTGGCCGGCTCAACGGCCGGCCACGGCGGGAGGCACGTGGCAAGGGGATGTCGCAGGTCCAGACCGTAAAGCCAGCCGAAGCAGCGGCGCCGCCTAGAGGCTCCGATGCGTTCGCGCTGAAGCTCACTTCCTCCGAATTCGCAACCACCATGTCGCATTTCCACCGCGCCGAGATCGCGCGCATGGCGGGTTGGCGCGACCGGCTCGACCGCACCAGCAATTGGGCAATCACCGTGGTGGCGGCGATGCTGTCCGTGTCGCTGTCGACGCCTTCGGCGCATCACGGCGTGCTGCTCTTCGCCATGCTGCTCATCACGCTGCTTCTATGGATCGAAGCGCGGCGCTACCGGTTCTTCGACGTCTATCGGGCGCGGGTGCGTCAGTTCGAGCGCTATTACTTCGCGCAGATTTTTTCGCCGCAGCCGGACTTCGCCTCCAACTGGCTCGCCATCCTCGGCGAAGGCCTGCGCTCGCCGCGCTTCCTCATCTCGCAGCGCGCGGCGCTGGTCCGGAGGCTGCGCCGAAACTACGTCTTCATGTACACGATCCTGATGCTTGCCTGGGTGTTGAAGATCACCACGCCCAGCCTGCAGCGCGAAGGCTCGCCGATCGGCTTCAGCGCCTCGCTGCTCGACACCTTTCGCGTGGCGACGCTCGGTCCCATCCCGGGCGTCGTGGTGGTCTGCGGCGTCATCGTGTTCTATCTCGCGATGCTTGCCGCCGCCTTTCTGATACGCGCCGACGACGGCGAACTGTCGTTCGGCGACGTGCATGTGTGAGCCTGGGGCGGCGGCCCTTGGTCTTTCAGGCAGCCCGCCGTTTCCACGCGCTCACAATCCCGGTGGCCTGACGAAACCGTCGGTGAGACGCGCCAGCGCTTTCGCCACGGCCAGCAGCTTCATGTCCGAATGGCGGCGGCCGACCAGTTGGGCGCCGATCGGCAGGCCCTCCCGGTCGACACCGATCGGAATGACGGCGGCCGGATGCCCGGTCAGGTTGAAGCGGCAGGCATGGCTGAGCGCGCTCCAGTAGGGCGTCTCGACGCCGTCGACGGGGATCGGCGCCCCCATCTCGCGGTGGCGGAAGGCCGTGCACATCATCGCCGGGCAGACCAGCACGTCCCACCCGTCGAAGAAGCGCTCCCAGGCAGCGATGAATTCGTCGCGCCGGTTGAGCGCCTCGAGATAGGCGGCCAGCGAGGGCGAGGTTTCGCGCGGCTGCCGGAAGACCTGCGAATACCAGGTGATGAGATCGGAAAACAGCGCCCGCTCGGCGGCGAAATCGTGCTGCGGCAATGCCTGCCCTACCCGCGCGCCGCCGACCTCGATGGCACCCTCGAAGCCGGCGATCGCGTCGGCGATGTCGAGCGCGGTCGGCACTCCGGGAAATTCGGGCGCGAAGGCAACCCTGAGCTTGCCCAGCGACGGCTCCGGCGCCTCGTCCGTCGCTACCGGCGGCACTTCGGTGTCGAGACCGTCGGCGCCGGCGATGATGCGGTGGGCCAGGATGAGATCGTCGACGTCGCGGGCCAAAGGCCCGATGTCGAACAGCAGGCGGAAGCTGCGCGGCATGTCGGGCGGATCGGCGTAGCTGCCGGTGATCGGCACCGTCGCCTGCGTCGGCTTGAAGCCATAGACGCCGCACAGATGCGCCGGCATCCGGATCGAGCCGCCGGCATCGCTGCCGATCTCGAGCGGCACCAGCCCGGCGGCGACTGCGGCCGCCGCGCCGCCGCTGGAGCCGCCGGGCGTGCGGGTGACGTCCCACGGATTGACGGTGCGGCCGAAGATCGGGTTGTCGGTCTGCAGGTCGCGCAGCCTGGGCGGCACGTTGGTCTTGCCGATGATGACGGCGCCGGCCTTGCGCAGCCGCGCGGCAATCGTGCCGTCCGTCGCCGGGATATGATCGGCAAAGGCTTCCAAACCGACGGTGGTGCGCATGCCGGCGGTGGCATGGCCGTCCTTCAGCGTGACCGGCACACCGTTGAGCGGACCGACGGCCTCGCCGCGCACGACCGCCATATCCGCGGCCTGCGCTCCGGCGCGGGCCGCCTCCTCGTCGAGGGTGACGATGGCGTTGAGCAGCGGATTGACGACAGCGATGCGGGCAAGCTGCGCCTCCATCGCCTCGACAGCGCTGACCTTCTTCTCGCGGATCGCCGCCGCCAGTTGCGACGCGGTCAGGAAGGTGGTGTCCAAATGGCTCATCATGGTGGTGCTCCTTCCTGCGGAACGGAAATAGGGAGTAGGGAAGATCAGACTTCGTGAACTCCGCACATCGGATGCCAGTACCTTTTCCCCTATTCCCCCATTCCCCTCCCTTCCCTTCAATTCAACGAAAGCGCCGTCCGGAACTCCTTCGTGGTGTTGCGGTTGGGATAGGGCTCGTCCGGCACCGGAACGCCGAGATGGGCGCAGAGCGGCGCCCAGCCGTCGCCCAGCTTGTGAACCAGCAGGCGCTCGGCCGGCACCGTCTTCAGCACCGCTTCGATATTGGCCTCATAGACGGCAATCGCATGCGCGCGGTCCTGCGGGCGGCCGCCGAAAACCTGCTTCGTGACAAGGGTGACGCCCAACGACTCCTGATCCTGGCTGTCAATGACGGCCGGCAGGATGGTTTTTGCGAAACTCTCCCACCAGCTTTCCGGCGAGCGCCAGGTGAGGATGACGCGCGCTTGCGGAAAGACTTCGATCAGCTCGCGCCAGTAATGCACCGAGGGCCAGTCGACGCAGGATTTATAACCGGCAAACAGCCGATTCCAATCCGGCGCGGCGCCTTGGGCGAGCGCTCGCCAGAGCCGCTTCTGCTCCGCATGCGCCATGACCTCCGACATGTGATGGCACGGGCCGAAGCCGAGCATGGTCAGCGCCTCGCGCGTCGAATCCGTGCCGGTGCGGCCGAAGCCGGTTCCTATCACCCTGATGGTCATTCTCCCCTTCTCCCACTTGTCTTCCCCAATCGTCCGCTGCGGCGCGATCAATCTTCCCGAAGCACGAACCGCAGCCTATTGCCTTCCGGATCCGCGGTTTCCACGGCACCGCCGATCTTTTTCGGCGCCAGGCTGGCGGCATCGAGCCTGCGTTCCAGCGCAGCCAGCTCCTCGACCGATGCAAGCTCAACCGTGAAATGGTCGAGGCCGGCGGCACCCGGCGGCGGCTCGCGCAGCTCGTCACGCGCCCAGATGTTGAAGGCGACCATATGCGGCCGGCTCCCGGTACCGCAGTCGAACATGCCGAAACTTCTCGACTGGATGTGCGGGCGGAAGCCGAGCACGCCGACATAGAATTCCATCAGTTCTTCCGGCGCGCGGGCGCGCATATGGATGTGGCCGATGAAGGCGTTCTTCGCCATCCTCTGCTCGACATGGCCGGAATTGCCGAGGTCGCGCAAAAGGCCCGGGAGATGGAGCGGCTCGAGCCCGGAATGCGCGCTGCCGTCGGTGCCGATCAGCGCCACGCGGCCATCGGCCGACACCTCGCGGCGCAGACAGCGTTCCGGCGTGTCGAAGCAGATCTCGATGCCGTTGCCCGACGGGTCGGAAACGTAGAGCGATTCCGAAACCAGGTGGTCCTGGGCGCTGTAGCGCAAGCCGGAAGCCTTAAGCCGGGCGGCGGTGTGGGCGAGGTCGCGGCGGCTCGTCACATGGATGGCGACGTGGAAGAGATCGCGCGATTTCTGCGGCAGGGCGATCTGCGCTCCGGCGTGGAGCACGATAAGCTTCCGCCCGCCGGCGCCGAGCTCCGCCGTGGCGGCATCCTCGCCGAGGACCGCCAATCCGAGCGTGTCGCGCCAGACGATCAAGGCAGCCGGGATGTCGGTCACCCTGAGATGGACCGGCCCGAGACGGGTGGCTTGAGGCAACCCTTGGTCCATGGTCGTCCGTCCGATTGCGGTCGGCGAACATATTAGCTGTGAACGATATTTCTGTCTCGCGCCAAGTTCGGGTTGACCCCTCCCCGGCGGGCGGCGACTATTGCCACGAAGCTTCTTGGGAGGAGACCACATGGACGAGACCGACCACTGGCGCAACATGGCGAGCGCGCCGCGGGACGGCAGTCGCATCTTGGTGACGGTGCGCTCGTCCGAACAGGGACCGGCCGAGGTCGACATGGCCTACTGGTCGCGCGCCGACCAGTTCGGCGAGGAAGGCTGGCGGGCGTCGGATTCATCGCCCGGACGCGTCGTCGAATATGCCGAGCCGGAGCTCAGATGCTGGATGCCGCTGCCCACGGCGGGGCGAGGTTCGTTGCCGAGCCCCTGGGAAGGCGAGGACGTGCCGCTGGTGGATGGCGAGGGGATTTAGCGCCTCTTTCCTTCTCCCCTTGTGGGAGAAGGTGTCGCCGAAGGCGACGGATGAGGGGTGCTGGACGGAGTGAGGCGCTGGGGAATGTCGCTGCGCTGTCGTCGTGGCCGCCAAGCTGGAACACCCCTCATCCGTCTCGGCGCTACGCGCCGATCCACCTTCTCCCACAAGGGGAGAAGGGGGAGCTTTTCAGCCCACCGCCACCATCACCGCTCCCGCCTCGACCTTCGCCGGATAGGTCCTGAGATTGATGCATGGCGGCAGGCGCTTGGCGGCTCCGGTGCGGTAGTCGAAGGCGCCGGCGTGCTTTGGGCATTCGACCTCGTAGTCCATGACCAGGCCGTCGGCGATGTGCACCGCCTCATGCGTGCAAAGCCCGTCGGTGCAGAAGACCTCGTCGTCGGGCGAGCGAAAGACGGCATAGGTCTTGCCGCCATGGTCGAAGCGGCGGGCGCCTTCCTGTTCGATGTCGTCGAGCCCGCAGGCCATGATCCAACCGGTCATTTTTCTTCCCTTCAGATCTGTCTTGCCTTCAGATCGAGGCGAACCCATCGGGGCGGCGAAGCCGGCCGCCCCGATGATCCGGGTCTAGTTCTTGTTCAGGTATTCCGCCGCGTTGGCGGGCGTCACCAGTTCGAACGGCACATAGACGACGCGGTCGACCTTCTCGCCTTTGGCAAGCGCGAGCGCCGCATCGACACCGCCGCCGCCCTGGCCCTTGGCGTTCTGGAACACCGTGACCGAGAGCTCGCCGGCCTTCATCGCCTGGAGCCCGTCCTGCGTGGCATCGATGCCGCCGACCACGACATTCTTCAGGTCGACGCCGTTGGCCTTGAGCGCCAGGATGGCGCCGATGGCGGATTCGTCGTTGTTGGCTACGACGGCGTCGGGCGCCGGGCCGGCAGTCAGCCAGTTGGTCATCAGGTTCTGCGCGTTGTCGCGCGACCATTCGGACGACTGCTTGTCGGTGACCTTGATGAAATTGCACATGTCGGTCGAAAAGATCTGCTCGACATCCTTGGTGCGCTGGAGCGCCGCCTGATGCACCAAGCTGCCCATGATGATGTAGGCGGTAGCGCCGGCCGACTTGCCCTTGGCGCGCAGCATCTTGCAGACCTCGAAGGCTTCCAGCGTGCCGGACTCGACCTCGTTCGAGCCGACATAGACCTGTTTCTCCGGCAGGTTCTTCATGTCCGATGGCTCGAGGTTGACGAAGACCAGCGGAATGCCGGCCTTGGCGGCTTCCTCGCTGATGGTCTTCGAGGCATTGGTGTCGACCAGCGTGACGATGATGGCGTCGACGCCGCTGGCGATGAAATTCTTGACCTGGTCGAGCTGTTTGGCGACGTCGTTCTGGGCGTCCTCGACCTGGATCTCGGCGCCCTTCTCTTTGGCGCGCGCCTGCATGCCATGCATCAGCAGCGTCTGGAAATTGTTGTCGAAGTTGACGATCGAGACGCCGAGCTTGGCGGCGAAGGCGCCGGTCGAGACAGTCGCGAACGCGGTCGCCATCAAAGCGGCGAGCGCCGTCGAGATGAGAAGCTTCTTCACGGGTTTCCTCCCTCTGGATTTGGAGTGCCGGCTCACTCCTGTCTTGTTCGCCGGCCCTTTCGGGATCGTTGAAGCGGGCGGCTCAGGCCGGCCACGTGGCTTCTCTGCAGCTGTCATTTCGCGGCGGCGTTGGCGCGCGCCTTCTTCTTCTCGTAGCGGGCCTGCATGCGCGCCTCGCCGTCCTTGCTGCCGTCATGGAAAGTGCCGAACCAGCGGTCGAACGGGATCAGGCCGTCGCCGTAGTTCACCTCGAAATATTTGTGGTGCAGGTAGTGGATATAGGCGTGGCTATCGACCGATCTGTCCTCGGTCAGTTCCACCTTGTCGAAGCCGACATGGCCCGGGATCGCGCCGAAGCCGGCATAGTGGAGCTGGTAGAGCGCCAGCAGCGGGTTGGACGGAATGATCAGGTGCCAGAAGGCGACGCCGAGATAGCCGAGCTGCTCCACCGGATGCATCGACAGCGACGACCAGGGCGACGGGTTGACCGAATTGTGGTGCACCGAATGCACCCATTTGTAGAGCGGCCCCAAATGGATCGTCCGGTGCAGCAGGAAGAAATGCGTCTCGTGGATGATCGGCACCACCAGCGCCAGGCAGAACAGGTAGACGGGATTCTCCGCGAAGGTCAGCCACGGCACGTAGCCGTTGGCGTAGGCGTAGAGGATTGCCACCTCGATCGCCGTCCAGATCGGCATGCCGGTGCCGAAGGTGCGCAGCATGTTGTCGATGTTCTGGTTCTCGAAGAAGAAGGCTTTGCTCTTCTGCTCCGAGGGCCATTTGCCGTTGTATTTGAAGCGGTTGCCCTGGGCTCTCAAAATGTAGAGTCGAAGCTCGAAAGCGCCGAAGAAGACAAGCAGCGCCGCGCAGTTGACGATGAAAAGGCGCAGGATCCAGCCGATGGCGAGCGTCTTCATCGTCTCGACGTCCGGCAGCACGTAGCGCCACCACACCACTGCCGAGAGGGCGAAGAGCAGGTTGTAAGGCAGGAAATAATGCGGCAGCCACTTCAGCAACGCCAGCGGTCGCGGCGGAAACGCAAAGAGCGGCGCGGTGCCGGCCGGTTCGTTCGGGGCCCAATCGCCCCTCTTGTTGCGCGTGCCGTATTGCAGGTCGTCCATGGCTGGTCTCACAGCGATTGAGAGAGCGTGAGGAAACGGTCGTAGGCGGCATCGTCCATGTCCACCTGGTGCTTCGCTTCCGGGTAGCTGCCTTCGGCGACGTCGCGGCCGAAGGCGCGGAAGGCACTGATGCGCTTTTCCTGCAGCTCGGCCTCCAGCGTGACGAAGTCGGCATAGCGCTTGGCATGGCGCGGATAGTGGCCGGTGTGGGTGCCCAGCACGTCGCAGGAGAACAGATACTGCGTGTCGCAGGCAGTGCCGCAGCCCATGCCCATGGTGATCAGCGGCGTCGAGCGGGTGATGTGGTCGGCGAGCCTGACCGGCACCACCTCGACCTCGATGCAGGCCGCACCCGCATTCTCCAGGTCCTTGGCCGCGCGCAGCACCTTGAAGGCCTCTTCCGCCGTGCGGCCGACGGCTCGGAAATTCGTCCAGGTGGCGCGGTTCGGCACCAGGCCGACATGGCCGGTGACGGGAATGCCTTCCGCGGCCATCGCCTCGATGAAGCGCGGCGAGTGCGATGAATAGACCGCGTCGGCGCCGCGCTTCATCATGGCGAAGCCCAGCCGCACCGCTTCCTCGGGCGACGCGACCGCGCCATGCGGCATGCCGACGGAGAGGAACGCGTGAGGCGCCGCTTGGCGGATCGATTCCAGATTGTGGTCGGGCTCGCAGGAGAGGATGACGATGTCGCAGGCGACCGCGGCCGCCGCCTCGGCTGGCGTGTCGACATGCAGCTGCAGCCATTTCCTGCTGCCCTTGGCGCTTTGCAGGTCGTAGGCCGTCAAGCGTCTTGCCACCGATGATCCTCCCGTTCGCGGGCGGACGATCAGGCTTGTGAAAGGTCCCCCTCACCCGGATTGGCAGCCGAATTGCGAAGCGCAATTCGGGGCCATCCGACCTCTCCCCAGGGAGAGAGGAGCCAGGCTGCGTCGGTGCCGGCCCTCTTCTCCGCTCGGGAGAAGGTGGCCGCGCAGCGGCCGGATGAGGGGGAGAATTCGCACATGCTCGTCTCCCGTTCGCGGTCGAGTTAGCACCGCGATGCCGGCCAAGGCTCGCGCAACCTTGATCAAATCAGATCAAAGGTTCTCGGCGGTGAAGGTGATGAAGCGGATCGGCGGATTGTCGACGGGAAGGTCGTGCAGGTTGAGCGCCGCCAGCACCAAGTCGATGGCGCGGCGCGCCTGCGCCTCCGGCGCCTGGTCGAGCACGACGTCCATCGTGCCGTCATGCAGGCCGCGCGTGCTGCGCTCGGTTAGTTCATGGCCGACGAAGAAGACGTCGCGACCGCGTGGGTGCCGGCGCAGCACTTCGTTCAGGGCCGTGTTGGCGCCGCCGGCATTGTACAGGCCGGCAAGGTCGGGCCAGCGCACAAACGCCTCATGCAACTGCTCGGCATTGCGGTCGCCGTTGTCGAAACCGAACAGGGTGGCGATGGGCTCGAAATCCCGCCCCTCGTCGATCAGATAGTCGAAGAAGCCCCGTACGCGGTCGCGGTGGACGCGATAGATCTGGCTGTGACAGATCGCGACCACCTTGCCCGGCCGCCGCTGCATCTTCGCCATCAGCAGCCCCGCCATGCGGCCGGCGGCGTAATTGTCGATGCCGACATAGGTGCTCTTGGTGCCGGAGATCTGGGTGACGATCTGCACCGTCGGGATGTTTTCCGCCTCCAGCTTCGCCACCGCCGCGCTCACCAGCGGATGGTCGGGGACGGCGAGGATGAGGGCGGCGCGCCGCATCTCCGGTTCGAGCATGCGCTTGGCGATCGCCGCCGGATTGGCCTCGTCGAGAAAGGTGCGGTGGACGGCGATCGAGCGGTCGAGCGTCGCCGCGATGCGTTCGAAGGCGCGGGAGAGGCGCGCGAAGAAGGTGGCGTCGGGCCTGACCAGGATCACCTCGATGCGGATGACGCCGCGATGCGCTTCGGGCAGTCGGCGCGGATAGTCGAGCGAGCGCGCCGCCGCCACCACCTTCTCGACCGTCTCGGGGCGCACCCCGCCCCTGCCGTTCAAAACGCGCTCCACCGTCGCCGTGCCGACCCCGGCGCGGCGGGCAATTTCGAGGAAGGTGGGCTTTGGAATGGGCGGGCTCCTGGGGGTGCTGAGGCACGGAGCCTAGCCGTTCTCCGGCAACAGGAGAAGGCGAGACGCCGAAGCCGCTAATCTCCCCCCTTGCGGGGGAGATGGCCGGCAGGCCAGAGGGGGGTGCGAAGGAACGCTACCGTTGGCCGGATCGGTTCACCGACAGGATGAATGTGGGACTGCCAAGAATTGACAGGCTGGCGGGACAGCACCCCCCTCTGCCCTGCCGGGCATCTCCCCCGCAAGGGGGGAGATTGGCAGTTTCAACGCCTCAAAATATAAACGCCGCCGTCGCCGGGTTTGACCCCGTTCGGCCGTCGGCGCCGCCCAGGCCGCACTATCCTGCGAACGTCTCGACGATGATGCGGGCCATACGCACGATCGGCAAGGATGCGAATGCGCCGGCAAGCGCTGAACGCCGGGTGGTCGAGGTCATCTGTTTCTCCTTTTTGGGCAGGTTTTTTGGGGCGCAGGCGGAGCGCCGGTGAAAAGTGCATTGGCCAAGGAGCGCCGAAGCGATCGCACGCGCGGCTAGTCGGTGAGCCGCGACAGCACCTGGTAGGCGGCCCTGACTCGCGCCTCATTCGGGTAAGCCTTGTTCGCCAGCATGACGATGCCGATCTTCCTCGACGGGACATAGGCGACATAGGCGCCGAAGCCGTTTGTCGAGCCGGTCTTGTTGAGCACCACGTCGGCGCGTGGCGCCATCGGCGGCTCGATCGCAGTTGCAGGGATCGGCTGCAGCATACCGGGCGCATTCCCGGCGACGATCTTCGCCAGGTCGACCGGATAGGGATACTGCTCCCAGATCAGATCCTGGATGAGTTCGCCCGCACGGAAATAGCCGGTGTGGGTGGCTTCGAGCGCGCGTGCGACATCGTCCGGCACCTTGCCGACGCCCATGTTGGCCTCGATGAAGCGGATCATGTCGACTGCGTTCGACTTGATCCCGTAGGCCTCTTCGGCGAGCAATGCCGGGGTGACGCGGACAGGCTTGTCGTTGCGGTTGTAGCCCCAGGCGTAGGATTTCGTCTGTGCGGCCGGGACGTTGACGTAAGTTCGGCGCAAGCCGAGTTCCGGCAGCAGCCATTTTTCCATCAGCGCCGGGAAGCTCGCGCCCATCGCCTTGGCGGTGGCCATCCCGAGCAGGCCGATGCTCGGGTTGGCGTAGGTGCGGGTGGTGGCGGCCGCGAATTGCGGCTTCCATTGGCGATAATAGGCGATGAGCTGTTTTTGCGTCTTCACCGTATCGGGCAGCTGCAGCGGGAAACCGCCGGCCGTGTGCGTGGCGAGGTCGAGCAGCCTGACATCGCCCAGCGCGCTGCCTTGAAGCTCGGGCATGTGCTTGCCGACCTTGTCGCCAAGCGCCAGCTTGCCCTCGACCTCGGCATAGGCCGCGAGCGTCGCGGTGAAGGTTTTGCTGATCGAGCCGAGCTCGAACAATGTATCGCGCGTGACGGCGGCCCGGGTGTCCTTTTCGGCCACGCCATAGTCGATGAAGAAGCGCTCGCCGTTCACGGACACGGCGACGGCCATCCCCGGAATGCCGTACTGCGCGATCACCGGCTTCACCGCCTCATCGACGAGCTGCCTTATCTTGGCGTCCTGATCGGCGGCGCGAGCGCCCGACAGACTGCCCGGGGCGCAGGCGAGGACGACGGCAGCGATGGTGAAGCGAAGCCGGCTGCACATGATCTGCTCCCTCTGGATCGGACGATTGCGGGTTTATGACCCCTTCGAACCGGCTACAAACGATGATAAATCGCAAGAGCTATAAGATAATCTTGGGCATCGATGGTTCGACCTTACCTGCCGCTCAATGCATTGCGGGCCTTCGAGGCGTCGGCCAGGCATCTCAGCTTCACACGTGCCGGCATCGAACTGGCGGTGACGCAGGCCGCCGTTAGCCAGCAGGTTCGATCGCTCGAACAGCGGCTCGGCGTGCAGCTGTTTCGCAGGTTGCCTCGCGGCCTCAAGATCACGGCGGAAGGCGAGGCTCTGCTGCCGATCGTCGGCGACGCCTTCGACCGCCTGGCGCGATCGCTGGAGCGGGTCGGATCTGGAAAACTGCGCGAACCGCTCGTCGTCGGCGCCGTCGGAACCTTCGCCGTCGGCTGGCTGCTTCCGAGACTGGAAGACTTCCGGCGCACCCATCCGTTCGTCGAGCTGCGCCTGTCCACCAACAACAACCGCGTCGACCTGGCGGCCGAGGGATTGGATTTTTCGATCCGCTTCGGCAACGGCGCCTGGAATGGACTTGATGCGACGGAACTTTTCGAAGCACCTCTGACGCCGCTTTGCACGCCGGAACTGGCGGCGACGCTTCACGCGCCGCAGGACCTCGGAGCGCTTACCTTGCTGCGCAGCTACCGTCAGGACGAATGGAGCCGCTGGTTCGAGGCCGCCGGCATGGAAGCGCCTGCGAACTTCGCGAGCGCGATCGTCTTCGATTCTTCACTGGCGATGATGGAAGCCGCCGAACAAGGGGCAGGCGTTGCGCTGGCTCCGGCGCTGATGTTTTCGCGACAACTGAGCAAGGGGTCGATAAGGCGCCCTTTCCAGGCCTCCATATCGCTCGGCAGCTACTGGCTGACCAAGCTGAAGTCCAGGGAACCGACCGCCGCGATGTCGGCCTTTGCGGACTGGATCACCAGCTAGGAACCGGACCAGACGAAGCGCTCCCGGCTAGCCGAGCTTCAGCCGGCTTTCGCCGCGTCCGATGCCCCGAACCTCAGCCCATCCATCAAGAGCTTCACCAGCCGCCCCGAGCGGTCCCGCCAGTCGGGCGTGTTGGGGGCGGAGTAGATGCCGCCCAGCGCATGCAGCACGTCCGACGCATCGACGTCGGCGCGGATCTTCCCCGCAGCTGCGGCCTGTTCGACCAGCCCCTTCAGCGCGCCGGATACGCGGCCTGAGGTATCGGAGAACAGCGTCGAGTTGGTGGTGAGCAACAGCCGCAGGCTTGTCGCCAGACCGCGCTTGGTGGCGATATAGTCGACGAAGCGCTGCATCCAGAGTTCCAGCGCCACATCGGCCGGATGAGCGCCGGCAAGTTCCTCGGCCGCATGGCAGAGCGCTTCCACCTCGCGGCGGTAGACCACCTCGACCAGATGCTCGCGCGTCGGGAAATGCCGGTAGAGCGTGCCGATGCCGACTCCTGCCAGCTTGGCGATCTCCTCCAGCGAGGCATCGACACCCTCGGCGGCAAACGCCTGCGCCGCCGCCTCGACAAGCTTGTCGCGGTTGCGCCGCGCGTCGGCGCGCAGCGGCTTTGGCGCCGGCGTTTCAGGCTTTTCGGCAGGCTCCGGGGGCTGTTCAGTCAGTTTTTTTCTCCACTGTCGCAATATGGGGCTTGAACCCATCCGGGTCAGCCCCCACGTAAATAAACGGAGGCGCCTCCGTTTTAGTGGAGTTGTCTTATCATATAATCAGGGGAAGCGATATGTCACGGGGTAAGCGCCTAATCTTCCACCTCGAGGGGGAGATGTCGCCGAAGGCGACAGAGGGGGTCGCCGCGCGTGAAACGCCTTGCTGGCGCGCGACGCGCGAGGGCGTTGGCGCTCTACGTGAGACGACCCCCTCTGCCCTGCCGGGCATCTCCCCCGCAAGGCGGGAGATTAGCTGCTTCGACGCCTTGCCCCTCTCCTCCCAAGCCCCATTTCCCTCCCCCTAGCGTCCAGCAATCGGAGCCCGACGCCTCATGACCAGCCAGACAATCATCGATCCTCCCGAACACGGCCATTTCAGGAACGGCCAGGCCAGCAATGGCGCAAGCCCCACCACCTTGTCCATCCACCTCACCATCAACGGCCGTGACCACGCGCTCGATATCGAGCCGCGGGTTACCCTGCTCGACGCGTTGCGCGAGCGGCTCCACCTCACCGGCACCAAGAAGGGCTGCGACCAGGGCCAGTGCGGCGCCTGCACCGTTCATGTCGACGGTGAGCGGGTGCTCGCCTGCCTGACGCTCGCCGCCCAGGTCGAGGGACGCTCGATCACGACAATAGAAGGGCTCGCCGACGAAGACGGCACGCTGCACGCCGTGCAGGCCGCCTTCCTCGAACAGGACGCCTTCCAGTGCGGCTATTGCACGCCCGGACAGATCATGTCGGCGGTGGCCTGTATCCGCGAGGGCCATGCCGGCTCCGACGTGGAGATCCGCGAATACATGGCCGGCAATCTGTGCCGCTGCGGCGCCTATCCGCACATCGTCACCGCCGTCCGCCAGGCAGCCAGGGAGCTCCGCTCATGAGAGACTTTTCCTATCTTCGCGCCGACAGCGTCGAGGCCGCGCGCAACGCGGCCGCCCTTCCCGGCGCCATGCTGCTTGCCGGCGGCACGACGCTCATCGATCTCGCCAAATGCGGCGTCGCCGAACCGGCCACCGTCATCGATATCAGCCATATCGAGGCGCTCAACGCCATTGATGTAACCGCCGACCGCGCCGTCATCGGCGCGCTGGCCAAGATGAGCCATGTCGCCGACAACGCCGAGGTGAAAAGCCACTTCCCGGCGGTTTCGGAAGCGTTGTGGCAGGCGGCCTCGGCGCAGCTGCGCAACATGGCGACCATCGGCGGCAACCTGATGCAGCGCACGCGCTGTCCCTATTTCCGCGATCCGCAGAACTTCCCGGCCTGCAACAAACGCGAGCCGGGCAGCGGCTGCTCGGCGATCGGCGGGGTCACGCGCGGCCATGCGGTGCTCGGCACCAGCGAAGCCTGCATCGCCACCTATCCGGGCGATCTTGCCATCGCGCTGGTCGCCTTCGACGCCGAGGTCGATCTCGGCGAGCGGAAGCTGAAAGTCGAGGACTTCTTCCTCGCCCCTGGCGCCACGGCCGAACGCGAGCACGACATCCGCCCCGGCGAAATGATCACGGCCATCGAGATCCCGGGCTCCGCCGCGGCCCGGCGCTCGACCTATCTCAAGGTCCGCGACCGCCAGTCCTATGAGTTCGCGGCGGCGAGCGCTGCCGTCGGACTGGAGCTCGAGAGCGACGGCCGCACCATACGCGACATCCGCGTCGCGGTCGGCGGCGTCGCGACGAAACCGTGGCGGGCGCGCGCCGTCGAAGAGGCGCTGAAGGGCAAGCCGCTCGACGAAGCGTCCGTTCGCAAGGCGAGCGATCTCGCCATGGAGGGCGCCGTCGACCACGGCGCCAACCACTACAAGATCGCATTGGCGCCCCGCGTGATCGCGCGCGCCATCCTGAAATTGGGAGAAACGGCATGACCGTTCATGACATGAAACACGCAGGCTCCGACAGCGCGCGCCTCGAAGCGGTGGGCGGGCGCCTGACGCGCGTCGACGGCCCGGCCAAGATCACCGGCGCGGCGCGTTACGCGTTCGAACAGCAGCTCGAAGGGCTGACCCATGCGGTGCTGGTCGGCGCGACGATTGCCGCCGGCAAGGTCACCGGCATCGACACGCGCGCGGCTGAAACCGCGCCAGGCGTGCTCGCGGTGCTGACGCCCGAGACCATCATGGAACTGCATTCGGCATCGGACTGGTTCGGCAGACAGCCGTCCGAAGAAACCTATTGCCCGCTCGTGCGCGAGGTCACCTTTTCCGGCCAGCACGTTGCTGCCGTCGTGGCCGAGACCTTCGAGCAGGCCGTCGCCGCCGCGGCGCTGGTCAAGGTCAGCTATGACGAGACGCCGGCAGTCGTCGACCTGAGCGACGGCAGCGACGGTATTCCGGTCGACGCCATGACCAAGGAATGGGGCGACGCCGAGGCCGCCTTTGCCGAGGCACCGGTGCGCGTCTGCGCCGCCTACAACACGCCGCGCGAGTTCCAGGCGGCTATGGAGCCGCACGGGCTGATCGCGCGCTGGGAGGGCGACCAGCTCACCATCTGGGAACCGAGCCAGTGGCTCGACGGCATGGCGCGCACCTATGCCGAATGGTTCGGCGTGCCGTTCGAGAATGTGCGGCTGGTCTCGCCCTATATCGGCGGCGGCTTCGGCTCCAAGGCGCTGGCGCTCGCGCACAGCGCGGTGGCGGCGGCGGCGGCAAAGATGCTCGGACGCCCGGTGAAGCTGGTGCTCAACCGCCCGCAGAATTTCACCTCCTATGGCGGCCGCGCCGCGACGCGCCAGACGGTTGCGATCGGCGCCGACAAGGCGGGCCGCATCCAGTCGATCGTGCATCGCGGCGTCAACGAGACGGCGGTCGACGGCATGTGGGTCGAGCCGCTCGGCTCCGTCACCTCGATCATGTATGCGACGCCCAATTTCTCCTCGAAACAGAATGTGGTCAGGGTGAACACGGTGGTGCCGGGGGCGAAGCGCGCGCCGGGCGAGAACCCGAGCGCCTTCGGTATCGAATGCGCCATCGACGAGCTCGCCCATGAGCTCGGTATCGACCCGCTGGAGATGCGGCTGATCAATTATGCCGAGCAGGATCCCCACGCGAAGAAGGCGTGGTCGACAAGGCAGTTGCGGGAGGCCTTTGCCGCCGGCGCGGAAGCCTTCGGCTGGGCTAAGCGTTCGCGCGAGCCGCGCTCGATGCGTGACGGCCACCAGCTCATCGGCTGGGGCGTCGCGGCCGGCACCTATCCGGTTCGGCGCGCCTATGGCGAGGCCGTGGTGAAGCTCCTGGCCGACGGCTCGGTCGAGGTCGAGAGCTCCTCCATCGACATGGGCCAGGGCACCTACACGATCCTGGCGCAGACCGCGGCCGAGACGCTTGGCGTGCCGGTGGAGAAGGTGTCGGTGAGGCTGGGGGATTCCCATTTCGCCCGCGCCGGCGTCACCGGCGGCTCGCGGCTTGCCGGGGTCATGACCGGCGCCGTCTACAAGGCGGCGGGCCAGGCGCTGGACGAGCTGATCGGGCTGGCGCTCTCCGACCCGCGCTCGCCCTTCCATGGGCTGCAGGCGAACACGCTTCAAGTGAAGGGTGGCCGCATCGCCTCGCCGCGCGGTGACGGCCCGGAGTTCTCGATCGCCGAGCTGATGCACGCCCTCGGTCGCGAAAAGATCGAGGCCAAGGGCGAC
Source organism: Mesorhizobium sp. M1A.T.Ca.IN.004.03.1.1 (assembly GCF_003997555.1). Taxonomy (NCBI): domain Bacteria; kingdom Pseudomonadati; phylum Pseudomonadota; class Alphaproteobacteria; order Hyphomicrobiales; family Phyllobacteriaceae; genus Mesorhizobium; species Mesorhizobium sp. M1A.T.Ca.IN.004.03.1.1. The sequence goes on along the minus strand of NZ_RZTV01000003.1, from coordinate 222,717 downwards.
ACGGTTCCGGCCAGCTTCACGCCGGAGCAGCGCTACAACAACTACACTACCATCGCCATGGCGCTGCCGCACACCGAGGGCGATTATTCCCGCCACTCCTGGTGCGCGCATTTCGTCGAGGTGCGCGTCGACGAGGATTTTGGCACGGTGCGCGTGTCGCGCGTCGTGTCGGCGCTCGATTCCGGCCGGCTCTACAACCCCAAGCTGGCGGAGAGCCAGTGGAAGGGCGGCATCATCATGGGTATCGGACAGGCGCTGCTGGAAGAAGGCATCGTCGACCGCCGCCATGGCCGGATCGTCAACGGCAATCTCGCCGACTACATGCTGCCGACCAATGCCGACATCCCGGATATCCAGACGATCTCGGTCGGCATCCCCGACCCGCATTCCTCGGCGCTGGGCGGCAAGGGCGTCGGCGAGCTCGGCATCGTCGGCGTGGCGCCGGCGATTGCGAATGCGGTGTTCCACGCCACCGGAAAGCGGGTGCGGGACCTGCCGATTACGCTGGAGAAGCTGATTTAGCGCCGGCCTTGTCTCCCCCCTCGAGGGGGAGATGTCGCCGAAGGCGACAGAGGGGGTCGCCGCGCGTGGGGCGCCAACCTACAACCGTCGCAATAGGCTGAGTCCAGTCGGACCGACCCCCTCTGCCCTGCCGGGCATCTCCCCCTCGAGGGGGGGAGATCACTTGCCCTGGCTCTGGCCCTTCAAAAACTGGCTGAGCAGATCCATCGGCAGCGGGAACACCACGGTCGATGAGCGCTCGCCGGCGATGTCGTGCAGGGCCTCGAAATAGCGCAGCTGCATGGCCTGCGGTTCGGCCGCCAGCATGCGGCCGGCCTCGACCAGCTTGGCCGCCGCCTGCTGCTCGCCGTCGGCGTTGATGACCTTGGCGCGCCGCAGCCGCTCGGCCTCTGCCTGCTTGGCGATGGCCCGGACCATGCTCTCATTCAGGTCGACATGCTTGATCTCGACATTGGAGACCTTGATGCCCCAGGCATCGGTGCGCTGGTCGAGGATGTCCTGGATGTCGCTGTTGAGCTTGTCGCGCTCGGCCAGCATCTCGTCCAACTCGTGCTTGCCGAGCACCGAGCGCAGCGTGGTCTGCGCCAGCTGGTTGGTGGCGGTCATGAAATCCTCGACCTGGATGATCGCCCGCTCGGCGTCGACGATGCGGAAATAGAGCACCGCGTTGACCTTGACCGAGACATTGTCGCGCGAGATGACGTCCTGCGGCGGCACGTCCTGCACCACAACGCGCAGGTCCACGCGCACCATCTGCTGGATGAAGGGAACGAGCAGGATGAGGCCGGGCCCCTTGACCCCGGTGAAGCGGCCGAGCGTGAAGACCACGCCGCGCTCATATTCCCTCAGGATGCGGATCGCCGCCGACAGGAACATGATCACCAGCAGCGCGAGGATCAGATAGGCGACATAGCCGAGCGTCATCGTTTTGCTCCGTCGTTTCCCGCTCCGTTGTGACCTGCACCACGCCGCCGCACCGTCAGCACGAGATCGCTGACGGCGGTCACCTCAGCACGATCTCCGGGCGCGATCGGCTCCTCGGCCTTGGCGCGCCAGCGCTCGCCGAGCGCCAGCACATGACCTTCTCCGCCTTCCCAGTCGAGAACGTCCACGGAAAGACCGTGCATGGCCCCGCCGCCGACGCGCGGCGGATTGCGGCGCGCCGCCCAAAGATAGCTGCCGGCCAGCAGCGCGAGGCCCAGCGTCAGCGCCGCGGCGGGGCCGATGACCGCCCACGATATGGCGAAGCCCGGCCCCTCGACCTTGAGCAGCATGGCCGCGCCGAGCAGGAACGCGGCCGCGCCGCCGACACCCAGCACCACTGTCGGGCTGAATGCCTCGACGATGAGGAAGGCGACGCCGAGCAGCATCAGGGCGAGACCGGTATAGTTGATCGGCAAGAGATCGAGCGCGTAGAGGCCGAGTACGAGGCAGATGGCGCCAATGACGCCAGGCGCCACCGCACCTGGGCTCGTGACCTCGAAGACGATGCCGTAGAAGCCGATCAGCATCAGGAGGACGGCAACGTTCGGATCGGTGATGACCGCGAGAAGCCGGATGAACCAGCCGGGATCCAGGACCTCGACGGCCAGGCCCTTCGTCGCCAGCACCTCTTTCTTGCCGGCCACGTCGACGGTGCGGCCGTCGGCGAGCTGCAGCAGCTCCGCCGTGTCACGGGCGACGAAGTCGATGACATGTTGCTGCAGCGCCGCACCTGCCGAGAGGCTCGCCGCCTCGCGAACCGCCTTCTCGCCCCAGTCGCCATTGCGCCCGCGCAGTTCGGCGAGGGAGCGGATTAGCGCCACCGCGTCGTTGGTCGCCTTGGCCGTCATCGGGTCCCCGGCTGGCTTCCCGGTGTCCTTGTCGTCCTTCTCACCGCCGGGAAGCGAGGGCAGCCCGCCGATCTCGACCGGAGTCGCGGCGCCCAGATTGGTGCCGGGCGCCATCGCCGCGACATGGGTCGAGTAAAGGATATAGGTTCCGGCGCTCGCCGCATGACCGCCGGCGGGCGCGACATAGCCGATGACGGGAACGGGGGACGCCAGGATATCGGCGATCATCTCGCGCATCGAGGTGACGAGGCCGCCGGGCGTGTCGAGCTGAAGGATGAGAGCCCCGGCGTTGCGCTCGGCCGCGGTCTTGAGCGCTTCCTTGAGCTGGCGCGAACTCGCCGGACCGATGGCGCCGTCAATCGCGATGCTCAAGGCCATCCTCTCCCCCGCCGTTTCGGCCGAGGAGAAGGGGAAAACCGCCGCGGCGGCCATGAAAGCCGCTGCCAGAAGGGCCACCCGCGCGAGTTTCACGCCTCAAAGCTCCTTGGGATTCAATATGGGGTTGTGCCGGGGCAAGTCCAATGAGGGCAGCGGAGCGGGTAATCTCCCTCCTCACGATTCCACGGCAATTTCGACGTCGCCTCCAACGCTGGCTCCCTCGCCCGTACGTCATTGTCCCCATCGACGGCGCGAATGAACGCGCTCGCAACAATGGAGACGACAATGACGACGATGGATCGTTTGCAGTACGAAACCGACCGCACGGGCTTCAACCTGTTCGGCTCTGCCCGCCGCGGATTGCGGCTGGCCTATCACGCCATGCGGATGCGCAGCGATCGCGCCGCGCTGCGCGCCATGCCAGACTATTTGCTCAAAGACATGGGCATCAGCCGCTCGCAGATCGAGCACTACACGTCCACGCGCGCCGCGCTCGCCGCAGCCGGCAGGACGGATGCCTGAAGCGGATGAACGACTGCATCGGCGGCCGGCCGGACGGCTGGTGAAAACCCCGGCTCGCCGGGGTTTTCGCGTTCCGACGCGAGGCACTGCCGGCATTGGAACCGGTCGCGGGCTGTCCGCCCAAATGAAACGGGCGATGCAATTTCCACGGTGGGCGTATCAGAAATTCCACGCTGCCATCCACTCTCGTTCAAACGCATCGGCGTCAGAAAGGAAGCCGTCACGGCAACCAAGCCGCAAAGCAACCTTCGGAGTAGTCACATGCAACCCAGCACCAAACCTGCCCGCGTTCCGCTCAACGGCGTCGACACACCGAACCTCCTGGCGACCATCAATTTCGTCGCCGGTCAGCCGGAGCTGGCGAAGTTCCAGTTCCGCGCCCACAACGAATGGATCGAAGGCACCCACAGCAAGAGCGTCATGCATGGCTTCCACGGTGCCGGCCAGGAGCAGAAGCACGAGAAGCCCTTCTATGCCGACAGCGACCATCCGGCGATCCTGTGCGGCGCCGACAACGCCCCGACCCCTGTCGAGTGGCTGCTGCATGGGCTGGCGAGCTGCCTGATGGCGGGGCTCGCCAACATCGCCGCCGCGCGCGGCATCAAGCTCACCAGCGTGAAGTGCTCGGTCGATGGCGACATCGACCTGCGCGGCATCCTCGGCATCTCGAACGAGGTACGCAACGGCTTCCAGAACATCCAGGTGTCGTTCGAGGTCGAAGGCGACGCGCCGGCCGAGAAGCTTGAGCAGCTGGTCGAGCAGGCCCGCGCACGCTCGGCCGTGTTCGACGTGCTGACCAACGGCGTGCCGGTCACGGTCGGCATCAAGACCATCCAGTGAACTAAAGCGCGTCGACCTGAAAACGGTTCAGGCGACGCGCCTTAGTTCTTTGTTCTGACGCATGTCGTTGTCTCAGAACCGCTGCACACTTCTGGGCGACATGCGTTAGCTGAAGCGACGGTTCGGAGAGATCCGGACCGTCTCTTCCAGGGCCTCGGAACAGAGCCATGAAACATGCTGACGTCGTCATCATCGGCGGCGGGCAGGCCGGGCTTGCGCTCAGCCATTGCCTTGGCCGCGCCGGAATCGACCATGTCGTGCTGGAGCGCGGCCGCATCGGCGAGCGCTGGCGCACGCAGAGCTGGCGATCGCTAAGGCTGTTGACGCCGAACTGGCTGAACGGCCTGCCCGGCTCGCCCTATGACGGCCGGGACCCCGACGGCTTCAGGACAAAGGACGTGTTCGTCCATGATCTCGAAACCTATGCAAGCCGCTGGCAGGTGCCGGTGGAATGCAACGTCGAGGTCACCTCCTGCAGGCGGACCGGCGGCGGCTTCGCGCTCGCCACCGGCGCCGGCGACTGGTCGGCTAGGGTCGTAGTGGTGGCGACGGGGCATTGCGACCGGCCGATGATGCCCTTTGTGTCCGAGACCAGAGGCGGACCGCTGAATATCCACGCTTCGCAGTATCGCTCTCCCGGCGAGCTGCCGCCCGGCGGGGTGCTGATCGTCGGCGCCTCATCTTCCGGCGTGCAGATCGCCGACGAGCTCGCGCGCGCCGGCCGGCGTGTGATGCTGTCCGTCGGCAAGCATACGCGCCTGCCGAGACTGTGGCGCGGCAAGGACATCTTCTTCTGGCTCTGTCAGATGGGCGTGATGGCCCAGCCGCTCGACGGACTTGCCAATCCGGAGAGCACCAGGCGGCAGCCCTCGCTGCAACTCGCCGGACGACCGGACAAGGCCGATGTCGACCTTGCCACACTGCAGGCGCTCGGCGTCGAGCTCACCGGCCGCGTGCGCGGCATAGCCAACCGCGAGATCGCCTTTGCCGACGATCTTGCCGCGCAGATCGCGGCGGCGGACGCGAAGCAGGGGCGGCTGCTTGCCGAGATCGACCGCTTCGCCGGCGCCGCCCGGCCCGGCCGGCGCGAGCCGGTGGCGACGCCCTCTGCGCGCCGCCAGCGGCTTTCGCTGTCTGAGGGGGCGACCGGCACGGTGATCTGGGCGACGGGCTATGCCCGCTCGTTCGACTGGCTGGAGCCGTCGGCGGTTGGGCCGGATGGCGAGCTGGCGCACCGCGGCGGGATCACCAGCGTTCCCGGACTCTACGCGCTCGGCTTCCGCTTTCTGCGCAAGCGCGATTCCAACTTCATCGGCGGCGCCGGCGTCGACGCGCAAGCGATCGCCGCCGAGGTCTCCATCTATCTCGACCGCAAAGGTCGCCAAGCCGCCTGAGAGGCCGCCGTGAGGACACCGGAGATGCCAACGACCGCGATTTCCCTGCCGCCCACGCCCAAGCGCGCCCATTACGACGCCATCATCGTCGGTGCGCGCTGCGCTGGGGCCTCGACGGCGCTGCTGCTTGCCCGCGCCGGCCTGACGGTGCTGACGATCGAGCGCCGGCCCTACGGCTCAGACACGCTGTCGACGCACGCGCTGATGCGGCCCGCCGTGCTGCAGCTGTCGCGCTGGGGCCTGCTCAAACCGCTGCTCAGGGCCGGCACGCCGCTGATCGAGACAACGACGTTCCACTATGGCGAGGAGGAGATCACGATTCCGCTCAATGCCGGGCCCGATCTTCCCGGGCTGATCGCGCCCAGGCGCACCGTGCTCGACCGCATGCTCGTCGATGCCGCGCGCAAGGCCGGCGCCGAGTTCCTGCACGACGTGGCGGTCGGCGACCTCTTTGCCGACACGCGCGGACGCGTGCGAGGCGTCGAGATCCGCGGCGCCGGCCGCGCGGCCTTACGTTTAAGCGCCGACATCGTGATCGGCGCCGACGGCATCGGCTCCACGGTGGCGAAATGCTGCGACGCGCAAGTGCTCAGAAGGGGCACGGTCTCGGCAGCCCATGTTTATGGCTACGCGCCGGTCGAACCCGGCGCCGGCTATCACTGGTATTTCCGCGACGGCATCGCCGGCTCCCTCATTCCGACCAATGGCGGGCTGGCCTGCATCGTCGCTTCGGTGCCGACCAAGCTGTTCGACGAGCGCTTCCGCCTTGATCATTTCCGCGCCCGGATGGAGGTGCTGGAGGCGCTTTCGCCCGCACTGGCCGAACAGGCGAGCCGGGCGCCCGACGATGCCCGCCTGCAGGCTTTCCGTGGCGTGCCGGGCTACATCCGCCACGCCCACGGCCCAGGCTGGGCGCTGATCGGCGATGCCGGCTTCTTCCGCGACCCGCTCACCTCGCATGGCATTGCCGACGCGCTGCGCGATGCCGAGGGCTTGGCGCGGGCGATCCTGGACGGATCGGAGGCAGCCTTCGCGACCTGGCAGCAGGAGCGCGATCTCTTCGCCTATCAGATCCTCGACACCACCGACGCCATTGCCGGCTTCGACTGGTCGCTGGCCGATATCGGCGAGCGGCATCGCCGCTTCAGCGCGGTGATGAAGGCCGAGGTCCGGGCGCTCGCCGCACACGCGATCCCGGTCCGCCGCGCCGCGTCCGCCATGAGCGGGCTGGCGACTTATCGAGCGCCGGCAAACGAACCGCAGGCAATGGCGGGCTCGAGCCTCTATCGCAACCGAACGGGAGTAAGACCATGACCGTACATTTGATGAAGGACGGGTGGATCGGCGTCATCAAGGGGCGGCCGCAGGTCGGCGCCGTCGCCGAGCGTTCGCGGCGCACGCAACCGCAGGATATCGACGCCTTCGCGGAGATGACCGGCGACCGCAACCCGCTGCACTACGACAAGGCCTTGGCCGAGGCCTCGGTGTTCGGCAAGCTCATCGTGCAGGGCGGCGTCACCTCCGGCATCCTGAACGCGGTGGTCGCGGAGGACCTTCCCGGGCCCGGCTCGGTGTTCCTCGAAGTCTCCTGGAAATTCGTCAAGGCGGTCGGCGTCGGCGAACTGATCACCGGCCGCGTCGAGGTCAAGGACGTGCGCGCCGACAAGCCGATCACGAAATTGGAGACCTCGGTGCGCAACGAGGCCGGCGAGCTTTGTCTCACCGGCACCGCGACGGTGTTCACCGTGCCGCTCGCCGGGGGCGAGGCGGACAAATGATCGCCGGCAACGGTTCGGCCCGGCTTTCGGTTCCCGAGCCGGGCCGATAGCCGTCAATAGTCGGTGTCGCTTTCGACGGTGACCGGACGATGGTGGTAGCGGTGATGACGCTCGACTGAGCTCGTGACGACGACGGCGTCCGAGCGGTGATGGCGATGCCAGGCGCGGCGGCCGTTGTCATAGAATGCGACGGTGCCGTGATCGCGGTGATGAAGGCGGTGGCCTTCCTCATTGATGACGATGGCGGGACGGTGATGGTAATGGTGCCTGTGATGCGTCGTGATGACCACATCGGCCTCGGCGGCGGATGCGACGGCGGGTGCCGCGACGCAAAGCGCCAACGCTGCGAGAAGCACTGTTTTCATTGCAAGATTCCTGGTTGGTGGAGCGTCCCTTCGCCGGATAAACCCCTGCCGGGCTGTTTGGTTCCGGCCTGGATCGGGCTGCCCGGCAGCAACGCAGCGAAGGTCATTTCGGGCGTTCGCGCCGCAGCGCAACATATCTGAGGTAAGTGCTCGCCGCGGCGTCGCAGGCGCGTCGCGACGGTCCGTTCGCGATCAACATGGCCTTGGCAAGCTTGTCGGAGAGCCCGTATTTGCTGGCGAAGGACGCTGTTTCATAGGGCTGGTCTTCCAGATCGTCCGCGAGTCCGTCGGTCATATATCGCCTCCCGATGCAATGGCGCGTCAGAAATGCGGAAGCATGACTTAGGTTGCGGCGGTCGATCCTCTTCTTTGCTTTCCGGACTTCAGTCCGACGGCGCTTCGGACGGTTGGCCGATGAGTGGAACGAACGCTCTTGGTCGCCGTTTGCCGGCAAGCAATTCGCCGATGGGAGGATAAATATGGAAGACCCTACCAACAGTGTCCTGGAGGCTCGCTGGCTGCTTGCCGTGCCGGCCTCGATGGTCCTCACCGTGCTGATAGCCGGGTTCCTGCTTTCATAGCGTCGCCCATGAATCGGCTCCTCTTCATCCTCGCCGATTTTCTGTCTAGGCCGCCCGGCTTCTATGCGATGGTTATCGCGATGGTTGCGTGCACCTTGCTCGTACCCTTCGGACTTACCAACACGGTGACCTATGCCCTGTCGGCAGCGGCCATCATCATCACGGGGATCGTGCTTATCCAGGGGTACCGGGACACGGCGGCCATCCACGCCAAACTCGACGAGATCGTGATCGCGCTGCGGCAGACACGCAATGACGTGGTTGGGCTCGAGCATGCCGACACGCAAGAGATCAAGTCGAAGCTGGTCGAGCTGGAGCGCGAAGCGGAAGCCGGCTCGGCCGAGGCGGCATCGCAAAACGAGACGAATGAGGCCGGTGCCGCAGCGGGCGGGGGGCGTTGGGGTAGCTGAAGCACCGGCCGAAGGGGCGGAATGGGCACCGCCGCCACCCAAAGATAAGCTTCCCACACCAAGATTAAATTACGCGATCGCGGTAGGAGATTTCCTACGACCCTGCCGTACCGGCGACGAAGGCCCGGACATGGGCGACGAACTCGTCGAAGGCCGGCTCGCCCTCGAGCAGGATGTGGTTTTGGCTTTCCAGCTCGAAGAAGCTGGCGCCGGGAATACCCGCCGCCATGGTGCGGCCGGACTCGACCGGGGCAACATTGTCTTCCCGCGCGTGCAGCACCAGGGTCGGCACCCGCACTTTTTCGAGCAGCTCGCTGACATCGATCACGGAAAAGGCGGTCTGCAGGCGCCAGGCGTCGTCCGGCAAAACCGTGCGCCGCATCAGATCGTCCATCCAGGCGAAATGTTCGTGCGTGGCGCCGGGGATGAACATGGAGCAGAAGGCCTGGCGGAACATCGGGTTCGACTTGCCCCAGCTCTCGCGCATCAGCGTCGACACGGCCTCGCGCGTGGCGATCTCGCCGGCGTCGCCGCGCGCCCGCCAGCCTTTAACGTAGCCGCCGTAGAGGATCATGCCCGAGACTTTCTCGGGGTGGCGTATGGCATAGGCGATCGAAACCGCGCAGCTCTGCGACAGACCAAGAAGCGTGAAGCGATCGAGCCCCGCGGCCTCGACGACGCATTCGAGATCCGACACCATCGTGTCGAACGAGACGTCGGCCACGTGGCGTTGCGACAGGCCATTGCAGCGCTCGTCGTAGCGCACCAACTGGTTCCGGCGTGACAGTTCCCTCATCCAGTGCCGCCAGATCGGGCTGTCCCAGTCGAAGGTCAGATGCGACATCCAATGCGCGGCGCGCAGGATGGGCGGGCCGCTGCCGGTCTTGGCAAAAGCAAGCCTTGTGCCGTCGCGAGCCCGGCAGAAATGGACGGCGCGGCCGGGATCCTGCGCGGGCGTCGGGCGGTTGGCAAGCTGAGTGGAAGGTGATTGCATCTGGGCCACGTCCGTGGCGCCGCGTTGCGCGGAGCGTCCCGTCGGCTGGGCGGCTGCCGCCCTCACCTTCTCTTCCAGCGCCGCGATCTCTTCCGCCAGGCCGATATCCTCCGGCAGCAGCCGGCGCAGGCGCCTGGCAAGCGGCAGCGCACGCCTCGGCTCGCCGGCCAGGCGCTCGATCAGCTCGCGCAACATGCCGAGCTCGGCGATCTCGACCTCGCTGGCGACGCCCGCGCGCCAGGCCTCGTATTCGAAGCAGCGTTCAAGCGAAAGATCGGCAAGGAAATCGCCGCGGATCGAACCGGCCGCGGCCTCCAGCTCTTCCGTGGACGCCATGGAAAGATCGGCCTTCACCAGCGGCAGCAGCCGGGCATAGTCCGTGCCAAGTTTCAGCGAGACAGTGTTGCGGTCGGCGACCAGAGCGGATTCGTCGTCGCCGAGCACCTGGCGGATCTTGGACAGGCTCCAGCGCAAGGCGCCGCGCGGATCGTCGGGAATGTCCCAGAAGATTTCGCAGAGCCGCTCGCGCTGATGCGCCTTGCCGGTGACGGCGAGATAGGCAAGCAAGGCTCTCGTCTTGCGCGACGGAGGCAGGTCGAGCAGCGCGCCGTCGCGGACCACCTGGAAATCGCCGAGCACGCACAGGTCCAGCAGCCCCTTATGCGGAGCGTCGGTCATCCGGCCGGGCACCCTTTCACTGCCATCTGGCTCCTCGTCGATGCGGCGGGAGAAGACCGCAACGGAATATCAAAATCGGCTAATTTACGGAAGCCGATACGGCAAGAAGGACGTTGGGAATGTGCGATGGGTTACATTGGCGGCGATGCGTACTCTCCCTTCGAGGGGGAGCTGTCGCCGAAGGTGACAGAGGGGGCGCTTCGCGTGAAGCGCCAGCGCTTTCCCCGACATCAGACGGCGTTGGCAATCCAAGTGAGACGACCCCCTCTGTCCTGCCGGACATCTCCCCCGCAAGGGGGGAGATTGGATGTCACCGGCGCTTTCGCAAACTTCCAACCACCGCAATTGCCACCGCCAGGGCGACCAAACCCGCCGCCACTGCGAACGCAAACCCCATCCCGCCCGCGACTGCTTCCGGTGTCGCGGCGCCGATCTCGCCAGTGCCCACTGCGAAGGCAAACACCGCGCCCATCACCGCCGTGCCGGTGATCAGGCCGAGATTGCGCGACAGGCTGAGCATGCCCGAGACCACGCCGCGCTCGTTCTTATCGACATCGGCCATGACGGCGGTGTTGTTCGCCGCCTGAAAGAGCTGATAGCCGGGCGTCAACAGCATGATCGCCGCCGCGTAGCCGGCGATGCCGAACAGCGCCGGCAGCAGAGTGAGCGCGGCGCAGCCGATGGTCATCAGCACCAGCCCGGCAACGACCATGGCGGACGCGCCCAGGCGATCGACGATACGGCCGGCAATCACGCCGCACAGCGCCGAGACGACCGGGCCGATCGACAGCACGGCGCCGACCTGCGCTTCGCCCAGGCCCAGCGCGCGCGACAGGAAGAAGGGCCCGACGACAAGCGTCGCCATCATCACGGTGGAGACCAGCCCGTTCATGGCAAGGCTCGGCGCCAGCACCGGATCGCTGAACAGCGCTGGTTTGACCAGAGGCGACGCCACTCTCCGCTGCGCATAGAGGAACAGAGCGGCGCCGAGACCGGCCATGCCGAGCAGCGCGATGTTCGTGCCGCCGAAATGGCCGCGTCCTGTCGTCATCGCCAGCGCATAGGCGGCGAGCGTCAAGGCAAGCAGCAGTGTGCCCAGCGCGTCGAAGCGCGGGCCAACGCCCTGCGCCTCATTGCGGAGGATCGTCGCGGTTTGATCGCCCGGCAGGAAGCGCCGGGCGAGGATCATCGCCACGACACCCAGCCCGGCAGTGACGAGGAAGATCGCGCGCCAGCCGAGGGAAGCGATCAGCACGCCGCCAAGCGACGGCCCAAGCGCGGTGCCGATCGCGGACATGGTGCCGAGCAGGCCCATGGCGCTCCCGGTGCGCTCTTTCGGCATCGTCGTGCCGACCAAGGCCATGGTCAGCGCCATCATCACCGCGGCGCCGAGGCCTTGAGCGGCGCGGGCGGCGACCAGCAGCGGCAGCGACGGCGCAAGCGCGGCCGCCAGCGACGCGGCGCTGAACAGGCCAAGACCGGCGACCAGCAGCAGCCGGCGGCCGACGAGATCGCCAAGACGCCCGACGCTGACGATGAGCGCGGTGATGACAAGCAGATAGGCAAGCACCACCCATTGCACCGCCTGGAAAGATGCGGCGAAGGCGGTGCTCAGCGTCGGCAGCGCGACATTGGCGATGCTGGTGCTGAGCGAGGACAAAAGCATCGCCAGCGACAGGCTGGCCAGCGCGCCGCTTGCCGAGCGGCTTGCGGGAACGGTGCGCGGATCTGCGATATCGGCCATGGTTCTTCTCCGGCTCGGGTGGAACTTGCCGGGAGAATAGGCGCCTGGCCCATATGGCGGAACGCGCAGCATTTGCACTCGAATAGTGCATGAAGCGCCATGTCACTGCATCGAGGACGTGCTAAGATCGCACCATGTCGCGACCCGATCTCAACCTGCTCGTCACGCTGGACGTGCTCATCGCCGAAGGCAGTGTCGCGAAAGCCGCGCGGCGGCTGAAGCTCAGCCCCTCGGCAATGAGCCGCGCGCTCGCAAGACTGCGCGAGGTGACCGGCGATCCGCTTTTGGTCCGCGCCGGGCGCGGCCTGGTGCCGACGCCGCGCGCCATCGAGCTCGGGACGGATGTCGGCCGGCTGGTGAAGGAGGCGGAGGCTGTGCTGCGCCCCGCCGAACGCCTTGATCTGAAGCGGCTTACGCGCAGTTTCACGCTGCGCAACAGCGATGGTTTTGTGGAAAATTTCGGCCCTGCCCTTCTCGCGCGCGTCGCCGAGGAAGCGCCGGGCGTGCAGCTGCGCTTCGTGCCGAAGCCCGACAAGGACAGCGCGCCGATGCGCGAAGGCAGTGTCGATCTCGAGACCGGCGTTATCGGCGGCTCGACCGGCCCGGAGGTGCGGGCGCAGGCGCTGTTCCGCGACCGTTTCGTCGGCGTGGTGCGCATCGGCCATCCGCTGTGCGACGGCAAGATCACCGCCGCCCGCTTCGCCGCCGGCCGGCATATATTGATCTCTCGCCGCGGGCTGGATCGCGGGCCTATCGACGACGTGCTGGAACTCGCCGGGCTGACGCGGACGATCGCCACCGTGGTCGGCGGCTTTGCGGAAGCGCTGGCGCTGGCGCGCGGCTCCGATCTCATCGCCACGGTGCCCGAGCGCTATACCGGCAAGCTGCGCGAAGGCCTGCTCACCTTCGCACTGCCGGTGAAGCTCGCCGGGCTCACCATTTCGCTGCTATGGCACCCGCGCCTCGACGCCGACCCCGCGCATCGCTGGCTGCGGGGCCTGGTGAGGGAGATCTGCGGAGGGCGGTGAGACAGCCGATCTCCTTTCGCGGCGACCGGCACGCAGGCAGGCGAGGCGCGAAGGAACGCCGCGCCGACAGACCGACACGCCGGGACGGAGCGGAGGGACGCCCAACAAGAACCCCCGCTCCGTCGCTGCGCGAGCACCTCTGCCCGATCTGCCGGCCAGGACCTGCGCCGGGACACTTCGAGCAACCGATCGCCCACCCTCATCGGATGGCGAATTTTAGCATCCCCGCATGTGCGCATCATGAAGCGGTTCACAGAGCGGCAGCGTTCCTCCCCAGCCTTTGAGGGGCGACGAAACCGCTAGCGCGACGGGGAAGTCGCTGCCGTTTGCCCGCCAATGCTGCGTTGCCGAAATGCGCCCAAAAAAAGTCAGGTTGACAACCGGACCTCAAAACGCCTCAACCAGTGAAAAACCAGCCTATTCAAACGTGTAGGCGGCAACATTCGTGTCGCTTGCCGCAACCGCCGAAAAGCCCGGAAATCCGCCATTTCGGAGCCTGCCGGCGCGGCAACCGCGGAAATGCGGCAGCCCGATTTCGGCGCTGCACAACGGAAAAAAACGCTGTTCCGGAGGCGCCGCCGCCGACGTTGACAGCCAGCCGGGCCAATGGCAATCCGCAGTGACTGGTCACGCCATGACCGTTGCTGTTGGGGACGGACGGGGTTTCAGCAGCTTGGCGGCGGCGCCGGACGGGCGGGCACTTGCGTAGTGTACCGCCCGCTCCTGGCCGGCAGCGGCGCGAGGTTTCGCGTACGAGGCTGCAAAGGGTGCGCCAGACCGCCATTGACGACCCGTTGCCAGCTTTTCAAGCGTCGGCTTGCTGTACGTCTTCTTGATCGCAATTCCCACCTGAAGACGCTTCGCGTGGGCGAGCGCCGCCGGGGAGCGACCATCAAGCTTGCGGCCGGAAGCGTTCACCAGGCGCTCCGTACGACGCAACAGGTCGTAAGAGCGGATCAGCGCCCTTCTGCTCTCCTCAATCAGTTGGTCCTGGAAATCTGCGGCCGCGTGCCCGCGCGGGCAAGTGGGGATTCTTGTTCTCGAGCATGCCGCTCTCCCTGTTCAGACGGGAGCGCGGATCAACGTCTCTCAGTCGCCAATGGTGTCCGGTGGGTGGTTACCAGCGATACGGCAGGGTACGCCGATTGGTGCGCCGTGGCAAAGCCAATAGTTTCGACCGATCTCGGACCGCCGCAAAGAAGTGCCGCAGGGCGGCCTGGCTCGCCTCAGAAGGTAAAGCCGGACGACGGCGCGGCGGCGGTCGCGGCCGACAGCCTGCCGCGCTTTTGCAGCCGCGGCTTTTCGTAAGTCTTCTTCATCGTCCATTCCTGGGCGGGTCAACGACCTGCGCAGGTGAACGCGATGCGGCCGCCCTGTCAAGCTTAGCCCGGGAATGCTTGCCCTGCTGGCTGTTGCTTAGGTCAGCGCGGCGGGAGCGGGGCCGACGACCCGGCAACGACGCTCGACAGCTTCTGGCGCTTCACCAGCACCGGTTTCTCATAGATCTTCTTCATGGATATGCCCCTTGCCCAATTTGCCGCCTCAAGACGCAAGGGAAGTGCCGTTTTGTCAAAAAACGTTTTCGTGAGATGCGTGCAAAGCGAGCCGGCTGCAACCGAATGCGGGCAGGCTATGGTGAGCCGGCAACATCGAGCCTGCTGAGGTTCGTTCCTAGCCCGCGTGCTGCAGCCAATGGCGGTCGAACACGTCGAGGATGGCGCGGTACTCGGACGGCGGGATTTGGTTGACGCCGCCGTCGCTGTCGGCACTGAGGAACTGGCCGAGCTGCCGGTCGACCGCTTCCGGGTGCTCCATGACGATGCCGAGGCTCGCGAGATCGGCGGCGATCGAGGTGCCCGGCGGCAGGTACCCGCCCCATTGCTCGGCGGCTGGCGCATCGCGCAGGCGCACCAGCAGGATTCTTGTCAGCGAGGGCTGCGCCTCCGGGCCGATGATGGCGGTGCCGACCATATAGCCGCCGAGCACGCTCACCGGCTGCGTCTGCGGGAACAGGCAAAGGAAGAACTGCGCTTCGCCGCCCACCTCCTTCAGATGTAGGTAGAGGCTGCGCTTTGCCGGCGTGACCGGCCCGCCGAGCTGCAACTGCCCGGTCGGCAATGTCTCGCGATATGTGGCGGTGAACGCATGCGCGCCGGGTCCGGCCTCGATCGACAGGCGGCCCCTGATGAGTTGGCCGCGATAGTAAGGCGACCAGGCGCGCGAATAGCAGGCATAGGTCCCGGCAAGCGCCAGCCCGGTGCCCTTGTCGTCATGCCCGGGCGAGGCCTCGACCTGCGCGTGGGCGCGGCGTTCGAGCTCCGTCGCGTCGATGCCGTGCCGGGCCGCGATCGCGGCCGTGAAGCTCGGCAGATCGCTCTCGGCGATCCAGGCGCCGGGTCGCTCGAGGCGCAGCACTTTCGCCCAGTCTTCGTAGACGCTGTGCTCGCGAGGCTGGGCGCGGCCTTGCAGCCATTTGTCGGCGCGGCCGATATCGAAAGCCGTCTTCGGATTGACCGCTCGGAACGCCGCCGCCAGATCCTTGCGGCTGGCGGTTCCCAGCACGACCGAAGTCAGTCGTAACTTCTGCGCGATGTTCAGTGCCATCCGGCTGCACCTGTTCCGTCCCGACAGAATCGGGATTGGCCTCTTGTTCGAGCGAAGATCATGCTTTCACGGCCGCCGCAAGCTCACTGGGCAGTGCAACCAGGAGCAAGCAAGCCGTCCCGCCGGCTCCGCAGCAGCGCCGCAAGACGATCCAGGCCAAGCCATCCGCCTGCACTGGACCTGCATTTCTAGCGCGCTCCGAAGGATCCGGGCTTCTGCCCGGATCGGCGAGGCAGAACAGAAACGGCCGGACAAGGGCCGAACCAGACAGCCACCCGGCCAGCCTGAGGGCTGGGGCGTGGCGCCGCCGGCGGGGCCGGCGCCTGCCCGCGCGGATCGCAAAGCCGCGCGGTTCGCGCGGGCCTTCGGGCCGGTCAATTGAGGGGGAAAGTCGCCTCCCTCATCCAGCCGCCTGCAGCTCCTTCTTGCGGGCCGGCCGGCGGCGTGGCCGGCGTTGCGGCGCAAGCTTCAGCATCACCGGCGGCTCGCTCGACAGGGCGCCCGTCACGGCGCTGACCATGCCATGGGCGACGAAATCGGCGTTAAGCCCGGCGGCAAGTTCGGCCGCGGCCTTGGCGTCGCTGTTGCCGATTTCCGACCAGGACACGATCCCGACCCTGAGACGCGGTTTCAGCCGCTTCAGCCGCCGCACCATGAAGCGCGCGTGCTTGGTGGAGTCGCGGTTGAGGAAACCGATCACCACCGTATCGACGCCGCTCAGGTCGAGGCGGCGGATCCCGGCAGGTTCGAGGTCAATGAAACTCGCTCTCGACACTTCGGCGCCCTGCACCTCCAGCACCTGCGCCAGCATAGCGGCGGCGGCGTCGTCGAGCTCGCCCCGCCCGCCGGCGCAAAGCACGGAGAAGCCCACGCCATCCGGAAGATCGACCTCCTCGGATAGAGGCTCCTTGCCGTCGCCGGCCTTCCGATCGTTCGCCTTGCCTTCAGCAGCCTTGCCCGCGGTGATCTTGGCTGAGGCTGCCTTGCCCGGCGAGGCCTCGGCCGAGGCAGTGGCTGCCTGCTGGTCCTCTTCCTCCTCGGCTTCCGCCTCCTCCGCTTCCTCCTGGGCGCTGGCGTCCAGATTGGCGACGAGCGTCAGCGCGCTCGCCGCTACCTGTTTGCGCTGTTCGTCATCCATGACGCCGCGCATGCGGTCCTGCTCGCCAAGCAGCAGCGCCGGAATCGCCACCTGGTCGTAGAACTCGAACAGGTATTTTTCTTCGAGCATCTCCTCGGCGTGGTCGGTCGCCTCGTCCGGATCGGCGGCAAGCAGCCGCTGATAGAGACGCGCATGAGGCTCGAGCACCGGCTCGTTGCCGAACAGCACGTCGAGGAACTCGAACTGCGGAACGTGGCGGCCGAGGACGACGAGGCAGACGGTGAGCGGCGTCGACAGCACCAGGCCGATCGGCCCCCAGAGCCAGGTCCAGAAGATCGCCGCGACGATGATGGCGAGCGGCGAGAGGCCGGTGCGCGAGCCATAGAGCCATGGCTCGATGACGTTGCCGGTGATCAGCTCCATGGCGATGAACAGTGCCCCGGTCCACAGAAGCAGCGACCAGCCGGGCGCCACCGCCAGCGCCAGGAACAGCGGCAGCAGCGCGCCGATGATCGGCCCGATATAGGGAACGAAGCGCAGGGCGAGCGCCAGCATGCCCCAAAGCAGCGCATTGGGTATGCCCAGCACCCACAGGCCGATGGTGATCGGGATGGCGTAGATGACGTTCACCACCAGCTGCATCAACAGATACTGGCCGACCCGCTTGCCGGCATCTTGCAGCGCCTGGGTGGTGCGGTGGAGATCGCCATAGCCGACGAGACGGATGAAGCGGTCGCGCAGATCCTCCCGCTCCATCAGCATGAAGATGACGACGACGACCACAAGGCCGGCCGAGCCGAGCGGGCTGAGCAGCGGCTCGATGACCTTTTGCAACACTTCGAGCGGCCTTTCCTGCGCGACGATCTCGACCGGGATCGGATCGCGCTTCGGCGTCTGGGCGGCGGACGGCAGTTGCGGCTCCTGGCGCTCGAATTCCTGGCCGACGCGCTCGATCACGCCGCTCAAGCGCGAGATGATGCCGTTGCCCAGCCCGTTTTCCTTCAGCGCGCGGATCTTTGTCAGGATGTTGATCTGATAGACGGGGATGTTCTGGGCGAGGTCGCTGACCTGCGTGGCCACCACGAAGGAGAACAGCGCAAGCGCGGCAAAGGCGCCCAAAACGCTGGCAATCACGGCAGGCAGGCGCGGAATGCCGACGCGTTTCAACGCCGACACGAGCGGCGCGATGGCGAAAGTCAACAGCAGCGCGACTGCGATCGGCAAAAACACTTCGCGCCCGAAATAGAGCGCCGCAACCGACGCGACGACGGTTGCGACCGTCGGCAGCGCCGTGCGCGGATGGCTGCGCGAGGCAGCAAGCAGGCCCGCCAGCCCCGGTTCCGGCTCGCGCGTGCCGTTCTGACGATTATCCGCCACCGTGAGTCTCCACCCTGCCCGCCATGATTGGCTTTCGCCGGCGTGCAACGCGCGGATCGGAGGATGGTTGCGAGGCGCGATCAGTTGGAGGGAGGATGAAGCGGCTGATGCAAATCTCCCCTTGCGGACAAGGGGAGATTTGAAGCGCTCGCCGCCGCACCAGAAGGCTCGTGCCAGGCTATTTTACCGGGATCATGAGATGCGCGTAGGGCGTGCCCGGCCACATCACGTAAGGCTTGGCGGGCTTGGCATCGGTCGGATAGCCTTTCATCATGTCCATCGCGTTGACGATCATCACATGCGGCCCCGTCTCGATCCAATTGTTGCCTGCCTCGGGCTTCGTCGCATAAGGATCGGTATTGCTGCCGTCGGTGCCGCCGGACAGCATATACATGAAGCCGACCTTGCCTTTGGGGGGTTCCTTCTTTTCCAGCCAGGCCATCGCCCATTCCATCGAGTTGGCATCGCCGCACATCGGATCCGGACCGGGCGAGGCCGGATTGTCCGGCATGCACCAGAAGCCGGTCTTGCCCTCGCGCAGGGTGCGCATGTTCCCCTTTTCATCCATGGCGTAGACCGCAGCGCCACTCGCCACTGCGGCGGGTGCGGCGGACTCGGCGCTTTTGATCAGCGCAGCGTCGTCGGCAGCTGCGCCCTGCATCGCAATCAAACTGCCCGCTGCCAACAGCGCAGCGACCGTCAGAAGCCGTTTCATGGCCGTTCTCCGGTTCGAGTTGATGTCTTTGTGCATGATGTCGGACGTCACGGCGTCCCAGAGCCGTTCGTCGGTGCATTGATCCTACCAGATTACCTGCAGGCGGACAATTTGCCTTTAGCGTTCGCCAATGTCCTTCCATGCTCTCGAACGCTGGCGAAACCGGCGGCTGAGCTCCTTCGTCATCCTGGGCGAAACGAGGCGCGCAGACCCTGGCGTGCCGAAGCGTCGGCTGCCGCCGGCGTTGCTGCCGCCTCCCTTTATGTTGCACTGCGTTAGATTTGTTGCATTGCGGTATGAGCCCATAGGCGCGAGGCTTTCCCAAGGCGGGATACGAACGACCGTTGCGAGGTTCGCCTTCGTGTCAGCACCATCGCCGGACTTCCGGCCCGATATTGAGGGGTTGCGGGCGCTCGCCGTGGCGGGCGTTGTCGCTTTCCACTTCGGCTTCACCGCCCTGCCCGGCGGCTTTGCCGGCGTGGACATCTTTTTCGTCATCTCCGGTTACCTCATCACCCGCCATCTGGTCAGCGAGATTTCGCTCACCGGCCGGCTCGACCTCCTTCGTTTTTATGCCCGACGCGCGCGGCGGCTGCTGCCGGTGGCGCTGTTCGTCATCGCCGCCACGCTTGCCGTCGGCACGCTGATCCTGTCGCCGGAGGAGCAGGCGCTCTATTCCAAGGGCGCGATGTTCGCGTCCGCCTACATGATCAATCTGTGGCTGATCCGCTGGTCGTTCGACTATTTCGCCAGCGATGCCGCCAACAACCCCTTTATCCATTACTGGTCGCTGTCGGTGGAGGAGCAGTTTTACCTCGCCTGGCCGGCGCTGCTGATGCTGGCGGCCTGGCTGAAGCCCGGCAAGCGGACGATCATGCTTGCGATCGGCATTGCCGGCCTGGTCTCCTTCGCGGTCTGCGCCTGGCTGACCCCCATTTCGCAGCCCTGGGCCTTCTACTTCTCGCCGCTGCGCGCCTGGGAATTCGCCGCCGGCGGGCTGGCTTCGATGGCGCCGGCATGGCTGCTCCAGAACCGCCCGCGGCTCGGGACGGCGTTCAGCCTGTGCGGGCTGGTCCTCATTGCCTTCGCTTACCTCACCTTCAGCGAGGAGGCTCCCTTCCCCGGTTTTCTGGCGCTCGTGCCCGTGGCCGGTACTGTCCTTCTCTTGCTGGCGGGCGCGGCCGGCGTCAGGGACGGCATTCTTGCACGCAATTTCGAACGGAAAACCGCGGGGCTCTTTTCCTCGAATTGCGTAAATGCCGCCCTGGCGCTGCCGCCCTTGCAGTGGATCGGAAAGGTTTCCTACTCGCTCTATCTCTGGCACTGGCCGGTGATCGTCTACGCCGGCATGCTGGTCGAGGAGCTGACTTTTGCGCAACGCTTCGCCTGCCTCGGGCTGACGTTGGCGCTCTCTGCGCTGAGCTACCATTTCATCGAGAATCCAATCCGCCGCAATGGCTGGCTTATGGCCAATGCGGCGCGGGCGCTGGTGCCGGCCCTCCTCCTGACCGGCACCGGCGTCGCAGCCGCCTACGGCAACGCAGCGCTTGCCGTGCGCGCCGAGGACCCCGAGCAGCGCGCGATCGCGGCAAGTGCGGCCGAGCCGGCCACCGCGCGCGCCAAGGCCTGCGTCGAGGGCTACGACACGGTAACGCCGAAACCCTGCGTGTTCGGCAATGGCCAGCGCGTGATCGCGCTGTTCGGCGATTCGCACGCCGATCACTGGTCGACACCGCTGATCGAGGCAGGAAAGAAGAACGGCTACCGCGTCGAGACCTGGCTGAAGAGCTCGTGCCGGCCCTCACGGTTTTCCTACTTTGTCACGAAGCTCAACCGCGACTACCGCGAATGCGACCAGTGGCGCGAACAGGCGATCAAGGAGATCATCGCGGCCAGGCCTTCGCTGGTGGTGATCTCCGAACTGGCGCTGACCTCCTCGCGCAAGATGGCGGCGGGCAAGGGCGAGCCGGACACGCCGGACGCCGTATGGCGGGCCGGCCTGCGCTCGACACTAACCAGCTTGAGCAAGGCCGGGCTGAAGATCGCCTTCATCCGCGACGTGCCGTTCAACGACGAGAACATCGACACCTGCGTGTCGCGCGCGCTGTGGCGCGACAAGGCGCCATCGCTCTGCGACCAGAGCCGCGCCTATGCCGCCAACGACCAGATGGCGGCGGTCGAGCGCGAGATCGTCACCAGCGTGCCCAATGCCACTTACGTCGACCTCACCGACCGCTTCTGCAACGCCACAACCTGCCACGTCTTCATCGACGGCCAGCTCGCCTTCCGCGACCAGCACCATCTGGCGACCCCATTCGCGGAATCGCTGGAACCGGAGGTGGAAAGGCGCGTGATCTCGAAGGTGGGAAGGTAGGGCGCCGCCCCTGTCGTTCGTGATCCTAGGGCGGAGCAAGGAGCGAAGCGACGCGCGCAGACCCTAGGATCCATGCCGTGACGCTAAAGCGTTGCAGCAGTAACAGAATTCTGCACCGTAGCGCTTCACGCCGAAGGTCACGGCATGGATCCTCGGGTCAAGCCCGAGGATTGCGACCGTGCGAGCGTCGGCGTTCCTTCACACCCGTCTGTCCTGCCAGACATCCCCCGCACGGGGGGAGATCAGCAGCTTCTGCTTACTCCGCCACAACCACAAAATGCTTGGTCACCGGCTCGAGGATCTTCCAGGTGCCCTTGAAATCGGCTTCGACCACGAAGGCGTCGCCGGGGCCGACCTCGACCGGCTCGCCGCCATCGGGCGTGATGAGGATGCGGCCGGCGATCATGTGGACGAATTCATAGTCGGTGTAGGTGGCGTGATAGGTGCCGGGCGAAGCGCGCCAGGTGCCGGACATCACCTTGCCGTCCTCGCTGGTGTGCTGGACGGTCGTCTGCATAGTCGGCGCCCCCTCGACCGCGATCCAGCCCGGCAGATCGCCGCCATCGCCATGCTCGACGGGGCCGAATTTCAGGATGGTGGGCTTGGTCATGGCAGGCTCCTGCGGTTGGGATTGGCTGGACGTGGCAATAGACGACGACGCCGCGCGCGCACGCGCTGCACGGCGACAGCAGGTGGCGATATGGCGACTCCGAAGATCGAAAACAGCGGGGCGAAGAAAAGCGTGACCTTCCCCGCAAGGGCGAAGATCGTCAGCTTCGGCGCCGCTTCGCTCCTTGCTGGGCCCAGGATCGCCGCCCAACTTTCTCGGAACACCACCCGTCCCGAAACCGTTTGTGCCTCGAAGGGGCAACCATCGACCTCAAGGAGGCAGCGATGAAAAAGCTTCTGCTTGCTTCGATGATCGCCATCGCCTCGGCGTTTGCGATCGCGCCGGCGAGTGCCGGTAGCGTTCAGTTCGGCATCGGCGTCGGCCCCAGCTACGGCGATTACTATGGTGACTACTATGGCGGGTATTACCCTCACCGCTATTACCGACACGTCTACGATGACGACTACTACACTCCCTATCGCGAGCGTTATGTGGTGCGCTATCATAACCGGTATTATCGCGATCATTGCCGGATCAAGATCGTGAAGCACTGGCGCCACGGCCACCGCGTCATCGAAAAGATCCGCATCTGCCGGCGCTGACCGACCAGCGAGCGGACATCTCCCCTCGGGCGAGGGGAGATGTCCGGCTGCGGCTGCGCCGCCTTGCAAATTCCCGCCAAAATGCCATCTAGAAGCCGGCATTTATAGGGAAAGCAAAAAGTGACGCAGCGAAGCGGCAGCGCCGACCTGCCGCTGCATGGCGGGCGGGTCCCGAAATGGCTGGGCGATCGCATGACGAGGCTCGGCGCGGTGCTGTGCGAAGCCATCATCCATCATTACGGCCGCGACGAGCTTTTGCGGCGCCTCGCCCATCCCTTCTGGTTCCAGTCCTTCGGCGCCGTGATGGGCATGGACTGGCAGTCTTCCGGCATCACCACTTCCGTCATCGGCGCGCTGAAGCGGGGCCTCAATCCGATGGCCGGCGAGCTTGGCATCCATGTCTGCGGCGGGCGCGGCGCACATTCGCGCAAGACGCCGGGCGAGTTGCTGGCGATCGGCGACCATGTCGGCCTCGACGGCCAAGCTCTTGCCACTGCCAGCCGGCTGGTCGCCAAGGTGGACAGCGCCGCCGTGCAGGACGGCTACGACCTCTACCTGCACGGCTTCATCGTCAGCGATGACGGGCGCTGGGTGGTGGTGCAGCAGGGCATGAACGGCGACGCCCGCCAGGCGCGCCGCTACCACTGGCTTTCGGAGGGGCTGACCAGCTTCGTCGACCAGCCGCATGCGGCGATCGAGGGCGAACGCCAAGGCGAGATCGTCAACCTCACCGACCACCGCGCGGAGAAAGCCCGCGGTGGGCAGATCGCGCTTCTGAAGACGATGAGCCCGGAAAAGATCCTGAGCGAGCTTGCCGTGCTGGAGCCGCGAGCCGAAGCGCCCGAGCCGGCCGCGCAGCCGCTGCTGCCCAACCTCGTCATGCCGGCGCATCACGACGTGCGCGAAAGCGACATCGTCATGCGCCGCCTGCACGGCAACATTGCCGCCGCGATCGAGAGCGGCCCGAAGGATTTTCCCGAACTGCTGCTGGTGCCCGGCGTCGGCCCGCGCACGGTGCGCGCGCTCGCCATGGTCTCCGAGGTGGTGCACGGCGCGCCCTGCCGCTTCTCCGACCCGGCGCGCTTCTCGCTCGCCCACGGCGGCAAGGACCGCCACCCCTTCCCCGTGCCGCTTAAGGTCTATGACGAGACGATCTCGGTGCTGAAATCGGCGGTGAGCAAGGCCAGGCTCGGGCGCGAGGAAGAGCTGCAGGCGCTCAAGCGGCTGGACGGGGAGTCACGCCGGATGGAGCGCTATGTGACGGGGCCGAGCCTGAAGGAGATCGTCGCGGGGGAAATGGACCAGTCGCATTTGCTCGGAGGGCGGAGCGTGTTTGGGTGGGAACCACCACCTGATAGCGACCCGAAGCCGCTGAAGAAAGGCGCTTGAGACACGGCTGAAACGGCGTCACGCAAAGCGCGCAGATAACCGCATCGATCGGCGCTGCCCCTCATTGCCCTGCCGGGCATTTCTCCCCGTATAGTGACGGGGAGAAAGATGCTGTCACCTCCGCTTTCGCCAACCGCCAACGTCGCGGAATAGCTGCCAGCGTCGCGGCCATCCCCTTCTCCCCGTCACTATACGGGGAGAAGGTGCCGGCAGGCGGATGAGGGGCAGCGCCGAGGCCAGAAGTTTTTGCGCGGTCGTCTTTCAATACGCTCTTCGCAGTGAATCGTCGGAATGAATAACAATGCGAATTTGTCCTTCGGCACGTGGTTTAATCAGTGCTGGGATTGGGAGAGAGCCGCAGCCGCCTCCTGCTTCCAGCTTCAGCGGCCAGTTTCAGCCACTTCAAACTTTCGCCGGCGTCGGCTCTCACCCCGTCTGCCCCAGTGGCATAGGCTTTGCAACCATAAGCTGGTAGGGTGTTGCTGGATCGGCGCCTTCCTCGACAACCAGCAGGCCCCACGAGCCAAGCCGACGGAACCAGTAAATCGCATCCGCCTCTTCTAGACTGGATGGTCACTGCGAAGCGAGGTGGTCGTGGTCGGCTGGCCGGGTCATCTTCAATCCGGAGATCAGTGGATTAACGGTCATCGCCAGCTCGATTTTAGGTGCCCCCAGGCGGCCTTAAGCACAAACAGCAGTGTCATCAACATTGCGGTGTTGAGAACAGGATGGGCGCTAAACACGGTCGCAATTACTGCAGCGACGCCGATCATGAACATCATTGAACCGAAAACAAGTCTAATGAAACGCATTCAGTCACTCCAGTTGCATAGTCACATAAGCAGCTTTCGATCCGGCACAAGCTAGGCACATCGCTTTCCCCTCACCCTACCTTCCTCCCCATCATCATCCCGTAATGCACCGCCAACAAATCCAGCCCGACCTTCAGCAGCTTGACCACCACATCGCGGCCGTCGCCGGTGCGTTCGGCGATGGCTTTCACCGACTGGCCTTCGAGGCAAATCTTGCGCACCACCTCCGCCACCTCCCAGTGGGCGAGCGCGGCCGCTGCGTGGGCGTGGGCGCGGCCGGCTGAGAGCACGCGGTCGGGCACGCCGCCGCCGAGGCGGCCGCCGTCGATGCGCTCGCTCCAGGATTGCGGCTGCAGGCCCTCGCGGGCGGAGCGCTCGAAATCGTCGCGAAAACGCTGGCCGGCTTCGCGCTGCTGACGGGTGAGCGAGGTGATGCCGGTGAGCGGATCGACATTGCGCAGGCGCACGATGCCGCCGGTTGAGGTGTAGCCACCGTTCGACACCTGGTAGACGCGGCGCGCCTCGGCCGTGCCGGGGGTGAGGCGCTGGCGGCCGAAGGCGTCGGGCTTCAGCGCGAAGTCATGGCCGATCTCGCGGCGGATGCGCACCTGCTCGGCCTCGCCCTTGGGGAGTTTCGGGGGTTGCGGTTTCTTGGCGGCTTTGCGGGGCATGGGCGGTGTCCTTTGTGGTGGGTGGTGTGAGTGGCCAACGGGAGAGGCTGCGTTCCTTCGCGCCCCCCTCTGCCCTGCCGGGCATCTCCCCCACTTGGGGGGAGATTGGCAGCTTGGGCGCCCCCGCTCAGACCTGCGAGGGTGGAGGTTGGCGAAAGCGGTGGCGAAGTCTGATCTCCCCCTTGTGGGGGAGATGTCCGGCAGGACAGAGGGGGGCGCTGTCCCGCCGGCATATCGATCATTGTCGGCTCCCCCTCCGTCGCGGCTGCGCCGCGCGACTAGCCGGGGCGAACCACGGGTCTCGCCCGTCCTTCGGACCCCCCACTTCGCGGCGGCGAAGAAATGAGCGCCCGCTTCGCCAACAGCTCCCGCATCAGCCGCCGTTCCCGCACCTCGATCGAAAGCTGGGCGCTGGACGGGCAGAACTGGGCGTTGTCGACCTTCGCCTCGCCGCGGATGAAGCGCTGGATCGCGGCTTGCACATCGGCAAGCTCGGCATCCTGCACGGCTGCGAGATAGCCGCGCAGCTGCATCTCGGGATCAGCGAGCGCGGATTGCGGGAAGCAACTGAACATCGCGGCCAGCGCTTTCGCCGCCTGCTGCAATTCGGCTGCGGTCATTGATCTCCTCGATGATGGCGTTGGCGGCATCGACATGTGTCTTGCGGCGATGCCAGTTCTGTCCGGCTGAACGGCCCGAAAATAATTTCTCGTTCTTTTGCCGCGGAGCGGCAGCCCGGGAAGAAAACGCCAGGGCGTTTTCGGCTATTGGATTGTTGGATTCTGGATTCTTGGATTCTGGACTCTGGGGCTTATCCTCCCCCTTATCCCCTGACTTAACCCGCCGCTTATCCAAGCGCGAAAACGCCCTTTCTTTCGAAAGGCTTGGGTTGCCGCCCTTGAGGCCGTTGCGGCGCACCACGCGCGCCTTACGCGCATCCGCGATCATGCGCCGGGAGTAGATGCGGCCATGCCGGTCTCGCGAGAAGACGCGGTTCTGCTCGAGCTCGGCAAGCAGGCATCCCAGCTCCATTTCTGTGCAGCCGGCAAGGCGCGCGAGCGCCGCCTCCTCCAGCCCCTTGCCGGCGATGGCGACATAGCCAACCGGCTCGTGCGCGGCGGCAATGCAGAGCATCCGCATCCACAGGCCTTGGGCCGCCAGCGAGCAGAGGCGCAGATTTGGATCGGACTCCCAATCCGACCAGAAAAACTTCGACCAGGTCGTACCGCTCATGGGATTGCCTGATGAGAGGCCGGGCAGCGGCAGGTGGCTAATCTCCCCCCTTGCGGGGGAGATGGCCGGCAGGCCAGAGGGGGGTGCTGTCCCGCCAGCCTATCCGCTCTGCTTGTCCTCCACTTTGCCCATTGTACTGCTGTCGTACCTTGAAAGGATTGGCGAGGCTGGCGTTCCTTCACACCCCCCTCTGTCCTGCCGGACATCTCCCCCGCAAGGGGGGAGATTGAGCACTCCGCCGCCGGCGCCTTCATTGTTGCCACTCTCACATCCCCCTCCCGCGATGGCCGTGAAACCGCGCATGATGATGCGCGCAGTAGGAGCGCGTGGCCGACGTCGGCAGGCCGCAGCAGAGCATGTCGGGACCGGGCCGCGCGCCGACGGGATCCTCGTCCGCCTCCTCGCGCAACGCGAGATCGACCGGCGCGCGGCAGCGCTTGAACAGGCAATCAAGGAAGCGCATCGCCGCGACATGCGGCTGGCGGCCGGGGTTTACCGGGGGCGGCGGCGCGGGGAGCTTGTAGAGCTGGACGTCGGATTTCTCGCGGGTGCCGGGGGAAAGCCAGGCGGGCGGCATGCTGCGCGCCGGTTTGCGGGCTTTGGATTTTTTGGGTTTGGGGGGAGTGCGGGCATCCGGCTCCGTGGATAGCTCAACAGCCGATAGGTTGGCGGGACAGCACCCCCCTCTGCCCTGCCGGGCATCTCCCCCGCAAGGGGGGAGATTGGCAGTTGCGGCGCCGGCGCCCTCAATCAGTTCGGCATGCCTGGAAAGCGCTGCCGGCTCGGAGAGCGTGACACCTCCAGCCGCCACCCTGCCCCGCCGGCCCGGCCGGTCCGGCCGTGCATGTTTCCGCGGCCTGCCGCCGGCGCGGCCACCCTTCGGGTTGGCGAAGCCGATGGCACGAAGGCCGGCGTTGCGGTGCACGATGCCGATAATGGCGTTGCGCGAGACCGGGCTGCCGCGCAGCGCGCTGAAGCGGCCGGCGATGCGGGAGGCCGATAGCCCCTCCTTCAGCCAGGCGGCGATCTCGTCGATTTCCTTTTCGGTGTAGGCGGCAGCCATGTCTCATTCCATTGCTTGCGAAGGGTTGCGAAGCGCTCGGCATGTGGCCAAGCGCCAGGGTTCGGCCGCGGGGCCGTTGGTCAGGTCAGGGAAACGGTTGGGATCAGGCGGCGCCGGGCGCCGCACCAAGCAGGCGAAGAAGGGCCGCCTCGGCGGCGGCCCGGGTCAGGCCCGACACCGCCAGGCCCGCCTTGCGGTCGAACAGGATGACGGTGCCGTCCTCGGTGCGGATGCAGGAGACGAGCCGGCCCGAATTGGGGGCCGGAGCCGGGGGAGGAGCGGCTCCGGCCGTTCCGGTGAACCGGGGTGCGGGCGGTTCGACCGGATCCGGGGCAGAGGCCCCGGAAAGCGTCCGGACCGGGGAGGAGGACGGCCCGGACGATTGGAATTCGACAGGCGAGGCAAGCGCGTTCATGCCGCCTCCCCTTGCATGGCGGCAGCGGCGCGATGGCCCGCCAGCCATTCGTAGCTGATACCGGCAATGCCGCGCCTGCGGCTCGCGGCCACCACATGCGGCCAGTGCTGCGGCGCGATGCGTCCGCGACGGCGCATCTGGCGGGCGGCTTCATAGCCGCAGCCGACATCTGCGGCGAAGGCGCCGATACTCTGCCAGGAATCAATTAGCCCCGAGATGCTCGTTGGCAGCCCCGAGATGCTCGTGGGCGGCCCCGGCACATTCGCGGCGGAGATGCTCGCAGGGAATGCGGAAACGCTTGCGGTAGGCTCATTCATGCGCTAAGCGTACGTTATGTACGAATGACGCGCAAGCGAAATCGTACAATTTGGACGATAATTTTCAGGCATTTTGTACGATGATGGATTCTCGGCACAGATTGCAGCAAGCGCGCGCCCAGGCCGGCTATGCCTCGCCCAGCGATGCCGCTCGGGCCTTGCGCGACATCAACAAGAACACGCTTATCAGCCATGAGAACGGCAACCGGCCGCTGTCGCGCAAGGCGGCGGAGAAATACGGCCGGCTGTTCGGCGTCGACCCCGGCTGGCTCTTGTTTGACGTCGACGGCGCCGAAGCCGCGCCTGTGCACCTCGCCGCCTCGCCCATCACCATCGACGTACCGATCGTATCGTGGATCAGCGCCGGCGAGCTCGGCAGCCAGGACAGCGTGGTCAACCTTTCGGACTATCCGACGATCCCCACCGCCGATCTCGAGGAAGGCGAGTGGATTGCGCTGCGCGTCGACGGACCGTCGATGAACAAGATCTCGCCGCCGGATTCGATCATCTTCGTCAACCTGCGCGACAAGCGGCTGGTGACCAATGGCTGCTATGTGATCGCCGACGAAACCGGCCGCGCCACCTACAAGCGCTACCGCCCGAACGACACCCCGCCCTTCCAGCCGGCGTCCTATCTCGACATCCCGCCGCCGGAGCTCGAAGGCGCGATCACCATCATCGGGCGGGTGAAGCGCTCAATGATCGATATGTGAGAGACAATCTCGCTGAGAAACCGTTGCTCAACGAAGAACAAGAAGAACTTCGCGTTGCCAGGCTTTGATGGTTGCGTTCTTTGGCCGAGAGCGAACACAGGATAGCGTTCGCAATTTCTGCTTGCATTTCGGAACAAAAACGGAACTATAGGTACTTGCAGCCGCTGCCGCGGCAACTCCGGGGGAGGATCAAAACATGTCACGCCGCACCGGCGCGTTCGGCCGAGACCGGCCAGCCGTGCATGCGTCCCGCCGGCGGAGACTATGTCGCCGGTATCTATCGCCAGCGCCTGGCCCTGAGCTCCGGCCGTTTTGCCATGATCGACGACGGCCTTGGCTTCCAGCTCGTACCATGGTCGCCCTCGCTCGAAAAACATCTCGGGCGGCATGTCTCCGGCGTCTCCCGCGGTGATGGCGGTGTCGATTGGAGTTTTGGCCGCAAGCGTGGGCTCGGCCTCTGACAGGAAAGGACCGCCACAATGTCCGCCACTAAAATCCTCTGGGGTCAGATCCTTACTGTCTTCCTGATCGTTGTGTTGACGACCTGGGCCGCGACACAATGGACCGCGTGGAGACTTGGCTTCCAGCCACAGCTCGGGGCTCCCTGGTTCGAGCTCGTCGGCTTGGAAGCATCTCGCGCTCCGGTCAAATCAGCCCAGGCAACCGATCGAGTTTTGGCCGGGGCCGGGTTGCGAACATCCAAGCGAACCGTCTGCTATCGGGGCGCTCGCGCATCACGGTCATCAAGACCCGAGTCGTACGGCACTCCGCGCGTGCCGTACCTCTGGCCGCACACCTCACATACTTGCGGCGCGAGGGCGTGACCCGTGAAGAGGAAAAGGGTCGCATGTTCGGTCCCGGAACCGACGATGCGGACGTCAGGGATTTCGCCGCGCGTTGTGATGGCGACCGTCACCATTTCCGCTTCATCGTCTCGCCGGAGGACGCCAGGGATATGGCTGATCTGAAGGCCTTTACCCGCGATTTGATGGGCCAGATGGAGAAAGACCTGGGCACGAAGCTCGATTGGATCGCGGCGGACCACTGGAACACCGACAATCCCCATATTCACATTATCCTGCGCGGCCGCACGGAAGACGGGGAGGACCTCGTCAGAGCTCGCCGCAAGCTGGTCTCCACGTTGGTTCGCGACGCCGGCCTGGCGGCGCCCGATGCTTTCAGTGGCGACGTCGTCGAGGCGCTGGAAAAGGCCGGGCTCTTCCGCCTGCGCGCGGTGCTCGTCGGCACCGTCGCCTTCCAGACCTATGCAGGGCATCTCGGCGTCAAACTGCCAGGAGCCGCGCTGCAGACCGGCGATGCCGACTTTGCCCAGTTCCATTCCGTCTCGGCCGAAGTCGACGACAGCATGCCGCCGCTCATCGAGGTGCTGAAGGCGGTCGACCCGACATTCCGGGTAATCCCGCACCGAACCGATGCGGGGCGCACGACGCAGTTCGAGAATGCTTCGCGCTACCGCATAGAATTCCTCACTCCGAACCGAGGCAGCGACGAGCATGCTGACCATGCCAGCCCGATGCCGTCGCTGGGCGGCGCCTCGGCCCAGCCCTTGCGCTTCCTCGATTTCCTGATCCGAGACCCGGTGCGGGCAGTGCTGCTCCACCGCTCCGGCGTGCCGGTGCTGGTCCCCTCTCCCGAACGCTTTGCGGTCCACAAGCTGATCGTCGCGGCGCGAGGCGAACGAAGCGCTGCCGCCAAGCGGGAAAAGGACCTGCATCAAGCGGGCCTGCTGGTCAAGGCGCTCGAGACCACGCGTCGGCGAGACGACCTCGCCCATGCCTTCGCGGAAGCGTGGAACCGGGGCGAAGCATGGCGTGAGGCGCTGCGCAAAGGCTTGCAACTGCTTCAGCCGGACAGGCGCGAGATGGTGGACCTGGTCCTCGGCAGGGCGCTCGACGAAGCGCGCATCGAGCTCGACGGTTTCATGAGACGGTCCAGGTGAGGTATCGTTCAAATTGTACGAAACGTTCTTGACCATTTTTCGTACCTAATGTACGATATTGCCCTTCGTTGAGGGGATGTTCTTGGACACCGCGAACCATGCCGCTTTCGCCGACCTTTCCCGCCCATTGCTCTCGCCTTCGCCGCTCGCCGAGCGCGAACGCCTGGCCGGCGCGTGGCGCATGGCCAGCCAGGACATCGCCGACGACATCCGCTTCATCCGGCAATATCTGAAGGTGATCGCGGAGAAGGACGACCGGCTTTCGACCGGCACGCTGGTGCACGGCCGCGCCTATGTCGAGGCCTGCGCAGCCTGGCTGCCCGAAACGATCGCGCGATATTTGAGGAACCTTCAGGCTGATCAGCGAATGCGAGTGCGCGATGACTGCGGCGGCCGTGCGCTTTGCAAAATCGAGCGATGCCTGGCAGTGAGATGTCTTCCTTCTTCGCGGAAGAAGACCACCAATCGCGACGAGACAGAGGGGGCGCGAAGGAGCGCGCGACGGAACGGTTTCCGCCCGCGCCGGGTGCAGAGAATTCCATTTTGCAACCTTCGGATGCACCTCGACAAATGTATCGTTTCACACAATTGCCAATTGGTGGACGCGGGCGAGCGGCCGGTAGTTAATTCCTTTCGGGCGAAGGAAGGCATAGTCGCGTACCAGGGAGGAACTCGTTTGATAGACCAGCAAATCGACATCGGCGCACCAGCCGACGATCAGCCTTACGAAGTCACCTCATTCGCCAGGAAGCATGGGCTGACGATCCCGATCGCGGACGCGGTGCTTTTTGCCAAGGGTCCGTCGCCGTCGCGGGCGGCCTGCGATACCGCCGCGCTGGCTTTCCTCTGCGCCGTTGCGCAATACGCCAGAAAGCAAGGGAGGCGATAGCCGTTTAGCCTCCACCTCCGCGCCCTAAATCTTCGGGCGCGGGCTTGCTACATTTCGATTGTGCGGATGGCAGCGGCGGAACGGCCGCTGGGGTCAGGTCTTGGCTTTCGGCTTGGCAGGAGCCTTGGCCTTGGCGGGGCCTTTGGCGGGCGTTTCGGCCTTGGCCGACTTCGGCTTGGCGGCGGCCGTCTTTTTGGGCGCGGCCTTGGACTTCGGCTTTACTTCGGCGTCGATCTCGGCGGCCGCCTGGTCCCAGTGCTCCATATGCGCGCCTTCCGGCCGGCCGGCCTGCTCCCAGATCTCGTGCGCCCGCCGGCGAATGCGTTCCTGCCTGTCGTCCGTCACTGTCGCCTCCTTTGAGTGGGGCCGCTCCCCGACGGAAACATTAGCTGAATTTTCCGGTGGCGTCTTGCGCATCGACGCGTAGGTGCCTGAACTTCGGCAGCGATTTCTTCAGTGCACGTCGGAGACGATCGCAACGCCCAGATACGCCGCCTTCTTTGTAATCAATGCGGCTAAATCGGCGTCAGAGCGTTCGGTTCCGGTGCGCCTGCGCAGCAGGCCAATCGCTTCCTTCATCGATAAGAGGCCAGTGCGGCGTTCGGCCAGAAGCTGGTCGACCGCCTTTGCACAGTCGACTGATTCGACATGGGGGTGATGCATGGCTGCGACTCCTTCCTAGGAGCCGGCATCCCCCCGCCGGCATGGCGGGAGGATCGGGGCTCGTAAGCGTAAGATCACTCGATGACGTGGATGACCCTGCGTGTACCAGGATCGATCAGGACAGTGCGATCGTTGACCACGGCATATCTGTACTGAACGTCCGGCACCTCCCGCAGCTCGACCGTGTCAGGCACCGTCGAGCCGACGCCCAGTTCCAGCCCCAGTATGTTGACCGAGGCGATCGGGTGCTTGTGGACATATTCCTTGACGACAGTCTGCTGCTCCGGCGTGACGATGATCTGGTCCGCAGCGGCAAAGCCTACGCCGGCGATCAGAGCAAGGCCGGCAACAGCAGGAATAAGGGTGCGTTTCATCATAAGTCTCCTGTTGTGTTGGCGAGCTCCGCCCGCCTCCGCCGTCGCGGAAACCTGGCAGGTCGAACATAGGAGCTCCCGGGGCAAACGCGTGCATTGGGGTCTTGTTCCGTCTGCGGCGCCTAATTGATTGTTGCCGGCGGAACCGCCGGGGCAGCTTCGCATTGTTTGAATTGAATAAATTCGACCAGCAAAGGCCCGCCATGACTGCAGTTCACATCACAAGCGACATGCCGCTCCGCGCGCCGGTGGCGATCGCAGTCGGGGCCGGTTTCAAGCGCGAGATCGCTTCCCTGGCGGCGATGCAGAATTTCCTCAAAGAATGGCCGCCGGCAATGCGCGGCGACTGTTATGCCGCGGCCGTGCAGACCTGTGAGGAGGCGCGGACAGGCGAGAGGAAACTCGGGGAAGCGCGGCAGGCCTTCGTGGCATTCGCTCAGAAGGCCGGCATTCTGTGGACCGGCGTCGACCCCGTCACCGCGCTACGCGAAGCCAAGATCAGACGTCTCAAGGCCAGGAGCATAAGCCAGCAGCGCCGGCAATGGCCGCTGGCGTGACAGGCTGCTGAAGTTCGGGCCTATAGGATCGGGCTTATCGAACCAAGCATCATCGAAAAAGCCCTCGCGGCCGAAGGCTTTTGTCGCGTACCGCCGCTCACTGCCGCCCAGTGCTGGACGGCAGCCAGTCGACATCGATAACGGCTGTCAGTTCAGCGAAGCTTCGCACGTCTCGGTGAGGAAAGATGCGGCGATCAGATCGTCCGCATCGATGCGTAGGGAGCCATCGCCGCCCCCCATTATGGCCGCGACCTTCTGGAAGGTCTTTATTTCATGTGCGGTGATGTGGGCGTCTTCCATCCTGGCCCGCAACTCGGCGACGCGCATCCCGAGCGAGCGGGATGTTCCGATTTCTCGTTTCGACATGTTAACTAGTCCTCCTCGCCCCTGCCCATGCCTGTTCGCCGCCGCCCGATTCTGCTTTCTGCCACCGGTTTGTGTTGCCTATGAGACAGGTTTGTTTCTGCCACCGGTTTGTGTTGCCTATGAGACAGATTTGACCCAAAGCGCCCAACTTGGGTGTGGGTCAAAGGTTCCGTTAGCATATCGTAAATTAATAATTTTCCGTTAACCGCCCGCCGCCGTGACCGGCGGCGGGCCATCCGTTCGGCCGATTACGCTATCGGTTAATTGAGCACCTTGATGATCTTGCGCGTGCCGGGGTCGACGATCACAGTCCGGTTATCGACCACGACATAGCGATATTTGACGTTCGGCACCTCGTGCAGTTCGACCGTCTCGGGAAGCGTGCTGCCGATGTTCAGCTCGATGCCGGGAACCTTCACCGAAGCCAGCGGCTGCTTTTGCACATATTCCTTGATGACGGTTTCCTGCTCGGGCGCGATCACGACGGTGTCCTGCGCAGCGACGGCGCCAGCGCCGGCGAGAAGCAGGAGGGCCGCGGCGGCGGTGGTGATGTGCATTTTCATGGTCGTCTCCTTTGTGTGGTCAATCGCCTCCTCTGCTGCGCCTGCGATTTCCACAGCCGATCGGCACCGTCCTAACGCCGAGGACCGCGGCTTGTTCCTGCAAAATTCCGCGCATCCGCCGGCGTAAGAACGCCGCCGCCGCTTGGCAAAACAATCTCGGAACAATGCCTTCCAAGTCGTGTTTAACCAACGAAGGGACCGACTTTCCGAGGAGAAATCAGATGAAGCATCTTCTGATCACGAGCATGATGGCGCTCGGCGTTGGTTGCGGCGCCGCGATGGCGCAGACCGAGTCCGTGCAGCCGAGCGGCGGCGATAGTTGTGCCGCCGGCCAGGCCGACTGCCCGAAGGGCGGCAAGGCTGGCGAGCAGGCCCAAGGCAAGATGAAGTCTCAGACCGAGCAGAATGCCCAGGGCACCACCAAGATGAAGACTGAGCAGAATGCCCAGGGCGAGGCTGGCACCAGCACCGAGCAGAACGCCGAGGACAATACGCAGCTGAAGAAGAAGCAGCAGGCGCAGGGCAAGGCCGACACAAAGACTGAGCAGAACGCTCAGGACAATACCACGCTGAAGAAGAAACAGCAGGCCCAGGACAAGACCGGCACCAGCACCGAACAGAATGCTGACAGCAACACAAAGGTGCAGACCGAGCAGAATGCTCAGGGCAAGACCGGCACCACCACCGACCAGAACGCCCAGGGCACCACCAAGATGCAGACCGAGCAGAACGCCCAGGGCAAGACCGGTACGACCACTGAGCAGAACGCTCAGGGCAACGTCCAGACCGACCAGGACAAGACGGCCTCGATCACCAATGTGACGGTCGAGCAGCGGACGCAGATCACGCAGATCATCCGCGAGACCAACGTCCAGCCGGTTCGCGATGTCAGCTTCGACATCTCGGTCGGGGTCGAGGTTCCGCGGCAAAAGATCCGGCTGCATCGCCTGCCGGCCCGCATCGTGAAGATCGTCCCGGCTTACGAAACCTATATGTATTTCGTGCTGGCCGACGGGCGCATCGTGATCGTGGATCCGGACACCTACAAGATCGTCGTGATCCTGGAGGCCTGATCCAGACAGCATTTCAGACAGGAGGCCTGCCGTGCCGCATGGCATGGCGGGCTTTTCTTATGTCGCTTCAGCCGCGGGCGCAAACGCCCCTCTCCCCGAGGCCGGGGCAGCCCCGTCCAAGCCCTCGCCGCAACACAGCCGTCGGACTGAGGTCTGGTTTGGCAGGGCATTTCTCGAAACATACAGGCAGTTATCTTGTTGGAGTCATGACTGGCGAGCATAGGTCCCTTCATCGTCGGTTGCTGTTGCACCCGCCGCTACCTGCGATGCGGCGGGTGCTCCTTTTGGGGGGTGCTGCATGCAACTCGGAGAGATCATTGCGAACCTGTTCGCCGCCGTTCTTCTGATCTGCGTTGTGGCGCTTGTGTTCTTCACCGGCGGCAGACCACTCTGGCCGGATCGCGAGGCCAAGATGGTCATCCTCTTGCCGCCGGATGCCCTGAGAACGGGATCGGTCAGGGCACTGGCGCACGTTCGCCTGCCCGACGCCTTCGATACAAGAATGGTGCAGCCAAGGCCCAATCCCGATAGCCGGTGGGCCAGCCCCTAGCCGGCCGCGACGTGATCCGGCCGAAATGGGGGTCAGAGCTAACCCTCCACTCCTTTCGCGGAAAGGCGGAGAGGCCGGCCTCCCGCCGACGAAGGGACGTGCTCGGCGGGCGGGCACTGCGGCGATCGTCAGAGGGCGTCAGCTCAGCAGCATTGCGGCAGCGGCGAAGACGATGCGCGTTCCAAAAGCAGGCGCAACAAGCCAGCGCGCCTCGTAGACGCTGCCGTCCATTAGCCACTCCTGATCATCGTTCCGCGAGGGAACGGAATCGGCCTCGGCTGGGTTCCTCAGGCGTAGGTCCTTCGGCGGGCCGGAATTAAGACCTATGGTAAGGGGTCTGCGTGAAGTCTTGCGATCCTGGCGGAAAAGGTGCAAGGGTCAAAATGGGTAGAGCAATGGGCGAGATCGTCGAAGACCCTAACTGGTCGCGGCGCTCGGTTGGGCAAATGTATTTTCCGCAGTTTCTTGTGGGAATGACGGCAACGCTTCTGGTGGTTCTCGGCTGGACCTTCATGTCCACCGGGTCCGTCTGGCAGTCGCTTGGCTGGACGTTCCTGGCGGGCGTGGTGCTGCAGGCAGGCTACTTCGTGGCCGTGCTGTGGCTCGTGCAAGCCGAAGGCCGGGCCACGGACGAGAGCAAGGCGAGCGACGCCGGCGCCCCCGCCAAGCTGCCCGGCCCCTTCGAGCGCGACGGCATCGTCCACGCGCTGATCTCGCGGCTGTTCCCGAGGCTGCTGCCGTAAGGCGGCTCAGCGTCCGGCCGAAGCCCCAACGCCGTCATCGTTGGGCGTAGCGACGCGAAGCGGAGCAAAGACACGAGAACCCACGCTGTGACCTCGTCGAGGAACGCAGCGCGGCAGAATCCTGCACCGTCGTAACGCTCTGAGCTTACGGCCTGCAGTTTGCGCCGCGTCGCTTCGCTCCCTGCTCCGCCACACAGGACACGAAGAGGCGCTTCGGCCGATCTTGGCCGCGTGCGATCGAGCAATTGAGCGCGTCGCACTAGGCCGGTTCAGGCGACGCGCTGTTGGGTGCACCGTTACTGCGCCGGAGCGACCGTGGCCGAGCGCACCGTCTCTGCGGACGAGAAGACGATGAAGGCAAAGGTCAGCACCGCGGCGGCGACGATCAGCGAGCCGATCGCCACGACCGGCTCGATCTCCGGATGGCCTGCGGCCAGCATCCAGTAGAGCGCCGGCAGCATGATCACGAGGCCAACCGTGTAGAGACCGTAGTGGATCATGGCGATGCGGCGCTCGGCCTTGGCCGGATTGAGCGCGTAGTAACCGCCGAAGATCGCGCTGGTCACCCAGCCGAGAAGGTTGATGTGGGCGTGCGCCGGGAAGGCGCCGTGGTCGCCCGAAATCGCCATCTGCAACCCGGCGGCTATGCCCAGGATGAGAAAGATGATGGCCGTCTTGAAGAAAAGCTCCGAAACCCGTGGCATTTTGTTGTCCTCCCAATGCCCTGTGAAATCCCTCACCCGCTAAGTCTACACACCGCAATGCATATTAGCCACACGACAGCGAAGTTTTGGTGTGCATTGCGCACAGCGTCAGGCGAGGCAAAAAGACTCGCAAGGTCGGCGGCGGCGGGGCAGCGCTCCCGGGCCTGCAGTTGTTTTCCCCAATGCAGGGCGGCTCGCAAAAGAAATTGCCCGTTCCCCATTCCAACGCCGTCTTTTATATCGTAGTACGACATTCACAGCGAGATCTCGGGGGTGGCAACCGGGGGCCGGGAGCTGACCACGCAGCTCCCGGTCAAACTCGTTTTCGGCGCGCCGATTTTCGACTACCCGGTCTGCGTCACCGCCGTCGGTTCTGCCACCGTTCCAAATACGTGACACGGCGCCGACCGAAGCCGACGAAAGGTTTCCAGCGATGCAGACGCCGTGAATTTTTAGCTATTCCTTAACTAATGTTATTCGGTCGGTAGACCCCGCATGTTAACCTTCGGGCGCGGGTAGAAGCCGTCTGACCACCTCGGCTTTTGCTATTTGGGCTCGCCTCAACGGCGAGCCTTTTTTTGAATTCCGTCTGTGCCTCGGCGTGGCGTTTCTGCTCGCCGCAACCAGGATCCCCCCGGGCCCTCCCTGGTCTGCAGCCATCGTTCCAATGCATTGCCGTCAAGCCAAACAAAATGCCGCCGGGTCGCCCCGGCGGCATGCATGCATTCCACTGCGGCAGCTTCGCCGCGTGTGCCTTATGGCGTAGACGTCGCCGCGGCCGCCTGGTCGATCTTGTCGGCCAGCACGTCCTTGGCCCAGTCCGTCACCTCCTGATCGACCGGCTTGTTGGCCATGTCCTGCAGGGCGGCGTCAAGCGTGGCGTCATCGGGGGCAGGGTTAGCGGTCACCGCGGCCTGGGCATCCGCCACCGCCTGGGTGTCAGCGGCGATCGCGGCGTTCTGGGCGTCGATCTGCGCCTGAACGTCGGCAACCTGCGCATCGAAAGCCGCCTTTTCCTCGGCCGTCATGTTGGTCGTGTCGGTTGCATTGAGGTCGGCGAGCTGTTGGGTGAGCGTGCCGAGCTGGGCCTGGTCGGCGGCCAGCTTCGCGTTTGCCGCGTCAAGCTTGGCCTGCGCGTTCTGGGCTACGGCGGCCTGGGTCACATAAGCCTGAATGCCCGCGAACTTCTTGCTCTTGGAATTCATGTAGGCATTGATGTTGCGCTGGAGCGAGTTCAGCCGGCCGAGCTTGGCATGGATGTTCTTCTCCTTCGGGGTGGCGGCCGTAGTGGTATCGTCCGTCGTGTCGTCATCGGTTGCATCGTCGACCTGCGACTTGGCGGCCTTTGCCGATGCCGACTTGCCGTGCGAGGCGCCGCTGTTGCTGCTTTGGCCCTTGCCGCCGCCGTTGCCGCCGCCGTTGCCATTACCGCCGCCATTGCCGTTACCGCCGCCATTGCCGTTGCCGCCGCCATGGCTGCCGCCATTGCCGTTGCCACCGCCATTGCCGCCGGCTCCGGCGAGTGCGGGAGCAGCCGCGAGCGCCAGAATGGCAAGCGAAGCCAAAAGTGTTTTCCGGATTGTCATCATGTTTCTCCGCAGGTGAATCGCCACCAATGCCCAACCGCTAGATCGCGTCATATGAGATTTCCCTAACGGCTTGGAGTAACTTTTAAACAAATTCGGTGGCGGCAAGAGAGTATCCCGAGAAGCAGCTCCGGAAATCCTGCTGAACACCTGTTAACTTGCTGAAATTATTGCGTAAATAAATGGGCTAAGGCCAGGTCCGCCCTCTGGAACAATGAAGGCCCACCTCCCGTCGGACCATGGGCCCAACGCTATGCGGCCAGCGTCCGTCGAGGAGTACAAGACGCCTGTTTATAAAGGCGATTTTCGGACGTGCGCGGCATCGTTTCGGGCAACCCGCGGGAGCGGTGATGCCACCAGCGCTTGGGGCGCGCTACCGAGGTGTTCTTATCCCGCTTTGCGGCCAATCCCAGATATATACTTATATATTCTTCCTCGGCATGCCCTGAAGCGTGTCGCAATCTTTCGGCCCACACAGCTTGTTAAGCTTAGCCCTGGCTTTGACCCGAAACGAAGTCCCACTTTGGGGAGACGTGCTTCAGCTGTTGATCAGCGGCACGGTGACAGTGGTCGAGTAATTGATCGGAAAATCGCTGAAATAGGGAAAGTTGATGACGAAGGCATAGCTGGCGCTGACATGCGCCATCTTGAAGCCGCCGCTCGGCGGGTCGGTGGTGATCGTAACTGTCACGTTCTGCAAGCCGAGCGCCTGTAGTTTCTGCGTCGCGATCGCCTGGATCTGAGCCTGGGTCATCGTCCTGTCAAGCTGCAGCGAGCGCGCCGAGGCCTCGAGCGCATAGCGCACGCTGGACTCGTTGTTCATCGACCAGCCGAAGGCGAAGATGCCGAACAGAAGCATGATCAGGAAAGGCACGATCAGCGCGAACTCGATCGCGGCGCCGCCAGAGGCGTTGCTGGCAAACAGCCTGGTTTTTTGCTTAGCGGACACGGACCACCTGCTGATGGCTGAGCGCGCTATTGCCCGGGAAGACGCCGAAGGTGAACGGCGGAACCCAGGTGCCCGACGCCTGGATCTGGACATAGATGGAAGGTACTTTCGATCCCGCACAGGTGGTCGACGACGTGACCACGGTCGTTCCGCATTTGTAGGTGCGTGTCACCGTGATCGCCGCATCGGAGGGTTTCTTCTCCCAACTCGCAAGAGCGGCGGCCTGAACGGCGGTGTCGTCTCCCCCGCCGGCCAGCAGCAGATTCGCCGCCGTCTTCACACCCGCCCGCATCGCCATCGAGCTGGTGACATAGGACCAGCCATCGGCGATTCCGAACAGCGCGACGCACAGCACCGGCAACACCAGCGCGAATTCCACCGCGGCCGCGCCGGAGCGATTCTTGCGGAAGCGGATCGCTGCCGGCGCCACGCGGCTACTCGACAATCGCAACAGACGGGGCGGCGGGGATGTCTTGCAGCCCAAGGCTCGAGCAGTTCTGGTTGATTGTGGAATTGCCCGACCACTGGATGGTGTCGGCCACAACCTGGGTGCAGCCGTTCGCGCCCGAGAAATTGCCGAGATAATTGACCTGCTGCTTGGGGAAATAGATTGCCCCGGTCAGCGAAGAAGTCGCCGTGCCGTTGAAGGTGCTCTGTGCGGCGTTGCCCGTCCTGTCGCCATAAAACAGCACGCCGGAATAGGTCCCCGAGGTCGGCGCGCTGAGCGTCACCGTGGCGTTGCCGTTCATGCTTATGGTGTTGCTGCCCGTCATATAGATGGTTACGCCGTTGGTGCAGGGTGCAGCGCAGGTGATGACCGCGCCGGCGTTGATCTTCAAATTGCCCTGGACAACGTAAGTGCCGGAAGAAAGCGCGACATTGCCGTTGAGGTTCATACCATTGCAGTAGGTACCGGGCTGGATTGTTTGCGTTGACTTGCCGCTGTTGACATTCTGGCAAGAGCCGCTGGTCGAGGGCGCCGGCAGGCTGGAGAACGGATCGGACGCGGGCAAGGCCTGGGTTATCGGCGACTTGCAGGTCGTGGTCACCGGGTTGTTCAGCGAAACGCCGCCGACCGAGATCAGGCAGTCGGCCTGAAGCCCTGCCGACCCCTGGACCTTGATGGCGTCCGCGGCGCTCGAATTCGACATGACCGAGCAGCCGGTCAGCTTGACGCTGGTGCTGCCGGAGAAAAGCGCCGCCTGCGAGGCCGACTTATTTAGCGCCAGCACGCAGGCCTTGGAAGCATCGGTAATGAGCGCCACCGCCCTCGCCTGCTCCGGCACCTTGGTCTGCGTGAAGATCGAGGTGAACATCCGGTCGAGGTTCTGGTTGAGGATGACCTCGACTGCCTTCTTGGCCGTGTTCGGCCCCGAGGTGGGCGGCGTGTGGACGGTGATGGTGCCATTGCCGAGGCCGTTGTCGGTCGCCGACTGGGTCGCGGCCGCCGTGATCGTCGCAGTGTCCGATCCCTGGATCTTTTCCAGCGCGCCGGCATAGGCGGCGGCGTCCGCCGTCGCCTGCAGCTTCAGGCTCGAATAGTACCAGTAGGACGTCTCGACGCCGAGCCCTGCCCCGCCGACGACGATCGGCAGGGTGAGCGCGAAGATCGTCGCAACATTGCCGCTCTCGCCGCGCCGCAGGCGGCGGGAGACGAACTGTCTGAAAATCCGACCGAATGTGTTCATGGCCGCGCGCCCAAGCTATCCCAGCCACCACGTTCAACACCCGGCGATAAACGAATGGCTAATTTTTTTCCTCGACTTGCGATTTTCAGACCCTTGCATGCATATTTACCGCCCTGCGCGGCCACGACTCAGACTTAGGTCCCACTCTATATAGGACGTTAGGTCAAGCTGCGGATAAATCAGCGATTTTAGCTTTTGCTGCATTTTATCTTTTTCGGAAATCGGTCGTAGAGACGGCTGGAGTAGTGTCTCTGCCGTTTCCGGCGAGGGGTGCTGCCATGATCAGACGGTTCTGGGCTTCGACGCGCGGCAATTTCGCGCTGGCGACCGCAATCGCCATGGTGCCGCTGATGCTTGTCGTGGCCGGCGCCGTCGATGTGGCCGGCACGAGCGACGACGCGGCGCAACTGCAGAACTCGCTGGACGCAGCCGGGCTGGCGGTGGGCACGAAATACCAACCGACCATGTCGGCCGGCGATGTGCGCCAGCTCGGCCTGACTTTCTTCTCAGCCAATCTGAGCGTCGCCGATGCCGGCGAATATTCGGGCAGCGTCGGGGCCTTCCAGGCAGCGGCCAGCGGCGATCCGAGCGGCTACACCATCGCCCTGTCGTCGAGCATCAGCCGTGCGGCTTTCATCAGCGGCGCGCCGGCCTGGCAGGCGACCCGCTCCGCCTCCGTCGAGGTCAAACCCGGGGCGCAAGCGTGCGTTCTGGCGCTCGATCCGCATGTCGGCTCCGCCGTCAACCTGCAGGGCTCGACCAATGTCGCGATGAACGGCTGCGTGATCGCCGCAAACTCGGACGCGGCCGACGCCATCGACCGCGGCGGCTCGGCCCTGCTCAGCGCGGCATGCGTCTCGACGGTCGGCTCGACCTCGGGGATAACGCCGCCCAACGCAACACTCTCGTGCGACGCACCGCTCGAAAACCAGTACGCATCGTTCGACCCGTTGGCCAATGTCACCCCGCCCGCTTACGGCATGTGCCAATCGATGCCGAACGGCAAGACGGTCACGCTTTCGCCCGGCACCTATTGCGACAAGACCTGGTCAGGAAAGATCACGCTTAATCCGGGCGTCTACATCCTGCGCAATGTCACCATAAAGCCCGGCGGCAACGGCAGCCTCACCGGCCAGGGCGTGACGATCTTCCTGATGGAAGGCTCGCAGCTCTACATCAATGCCAATGAGCAGGTGAACCTCTCGCCGCCGGCCAGCGGCGCCTATGCAGGCATCACCATCTTCCAGGCCAAGGGCAACACCTCGGCGCTGACGATCAACGGCGGATCCGGCTCGGTGGTCAGCGGCTTCATCTATGCCCCCGACGCGGCGATCTCCTATGCCGGGAATTCAGACATGAACGCGCAGGGCAATTGCCTGCGGCTGGTCGGCAATACCGTAGGCATGACCGGAAACTCGGCGGTGAAATCGGACTGCGCGGCCGAGCTCGGCAATCGCGAGATGTATGCCGGCAGGATGATCACCCTGGTGAAATAGCGCCGCTCTTCTTCAAGGGGAAATCAGTACTCGCCGACGATATCGGCGCCCGGCTGTTCGTCGAACAACACCGCGCAGCCGCGCTGCAGCGCCACCTGGCTCAACGCGTTCGCCGCCGCTTCGTCGGACGAGACGAAGTCCCCGGTCAAGACGCGCAGTTCCTCGACGGCTTTCGACATTGAAACAAGGCGCCCAGCCGCGCCATCGCTGGCGCAGGCGTCGACGACGCAGAGAAGATCGATCAGTTCGAAGCTGTCCATGGCGGCCTCCGCCCACAGGATCCCTTCGCGGAAGACAACGGCGTGGCTGGCGGCCGGGTTCCGCTCGAGTGGTGCATCATGATTTGGCGACAGCCTGGGCGGCCCGCGCCGAGATCGAGCGAAGCGGCAGGCACGGCTTAAAAGCACGTCGCGCACGCCTGTGGTTGTTTTGGATCGACCGGCAAAAGCGCGGCGAACAGGTTCGCGAATCTCGGCAGACTGCGGGATTGTGGGAGTTGCCCGCCACATCGCAGGAAATGGCGGGCAACTCCACTTTCAAACCGCCGATGAAGGGACGTTACTCGACGGTTGTGCCACAATGAGTTGTGGGCCTACTTGTTTCCAGAAATCGCCCATTCGGACCTCTGCGCTCAAAGGTGCGGCCTCAGGTCCCGCCTGACAAGGGACCGTGGCCCGAAAGCAGGAACATTCCAGCTTTGGCGCCGTTGCCACGACATCCCAATCGGCAGAGGAGAGGAAACCATGGCCGACAGACCTACAGTTGTAAACACCAGTGGCGGGGGCGGCGCCGGCACAGCAGTGGCCATCGTTCTTGCCATCATCGCGATCGTGGCCCTGCTGTTCTTTACCGGCATCATCAATGTCGGTGGCCGCACCGGCGGTGGCGGATCGACGGATGTCAACGTGAAGCTCGATGCGCCGAAGGTCGAGGCGCCCAAGGTGGAGACGCCTGCGGCACCGTCGACGACGCCGGCACCCGCACCGGCCGCACCGGCTCCGGCCCCGGCTCCGGCCAACGGCGGCTGATCCGCCTGACGCAACCGGCAGGCCGGCTGCGCGTTTATCGAATGGCTACTCCAGCTTCGGCCCGCGCATTCCTCTGGAAGGCGCGGGCCCTTTTTCTCTCGGGCCCTCTTTTCTTGGGCAGGTCCGCTCAGTCATCCAAATCCATCGGCCGATGGCCCGGCCTTTGATGCCAGACGACCTGGCGGAAATCCGTCAGCTCGACGACTTGATCGCAGGTCGGACAGATATAGTTGTCGCAGCACTGGCGAAGCGCCGGCGGAGTGCGGCGCCCTGCCCCGACCGGCGGACGGGTTTCCGTTTTCCCTACCTGATGAAGCATGATTCCTCCCAGTTTTTCTGATTTTTCGAGTATCGCCTTCCATCCGGCTTGGCCTCGCCTATGGCGGTTTCGATCGGCGCGGTGAGCGCGCGCCCGCGAGCGGAAATGAATATGGACTATCGCGGACGGGGCCTGGCTTTGCCGCCGCACTATTGGCGAAATTCACTTGCCGAGGGTTCACAGGATTCTCCCCAAGGAGCGAGAAACGGGGTGGCCCCTCAACCACCGTCGTGCCAGGCGCAAGGAACAGCAAAACACCGGCAGAGCGTGCTTGCAATAGGGCCTGCGCGGCAAA
The DNA here is from genome assembly GCF_003997555.1 of Mesorhizobium sp. M1A.T.Ca.IN.004.03.1.1. Classification (NCBI taxonomy): domain Bacteria; kingdom Pseudomonadati; phylum Pseudomonadota; class Alphaproteobacteria; order Hyphomicrobiales; family Phyllobacteriaceae; genus Mesorhizobium; species Mesorhizobium sp. M1A.T.Ca.IN.004.03.1.1. The sequence continues at coordinate 177,854 of NZ_RZTV01000003.1, read as the reverse complement.
ATCGATTTCGCGCCACGCCCGGCAATTACATTAGCAATCATTCATCGAAAGTCGTATCAATCCAGCAGCGGTCGCCGACGATCGCGCGTCAGGCCCCGCTAATCCTTGGAAATGGGAGGATGCCATGGCCGAAGCTGCAATGAAGGTCACCAAGCTCGAATCCAAGTCGCATAACAATCCCGACGAGGTTCGCTCGCCCGCCAAGACCCGCGTCGAAGTGGTCCGGCTGCCGGGCTACACGCTCGGGCGGCTCAACATGGAGCCGGGCTGGAAATGGTCCGAATGCGTGAAGCCGGTGGTCAAGACCGACAGCTGCCAGGTCTCGCATGTCGGCTATGTCGTGTCCGGAACGATCACCATACGCATGGACGACGGGACGCAGAAGACCTTCGAGGCCGGCACCTCCTATACGATCCCGCCCGGGCATGACGCCTGGGTGGAAGGCAATGAGCCGTTCCAATGCATCGAGGTGCTCAGCGCCGAGCAATACGCCAAACCGGCCTAGCGGCGGCTGTCGGCGAAGGGACGGCCAGAAGAGGGGCGGTGCTCCGGCTCGGCCGCACTTCGTCATCCTGGTCTTCGGCGTCGCTCGGCTCCTGACTTCGTCCTGGCATGACGCAGTTTTGGGCCGCGATCCTTCCCGCCCCTCCCTGGTCTCGCGGTCAACCGGTCAAAGGGGAGCACACCGGCGCAACCGGTCAAAGCCCTTGGTTGTGACGGGTTGCAGATGTTCTCATCCCCAGCTGGCCGGCTTGACAGGAAACTCCTTTTGTTCTCTTTATGTTCACACGCATTACCGCTTACAACAGTTGCTGCTAATGCTGCGATGCCGCAAAGCGGATGAATGGAGCCGGGAGCGCGATGGCCGCCACGAACGCCGCTTCGGCCGCTACGATCCTGCATGCCGATCTCGACGCCTTCTACGCCTCGGTCGAGCAACTGCTCGACCCGTCGCTGCGCGGCAAGCCGATCGCAGTCGGCGGCGGCGTAGTGCTTGCCGCTTCCTATGAGGCGAAGATTTTTGGCGTGCGCGGCGGCATGCCCGGCCGCAGGGCGCGCGAGCTCTGTCCGCAGCTCATCTTCGTCGGCGGCCGCTTCGGCGAATACCAGCGTCTCGGCGACGCCGCGATCAAGGTGCTCGACGATTTCACGCCGCTGGTCGAGCGCATCTCGATCGACGAGGCTTTCGCCGATGTCGCCGGCTGCACGCATCTGTTCGGACCGCCGGACGAAATTGCGCGAACCATCCGCCGCCGCGTGAAGAGCGAGCTCGGCCTGCCGATCTCGATCGGGGTGGCACGGACGAAGCATCTCGCCAAGATCGCATCGCAGGTGGCCAAGCCCGACGGGCTGGTGGTGGTCGAGCCTGGCACCGAGCTTTCCTTCCTGCACGATTTGCCGGTGTCGCTGATGTGGGGCGTCGGTCCGGCAACCAAAGCCAGGCTCGCCGAGATCGGCGTCGAGACGATCGGGCAATTGGCGCGCACGCATAGCGGCGCGCTGGAGCGGCTGATCGGCCATGCCGCCGGCCAGAAGCTCGCGGCCCTTGCCTGGAACCGCGACCCGCGCCGGCTGGAGACGCATCGCCGCGCCCATTCCGCCGGCGCGCAGTCGGCGCTGGGCCGCAAACCGGCGCTGCCGCGCGTCTTCGTGCCGACGCTCCTGCATCTCGCCGATCGCGTCGCCAGCCGCCTGCGCGCCAAGGACCGGCCCGGCCGCACGGTGACGGTGCGCGTGCGCTTTGCCGACAGGCGCGCGGTCACGCGCTCGGTGACGCTGGAGCAGCCGATCCAGGCGACGACCATGCTCGCTGACGTCGCGGAAGAGCTGGTCAGAGGCGTGCTCGCCGCTCACCCGGGCGAACGGGAAATCTCGCTGCTGGCGATCTCGGTCTCGCATCTGGAAGAGCATGCCGAGCTGCAGCTCGAACTGCCGCTCGGCCTGGCGGACGAGAAGCTGAAGCCCGGCAGCCGCAAAGGCCTCGCCCGCTTCGGCGCCGACCGCGCCATAGACAAGATCCGCCGGCGCTTCGGCAAGCAGGCCGTCGGCTACGGCACCGTCGCGCTGCAAGCAGCGCGCTCGGTGCCGGATGAATTCAGGGAGCTGGCGGAGAAGGAGCTGTGAGGGAGGTGCTTCGGCATCTGCTCTGCGGCGCTGGAGATTGGCGAAAGCCGACGCGCCCTCCGATCTCCCCCTTATGGGCCGGCAGGACAGAGGGGGCGGCGACCTATCCCTTCGTCATCCTAGGGCGAAGCAAGGAGCGAAACGACGCAGCGCAGACCCTAGGATGACGAACGGCCGCGATCCTTCGCGACCCTCTCTGGCCTGCCGGCCGTCTCCCCCTCAAGGGTTGAGATCACGCGCTCGGTCGGCTGCCCTCAACCCGCCACAGCCCAGTCCAGCCGCATCGTCGCGCTCATCGTTTGCCCATCTTCAAGCACCGTCAGCCCTTCGCCGTGATGCGCATCGACCGGGTGCGAGACCGGCTCGAAGCAGAAGAAGTCGGCGTCGGATGACGGCGAATAGAGGATATAGACGCCGAGCTCCGGCGAGGCGGTGAGCGTGATCCTGATCCCCTCCTCGAGCTGCGTGATCGAGGCGCGACGATTCCAGCCGTCGAAGGCGTTGTTGACCCAGTCCCACGGCAGCGGGATGGAGCGCGAGAAATCCCAGGCCGGGCGCTCGCTCACCGGCACGACGCCGACCGGCAAATGGCGCTCGTCCTCCAGCCAGACGCGCCTCGCCTTGGCCCCGAGCAGCGTTGTGTCGCCGCGCGGGAACCAGGGATGGAAACCGAGGCCGTAAGGCAGGCGCATGCCGGCGCGGTTCTCCACCGTCAGCTGCGCCTCCAACGCGCCGTCCTGCAGCGCATAGGTCACGGTAGCCGCATAGCGGTAAGGACCGATCGCGCCCTCGTCGAGCACCAGCTCCGCCTCGGTGTCAGTGCGGCGGGCGAGCCGCCACGGTTTTTGGAAACCGTCGCCATGGATCGGAAAGGCTTCGCCCGGAATGTTCGGCGCGACGGCGTGGAAGCGGCCGTCGAAAGTGAAGCCGCCGCCGGAGATGCGGTTCGACCACGGCACCAGGAGTTGGCAGCCGGACGTGCCGGCGCCGTCGCCCGGCTTCAGCAGCGGAACCGGCGCGCTGCCGATCACCAGCGCGTCATAGCGCGCGATCGCTGCGCCCTTCTCAGGCGCCAGGACCAGCCTCGCCTGCCCGTCGTTCAGCTCGACCGCGCCGGCCATATCCTCACCAGCCGCCATCGATGGCGATGTTCTGGCCGCTGATCATGTCGGAGGCGGGTGAGACGAGGAACAGCACGAGCTCGGCGATGTTCTCAGGCTCGATGCGCGTCTTGAGGCTTTGGTTCTCGAGGATCCAGTCATTGTACTGCTTCAACCGGTCGCCGAAGACGCGCGCCTCCGCCTCCGAGACCACCGCGCCCGGCGACACGGCGTTGACGCGGATGCCATGCGGCCCGAGCTCGCGCGCGAGCGACTTGGTGAGCCCGAGCATGGCGCCCTTCGAGGCGACATAGGGCACGTAGCCGTCCCAGCGGCCGTTGAGCGTGATCGAGCAGAAGTTGACGATCTTGCCGTAGCCCTTCGCCTTCATGCCCGGCGCGCAGGCCCGCGCCAGCGCAAAGGCGGCCGAGGAATTGACGCGGATCTGATCCTCATATTCGGCCAGCGAGAACTGCTCGAACGGCCGGTTGATGATCAGCGCCGCGTTGTTGATCAGGATATCGATCCCACCTTCGTTCGCCGCCAGCGCGGCAACAGCCGCTTCCGCATCGGCCAGCCGGTTGAGATCGCAGCCGACGAAGGCAATATCGCCCCTGGCCTGCCCGGCAAGTCCCGCCACCGTCTGCTCGGCATCGCCGATGTCGGGGCGGTCGAGCACCAGCACGCGCGCGCCGGCCCGCGCCAGCGTCACCGCCTGGGCCCGGCCGAGCGAGCCGAGGCCGCCCGTAAGCAACACTTTACGACCAGCGAGCGCCTTCATTGCCTAACCCTCACAGGACAGAATGGACTTCGTCGATCGAAGTGTCGCCGATGCGCTTGTCCAGCACGATCTCGCCGCGCGCCATCGCGACGATACGGTCGCAGCACTCGAAGACGTGGTGCATGTTGTGACTGATGAAGACGCCTGTCACCCCCTGTTCCTTGAGGCCGCGCACGAAGCCGATCACCTTGTTGGTCTCCTTGACCGAGAGGTGATTGGTCGGCTCGTCGAGGATCATTACCTTCGACTTGAAGTGCATGGCGCGCGCGATCGCGACGCCCTGGCGCTGGCCTCCGGAGAGCTCGCCGACGAGCGCGTCGGGGGAGCGCAGATGCAGGTCGACATTGGCGATGGCGCGCACGCTTTCCTCGGCCATCTTCTTCTGGTCGAGGATGCCGACGCCGAGGATCGAAAACCGGGTCGGCTCACGGCCGATGAACAGGTTGCGGGCGATCGACATGGTGGGGACCATGGAATTGTACTGGTAGATGGTCTCAATGCCGAGATCCATCGCGTCGCGCGGCGTCGCGATGCTGACCTCCCTGCCCTCGACCTTGATCTCGCCCTGGTCGGCGCGGTGGACGCCGGACAGGATGTTGATCAAGGTCGACTTGCCGGCGCCGTTGTCGCCGACCAGGCCGAGCGCCTCGCCGCGCTTGAAGTCGAGCGTGACGCCTTTGAGGGCATGCACGCCGGAATACCATTTGTGCAGATCGCGCACAGAGATGATGGCATCGCTCACGGCTCAGCCCTCCATCTTGATGGCCTTGGCGCGCTTGCGCATCCAGGCATTGGCGACGACGGCGAAGATGGTCAGGAAGCCGATGGCGAATTTGAACCAGTTGGCGTCGACATGGCTGAGCACAAGGCCGTTGTCGATGACGCGGATGAGCGTCGTGCCGATGATGCCGCCCATGACGGTGCCGATGCCGCCGGCGAGCGAGGCGCCGCCGATGACGGCGGATGCCACCGCCTGCAGCTCCATCCCCTCGCCGATTGAAGGCAGCGGCGACCCCAGCCGCAGCACCTGCAGCATGCCGGCGAAGCCCGAGAGCACCGAGCACAGCATGAAGCAGACGATCTTGACCCTGGCGGTCGGGATGCCCATCGCGGCGGCGGCCGGCAGGAAGCCGCCGGTAGCCTTGATCCAGTTGCCGAAATTGGTGCGCGACAGCATCAGCGAGGTCAGCACCGCGACCGCGACGAACCACAGAAACGACATGCGGAACATGTTGCCCGGCCCGACGAAGGAAGTGAACAGCCAAGTCGGCAGGTCGGCGGGCAGCAGCGGCGGGAAGCCGCCGGACACGACGACGGTGAGCGAGCGCGCCATGAACAGCATGCCGAGCGTGGTGATGAAGCTCGGGATGGCGAAGCGGATGGTGACGTAACCGTTGACGAAGCCGATGGCCGCCGAGACGAGCAGCCCGGCGAGCAGCGCCAGCGGGAACGGCCAGCCCTGCACCATCAGCACCGCCATCGTCATCGGCATCAGCGCGAAGACCGAACCGACCGACAGGTCGAACTCGCCGCTGATCATCAGGATGGTAACGCCGATGGCGACGAGGCCGGCCTCCGGCAGGATGCCGAGGATGCCTCGCAGATTGTCCTGGTTCAGGAACACGCCGTGGGAGCGGACCTGGAACAGGACAATGAGCAGCACCAGGAGGATCAGCCCGGCCAGTTCCGGCTTCTCGAGATAGGTCTTGAACAGGCGCTTCAATGAAAGGCTCCGGTGCGGTGATTGTGAAAGGTACTGTGGCGCCGCGTTCCTTCACACCCCCCTCTGTCCTGCCGGACGGTCCGGCAGGACAGAGGGGGGTGATGTCCCGCCAGCATTTCGGTGACGGGCGTCTCGGCCAATCTCAAAGGCATGCGACCTCAGCGCATGCCCTGCGCGGACAGCGCCATGATCGCATCGGCGTCCTTCTGGCGCACGATGCCCTGCCCCGTGTCGATGTCGGAAGGCGCAAGACCGAGCTTCTTGTTGAGATAGACTTCCATCACCGGCATGAAGCCCTGCATGTAGGGCTGCTGGTCGACCAGCGCCTGGACATAGCCCTTCTGCATCTGCTGCAGCACTTCCGGCACGAGATCGAAGCCGCCGAGCAGGACCTTGCCGGGCGCGACCCCGCGATCGGCCAGCACGCGCGCCACGCCGGCGCACCAGAAGCCGGTGTCGAAATAGGCGGTGGTGTCGGGATGCGCGTTGAGATAGGCGCCGACGCGGTCGGAGGTGATGGCGAGGTCGGTGCCGCTGTCGATGCGCTCCCACGAAACGTCGCGGTCCTTATGAGCGGCCTTGTATTCCTCGAGGAACTGCATGACGCCGGCGCCGCGGGTTTCCGACCAGTTCTGGCCCGGCGCCGAGATGCCGACCAGCACCTTGATCGGACCATCCTTCGGGAAGCTCTCGGAAATCGCCTTGGCGAGCGAGTAGCCGGCTGGCTTGAAGCCCTGGCCGATGAAGGCCTGGCGCGCATTGCCCTTGGCGCCTTCGGTGTCGTCGACATTGACGGCGATCACCACCACGCCGGCGTCGCGCGCCTCCTTGATGACATCGTCGAAGGCATGGTCGTCGACGATGGAGGTGAGCAGCGCGTCGGGCTTGGCGGCAAGGGCCGCGCGCATGTTCGCGACCTGCTGCTCGATCGATCCCTCGGTCTGGGTGAAGACCATGTTGCAGTTGGCCTCGACCTTGGCGCAGCCATCGTCGAAACCTTTCTTCACCGCCTGCCAGAATGTGTTGGAGGCCGACGAATGATGGGTGAAGACGATGTTGAGCCCGTCGGCTTTGGCGGCCGATTGCCCGCCGATAAGGGCGGCGCCGAGCAGAAGCATTGCTGTCAGTTTTCTCATGTTTGTTCCTCCCTATGGATCCTAGATGTGCGTCTTGGGCTAAATGTCCGTCTGGCTGCTGACGCGGCGGTGGACGGTGTAGGCCTTGCCAAGATCGGGACTGAGCGCCAGCCCGAGCCCAGGCCCCGGCGGCACGGTGATCATGCCGTCTTTCACCTCGGGCAGCGCCGTCGCCAAGTCGCGGTACCAGGTGCGGTAGAAGGCGCGCACGCTTTCCTGGACGAGCGCGTTGGGCGCGTTGAGCGACAAATGGGTGGACGCTGCGAGCACGACCGGACCGGTGCAGTCGTGCGGCGCCACCGGCAGCCGCCAAGCCTCGGCCATCGAAGCGATCTTGCGCGCCTCCGACAGGCCGCCGCACCAGGAGATGTCGAGCATGACGATCCCCGCCGCTCCAGTCTCCAGAAGGTCGCGGAAAGCCCAGCGGCTGCCCAGCGTCTCGGAGGCCGAGATCGGGGCCGGACTGGCGGCGGCGTAACGCCTCAAATCGCCGAGGCTGTCCATGCGGATCGGGTCCTCGTGCCAATAGGTGGCGTAGGGCCTGAGCGCCTCGGCGATCCTCATCGCCGGCAAGAGCTGCCACATCGAATGGAACTCGACCATGATGTCGATCCTGTCGCCGACGGCTTTGCGAATCTTTTCAAAAGGCTCGAGCGCCGCCTTCAAGTCGGCTGCCGAGATGTCGTTGCCGCGCGTCTTCTCCGCCGCGTGGTCGAACGGCCAGATCTTCATGGCGGTGATGCCGTCGGCGAGCAATTCCTCGGCCAGCTCGCCGGCGCGGGTGAGGAAAGCGTTGAGATCGTCGTAATCGCGCCCGGCGCCGATGCCGTAATTGGCCGTCGTCTGGCCCTTGGCGTCCTTGATGTACTCGGTGCCGGCGCAGGTGTTGTAAGTGCGGATCGAGCGACGGCTGAAACCACCGAGCAGCTGCGCGACCGGCTGGCCGGTGGCCTTGCCGAAAATGTCCCACAGCGCGATGTCGAAGGCCGAGTTGCCGCGCACCTCGGCGCCGCTGGAGCGGAAGCCGAGATAGCCGACGAGATCGGCGGCCAAAAGATCGATCTCCAGCGGATCGCGGCCGATCACCCTGGGCGCCACATATTCGTGCAGATATTCCTCGACGGTGCGCGATAGATAGAACGTCTCGCCGAGACCGGTGATGCCCTCGTCGGTATGAACCTCGACCCAGAGCAGGTTGGGCCGTTCCTCGATGCGCACGGTCTCGATGGCGCGGATCTTCATCAGGCTAACCCCGCGTCGATCAGCGCCTTGACGCTCTTGTCGAAATGCTCGGCCATATGCTCGGCCGCAAGCCGCGGATCGCCCTTGAGGATGGCGTCGGCGATGTCCTCATGGCCCTTGATCATCTTGAGCTGGTCCTCGTCGGAGGAACGGGTTCGCCAGCCAATGACCCAGGTGCGCCGCGTCACGCCGCTGAAGGCGGTGACGATCAGCGAAAAGACCGGATTGTGCGAGGCCGCCGCGATCGCCTCGTGGAAGGCGATGTCATGCTCCATGACGGTCTCGGGGCTCTTGCAACTCTCGCGCATCAGCCGGGCCGACTGGGCGATCGCCGCGGCTTCCGCGTTGGTGCGGCGCAGCGCGGCCAGCGCCACGGTGCGCATCTCGATGGTGCGCCTGACGTCATAGACCTGCTGCACGCTGATCTGCTGGGTGGTGATGCCATGCTCGATCACCATCGACATGGCGCCGGTGTCGAGCTTGGCGACGGTGGCGCGGCGCCCGGCGCTCATGTCGATCAGCCGCATCGCCGACAGCGAGCGGAAGGCCTCTCGCACGACCGTTCGGGAAACGTTGAGCTGGCGCGTCATGGCCGCCTCGCTGGGCAGCGGATCGCCGGGCGCCAGGCCTTCCGAGCGGATGTGCTGGGTTATCGCCTGAATCGCCGTGCTGACCAGGCCAGGACTCGGTTCATCCCGTGGGTCCGTCTGCTCTTGCATCCGTTTCCTCAACACCTGTATGACAGGTTGATGTTGAATTGCTCATATTTCGGCTTAAAGATATATGTCAAGCTGATTTTCTGACACCCTGCCCCGAGGCGCCCCATGCACGAGAAGCAAGCCGGCCTGATCTTCGATGCGCGCGACGTGGTCGGCGAAAGCCTGGTGTGGGACGAGCGCCGCGAAAGGCTGGTTTGGGTCGACATCATCGGCCGCAGGATCCATCGGCTGGATCCGCTGAGCGGCGCGCATGAAAGCTGGCAGACGCCCGATCTCGTGACCTCGGTCGGCCTGCGCAACGACGGCGGCGCGATCGTCGGGTTGCGCAAGGAGATCGCGCTATGGGACTTCGATGGGCCGTTCCGGACGCTCGCGACGATCGAGGACGACAGGCCGGGAACGCGGCTCAACGAGGGCGTGGTGGCGCCGGACGGTTCGTTCTGGGTTGGAACGATGGCCAACAACATCGGCCCGGACGACGCGCCGGTGCCCATCGCCAGCGATGAAGGTCGGCTCTACCGGGTCGGCCGGGAGGGCAAAGCGACGCCGCTCAGCGAAGACCGGTTCGGCATCACCAACACGATGGTGTGGCTGCCCGACGGACGCTTCGTCACCGCCGACACGACGAAGAACGCGCTCTACAGCTATGACTGGGACAAGAAGGCGGGACGGCTCGGCCGGGCGCTCCCCTTCTTCACCGGCTTCGAGCGCGGCCTGCCGGACGGCTCCTGCCTTGACGCAGAGGGCTATATCTGGAACTGCCGGGTGGTTGGCGGAAGCTGCCTCGCCCGCATCGCGCCCGACGGCAGGCTGGACCGGATCGCCGAATTGCCCTGCAGCTGGCCGACGAGCTGCGCCTTCGGCGGCCCCGGCCTCGACACGCTGTTCGTCACCTCGGCGCGCTTCACCATGAGCGCCGAGCATCTCGACGCCAACCCCTTCGAAGGCGGCCTGTTCGCGCTCAGGCCCGGCGTGCGCGGCGTGCAAGGCAACCGGTTCGGATAATCTCCCCATCGAGAGATCGGCAGCAGCGATCAAAAAACTTCACCATCGATGTCGGACTGGCCAATCACCGTTCGTCATAGGAGCATAGACCGGCAATCAACAGGAGAAACGAAATGCCCAGCACTGTCCGCCTGCACCTCGTGCTTTCCACCAAACCTGAAAAAGTCTATCGCGCTTTCATCGAGGCGGACGCGCTGGCGAAATGGCTGCCGCCGAACGGCTTCACCTGCACGGTGCATCACTTGGATGCAAAGGCCGGCGGCAACTTCAAAATGTCGTTCCGCAACTTCACCACGGGCGAAAGCCATGCTTTCGGCGGCGACTATGTCGAGCTCGTTCCGGGTGAGCTCGTGCGCTACACCGACAAGTTCGACGATCCCAACCTGCCCGGCGAGATGCAGGTGACGGTGAAGTTGAAGAAAGTCTCGGTCGGCACGGAGATGGAGATCACCCAGGCCGGCATTCCGGACGCCATCCCCGCCGAGGCCTGCTATCTCGGCTGGCAGGAGTCGCTCAAGAACCTGGCAAGGCTCGTCGAGCCCGAGATCAGTCAGTAAAGATCGATCGCAGGGTCTATGCAGCCGGCCGCGACGGAGCGGCCGGCACGCGGCCCGATTTCCAATCCGCGACGTTACGCGTTTCCCCCGCTTGCCAGAATGGCTGCGCTGGGCTGGATTGAGCAAAGCCGAGCTCGAATGCCGAACGGACAGGCAGAAGGGGGGCGCGATGGAGCCGATTCCAGCCGGATCGTCACCGGCTGACGACAAGGTCGAGCATTACGAGCTCGGCCTCTGCCTGTCGGGCGGCGGCTATCGCGCCATGCTGTTCCATGCCGGCGTGCTCTGCCGGCTGAACGAGGCCGGCCTGCTTCAGAAAATCGACATGGTCAGTTCGGTCTCGGGCGGCTCGATCGCCGCCGGGCTGCTTGCGGTTCTCTGGCCGCGCCTCAGCTTTGCCGACGGCGTTGCCACGAATTTCCGCGAGCTTTACGTCGAAAAAATCCTCGCTTTCTCGCAGGTCTTCCTTGACGCGCCGTCGATCCTCAAGGGCGTGTTCAACCCGTTTTCGAGCGCGGCGCGCGAAGTCGCCACCTGCTACGAGCGCCATCTGTTCGACGGCAAGGTGCCGACGCTGAAGAGCCTGACCCGGCGTCCGTGGTTCGTGTTCTGCTCGAGCAATCTCAGCACCGGCTCGCTGTTTCGCATGTCCAACCGCTACATTGCCGATTACCGGATCGGCATGGCCAAGCATGCGGACCTGCCGGTCGCGACCGCGGTCGCGGCGTCGTCTGCCTTCCCGCCGTTTCTGTCGCCGCTCAGGCTCGACCTCACTCAGTTCGCGTGGGAGAACGACAAGCTCGACGCGAGCGTCGGCCCGCCGGTCCCGGCCGGCCGCGCCGTGCTCACCGATGGCGGCGTCTATGACAATCACGGCATCGAGCCGGCGCTGAAGCGCTGCCGCTGGCTGTTGGTCAGCGACGCCGGCGCGCCCTGGCGAGCGTCCGGCTCCGGCTACTGGAACTGGTTCTCGCAGTTGAAGCGCGTGCTCGACACCACCGACAACCAGGTGCGCTCGCTCCGGCGGCGCGACCTCATCGCCCGCTTCCAGGCGGCGAAGGATGCCGACGACCAGGGCCTGCCCAATGACGCGACCCGGCCCGACTATGCCGCCACCCGCGGCGTCTACTGGTCGATCGCCAGCAAGCCTGACGCCGCCGAGCCGAGCTTCGTGCAAAGCGCGGCAATCGCGCCTGCCGATATCGGCACGTCGCTTCATTTCCTGGGAAGCGAGGAGACGATCGATCTCGTCAATTGGGGCTATTGCGCCAGCGACCAGGCGCTGCGGAGCTGGTACCGGCCGGCGGTGCCGGCTGGAAAGGGCGTGCCACTGAAGGCGGGCGACGTGAAGCCCGGACGCTGTGCGGTGGTGTCGAAGGCGCTGATGAGCGGTTTCAAGGTGTGAGCATGGCGTTCGGACTCCGCGTCCGCTTTCGCCAATCGGCATCGTGGCGCAATCCAAACCGGTTCGTGCCCTGCACCGCCGCGTGCTAACAGAGGCGCTTTCAACAAGGATGGACAGCGACATGGCAGGAGAAAAAGTAGCTCTGGTGACGGCGGGGGGCAGCGGCATGGGCGCGGCGGCGGCGAAGCGGCTGGCCGCCGACGGCTTCAAGGTCGGCGTGCTCTCCTCCTCCGGTAAGGGCGAAGCGCTGGGCAACGAACTCGGCGGTTTCGGCGTCACCGGCTCCAACCAGTCGAACGAGGATCTGAAGCGGCTGACCGACGGCGCGCTGGAACGCTGGGGCCGCATCGACGTGCTGGTCAACAGCGCCGGCCACGGGCCGCGCGCGCAGATCATCGAGATCAGCGACGAAGACTGGCACAAGGGCATCGACACCTATTTCCTCAACGTCGTGCGACCGACCCGCCTGGTGACGCCGGTGATGCAGAAGCAGAAGGCGGGCGTCATCATCAACATCTCGACCGCCTGGGCGTTCGAGCCGAGCGTCGCCTTCCCGACCTCGGCGGTGGCGCGCGCCGGGCTCGCCGCCTTCACCAAGATCTTTGCCGACACCTATGCGGCCGATAATATTCGCATCAACAACGTGCTGCCGGGCTGGATCGACAGCCTGCCCGGCGTAGAGGAACGCCGCCAGAGCGTGCCGATGAAGCGCTACGGCACATCCGAGGAAGTGGCGGCAACGATCTCCTTCCTCGCTTCCGACGGCGCGGCCTATATCACCGGCGAGAACATCCGCGTCGATGGTGGATTGATGCGGGGGTACTGAGGCTCGTTTCGGCAGGCACAGCTGTCGCTCGCCGGTACGCGGCTGCGGCTGACCGCTGGACAATGGCCGCCGCCTCCCGCACCGTTAAGACTGCAAGGGAGACACGAATGAGCGCTTCACTCAGGCTGGGCATTGTCGGCGGCGCCGGCTGGCTGGGCGGCGCGATCGCGGGTGCCGCGCTTTCGGCCGGCGTGGTGCGGGCGGAGAACCTCGCCCTCTCCTATCGGAGCACCAAGCCGGATCGCTTTCCAGGCGTCTTCTGGAGCGACGACAACCAGGCGCTCGCCGACCGCTCGGACGTCATCATGCTTTCCGTGCGGCCGCAGGACTGGCCGTCGCTCGAGCTGGATGCCAAGGGCAAGCTAGTGATTTCGGTTATGGCCGGCATCCGGATGGCCGAGATCGGCGAGAAGCACGGCACCGGCCGCGTGGTGCGCACGCTGCCCAACGCGGCTGCCGAGGTCGGCAAATCGTACACGCCGTGGATCGCGAGCGGCGACGCCACCGAATTGGACCGCGCGACCGTGCGCGCGATCTTCGGAGCCTGCGGCGTTGAGGATGAGGTCGGCAGCGAGCGCGACATCGACTATCTCACCGGGCTGACGGGCTCGGGGCCCGCCTTCCCTGCCCTGCTCGCCGAAGCGATGATGCGCGACGCCGTGGCCTTCGGCCTCAAGCCGGAGGTCGCGCGCCGCGCGGTCAACACCGTGCTCACCGGAACCGGCCGGCTGCTGGAGCTCAACGACGCTTCACCGGCCGATACGGTCGAGGCCTTTCTCGGCTATCGCGGCACGACAGCGGCCGCGATCGAGACGATGCGCGAAGCGGGCTTCGACCAGGCCGTTGCCAAGGGACTGGCGGCCGCGTTCCTCAAGTCGATCGCGATGGGCAAGGCGTGAGCCGACGACGCCGCCCTTTGAGCGCGGAATGCATCAGGCGAGCATCCGCCGGATCTGGCCCCGCCGCTCAGGTGAGTCGTGCCGCCTACGCGAACTCCTCGCGCCGCGATGCTTAATTTTTGATAAAAGAAATTAGTAATATTGTGTAAAACTGAGTGAGCCCTCGCGTGCAAATTGTATTAGGGCGTTCTCACTCTCTTTTCTTGCGAATAATTGATCGCCGAACGGCAAATTTTCTCTGTACTATTACACAATTCCTTGGAACGATACCCGGAATTACAAGTTGACCCGCTAGCGATCGGTTGAGTTCGCATGCCGATTCAAGCAAGCCGTGTATTGCGAGGAGGGTTGTCCGATGAGCAGCTTCGTCAATGCCGTAGGCGTTCCTCTCCCCTATAGCGGCTCGTCCAACCATTGGTACTCGGCGGCGGGGTCCGGACCGGACTTGTGGGGCACCTCCGGAAACGACACCTTCTATGGAGCTTCCGGCGTCAATGTCACCATGCACGGGAGCTACGGCGATGACATCTATTATCTCTATGCCGCGGGCAACAAGGTGGCCGAGGGCTATGGGGCAGGCATCGACACCATCAGCACATGGATGAGCTACACGCTTCCCGACAATGTCGAGAACCTGATCGTCACCAACGCCAAGAACTACGCTTTTGGAAACGACCTGGACAACATCATCACCGCCAAGGCCGGCCACCAGACGCTGGACGGCGGCAAGGGCAATGATGTGCTGATCGATGGCGGCGGCGGTTACGACACTTTCATCATCGCGAAAGGCAACGGAAGCGACCTGATCGCCAATTTTGCCGCGACTGACAGCGTCCGTCTCGATGGCTATGGGTTCACTTCCTTCGACGCCATCCACTCGAACATGATCCAGGCGGGACCGAACGTCATCTTGAACCTCGGATCCGGCGAGATCCTCATGTTCAAGGACACGACCATCGACAAGCTGCAGCCCAGCCAATTCCAGCTGCCGATCGACAAGTCCGACATGACGCTGTCTTTCAGCGACGACTTCAACGCGCTGAACCTCCACAACAGCCAAGGCGGCACGTGGGATACCAACTTCTGGTGGGGCGCGCCGAACGGCAGCACGCTCGCCACCAACAACGAGCTGCAATGGTATATCGACGCCAATTACGCGCCGACGAGCTCGGTCCACCCGTTCAGCGTGAACAACGGCGTGCTCACCATCACCGCGGCGCAAGCGCCGGCGGACATCAAGCCGCTGATCAACAATTACGAATACACGTCCGGCATCCTGACCACGCATGACAGCTTCTCGCAGACATACGGCTATTTCGAAATGCGCGCCGACCTGCCGGAAAACGCCGGCGCCTGGCCGGCCTTCTGGCTGCTGCCGGAAGACGGCTCGTGGCCGCCTGAGCTGGACGTCATCGAAAGATACGGCCAGACCCCGAACTCGCTTCTGATGACCGCGCATACGATGGAGACGGGTACGCACACCATGGTCGGGTCTACGGTGAATGCGATGGATACTGCCGGTTTCCACACCTATGGCCTGCTGTGGACGCCGGACAAGCTTGTCTGGACCTATGACGGCGTGCAGGTCGCGGAAGCGGCGACGCCCTCGGACATGGACAAGCCCATGTACATGCTGGTCAATCTTGCGATCGGCGGCCAGGCTGGCGCGCCGCCGGATCATCTTGCCACACCGGCTGAGATGAAGATCGACTACATCCGCGCCTATACGCTGGACGCTGTGGAGGCTAACCCCCTGATCGCCACCAGCAGCACCACCACCGCAACGCACAGCACTGCCACGCACAGCTTCGGCAGCAGCACGCTGCATCACGGTTCCGAGTTTGGGGGCCACGCTTAAGATTTTCAGGCGATCGGTTCGATGTCCCGGGATCATGCAGCGGCGGCCGATATGACTGCACCGTCGAGCCTGCGGGCGGTGTTCCTGCGCGCCGTCGGCGATGTCGGGCTCTTCTCGCTGTTGATCAACATCCTGCTTCTGGTGATCCCGCTTTATCTGCTTCAGGTCTATGACCGCGTGCTGCCCTCCTCCAGCGTCGAGACGCTGGTCTATCTGTCGGCGATTGCGGTTCTTGCGCTCGCTTTCCTCGGACTGCTGGACGCGATCCGCGCCGTCTACACGCAGCGCGTCGCGGCCGCCGTCGACAGGAAGCTCGGGGCAAGGACATTCGCCCTCTCGCTGGCGCCCAAATATGCCGGCGGCCTGTCGCCGCTGCGTGATCTCGCCTCGGTCTGCGCCTTCGTCCGGTCGCGCGGCGTGGCGGTGCTGTTCGACCTGCCCTTTGCGCCCGTCTTCCTCGCTTTGCTCTATCTGATCCATCCGGTGCTGTTCTGGGTGACAGTCGCCGGCGCGGTGCTTCTGCTCGTCCTTGTCGTCGCGAACCAGCTCGCCATTGGCCGGAACGATGCCATGTCCGCGGAACGCTCGGCGTTGGCGAGCCATGCGGAACAGGTCTTTGCCCGCAATGCCGAAACGCTGCGCGCCATGGGCATGGTCGAGAACGCCGCTCGGGTCTGGGGGCGGCATGTCGGGGCAGCGCTCACGCTTTACGACCGTTCCTCGAGCGCCAATGCGATCTTCAGCGGCGCCTCGCGGGCGCTGCGCATGATGCTGCAGCTGGCGATCCTCGGCGCCGGCGCGTGGCTGGTGCTCGAGGGGCAGATGACGGCGGGTATGATCTTCGCCTCCTCGCTGGTGTCGTCGCGCGCGCTGCAGCCGCTCGACCAGTTGATCGGCGCCTGGCGGCAAATCGTCGAGGCAAAGCGCGCCTGGAAGCGGCTGGAGACGGCGCTTGCTGCGCATCCGGCTGGGAAGCGGAAACTGGCGCTCCCCGATCCATTAGGCGCGATTTCGGTGCAGGACGTTTTCTTCATGGCACCGAACGCACAGCCCGGCACCGAACCTATCCTCAAGCGGCTGAATTTCCAGATCGGCGCCGGCGAAGCGGTGGCGATCGTCGGGCCGAGCGGCGCCGGCAAATCGACGCTGGCGCGGCTGCTTGTCGGTGCCGCGCAGCCGACCGGGGGCGCAGTGAGGATCGATGGCGCCGACCTCAGGACCTGGGAGGAAAAACAGCTCGGGCGACAGATCGGCTACCTGGCGCAGGAGGTGGAGCTCTTTCCCGGCACGATCGGCGACAATGTCGCCCGCTTCGACGCGCAGGCCGAGGACGCCGCGATCGTCGAGGCCGCCAGGCGCGCCCAGGCGCATGAGTTGATCCTGGCGCAGCGTGACGGCTACCAGACAATGATCGGCCCTTCCGACAGGACGCTCTCGGGTGGCGAGCGCCAGAGGATCGGGCTGGCGCGCGCCTTCTACGGCAACCCGCGCATTCTCGTGCTCGACGAGCCCAGTTCCCATCTCGACGGCAGCGGCGAGGCGGCGCTCGAAGTGGTGCTGGTCGCCGCGCGAGCGGCGGGCGTCACGATCCTCGTGATCACGCATCGCCCGGCCATCGCCACGGCCTGCGACCGCGTGATGGTTCTGCGCGGCGGTGTGATCGAGGCCTTCGGCCCAAGCGCCGAGGTGCTGCGGCGGTCCACTGTCGATAGAGGCGCCGGCAACGCCCCGGCCGCCCAGCAGGGGACGGTGGTGACCGGATCATTCGCGCCGATGATCCGCACGCACGGCATCCGCTTCGGATCCTAGACGATGACGATCGAGAGCCTTGCCTGGGATGGACAGCCGCGCACCGACTTCCGGCGCGTGGCCTTCATAGGGTATGCGGCAATCTCGCTCTTCGCGGGCGGCTTCGGCTATTGGGCGGTGAGCGCGCCGCTGTCCGGCGCGGTGATCACGCAGGGCACGATCTCGGCGACGGGCGGCAACATTCTCATCCAGCAGCCCGAGGGCGGCATCATCCAGCAGCTGCTGGTCCGCGAGGGCGACCGCGTGCAACAGGGCCAGGACCTCATCCTGCTCGACCGGACGGCTGCGCAAGCCGAGCTCAACCGTCTGACCAGGCAGTCGATCGCGCTCAAGGCGAGCATGGCGCGGCTGGAGGCCGAGCGCGACGGGCTGGACAGGCTCGCGCCGATCACCGAGGCAGCGCCGGCGCCGTTCCAGCAGGATTTCCAAAACCTCATCCGCGAGCAGCAGAAGGAGTTCGACGCCAGGCTCGCCCGGTTCCGGTCGGAGCAATCGATCATGGCGCAGCGGGTCGCCATGCATCGCGAGTCGGTCGTGGGCTTGAACGCCCAGAAGCTCGCCATCCAGCAGCAGGCCGATGTCGTGAAGAAGGAGCTCGGCATCAAGACAGGCCTGCTCGACAAGGGCCTCACCAACCGCACCGAATATTCGCAGCTGCTGCGCTCGGAAGCCGATCTCGTCGGCCAGGCCGGCGCGCTGGAGGCCAATCTTGCCGGGGCCAACAGCCAGATCGTCGAGGCGCAGGTGCAGGTCGAGCGACTGACCACGCAGCGCGTGGAGGAAGCGCTGACCAAACTCGACGAGGTGCGCACCAACCTCGCCGACATCGAGGAGCAGATCAGGGCAGCCGAAGCGGTGCTTCAGCGCACGACGATCAAGGCGCCGGCGGCGGGCATCGTGGTGTCCTCCACCTATAATTCGAAAGGCAGCGTGATCGCGCCCGGCGAAAAGATCATGGAGCTCCTGCCCACCGCATCAGGCCTCAACGTCGATGCCAAGCTGCGGCCGAAAGACGTCGATCAGGTGCGCGTCGGCCAGCCGGCGAAGCTCAGGCTGTCAGCGCTCAACACGCGGCTGACGCCAGAGGTATCGGCGACCGTGACGCAGATCTCGGCCGACCGGCTGATCGACCAGGCTACCCACGAACCCTATTTCCGCGCCAAGCTGAAGATCGCCGACGCGCTCCCGCCCGGCGTCAAGCCGGAGCAACTCTATCCGGGAACGCCGGTCGAAGCCTTCATCAACACCGGCGACCGGACCTTCTTCGAGTATCTGGCGCGGCCGATGGTGGATTCGTTCGCCCGCGCGTTTGCGGAGAGGTGAGCGGGCGCTCCGCGCGACGCGACGGCGCCCTCCGTCGGGGAGTTGCGTGCCTACGCGGGAACATAAGTCAACCTGATCGCCTCCTCCCCGATCAAATCACTGGCCACGAGGCGGAGCGGCGGCCGGGGGCCGGCGAAGAATGGCTTTCCGTGACCAAGCACGACGGGATGGATGTAGAGACGATACTCATCGATAAGCCCGAGGTCGGTCAGGCTTCGCGCCAGGTCCGGTCCGGAAACGGCGATCTCCCCAGCGAGCCGAGCCTTCAGGTCACGGATCATCTCCGCCAGGCCGCCTTCGACAAGCGTGGCGTTGGGGCCAACGGACTGCAGCGTGCTCGACACGACCCACTTCGGCTGGCTCCGCCACGCCGTCGCGAATTCGCGGAGCTCAGGGGTCCACTCGGAACGGTCCTCGTCCCAGTAGCGCATGACCTCGTACATGCGACGGCCGTACACGCTGCCCGTCAGGCCGCGCACTTGCTCTATCCAGTGACGAAAGAGCGCGGGATCGGGCGCAAATGCCTCGTGGTCGACATAGCCGTCCAGTGACTGATTCATTCCGAAGACGAGCTTCGCCATGCCTAATTCCATCCCAGCATTCTTTCAGGATACCAGTGAATCGCGCCGCTGCGTGATCTGTGACGGCCTCGTCACGCTCCTGGCCAGCACGACGGTTTCAAACGGCGATCTGAAGCGCCCCGTAGCGTTTGACTTCGGCTTCGATCTCCCTGACCAAAGTCTCCAGCGCGGGATTTCGGGAGTTGCGTGCGCGCCTGATCACATAGGCCAGGTCCGGCGGCTTGGGGAAGTGTTTGTCGACGATCTCCATGCCGGGTTGCAGGTGCCGCTGGCTCAAGAGCGCGACGCCGAGCCCGGAGGTCACGCCGGCGACGATCCCGGCTGCGCTGGAGCATTCGAACACGGTCTCGAACACCGTTCCCTCGTCCTGCCCAAGATCGAGGCCCCAGCGCCGATAGAAGCAGTTCTCGTCGAAGGACAGGAACGGGATCGGCTTTTCCTTCGACAGGACCAGATCCGGCGACTTCACCCAGTGCAGCGTCTCGCGGTAGAGGACGATGTCGGCAGGGCGAACCTCGTGCTGGAACAGCTGGACGATCGCGGCGTCAAGGGCCCCCTGGCTGAGCTGCTCCCGCAAGACGAGGCTCATGCGCACTTGCGTACGGACGCTCACCTCGGGATGAAGCCTGCGGAACCGGCCAAGAATGCGCGAGAGATCCGTGCAGGTCGTATCCTCGGTCATTCCCAGCGCGATCTTGCCTTGCAGCGTGCTTTTCGAGAGGCTCAGTACCGCCTCGTCATGAATTCCCAGGATGCGCCGCGCATAACCCAGGAGATCGTGCCCGGCCGTGGTGAACAGCGGCGCGTTTGGCTTCCGGCTGAGGATTTCGCAGTCGAGGCTCGCTTCCAGCCGCCTCATCTTGTGGCTGACGGCCGATTGCGACAAACCCAGAACCTCGGCCGCACGGGTGACACCGCCATGTTTCTCGATCGCGACCAGCGCCCGCAGGGCATCGACATCCAGGCGGCGGCTCATAATTCCAGCCATGACAATCCTCGCTCGCAATGAAAGCACCGCGCCAAACCTCTGACACAGAGCGGGTTTTCGGGCAAATATTTATGTCATTGTTCGTAGCTGTTTCATGAGCCTATCGAAATTTGTCATGTGCAAGGCAGCGAGTGTGCAGCCATAAGTCTGCGCCAGACAGCGCTGGTGATCCGCTTCAGGAGCATGGCGCACCGCTCGAATAAAGACAGCCCATGACGCTTCTGCAGAACAAGCCTCATCCTCTGGTATGGCCGACCGTGGCGGCAGCCCTGGTCCTAAGCTGGAGCTCCGGCTTCGTCGGCATCCGCTACGCCAGCGAGAACGCCGACGTCATGCTGGTCCTGTTCTGGCGGACTTTTTTGTCCGGACTTATCCTTCTGCCATTTGCTCTTTTGATCGGGCAGCGCATCAGCGGGCGCGCCTTGGCGCAGCAGATGGCGTTCGGCGTGGCGACGATGTTCCTCTATCTAGGCGGATTCGCCCTTGCCATCGGCCAGCGCGTTCCGACCGGCCTTGTCGCGCTGATCTCCGATCTTGTCCCTCTCGCCATCGCGGCGCTGTCGCAGCCCATTCTCGGCCACCGGCTGAGCGCAAGACAATGGATCGGAACAGCCCTGGGCGTAACGGGCGTCCTTATCGTCTCCCTGGACAGCCTCAGTCTCGGCAAAGCACCGGTCTGGGCCTATGTCCTCACGATCGCTTCCATGCTGGTGTTCGCCCTGGCGACCGTGGTGCAGAAGCGGATCAGGACGATCGATATG
The DNA here is from genome assembly GCF_003997555.1 of Mesorhizobium sp. M1A.T.Ca.IN.004.03.1.1. NCBI lineage: Bacteria > Pseudomonadati > Pseudomonadota > Alphaproteobacteria > Hyphomicrobiales > Phyllobacteriaceae > Mesorhizobium > Mesorhizobium sp. M1A.T.Ca.IN.004.03.1.1. Next base: position 157,017 of record NZ_RZTV01000003.1, on the reverse strand, counting down.
CCCATCCATCAGAGCTTGTGCATTCAATGCCTGACGGCGGCGATCCTTTTTGCCGCCTGCGCCGAATGGAACGGCGGCCTGACACCGCCGCTCGATGGGCGTTTCCAATTCGGCATGGCGTGGCTGGTGCTGTTCTCGACCTTCTTCTGCTACGGCGTTTACTATATGAGCCTGCGTCACTACACCGCCGCACAGGTCAGCAGCGTGGTCTATCTCAGCCCGCCGGTGACGATGCTCTGGGCGTGGCTGATCTTCGGCGAACCGCTATCGAGAGCGATGTTCCTCGGCCTGGCGGTGACCCTGTTCGGTGTCTGGCTGACGGCATCGAGGAGCGCTGCATCGAAGGACGAGGCGCGTTTGAGCTCATGCGAGCAGCCTGCCGGATAATCACGCGACACCAACAAGGAGTGCAATTCCGTGAAGCTTACCGATTTCAAGGCCCTGACCTTCGACTGCTACGGCACGCTCATCGACTGGGAATCCGGCATGATCGAGGGCCTGAAGCCGCTGACAGAGCGCGCCGGCCGCCGTTTGAGCCGCGACGAGATCCTCGAGGCGCATGCCCGGCACGAATCCGGCCAGCAGAAATGGACTCCGGCAAGACGCTACCGCGACCTTCTGCCGATCGTCTACAAGCGGCTTGCCGAGGAATGGGGCGTCGTCGCCACCGCAGAGGAATGCACGGCCTATGGCGAAAGCGTGAAGGATTGGCCGGCCTTTGCCGACTCGGCGGAAGCCTTGCGGTATCTCAAGCAGCACTACAAGCTGATCATCCTTTCCAATGTCGACAACAAGAGCTTTTCGTTCAGCAACAAGAAGCTCGGCGTCGACTTCGACGCGATATACACGGCAGAGGACATCGGCTCCTACAAGCCCTCCGCCCGCAACTTCGACTATATGCTCGAAAAGCTGGCGACGATCGGGGTGGAGAAAAGCCAAGTCCTGCACACGGCCGAAAGCATGTTCCATGATCACGCTCCCGCCAATCGCGTCGGCCTGGCATCGTGCTGGATCTATCGCCGTCATGCCGACCAGGGCTTCGGCGCCACGATGCACCCCGGCGACATGCCAAATGTGGATTTCCGCTTCGACAGCATGGCCGACCTCGTCAACGCGCACAGGCAAGAATTGGGCGCCTGAGTCCGCAGCGCGCGGAGGAGGCGCTGACCGAGCCGATGAGACCCCGAGATAGCTACACGACGCTATGCCGCCTGCTTTCGTGGCGTCCTCTCGCAACCGGATTCAATCCGCCAGCCTTGGAACCAAAAGACCTGCGAGACTGTTCAGCTATCGTTTGATACAACGCTGACGTGCCCTGCCGGTTGGGCAATCGGCGCTTTCGAGGAGTCTCACCATGTCCAGAATTCGTTCAGCCGCGATTGCGGTCATCGCCGCTGTCGGCGTGAGCTTTGCCAGCGCTGCTCACGCCGACAGCGGCACGATCCGCTTCTCCATCTATAAGGCGGCCTTCTTCATCGGCGGCGCCGGCGGCGAAGGGACGCTGACCTTCCGTGGTCGCAACTATCCCATCTCGATCGGGGGCATCTCGGGCGGCCTCGCCTTCGGGGCTTCCAAGACCTATTTCAAAGGCACAGTGCGCCACATTCGCCGCGCCCGCGACGTGGCGGGAGTGTACGGCGCAGCGGGCGGCGGCGGCGCGCTCGGCAGAGGCGCTCAGGTGATCGTCATGACCAACGACAAGGGCGCCGAGCTCCAGCTCACAGGCCGGCAGGTAGGCCTGCAGATCAATGCCGATCTCAGCGGCATGACCATTGGGCTGAAATAAGGGGGCGGTCAAAGCGGTCATTCCCTCCGCCAATTGGCGCTACCTGATCCAGCCGCACCGAGTGTCCGGTAGAATGGGAAGGGCCCGATGTCGGGCCCTTTCCCTTGCTTGCCTGGACTGTTTGCGTGGAGGCACGGCACGACGCGATCGCCAACAGTCGGAGGCTCTCTGGCTCAATCGCCGCCTGTAGACATCGCGCTCCCAATCACCCAATCTGAGCTGCGGGAACAGAAGCGCTTCAAAGAAAGCGCGGACCTTCGGGTGCGCATGAAAAATCGATGGACCTTGTATGATCCACGGCTGGCCTGGATGCTTATCGCGCCGGTGCTGCTGCTCTTGATCTTCTTCCTGGTGCTGCCGATCGCCGTGATGTCGGTCTACACCTTCTTCACCTTCGTCACCGCCGGCGTGGAAACCAGCGCGCTGACAACCGCGAACTGGCACGAATTCCTCACCGACAGCTACTATCACGGCTTTCTGTTGAAGACGCTGCGGGTCGGCGCCATCACCGCGCTGCTCTGCGGCGTGCTCGGCTATTTTCCGGCCTATTTCATCTGGGCGACGAGCTTCAGGCACAAGTGGCTGCTGCTTCTCCTGCTCATCGTGCCGTTCTGGATCAGCTTCACCATCCGCACCTTTTCCTGGATCAACATTCTCGGCGAACAGGGCGTCATCAACGTGGCGCTCATAAAGTTGGGCATTGTCAGCGAGCCGCTGCCGATGCTCTACACCGAGGGCGCGGTGATCATGGGGCTGCTGCATTTCCTGCTGCCCTACATGATCCTCAACGTCTATGTCAGCCTGGAAAGCATCGACCGCACGCTGATTGCGGCAGCCCGCTCGATGGGCTGCACCAGTGCGCAGGCGTTTCGCGAGGTGACGCTGCCGCTTTCGTTGCCCGGCCTCGCGGCCGGCCTGCTGCTCTGCTTCGTGCTTGCCGCCGGCAGCTATGTGACGCCGCAGCTTCTGGGCTCGGGCCGCGACGCGCTGTTCGGCAATCTGATCTACGACACCATCATGAGCGAGCTGAACTGGCCGATGGGCGCCACGCTTTCGATCGTGCTGTTCGTCGTGCTCGGTTTCTTCGCCGCCATCTACACCCGCTACATGGGCATGTCGCAGATCGTCAAAGGCCTTGGAGGATGAGGGGATTGGGCGGATGAAGCCTGCACGCCGGAAAGAGGAAGGCAGATGGGCCTGGCGGCTGACTGGCTTCGTCACGCTCTGCGTCTACATCTTCATGTTCGCGCCGATTGCGGCGACCGTCATCCTGTCGTTCAACGCCTCGATGTTCGGCGGCTTCCCGATGACCGGCTTTTCGCTGCAATGGTACGGCAAGCTGATGGCCAATGAGGCGGTGCTGGCCGCGTTCCGAACGTCGCTGTGGATCGCCCTGGTCACTGCGGCCGCCACCACGGCGATCGGCGTCGTAACCTCGTTCGCGCTGGTGCGTTTCGAGTTCCCCGGCAAGCAGACGCTGAGCACGCTGGTGATCCTGCCGGCGCTGGTGCCCGAAACCATTCTGGGCGTCGGCCTCCTGGTGCTGATCAAGGCGGTCGACCAGCCGCGAACGTTGCTCCTCCTGGTGCTCGGCCATATTCTGCTCGCCGTGCCCTATGTGGTGCTGATCACCCAGGCGCGCATGGTGGGCATCCGGCGCGTCTATGAGGAGGCCGCGCTTTCGCTCGGCGCCTCGCGCTTCTCGTCCTTCCGCGAGATCACGCTGCCGCTGCTCATCCCGGCGGTCGTTGCCGGCGCGCTGCTCGCCTTCACCATCTCGTTCGACAACACCTCGGCCAGCCTGTTCTGGCGGCCGGCCGGCGTCGAGACCATGCCTACCCAAATCCTTTCGATGCTGAAGATTTCGATCAGCCCGGAGATCAATGCACTGGGCACGGTCATGATCCTGGTGACCGTCGGCATCCCGCTGATCGGCGGCATTCTCATGCAAAGCCTGACAAAATTGAGAAGACGAGGCGAACCAAAGGAGGAAGCAAAATGAAACTATCCACCACCAAACGGCTGGAACGGCTGCATGACCGCTACGTGAACGGCGATTTGAGCCGCCGCACCTTTCTGAGCCTGACCGCCGCCGCCGCGGCCTCGGCGGGCCTCTCCATGCCGTGGATGAGCCGCGCGCTCGCCGCGGTCGAGCAGGTGCGCTTCGACGGCTGGGGCGGAACCGTGCAGGAGGCGATCGACAAATACGCCTTCCAGCCCTACACAGCCAAGACCAAGATCAAGGTGGTCCAGGGCACGTTCGGCGACGAGAACGAGATCATCACCAAGATCAAGACGGCGAAGCCAGGCGACTTCCAGATCGTGCATTCGTCCGGCGTCAACTACTACATCAAATACGTCAATGCCGGCATGAACTCGGAGATCAACGAGGCCAACATTCCCAACATGGCGAATGTGCTGCAGCCGATGATCGAGCCGTTCCGCAAGCTGACGCCAAAGCTCTCGGCGGTGCCCTACGACTACGGCACCACCGGCATCGCCTACAACACCAAGGTGATCTCGCCCGAGGAGGCGAAGGAAAAGGGTGCCGGCCTGCTGCTCGACAAGAAATACGCCGGCAAGGTCGGCGGCTATGCCGACATGACCACCCGCGTCTGGTACGCGGCTTTGGCCACCGGACAGGATCCCAACAACATCAAGGACATGGATACGATCTGGGCCAAGGTGCGCGAGACGCGCGACCTCGCCAAGAAATTCTGGAGCTCCGGCGCGGAACTGATGGACCTGTTGTCCAAGGGCGAGATCGTGGTGACGGACGCCTGGTCGGGCCGCGTCGCCGCCCTGCAGGATCAGGGCCATCCGATCGGCTATCTCGATCCGGCGGGCTCCTATGCCTGGATGGAGGACATGCTGATCCTGAAAGGCTCGCCGATGACCGAATGCGAAGAGCTGATCAACTTCATGCTCGATCCGGCGACCTCGATCGCGGTGGCCGAGGGCCAGAGCTACCCGCCGTCGCTCGACCCGACCAAGGTGAAGCTAACCGAGAAGATCGAGAAGCTGCCGGCTTTCGACAAGACCGGCTCGATGAAGGCGCTGACCTTCGCCGATCCGGTCTACTGGGCGACCAACGAGGACGCCTGGACCAAGCAGTGGGACAGGATCGCGAAAGGTGCCTGACAGAAGCCAAGCGTCACTCAGCCCCCGGCCGGTCTCGGCCGGGGCACCCGGCACAGCTCCCAACATGAGTGCGGAGCAGCCGGCGGTCGAGTTCCGCGACATCGACATCGCCTATGGCAAGTTCGTCGCTGTGCGCGACTTCTCGCTGTCGATCCGCAAGGGCAGTTTTGTCACCCTGCTTGGGCCGTCGGGCTGCGGCAAGACTACGATCCTGCGCTCCATCGCCGGGCTGGTCGACATTTCGGGCGGCCAGATCATGATCGATGGGCGGCGGGTCGACGACGTGCCGATCTACAAGCGCAACATCGGCCTGGTGTTCCAGAGCTACGCGCTGTTCCCGCACAAGAGCGTGTTCGACAATGTCGCCTTCGGCCTGAAGTATCGCAACGTGCCGAAGCCCGAGATCGCGCGCAGGGTCGGCCAGGCGCTCGACATGGTGCGGCTGCCGGGCAGCGAGAAGAAGCTGCCCTCGCAATTGTCGGGCGGGCAGCAGCAGCGCATCGCGCTGGCGCGGGCCATCGTCTTCGAACCGCAGGTGCTGCTGCTCGACGAGCCACTGTCGGCGCTCGACGCCAACATGCGCGAGGAGATGCGCGTCGAGATCAAGAAGATCCAGAAGGCAACCGGCATCACCGCCATCTTCGTCACCCACGACCAGGAAGAAGCGCTCTCCATGTCGGACCGCATCGTGGTGATGAACGCCGGCTCGGTCGAGCAGATCGGCACGCCGGAAGAGGTCTATGAGCGGCCCGCCACCGCCTTCGTCGCCGATTTCCTCGGCAAGGCCAACATGCTTGCCGGCACTGTCAGCAGATCCGACGGGCAGATAGCGGTGACGCTTGCCGCCGGCCGGACCGTCCACGTAACGTCGCCTCGGCCGCTGGCGCCGGGCAGCAAGGTCACCGTGGTGGTCCGGCCGCAGAAACTGTCGGTCGGTCCTGCAGCCGGCGCCAACCGGCTCTCCGGCCGCGTCGTCTCGACCTCCTATCTCGGCGGCAGCGCCATTTACGAGATCGACTTCGGCGGCAAGACGAGCATCCGGGCCAACGCGCCGATCAACGGCCGCATCGTCCGGGAGGGCGAGATCATCGAGGTCGGGTTCGATCCGAGCGGCTGTGTTTTGCTGGACGAGAACGGGCAGCGGATTTCGTAAGGCACCAAGGCCCTCGTCCGCATCGGGCTTCAGGAATTCACTGCTTCGCCGCTTGAGCAGCCAAGCGGCCTGGATGCCTGCGGTTGGTCGGCGTGATGCCGGTGTGCTGGCGGAATACCCGGCTGAAGTGCCCGGCATTTTCGAAGCCGCACCTGTAGGCGATGTCGCCTATCTGCAGGTCGCTGCCTTCCAGCAGCGACTTGGCGTAGTGAACCCGGAGCGCCAGGTACGCGGCCATCGGGCTTGTGCCCAGCTCGGTCGCGAAAAGACGCTCGAGCTGGCGCCGGGAGCAATTCAACCGGCTTGCGATCTCGGTGACCGATATCTTTTCCTGCAGGCTGCTTTCCATCAGCAGCAAGGCCCGTTTCACCGCACGGCTCGACGCTTCGGGAAACAGATCGCCGACGGGCTGCACGTCCCGGATGTTGCGGATGCGATCGAGCACGAGGATCTTGGCGGCCTTTTCCGCCGCCTTCTGACCGATGAATTGCGACACGAAATAACCGGCAAGGTCTGCCGCGCCGGTGCCGCCGGCGCATGTCGCGCGGCCGCGGTCGACGGAATAGAGGCTGTCGGCATGCGCATTCACATCGGGGAATTCGGCGCGAAAATCCTTGATGTGGAACCAGCTGACGGCGGCACTGTAGCCGTCCAGCAAGCCATAGCGGGCCAGCACGAAGCTTCCCGTGCACAGCGCGGTTATCGGCACGCCCTTGTCGGCGGCCCGCAGAAGGAAGGCCTCCTTTTCAGCGCTGAGATTGCGGTTGGTGTCGAGCAGACCTCCAACCACGACGACGTTGTCGAAATCCTCCGGATTGCCGATCGCCTTGGTCGGCAGCAATTCGACGCCGCAGCTCGCCCGGATCGGCAGGCCGCGCTCGCCGACGATCTGCCAGTCGAACTCCACCCTGCGGCTGCGATCGCCCTCATCGCCGGCGAGCCGCAGCGTGTCGATGAAAAGCGACAGCGGCGACAAAGTGAAATCGCGCACCAGGAGAAACGCAAACTTCTTGGCCATGCTTTGCGGGACCTGTCCCTTGCGTTATCCGAGGCTCATTCAGACAAGATCGCCGTCCGGGCTGTCATTTGAGGCGAGCCAGCCGATCCATCTCGTCATATATTGTGTACCAAGAAAATACAATCCGTTGACTCACTTGCAAGCGCATGCGACTCTTCCAACTGCCAGGTATGTCGATTGGCAAGGACGATTCCGAAGGTGCGCCATGAAGGGAAGCAAGGGCAGTCTCTATGACGATCTGAAGCGTCGCATCCTGACAATGGAACTCGATCCTGACGAGGATTTGGACGAGGTGGCGCTGAGCGAGCGCTATGGCCTGTCGCGGACCCCGGTCAGGGAAATCTTCCGGCGGCTGGAGGGCGAAGGTTACATCGAGATCCGCGCGAACCGGGGCGCCAGGGTCGTACCGATGAACCATTCGACCCTTCGGCAATTCTTCCTGGTCGCCCCCATGGTCTACGCCGCCATCGGCCGGCTGGCCGTGCAGAATTTCAAGCCTTCGCAGATGGTAGACCTGAAGGACACGCAGGAGCGTTTCCGCGCCGCCAGCAAGTCGGGTGACGCGCTTTCCATGGTGGTCGAGAACAACAGGTTTCACGAGATCATCGGCGAGATGTCTGCGAACGCCTATCTTCAGCCCAGCCTCGGCAGGCTGCTGATCGACCACGCCCGCATCGGCCATACCTTCTTCCGCCCACGCAATGACGACATGCGCAAGCGGCTGCAGACGGCGGTCGAACATCATGACGGCTTCATCTCGGCCATCGGCGCGCATGACGAGGATGCCGTCGTCGACCTGGTGTTCGAGCACTGGGAACTGTCGCGCGAGAACATGGAAATGTTCATCGCGCCGCAGGGAATGAAGGCGGACGCGCTGGTCGGCGATAACTGACGGCCGCTTAGGAAAGCGACTGCGGCCGGGATAGGAAGAACGCCTGCTGCTGGGCCCGGTGCCGGCAGCGAAACTGCGGCGACGCCACCGAATACCTGCTCCATATCCGCAAATGCGCGACGGGCGCGCTCCCCAGAATTGTACTCGTGCCATATTTTTTATGTGTACGTAAATTATACAATCTGTTGACTCTCGGATGCTGACGTGCAATCTTGCGCGTTATCAAACGCGATCAACCGGTTTCGAGCGCTGCGAATCCCCGCTTGGGAATTCGCGGATGGCCTCCGTTTTGCCGAATGACGCATTGGTCGAAACGGCCACTCCATCGATGGAGAAATGTCTTGAAGTTTGAGGGCATCTACACGCCGGCGGTGACGCCGATCGGTCCGGACGGTCAGATCGATAACGCGGCCTTCGCCGACGTTCTCGAGTCGCTCATCGAAGCCAAGGTGCACGGCATCATCGTTGGTGGATCGACCGGTGAATATTATGCCCAAAGCGCCCAGGAGCGCTTCGAGCTCGGTGCCTATGCCAAGCAGGTGATCGGCACCCGCCTTCCGCTGGTCATCGGCACAGGCGCTACCAGGACCGAAGATTCGGTCGAATACGCCAAGGGGGCGAAGGAGATCGGCGCCGACGCGATCCTCGTCTCGTCGCCGCCATATGCCTTGCCGACGGAGCGCGAGAATGCGGTTCATGCGCTCACCGTCGACCGCGCGGCCAACCTCCCGATCATGCTCTACAACTATCCGGCCCGCATGGGCGTGATGATGGGCGAGGAGTATTTCTCCCGCGTCGGCAAATCCCGCAACGTCGTCGCCATCAAGGAAAGCTCCGGCGAAATGGGCAATTTGCACCGGCTTGCCCGCAAGTTCCCGCACATCTCGCTTTCCTGCGGCTGGGACGACCAGGCGCTGGAATTCTTCGCCTGGGGCGCCAGGAGCTGGGTCTGCGCCGGCTCGAACTTCCTGCCGCGCGAGCACGTCGCGCTCTACGAGGCCTGCGTGCTCGAAAAGAACTTCGACAAGGGCCGCGCCATCATGAGCGCGATGCTGCCGCTGATGGACTTTCTCGAATGCGGCAAGTTCGTCCAGTCGATCAAGCATGGATGCGAGCTGGTCGGCCTGAAGGCAGGCGGCGTGCGCGCTCCGCTGCGGCCTCTCAATTCGGAAGAAAAGCGATCCCTCCAGACTGTCGTCGCCACGCTGAAGCGGACGGTCGCCCAGATCACGTCGGGAGCAAACCAATGCATGAGCCTTTGACCGCCGCCGAATACAAGGCGCTCGCCGCCGAGATTCAATTCCCGACCAATGCCTTCATCGACGGAGCCTTCCGTCCGGCGAATTCCGGCAAGACCTTCAGGACGACCAATCCGGCGACCGGCGAGGTGCTTGCCGTCATCGCGGCCTGCGATGCCAGCGATGTCGACTTCGCCGTGGCCAAGGCCAGGGAGGCCTTCGACGACGGCCGCTGGCAGCATCTCGCGCCTGGCGAGCGCAAGACCGTCCTGCTCAAATTCGCCAAGCTTCTGGAGCGCAACCGCCACGAACTCGCGGTCATGGAGAGCCTCGACAGCGGCAAGCCGATCCGCGAATGCCAGACCGTCGATGTGCCGGACACGATCCATACCATCCGCTGGCATGCCGAGCTGATCGACAAGCTCTACGACAACACCGCGCCCGTTGGTTCGAAGGCGCTGACCATGGTCGTGCGCGAACCGGTCGGCGTCGTCGGCTGCGTCCTGCCGTGGAACTTTCCGCTGCTGATGCTGGCCTGGAAGATCGGCCCGGCGCTTGCGGCCGGGTGCTCGGTCATCGTCAAGCCTGCCCAGGAGACGACGCTGACCACGCTGCGTGTCGCGGAGCTCGCCCATGAGGCCGGCATTCCGGCCGGCGTCTTCAATGTCGTGCCGGGGGGCGGCAAGGAGGTCGGCGAACCGATCGGAATGCATATGGGCGTCGACATGGTGGCCTTCACCGGATCGACGCCGACCGGCCGCCGTTTCCTGCGCTACGCGGCCGACTCCAACCTCAAGCGCGTCGTGCTGGAATGCGGCGGCAAGAACCCGGCCGTGGTTCTCGACGACGCCGAAGACCTCGATCTCGTCGCCGAACAGGTGGTCAACGGCGCGTTCTGGAACATGGGCGAGAACTGCTCGGCCACCTCGCGGCTCATCGTCGACGCCAAGATCAAGGACGAGCTGCTGCAGCGTATCGGCGCCTACATGCGCGAATGGAAGACCGGCGATCCGCTCGACCCTGAAAACCGCATCGGCGCGCTGGTCAGCAAGACCCATTTCGAGAAGGTGAAATCCTTCCTCGGCGACGTTAAGACCGAAAAGCTCTCGGTCGCCCATGGCGGCGCCACGCATAAGAGCGCCTATATCGAGCCGACCGTCGTCGACGGTGTCACCCCTGCGAGCCGCCTCTTCCAGGAGGAAATTTTCGGGCCGATCCTGTCGGTGACGACGTTCAACTCGCTGGGCGAGGCGATCGCGCTCGCCAACGACACGAATTACGGCCTGACCGCGTCCGTCTACACGGGGAGCCTGCGCAAGGCGATCAAGCTCTCCCGCGAGATCCGCGCCGGCGTCGTCACCGTCAACTGCTTCGGCGAAGGCGACGCGACGACACCGTTCGGCGGCTACAAGGAATCCGGCTTCGGCGGGCGCGACAAGTCGGTCTTCGCGCATGACAATTACTGCGAACTGAAGACGGTCTGGATCGACGTCTCCGACCGTTCGGTCGATGAGACCGTCCGGTGAGCGATCTCGTCGTCAAGCGGCTTCCGGCTGAATCCGGAATCTCTGGCTGGGAGGCGATCAGCAGACGCTGCTTCCCCGTCCGCACGCTCGGCGGCGACATCAAGGCCGACTGGCTGATCATCGGCGGCGGCTTCGCCGGCCTCTCCGCCGCCCGGCGGCTCGCAAAGCTTCGGCCGGGCGACAGGATCGTCCTGCTGGAAGCCGGAGAGGTCGCCAAAGGTCCCGCCGGCCGGAATTCCGGCTATATGATCGACACCCCGCACAATTTGTCGTCGGGCGAATATTCCGTCGCCGGTGAGGCCGAAACAAAGGCGGAGATCGCCGAGAATCGCTTCGCGATCGCTTTCGCCGCCGAGGCGGCCGCGGAATACGCAATGTCCGCGCGCACCTTCGATCCCTCGGGCAAGATCAATGCCGCGGCGACCGAACGCGGCATGACACTCAATGCCAATTACGGCCGCTCGCTCAAGACGATCGGCGAAGAGCATCGATTCCTCGACGCGAGCGACATGCGGGAAATCACCGGGTCGTCCTACTATCTCGGCGGCCTCTACACGCCCGGCGCCGTGATGATCCAGCCTGCCGACTATATCCGGGGGCTCGCGGCGGGGCTCGCACCGAAGGTCGACATCTTCGAGCACTCGCCGGTGCTCAAGCTCACCCGGGCCGGAAGAGCCTGGAAGGCGGTGTCGCGCACCGGAAGCGTCACCGCGCCGAAAGTCATCCTCGGCGTCAACGGCCATATCGACGATTTCGGTTACTTCCGCGGCCGCCTGATGCACATCTTCACCTATGCATCGATGACCGCCCCATTCACCGCGAAGTCGACGGGCAAGGACCGGTGGGCCTTGCTGCCTGCCGATCCGATGGGCGCCACGGTCCGGAAGATAGCCAGCGACGGGCTCTCGCGGATCGTGATCCGGACCCGGTTCACCTATGACTGGCCCGTTCGGGTCAGCGAGAAGCGCCTGGCCGGCATCGCCGCCGAGCAGCGGACGTCACTCGATGCCAGGTTTCCGGACCTCAAGGATGTGCCGTTCGAATATGTCTGGGCCGGACGGCTCTGCCTCAGCCGCAACCACGTGCCGGCCTTCGGCGAGATCGATGACGGGCTTTATTCGGCGTGCTGCGAGAACGGCCTTGGGACCGTCAAAAGCACGCTCGCGGGCGTCATGGCCGCGGATCTCGCGACCGGCACCCGGTCGAGCATGCTCGACAAATATGCGGATCAACCGCAACCCGCGCGGCTTCCTCCCGAGCCGTTCGCGTGGATGGGCATCAACACTGTGATCCGTTTGCAGGAATTGCGTGCTGGCCGCGAGGGATGAGCTCTCGCCGCGCAATGTGAAGACCGAGCAGACCGCGAAGTCTTCGAACGGGAATGGAAACGATAACTAAGGAGTGAGGAAACATGAAGACGTTGTGGAAAGCGCTCTGCGCTGCCGCGATGGTCGGGATGACCATGCTGTCCGCTCAGGCGGAAGAAAAGACAATCACCGTTGGCACGATGTCGTGGGAGGATCTCACCCCCATCACAGGCATCACCAAGAAGGTGCTTGAGGACGCCGGCTACACCGTCAAGGTGGTCGATTTTTCCGAATGGGGCATCGCCTACGCCGCATTGACCAAGGGCGACATTCAACTGCTCGCCTCGCAGACGGACTATGTCGCGCAGGAGTACTGGGACAAGAACAAGAAGCGCCTCGAGAAGATCTCTCCGGTTTCGCACGGCCTCTACCAGGCGATCGCCGTGCCGAACTACGTGACCATCGATTCGACCGAGCAGCTCAACGACAACGCCGACAAGTTCGGCGGCAAGATCGTCGGCATCGAGCCGGGTTCGGGCCTGATGCGCGATGCCGCCAATGCGGTCAAGGAATACGGCCTGAAGCTCCAGCTGGTCGAAGGCAGCACCGCCGCGATGACCGCCGCGCTGAAGTCGGCCGTCGACCGCAAGGAATGGATCGCCGTCACCATCTGGGAGCCGTCCTGGATGATGCAGAAGTATCCCGTGAAATTCCTCAAGGATCCGAAGGGCATCTTCCCGCCGCCGCAGAGCTACTACTGGATTGCCAAGAAGGGCTTCTCGGCCGACCATCCGCATGCCCGCGAGGTCATCGCCTCGGTCTATGTGCCGCTCGCTGATATTACCGCCATCAACGGCGCGGTCAGCGACGGCAAGAAGATGGATGAAGCCGTCAAGGCCTGGACCGACGCTCACGCCGATCTCCTGAAGCGCTGGGAAAACATCAAGGGCGAGTAATCACACCAACGGCGGGCCGCCGAACCGGCTGCCCGCCTCCAAACACGATAGCCATTTGGTGGCCCATGGGGAAGGCAATGAACATGACCGTGAATGCCCCCAACGAAGTGTTGGTCGACTGCAAATCCGTGTGGAAGGTGTTCGGGAGCCGCGCCTCGGCCGCGGTCAAGGCGATCTCCGAGCGCGGGCTCTCCAAAAAGCAGGTGCTGCAGGAGTTCAACTGCGTGGTCGGTGTTGCCGACGCTAGCCTCCAGGTCCGCCGCGGCGAGATCTTCTGCATCATGGGCCTCTCGGGAAGCGGCAAGTCGACGCTGATCCGTCTGCTTAATCGCCTGATCGAGCCGAGCCTCGGCAAGATCACGGTCAAGGGAAAGGAGATCGCCAAACTCAATGCCTCCGAGCTGCGCGACATGCGCGCCCGCAATATCGGCATGGTGTTCCAAAGCGTGGCGCTCCTGCCGCACCGCACGGTTCTGGAAAACGCCGGCTTCGGCCTCGAGGTGCGCGGCGTCGCCAAGGAAGAACGCAACAAGATCGCCCGTGCTGCCCTCGGAAAGGTCGGGCTCGCCGATTGGACATCGCGCTATCCCTCGGAGCTTTCCGGCGGCATGCAGCAGCGCGTGGGCCTCGCCCGAGCCTTGGCGGCAGACCCGGAAATCATCCTCATGGACGAGCCTTTCAGCGCGCTCGACCCGCTCATCCGCCGTCAGTTGCAGGACGAGTTCCGGCAACTGACGAAGTCGCTCGGCAAGTCGGCGGTCTTCATCACGCATGATCTCGAGGAAGCCATCCGCATCGGCGACCGTATTGCTATCATGAAGGACGGCGTCATCGTCCAGGTCGGGACGGCTGAAGACATCGTGACAAAACCCGCAGACGATTACGTCTCCGATTTCGTGGCGGGCATTTCCAGGATTCACCTGGTCAAGGCGCACTCCGTGATGACGCCAGTGGGCGAATACAAGAGTGCGCAACCGCATAGCGACGTGAACGCCCTGCCCCAAACGTCGCCCGAGGCCGACATCGGCGCGCTCATCGACCTCACGACCCAGTCCGATCGCGATGCGGTCGCGGTGGTCGAGGGCGAAACGGTCGTCGGCGTCGTCACCATCCGCGGCCTGCTGCGCGGTGTCGCCGGCAAGCCTGCGGGGGAACTCGTGGCGGCATAGCTCGGGAGGAGCACTATGGACATCTCGACCATCACCGACACGTTCGACAGTTGGACCGACACGGCTCTCGGCTGGATCAGCGACAATGGCGACTGGCTGTTCGAAACGCTGAGGGCCGGGCTTGAAGGAACCTATGACGGCGTCCTCTGGCTGCTGCAGCTCGCACCGTTCTACCTGATCGCGATGGTCGCGGCGCTGCTCGCGTGGCGACTGATCAATGCCCTCGCCGGCGTTCTCGCCGGGCTTGCCCTGGTCTTCTGCGCGGTCATGGGGCTCTGGGCCGAGACCATGAGCACGCTCGCCCTGGTGATTACCGCCACCATATTGGCGCTGCTCTTCGGCATTCCGATCGGCATCGTGGCGGGTTTCGGCAGGGCGTTCGACCGTTTCCTCGAGCCGATACTCGACCTGATCCAGACGCTGCCACCCTACATCTATCTTCTTCCGGCGATCGCGCTGCTGGGTTACGGACCGGCGACCGCGCTCGTGGCCACTTTCATCGTCGCGATGCCTCCTGCCATCCGGCTCACTGCGCTGGGCATCCGAATGACGCCGCGCGAATTCGTGGAGCTGGGACACGCGACCGGCCTGACCCCTTGGCAGATGTTCGTCAAGATCAGGCTCCCCTTCGCCATCCCGAGCGTCATGGCGGGGATCAACCAGAGCCTGATGATGGCCTTCGGCATGGTCGTCATCGCCGGCATCGTCGGTTCGGGCGGTCTCGGCGAGACAATCTATTCGGCCGTGCGCACGCTCGACATTGCAACCTCTATCAACGCCGCCATCGCCATCGTCATACTGACCATGGTGCTCGACAGGCTCACGCAAAGCGCGGCCAGCCGCGCCAAGGGAGGCGCAAGATGAATTTCGATCTGCTCCGCTTTTCGCCGGGGGGTTATCTTGCCCCCGCGGTGGATTGGCTGAACACCAACTTCCATCCGTTTTTCGACGCCGTGGCCAAACTGATCGAGGCGGTGCTCAGCGGCATCGAAGTCGCCCTGCTCTACCCGCCCGCCTATGTGACGATCGTCTTGGCCGTTGCTCTGGCCTTCTTTCTCGTCGGCACCAGGGTTGCCGTCGTGACGGTCGTTGCGCTTCTCTTCTGCCTGCTGGCCGGCTTCTGGGCCGCGTCGATGCAGACGCTGGCGCTGGTGACGGTGGCGGTGATCATCTCGGTGTCGATCGCGTTCCCGCTCGGCATCCTGGCATCGCGCTCCAAGAATTTCGAGGCCGCGATCCGGCCGGTGCTGGACATCATGCAGACGGTACCGCCTTGGGTCTATCTCATCCCAGCCGTCATGATCTTCAGCCTCGGCCGCGTGCCGGCGATCATCGCGACGATCGTCTACGGCATACCGCCGATGCTGCGCCTGACGACGCTCGCCTTCAACCAGGTGCCGAAGGATCTTCTGGAGCTTGGCCAGGCCACCGGGGCTTCGCCGCGATCGATCCTGTTTAAGATAGAAATCCCCTCCGCCACGCCGACCCTGCTGGTCGGCCTCAACCAGTGCATTCTGCTCTCACTGGCTATGGTCGTGCTGGCCGGCCTCGTCGGAGCGGGCGGCCTCGGCGCGGAGGTGACGCGGGGATTGACCCGCATGGAGATGGGGCTCGGCCTGCGGGCCGGCCTGTCGATCGTGGCGATCGCCATCTTCCTCGACCGGCTGTCGAGGGGCGCGCTGGAGCGCAGCCGGGCACCCGGTGCGGCCAAGCCTGCCTGACTCCGTGCGGATGTTCAATGTCGCCAGTTATCTGCATGCGGCCGATGTCGGCGTCCATGTTCCAGGGCTCGGCCGGCTCGTGGTCGACATCGCCTATGGCGGCAATTTCTACGCGGTGGTCGAGCCGCAGGAAAACTGGCAGGGTCTGGAGGGCATGTCGGCCAGCGACATCGTCGACCTCAGCCGGCGTCTGCGCGACGCGTTGGCGACTGTCTGCAATCCGGCCCACCCCGAGGACGAGAGAATAAGCGGCGTCCACCACGCCATCTGGTGCGACAAGCCCTTGGGCAGCGATGCCGACGGCCGCGGTGCGGTCTTCTACGGCGACAAGGCGATCGACCGTTCGCCGGGCGGCACGGGAACGTCGGCGCGCATGGCGCAACTTCGCGGCAAGGGCCGCCTGAAAGTCGGCGACAGCTTCCGCCAGGAAAGCCTGATCGGCACTGTCTTCGAGGGCCGTGTCGAGGCGGAGGTTGACGTTGGCCCTTTCAAAGGCATTCGGCCAAGCGTCGGCGGATGGGCGCAAATTATCGGCCACAATACGATCTTCGTGGACGACCGCGATCCGTTGGCCCACGGATTCCAGATCAGGTAGGCGCTTGCTTCGCTGCCTTGTCGTGGCCTCGGTCGTCCGAATGGCCGAGCATGCGAAGCACACGGCCGATATTTACCTAAGCTGGCCAGTCTGGCCATCGTCCTTAGGGATGCGTTTCAATTGTATTAGCATTAGCGCATATTTCTATCAGCCGGTGCCCTCTTAGCGAAGTCCCCGTACTAGGTCCCCGCCGGTTAGGCCCGGTGGCCCTTGCCTTTCGCCACCAAACCCACAAGGGCTCCGGGCCGCTCCCGTGTCAGGGTGTCGACAGACCGTGTCATTCGAACCCCGAAGGACATCGGGCATGGGAGATCGACCGCGCCGATGCGGTACACGCTTTCCTTGCACTTGCCATCACCGGGCTAGGCGACGCGAGCCGCATGCGGCTTCAACATCGTGGCAAGCACGATGCCGGCGACGATGAAGGCGGCGCCGATGAGATCGTAGTCATGCAGGCTCTCGCCGAGCAGCAGATAGGCGAGGATGGCGACGAACATCGTCTGCAGATAGAGGAGCATGCTCGCCCGGCTGGCGCCGAGCGTCGCCACGCTGCGATTGTAGAGATAGTACATCAGGGCGCCGCCCGGGCCCGCCAGATAGGCGAGCGCGAGCCAGCCATGGGCGTTCAAGGCGGAGCGTTCGTCGTTGACCAGTTCCCACAGATGGAAAGGCAGGGCGACGAGCGCGCCGGCGCCGAGCAGGAGCACCACCAGCGGCAACAGCTCGATGCCGAATTTGGACCGGCGCACCAGCACGGTGTAGAGCGCCCAGCAGAACGCGCTGCCGACGATCCACAATTCGCCCAGGTTGAACTGTAGCTGAAGCAGCGCCGCCAGGTCGCCATGCGCGACGATCACCAGCATGCCGGCGAGCGCAACCACCGCGCCGAGCGCCTGCCAAAGCCCGAGCGGCTCGCCGAGCACGAAACGCGCGAGCACCATCGTCATGACCGGAGACAGCGCCATGATGATGCCGGCCGTGGTCGCGTCGGTGTCGGCGAGGCCGCGGTAGATCATGCCCTGGCAGAGCGTCAGGCCGATCGCTCCGACGGCGGCGATCTCGAGCGGCCGGGATTTGAGAAGCGCGATCATCGCGCCGTGATGGCGATGCACGATCGGCAGCAGGATGGCGCAGGCGAGCGCAAGCCGCCAGAAGCAGAGTCCCCAGGGCGGCATTTCCGGCGCCACCCATTTTGCCGCGATATAGACGCCGGCCGACAGCAGCCAGCACAGCACCGCGGCCGGATAGCCGGAGAGCGAAGGTATCGAGGCGGCGGCGGACTGTTCCGCCGGATGAGCTATCGGCACCGCCTGCATGTCATGCCCCCGTTCAAACAACGTCAGCGCCCAAGGATGGCGGCAATATATCTCAATCCCGGGCCGTCACATATATGCGCTTCCATGGACAGCGGCGGCCAAGATGCCTCGCTCTGGCTGGATGTGCTTCGGAGCCGCTACCGCATGCGCCCGCCACCGGAGCCATGCATGAACGACTGCAGCTCGTCCAGGTCGAGGCTGCCGTCGCCATCCTCGTCGGCGGCGTTGAAGATCCTGCCGACGATATCCTGAACTTCGCCCTGCGACAGTGCGCCGTCGCCGTCGGCATCCACTATCGCGAACATGACCTGCATACGGGCGCGGTGCATCATGCGCGGTCCCATCCGATCAGGTCTGCCAGCCATTCTGTCGCCGTCGCGCCGCGCTTGTCTGTCTTCGCGGTGCCAACGTCCGCCATGCCGGGGTCCCTGTTCAGCCGAACGATCTTCCTGCAGCTTCTCCTGGAGCGCGTCGTCGATCATCTGGCGGATCACCTCGCGCGTCGGACCTGCGGGTTGGGCGTTGGTTTCCGGTGTCGCGGTCGGTCCGGGCTTCTGCGGAATGGGCGTGGGCTCCGGCGCAGCACTTGTCTGGGCAAGGACCGGGAAGCTCATGAAAAGCAAGGCAGCAGCGGCGGCTGTGGTTCTGTACGGAAGTTTCATCGGGTTCTCCCTTGAGCTGTGACTGTCTCTCAAACTGAGATGCACAACCAACCTGCTCTCGATCCGATGGTTCCGCGCGAAGCGCCGACGGCCCAAGAAGTGTTTCGAGCCTGCAGAATGCCGGCGCGCTCCTAGGCGCGTGACACGGACTTCGACATCCCGCCAAGCTCCATCGCTCAATCACCTAAGAGCAATGTTTCGCGCTGCCGACGGCAGCAGGCTCTCGGTGCCGGGCGCGGAAACCGGGGCGCCGTGAAGAACCCAGTCGGCCGCGATCTGCCCGATCACCGGGGCCAGCTGGATGCCGTAGCCGCCGGCGCCGGCGGCGGTCACCAATGTCGGCTCGGAAGCATCGATCGGGCCGACGAAGGGGCGATGGTCGGCGGTCACCGGGTAAAGGCCGGCCCAGCCCCGGCCAAGCCGCGCGCCCGGCAGGTCCGGCAGCCGCTCGAGGAGAAGCTCCGCCAGTCTGACCTTCGATCGTTCGTCGCACTGGTCGTTGTAATTGTCGGGGTCCTCCGGCGCGAGCGAGTCCACCTTGTGGATCTCGGCGATCAGTTCGGTGCTTTTCTCATGGCGGAAATTGAGGCCGCTGCCTTCGCCGTTCACCAGATCCATGACCATCGGCATCGTGTAGCCGAGCGGCTCGTCGAGATGGATGACGACCGCCTCGTGACGCTCGGGCCAAATGTGCAGGCGCTGGCCGAAGAGTTCGGCGACCTGAGGCGCCCAGGCTCCTGCCGCATTGACCACGACATCGCAATCGATCGGATCGCCGCTGGTCTCCAGCGTGTAGCCGCGCGCTCGCCGCCTTACCCCGAGCAGCTTGCGATACTGGTGGATTTCGCCGCCCTGGGTGCGGACCGCCTGCGCCAGGAAAGTGCACATCTCGTGAGGGTCGAGAAAGCCATTGTCGGGCCCGAACAACCCACCCTCCAGCCCCTCCGGATTGATGTGCGGCACGAGTTCCGCGAGTTCGTTCGCACGATAGAGTCGCGAGCGCAGGCCGGCCGCTTCCTGAATTTCCACCGACTTTGCAAACAGCTCCATCTGCTTCTGCGTGCGCGCCAGCCGCAGGTAGCCGATATGGTTGAAGCCAAGCCCCTGGCTCTCCCATTGGCGGAAGCGGCGCAGCGCATGAACGCGAAGCATGATCTCGAACGGATCGGTGAATTGCGACCCGACCACGCCGACCGACCTGCCGCTCGATCCGGAGGCGATCGACTGGCCTTCAAGCACGGTCACGCGCGCGCCCTGTTCGACAAGGTGGAGCGCCGAGCACAAACCCAACGTGCCGGCGCCGATCACCACCACATGAGGAGAAGCTGTCATCCGTGATCCTCCTGTCGGCCTGTCTCAGGACTGGCGAGCGATCTCGCCCAGGGTCTCGTCGATCGCCTGCAGAATGGCGCGGGCGTCCGCCTCGGTCATCGGTGTCGACAGCGCGAACAGGCCATAGCTGGCCGACAAGACGCCGCGGCCAAGCAAGCCCTTGTGGAAGGCATCGAGCTTCCTGCGTTCGGCCTGGCCGGGATAGACGGAGCGGTAATCCGTGACGGGATGCGACGTGAAATGGACCTTGAAGAGCGAGCCCAGGCCGACGCATTGGCCGGCAAGACCATGCTTGCCCAATGAGGCGGCGATGCCGTCGCGCAACAAAGCGCCGAGGCGATCGAGGTGGGCAAAGCTTTCCCTGGTCAGCGCCCGCATCGCGGCCAGCCCGGCGCGCATCGTCACCGGATTGGCGGTGAAGGTGCCGCCATGCGGCAAAGCGGGCTTGCCCTGGGTCGGATCGAACACCGCCATGATGTCGGCCCGGCCGCCGACGGCACCCACGGGAAAGCCTCCGCCGATGATCTTGCCCAGCGCCGTCAGGTCGGGCTCGATGCCCCACAGCCCCTGCGCGCCCGAATAGCCGAGGCGGAAGGAAATCACCTCGTCGAAGATGACCAGGGCACCCGCCGCATGGGCGATCTCGACCATGGCGTGCAGGTAATCCTGCCGCGCCGGAATGAGGCCGGCGCGGTTCGGCATGGGATCGATCAGCACGCCGGCGATGGTATCGCGCTCAGCGGCGAAGACCGCGCGCAGCGCTTCGCTGTCGTTGAACGGCACGGCGATCACATCGTCCAGCACCCCGCGCGGCGTGCCCCTCGCATAGGGCGTGGAATTCGGCATGTCTCCCCAATTGGCGGGAGTGCTGTCGAGGCTGACTTCGGCGAAGTCGTAGGAGCCGTGATAGGCGCCCTCGATCTTGACGATTTTGGGCCGCCCGGTGAAGGCGCGCGCGGCCTTGATGGCCATCATCACCCCCTCGGTCCCGGAGTTGGCGAAGCGGATCCGGTCGACCGAGGGCAAGCGCTCGACCAGCAGCTCGGCAAGCTCGATCTCGCTGACCGTCGGCGCACCGAAGGCCGTGCCGAACGGCAGCTGGTCGATCACCGCGGCGGCCACATCCGGTTGCGTGTAGCCATGGATCATCGAGGTGAAATTGTTGATGCAGTCGTAATAGACGTTGCCGTCCACATCCCAGACCCTGCACCCCTCGCCTCGCGAGGCATAGATCGGAAACGGATCGACAAAGACCGTGGTGCGCGTGTTCCCGCCCGGCATCACCTTCCTGGCACGTTCGAACAGGGTCTTCGACAGGGGCATTGCGTCTGGATAGTGCGGCATGGTTCGATCGTATGGCTTTGTTGGCGCAGTGCGCAATCGGCCAGGCGAGGCCTGCGACGTGACCACCAAGACCCAATTGAAGCCAAAGCTAGGCCAACCCCGCCATGCGAAGTCCGCTGATGTAGAGAGCGCGCTTTTCGGGCCTGACGATGGGGTGGTGCTCGTCGACCCAGGCCACCGAGAGGTTCGGCTGTAGCCGCAGGGCCTCCTTCAAGGCCGCGGCGGCGGTGGCGACATCGCCGGCAAGGGCAGCCGTCGCCGCATAAGTCCGCCAAGCGGTGCCGAAAGCCGGCCGAAGCTGAACGGCCCGGCGCTCCAGATCGGCCGCCACATCGAACCGTCCCGCGGTGAAGTGGCAGATACCCATGGTGGAAAAGATCGCCGCCTGAATGAAATCCCGCGGGCTGAGCCGCGCGGCAATCGCCAGGTGATGCAAGCCATCCTCCGCCATGTCGCCATAGCCATAGGTGGAACCCAGAATGCAGTGCGCGAGCGAGAGCCCAGGATTGCGTTCGATCGCCTCCAGCAATTCGTCTACCGCCGAGCGAAAATTTCGCGACACCATGTGAACATAGCCGGCCGAAAGATGCGCCCAGGGATCGTCCTGATCGCGCACGACCGCCGCTTGTGCCCTCGTCAAGGCGGAGGCCAACAGCTCACGGGGTTTCGGCGTCAGGCCAAGCGCTGCCCGCGCGCCGGTCGTCCAGGCAAGAAGGCTGTTGGCGCGGGCATAGTCGGGATCGATCTCAAGCGCCTTGACGAGCAGACCCTCGGCCATGTCGAGGTCTTTCTCGGATCCCCACGTCCATACATGCGGCATGGCCTTCATCACAAAGCCCCAGGCGTCGAGCCTCTCGGCGGGACGGCTATGCAGGCGCAGACGCTCGGCTTCGTAAAGCTGGGGCTCGATCGAAGCCATAACCTTGTGGGTGATCTGGTCTTGCAACGCCAGGAAATCGCCGCTCTCGACATCGAAGCGTTCCGCCCACACCTGCGTACCCGCGCTGGCATCGCTCAGCGTCGCCGTGATCCTCAGGGCCTGCCCGGACTGGCGCACGCTGCCCTGCAGGACGTAGCGGACTTTCAACTCGCGGCGCAGGCGATCGAGCTCGATGTGCTGCGGGTCATAGGCAAAGGAAGAACTCCGGTCACGCACATGCAGACCTCGCAACCGCGACAGGCCGGTTATGATGTCCTCCGACAGGCCGTCGGCAAAGTAGGACTTTTCGGGATCGTCGCCGATCAGGCGAAAACGGGTCACCGCGATGGACGGCCCTTCGTCCGATTCGGCTGCACCGTTTCGCGTATCGCTTGCGTCAAGCCGCACCTCGCCGGTCAGCCGGTAGCCCACGCGCGCGACCGACAGGATCGAATGCGAGGCGTCGGGTCCCTCGCCCAGGACCTTGCGCAAGGCGGCGATCTGCACCGACAGGTTGCCCTCCTCGACCGCCAGTCCGTTCCAGGCTGCATCGAGCAGTTCGTCCTTACCGACCACGACTCCGGCCGAGCGCAGCAGGCGCTCCAGAAGCAGCATGGCCCGGTAGCCTACCGAAATCGGCACTCCGCGTCGGTAAAGCATTCCCGCTCCCGCATCGAGCAAGAAAGGACCAAAACTGTAGCGCCGCTCCTCCATCAGCTCACGCTAATGCAATGAGGCGTTTTTTGGAAGTTTTCGGAAGTTTTAGCACCTCGGTTCGCTACATTTAGCGGCCCGCATTTCACCTTGATTGCTCCTGACCGAGAGGAGCGATCCCATGACCGCCGCCACCAAGATCGAAGTTGCCGTGCCCCCCTCTGCCCTGTTCCAAGAAATGTGGGGCATCTACCGCAAGGTTCTGGACAACAACTACCTGTTTCACCGTGAAGCTTATGCGGTGCTTCGCCAGTTGCTGCAAAACCAACGCCCTGGTTTCTCTTTCCTGGACCTTGCATGCGGAGACGCCTCGTTCAGTGCGGCTGCCTTGGAGGGCTTGCCCGTCGGTCGCTATGTCGGCATCGACCTGTCGCGGACAGCGCTCGATGAGGCAACCGCCAATGTCGCCGGTCTGTCATGCGCCGCCGAACTGCGGCGCGGGGATTTCGTAGAGTGGCTGACCGCGTCGGAGGAGCCTGTCGATTTCGCCTGGATCGGCCTGTCCTTGCACCATTTACGCTTCGACAAGAAACTCGAGGTCATGCACCAGCTGCGGCGCCTTGTCGGCCCATCCGGGACGCTTCTGGTCTACGAGAACACATGCAAAATGTGGGAGAGCCGGGCCGGCTGGATGAGACGATGGGAACGGCAGCGCAAAGATTTTTCAGCGCTCAGCAGCCTCGAATGGCTGCTGCTCGCCACCCACGTGCATAGCATGGATTACCCTGAGACGGCGTCTTCCTGGCGGAATCTTGGCCGGCGGGCCGGCTTCCGCGAGGTGCGTGAGCACTACAGGAGTCCTTCGAACCTTTTCCGGTTGTTCAGCTTCAAGGCTTAGCGGCTCGCGGCCGACAACTTCGCGTCGACGAGCCGGGCTCGGCGAACTCACACGCGAACCAAAGCTCTACCTGAATGGTCGAAATGCAGGGCGCGAGTGGGCGGGACATCGAGCTGCCAGGCGCGGCATCAAAGCGGTCAGGTCGGGAACATGCCAATCCTGCCTGGCCGCCGGTGGTTACACAAATTCGCGGGCAAACCTGCCCGCGCTCAGAAGCGCGCGCCGCCCGGCGCTCAATTGCGCATTCCAGACCGGCCACGCATGGATCATATGCGGCCAGATTTCGAGGCGTGCCTCGACGTCCGCCATGCCGGCGGCCTCGGCGAGCCGCGTCGCGTCCGACAGCAGCGTCTCGGCGGAACCGACCTGGATCAGCATTGGAGGAAATCCGGTCAGATCGGCAAACAAGGGCGAGATCAGCGGATCGCGCCGGTCCACATCATGCGGAACATAGGCGCCCGCCAATTCCTCCAGATAGGCCCGGTGGATGATGGGGTCGATCCCGTCCTTGGCTGACAATGTCGTGCCGGACATCGAAAGATCCGTCCAGGGCGAGACCAGCCAAAGGCAGCCGGGCAACCGCTCGCCCGCCGCGCGCAACCGGCCGACCAGTGACAGGCTGAGATTGCCGCCGGCACTGTCTCCGCCGACAACGATGCGATCCGGCGCGATTCCTTGCTCGGCGAGGAAGCGCCACGCCGCGAGCGCGTCTTCGTGCTGCGCGGGAAAGGGATGTTCCGGCGCGCGCCGATAGCCGACCGCAAGCGTGCGCATTCTCATTGCCCGGCCGGCCTCTGTCACCATTCGACGATGGCTTTTGATCGAGCCGGAGCAGTAACCGCCACCATGGAAGAAGAGCAGCACCTTGTCCGTGTCGGACCCGGGCGCCAAGGACCACTCGGACGCGAGGTCGTTGAAGGTCACCGCCTCGCATCGGATATCGGCCGCGACCGGCGAGGACGAGCCGACCTCGTCGAGTCGCGCCCGGCGTTCGTCCCAGCCCACCGGCCGCGGCTTCGACGCCAGCAAGGCGCGAATTGCGTTGATTTCCTTTAGATCGAGGTTTTCGCCCGCACCGCTCATTTCTACGCCCCGACCAAGCGCGCCGCGACTAGTAGCGCTTTGAGCTTTGGCAACGGAAATCGTTGGGATAGTCGCTGGATGTGTCAAGCTGCGTCAGCGAATTCACCCATGGACTATTTGAATTGATCGGCATGGCACGGCGCGAGCAGAACCCTATTGTGTTTGTGTGAGCTGCAAACCACGCGGAGACGAACGTGACCCTGACCAACCGAGACCTGGTCGAGCTGACGGAATGGCGGCGCAAGCTGCATCGGCAGCCGGAAATCTCCAACGAAGAGGAGAAGACGGCGAAGGAGGTCGTCGACTTCCTCGCCGATACCGGGCCCGACAAGGTGCTGACCGGGCTCGGCGGCCATGGCGTGGCGGCGGTCTATGACAGCGGGCAAGCCGGGCCGACGGTGCTGTTTCGCTCCGAGCTCGACGCGCTGCCGATCCACGAGCTTTCGGGCGTCGCGCATGCCTCGCAGGTGCCGGGCAAGTCGCATATGTGCGGCCATGACGGGCACACAGCGATCCTGGCTGCGCTCGGCCGCCAGTTCGGGCGCCAGAGGCCGGCGCGCGGCCGCGTGGTGCTGATGTTCCAGCCGGCGGAAGAGACCGGCAATGGCGCGGCCGGCGTCGTTGCCGATCCGCGCTTTTCCGAGATCCAGCCTGACTTCGCCTTCTCGCTGCACAATCTGCCGGGCGTGCCGTTCGGCGAAGTGCGGCTCAAACCCGGCGTGGTGAATTGCGCCTCGCGCGGCATGCGGATCGTGCTCGAAGGCAAGACCGCGCATTCCTCCATGCCCGAAACCGGCAGCTCGCCGATGCTGGCGGTCAGTGAGCTGATGCCTCAATTGCCGGCGCTCGGGCGCCGCACTTTCGCCGACGACGATTTCGCTATGGTCACGGTCACCCATTGCTCGATGGGCGAAGCGGTGTTCGGCATTGCGCCCGGCTACGCCGAGGTGTGGGCGACGCTGCGCACCCGCCGCGACGAGCGCATGGCGGAGTTGGTTGCAGCGGCGGAAGCGCTGGCGGCAAGAATCGCCGCCCAACACGGCCTTTCCGTCCGCCACAACTACCACGAGATTTTCGTGGCCAGCGTCAACGCGCCGGACGCGGTGGAGCATCTCGAGCGCGCGCTGGACGAGGAAGGCGTGTCGCGCGGCGAGGAAGCCTTGCCGATGCGCGCCTCGGAGGATTTCGGCATCTTCGGCCACAGCGCCAAGTCGGCGATGTTCTTCCTCGGAGCCGGCGAGCGCTACCCGGCGCTGCACAATCCCGACTACGATTTCCCGGACGACCTGATCCCGATCGGTTCGAAGATCTTCATGCGCGCGGCGCGCAATCTGCTGGGGTGAGCGGGCTGGAAAGGAGGCGCATTCTCCGGCCGGAATTGCGTCGGACCAGAGAGACAGGGCAGTTCACCTTTTCCATGAAACGCTGAACTGAGACGGTGCGCAGGGCCGGCCGGACAGCTTTCGCTGGCGGTTTGCGTGTGCCGCGTAGCGCCCTGTATTGTTATGCCGGCTTGCCGCTTGTATGAGCGGGGAATGACCTCGATCTCCCGTCTTACCGCCCTCGTGCTGCTGGCGGCCATCACGTTTGCCACCCTCTCACCCGTCCAAATGCGCCCGCATCTCGGTGAGGCGAACATGGAACGCGCACTGGCCTATGCCCTGTTCGGCCTTGCCTTGGCCTTCGGATTCCGCGCCCGCCTGATGCACGCAATGCTGTTTGTCTGCGCCGCGGCCGGCCTATTGGAATTGCTGCAGGCGGTCGATCCCGGCCGGCATGCCCGGCTCCAGGATGCGCTCGTGAAAGCGGCGGCCGGGCTCATTGGGATTGCCTTGGCGCGGATTGTGTTTGCCGTCGCGAGCAGGGCCGTCGATCGTTCGGCAGGTCCGAGGATTTGAATCCCGGCACGGCAGCGCAGGCAATAGCCGCGCGGAACCCGCTTGGGGTTCTTCGCTGGCGCGGCGCTATCGCGCGGAAAAGGTCCGCGAGGTCGGCGACCGGATCATCAAAAACCAGCTGGCGCGGCACCGGCGCGAGAGCGCGCCCGACTCGATCTGGGCGATGCGGCGGCGCTCATCGAGACGCTCCTGGAGAACGTGGTCCACCGCGCCATCGAACGGCACCCGGTCAGCGTCGCCGGCGAACGCGCGATGGGCCAGTGCCGCAGGATGATTATGGCCTATCTGACGAGCGTTGACCGCCATGCCGCCTAGCACTCACGCCCAGCACCACAATTTCTTCGCGCGCGAAGCCGTCACGGTGGCGCGCGCCTTGATCGGCGCGCGGCTCGGCCTCGCTGGCGTCGGCGGCATCATTGTCGAGACCGAGGCCTATCGCCCCGACGATCCGGCCTCGCACAGCTATCGCGGCCGCACGCCGCGCAACGCGCCGATGTATGGCGCCCCCGGCACGGCCTATGTCTATCGCTCCTACGGCTTGCATTGGTGCCTGAATGCGGTGTGCCTGCCGGGCAGCGCCGTGCTGATCCGCGCGATCCAGCCGCAATCCGGCATCGCCGCCATGCGCGACAGGCGGGGAACCGACGATGACAGGCTGCTCTGCTCCGGCCCGGGCAAGCTCTGCCAGGCGCTGGGCGTCGACGGCTCGCATAACGGCCTGTCGCTCATCGCCCCGCCCTTCGAGTTTTCCGCCTCGGAAACCAACGCGGCCGCTATTTTGAGCGGACGCAGGATCGGCATCACGAAGGGCGTGGAGGCGCAGTGGCGGTTCGGCCTCGGCGGATCGCCTTATGTCAGCCGGAAGTTTTGACAGATCGATAGCGATCGATCACGCCGCCATCCATTCCTGCGCGGCACGCGCCGCGGCCAGTTCCATTGCTTCGGCAGCGAGAATGCCGCGCGACCTCGCGAACGCTTCGAAGGCGACGCGTGCGGCTTCGGCATCCTGTTCACCCGCGACCGCCGCCCGGCACAGCGCGAGGGTCGTTGCGTAGGTCGGGCTGCGGCTGCCCGTCCATTCGTCGAGAAACTGATAGGCCTCAAAGACGGTGTTTATCTCGCGCGGAAAGCCGAGCCCGACGAAGATTGCGACGGGCTGAGAGAAACGCTTGGCGGGCATTGGTGTGGGCTCCATGAGGTAAGCTGCTTCGACAACGCGCGTCCCGCAGGCCGGTTGCAGCTCGAAAGCGATTTTGGTTCCCGTCGACGGATGCTTGCCCGAAGCCTCCGTGTGTGTTTTCTCGCCCGCACATTAGGAAAGGCTTGCGGATGCGAATCGCAATGATCCTCGCGCTCAGCGCGGCGCTGGCTGGATGCGTGACCTCTCCGGTCGACTACGGAGCGAAGCTGTCGCAGCAGGACCCGAAATGGGCCTCGCCGGACTGCCAGCAGGCCCGCATTGCGGCCTCGGACTACGACGCGCGCGAAAAGGAGCACCCCGGCTGGGGTTTTGGCGTGCTGCTCGGCCCGTACAGCATGGGGATGGTGGCAGCCGTGAAGGAGCATGAGCAGCAACAGCGACGGCTTCTTGCCCGCCAGGTGCACCTGCAATGCTCCAGCCAGCCGTTGCCCAAGGAGCTGGATTTCGATCCGGCAACCTACGCGCCGACGAAGACGCAATATCCGTAGGCGAAAGCGCGCCGCTACTCCTGCAAATCGGCGGCCGCTGTTTCTTGTTGAAGGCGCAGGTGGGGATGGCCTCGCTTGATTGCGAGATGCTTGCATTCAGCGTTCGCCCCACGCCTTCAGCAATGGTCCGTCGCGGCCATAGACCGGGTCCTTGCGCGGCCGGCTCACCTTCGGGATCATGCGTAGCGCTTCCGCGTGCTGCTCCGGCTTGGTGCATTCGTCATAGGTGCCGGAGGGCGGATAGGCGCCGACGACGAGGAAATCGGCGGAAGCCGAGAGCCGCTGGTGACCGGTGCCGGCCGGCAGGACCGCGACGTCGCCGGCCTTGACCGTGAGCGCGCGGCCCTTGTCGCCGCCGAAGCGCACCTTGGCCGTGCCGCGCGCAATGCCCAGCACCTCATGGATGCGCGAGTGGTAGTGGACATAGTCGTAGATGCCGTTGCGCCAGCTGTCGCTCCAGCCATTCGCCTTGAATAGCTCCTCGAAGACGGCTGCCGGATCGAGATCGTCCGGCAACGTCACGGCGCCGCGGTAAACGATCAGCGGCCACGACGGATGGTTCGGAACAAGGCCGTCGTCCTTGAGGCGGAAGGCATTGGCTTTCCTCTGCCTAACCAGATCCGCGAGCCTGGACGTGGCCGGTCTTGCGATCCCGGTCAGCTTCTCGGCTGCTTTCTTGATGCTCTCGACAATGCTCAAAGCCGGGTACTCCATAAGTGCCGCTTGCAACGCCTTGCGATCTCGGCCGACCGAACTCAACCCGTGGGGACAGCCTTGGTTCCAGAGGTTGGCGACGCCCGCTCGCGGCACGAGCGACCCCCATTGCTTCCCGGCATCGCAGCGGTCAAGCTGCGGGAGGTTGCCGGCATCCCATGCCTCACGCCCCCAATGGCCGCGCGCCCTTCCCGAGGAGTTCAAAATGCGTGCATTTTGCCTTTCGACCATCGGCGTTTTCGGTTCGGTGCTGCTTGCGGCATCCGCCTTCCCGGTCCTCGCTTCAGGCAGCGCGGCGAAGGGCCAAAATCTCCATCGACTGTGCCGCCAGGTGAAGAACGACGATACGATCCGCGCCTACTCGCACGAGCTCTACGGCGGCACGGTCAAGGCGTTCAGGAAGCTCTTTCCGGACGCCAAGGGCGCGCCGGCGGAATCGGAACTGCAGGCGCAGGCCAACTACCGCTGCATGAACGGCAAGGTGCTGGCCTGCTTCGTCGGGGCAAACCTGCCCTGCGCGAAAATGAACGCCGCGCGCGACAATCCCGGCGCGGACGAATTCTGCAGGACCAACCCGAATGCCGACGTCGTGCCAGCCTTCGCGACCGGTCACGACGCGGTCTATTCCTACAAATGTCTGGACGGCAAGGCGGTGGTGACCGGCGAGACCTGGGTGCTCGACAAGCGCGGCTTTGCCGCCCGGTTGTGGGCCGAAGTGCCCCGGCACTGAGGCTGACCGAAGAGCCGATCTGACGACCTGCAGAGACGGCTTAGCGGCGGCGCGCTTTCCGTTACATCCTTGCCCGGGCTGACCTGCGGCGAAGCAAGAGCGCGATGGCCAAAGCCGGAAGTGTCGTCGCGGCGGCGGCGAGGAAGACGAACCGCAGCCCGGCGGACGCGGCGATCAGGCCGAGCGCCGGGCTGCCGAAGCCGAGCGCCACGTCGAGAAAGACGGTGTAGAGCCCCATGGCAAGGCCGCGGCTGCTTGCGGGGAGATGGGCGACCGCCTCGGCGCCGAGGCCGGGATAGACCAGCGAGTAGCCGAGCCCGGTCAGGCCCGCTCCGATGGCCGCGACGAGCGGCCCCGGTGCCAGCCAGATCGATAGAAGGCCCGCCGCCTCGACCACCACGAAGATGGCGGCGACGCGGGCGCCGCCGAGCCTGTCCGGCAGGTGGCCGAAGCACAGCCTTGCCGCGATCAGCGATGCCGCATAGGCGGTGAAGGGAAGCCACACCGGATGCCAGCCGCGCTCGGCAAAGAGCAGCGCTGCGAAGGACAGGATCGCGCCATAGCCGAGGCTGCTGAGGGCCGCTCCCACGCCCGGAAGCCAGACCGCTTGCGCGACGCTCGTCCAGGACTGCCGCGCGGCGCTGCCGGCGGCCTTGACGCCGCGCATCGGTAGAGTGGCGAGCAGTGTTGCAAGGGGCAGGACCATTGTGGCGAGAGCGATCGCGGCGAAGCCCCCGGCTTCATGGAGCGCCGACCCGATCGGCGCGCCGAGCGCCAGCGCCGCGAACATTGCCATGCCGATCCAGGCGATGACCTTGCCGGAGTTCTGTCCGCCGGCAAGCGCCAGGCCCCAGGCGACGCCGCCGGTGATGATGAAGCTCTCGGCCGCGCCCAGCACCGCCCTACCGACGAAGAGCACCGTCGCGGACGCGGTCGGCTGAGCGAGCAAGGCCAGCGAGCCGAGATAGATAAGCCCGGCCAGCGCGGCGGCGACAAGGCCGACCACGACGGCGCGCTTGCCGCCACGCAGATCAGCATAGTTTCCGGCACCAATGCGCGACAGCAGCGAGGCGACGAACTGGCTGCCCGTCACCAGCCCGACGGCGAACGGGCCGAAGCCGAGCCTGTCATGCAGATGCAGCGGCAGGACGGGCAGCGCCAGGCCGATGAGCAGGAAGCCGGCAAAGACCGCCGCCATGACGGGCAGCAATTTCGCCATCGTCCGGCTTTCGTCGGCTGCTGTGTCCGTCGCGACCATCGCCGGCGCCTAGACCTCGAGCATGACCTTGATGGCGCGCCGCTCGTCCATGGCGCGG
This sequence comes from Mesorhizobium sp. M1A.T.Ca.IN.004.03.1.1, assembly GCF_003997555.1. Lineage (NCBI taxonomy): Bacteria > Pseudomonadati > Pseudomonadota > Alphaproteobacteria > Hyphomicrobiales > Phyllobacteriaceae > Mesorhizobium > Mesorhizobium sp. M1A.T.Ca.IN.004.03.1.1. Next base: position 125,960 of record NZ_RZTV01000003.1, on the reverse strand, counting down.
TAGCCCTCGGCGACCTCAGTCAGCGGCAGCTTGAGGTCGAAGACCTTGCCGGGCTTGATCCTGCCCTTGAGCACGCGCTCCATCAGGTCGGGCAGGAAGCGGCGCACCGGCGCCGGGCCGCCGAGCATGCGCTTCTGGCCGAAGAACAGTTTCTGGCCGTCGAAGCTCACGCCATGCGGCACGCCGACATAGCCGATGGTGCCCCCGGGGCGCGAGCAGGCCAGCGCCTGGTCGAAGGATTCGGCCGTACCGACGCATTCCAGCACCGAGTCCGCGCCGACGCCCGCGGTCAGTTCCTTGATGCGGGCGATGCCTTCCTCGCTGCGCTCGGCCACGATGTCAGTCGCGCCGAACTCGCGCGCGAGTTTCTGGCGGCTCTCGTGCCGGCTCATGGCGATGATGCGCTGCGCGCCCATCTCGCTCGCCGCGAGCACGCCCATCAGGCCGACGGCGCCGTCGCCGACGACGACAACCGTCGATCCTTGGCGCACCTCGGCCGCATCCGCCGCATACCAGCCGGTGCCGAGCACATCCGAGACGGCCAACAAGTCAGGCACAAGGTCGGCCGGCGGAACCTCGGAAGTCGCCACCAGGGTGCCGTCGGCCAGCGGCACGCGGGCATAAGGCGCCTGCGCGCCCGACATGAACTCGCGTTGCACGCAGGAGGACTGGAAACCGAAGCGGCAATGCGGGCAGGTGTTGTCGGAGAGGCAGAAGGAGCCGACGACGAACTGGCCGGGGCGCACGTTGCGCACCTCCGCGCCGACTTCGACGACGATGCCGCAATATTCGTGGCCCATATGCATCGGGCGATCGATCGGCTGCAGCCCGCGATACGGCCACAGGTCCGAGCCGCAGATGCAGCTCGCCGAGAGCTTGATGATGGCGTCCGTCGGGCGAAGGATCTTCGGGTCCTCGATTTCCTCGCAGCGGATATCGCCGGGCTTATGAAGAACGGTTGCGAGCATTTTGCTTTCCTTTTCGTTCGATCGGTGATCAGGCGCCGTAGTCGGCGTCGCTGACATGTTCCAGCCAGTCCACGACCTTGCCGTCCTTGACCTCCTGGAGGGCAATGTGGGTCATGGCCGTCTCGGGCGACGCGCCGTGCCAATGCTTCTCGCCGGGCGCGAACCAGACGACGTCGCCGGGGCGGATCTCCTCGAGCGGCCCGCCCTCGCGCTGCACGCGGCCACGGCCGGAGACGACGATCAGCGTCTGCCCCAGCGGATGCGTATGCCAGGCGGTGCGGGCGCTGGGTTCGAAGGTGACCTGCGCGCCCTGCACCCGCGCGGCATCGAAGGGATTGAAGAGCGGATCGATCCGGACCGTGCCGGTGAACCAGTCGGAAGGCCCCTTGCCGGACGGCCTCGTGCCAGCGCGAAGAATGTCCATGGTGATCTCCTTTGCGTTCTCACATGCGTTCGATGCGCAGCGGGAACTCGCCGCGTATGTGCAGGGCCTCTTCGCCCCCCGTCGAAGCGGCCGAGCCTGATCAGCCCGGGATGGCGGTAGTCGGCGTAGAACATCGCCAGATTGCCCAGGGCACGAAGTAGCAGAGGTCATAGGGCTGCTCGTTGCCGAACGGGCCGCTGCCCTCTTCGGTCAGCTTGCGCGGCAGATAGGCGATCTTCTCGTTATGCGCGTAGTCGTCGATCGTGAGATCGAGCGGCAGCATGGAAAAGAAATCGCGTGCCGAAGGATTGTCGTAGAGCGTGGCCGTCATGGTTCGGCCATCGAATGTCATTCTGGTCTTCATGTCGGCGGGTTCCTGGCTGGCCGGGCCCCTGCCCTGCTGGCTGCGGGCGCGCCGCGGCAGGAGCGTTGATGCGAACGCGGCGCCGAGCAATGCGCGGCGACTGAGCCTGGGATGGCCGGTCGTCATGGCACGGCCCTCCCGCCCATGCGCGATGCGGCGAACGCGGCGAGCGCCGATCCGCAAAGCAGCGCCGCGCCGAAGGCAAAGGCTCCCCACCAGCCGACCGTGTCGAAAAGCGTGCCGCCCATCGCGGCGCCGCCGGTAATGGCAAGCTGGATGACGGCCACCTGCAACCCGCCGCCGGCCTCAGCGTCTTCAGGCAGCGTGCGGCTGAGCCAGGTGCCCCAGCCGACGGGCGCGGCCGTGCCGAAGAAACCCCAGACGAAAAGCAGCAGGGCCGTGGGAAGGGGTATTGCGCCGAGGGCGATGAGCGCGAGCGCAAGCACGGCCATGACCAGCGGAATGACGATCAGGATGCTGAACAGACGCGCGCGCAGCAGCCGGCCGATGCACCAGGTGCCGCCGACGCCCGCGAGCCCCATGACCAGCAGGATCGCCGAAAGCGTCGCGACGTCGACCTGGGTGACCCTTTCGAGGAAGGGACGCAGATAGGTGAAGAGCGCGAACTGGCCCATGAACAGCATCATGACCGATGCCATGCCGATGGCGACCGGAGGACGGCCGAGAAGAGCTAGGCTGTTGCCCGGCCGCTTTCGCCGGCGCGGCGGGAGCGGTGGCAGGCTGAGCCACTGCCAGACGAGCGCCAGGAACCCGAGCGGCACGACCAGGAAGAACGCGCCGCGCCAACCGGCATAGGCCCCAAGCAGGCTGCCCAGCGGCGCGGCAATGGTGGCCGCGACGGCGTTGCCGGCGTTCAGCATGGCGAGGCCCTTAGGGACCTGCTCCTCGGGGACGAGGCGCATGACGATCGCGGTCGACATCGACCAGAAGCCGCCGATCGCCATGCCGAGCAGCGCGCGGCCGGCCATTAGGAACGCGTAGTTGGGGGCGAAGGTGACGGCAAGCCCGGACGCGATGAGAAGCACAGTGAAGCCGGTGACTACCAGCCTGCGATCGATGCGGCGCGTCAGGCCGGCGACCAGCAGGCTGGTCACGACAGCGAAAATGCCCGAAATCGAGATCGCCTGGCCCGCCCGACCCTCGGTGATACCGAGATCGGTCGCGATCGGCGACAGCAGGCTGACCGGCATGAACTCCGAGGCGATGAGCACCGAAACGCAAAGCGCCATCGAGAGCACCGCGCCCCGCATGGCGCGGTCTTCGACAAGCCTTGTGTCGTAAGTGGTTTCCATTCGGGGGCATCCTTGCAAGCGGGGCGCCGGAATCGGCCACGGCCGCCGCGACCTGCCCGGAAGATATTGCAGTGCAACCAATTCGATTAGAGCAGATAATCCGTATGGACTTATCGACCTGTGATATAAATCGATCAGGAGGTTCTCCATGCAGCGCGGCGACATGAAAGATTTGCTGTGGTTCCTGGCTGTCGCCCGGGAGCGCAGCTTCACCAGGGCGGCGGCGGAACTCGGCACGTCACAGTCGACGCTCAGCCACACCATCAAGCAGCTGGAAGCCCGCCTCGGCGTTCGCCTGCTTACGCGCACGACGCGAAGCGTGGCGCCGACGGAAGCCGGCGAGCGGCTCTACCAGTCGCTCGCCCCACGCTTCGAGGAAATCGAGGCGGATCTCGCGGGTCTGGTCGCCTTCCGAGACAAGCCCGCTGGCACGGTACGCATCACGCTGTCCGACCATGCGCTGCAGACGACGGTCTGGCCGAAGCTCGAGCCGATGCTCTGCGACTATCCCGACTTGCGCGTCGAGCTCTACAGCGACAACGGCATGCGCAACATCGTGGAGGAGCGCTTCGACGCCGGCGTGCGGCTTGGCGAGAGCGTCGACAGGGACATGATCGCGGTGCGGATCGGCCCCGACTGGCGGCTGGTGGCCATCGCCTCGCCGGAGTATTTCTCCCGCCGCCCAGTCCCGAGGACACCGCAGGATCTGGTCGGGCATGACTGCATCGGCCTGCGGCAGGCGACGTTTGGCGGGCTCTATACCTGGGAGTTCGAGAAGAAGGGCCGCGAGCTTCGGGTCCGGGTCGATGGCCAGCTGACCTTCAACTCGACCCTGCCGATGATCGATGCGGCGCTAAGCGGCTACGGCATCGCTTATGTCCCGGAAAACCTCGTCAGCCGCCACATCGCGGACGGGCGGCTGACGCTCGTGCTCGATGATTGGAGCCTGCCCTTTCCGGGCTATCACCTCTATTATCCGAGCCGGCGGCAGCTTTCTCCGGCGATGGCAGTCGTCGTCGAGGCGCTTCGGCATCGGAGTTGAGCCTGGGGCCGGGGCGGCACGAGCGCCGAGCAGTGGACGTTCATTGCAGGCTAAACTCGGCAATGCCCGACAAAAGATGCTTGACTCGCCCTGCCCCTTCCGGACAATTTGCGTTGTCAGACATCTTACATACGAGAGGGAGGTTTCGTGAGGAGATTGATCGCTTGTTTCGCGCTGGCTGCCGGCGCGCTCGCATTCGTGTCGGCAGCGCGAGCGGGAGAAACCCTGGATCGCGTCACATCCAAGAAGGCCATGGTGGTCGCGACCAACAGCGGCTGGCCGCCGCAGAGCTTTCTCGACGAAAGCAACCAGTTGGTGGGTTTTGATATCGACGTCTCGAAAGCGATCGCCAAGCGTCTGGGCGTGGAGGTCAGCTTCGAGACGCCCGACTGGGCCACAATGACCGGCGGCCACTGGCAAGGCCGCTACGACCTCGGCGTCGGCTCGGTGACGCCGACCAAGGCCCGGGCCAACGTGATCGATTTCGCCGGCATCTATTATTACAGCCCGTATGTTTATGTGGTCCACAAGGACAGCAAGGCGAAGTCCGTGAACGACCTGAACGGCAAGGTGATCGGTGTCGAAACCGCCACGACTTCGGAAGATTTCATCCGCCGTCAGCTGGAGATCGACGCTCCGGGCCTTCCGCCAGTCGAATATAAGCTGCAACCGGGCGAGATCCGGACCTTTGCCGATTCCATGCTGCCATTCGACGATTTGAGACTTGGGGACGACGTGCGGCTCGACGCAGTCATCGCGCCCGAGCAGACCGCCCAGAACGCCATCAAGAACGGGTATCCGCTGCGCATCCTTGAGGGCGACTACGCCTTCCGCGAGCCGCTGGTGGTGATCGCGGACAAGGGTGACGCCGAGTGGACCACCAAGGTCGGCGGCACCATCGACGAGATGAAAAAGGACGGCACGCTCGCCACGCTGACCACCAAATGGTACGGCAAGAACTACAGCACCGACTGACGTTCTTCGCGGGCGGCTTTCAAGGCCGCCCGCTCTCATGCGATTCATCATGACCTATCCCGATACTTACTATCGCCGAACGCTTGCCGACGAGAAGGTCAGACCACCATTGGCGGGTCTGGCCCAATGCGACACGGTCATTGTCGGCGGCGGACTGGCCGGTCTGACGACGGCGCTGCAGCTGGCCCGCGCCGGGCGCGAAGTCGTCCTGCTCGAAGCCGAGCGCGTCGGCTTCGGCGCCTCGGGCCGCAACGGCGGCTTCGTCAGCCCCGGCTTCGCCACCGGCAGCGACAATATCGCCGCGATGGCCGGCACCGCGGCGGCACAGAAGCTGCACCGATTGTCGATCGAAGGCGTCGAATTCGTGCGGCAGACGATCAAGGATCTCGACATCAAGGCGGCAAAGCCTCGCCCCGGAATTATCGGCGTGCTTCGCCATGACGGCGGCGCCGAACTGAAGGCCCACGCCGAACGGCTGGCGCGGGATTTCGACTATCCGCTCGAATATCTCGAGCGTGACCAGGTGCGCGCGGTGCTGCAGTCCGAGCGCTACTATCAGGGCCTGCGCGACCCCAACGCCTTCCACATGCATCCGCTCAACTATCTGCGCTCCGTCGCCGAGGAGATCGAGCGGCTGGGCGGCAGGATCCACGAGGCGTCGAGCGCCGTCGAGGCGAGACTCGACGGCCCGCAAAAGACCATGCGCACAGCAAACGGCGAAGTACGCGCGCGGCAGGCGGTGTTCGCCACCGGCGGCTACACAGGACGGCTGCTCGGCCAGTTGAGGCGGGCCATGTTGCCGATTGCGACCTATGTGATGCTGAGCGAGGAGGCCCCGGAGCTCATCGCCAGCGCCATCGCGACGACCGACGGCATAGGCGATAGCCGCCGCGCCGGCGACTACTACCGGGTCGTGGAAGACGGGCGGCGGCTGCTCTGGGGTGGGCGCATCACCACGCGGGCCGCTTCGCCGGCGGCGCTGGCCTGGGAATTGCGCCGGGAGATGGTCGGAACCTATCCTCAGCTCGCTGCGCTCAAGACCGAACTCGCCTGGTCGGGGCTGATGGCCTACGCCCGGCACCTGATGCCCCAGATCGGACAGCTGCAGCCAGGCGTCTGGTATCTCACGGCGTTTGGCGGCCATGGCATCAACACCACCGCCATGGCCGGCAAGGTGGTGGCCGAGGCAATACTAGGCCAGTCGGACCGTTACCGGCTGTTCGAACGGTTCGGACTGACCTGGGCGGGCGGGCCGGTCGGGCTTGCCGCGGCGCAACTCACCTATTGGAAGCTACAGGCGCAGGATTGGTGGCGCGAACGCCCCCGCTGACCACAGGGAGATCGACAGGTGATCGGCAGACTGCTGCTCAATTATCCGGACGCCGCGCGTCGCATCGGCATGTGCCTGGCGCTCGCCGCGTTCGCTGCAGGCCTCTACGGGCTTGGCATCAAGGCCGACTGGATCGGCAAGCTGGTTCCGAGCTCCCTCGAATGGCTTGCCGCCAATCCCGTGGCAGCGCGAGGCGTTTCGGCGGTGCTGATCGCGCTGATCGCGGCGGCCAACTGGAAAGCCCTGCAGCAACTCGGGCGCAAACAGCAGATCGTGGCGGTGTGGATCGAGCTGTTCGTGCTGCTGATGCTGTTCTTCTATTCCTTCGACCTGTCGTTCTCTTTCATTGCCAGGAAGATCGGCTTCCTCGTCTCGCAGGGCGTGGTGACGACGCTCTACATCTCCGCCATTTCGATCGCCATCGCCACGGTCATCGCCTTCATCGGCGCCATAGCCAAGCTCTCCAAGAACGGCGTTGTCTATGGCCTGGCAACGTTCTACACCTCGCTGTTCCGCGGGCTGCCGTTGCTGATGCAGATCTACATCATCTATCTCGGCCTGCCGCAGGTCGGCTACGTGATCGGGGCCGTGCCCGCCGGCATCATGGCGCTGTCGCTTTGCTACGGCGCCTACATGACCGAGATTTTCCGCGCCGGCATCGAAAGCATTCCGCGCGGCCAGACCGAGGGCGCCACCGCGCTTGGCCTCAGCCCCAACCAGACGATGTTCCTGGTGATCCTGCCGCAAGCGATGCGCGTCATCGTGCCCCCGACCGGCAACCAGTTCATCGCGATGCTGAAGGATTCCTCGCTGATTTCGGTGGTCGGCGTATGGGAGATCATGTATATGGCGCGCACGCAGGGCCAGACCGAGTTCCGGCACATCGAGATGCTGATCACCGCCTCGATGATCTACTGGCTGCTGTCGATCGGGCTCGAATTCCTGCAGTCCCGCATCGAGGAACGGTTCGGGCGCTCGCTGAAGCGCTGACTTCAGTGCGGCATTCCCTCCTGGGGGAAGCCGCCGAGATGGCAGCAGGTCAGCGCGGCGCGATCGCGGCCGCTTTCGAGACATTGCAACAGCGGCTTTTTGGCCAGCCAGGCGTGGAGAAAGCCGGCAATGAAACTGTCGCCGGCGCCGGTCGTGTCGACGACCTCGACCGGACGGATGCCGGTCTCGGCGCGCTCGCGGGCAGTGAACGCCATCGACCCCTCGGCACCGCGCATGACGACGGCGCAGCCTGCGCCGCGCGACAGAAGATCCGCCGCCATCGCCGCCGCGGCACCATAGGGTTCGCCGGTCGAGCAGAAGGCTATGCTCAGGCCCTCGACGCCGAGATTGGCCGGATCGGCGTTGACCGAAATGTCCTGCGAGACGCTGACGCCTGCCCGCGACAGGCGCCTGCGCAAGGCGCCGCCGTCATCCAGCCAGCCGATATGCACGTGATCCATCGCCTCCAGGATCGCAAGTTCGGCCTCGTGCGGCGCGTATCCGGCGCAGGCGCCGAAATCCTCGGCGGCGATCAGCCGCTCACCTGACGGCAACACTTTGATGTCGGTCCAGGCGGTGTTGCGGTCGCCGACTCGCAGGTGGTCGACCACGACCCGATTGGCTTCGAGCTCGGCGCGGGTGCGCTCGCCTACGGCGTCGCGGCCGACGGCGCCGAAATAGAAGCTCCTATTGCCAAGCCGGGCGAGCTGGACGGCGACGTTGAGCGCGTTGCCGCCGACCAGCGAGCGCCCAATCGGCAAGCCGAGGCGGTCAGTGCAATTGTCGCCGACGGCGGCAAATCGAAATTGAGCCGTCATATCCCCTCTGCTACGCCATGAAGCGCTGCCGCTAAAGGCACGCGCTCAATAGGCTACGCGTTTGTAGTAGCGGCGCGTCGTCAGCGGGTGCTTGCGGATCACCTCGAGATGAGCACTGACGCGTTCGAGGGCGGTGGCCAGCACGACCGGCGAAACCAGCGCGCGCACGTCCGCAGAAATGCCGGGCAGTTCGAAGGCGGCCGTGTCGAGCACCGTCGACTTGTCCGTGTAGTTAGCTGCGAAATTCTCGACCCGCTCGGCCAGCGGCCGGGCGCTGTCCTCGCCCTTGAAGAGAACAACGCTCACGTCTTTTTCCACCAGCTCCAGCGTGCCGTGGAAAAAATCGGAGGCATGCACCGGACGGGTTCGGATCCATTGCATCTCTTCCAGGATGCACATGCCGTAATACCAAGCCTGCGGCCAGACGTTCCCGGCGCCGGTTATGATGTGATAGTCGGAGGCGGCCAGTTTTTGGGCGAAGTCGGCGGCTTGCTTTTCATAGCTCCGCTTCACCTCCAGCAGCGATCGCGGCAACTGCGCCAGCTCGGCGAAAATCCGTTCGGATTCGGCCATCTCGCCGCGATGCTTCAGCACCGAGAGCGCGATGAACAGCGACTGGAGGTAGAAGGACTCGCAGGAGGTGTCGTCCTCAGCGAAGTTGACGAAGACGTGGTCCCCGCCCCTGCCGAGCGGCGTCTCCTCATGCCCGACCAGCGTGATCACCGTCGCTCCGATCTCCTTGATCCTAGCCAGCAGCGCCACGCTTTCCTTGGTGGTGCCCGAGAGCGAAGGCAGCACGACGATCGACTTCTCGGTCAGGTGCACGGATTGGGCAAGCTGCAGCTCGGCAGTGATATCGACGAAGGCGGGAAAGCCGGACCGGCGCTGCAGCAATTGCGCGGCCGGATGCATCAGAATCGCCGCGCCGCCGGTGCCGAGGAAGAAGATGTTTTGAGCCCCGCCGGCGAGACATTGCGCAACGGCGGTTTCGATGCGCTCCCGCAGAGCCACCGCCCCCGATTGAATGCGTACAAACCGGGCTTCGTCGAAACTGAGCATCGTTCCCTCGATCGCTTCTGTTGTAAGACAACTGACATCTCAATGAGCGCATTTCAAGAGAAATTTTGCGGACCGGCTTCGGTCCATTTGCGTATGCAGCAAAGTCAGGCGCCACGACATGCCCCGCTTGACCTAGCCGCGATTGTCCGACAACAAAAGGAGAGTTGGCACAATGGGGATAAAGGACTTGGACGAGCCGCTTCGCGATGCGCGCACACTGGCGGTCCAGCTCCGCGACCGCCTTGCCGACCTGATCAGAAGCGAGGGGCTCAAGCCCGGCGACCGGCTGCCGACCGAGTCGCAGTTGACGCAGCGCTTCCGCATCTCGCGCCCTGCCCTGCGCGAAGCGCTGAAACTTCTCGAACAGGACGGCGCCATTTCCGTCACCCACGGCCTCGGCCGCTTTGTCACGGCGAACTCTGCCGTGCAGGTCGACCGGCCGATCACCATGTTCGAAAGCGTGACCGACATGTCGCGCCATTATGGCTACGACACCATCAACAAGGTTCTGTCGATCGCCGAGGAAACGCCCGATCCGGTGATCCAGCAGCAATTGCGGCTGGCCGACGGAGAGCGCGTCATAAGGCTTGAACGGCTGCGGCTGCACAACGACGTGCCCCTGATCTACTCGCTGGATTACGTGCCGCGCGGCCTTTTGCCCGGCCGCCTTTTCGACATCGAATGGAGTGGTTCGCTGCTCGCGCTGTTGGAGAAAAACCGCCATCAGCCGCGTATGTCGGCCGCCTCGGTTTCAGCCGTGACGCTGCCGGACGAAATCGTGCAACGCAACGACCTGCGCGATTTTGGGCCGGCGCTGCTCATTACGGAAACCTGTTTCGATGCGACCGGGACACCGGTCGTCTATGCCGCAGTCTATCATCGCGGCAGCCATTTCGCCTTCAGCTTCGCAAGGCGGTGACGCCCAACGCCGGCGATTCGGGCCGGCGACGGCGGTGTTCGCCGGGACGCTGCCGATTGGGAATTGAGTTCGAGAATAGCCTTCGAATAGGTCCTCTGGTCCACGCGTCTTTTGTTAGGTCCTGGCCAACGCTCTGAGACTCTTGTCCGGCAGCTTGCCAGGCCGCGATCCGTGGCAGTCCGGCAGCGTTGCGTTCATCTGCATGTCGCCCACGGTCGAGACCGTCACCTCCCCGCCGGATCTCGAGAGCGCGTAGAGCTGTTCGCGGTGGCCCGGCAAGGAGAAGCTCACGGAATCCCGGTCGGCGGGCGCATCTGGCCTGCCGCAAACCTACGCTCGACGAGCCGCCTATCCCGGATCCTAATTAGATTGCGCTCAGTCTCTAAATGGCATATAGATTTCGTACGCAATCTAAATATGGAAGCCGATCATGCGCGTGAGCCGCATTCAGGCTGAGAAGAACCGGCAGACCGTGATCGACGTGGCCAGCCGCCTTTTTCGGGAACATGGGCTCGACGGCATCGGCCTCAAGGATCTGATGAAGGGTGCCGGGCTGACCCAAGGCGCCTTCTACAAGCAGTTCGCGTCGAAGGAGGACTTGGTCGCACAGGCTTCCAGACGGGCGGTGGAGAGTACGGCTGCCCGATGGGCGGCGGCGACCGCAGCCAATCCCAGCGATCCGTTTGGGGCGGTGATGGCATTTTACCTCAGCATGGGCCATCGCGAGCAAAGGATGGACGGCTGCCCGGTCGCGGCGCTCGGCTCGGATGCCGCGAGACAGGGGGCCGACGTGAAAGGGTCGTTCGAAGCCGGCATCAAACAGTATCTCGAAATCATCGGCCGGTTGATTGGCGAAGAGCCCAACAGCAAGGCCATGGCCATTCTTTCGACGATGGTCGGCGCGCTGACATTGTCGCGCGTGGTCAACGATCCCGACCTCGCTCAGGCCTTTCTGGATGCGGCGGCCGAACAGGTTCGCGACGCAGTCACGGCTTGAACCGCGCGGGACTGACGACTGGGATTGATAGGAGAATAGATGCGACGGATCGTTGTAACGGGCATGGGCGCGGTCACGCCGCTTGCGGCGGATGTCGAGACGTCCTGGTCGCGTCTCCTGGCCGGCCGCTCTGGTATCCGCAGGCTCGCGGACGACGTGGTGGAAGATTTGCCGGCGAAGATCGGCGGCGTGGTTCCCTCCCTGGAAGAAGATCCCGAAGCCGGCCTCGATCCGAACGCTTTCCTGACTCCGAAGGATCAGCGTAAGGTCGACCGCTTCATCCTGTTCGCGCTGGCCGCAGCAGAAGAGGCGCTTGCCCAGGCGAGATGGAAACCGGCCTTGGAAAAGGATCGGCTTCGCACGGCGACGATCATCGCTTCAGGTGTCGGAGGTTTTCCCGCCATCACCGAGGCTGTCCGGACCGTCGACCAGCGCGGCGTTCGGCGCCTTTCGCCGTTCACGGTGCCATCTTTCCTGGTGAACCTCGCGGCTGGCCACGTCTCGATCCGCTACGGCTTCAAAGGCCACATCGGCGCACCGGTAACCGCATGCGCCGCCGGCATCCAGGCGATCGGCGATGCGGCTCGCATCATCCGCGCCAATGAGGCCGATGTCGCTTTGTGCGGCGGCACCGAGGCATGCATGAACACCGTCAGCTTGGGCGGCTTCGCAGCGGCACGCTCGCTTTCGACCTCCTTCAATCACCGTCCCGATCAGGCCTCTCGTCCGTTCGACCTGTCGCGGGACGGGTTCGTCATGGGCGAAGGCGCCGGCATCCTGGTCATCGAGGAATTGAGCCATGCGCTGGCTCGCGGCGCGAAACCGCTCGCCGAGGTCGTCGGCTACGGCACCACGGCGGATGCCCATCATGTCACTTCCGGCCCCGAGGACGGCGATGGCGCGCGACGCGCCATGGAGATCGCGATTGCCCAGGCCGGCATCTCGCCACGCGAGATCCGCCACCTCAATGCGCATGCGACCTCCACGCCGGTGGGCGACCTGGGAGAAATCGAAGCGATCAAAAGGGTGTTCGGCGCGGATTTCTCGATCGCCGTCAGCGGGACCAAGTCGGCGACCGGACACCTGCTCGGCGCCGCCGGCGGGCTCGGCGCGATCTTCACGATATTGGCGCTCAGGGACCAGGTGGCGCCGCCAACCCTCAATCTGGGCGCGCCCGATCCGGCCGGCGACGGGATTGACTTCGTCGCGAACCAAGCCCGGCCAATGGAAATGGACTACGCGATCTCCAATGGGTTTGGCTTCGGAGGTGTGAACGCCAGCGCGCTGTTCCGGCGCTGGGACGGACAGGCATGAACGGTCGAACCGCTCCCTGGCTGAGGCTTTTGTTTCGGCCTTCCGATTTCCCCAATCCAGCCGCAAGAAAGTGATCTCATGGAAAAGACCAATCCTGGCGTCGCCCTCGTCACAGGCGCATCCTCGGGCATCGGGCGCGCAACAGCCGCAGCCCTCCGGAACGCGGGCTTTCGCGTGTTCGGAACCAGCCGTCGCGCGATCTCCGAACAGTCCGACGGCGTTACCATGCTGACCGGCGACGTGACCGACGACGCGTCCGTATCGAAGCTGGTCGAAGAGGTGCTGGCCGAAACCGGGCGCATCGACCTGCTCGTCAACAATGCCGGCATCGGCCTGCTCGGCGGCGCGGAGGAATCCTCGACTGCGCAGGCTCACGCGCTGTTTGATGTCAATGTCTTTGGTGTCATCCGGATGACCAACGCGGTGCTGCCGACAATGCGACGCCAACGGAGCGGCAGAATCGTGAATTTGAGTTCCGTGCTGGGCCTGATTCCGGCTCCCTATTCCGCTCTCTATGCGTCGACCAAGCATGCGATCGAAGGCTATTCAGAATCGCTAGACCATGAACTGCGGTCGTTCGGAATTCGCGTGGTGCTGGTCGAGCCCGCCTACACCCGCACGTCGTTTGAAGAAAATCTCGCCAGGCCCGATCAGTTGCTGGACATCTATGGCATCGCGCGCGCCGGCATGGATGTGGTTCTGCGGAAAGCCATCGAGACAGGCGATGCGCCCGAGGTCGTGGCCAAGACGGTCTTGCAAGCGGCGACCGCCTCCGTTCCGCGGAGGCGCTATGCTGCCGGAAAAATGGCTCGCCAGATCAGCTTGCTGCGCCGTTTCGTTCCCGAATCCGCCTTCGACAAGAGCCTGCGAAAGCAAAACGGCCTGCCGGCCTGATATCCAAGTCGCCGACAGTGGTCATTCGAGGCTCTCTGACACAGGAGTTGGGCAGCCGCAGCCGCCCACCCCCTTAGGCGGCGCTGCCGGTTCGGCGCGACGGGAGTTGCCCGGGATCAAAGGCGGCATTTGCGGCGGCAGAGGTGTCGAAACGCCTCGGCTCGAAGGCCAGCGCATCGTGCATGGGAAGCGCTGCCGAGAAGAGGAAGCCCTGCCCGATCATGCAATCGAGCGAGCGCAGGATCAGGCGATCGGCGTCCGTTTCGACCCCCTCCGCCATGACCTCTATGCCAAGCGTTCGTCCGAGATCGATGACGGCCTTGACCAGCGCCTGATCTTCCACGGATTTGGCCAGATCGCGAACGAAGTCCTTGTCGATCTTGATCTTGCGGATCCGACTGTCCTTCAGCGAAACCAGGGTCGAAAAGCCGGTGCCGAAATCGTCCAGCACGATCGATATGCCCGCGTCCGCCAGGCGTTCCAGCTTTTCGTCGACCCGGGCGCGATCCACGGGCGCCTCTTCGGTAATCTCTATCTCGAGCATGGCCGCGGGGACATTCCTTGTCTTCAGGATGTCCAGCATCATATCGTCGACATTGCCTGCCTCGAGTTCACGCGGCGACAGATTCATCGCAACGCGCACATCCTGGCGCCCTTTCCTCGCCAGTTCCTCGATCATGGAGCAGCAATTGAGAAAGACCTTCTCCGTCAGCAAGGAAAGCAGACCGGTTTCGCGTGCCGCTGTCACGATCTCCGGCGGGGGAATGGCGCCGTGAACCGGGTGCTGCCACCGCAGCAGCGCTTCGAAGCCGGCGACCGCTTGCGTGTCCAGCCGCACGATGGGCTGGAACCATGAGCAAAGCGTGCCTCTCTCGATAGCTGCGCGCAGGTCGCGCTCGATGCAGTGCTTGCGTTCGAGCCCGTGATCGAGCTCGGCATCGAAGAGGCAGTATTCGTTCCTGCCGCTGCGCTTGGCCGCGTAAAGCGCGAAGTCGGCGCGCAGCAGCATCTCCGTCAGTCGCGGTGTCTCCGATACGTAGATACCGATCGAGGCGCCGACACGCACCGATTTCAATGCCGGATCCGGATTGGCGATGGCCGCGATGATCAAGGACGCAAGCTCGTCTATCGAGTGCTGCGAGCTTGCGGCGGGAAAGAGCAGCACGAACTCGTCGCCGCCGATGCGCGCGATCGTTGCCCCCGGCGGCGCGTGGTTCTCTATCCTGCGCGCGACCCGGACCAGCAGGTCGTCGCCGATATTGTGACCATAGGTGTCGTTGACGGATTTGAAGCCGTCGAGATCGATCAGCATGGTCACGAACGGACCGTCGGAAAAACCCATCTCGCCGATTGCGTGCTCGAGCCCGTGCCTGTTGAGCAAGTTCGTCAGCGGATCGCACCTGGAGTTTCGTTCCATCCGGGCTGCGAACGCCCTCGCCTCGTATTTGAGGCGGCTCGTCTCCTTGAAGCGGGTCTGCCCGAGCAGCGAGCTTCTGATCATGCCTCCAAGAAAAAGCAGGACCGTGAGGCCGAGGACGTAGTTCTCGATATTGCCTTTCGCCAACACGCATCCTGCGGCGATCAGAAGCGGCAATGTCAAGAAGTTGATCGAAGCCGGCGCGTATGACGCACCATAGGTGACCGAACCGGCCGACAGGCCGGCGAGCACGATCAGATAGAGCGGCGCCTGGGGAGTGGTGTATCCATCCGACAGCACGGCCAGAAAAGACCAGGCGATGCCCGATGCCAGCGCCAACAGCCCGTAAACGGAAAGCCGCGCATCGACTGGCCTCGACCGGCCATCGGACCCATTAAAGGCAATTTCCGGCTGGGCGAGCGCCAGTCCTATGCGGGCGCCGTTGATGATGGTGACCGCCGCAAACCACAGAACCGCCGCCGGGCCACCGCCCGAGAGCATCTGCACGGCCAGGATCAGGGCCGAGAGAACCGTGCCGATGGGCATCGAGATGAAAAGGCCCTTCTTCAGGTCAGCGAACTGGTCCCGCAGAATTCCCGCTTCCACGGCTTCGCTTTGCCCCTGAAGGGCTGAATCTGGGCCAGGCTGGTCGGAATCTCTCATGCCTAGTGGCTAAACGAGCGGAATGAAAATCGCGTTAAGGATTTCAGCGACTTACGCCGCATCAGTCATGGATAGGCGAGCGCGACGGTCCGGCCCGCCTCCCCATCGGGGTCGAGGCTGTCCACAACTCCAGCCGAACGGACTGTTCCCCACGCTGCCTCTGCGCTTCGATCTACCCCGGTGTGGCGGGAGTTTGCGAAAATCTTTGGGTCCGTTTGGAAACCGATCTGACGAAACTCCATCAAATCATTCGTCGGCCGCTACGGTCACCAAAGGATGGGTGCCGATGTCGTGACAGGCCTCGAACTTTGCCCGCGACTGGCGCAAAGCAGGCCAGGCGATCGTTGATTTGCCCAAACCAGCGTCGGGAGTCAGTCTGGCTCGGTCGGACTCCAATCGAATAGCGCAGGGAGAAAGAAGATGGCTCAAGACCACTCTAAATCGAACGGACCGGATCTGGCCCAAGGCATTGCGCTAGCCGACCTTGCCGATGGCGCAAAGCTGGTCGGTCACTGTGGCGATGAACAGGTGCTGTTGGTGCGCCGCGGGACAGAGGTCTTCGCAATCGGAGCGGCGTGCACGCATTATGGCGGGCCGCTGGTCGACGGTCTTGTCGTGGAGGATACCGTTCGATGTCCGTGGCACCACGCCTGCTTCGATTTGCGCACCGGCGAAGCCGTGCGTGCGCCTGCGTTCAGTCCACTCGCCTGCTGGTCGGTGGAACAGCGCGGCGATCGCATATTCGTGGGCGAGAAGCGCAAGCGAGCGGCTCAAACGCCCGGCAGCGGAGGCGCTGGCCAGTTTGCCGGCAGAATCGTGATCGTCGGAGGCGGCGCGGCCGGTTTCGCAGCCGCCGAAAGACTACGGCGCGAAGGCCATCAGGGCAGCATTGTCATGCTCAGCGACGACGAGGCGCCGCCCGTCGATCGCCCCAACCTTTCCAAGGACTACCTCGCCGGCAAGGCGCCGTCGGACTGGGTTCCGCTGCGTCGGGAAAGCTTCTATGCCAAGAACGGCATTGATCTGCGCCTCAAAGCCAGCGTCGCCGACATCGATGTCCGGTCCGGCGAGGTCGTGCACGCAGACGGGAACCGAACTGCCTACGACCGTTTGCTGCTTGCTACGGGAGCCGAACCGGTCCGCCTCACGATCTCGGGCGCCGATCAGCCACAGGTCCATACGCTGCGCTCGCTCTCCGACTGCTGCACGATTATCGAGGAAGCCGAGACGGCCCGCAGCGCCATCGTGCTGGGCGCCAGTTTCATCGGCCTCGAGGTTGCCGCGTCCCTGCGCGCGCGGAACATCGAAGTTCATGTCGTCGCGCCCGACGAACGGCCGATGGAGCGGGTCCTCGGGCCGCAGATGGGCGACTTCATCCGCAGCCTCCACGAGCAAAATGGCGTCGTCTTTCATCTCAAGGACACCGCGACCGCCATCGACGGCACGAACGTGCAACTGAGCAGCGGCCTTACGCTGACCGCGGATCTCATCGTCGCTGGCATCGGCGTGCGGCCGCGGCTCGGGCTTGCCGAAAAGGCTGGGCTCAGGCTCGACCGCGGCATCATGGTGGACGCCTTTCTGGAGACGAGCGCGCCGGGCATTTTCGCGGCAGGCGACATTGCGCGATGGCCCGATGCCCACTCCGGCGAAAACATCAGGGTCGAGCACTGGGTGGTCGCAGAAAGGCAGGGACAGACGGCAGCTCTGAACATGCTCGGACAGCGCGAGAAATACACTGCCGTGCCGTTCTTCTGGAGCCAGCATTATGACGTCCCGATCAACTACGTTGGACATGCGGAGCGATGGGACGAGATCGCGGTGGAAGGCGACATCGCCGCCAAAGATTGCCTCCTGCGTTTCAAGCGCAAGGGACGCACACTGGCGGTCGCCTCGATTTTTCGCGACATCGAAAGCCTGAAGGCCGAATTGGAGATGGAACGCCAGAGCGCTACCTGATGAAGCATGCGGAGGCCGCTTAGCGCAGCGCACGCACGGAGGCGGCCGGCGTCGGTCTGCAATGCGCTCAAATCCGACATCCGACCGGAACGGCCGACCGCTGCAAATGTGATGCAGTTGAGGACCAAAGGCCGTTTTGCCGTTTCAGACGGCCTGGCGAAGGCTGATTTGCCGCCATGCGATCGGCGGTACCAATCGCCTACGAAAAGCAACAACGCGATGAAACCTTTCAGGGCTTCTTTCCGTTCGGTCGGAGGGGGATCCAACAATGACCGAACCCGGCGAAAGCAGTTCCCATAACCGGATCGACGACAAGCAGCTCGTCATTTTGCTGAAACAGAAAACAGGCATTTCGGACGCGCAAGCCAGGAGGCTGATAAAAGCGGTTGGACGCGATCGTCCTGCGCTGTTGCGGGAAGCCAGAATCATCAGGGCGAGGCACTCGGGCGTCTAGTTCACGCCGCCGCTTGAGCCGGCGATGGACCTTTCCGAAAAACGGCCATCCCCTCAGCGTGCGACCAGCCGAGAAACCTTGAGCCGCGGCGCGAAGAAGCAGCGCAAATAGGGCTGATTGGTTATCACGTAGTTGTTTTCGCAGATATGATATTGGCCGTCCGGCGATTCCTGAACCCGGTCTCGCGGGATGTTGAAACCGTCGGGCAAATAGGTATAGCCGCCGTCGGCTCTGGACCGCACCGAAGACTGAGGGATGGCGCGGCAATCTTGACTGCCGCAGCACTTGAATCTCGTTACCGGGTCAATCTTGTCTTCGTACCAATCATGCGCATTGGCGCCTGTCGCGGCGGCAATGCACATGGCTGTGAAGATGACCCTTCGCATGGCATTCCTCGTGTGCGGAGGCGCTGCTCATTCGGGCGTCATGTATATTAGCGTTGCGCCGAAAATGCCATTGCATCGCGAAGGCCCGGCACGGCAGCCGTCTGCCTCGCCCGCTCACACCAGCCATCGTTTTGGATGGTCTCGCCGGTCATGAACGCGTTCTGCATAAGATACAGACAGGCGGGCGCGCGATGTCGGAGGGCGTGGCGAAGCGCTTTTAGTCGTTGGTTGCTGCGTCTCGTTGCCCCAGAATCGCTTGTGCCTCCCGGCGGCATGCACAAGAATCGGCGGCTTGCGCAGACCTGCCGATTGCGAGATGGTGGGCGATGATCGCCGGTAAGTATCTGGATCACAAATTGGAATGCCCGTATTGCGGTGTGATCCGGTTGCAGATCCCCATCGATGCTCAACCCATTACCCAAATCCATTGTGCCGAATGCGGCAAATATCTGGGTACGTGGGACGAACTCCAGACCGACTTCGAGCGCCAGGGCGGCACCGAGGGGGTGTTCCGTCTGGACAAAGGGCGTATCCAGAAGCTCGCTTCCAGCCAATAACGGACCGCCGGTGGCAGCCAAGCCCGGAATTGGCGGGAACTAATTTCTGACTTGAACGTTGCGCCGCCATAGGGGACTTCCCATGGCGCTCACATCTGACAGTCAGTCACAGGAAGCTGTTGTTCAACGGCTTGTCCGGGAGATCGGCATTACCGAAGCGCAGGCGTTGGAACTTGTTTCTTTCCTAGGCTTGAATTGGGGTTCGCTCGTTCGCGAGGCGAAGGCACTGTCGTTCAGGAAGTAGCCTATTGACGAGCCAGATCCGGTTTTCTTGCACGCGTGCCAAGGCACGCGCTGGAAAGTGCGCAAAGATACATTAGCGATCGCTTGACGAATCCGCCGACCGCACCAGTCTTGCGTCTATGGCAAGAGGCATCAAGGTCGGAGACGAGGTCGCCATCACCGCAACGGTTCGCCGGCGGGTGACGGAGGACCGCGTCAGCGTGTCGATTCCCTCCTATGAGCAGCCGCATTCGATCATCGACCGCACGTCGACCGTGAAGAGAGGCCAGCCGATCGAGCTCGTCGGAGATGTAACGCGCGTCAATGGGGACCGGGTGACAGTGAAGCTCGGCGTACCGGTTACGGTTGACATCGACAAGGTCAGGCTGGTGACCACCAGCAAGCCTCCCGCGCGAAAGCCACCGGTGGTTCAGCGGCCGGCGTAAGGAAGACTGTGCCTGCCGGCAGTTCCGGACGGAAACCCGAGTCACGCTTTCTAGAATTGCTCCGGCAAAAACCCGCCCGGGGAGGAGCGCGGGCGGGTTTTCGCAAGAGCGGCCACATGACTCGCTCACGGATGGCGGCCCTCATTTCGGAGCAAAGGTTCGCCCCGCCGCTGCGTACCGAACAGCAAGACCCGCGGAAGGTTCCCATCGAGCCGAACGCTCCCGCACGCGCCCTCATCTTGACGGCCAAAAACCGCAAACCCATATCGCAGCCAGGCCAGGATCGTTGAAGGTTCCGGCCCGTCTCAGAACTCAAATTGTTCGTTCGACTTGGAGGATCTTATGAACGATCGGATGTTTGACAGCCCTGTTTTCGTGAAGAGCGGGAACAGCCTCATCCAGGAAATCGCGTGCCTCGATGACGCCCTGGAATTTCTCTACGAATGGCCCAAGAACAGACGCGGCACCATCTACGAGACCGCCCTGCGTGCCTGTCAGCGAGCATTCGACAGCGACTATCCGCTAACGGCGGCCAGAGACGCGTTCTGCGGCTTCGCAAAGTCGGTCAAAATCCACGAGGACGTGAGGGTCACTTTGCCTTGGATGACCGGCAAGGGCCCAGGCAGCGGCGTGACTGCGTAGCCGCAAAAAGGAGGCAGTCACGATGCTTGCAAAACCGTTCGAAAAGCCGATCCGCGTCTGGGTCGGACTGGGATTTCCGCGTCAGCTGAACACTGTCGTAGATGCCTATCAGTTCGTCGCCGACTGGTGTGGCAACAGCCCTGAGCAGAAGGCGGCGATGCGTGCCTGCAAGGCCGCCTTGGCCGGCGAAATCGACGCAGAAACGGCGAGAGGCGTCTTCGTTGCCTTTGCCCGCCGGAAGGACATCCTCATCGAGGAGGGAGCAGTTCCGCTCCCAACTGGAAAGGCAGCCCAGCCGAAGCACGCTTGATGGGACCGAGGCGGCGGCCAACGCCGCCTCGTTTCACCTGTAGGACGCGAACTAGCGCTTGGCGCTGTCGCTGTCGGCATCGGCCCGGGCGAGGAATGTCTCGGTGACCTGCGGAAGATTGGCCTTCAGCCACTCGGCCATCGCTTCTTCTTCGCGCAGGTTCTGCTCACAGACCCGAGCAATCTCGGCTTCACCCACGGCTTCAGCGGCAGCCATGAGGATCGTATAGGAAGCGATCTCCATATGCTCGAAGGTGTAGCTGGCCAGAGAGCCTTTCATTACCTCGTCGCCGGCGAACACGCCGCTGATCGACTGCGCCATTGCGGTCAGTTTTCCGCCTGCGTCCTTCAGTGTTGACGAACCTTCTTCCAGGCCATCCAGGCAAGACTTCAATCGTCTCGCCTGCTCCTTGGTCTCGGCGAGGTGAGCGCGGATGCGTTCGCTGAGTTCCGGATAGCTCTCGAGCCGGCCCAGCTGGCCGGACAGCATCGTCTCGGCTTGCTCTTCCATTGCGTGAGCATCCCTCAGCCACTGGATCAGCCATTCGCGGGATTCAGACATAGTTTGTTCCTCCTGGTTGGGTGCGCCCGAACCACAAGGACTGCGGATTGTTCCGTGGCGAGAGTGACGGGAGTGGGCATGACGAGCAGCAGGCCCGCGGCTCCTCGAAAAGCGTCGCTGACAGGACGGAAGCCGCGTCCGCATACCAACCTTCCAGAGGCTGGAACATTCCCAAAGGGAGGCGGTTTTATTCCTATCCAGGAGGAACAACCATGGCAGACGACACGACCAAGCGTGATTTCCGCGACCGCGGCCGCGTGTCAGGCGATGAGGAATATGAGGTCGCCCACTTCGCGAGGAAATTCCAGCTGACAATCCCCGAGGCTCGCGACCTCATCAAAAAGCACGGAAACGATCGTGCGACGCTGGAGCGCGAAGCAAGGGCGGTGGCGAGCCGCTGACGGGCGTTCGCACTTGTGCGGAGATACTGCGAAGGAGACTTGACATGGCTAACAACCTATCCCGCGAGGAGGAGCAGCGTGGCACCAGCAGGGTCTTCATGTGGGGCACCGTCGCCGCGGCCGCAATCTTTGTGGCCCTTCTGGCGCTATTTTGGTTCGGCTCGTGATTGCCGTCGGCCACAAGGCCAAAGACCTTGCGGCGTACCACAGCCCTGCTCGACCGGTCGGGGCTGCGTCCTTAATTTGGGATTTCGAAATGAGGCAACCGACGGCATGGGCGGGGGGCGATGGGGAGCCGTCGGTTACCAGGAACAGGGGCCATCGAATCAAAATATGCACAGGCCCTTATATGATCATGCCAGCAATTTGCGTTCTTGGAAACTGGTTCCGCCCGAAAATTCAATCGCCTATGCCTAAGAACGCAGATTCGAGATGATCTTCACGGGCCTCGCCCGCTACGCCGCATTTCGCTGAGCCGCCCTGAACGGATGGTCCATGGTAAACGCATCCGGCCGGATACGCCGCTCTACCTGCACCCAAGTAACGGGATGCGCGATGGGGAAGCCGGCGCGGGCCCGCGGCGAAAAAGCGCCGGCGGCCGTGTTGCCGCGTCCGTTGCGCAGATAATCGATGAAGATGCGGCCCTTGCGGGCCACCGGCGCGGCCGACAGCAAGTAGCGGTCGGGTTCTGCGTCGGCGAGGACCTGTGCAATCGACCTGGCGAGCTGCCGCGCGCCGTCGTGGGTCATCTTCGCCGCCAGCGGCGCCATCAAGTGAATGCCCTTGCCGCCCGTGACCTTCGGCCAGCTTTCCAGACCTGACGCTGCCATGATGTCGCGCAGCGCCAGCGCGGTCTCAGTCACTTGCGCCCATTCCACGCCCTCACCAGGGTCGAGATCCAGCACGATCCGGTCGGCATGCTCGATGTCATCCACCGTGGCATTCCACGGGTGGAGCTCGACAGCATCCATTTCGACCAGCCCGAGCAAGCCGTCGAGGTCGTCGACCCAGACCCGAGTGCCCTCCCCACCTTCTCGCTTCTCGACGCGCAGCTGGTGCACCGCTGCCGGGATCTCGGGCAGCGGTCCCTTGTGGTAGAAAGTTGCCCCGAAGGCATGACGGACGAGCTTCAGTGGGCGACGGCCGAGGTGCACCAGCGCCTGATCGGCGACCAGACTCCAATAGCGAACGAGCTCATCCTTGGAAGGCGAAACCGCATCGGGCAGCAGCTGCAAGATATTCTCACGCGGCACGCCGTGATCTCGGTCCGCTCTTCGTTTCGACGGCGCCGGCGGCTTTGGCGGGACGGCCACCAGGTCCTCGCGGAGCCCCTTGAACACGGCTTCGCGCAAGATCCCGCGATCGGTAACGCCGCTGAACTGCACCTCGGCCAGGACTTCGGGTCTCACCCAGGTCGCCTTTGGCTTCACAATGGGCTCCGACAAAGGCGATTTGCCGATGATCAGCGGATCGAGCCGTTCGCGAACGCGTCGCGCCACTTCAAGCGTATAACCGCTCTGAGCCTTGCCTGCATAAAGCAGCCGATCGCCCTCGCGCTTGCCGATATAGAGCGATGCGATCCGGCGCGGCTCAGCACCAAGCTTCTCGACGAACGCGACGATCGGAAAGGTGTCGCTCTTGATGCATTTGACCTTGACCCAGCTCGTCTGCACGCCGGAACGGTAGGGCGCGTCCGCGCGCTTCGACACGATCCCCTCCAGGCCCATCCGGCAGGCATGATCGAACATCTCCCTGCCGCTCACCTCCAGATGCTCGGCATAGGTCAGCGTCGGCGCGCTGTCCTTCAGCAGCGTTTCGAGCGCTGCCTTGCGCTCGACCAGCGGCTGCTGTCGCAGATCGCGACCGTCGAGGTGCAGCAGGTCGAAGGCATAGAAGATCAATCTCGAAGAGTTTGGGTTGCCCAACTCGCGCTCCAGCGCCTGGTAGTCAGGCAAGCCGGTGTCGCCGAGAACGACAGCCTCGCCATCAATGATCGCAGATTTCACCGGCAAGCCTGCCGCCGCCTGGACAATCCTCCTGTAGCGATGCGACCAGTCATAGCCGCGGCGAGTGAAGGCTCGCGCTGTTGCGCCTTCCACGATGAGCTGGGTTCGGTAACCGTCGTACTTGATCTCGTGCAGCCATTCGCCGCCTTCGGGAGCTTTCTCGACCAAGGTGGGCGATTGGAACTCGATGAAGGAAAGCCGGTCTTTGCCGCTGGTCATGCACGCGCGACTCCAGGAACCGCGACTCAAGCCGGAGCAGTCCCATCAGTTCCTTCCATTTTAGTAAAATCGTATGTTTGTCCGACTTGGCCAAGCGTGGCCTCGCAAAGGCAACACGTTGCCCTCCGGGCCGCAGAGTGCTTCGATTATCTGATCAGATGTTTTATCAATTGAGTGCGGAACAATCCTTAGGCGGCGACGTTTGGCTGCGGGGTGGATCTTCTTCAGGTGGGCCGTCAATGAACAAGTCAATCGTAATGGATTCGGTCGAGATCGACACGCTGGAAGACAGGTATTACGTGCGCGTTATCGAGGATGGCGTTGTCACCATCAAGGGTTTCGGTTCCGAAGCGGATGCGAAAGCTTTTGCCAAGCACGAACACACCCGACTGGGACTTGACGCTGTCAAGCAGCCGGGCACCGGCCAAAAGCTGCGATACGGGTTTCCGGAAAGTTGATGCCGCCTCGAAGATCGAGGAGTCTCTGACTTCCCCTTCGGGAACGCCGGCAACGCGCGGCCGCGGTCCTGCCCTGCAAACAAGTCAGCCATGCGCGTCGTTCATTTGCCTGGTCGAGGTTGAACCAGCTTGAAGTCGAAGCTCTCCGGCAAACGTCCACGAGTGCTCACAGGCCTCACGGAGGACGCGACCTCCGGTTTGCGTGGACAGTTAGCTCGCTGCCAGCAGCGCTCGGCAGCGGGACCAGCTTAGCGGCGCTGTTTATGGCGATAGCCATTCATTTCGGGCCTGACGGCCGAAAGCGAGGGCCCCTTCGCCGTGAACACGACGCCTGCCGCCTCAAAAGCGCAACGGATGCGGGTTCGTTTCTCGACCCGCAGGATTCTGATCCCGTTCTCGAAGTCGCGAATGGTCCCTTCGCCTAGGCTGGCCTTGGCGCCGAGGCGCACCTGCGACCAATGCAGGAGTTCTCGTGCGGCTCGCGACTCCTCTGGCGTCAAATCCATCAAGGGGTCTCCCCTAGGGCTTTTCAGCTGTCAATTTCCAGCTTCGTGTGTCCCGGCTGCTCATGCCAGATCACCTGCCGGAGGTCGCCCCAGTCCACTGCCTGCCCGCAGGCGGGACATATCCGGAACTGGTCCTCTTCGTTGGCGGCTGCTCTGACCCGCAACCGGGCAAAGATCGGCGGCCCCAAATCAGAAAGCTTTGTCACCCAGCTTCCTTGCCTCACGTTGCAAAATCTTACGGTCGTTGCCGTGCTCGCTGATCAGTTCCCGAACCTGTTCAGGCGTGATGCGATGCTGCTTGGCAAAGTAGCGAACCTCATAATCGTCGTCCGCCGACACACGGTCGCGGTCCCGGAAATCGCGCTTCGTTTTGACGTCTGCCATGGTTGCTCCTCCTGGCAAAACGAACACCGGGAAGGCAGGAATGTTCCAAACCGCTAATATGTGCGTGAAGCGCTACGGCCGGGATGGGGTCGGCCACGGCATTGCCTGGGGAGGCCTCAAATGAAGTAACCGGCGGCATGGGCGGGGGGCGTTGGGGAGCCGCCGGTCACCAGGCAAGGGCCCATCTAATCAGAAAATGCATAGGCCCTTATATGATCATGCCAGCATTTTTCGCTCTTGGGAACTGGTTTCGGCATAAAATTCAAGATCGTACGCCCAAAGGTGCACGTTCTAATGATTTTCACGCCGGCGCTGCGACAGGAACCAGATCGGCACGCCCGCGTCATAAAGACAGGTTTCTGTCGTAACCCGGGAGTGAAGTCGATGGTCCGGCTCTTCGTTGTCGCTGCCGTGGCGTTCGCGCTCGCATGCAGCGGAGCTCAGGCGGCCAGGCTTGACCTCGACGCGGTCAATCAGGCGCAATTCAGCGAGGGCGAGCCGAAGGACGTCAGTCCGATGCTTCTCAAGGCGCAGATCCTTCTCGATCGCGCCCGCTTCTCGCCGGGCCTGATCGACGGTCGCCTCTCCGACAATTTTGCCAAAGCCGTGGCGGCGTTCCAGGCGGCGAACGGACTGGCTTCCGACGGCAAGCTCACACGCGAGACCTGGGACAAGCTGACGGCGAGCTCCGCCGAGCCGGTTCTGGTGGCATATGAGGTCACGGTCAAGGACGTGCGCGGCCCCTTTACCAGGCGCATTCCCACCCGCCTGGAGCGGATGGCCCGTCTGAAGCGCCTCGGCTATCGCAACGCGCGGGAGAGGCTGGCCGAGCGTTTCCACATCAGCGAACAATTGCTGAAGACGCTCAACCCGCGCGTCGGGTTCCGGAAGGCAGATGTGAGCCTCGTAGTGCCCGATCTCGGACGGGGCGACGCCCCGGCGGAGATCGAGACCATCGAGGTCGACAAGGCATCCCGCCAGGTCCGCGCGCTCGATCCATCAGGCAAGCCGGTTGCGGTCTATCCGGCCTCGATCGGCAGCGAGGAAAAGCCGGCGCCGAGCGGCGCCGCGGAGGTCAAACGCGTGGTGCGCAATCCGACCTATCACTACAATCCGAAATTCGCCTTCAAGGGGGTCAAGAGCAAGCGGCCCTTCACCATCGCCAAGGGACCGAACAATCCGGTGGGATCGGTCTGGATCGACCTCTCGATCGAAAGCTATGGCATCCACGGCACGCCGGATCCCGGCAAAATCGGGACGACCTACTCGCATGGCTGCATCCGGCTGACCAACTGGGATGCCGAAGACCTCGCCGCTATGGTCAAGCCGGGCACGAAAGTCGAGTTCAAGGACGAGACGGCGCAGGACGGGCAGGCGCAGTAAAAACGCCGGGAGGAGCGAGCCGCCAAGGCGGGATCGCTGCATAAGCCTAATTTATCGTTACCCCTAGTTTTTCAGAACGTTACACGGCCTTCCGTCGCCTGTAGCTTCGGCGGCGCGCTTTTGAAAACGATCTGGAATTGGTGGTTCGATGCAAGCACATGCGAGAGTGGTGATCGTCGGCGGAGGATGCGTCGGCGCCGGCATCCTTTACGGCCTGGCCAAGCGCGGCTGGACCGACGTTGCGCTGCTCGAGCGGACCCAGCTTACGGCCGGCTCCACCTGGCATGCGGCGGGCCTGATCCCGTCCTATACCCGCAACATCAATGTCGGCCGCATGATCAAGAAGACCATCGAGATCTATGAAGGGCTGGAGGCCGAAACCGGCCAGCCGGTCGGCTGGCACAAATGCGGCCAGCTGCGCATCGCCAACAGCCGCGACCGGCTAGACGAATTCAAGAGTTATATGAGCGTGGCCGACGTCCAGGGCATGCGCGCTGAGTTGCTGACGCCGGGCGAAGCGAGGCAGCTGGCGCCGCTGCTCGACAACGAC
The DNA here is from genome assembly GCF_003997555.1 of Mesorhizobium sp. M1A.T.Ca.IN.004.03.1.1. Classification (NCBI taxonomy): domain Bacteria; kingdom Pseudomonadati; phylum Pseudomonadota; class Alphaproteobacteria; order Hyphomicrobiales; family Phyllobacteriaceae; genus Mesorhizobium; species Mesorhizobium sp. M1A.T.Ca.IN.004.03.1.1. The sequence goes on along the minus strand of NZ_RZTV01000003.1, from coordinate 99,032 downwards.
CACATGCTGGGCGCGCTTTATCATCCCGATGACGGCCATATCGCGCCGGCCGATGTGACCATCGCCATGGCCAAAGGCGCGCGGGATCTGGGTGCCAAGGTGTACTTGAACACCGAGGTCACCGGCTTCAGGCGCACGCCCGGCGGCGAATGGCTCGTCCAGACTAACAAGGGCGACATCACCTGCGAGCACGTGATCTCCGCGACCGGCAATTATGCGCGCCAGACCGGCGCGCTGCTCGGCCTCGATATCCCGGCGATCCCGATCCTGCATCAGTACTGGATCACCGAAGCGGTGCCGGAAATCGTCGAGCGGAAAAGGCAGGGCCGCCCCGAAATGCCGATCCTGCGCGACGAAGGGTTCGAGGGCTATCTGCGCGAAGAAGGCGACGGGCTGATGTTCGGGCCTTACGAGCGCACGGCGAACCTGAAACTGTTCGCCGAGGACGGCGTCCCTTCCTGGTTCGGCGCCGACCTCGTCGAAGAAGATTTCGAGGCGGTGTCGTGGAACTGGGAGCAGGCTCTGCAGCTGGTGCCGGCGCTGGGGCGCGTCGGTATCAAGGCCAATGTGCGCGGACCGTTCCAGATGACCGCGGACGAGCTTCCCTTGATGGGGCCGGCCTGGGGCCGGCCCAATGTCTGGCTGGCCGAAGGCGTGCCAGGCGGCATCCTGTGGGGCGGCACGATCGGCTATTACCTGTCGGAACGGATCGTCGAAGGCGGCAACAGCCTCGACACCTCGGATCTCGATCCGCGCCGCTTCGGCGACTATGCCAACAAGGCCTGGACGCGCGAAAAGGTCCGCGAGGCCTGGGGCACACATGCGGAGCAGAAGTATCCGGGACAGGACATGCCCGCCGCCCGGCCGCAGAAGACCGCGCCTTCCTATGACAGGCTGACCGAGCTCGGCGCCGTCTGGGGCGTTCTCAATGGCTGGGAGATGCCCAACTGGTTCGCGCGCGACGGCGTCGAAGCCAAGGACCAGTATAGCTGGCGATGGACGCCGAAGGGGAACCTCGTCGCCCAGGAAGTCCAGGCGGTGCGCACTGCCGTCGGCCTGGTCGAGATGACGCCCATGACCAAGTTCGAGGTGTCCGGACCGAACGCGGCCGCCTGGCTGGACAGGATCATCGCCAATCGCTTGCCGGCGGTCGGAAAGGTGACGCTGGCCCATCACCTCACTGCAGGCGGCGGGGTGCAGGCGGAGTACATGGTGGCGCGCCTCGGAGAAGACCTGTTCTACCTCATCTCGACGCCGCGCGCCGAGCGCTGGAATTTCGACGATCTCTCAAGGCTGCTGCCCGCCGACGGCAGCATATCACTGAAGAACGTCACCAACGATCGCGGCTGCTTCACCGTCGTCGGGCCCAAGGCACGCGAAGTGCTGCAGCCGCTGACCGAGATCGATCTTTCGAACGAAAAGTTCCCGTGGTTCAGCGTGGCGACCGGCAGCGTCGCACTGGCCAGCGACGTGCGGCTGCTGCGCGTCAACTATGAGGGCGAGCTCGGCTGGGAACTCTATCACCCGCTGTCCTATCAGCGGCAGCTGCTGGATGCCATCCTCAAAGAGGGCGAGAAGCACGGCATGCGGCTTATCGGGCTGCATGCGCTGGAGTCGCTCAGGCTCGAAAAATCTTATCGCGCCATGTATCGCGACATGAACCCTGAGCTCAACGCGCTGGAGAGCGGGCTCGAGCGCTTCATCCGCCTCGACAAGGGCGATTTCGTCGGCCGCGAGGCGGTGCTGAAATACAAGGCGAGGAACGACCAGCGCCGGTCGGTGACGCTCAAGATCGAAACCGACGGCGCGAGCACGCTTGCCTCCGAGGGCCTTTATAGCGACGGCGAACTTGTCGGGCGCATTACGTCGGGCGGCTACGGCTATGCGCTCGGCCATGACGTGGCGCTGGCCCTTCTGCCGGAGCGTCTGAGCAAGCCCGGCACCAAGCTCGAGGTCGCCATTTTGGGAGAATGGAAGATCGCCGAGGTGATCGCGGACTCGCCTTACGATCCGACCTCGGCCAGGGCGCGTATGTGATGCGCGTCGATCGGATCAACGTCTATTCGGCGCAGCTGCCCGTCAAAGGCGGCGTCTACCGCATGGCCAGCGACGACGTGGAGTCGCTGGACTCGACGCTTGTCGAGATCGTGACCGAAGACGGTTTGACCGGTTGGGGCGAGACCTGCCCGATCGGACCGGTCTATCAGCCGCACCATGCGCTGGGCGCTCGCGCGGCGATCGCCGAAATCGCCCCGGGTCTGATCGGTGCGGAGATCGCTTCGATCAGGCTGCTTGCGAAACAGATGGACGAGCGCCTGAACGGACATGGCTATGCCAAGGCCGCGTTCGACATGGCCTTTCTCGACCTGCTCGGCCAAAAGCTCGGCGTGCCGGTCTCGACGCTGCTGGGCGGCGCGCTGACCGATCGCGTGCCGGCCTATTATTCGCTGATCGTAGGTCCGCCGGACGAAACGGCGAGGATCGCCGCCGACAAGGTGAAGGCCGGCTATCCGCGCCTCCAAGTGAAGATCGGCGGGCGCAACCTCGAAGAAGACGTGGCCGTCGTGCACAAGGTCTGGGAAGCTGTCGGCTACAAGGCGCGCATCGCGGTCGACGGCAACCGGGGCCTGACAATCGTGTCGGCAATCCATCTTGACCGGCTTTGCCACGCCATCCCCTTCGTCTTCGAGCAGCCCTGCAACACCATGGATGAAGTCGCTACGCTGAAGGGCCGCGTGACGCATCCGGTCTATCTCGACGAGAGCACCGAGGACCAGAACGCGGTGCTGCGAGCGATCTCCATGGGCATCGCCGACGGCTTCGGCTTGAAGGTGACGCGCCTCGGCGGCCTCACGAAGATGACAACCGTGCGCGACCTTTGCGCCATTCGCTCGCTGCCGCACAGCTGCGACGACGCCTGGGGCGGCGACATCATCGCGGCGGCCTGTGTCCATCTTGCTGCCACGGTCGAGCCGCGCCGGATGGAGGGAGCTTGGATCGCCCAAGAATATATCGACGGGCATTTCGACCGGAAGAACCCGGTCGTGATCGAAAAGGGCTTCATAGCCGTGCCGCAGCGGCCGGGCCTGGGCGTCAAACCGGAACCCGGGACATTCGGCAAGCCGCTGGCGACTTACGGAGCCTGACCACCGGCCAGGCTTTGGCTGGCGCCAGCCGATCACTTCTTGGGCCTCGGGGATCGTTCCGCCTCATCCCGCGTTGAGTGGCACGCAAAGGGAGGAACGGCAATGGATGATGATCGGACCGAGAAGATCAGGCAGCGTGCCTATGAGCTCTGGCAGCGCGAGGGCAGCTTGCATGGCGACCATGAGCGGCACTGGCGCCAGGCCGAGATGGAGATCGATCGCGAGGCGGCGCTGCCGCTCACCGCAGACGATGCGCTGCCGGGAACGCGCGAGATCGACAGCGCGGATGTGCTGACGGTCGAGGCGCTTGCGATACGCACCGGCATATCGGCCCAAGAAGCGCAGGAGTTGCTCGACAGGCTGGGCAGCGACCGCGCCGCGATCGAGCAGGCGGCGCGGAGCATCCGGGCACGGAAAGGGCTGTAGGTCAGGAACCCAGACGCGTGCGACGTTGCCGGCATTCGACGTCGGCGGAACCCTCGTTGCCATCGACAGTTCCTCCTGTCTAACCACAGGAGACCTGTCATGGATCATACCAACCACGTGAGGCTGACAAACGCCGAATTGACTCCCAGCATTCTCGAAGGCGCGACCATCTACGGCCCGGACGACGAAAAGATCGGCTCAGTCGACCACATGCATGGCAGCCAGGTCGTCATCGATGTCGGCGGCTTCCTCGGCATCGGTGCAAAGCCGGTCGCCGTCAGCGCCAACCAATTGGATTTCATGCGCGACGAGGACGGCGACGTCCACGCCGTGACCAGATGGACGAAGGACCAGCTGAAGTCGATGCCCGAGCATCACGACTGAGCACGGGAGGGTCCGACGAGAGCCGGGCCTCCATTCAGCAGGTCGCGCTCGGCGGCCTGCACGTGGCCCCCGCGCTCAACGAGACGACGGCGGTGGAGAGGCCGGCGACGCCGCTCTGCCCCGTTGCCGGGGCTAACGAAGGCCGTCAGCCCTTCATTGAATTGCTGTAGACCTGCACGCCGACGCGCTCGTTGCGGCGCCAGCGCACCACGGCACGATAAACGGCGTCGTCATCGGGAACAATGAGCGTGAAACGGTCGGGCAATTCCACCTGCGGCCCGACGCGCAGTTCGGCGCCATGCTCGTGCTGATTACGGACGGAGCACCTGATGCTGGCGTCGCCGGTGACGATTGTAGCCTCCTTCAGCACGAATTCTCGTGAATGAAGACGGCGCTCTAAGTGGGGAAAGGTGGCCATGATGCACTGGTCCCGAAACTTGCCCGGCGGGCTCAAACTCAATCGCCCGACGCACCACCCTAGCGCGGACGTGTTTCCGTTCCGTTAGCGTTTTCTAATCACTGCCCACTCGGCGATCCCGTTTCCGCACAGGCGGCGCCGGACCGAACGAGCTTGTCGCATGCCGCTAATGCCGCTTGAAATACTGGACCTCGCGCTCGTGCTTTTCGGCAGCCTCGCGCGACTTGAAGGTACCGAGATTCCGGCGTTTGCCGGTCCTCGGATCCACCTTGCGCGAATAGAGCCGGTAGTCGCCGGACTTCAGCTTGCGGATCATGGGACACCTCCTCTGCTCGTAAGTCTAATCCACTCGACGTGTCCGGGGTTCCAGCAGCGAACGTGATCCATTTCACGGAAGCGCCGCGCCGAATGTCGGAATCGACACGGCAGCGACACGATTGGGTCGGATTATTTGTACTCAAACGACTTCCGCGGCGTTAGTCTTTGCGTCCGCGAGCATGCCGGACTGGAGGAGGGTGAGATGGCGACGGCCAAGCTTCACGGCGTTGAACTCGTCAAGGGCCAGAGGTGGACGGTGCGCGTCACCGCCTACGGCACTACGCTGACCTTCCCTTTCGAAGCCGAGCAATTTGCGCGCTCCTATGCCGATGGTCAGGCCTTCCGCCTCGGCGTCGAGGTGGTCGAGTTGAAGGACTGCGCCTGAGCGGCTGCGGGCGTAGCGATCGCCGCCACGAATTCCAGCACCGCGCTGCCAACCTATCCGCCCAAGCTCCGACAGGGCGGACCGTTATGCATGAAAATGCATCTGGCGCTCTAGGTTTGCGGCAACCAGGCGACCTTCTCGCCATCCTCCTTGACGAATTCGCGCACGGGGTTGTCGAGCAGCGGCAGCACCGCCTCCGACGGCCGGCAGAGCCTCGTGCCCTTGGGCGTCTCCACGATCGGCCGGTTGATGAGGATGGGATGGGCGAGCATGAAATCGATCAGCTCGTCGTCGCTCCATTTCGGATCGGCGAGGCCAAGCTCCGCGTAGGGCGTGCCTTTCTCCCGCAACAGGTCGCGCGGGGGGATGCCCATCGCCGCGATCAATTCGAGTAGCCGTTCGCGGCTCGGCGGCGCCTTCAGATATTCGATCACCATCGGCTCCTCACCGCTGGCGCGGATCATGGAAAGCGTGTTGCGCGAGGTGCCGCAAGCGGGGTTGTGGTAGATGGTGACCGTCATGGCTCGGCTTTCAGTGCGGATTGCCCAATGTTTTCTGGCCGCAGCAGCCAGCCCATCAGCGCCAGCGCGATCAAGGCGCCGAGCAGTTCGGCGACGATGAAACCCGGGAGATCGGCCGGTCTGATGCCTGAAAAGCTGTCGGTGAGCGCACGCGCCACGGCGACGGCCGGATTGGCGAACGACGTAGAGGCAGTGAACCAGTATGCGGCGGTGATGAAGAGGCCTACCAGCCATGGCACAGCCCGTCGCTCGAAGCGCAGGCCGGCGAGAATTACAGCGACCAGGCCGAATGTCGCGACAATCTCCGAAAACCATTGCGCCGGTCCGGCGCGCAGCTTGGTCGCGATTTCCAAGGGCGGCAGGGCGAACATGAGGTGCGCGGCGATCGTGCCGGCGATGCCGCCGGCGAACTGCGCGGCGAGATAGGCAGGCAGATCGCGCGGCGGGAGCGACCGGTTCAAACAGAAGACGAGCGAGACGGCCGGATTTAAATGCGCCCCGGAGATCGGTCCGAGGATGGTGATCAACACCACCAGCATGGCGCCGGTCGCGAGCGTGTTGGCGAGCAGCGCCAGCGCGGTGTCATGCGTCAGCGTCTCCGCCATGATGCCGGAACCGACCACCGTTGCCACCAGCAGGCCGGCGCCCAGGGCTTCAGCAACGGCACGTCGCGGCAGATCGTAAGAGATCATTGCCGGGGCCCCTCGCCCGGCCGGCAGCACGGGGCGGCGAGCGCCGGCGCGCAGATTTCCGGCCGGCCCGAGCAGCAATCCTCCATCAGGAAGCGGATCAGAGCGGAAAGCGCATCGTATTCCGCGCTGTAGACGATCGAGCGTGCGTCGCGGCGCGTGCCGACCAGGCCGGCGCGCTCCAGTTCCTTGAGATGGAAGCTGACATTGGACGGAGATACCTCGACCTGTTCGGCAAGCGAACCGGCGGCGATGCCGTCCGGCCCGGCAACCACCAGCAACCGAAGCAGTTTCAGCCGCGTTTCCTGCGACAGCGCACCAAAGGCCATCAGGGCTTGTCGCTCATCCACGTTTCAACAATCCTTGAAATATTGAAACGAGGCATAGCCGACATGCTCACTCCTGACAAGAAATATCGTCCCCGCTCCTCCATTGGATCCTCGGACCTGACCATCGGCGATCTGCTCCACACGCTGGCTGATTACCAAGACAAGCCGCTGGTGTTTCGTTACGACGCGGCCGGCCGGTGAAATTTCCACCCCAACTAGGATAGTGGGTCGGTTTGAAATCGCGGGTTAGCCCAAACTCCCCCGTCCATCACGCTCTATTGAGCGAATGTGAATGATCGCCAGCTTCCTCTAAACCCGTGATTGTGATGAATATCCGACCGCCAGAGCACACCCAACAATGTAGCTCTCAGCAAGGAAAAGGGCTCGCGCCTAAACGCCGCGAGCCCTTCTCTTTTTACGTCACGCGCTTTTTGTAAGGGCCGCGCACTGTTGGCTTCTCGGCTTCGACAAGCGCAACGATGTTCGCGCTTCTCCCAAAGCTTGTCGGTGACGCCCGTTCCCGTCTATTTCCAGACGGGGCCTAGGCGAAAGCGCCTATTCTGATCGGGATGGACTTTCAAACTGACCCACTACCCAAATTAGCGATCTCTTGTATTTCTTGAAAATGAGGATCATGCTTGGCCCAATGCGTGGCAACCTGATGCGCAGCCGGGTGGATAAAAGGGTAAGGCGCCATGGAATTCGCAGTCTGCTATGACCACAGCGTGATCGATCTGGCTTGGTCGATCTTCCTCGGCATCACGACGGTTTTCATGTTCTTGGCGCCATTGGCCGTTGCGCGGCTTATAGGGATCTCGCGCGGGGCACCTGTCGCACGGCTTCAGACGGCCTGACAGCCGAGGCCTTTCCTAGCCGACGATTTTTAGCCCAGGCACTTCACCGAACAGCGCCGAGCAGTCGATCTCGTCCAGGAAAAGCGCGTTGGGATCGAGCACCAGCCACGATGTATGCATACGAAGATCCCTCAGCCTTGCGTTCTTTTCGGCGCGCGCCTGGCGCTCGGCCTCGGCAATCGAGGCCAAGCCTGGCATCTCGGCCTTGTGAAGGTGAGAACTCCTCGACATAGCGAGACAAAACGCGGTCGCCCTATTTTGCGTTCCAGCCCATCCGCCTGAAAACAAGTGCGGTGATCATACCCGCGAGCACGACCGAAAAGCCGGATGGCCAAGGCCACCCCAAGCCGCCGCACGTTTCATTCGCGCCGCCATCGCTACGAGCGGCCCGACTGAATCAGCGCAGACCCAGAAAACTCAAAATGGCGATCACGATGACGATAGCACCTACGATCCAGATGATGTTGTTCATGGTCCTCTCCACATGTCGGCGGTCAGGAAACGCGCCTGCCAAGGGGGCATAGGCCGAAGTTTCTTTCGGGAGCCCTCGCAAAGACCTCAACACTTAGAAACTGTTAATGTTCCGCCCGCATCTGTGCCGGGGGCCGGACTAGGCGTTCTTGGCACCTGGAAGCGGTTTCTGCAGCCTCGACGGCCGCGCTGTTAACCGCTCGCCTGAAGGCCGGACCAAGGTCGGTGTCGCAATTGCCGCGGCTGGCCTATACTCTTTGTCCGTGGTGGGGTGAATCGCGCGAATGCTCAGGGAGACCTTGAAGCGACTTGTGCAAATCTGGAGCGGGCTGTCGCTGGCCTGGCAGTTTGTGATTGCCGGCGGCATCGGGCTTTTGGCGGTGATGCTCGTGGTTGGCCTCTGGGTGACGTCGCAAATCCGCGAAGGCGTGATGCACAACTCCGCCACCACGACGGCGCTCTATGTCGACAGCGTGATCGCGCCGCTGCTGCCGGACCTGCGCAAGAGCCGCGAGCTCGACGACACGGTCAAACGGGCGCTGGACGAGACGCTCGGCCAGGGCGCGCTCGGCAAGAGGCTGGTGTCATTCAAGCTGTGGCGGCGCGACGGCACGGTGCTTTACGCTGATAACTCGAAGCTGATCGGCAAGACGTTTCCGCCCAACCCCAATCTGATCTCGGCCTTTGCCGGCAATGTCGTGGCGGAATTCAACAACCTCGCCGACGATCCTGAGACCAGCGAAGAGAAAGCGGTGACCGCGCCGTTGTTCGAGATCTACAACCCCGTGCGCGAACCCTGGTCGGGCGAAGTGGTGGCGGTGTCGGAATTCTACGAAGTCGCCGACGATTTCCAGGAGACGCTGAACTCAGCACTCAGATGGACCTGGCTGGTGGTGGCCGGCGCCACCGCCGCCTCGCTGGCGCTGCTGTCGGGCATCGTGTTTCGCGGCAGCCGCACCATCCAGACGCAGCGTGCCGCGCTGGAAGCCAAGGTCACCGAGTTGCAGGAGGCGCTGGCGCAGAACTCGTCGCTACGCCAACGCGTGCAGCGCGCCTCGCGGCGAGCCACTGCCATCAACGAACGCTACCTGAGGCGCATCGGCGCCGACCTGCATGACGGCCCGGCGCAGCTGGTGGCGCTTGCCGCGCTCAGGATGGACAGTCCGGTGCTGGTCGACCCCGCCACGCCCAAACCGCAGCGCGAGGCGGAAATCGCCGGCATCCATAAGACGCTGGGCGAAGCGATGAGCGAGATACGCGGCATCTGCAACGGCCTGGTGCTGCCGCAGATCGAGACGCAGGCAGTGGCCGACATATTGCGGCTGGCGGTCGCCGAGCATGAGCGCCGCACCGACACCAAAGTGCTGCTGACGCTGCCAGAGCGCTTGCCGGAACTCGGCACCTCAGAGAAGATCAGCATCTATCGTTTCGTGCAGGAAGGACTGAACAACGCCTTCCGGCACGGCAAGGGCAAGGGCCAGCAGGTGAGAGCCACGATGAAGGGCGGCAAGCTTTTGGTCGAGGTGCAGGACACCGGCCCGGGCTTCAATCCTGCGCGAAGCGAAGGCCTCGGGCTCGCCGGTCTCAGGGAGCGTATCGAAAGCATTGGCGGGCAATTCGAGACGCTTTCGGGGCCGGGGGGAACGAGACTGGTAATCACATTGTCTGTCGAGGAGCAGCCGTGACCGCACCCATCCGCATCGCTATTGTCGACGACCATCCGCTGTTTCGTGAGGGCGTGGCGCGCAGCCTCGGCGAGATCGGCGGCTTCGAGCTTGTCGGCGAAGGCGCCAGCGCCGAGGACGCCGAAAAGCTGGTCCGCGCCAGCGCGCCCGACGTGCTGCTGCTCGACATCAGCATGCCCGGCGGCGGCCTCAATGCGCTGGCCAGCATCCTTTCGGCGGCGCCTGAGCAAAAGATCGTCATGCTCACCGTGTCCGAGACCAATGCCGATGTCGCCCAGGCGCTGAAGGCGGGCGCGCGGGGCTATGTGCTGAAGGGCGTCGGCTCCAAGTCGCTGGCCGAGATCCTGCGCGACGTCGCCAACGGCCAGAGCTACGTTTCGCCGACGCTTTCGGCCCGGCTGCTGTCGGATCTCTTGCAGCCCACCAGCCGCAAGCCCGACCCGCTCAGCCAGCTCACCGGCCGCGAGGCCGAGATCCTGGGGCTGGTGGCGGAGGGCCTGAGCAACAAGGAGGTCGCGATGCGGCTGTCGCTGCAGGAAAAGACGGTCAAGCACCACATGACCCGAGTGCTCGCCAAGCTCAACGTGCGCAATCGGACGGAGGCGGCGCTGCTGATGCATGAAGCGAGAGAGAGGAATTAGTGAATAGTGGAAAGTACAGTGAATGGTGAAGCGTCGGCGCGTTCCCATTCGGTGAAGTGCGTTTCGTTGATTACTGTTCCCTATTCACCATTCACCGTCACTTCAAAAGCAAATCACCCCCGCCTCTGAAGGCGGGGGTGACATGCGAAGGCGCGGGAAAAGGGGGTAGCTTCTCTCGGCCCTCACAAGCCTAGCAGACGGGCCAGATCCTTCTCGGTCGCCCGGCGCTCGACGATGGTGCGGCCTTGCGCATCGCTCATCTCGAAGCGTCCGTTCTCGATCTCTTCCTTCATGCCGTTGCGGTGGATGATGGTGATCCTGTTGCCGTCGATCTCGATTATGTCGCCCGTCGCCGCATTGACACGGCTGGCGGCCTTGCCGCCGGGGCTGGTGTTGCCTTTGCCGCTGTTGTTGCCAGGACCGGCATTGGCATTGCCGCCACCGGCATTGCTGTTGCCAGAATTGCCGCCAGCGTTTCCGCCGCCGCTGTTGCCCCCGCCGCCATTGCCGTTGCCGCCGCCGTTGTCGGCATAAGCGGTGGCCACCAGAAGCTTGGCGAGGCTATTGGACGTGAAATGACCAGGCGCGGCAAAAAGCGCCAGCGCGGCCGCGGCGCGCAGCGTAAGGCGGACAAACCTTTTTGAGGCGGGTTCGCGCATGCCGTCCTTGGTTCATGCCGGTTCCGCCTCGGCCCTGCCGAAGTTCCGCTCTCAGCCCGCCAAGGCGGAACCGGTGTCTTGACCAGACAAGATTCACGCTTTGGTAAGGTTACGGAAGCGGCCCACGACCCATGCCATGTCCGGTCGGACCTTTTTGCAGTCACTTGGGGACCATTGTCGCACCAGCCGGGAACACAACTGGAAGCTGCGACTGCCGTCGCGTTAACCAAATCGCTTGGAAAGCGGCCAGCAATTCATTATGACTGTCGCACGCGAGAACGGCGCGGACACTCAACGAACCGCGGCATGCTACGGCGCATGCGCCCCTCCTGGACGAAAAAGCGCCGTAACCTTTGGTTTGCGCATGAAATGTTTCCCCGGACTGCGGGGGCATGCGCCAAGAGCCCGCCTTATCCGGCAGCCGTCTCAAGGGCTCCAAAAAAGTACCCCCGCCAAAAGGCGGGGGCAAGGTGAGCAGCGGGAGTTCTGTCGTAAGACGATCAGGACCGAAGAGACGAAGCAAAAGGTGGCAACCTGATTTTGCAGCGCTGGCTTTTGGCCCCTTAAGATCTAATCCAGATAGAACCTCGCTCTCACAAACTCTTTAGGCGATCGAGATCGGCCACTGTGGCCTTGCGCTCGACGATGGTGCGACCAAACTTGTCCTCCATCCTGAAACGGCCGTTCTCGATGCTCTCCTTCATTCCGTTCCGGTGCGTGACCTGGATGCTATTGGCACTGACCTCGACCTTGTCGCCGGTCGCCGCATTCACATGATCATCGACATCGCCGGTTGCTGCAGTGTTCGTTGCGCCCTTGCTGTTGCCGCTGTTTCCGTTTCCGTTGTTACCGCCCGAGTTGCTGTTTCCGCTGTTGCCGCCCGAGTTGCCGTTCCCGTTCCCGCTGTTGCCGCCGCCGCTGCCGTTACCGTTGCCGCCGCCGCTGTTCCCACCGCCATTGCCGTTTCCATTGCCGCCTTTGCCGGCATAGGCCTTGGCCACGACAGGACCGTCGAAGGAGAGATGAAAAGGCGCGACAACAAGCGCCAGCGCAACGAGCGCCCGCAAGACATGCCTGCAGCCCATGCGCGATACGCGCATCCCAATCTCCCCTTGCCAGCCATCCGACCCTTCGGCCGAACTACCCCACCGGCAATGTCGCAACATCAGCATCCCTAATCAACCCGTCGTGGGGAAGTGGCCCACGACCCTTGTCTTGCTTTTTAAGACCTTTTTCGCAGCGGTGTCGGACCTAAGTCCTATATCAACCACCAGATGTGATCGGGCACGGCTGCGTGCACGGCTTTTTCTGGCGTGGATACCCGCGTGCACGGCTTCGCGCAACGCGCTACGAGTGGTTGTTCTATGCTCTCCCAAAACCGCCGCGCCCTCAGGCGATATGGCATTGATCCTTAACAGGGTGACGGAACCGGCGCTCTCGCCGTTACGGCCGCGCCGAACGCGGCGGCAATCACGGCGCCAATACCGGCGCACTGCAAAACGCTCAAACTCTCGTGCAGGAAGAGAAACCCGGTCAGCGCGGCGCCGGCGGGTTCCAGGCAGACGATCATGCCATAGACTTTCGCCGGCATTCTGGCGAGCACCATCATCTCCAGCCAGAAGGGCAGCGCGCTGGAGAACAGCCCGACGACGACCGCGGCCGCCATGACATGCGAGTCGGTGAGATAAGGTTCGGCTGCGGTGAAGCCAAAAGGCAGCGCGACGAGCGCGGCGATCGCCATGCCATAGGCCGAGGTGCGGGCGCCAAGCTCGGCGCCGGCCTTCTGCGCACAGATGATATAGAGCCCCCAGCAGGCGCCGGCGGCAAGCGCAAGCAGCACGCCGATTGGATCGAGCCCGCGGCTGATATCGGCGAACGGCGAGAGCAGCACGATGCCGGCGACCGCAAGTACCACCCAGACGAGGTCGAGAAGGCGCCGCGAGCCGAGTGTGGCGACAAAAAGCGGGCCGGTGAATTCGAGCGCCACGCAGATGCCCAGCGGAATGCGCTCGAGCGCGGCATAGAAGAGCAGGTTCATCACCGAAACGGTGACGCCATAGACGGCGAGCCAAGGCAGACCCTTTCGTGTCGGCAGCACTTTCCATGGCCTGAGCACTGCCGCCAGCATCAGCGCGCCGATGAGGAGTCTCAGCATTGTTGTGCCGTCCGGCCCTAGGACCGGAAACAGGCCCTTGGCGAAGGCCGCGCCAACCTGCACCGAAAGGATGGCACCCAAGCAGGCCGAGGATGGGCAAGGCTCCCAGCTGCGACTGCGGTTTTGCACTCGGCGTCGACGTCACTTCTCCTCCACCCCCCGCGCCCCGGTCCGAGGCGGCGATAGAGACTGGCGTTTCCCTTGTCTTGAGGCAACGGGGCCGGATGGTTGGACAAGGCCTCTCGCGACTGGTTTGCTGCGCCGCACAAGACTTTGAAATTCAATATACTTTTCACAACGCGATTTGAATAGTCTTTGGCTAAATGGAGTGTTACTGTCAATATCGCCAAAACACCCGCTACGGTTGTCGCAATGCGTCACAGCATCCGTAGCGATAAATACTTCAAAAATCAGACCAACCGACCATCACCATATAGGACCATAGGCCAAACTTCCCAAGTCAACTGTCGTCTGCAACCCTCCAAATCACAGCTTTATTTCAAACTCGTAAGCATTGTGTGTTGCGCCGCAACATAAGCGGAGACAGATGTTAACCAACATGGGCAGTGGAGGATGCCGCTACGTTGAGCCGAATGGGCAGTCCGCTGACAGCCAAGGACGGCACTCTCGCCCCGGACGGAGATTCGTCGACAGGCGGAGTCGGCGTGCTTTGCAGGTCCAGCGCAGGATCTTACGACGGAGCCTGGGGGCCCCGCCAATGACAGGTCAGCGCGACATCCAGCTTGATGCAGTGCGAGCTGTAGCCGTCACGCTGGTGCTTTACGCGCATTTCCTTGCGCCGAACGGCACCTCCTTCCTCGGCCATCTCGGCGTGCGGCTGTTCTTCGTGCTCTCCGGCTTCCTGATCACCCGGCTTTTGCTTGACGCGCGTGACGGCAACGCATTCGCTTCCGGGCCGGCCCTGCGCGCCTTCTATGCAAGGCGCGTGATCCGAATTTTTCCGCCTTATTTCGCGGTGCTGGCCCTGGTCTGGCTCACCAATCTGGAACAGTCCAGCTCGTCGCTTGCCTGGCATGCGCTTTATCTCTCGAACTTCTGGTATGCGCTGCGCAACGACTGGAACCCCTGGCTGCTCTGCCATTTCTGGAGCCTCAGCATCGAGGAGCAGTTCTATCTCGCTTGGCCGCTGATCGTGCTTCTGGCGCCGCGCCGGCGTATCGAGGCGATCACGATCGGCGTCATCCTCTTCTCGTTCGCGTACCGCTTCTACTGGCCGCTCACCGCCAACCCGGCGCTCGCCCGGGACCTGTTGCCGCCGGCCTCTATGGACGCGCTTGGCTGCGGCGCCCTACTTGCCGTTCGCCGCGCCAGGGGCGCCGATGTGCCGCGCTGGATGCGGCTCGGCTGGCCGGCTTTCGCGGTCGTTTTCCTGCTCGTCGTCTGGTCCGATCCAGGACCGGCGAACTCGGGATGGGAGTGGGCGCACTGGGCGCTGGTGCAGGTGCTGCCGCTGGTGCCGCTGGTGGCGATTGTCGCCGCCTGCTCCAACGGCCTCGGCGGCAGGCTCGGCAAGCTGGCCGAACTGCCGCCGCTGCTTTTCCTCGGCCGCATCAGCTACGGCGTCTATCTCTACCACCCGATCCTTCTCGCCTACGCCGTCAAGGCGCAGCCCTGGATCCCGCTCAACGTGTCGGAGCAAGGGCCTGGCCGCTTCGTTGTCGCAGGCGCCGCCACGCTGCTTGCCGCCTCTCTCTCCTGGGCGCTGTTCGAAAAGCCGCTCAACGGTCTCAAGCGTTATTTCCCCTATGTCGCGCGGCCGCGCGCGGGCATGGCGGGCGAGACAAGCTGGATAGGCCCGCCGGCCAGCGTGTCCGCGCTGGACCTGCAGCGAACCGAGGCGAGGCGATGATGGCGAGCGCCACTCCCCTCATCTCCGTGCTGCTGCCGGTCTACAATGCCGAGCCCTATGTCGGCGCTGCAATCCAATCGATCCTGCGGCAGGATTACAGCCGGCTCGAGATCATCGCTATCGACGACGGTTCGACCGACCGGTCGCTGGAGATCCTCGACCGCTGCCGCAAGGCGGATAGCCGCGTATCCATTGTTTCGCGCGAGAATCGCGGTCTCGTCGCCAGCCTCAATGAGGGGGTGGCGATCGCGCAAGGCGAACTCGTCGCGCGCATGGACGCCGACGACTTCGCCTATCCCTGGCGGCTGTCGCACCAGGCGGCGCTGTTTGCAACGCGCCCCGAGCTCGGCTTCTGCGGCTCGGTCGTCGACATGCTGGTGCGTGGGCGTATCGCGCCCGGCAGGCTCGACCCGGTGTTCCGCCTCGACCTTGCCGCGCTCGCGAAATTCTTCACGATCTTCATGCACCCGACCGTGGTCTACAACCGCCGGGTGATCGGCGAGGTGGACCTTCATTACGACGCCGCCTACCGGCATGCCGAGGATTTCGACCTCTTCCGCCGGCTCGCCGACCGTTATCCGGCGGCCCTGATAGAGGAGAGCCTGCTGGTCTACCGCGTGCATTCCGGCAGCGTGACCAGCCGGCATGTGAAGGAGATGCGGCGCACACATCTCCGGATCGTCGGCGAAAACCTCGAGCGCGAGGGTCTGACAGACGATACCAAGGACCTGCGCGCCATCGGCGATCAAGTTTCCGTCGCGACGGTGGCCGGGGCGGCGGCCTTCATTCGCGCGCTGGAAGAGCGGATTGCCGCGCTGCCCGCGGCGGTGCGCCCGAGCTTCGAGGCCGGTGCGCTCAACCTCTTCTATTTCCTCTACCAGCTCGTCAACGACGAGGAGCAACCCGCGCTCACGCATGAGCTTTTGACGCTTTCCGCGAAATGGAACGCGATCCGCCGCCGCGAGCAATATGCGTTGCTGCCCGGGGCCTGGGCACCGTGGCTCAGCCAGGCTTCGATGTGGGCCGGCAAGCAGGCCGACAGGCTCGCCTACCGCTTCAAATCCACGCCGGCGGCATCGGTGCTGGCGCCTTACAGGATGGAGGCGGCATGAGCAGCTTTGGCCGCGTCCACTCGCCGGCGGTGGAAATCGGCGAAAGCCGGCGCGACAGCCAATCTCCCCTCACAAGCAGGGAGGTCAGCAGCCTCAGCGCTGAGCCCTCTCCATGAACGACGCGCGCCATCCCCTGCCGCGGCACCCGGCCCTGCCCGCGCCTCCCTGGCCCAGGCAGCGGCCGCAGGTCTCCTTCATCGTCTGCACGCGTGACCGCGCGGCGGTGCTTGAAGCCTGCATCGATTCGATCCGTGCCGCCTGTCTTGCGCATCCCGCCTTCGCCGCCGAACTGGTGGTGGTCGACAACGGCTCGCGCGACGGCACGGCGGAATATCTTTCCCGGATCGCCGCGAGCTCCGACATTCCACTTACGGCGATCTCAGAGCCGCGGCCCGGGCTGGCGGCGGCGCGCAATGCGGGGCTGGCGCGGGCGCGCGGGCACGTGCTGGTCTTCAACGACGACGACTGCAGGCTCGACCGCAACTACCTCGCCGACCTCCAACGGCATTATGCAAGCGGTGAGAAATGGCTGATCCGCGGCGGCCGCGTCGAACTCGGCGATGCGCGCGACCTGCCCTTCACCATCAAGCGCTGCGACGAGCGCCAGCGGCTGACGCCCGCCGTGCATCCGGGCGGCTTCGTGCTCGGCTGCAACATGACCATGCATCGCGACGTCGCCGCTCGCATCGGCCCCTTCGACGAACGCTTCGGCGCCGGCGGGCCGCTGCGCTCGGCGGAAGACACCGACTACCTGGTGCGCGCCATGCTCGCCGGCATGGCGGTGGAATATGTGCCCGACATGACGATCTTCCACCACCACGGCCGGCGCGGCCGCAAGGCGATCGATCGGCTGCACCGCGACTACCATTTCGGCAATGGCGCGCTGTGTCTCAAGCATTTCCGCCGCGCGCCATGGCTGCTTCGCCATTTCTATTGGGCGGCGCGTGCCGCCACGCGCGAGCTGATCGGCGGCCCGCGCTTCGACCAGGATCTCAGGCTCTCGCACTGGCCGATCGTTTTGATGAACCTCGCGGGCGCGGCGAAATTCATGGCGCTCGTGCTGGCCGGCCGGCCCGATCGGCAGCCGCGGCGCGCTGAGGATGCGGCCGAGGCCAGTGCGGAGGCCGGCACGCCATGAGCGGGCACCCGACACTGGCGATGCTGCGGCGGGCGCTCGGCCGCCGTCAGCTCGGCCTGCTGCCCGTCGTGGTCGCGCTCGGGCTTGCCAGTGCTGCGCTCGAAGGCTTCGGCATCGGGCTGATCATTCCGCTGCTCGGCATCATCATGGGACATGGCGAGGCGACCGGCATGGCCGGACTCTCCGGCCTGCTGCAGAAGGTCGGCGCCGGGCTCGGCGAGCGCGAGCGGCTGATCGCGATTTCGGCCGCGATCCTCGGCTCGATCCTGCTCAAGAACCTGCTTGCCTTCGCCAATGCGGTGCTGACCGCGCATATCTACGGCAAGGCCGGTCAATCGATCCGCGGCGCGCTCGCCGAACGCCTGCTCAGCGTCGGCTATCCGTTCTTCCTGAAGGAGAGCCCAGGGCGGCTGCTCAACATCATCTCCAACGAATCCTGGCGGGCGTCGGACGCCATGCAAGGGGTGCTGGGCGCGATCGTCAGCGCCTCGGCGGCGGTTATCCTGCTTGCCTTCCTACTGCTCTTATCCTGGCAGATGACGCTGCTGGTGATGCTCGGCCTGGCGCTGGTGCAAGCGGCACATATGGTGCTGTCGGCCCATCTCAAGGGCCCGAGCCGCAGCGTCGCGGCCCGCAACAGCGCTTTAGCCTCGCAGATGCTGCACCTGGTGCATGCCGGCCGTCTCATCCGCATCTTCGGCCAGGAGGCGCGCGAGAAGGCGGCGTTCGAGAAGGCATCGGACAGCGTGCGGCGGGCGGCCTTCACGCTTTCCAACCGCCAGGGCGCGCTGGCGCCGCTCACCGAAGTGCTGCACGCCGTGCTGTTCCTGGCGGTGGTGATCGGCGCCTGGCTTGCCGGCTTGAGCTTCCCGCTGGTCGCCGCCTTCCTCATCCTGCTTTACCGCCTGCAGCCGCATGTGCGCGCGCTGCAGATGACCTGGAGCCAGCTGCAGGGGCTTTCCGGCTCGCTGGAGGAGGTGAGCTGGCTGCTCGACCCCGAGGGCAAGCCCGCGCCGCCCACGGGCAGCCGCCCGTTCGCGGGACTCGGCGAGAAGATCGCCTTCGAGGGCGTCAGCTTCAGCTATGCCAATGAGGAGCAGCGCGCGGCGGTGCTGCATGCGGCGAGCTTCGACATCGTGAGCGGCCGCTCGACGGCGCTGATCGGCCGCTCCGGCGCCGGCAAGACGACGATCGTCAACCTGCTCTGCCGCTTCGTCGAGCCCGATGGCGGCCGCATCCTCGTCGACGGCGCGCCGCTCGGCGAGATCGACCCGGCCCAATGGCGGGCGCATATCGCTCTGGCCAGCCAGGAGCTGGAGCTGGTCGACGGCACCATCCTCGACAACATCACCTACGGCAAGGACACGGCCAGCGCGGAAGAGGCGCGCCGGGCGGCGAAGCTCGCCGAGGCGCATGGCTTCATCGAGACGCTGCCGCAGGCCTACCAGACGGTGGTCGGCTATCGCGGCGTCAACCTGTCGGCCGGGCAAAGGCAGCGCATCGCGCTGGCGCGAGCGCTGCTGCGCGACCCCGACATTTTGATCCTCGACGAAGCCACAAATGCGGTGGACGGGCTCTCGGAAGCGGCAATCGTGGAAACGCTGAAATCGCGCGCCGGCCGCCGCACCACGATCGTCATCAGCCATCACCACTCGACCATCGCGTTCTGCGACGACCTGGTGATCCTGGAGCATGGGCGGGTGAAGAAGCAGGCGCCGTTCGCGGAACTGGCGGCGCGCAGCATGGATGAGCTGTACCAGCCGGAGTGAGGGCTTTCTTTGCGGGGGAAGTGGCGAAGGTTGGCGCGAGACACCCCCCTCTGCCCTGCCGGACATCTCCCCCGCAAGGGGGGAGAGTGGCAGCTCCGGCTGCCGCGCTCTTCCTGCTCCGTCGGAAGTTGGCGAAAGCGGCGACGACATCTGATCTCCCCCTTGCGGGCCCTTGCGGGGGAGATGTCCGGCAGGACAGAGGGGGTGCTGTCCCGCCGGCTCTAAACCAGCTTCACCCCGCCATCGCCAGTGGCGCGGCGCTCTTGTTGGGGATCTGAATGTCGATCTCCAGCGTCGACATGGTGGCGCCGCGATCCATCGAGACCTGGAGATAGTCCTGGTCGATCTGCACATGCTTGGCAATGACGGCCATGATCTCCTCGCGCAGGATGGAGACGAGGTCTGGCTGGCCACGGCTCTGGCGTTCATAGGCGAGCAGCAGCTGCAGCCGCTCGCGCGCCACAGGCGCACTGGTGCGCCGCTTGAAGAGGTCGAGAATGCTCATGCCGCCCTCCTTCCGAGAAGCCGTTCGAGGAAACCCTTGCGCTCGAAGGGGACGACCACCGGCAGGTCCTCGCCTTCCAGGCGCCGTGCCGCTTCGAGGTAAGCCTTGGCGGCGATGTTGATCGGCTCGCTGAGCGTCACCGGCGCGCCGAGGTTGGAGGCCCTGAGCACATCCTGGCTTTCCGGGATGATGCCGAGCAGCGGCGTCGAAAGGATCTCCAGCACGTCGTCGATCGACAGCATCTCGCCGCGCGAGGCGCGCGCCGCGTCATAGCGCGTGACCAGCACGTGCTTCTGGATCAGCTCGCCCTGCTCGGCCTTCATGGTGCGGGCGTCGAGCAGGCCGATGATGCGGTCGGAATCTCGCACCGACGACACTTCCGGGTTGGTGACGATGACCGCCTCGTCGGCGAAGCGCATGGCAAGCTGGGCGCCGCGCTCGATGCCGGCCGGGCTGTCGCAGAAGACATAGTCGAACACCGAGCGCAGCCGGGCGATGACTTCGGCAACGCCCTCCTCGGTCAGCGCGTCCTTGTCGCGCGTCTGCGAGGCCGGCAGCAGATACAGCGTCTCCAGCCGCTTGTCGCGGATCAGCGCCTGCGACAGTTTTGCGGTGCCCTGGATAACGTTGACCAGGTCGAACACCACGCGGCGCTCGGCACCCATGATGAGGTCGAGATTGCGCAGGCCGACGTCGAAATCGACCAGCGCAACCTTCTTGCCGGTCTTGGCCACGGCAGCGCCGAGCGCGGCCGTCGAGGTTGTCTTGCCGACGCCCCCCTTGCCCGAGGTGACCACGACTACCTTGCCCATATATCCAGCCTCCGTTGGCGATTTTTATTCTCTGGCCGTGCCGGGCACGGCGGACTCATGAAGGACAATGGCACTCGAAACCGGTCCGAAGCTTGCGGCCAAAGACTCAGCTGAGCGGCACCACGCACAGCGCGTCGTTTTCGAGGAAGGCCTGCACCGCCTTGCCGCGCGAAACACCTTCCATCTCCTCGGCCGTGGTGTACCAGCCGTCGACGGCGAGCAGCTCGGCCTCATTCTTGCGGCAGAAGATGCGCGCCGACGTGTTGCCTTCCGAGCCGGCGATCGCCCGGCCGCGCAGCGTGCCGTAGACATGGATCGAGCCGCCGGCGACGATTTCCGAGCCGGACGCGACCGAGCCCAGCACGATGACGTCGCCATGCGGATGAAAGACCGACTGCCCCGAGCGGATCGGCGCCTTGATCATCAGCGTGCCGGCGGAAGGCTCGTGCCGTGCCGGTACAGCACCCTGCCCCGACCCGGCCGGTTCCGACTTGGCTGCTTCGGCGGCTCGCGCGTTTTCCGCATCGAGCTTCGCCAGTTCATCCTGCGACGCCCTCATTTGCCCCGGCTGCACATCCTCGACCGTAGCCGTCTCGACCGTGATCTCTTCCGCCTTCGCCTTGCGCGCGGCCCTGCCCAGCAACCCTTCGGCGGTCGCCTCCTTGGCGCCGGCGAGCAGCGGCGGCAAATCGGGGCCGAGCTCGGCGCCCTCGAGCTCGATCGCATAGACGCGGATGCCGCGCCGGGCGAGCGTGCCGACAAGTGCAGCGATCTCCTCCGGCCCCGGCTTCAAAGTATTGAGATCCAGCACTACCGGGCGGCCGTTGAAATAGCCCGGCGAGTTGCCGATCCAGTGATCGAGCCCCTCCAGCCACTCGTCGATCGGCGCCTCCGGCGTCAGCGTGAAAGCGACGAAGGAGCGGGCGCGGAAGCGGATTGATTTGTTGTGCAAAGGGGCGGCGAAGGTCACGGCCAGACGAATCCTTACTCAATGGTTAAAGGGTGCCGGGCGAATGGTTAACAAAAGGTTAATTTTGCGGGTGGCGGCCGCCGAGGAACTGGCGCAGCTAAGTTTTGTGGCGGGGTGGTCACAGTGCCTGCCGCAGCGTCTATCCAGCACACAATTCGACACATGGCGTGAGCCGGCAAGGAACGCTCAGCGGGGCCTAACGGCCAACAATATGCTCGGCATTTCGGTTCTTGTCGGCGGAGGCACCAAGATCTGTATCTCGGCTCTTTCTTCGGCGCCACGCGGAAGCCCTTCATAGGAGTCGGACGGCGTCGCGCGTCAAGCGAAATTTAGTCGCCGGCAAGCTTTTCAGGACAACGGCGCCGACAATATTATTTCGCCTCGCCTTGTCGCCGCTGCGGTTAAGCGCTATGTTTTTCAAATCGAACTTGTTGAACGAACGTTGTTTCTGCGCCTTGGCGCCCTGACGATCTTCCCTCTCAATTTCGAAGACTGCGACGTTTGGCACGCAGCCAGGCGGCGATGATTTGCGTCGATTTGAAAGGAAAATCGTATGACTACTGGAACCGTGAAGTTTTTCAACGCCACGAAAGGCTTCGGCTTCATCGAGCAGGGCAATGGGCAGCCGGACGTGTTCGTCCATATCTCCGCCGTCGAGCGCGCCGGAATGCGCTCGCTAGCGGAGGGCCAGAAGGTGAGCTTCGACATCGTGAAGAACCAGCGGAACGGCAAAAGCTCGGCGGAGAATATCCAGGCGGGCTGATGCCGTGCATCCATGGCCTTTGACCGCGGATGTACCGGCATTGGCCTTGGAGCACTTTGATCTTGCGGATGTCTTCGTCCCGAAACCGGCTCCCGATTTCGGGCAACATGTTTTGGGATTTTACGCATGTCTTCCCCTAACCGGTTTCCGATTTTGGGAGATATGCTTTGGAAGGTCGGGCTTGCCCGGCCTTCTTCGTTTCAAATTGCGAGGTAGACCATGGCCGAAACCAGTGTGTTCAAGCCGAAGGGCGACGCCAAGAGCGAAGCCACCACGAAGACGGCGCGCACGATAATCGAGGGCGAAGCGGCAGCGCGGCAGGCAAAGACGGAACGGCTCCGCGCGGCCAGGCTCGCCCGCGGGCCGGTTGAAGCGGAGCCAAAGAAGAAGCCGGCAAGGCGAAAATAGCGACGGAGGTCTTGGGGAAGTCCACTTCTCCCGACGCGATTCGACTCGACTTCCCGCGGCTGGGGATCGCCGATCCAATGCCCTTCAGCCGAACTATCCCAAAGGCCGGATGGCCGGGCCGTTGAGGACAGTCCCGTCCGGCGCGAACTGCGAGCCGTGGCAGGGGCAATCCCAGCATTGCTCGGTCGAATTCCAGTGCACGATGCAGCCGAGATGCGTGCAACTGGCCGAATGCCGGTGCAGCTTGCCGTCGCGATCGCGGCACACGGCGAACTTGCTCAAGCCGTCCTGAAGTATGCCGCCTTCGCCGGGCTCGAGGGCGTCGGCCGACTTGACCTCACCGGGCAGCAAATAGCCGGCAAGGTTCTTCACCGTCGTAAGGTTCTCATTGACGTAGTGCGCGAGCGCGGCGGGCGGCGTCCGGTCGGGGGCGTAGACGGCTTCCCAAGAGTTCGATCCGCCCACGATCAGATCGCGGATGAGCAGTCCGGCCAAGGCGCCATGCGTCATGCCCTGGCCGGAGTCGCCGGTGGCGATGAAGACGTTGCCGTTGCCGGGGCTGCGGCCGATGAAGCCGCAATAGTCGATCGTTTCGAGGACCTGACCGGACCATCGCGCTCGTTCTCCGCCAAGATCGGGCACCAATGCCCTGATCCAGGCTTCGAGCGCGACAAAGCGCGCCGCGCCGTCATCCGCTTCGCCCGATTTGTGATCGCGGCCGCCGGCGATGAGACAGTCCGTCTTGCCGGGACCGGGATTGAGGCGGACATAGTAATAGGGATCATCCATATCCCAGTAGAGCGCATCCGGGAGGGTTCCCCTGGCAATGTCGAAAGCCATTGCATAGGTGCGGTAAGGCGCCATCTTGCTGTGGATCTTGACCCAGGTGTTGATCGGGGAATTGGTGGCAAACACTGCGTTCGAAGCCGTTACGGTGGAGCCGCCGTCGCATTTCAGGCGAACCTTGTCCCCCTCCTCGATTTCGGTGACGGCGCTGTCGGCGAATGCCTTGCCGCCTCGTTTCTCGAAATCGGCCAGCAGCGCGCGCAAATATTTCAGCGGATGGAAGGTCGCCTGGTCTGGATAGCGCAGGATGGGCGCCGATTCATGGCCCTTGAGCGGCACACCCTTGCCATGCTCAGCTTCGGCGCCGATCTTTGCCGCAGCCGCATACTCCTTGTTGCATTCTCTGGCGGCCTCTTTCTCGTCCATCCATGCGGCCGGGAACAGGACGCCGTCCAGCCGGCGGAAATCGCAGTCGATCTCCAGCGTGGCGACATGGCGTTCGATGCGGTCGACGGCGGCCTGCTGGCTTTCCTGGAATCCGCGCGCCAGAGCCTCGCCGCGCATGTCGATCAGCGCGCTCAAGCCGTCGTCGCAGATGGGTGCCAGATGGGCGGTCGTGCGCGATGTCATGCCGCCGAGCAAGGGGCCGCGATCCACGAGCACCACCCTGCGTCCCGCCAAGGCCAGTTCGTAGGCGATGGAAACGCCGGCGATGCCGGCGCCGATGACGGCTACGTCACAATGCTCATCCCGCTCGAGGCGAGGCGCGTTGGGCAAGCTGGTGTCGAGTGTCCAAAAAGATCTGGTCGCTTCGCTGCTGACGTTCATTGCCTGCCTCGTCGAAACGAAATCGGATGGCCGCGCCGAATGCTGCTCGGCCCGGGTTGCAGATCATCGTGACCGGCTCCACTTCAACGGCTAGGTGCTCTTGAGCGTTCCGTTCATCCCGTTCGGGTAAAAGCCGCCCTTGCTCACACCCGACTGATCGGTCAGATAGACGATGCGCAGCACCTCCTGCGGCGTCCTTGTGAAGGCAATCGCATCCGGCGTCGAAGGAACGACGTTGGCCTTGCCGTCAACCTGAATGCCCTGGTCTTTGTCCTCGTTCCCATCGATCTTGTCGCGTGCGTCGGAAACCGCATTCGCCGCCTTCCAGGCCTTCTCGCCCATGCGATAGAGCGACGACCGCGCCATTCCCATGTGATAGGCCTCGACCGCGAGAATTCCAGCCGCAGCAGCGAGGAATTCCTTGTTCTTCAGGACAGTTGCCGCACCGGCGTAGGCCGTCACACCGACGTCCTCGAACAGCATGCCGCCGAGCACGAAATTCATCTGGTTGCCAAACGCATCGAAATCGTCGCCGAGGCCGGCCGCCTTGGCGACCGCGGCAAAGCCGGCATCGAAATCGATCGCCGGCCGGTCCACCGCATTCGACGCAAGCGTCTTGCGATAGAACCTGACATGGGCAAGTTCGTTTTCCGCGACCTCGCGCATGAATTCACCGACCGCGGGCGTATCGAAGGCAACCTTTTTGCCGCCGACGACATCGCCGGGTTTGGAACCGATGTCTGAGTCCTCGATGCCTTTTCCCGTGGTGCCGCGGAGGTAATATTCGGCCTCCATATATTCCAGGTTGAGCGCGAAGCGGAAAATGTCTTCGTCTTTTATGTCGTCCTGCGCGGCAGCAGACGAAGTCGAAGCAACGCCGGCCGCTGAAGCAATGGTCGCTCCAAGACCGATTTGCAGTGCCCGGCGGCGACAAACATGAAGTGAAGGCGTGACAGCGGTCATAGCTTCCTCCCGAAGCCCGCCTGTCAACCGGTTTGGCCTCAATGAGCGGGCCAGCCGCCAAACTTCGCAGAAGGCAGAATGTTCCTGAAAAGAAGCCGATATGGCTTTGCCTGGGGGAGCCTGATGCGGCCGCGATACGGCTCGCGTGGCGCCGGTGCGGTTTTGCGCAGCCAATGGCTCGAGCCCTGTCGCCCAGGTCGGCGCCGGGCTTGCAGGCAGGGCGGCGACGGGCGCCTCGCCGCGACCTCCGGGCCATGAACAAGGCCCAGGAGATCGCCTGCCGCGCTCGGCTTCGCGCTCCAGCCTGACGAGAGCTCAAGCCGCCAGCTCCACCTCACGGGCTGCGACGATCATGACGCCGGCGAGCAGGCCGTAGGCGGCTTGCCAGGCCTCGCGGACCTGAGGCGTGAAGGCCTCGCCCAGGCCCGCCTCCAGCGTCTCGATCAGCGCCTGGCCGACGATCGGATAATGATGCTCCTCGACGCCATAGCCGACATGGCGCCTGGCGAGATCCTGCACGGCGGGCAGGATGGTCTCGGCGCGGGAAAGGCCATGCACGACGAAGCCCAGCGCCGCCATCAGCTTGGCGCCCTGCCTGCTCATGTCCGTTGCGCGAAACAGCCCCTTGAGGCTGGCGTCGATGGCAAACAGCTTCTCGTAGAACAAGGCCGCGGCCGCCTCCTTGATCGGCACGACCTCGCGAAAACTGTCCTGCACAAGCCTGATCTGGTCGGGTGTCATCGGCGTGCTCCTCCGCATTTGCTAGGCTGCAAACATCCGGCGCGAGCGTTTCGCTGGCATGCCGGTTGTGGAGCGGGTGTGTTTCAGGCGTGTGTTGGGCGGGTATCGTGTTGCGGAAACTCCACCTCGGCTGCCATCAGCCGCTTCGCCGCATCCGCCGCGGCGCTGCAATAGCTCTGGTCGCCGTGGATCAGGATCATCACCATGGCGCCCTCGATCAGCAGGAATAGCTCGCGGGCCCGCTCCTTCGGCGACGGCACCTTCGCTTCGGCGAGCAGCATTTCCAGATGACGCTCCATCAGCGCCTTGTGCTGGCGCGCGATCACGCGCGCGGGGTGGCCGGACAGGTCGGCAAGCTCGATCGCCAGCCGGGTGAAGCCGGAGCCCGCCCAGCGCGGCTTGGACGACCACTTGACCAGCCCCTCGAAAAGCTTGTCGATCAGCACGTCCGCGCCGCCCGAAAACTCGATGCCGTAATTCTGGAAGTCGGCGAATGTACGCTCATGCTGCGAAGCGAGCACGGCGGTCAAGAGCGCGTCCTTGCTGTCGAAATGATAGTAGAGCGTGCGCTTGGTGACGCCGGCGGCATCGGCGATCTCGTCCATGCCAACGCGGAAAAAGCCCCGGCGGCGAAACAGCTTGTAAGCCGCCTGGAGGATCTCGGGCCTGGTCTCGTCGGACGCTCTGGGCATGGGGCGCGCTGCCGTTGCCGTAAGTATACTCGCTAGTGAATTTACATCAGCGGCCACGCGACCTTCAATAATCAGCATTCGCTATATTTTATGGGAGGACGACGATGGAACGAGCAGTCCCCACGCCACTCGATGTTCCGACGGGCATCGTGACTTTGCCCGACGAGATCAGGGCAACATCGGCGGCGCCGCAACTGCTCAAGGGCATGACCTGCATCGAGGACCTGCGCCGGGCCGCGAGCCGCCGCGTGCCGCGCGTCTTCTTCGACTATGCGGAGTCCGGCTCCTATGCCGAGCAGACGCTGCGCGCCAACCGCGCCGACCTGGAGCGCATCACGCTCAAGCAGCGCGTCCTGGTCGATGTCGAGCAGCGCGACACGGCAACCACGATCCTCGGTGAGAAGGTGTCGCTGCCGATAGCCCTTGCACCGATCGGCCTGGGCGGCATGCAATGGGCCGATGGCGAGATCCTCGCCTGCCGGGCGGCAAAAGCCGCGTGCATTCCCTATACGATGAGCACGATGTCGATCTGCTCGATCGAAGATGTGGCGCAAGCTGTCGGCAAGCCATTCTGGTTCCAGCTCTATGTGATGAAGGATCGCGGCTTCGTGCGCTCGCTCATCGAACGCGCCGACGCCGCGCGCTGCAGCGCGCTGGTACTCACGGTCGACCTGCAAGTGCTGGGCCAGCGCCACGCCGATGTCAGGAACGGGCTTTCGGTGCCGCCGGCGCTCAAACTTCGCACGATCGTCGACATCGCCAGCCGCCCGGCCTGGGCGGCCCGCATGCTTTCGGCCAAACGCTGGACCTTCGGCAACCTCGCCGGCCATGTGAAGGGCGAGGACAGCATCAAGGCGGTGGCGGATTGGGTGGCGCATCAGTTCGACGCGACGCTGAGTTGGAGCGATGTCGACTGGATCAGGAGCATCTGGCCGGGCAAGCTGATCCTCAAGGGCATCCTCAATGTCGACGACGCGCGCAGCGCCAGCAGGGCCGGCGCCGACGCCATTGTGGTGTCCAACCATGGCGGCCGGCAGCTTGACGGCGCGCCGTCAACCATCTCGATGCTGCCGAGGATAGCGGACGCGGTGGGCTCCGATGTCGAGATGCTGTTCGACGGCGGCGTGCGCTCAGGCCAGGATCTGATGCGGGCGCTGGCTCTCGGTGCCCGAGCCTGCCTGGTCGGACGCGCCTATATCTACGGCCTCGGCGCCGGCGGCGAGGCGGGCGTGGCGACGGCAATCGACATTCTGCGCAAGGAGTTGTCCGTCACCATGGCGCTGACCGGGACAACGAGCGTCGCGGAGATTGATGGCCGAGTGCTGAATTGAGCCGATCATCTCCCGTTCGCGGCGGGAAGGTGCCGAAGGGCGGCGCTAACGTTAGCCATTCGATATGCACCCCCCCGCTGGTCTACCGACCATCTCCCCCCAAGGGGCGCCTTCAGGAGCCAAGCGTCACTTCGCAGGAACGTGGGCCTGCCCTACTCGCACTGCCGGCGCGGGCCGCCGTCATAGGGCTGGTAAGTGTTGTCCTGCGGATCGTAGGAGCGATAGCGGCTGAAGCAGGAGTCGATATGATCGCCCGACATTTGCGGGCCCAGCAGCCGATCCCTGGAAGGCTGGTCTTCCGGCAAAATCTCTTCCGGCGGGCCGCCATAAGTCGTCGCGTAGCCGTCCCGTGTCGTGGCGTAGCCTTCCACCTCGGCCTGGTCGTCAGTCACCTCGCCTTGATTGTTCATCCAGGGCTGATCGGGTTGGTGCCCGTCGGTCGAGGCTGTGCGATCGCCGCCCGGATCGAAATAGGGCGAGATGCAGGGGCGAATCTCCCCGCTGTAGGAGCGGTAGCTGTTTTCTTGCGGGCGGTAGCTGCGATAGCGGTTGGCGCACCATTCGAGATGCGCGGCGGGCAATTGTACCTGCTGGGCCGGCGCCTGCTCCGAAGGCTGTTCAGCCGCATCGGCCTGGCCCGTCTGTGAAGCATTGGGCGGAGAGATCTCGGGCAAGGGCTGCAACTGCCGCGGCGCGGCGGCTTGCGGCGTTGGGAGAGCTGCGGTCTGCGTGGCCGTATCCGCCGCTTTGGCCCCCTCGTCCGCCTTAACGGACGCGCCGGCGGCCTGCTGGGCCGGGATGCGCTCGAGATCCTGCTTCGCCGGATCGACGGGCCTGGCGTCCTTGGTCCAGAGCTCCGAAACGCCGATCGCCGGCGTTGCCTGGCGCACCGGCTTGGCGGCCAGCAGCCAAGTGGCGAAGGCGAGCCCTGAGGCAAACACGGCCAGGGTCAGCACGAAGCCGCCGACGATTCCCAACAATGCCTTCACGCTGCTCTCCTTCGACCCCCCGCTATACAATGCGGGGGGCGGGATGGGAGTTCCTCTGCCGCCTCTCGAGATGAGGAACTAGGCGACCACCTCGCCATACTCCCTCACCTTCCCGTCCTGCCCGCGAATCCGCCATGTCTCGCTGTCCCGGCCCTCGATGTGGCTGGGGCCGAGCGGCACCTTGCCGCCGCCATCGGGCAAATCGATGACATAGGTCGGGTTGCAGATGCCGGAGAGGCGCCGGCGCAGTTCCGCGGCCAGCGCCTGGCCCTCGGCAATCGTGGTGCGGCGGTGCGCCATGCCCGGCGCCAGATCACCATGGTGAAGATAGTAAGGTTTTACGCCCAGCCGATAGATCAGCTCGCGGCAGAGCTCTTCCAGCACCTCGACCTTGTCGTTGACGCCCTTCAAGAGAACGCTCTGGTTAAGCAGAACAAAACCCGCCTGACGCATGGTCCGGCAAGCCGTTTCGGTGTCCGGCGTGATCTCGCGTGGGTGGTTGAAGTGAGTGACCACCGTCACCATCAGCCTTCCTTGCAGGGCCGCCACAAGGCCGGGCGTGATGCGCGACGGCAGCGCCACCGGCACGCGGGTGTGGATGCGCAGGAGCCGGACATGCGGGATGGCCTCGATGCGGGCGCGGATTTCGGCGAGCGCCTTGTCGGGCAGCGACAGCGGATCGCCGCCGGTCAGGATCACCTCGCGGATCTCGCTATGTTGGGCGATGTAAGCGAGGGCTGGCTCCAGCGCCTCGCGCGTATAGCCGCGGCCGATCGAAGTCAGCGCCTCCTTGCGAAAACAAAAGCGGCAATAGACCGCGCATTGATAGGTCGGAAACAAGAGCACGCGGTCGGCATGGCGATGGGTCAGCCTGGGCACCGGGCTGAAGGCGTGATCGCCGATCGGATCGCCGAGCTCGCCCTCGGCAGTGATCAATTCGTCCGGCGATGGGATCACCTGCGCGCGGATCGGATCGTTCGGATCGTTCCAGTCGATCAGGTCGAGATAGGCTTTCGGCACGCGCACCTTGTGGGCGGCGGCGGCTTGCTGCGCAGCGGCGCGCTCGGCCGGTGAGAGCGGCAGGGCTGCGAGGTCGCGCACATGGCGCACGCCGGCACGCACGTCGTCCTGCCAGGCGGCGTCGGGTCCGCGCGCGGCTTCCTTGAGATCGGTATTTGAGGTCATTGGGGTCTCGGTACGAACTTGCGCGGGATATCGGCCGGATGGATGGCCGGGTCAATCGTTTTGGTTGCCGCAGAGCGGTGGAGTGGCGCGCGAGACCGGCCGGGCCTGATGCCCGGCTTGTCTCGTGGCTTTGAGCGCGACGAAATTGGCGCTAATTTGGCGCAGGCTTCGGGGGGCGAGACGAATGGATTTCAGCGCAGGCCATGGCTACCTTCTCATCGGTGGGCTCATCCTGGTCGGCGCCGGGCTGCTGATCATTTCGCTGATCGTCAATCTGCGCGTGGCGCACAGCGTGCGCGACGAACTGCGCCATCGCGAAAAGCTGCTGGAATATTATCGCAACATCTTTTCGCAGCTAGGCGTGATCCTGATCGGCATCGGCGTTTCGCTGTTCATCTTCTTCTTCCAGCAGAACTATCAGGACCAGCGCAAGCGCGAGACCGAGCTGCAGCAGGTTCTCGCCAAACTGGCGGCGCGCGTTGCCCGCGGCGCCCCCGTCATCGAAACGCTGGGCGAGTTCGACGAGATACTGGATGAGGGCAGCGCCTATGTCGGCCCCGAACACGGCGGAAGCAACGCCGCGATCACCGCCAGGGGAACGGAGCTCGCCAAGCAGGTCGAAAAGATCCTGCTGGTCGAACGTGATGTCGATGTTCGAGACTTCGAAATCCTGAACCTGTCGCGCGACCTCGAAGCCACCTTTGTCGTCAACGAGATCGATCCGACGCTGTGGTTCAACATCGTGCGCGACGAGAACGAGATCAAATACGCGACGACGCAGTTAGCCCTCGACTACAAGGACCTGCATGAGGCGATCGGCGACGAGGCGGTGGAGGCCGCGGTCGCCAAGCCCGACAAGGAACCGAAGATCAAGCACGAGGTGCTCGACATCCTCTATGACGCCGACCTGCTGCGCCAGCGCAGCAGGCGGTTTCTCGCCCGCGCCTGCTGGCTCTTCAGCAAGGGCAAGAGTTTCATCGCCCTTGCACCGGTTGATGCGATCGAGACCGACACCAAATCGCAGCAGGAATGGATCGACCGCGCGAAATCGGTGCTGACGCAGACAAAGACGGGCAGCGGCGACTGCTTCAAGCTGCTCCGCTACGGGCAGGCATCCTGAGCCCGCTGGTCTTTGTTTTGATGCTGTCGTTCACCCAGAATCGCCGCACGGCTCTGGGTGAAGCGATCAGTCTCCCACCCGCTGCAGCCTGCCCAGATGATTGTCGTCGAGGAACTCGATCGTCATCGCCGAGGCCTTGCCGTCGGGGCCGACGACGAAGCTCACGCCCGCCGGCCGGTCCGGCGTCTCGGCGTCGGGATGGGTCAGGAACAGATCGGCGTCGAAATGCGTCAGCGAATAGGACCGCGCTCCGGCCGGTCCGACCTCGAGCACAAGGCCGTCGCCCGCGCTCGACACGGTCACGCCGCCGATGAAGTCATTGCCGTAGCGGCCGGAATAGGCGCTGGCCGGCCGGGCCGGCCTTGGCGGAGACGGAGGCGCGGCATATTCGGCCTTGGCCGCGGCGATCGCCGGACCCAGCATCCCGGCATAGATTCCGTCCCAGGCCTCGACCCAGTCCTTTTCGACTTTTCCGTCGAAGACCAGATCGGCAAAGCTGTCGGACAACCCTTCCGGGACACCGGTCGGGAAGGCATTCGTAAGGATAACGATGCCAAGCTTCTCCTGCGGAAACAGCGTCGCCACCGTACGCGCGCCGACGCTGAAGGCGCCTGCATGGCCCCAGCTCAGGCCGTGCCGGCCGAAGTCAATATTCCAGCCGAGGCCATAGAAAGACTCGCCTCCGGTTACCGGATTGCGGCCGAGCGCCATCTGAGGCAGATGCGTCTGTCGCAGCGCATCGGAAGCAATCAGCATCCGGCCGGCATAGACCCCGTCGCCGAGCACCAGGCGCATCCATTGCATGAGATCGCGCGCGCTGGAATTTACGCCGCCGCCGGCGCCTGAGGATCGACATTGCGCTTGACCTTTGCGGCCCAGACGCCGTCGATCTTGACATGCAGCGCGGCGCGATTGGCGCGGCTGATGAAGTCCGCGTGACGGGAGCTGGTCGCGGCCATTCCAAGCGGGCGGTAGAGCTTTTCCTCCGCGACCGTCTCCCAGGGCTTGCCTGTCGGCTTCGCGGCCGCCACGGCACCCTCGGTCAGCCCGAAATTGCTGTAGGAATAGCCGGCGCGAAAGCTCGACGATGGCGACACAAAGCGGAGGCGGCGAAGGATTTCGGCGCGGTCGTAGCCGATGCCCTCAAGGTCGTCTCCGGCAGTGCCGGGAAGGCCGCTGCGATGCGTGAAAAGATCGCGGATGGTGAGTTCGCCGGTGGGATAGGGATCGGCAAGGCGGAAGGCCGGATCGAGATCGGCGATCTTCGAATCCCAGGATACCACCCCGTCGCTGACCAGCGCGGCCACGACGGTAGCCGAGATCGGCTTCGAAAGGGAGGCGATCTGGAACACCGTGTCGGCGTCGACCGGCTCCGGTCTGCCGGCTTCGCGATGCCCGAAACCCTTGAGGAAGATCACCTTGTCGTCATGCACGACGCCGATGGCAAGGCCGGGGACGGCACCATCGGCGACGGCGGCTTGCGCCAGCGCTTCGAGCTTCGGCAAGGCGGCGGCGATGCGCGCGGGCGTGACGGGATCGGCCGATGCCGCGTGCGGCCAAAGCGCCAGTCCGGCGATGAAGGCCAAAACCGTCAAATGACAGAGATCCCGACCAAGCCGCATCGCGCGCCCTTCCCTGCATTCACCCTAAGATTGTACAGGCCGGCACCGGCCTGGCCAAGCCCTGCGCCGCCCTGATCATCCTCCCAATCGACTGGTGTGGCGCCGGGTGCGTCCCTCACCTCTGGGCCTGCGCCCGCCTTAGAAGATCCGGCCGTCCCCGACATCATGGCTGTGCTCTGGACACGAAAGCTTGCGTTCCTTCGCGCCCCCCTCTGTCCTGCCGGACATCTCTCCCACTTGGGGGGAGATCAGATGTGGCGCCGGCTTTCGCCAATCATCGACGGTGCAAAGGGAGAGCCGTCAGCGGAACTGCCAATCTCTCCCCTCGTGGGGGAGATGTCCGGCAGGACAGAGGGGGGCGCCGTAGAGCGCAACTGTCGCGGCGTGCCTCACCTCCTCGCCGACATCGAGCGGCAAGATCCAGCGGTTCCTGCTGAGGAAGGCGGAGGTAGAGAAGCGAAACGCCGGATATTAAATTCGGGTTCTCCCCGGGATTCCGCCACGTAAAAGCCGCCAAGTCAGGCGAAGGCCCCAAGGGCTTTGGTTTGAATTGGGGTTATAGCATGCGGCTGGTCTGGGCGTTTTTGTTCGCGCTGGCGAGCGGCGTGGTTTTCGCGGCATCGCCGGAGGACGACTATATCGCCGCGCGCGACAAGGCGATTTCCGACATCGCGGCGCAGGAGAGCTCGAACGCGGAAGTGGAGGCGCTCGATGGCGCCAACACCAAGGCGCTGGCCGATCTGGAAAAGCGTCTTTCCGCCATTCTCGGCCCGCTTGCGGTCAAGGACTTTCCGGCAACCGGCACGATCAATCTGCAGAGCCTGAGCGCCTCCGATATTGGCTTCGGCATGCTGGACGGGCTGCGCTACGCCAAGAGCGATACCGGCCCGAGCATCGTCGCGACGACCCGCGGGTTGGTCGAGCGCTGGCTGCGGTCCAAGGCTGACGAGGACGATGAAGGCCTGCGGCTGCCCGCCGGCATCGAGGAGGCGCTCAAGCTAGACTCCTTCTATACGCAGGCGATCGGCAGCGACGCCGCATTCGTGAAGACGCTCGACTTTTCACTGAAGAAGCCCGAAGGCGCCGATATCGCCGTCGCGCGGCTCGGCGGCTGGACGCAGGATGTCGGACCGATCTACGACCAGCAGGTCGTCGTCGCGGTCGTCAAGGGCGACCGCGTCCTGATCGCCGAGGCGCCCGCGTCCCCGCCCGTGCCGAAGATCGCGGCCTGCGAGGCGCTTTGGACCGCGGCGGACGCGGCTGCCCAGAAATTTCAGCAGGCCTATCAGAACTCGGACCTGAAGGACCAGCAGGCCTATGATTCCGCCAACGCCGCCTGGGAAAAAGGCGACGGCGATTATCGCGCCTGCATGGGCGAGCGCCTGCCGGGCGATCCGGGCTTCCCGGCACTGCTTGCCGAGGCCCAGCAGCTTGCTGACCGGATGACCGGCAAGTAGGCCCAGAGCGGTGAAGCGCTGAGCTGGCTAGACACCCTTCCTCAGCTCGCGGCAGCTCTCATGTTGCGCCGGCGCCTGGCGGTGGGTCGCGCCGGCTCCACGATATGCCCGTTGGTGACATGCCCATTCGTCACGGGCACAACATCCTGCCGGGCCCGGGCGTCCGTCACCCTGTGCAGCCGCTCATAAGGCAGCAGCTCCTTGATGCGGGCATTCAGCGTCTCGACCTCGGCGCGCAGGTCCTCGCATTCCTGTTTCTGGATATCGAGCTGGATCTGCTCCGACGCCTGCTGCAGCGATAGCTGCGAGAGGTTGGTACTGATCACCGACAAATTCTTCTTGTCCAATTCGCTCTCGTTCCTGAGAACGGCAAGCTTCTCTTCCGCGATCTGCCGCTCGGTCACGGCGTCATTCAACTGCGCCCTCAGTCCTGTCGCCTCGGCGACCGCATCGGTCTTGTCGATGGAGGCCTGCTCGAGCCGCGATTGCAGCTCCTGGATTTCGGAGCGCAAGCCGCGCAGCTCCGCCCGGCTCCGCGCCAGCTCCGCCGCGCCATCGCTTTCGGCAATGCGGGCGGCTTCGGCTGCCTCGGCAAGCTTGGCCTGCGTCGTCTCCAACGATTTCTGCAGCCGGGCCTCCTCCTTCTCGTGGCTGCCGAGCTGGGCCATAAGTTCGGCAATCCGCGTGGCTTCGTTGGCGTGGGTCGCCGCGAACTCGTCGAATTTGTGCCGGGCCTCGGCCTCGCGCTTTTGCGCCTGCTCCAGCTCGATCGAAAGCCCGACCTGCTTCTCGCGCAGCAGCTTGTTCTCGACAGCGCGCCTGTCGGCTTCGACGGTCTTGGCCGTCAGGCTCTTGACGATCTCACCGAACTCAGCCTCGCGCCTGGCGCTCTCATTGCCCATCTCGACCATTTCGAGCCGCACCGCTGCAAGCGCCTCGCGCAGCGACTCCCTGTCCTGGACGAGACTTGCCTCGCGCTGCTGCCAGGCCTCGGCCGCGCCGTCGCGTTCGCGCTGCTTGCGCGTAGCGTCAAGCAATTGTTCCGACAAGGCCTTGTGTTCGGCGCCCAGAGCGGCGTTCTCCAGCTCCAACTCATTGGCGCGCAGCGCATCGCGATGCAGGGCGTTCAGGATATCGCGCGTCATGTGGTGCGCTGTGGCGATCTCGGCCAGCCTTGACCCGATCTCCTCCAGATGACCCTGTCCGTCGCGGAAGAGTCCGGAAACGGCTTCCAAGGCGGCCAACCGTGTCTGGGTGTGCGGCGTCAGCCGGGAGGCGGAAGCCTCGGACTGAGTCTCGCCCGGCGGATCCTCCTCGCTTGCCGCCAGGTCGGCGGCAGAATCGTATCCCGGGGACGTCTCTTCGTCAGCCGAAAGACATTCTTCGAAAGCCTCTGCCAGATCCGACTGGAGCTCTTGAAATTCCTTGTCTACGTCCTCGGCCCGTTTGATCAGGGATTTGAAATTCATAACGGCACACCTCTTACGCTCACACCCGCCGTATTACTTAACGAATTGCTAATCTAGCCCTTAACGTTCCGTACGGGAAGCCTGACCAAAAGAAGGAAGGAATTAAGGTTATCGCGGATTTCCAGAGGCTTGCGCGGTGTTCCGTCAGCGGCATCTGCGCTCAGCGCGGTAAACGGTTAGAATGGCCTGCGTCGGCCGCACGTCATCGAGCCGCAAGCGAGCACCTGGCGCCCGCTGCGGGCGGATCACTCGTTGGAAGGGGAGCCACGCTCCAGCCAGCACCTACGCCAGCGTTGGCCGTTCCATCTAGCGCCGAGGTTCCGTCATGCCGCAGGGGCCGGACCCGTCGGTCCAACCCCTGCATCCAGGCATCAGCTCTTGATTTCGATACGCTTGGCCTGCGACTGCGCCTTCGCGGTCTTGGGCAGCATTACCGTCAGCACGCCGTTCTTGAAGCGGGCATCGATCTTGTCTTCTTCGATCTCGTAGCCCAGCGGGATTCGACGCTCGAAGCGGCCATAGATGCGCTCGGAGAACTGCCGCTCCTTGTCCTCCGTCTCGGAGCGCTTTTCACCCTTCAGCGTCAGCACGCCATCATCAAGCAGCACCTCGATGTCCTTCTCGTCCAGGCCCGGGACTTCGGCCGCCACCTTGATCTCCTTCTCGTTGTCGGAGATCTCAACGCTCGGCCAGCCGGCACCAAAGGCTGATACGCCGCCTAGGGACGGCAAGCCGGAACCGAAGCCCCGGAAGACGTCATCGAACAGCCGATTCACCTCGCGATGCAGCGACAGGAAAGGATCGCGTTCGCCGTCGCGGAAGACACTTGGAACCTGGTTACCATTGTTTCGGCCCCAGGGAATCAGATCACGAACACTCATTTTTTCCTCCTTTCTGTTCATCCGGAAGACAAGGCCCACAAGCGCCGGGAACATCACCCGGCGCTTGGCGCAAAGCGCGGCGAGAAGGCTCAGGCCGCCTTGTTGTCGGCCTCGATTTTCTTTGTCGCGGCCTTTGGCGATGATTTGTCCGCCGTGATCTCGATCCGGCGCGGCTTCATTTCTTCCGGGATCTCGCGTTTGAGGTCGATTGTCAGCAGGCCGTTGACGAGGCTCGCATCGACGACCTTGACGTGATCGGCAAGCTCGAAGCGACGCTGGAATGCGCGGCCGGCAATGCCGCGATGCAGGTACTCGCCGTTGTCCTCGCCTGCCTTTTGGCCAGAAACCATCAGCATGTTCTGCTCCTGGGTAATGGCCAGTTCGTCCTGGCTGAAGCCTGCCAGGGCCATGGTGATGCGGTAGTCGTCCTCGCCGCCCTTGGCGATATCGTAGGGCGGCCAGTTGTCAGCGGTTTCGATGCGGCTTGCGGTCTCGAGCGCGTTCAGCATTCGATCGAAGCCGATGCTCGACCGGAACAGGGGAGAAAAGTCGAAACTGGTTCTCATAGCTACATCCTCCATTGAGCAACATAGATACGAGGAGCGCCAAGGCAGCGGCGCTCCTTGACCTTGCCGGCCACATCAGGCGCCGGCAGGTTCGATTTGGGAATTGATTCCTTTGCCGTCAAGAGGTCCGGGGCGCGCCCGTCAAAG
This sequence comes from Mesorhizobium sp. M1A.T.Ca.IN.004.03.1.1, assembly GCF_003997555.1. NCBI lineage: Bacteria > Pseudomonadati > Pseudomonadota > Alphaproteobacteria > Hyphomicrobiales > Phyllobacteriaceae > Mesorhizobium > Mesorhizobium sp. M1A.T.Ca.IN.004.03.1.1. Next base: position 61,827 of record NZ_RZTV01000003.1, on the reverse strand, counting down.
CTGCATAATTACCTTTGTTTTCACGGCGCTAGCACTCGGCTGTTGCGAGTGCCAAAAAATTTCTTGCGGCCTCTTGAAACCGGCGCGTGCAAAACCAAATCCACATGCGCGAGGCCGAAAGGATCGCGAGCCCCGCTCCGGTCCCTTCCGGTCCGGAGTGGAGGAACCTCTCAAAATCTGTTTGTCCCGAAGGAGAACGATATGAAGTTCCATCCATTGCATGACCGCGTTCTGGTCCGCCGCGTCGAGGCCGAGGAGAAGACGGCCGGCGGCATCATCATCCCGGACACGGCGAAGGAGAAGCCGCAGGAAGGCGAGATTATCGCCGTCGGTTCCGGCGCGCGCGACGAGAGCGGCAAGCTCATTCCCCTCGACGTCAAAGTCGGCGACCGCATCCTGTTCGGCAAGTGGTCCGGCACCGAGATCAAGCTCAACGGTGAAGACCTGCTCATTATGAAGGAAAGCGACGTGATGGGTGTGGTCGAGCAGACATCGGCGTTGGGAAAAGCGGCTTGAACCGGCCCAAACCGATCGGTCAATGAAAGGTGCCTGCTGAAGGAGTGTTCCAATGGCTGCCAAGGAAGTGAAATTCCATTCCGACGCCCGCGACCGCATGTTGCGCGGCGTCAACATCCTCGCCGACGCGGTGAAGGTCACGCTCGGCCCTAAGGGCCGCAATGTCGTCATCGACAAGTCGTTCGGCGCTCCGCGCATCACCAAGGACGGCGTCACTGTCGCCAAGGAGATCGAGCTCGAGGACAAGTTCGAGAACATGGGCGCGCAGATGGTGCGCGAGGTCGCCTCGAAAACCAGCGATATCGCCGGCGACGGCACGACCACCGCGACCGTTCTCGCCCAGGCCATCGTCAGGGAAGGTGCCAAGGCCGTTGCCGCCGGCATGAATCCCATGGATCTGAAGCGCGGCATCGACAAAGCCGTCGAGGCTATTGTTCAGGAGTTGAAGACCAACGCCCGCAAGGTGACCAGAAATGACGAGATCGCCCAGGTCGGCACGATTTCGGCCAATGGTGATGCCGAGATCGGCCGTTTCCTTGCTGAGGCGATGCAGAAGGTCGGCAACGAGGGCGTCATCACCGTCGAGGAAGCCAAGACCGCCGACACCGAGCTGGAAGTGGTCGAAGGCATGCAGTTCGATCGCGGTTATCTCTCGCCTTACTTCATCACCAATCAGGATAAGATGCGCGTCGAGCTCGAAGAGCCCTATGTGCTGATCCACGAGAAGAAGCTTTCCAACCTGCAGGCGCTGCTGCCGGTTCTGGAGGCGGTGGTTCAGTCGGCGAAGCCCCTGCTCATCATCGCGGAGGATGTCGAGGGCGAGGCGCTCGCGACGCTGGTGGTCAACAAGCTGCGCGGCGGCCTGAAGGTTGCGGCCGTCAAGGCTCCGGGCTTCGGCGACCGCCGCAAGGCCATGCTGGAGGACATCGCCATCCTCACCGGCGGCACCGCTATCAGCGAGGATCTCGGCATCAAGCTTGAGAACGTCACGCTGGAGATGCTCGGCCGCACCAAGAAAGTGGTGGTCGAGAAGGAGAACACCACGATCGTCGATGGCGCCGGCAAGAAGGAGGAGATCCAGGGCCGCGTCGCGCAGATCAAGGCGCAAATCGAGGAGACCACCTCGGACTACGATCGCGAGAAGCTGCAGGAGCGTCTGGCCAAGCTCGCCGGCGGCGTGGCTGTGATCCGCGTCGGCGGTTCGACGGAGGTCGAGGTCAGGGAGCGCAAGGACCGCGTCGACGATGCCATGCATGCGACGCGCGCGGCGGTCGAGGAAGGCATTCTTCCGGGCGGCGGCGTGGCGCTGCTCAGGGCCGCCAATGCGCTCGACGCGGTGGCTGCCGACAACCCCGACCAGAGATACGGCGTCGACATCGTGCGGCGCGCCATCGAGGCGCCGGCGCGTCAGATCGCCGAGAACAGCGGGGCGGAAGGCTCGATCATCGTCGGCAAGCTGCGCGAGAAGACCGATTTCGCCTATGGCTGGAACGCCCAGACCGGCGAATATGGCGATCTTTTCAGCCAGGGCGTTATCGATCCGGCCAAGGTCGTGCGCACCGCGCTGCAGGATGCAGCCTCGATCGCCGGCCTGCTCGTCACCACCGAGGCGATGGTCGCCGAGAAGCCGAAGAAAGAAGCGGCACCCGCCATGCCCGCCGGCGCCGGCATGGACTTCTAGGACGCTGGGGAGGCGCGGCGCCGACACAGCCAATCTCCCCCGACAGGGTTCAATTGGGGGAGATTGGTCGGCAGGGCAAAAGGGAGCGCGAGGGAAACGGCACCCTTCTGAATTGACAAGAACCGGAAAAGCGAGAAAGCACTCCGCGACAGATCGGCTGGCGGGACGCGCCCCCTTTGTCCTGTCGGACATCTCCCCTCATCGGCGGAGATCGGCAGCTTCGACACGCCGCGGCGCGACGGGCCAGAGTTGCTATGTGGGAAGATTCTGAATGACGACGGATACCAAGACGACGGAAACCAGGACATTCGAGGCGGATGTCTCGCGGCTGCTGCACATGATGGTGCATTCGGTCTATTCGGACCGGGACGTCTTCCTGCGCGAGCTGATCTCCAACGGCGCGGACGCGTGCGAGAAGCTGCGCTTCGAAGCGATCACCCGTCCCGAGCTGCTGGGCGAGGACGCAAAGCCGCGCATCACCATTTCGGCCGACCCCGACAACAAGCAGCTTGCCGTCGAGGACAACGGCATCGGCATGGGCCGCGAGGAGATGGCCGAGGCTCTGGGCACCATCGCACGCTCCGGCACCCGTGCCTTCATCGAGCGCGTCGAGGCCGGCAAGGCGACTGAGGACTCGCAACTCATCGGCCAGTTCGGCGTCGGCTTCTACTCCGCTTTCATGGTGGCCGATCATGTCGATGTCATCAGCCGGCAGGCCGGCAGCGAGGAAGCCTGGCGCTGGTCTTCCGACGGCAAGGGCACCTACGAGATCGCTCCCGTGCCGCTTGCGGCAGCTCCCAGGCGCGGCACGCGCGTCGTGCTGCATCTGATGGACGATGCGAGTTCCTACACCACGCCTTACCGGCTCGAAGGGCTGGCGAAGTCGCAGTCCGGCCACGTGCCGGTGCCGATCACGCTTGTTGAGAAGCCGGGCGCCGAGCCGCGCGATGTCGCCGACGGCACGGCGCTCTGGGTGAGGCCGAAGAGCGACATAAAGCCCGAGGAATATACCGACTTCTACCGCAGCATCGCCGGCCAGTATGACGAGCCGGCCGCCACCATCCACTTCCGCGCCGAGGGTCGGCACGAATACAGCGCGCTTGCCTTCGTGCCGGGCTCGCGTCCGTTCGATCTCTTCGACCAGGACCGCAAGGATCGTATGAAGCTCTACGTGCGGCGCGTCTTCATCACCGACGATGCCGACGTGTTGCCGCGCTATCTGCGCTTCGTGCGCGGCCTGGTCGATTCCGCCGATCTGCCGCTCAACGTCTCGCGCGAGATGATCCAGGAAAGCCCGCTGCTCGCCGCGATCCGCAAGGGTGTCACCAACCGCGTCCTCGGCGATCTTGGCAAACTCGCCGATAACGATGCCGAGGCCTACGCCAAGATCTGGGAGAATTTCGGCGTCGTGCTCAAGGAAGGCATCTACGAGGACTACGAGCGGCGCGAGCAGCTGCTGAAGCTCGCCCGCTTCCGCTCGACCGCTTCCGGCGAGACGCTGCGCAGCCTGGCCGATTATGTCGCCGCGATGAAGGAAGGGCAGAAGGCGATCTTCTTCATGGCCGGGGAAGACCGCGCCCGGCTCGAGGTCTCGCCGCAGCTCGAAGGGTTCCGGGCGCGCGGCATCGAAGTGCTGCTTTTGACCGATCCGGTCGACAGTTTCTGGACGACGATGGCGCCGGAATTCGACGGCAAGCCGTTCAAATCGGTGACGCAGGGCGCGGCCGAACTGTCGGAGATCCCGCTGCTCGACACCGCGTCCAAGCCGGATGCCGAAATCTCGTCCGAAATCGCGACCTTCCTGGCCTTCGTGAAGACGGCGCTGGGAGACGAGGTCTCGGACGTGAAGGCCTCCGACCGCCTGACCGAAAGCGCGGTCTGCCTGGTCGCACCGGAGCACGGTCCCGACCGCCAGTTCGAGCGGCTGCTCAACGCCGCCGGCCGCCTCGACAAGGCGGCCAAGCCGATCCTCGAGATCAACCCGCGGCACGAGCGCGTCACGGCGCTGGCGAAGCTCGGCGACGGCGAGCGCGCTTTCAAGGAAGACGCCGCGCATCTGCTTTACGACGAGGCGCGCGTGCTGGACGGCGACAAGCCAGCCGATGCCAGGGCGTTTTCGGCGCGGCTTGCTCGCCTGATCGAGCGCGGTTTGGCGAGGGAGTAGTGGGGGCGTTGGGCGCCTCACGGAGCCCGGATCCTGCCGTGACTTCTCACGAGGAGGCGGCGCAAGGGTGAGATCGGTCGCGATCCTTCGCGCCCCCCTCTGTCCTGCCGACGGGTCAAGGCTTCTCCACGCTACTACGCTCGGAGGTCAGAGCGCCGCCCTACCCCCTCAGCCCCGGTGCCTCTTGCCCCGTCCTGGCGACATATTCCGTATAGCCGCCGCCATAGGTGTGGATGCCATCCGGCGTGAGCTCCAGCACGCGGTTCGATAGTGCGGACAGGAAATGGCGGTCGTGCGAGACGAACAGCATCGTGCCTTCATATTGCGCCAGCGCCTCGATCAGCATCTGCTTGGTCGCCATGTCGAGGTGGTTGGTCGGCTCGTCGAGCACCAGAAGGTTCGGCGGATCGAACAGCATCAGCGCCATGACCAGCCTTGCCTTCTCGCCGCCCGAGAGCACGCGGCACTTCTTCTCGATCTCGTCGCCGGAAAAGCCGAAGCAGCCGGCTAAAGCCCTGAGCGGCGCCTGGCCGGCCTGCGGGAAATTGTCTTCCAGCGTCTGAAACACGGTGCGCTCGCCGTCGAGCAGTTCCATGGCGTGCTGGGCGAAATAGCCCATCTTGACGCTCGGACCGCGCGCCACCGAGCCCTCATCCGGCTCGGAGGCGCCGGCCACGAGCTTCAAAAGCGTCGACTTGCCGGCGCCGTTGACGCCCATCACGCACCAGCGCTCGCGGCGGCGGATCTGGAAGTCGAGGCCGGCATAGATCGAGCGGCTGCCATAGGATTTGTGGATGCCCTTCAGCGTCGCCACGTCCTCGCCGCAGCGCGGCGCAGGCTGGAACTCGAAGGCCACCGTCTGGCGACGCTTGGGCGGCTCGACGCGGTCGATCTTGTCGAGCTTCTTCACCCGGCTCTGCACCTGGGCGGCGTGCGAGGCGCGCGCCTTGAAGCGCTCGATGAAGGCGATCTCCTTGGCAAGCATCGCCTGCTGGCGGTCGAACTGCGCCTGCAGCTGCTTGTCGGCCAGCGCCCGCTGCTCCTGGTAGAATTCGTAATTGCCGGAATAGGAGGTGAGCGCGCCGGCGTCGATCTCGATCACCTTCGAAACGATGCGGTTCATGAACTCGCGGTCATGCGAGGTCATCAGCAGCGCGCCGTCATAGTCCTTGAGGAATTTCTCCAGCCAGATCAGGCTCTCAAGATCGAGATGGTTGCTCGGCTCGTCGAGCAGCATGACGTCGGGCCGCATCAGCAGGATACGGGCGAGCGCGACGCGCATCTTCCAGCCGCCGGAGAGTTTTGCAACGTCGCCGTCCATCATCTCCTGGGAGAAGCCGAGGCCGTCGAGCACCTCGCGGGCGCGGCCGTCGAGCGCATAGCCGTCGAGTTCCTCGAAGCGGTGCTGCAACTCGCCATAGCGCTCGATGATCGCGTCCATCTCGTCGGCGCGGTCGGGATCGCCCATGGCGTGCTCGAGCTCGCGCATCTCGGCTGCGACGGCGCTCACCGGGCCGGCGCCTTCCATCACCTCGGCGACGGCGCTCATCCCCTCCATGTCACCGACATCCTGGCTGAAATAGCCGATGGTAACGCCGCGATCGACTGAGACTTGGCCTTCGTCCGGCTGCTCCTGGCCGATGATCATGCGGAAGAGCGTCGTCTTGCCGGCGCCGTTCGGGCCGACGAGGCCGACCTTCTCGCCCTTCTGCAGGGCGGCCGAGGCTTCGATGAAGACGATCTGACGGCCGTTCTGCTTGCCGATATTTTCGAGACGGATCATGGGGCGGTCCGGGAAACTGCGCTGAGATGGCGGGATTTGCCCGGGGCATACGCGAATGAGGCTGCGGAGGGAAGAGGCAGAAGCGCCGCATCCGCGCGCTCGGCTATTCCTTCGAGGCAGAACCCAGCCGCGGTGAAATTGATTGGCGTCGCCGACCGATCGAGCGCTTAGTGCTGGAGCCAACCACTTGATGGGCTCTGGCAAGGGAGGTCAACCATGGCCATGTACCTGACGCGCTTCAGCTACACGCCCGAGACCTGGGCGCGAATGATCGAAAACCCCGAGGATCGCCGCAAGGCAGCCAGCTCATACATAGAATCGGTCGGCGGAAAGCTGCACGGGTTCTGGTACGCGTTCGGCGAACACGACGGGTGGAACCTGTGGGAGGCGCCGGACAATGTTTCGATGGCGTCCGTCGTGCTCGCCATCGGTGCCGGAGGGGCACTCAGCTCCTGCGAGACCACCGTCCTCCTCAGCGTCGAGGAGACGATGGACGCGCTAAGCAGGGCGAAAGCGATCCGTTATCGGCGGCCTGGAACGTAGAGCCGAGAAAAGCCGCCTCGGAGGGGTGTCACCTCGCGTCGTGGAAGATGATACCGAGCGTATGTCGCCTGCCCGAGCGCAGGCGGCTGACGCCGTGGCGCAGGTTGACGCGATAGTAACCTCGCGTGCCCTCCACGGGCCGGTTGTGCACGGCGAAGATCACCGCGTCGCCGCGCTTGAGCGGCACCACCTCGGCGCGGCTCTGCATGCGCGGGCGCTGCTCGGTCAGCACGAATTCGCCGCCGGTGAAATCCTTGCCGGGTTCGGAGAGCAGGATCGCCACCTGCAGCGGAAAGGCGAGCGCGCCATAGAGATCCTGGTGCAGACAGTTGAAGTCGCCGGGGCCGTATTGCAGCAGAAGCGGCGTCGGCTTGGTTTGGCCCTCGTCGTGGCAACGCTTTAGGAAGGCGGCGTGGTCGGAAGGGTAACGGAGCGCGGCGCCCATCTTCTCGTTCCAGCCATTGGCGACGCCGGCGAGCCATGGATAAAGCGCAGTGCGCAGGCCCTCGATCAGATCAGGCAGCGGATAACGGAAATAGCGGTACTCGCCCCTGCCGAAGCCATGGCGCGCCATCACCACATGGCTGCGGAAATGTTCTTCGTGCGGATAGAGCGCGGCGATTTCGGCGCATTCCTCCGGCGAAAGCAGGCCGGGCACGACAGCGCAGCCCTGGGCGTTGAGCTCGGAGACGAGCGCGCGCCAGTCCTGCGCGGCGACACGGGATTCGGCGGAGCGTCCGGCGCGTTTGGTGTTGAGGGAATGGACAGTCATGAGCGCCTCCTTTGATGCCATCAAAGTGGGGCGGAGGCGAAGCGGCGGCCACCCGATTCCTGCGGAAATGGCGCGACCTTTACGGCGAACCAGCCGCAACGAAGCCCGAGCGGCCCTGAGCGCGGCGGAATGCCTGCTGCAGGCGCGGGTTGAGGCGACCGCGTCGCGGCCGGCCTGGATGGTCCGCTCGACCTGCTCCGGCGTCAGCCTCAGCCGGGTCGGGATGACGTTCAGCGCGGCTGCCTCGTCTGGCGGCAGGTCGGCGAAGGAGACCAGTTCAACCACCATCTGGACGTCGCGGCACTTCCAGCCGGACAGGCTGCCGCGGTAGCGCGCTACCACCGCCGCCGGCAGGCTGCAGCGATATTTGACCAGCTTTTCGCGCCACAGCCGGAATTCGAGCTTGAGGGAATCGAATTCGTCGCGCACCGAGGACGCGATCGAGGTGCCGGCGGTGGCGTCGATCATGTCGACCCCGGTCCCTGCTTGACCTTGACCCAGTCGGGTTCTTTCCTGCGGCCCGCATCGGCAACGATCATGATCAGCGTTCGCATCCTCACCGCCGCCTGCGGCGACAACGGGCTGTGCGGACTGCCGGCGATGTCGAGCGATTCCGCGAAGCCGACCACCGCGGTGTTGTCGGTCAATCCGCCGTCGAGCAGCTTGATGTAGTTGACGCGGTCGTTGTTCTGGTAGGACTCCATGGCGCGAGCCGCGGCCTTGACCCGTTCCGGTGCCTCCGGATCGTTGAGACCGCGTTCGATCCAGTCCGGCTGCTTGTAGTTGCATCTAGTTGTCGGCGTGGTCGTCGAGACGACAACCGGCGCGAACACCGCGGGGAACGCCGCCGAGGCCGCCACCGCATCGGCGATACGAAGCTTGTCGAGATCGCTGCAGATGGCCGCGAAGCGGTCGTAGGTGAAGCCGAAGGCCGTGCCGTTGTAGATGTCGGATGCGTGGATCCAGACCAGCGGGGCGCCGGGACGTCTGAAGGCGCTGTAAGTGGCACCGTCGAACAGGTTCCTGTCCAGCCACGCAGCAAAGGTGCTGCGGTCGTTGACGCCGCCCTTCCACAGCCGCGCCAGATTGGCCGGAGCGAGCTTGGCGGTGTGCAGCGAGCTCTCGGCATCGCGCAGCAAGAAGCGCTCGCGAAGCTCGCGGTAACCACGCCCTTTGTAGCCGAGATAGGCCGCCGTCACTGCACCGCCAGAAACGCCGCCGACGACGCGCACCTCGTCGATCAGCGTATGCGCTCGCCCGCCGCTGCCGACCTCGACAGCGTCGAGCGCCTGAAGCACGCCATAGCTGAAGGCGGTGGCGCGCGTGCCGCCGCCAGAGAAGGACAGCGCGACCACGGTCGACCCGTCGGCGGGAGCATCGGGAATGTAGTCCGGCGAGCCAGGCCCGACTTGCGTCACATGGGTGTTGATGGGCTCGACATCATTGGCGACACATCCGGCCAGCAGCGCTGCTGCCAACACAAGCAAGCCCACACGCCAACGCATCGAGGTCCCCCCGATCGCCCGTTCCCGGCCTCAGTCTATGCGCAGCAGGCAGAGCAAGGCAACGGCCAGCCCCGGGGTCCTTCACCTCAAGCGTTCCGGCGGTACCCCTCCAGTTCCGGATCGAGATCCACCTTCACTCCATTGGTGAAGACGCAGGTCGCCACCATGATGCCGGCGAAGGCGACGAGGTTGACGAGCAGCGTTTCGTCGTAGCGCGCCTTCAGCGCGGCCCAGGTCTCGTCGGCAACGGAATTGGCGTCGGCGGCGAGCACCGTGCCGAAGGACATCAGCAGCGCTTCGTCCGGGCTGGGTTCGATCGCGTCCGGATCGAGGCCGGAATCGATCAGCGCGCGGCGGAAGAAGGTAACCGGGATCTCGGCGCGCATCGTCTCGGCGATCGCCTTCGAAAACAGCCAGATCGCCCGGTCTTCGAGCGTCGGACGCAGGAGATCGCGCAGCGTGAACCATTCGGCGTAGATGCGGTGGGCGGCCGGCGAGTGAAGCAGGATGCGCTTCATGTTGGTCATGCGGCCGCGCAGCGCAAGCTCCCGGTCATGCTCCGCGCGGATTTCGTCGGAGGCGGTCGCATAGTCGATCGCAGAGAGATGCGCCACGGCCCTCATCCCAGCGTCGCGTGCAGCGCCGGCGCACCGCGCAGCGTGTTGGAGACGGTGCAGATCGTCTCGGCGTCCTCGACGATGCGCTGCTTGGTCGCGGGGTCGAGGTCGCCGGCAATCTCCAACCGGATATTGAACCTTTCCACCCGCGCCGGCTCGTCCTTCGCCTTCTCGCCGCCGACATCCGCCCTCACCTCGCCAAGTCGGTCGGCGACGCCGAGGCGGGTGGCGGCGATGCGGGCGCTGAGCACCATGCAGGCGGCCAAGGAGGCATAGAGCAGGTCGAGCGGGTTGAAGCCCGGCGCGCTGACCGCAGTCACCACATCGACCGTGCCGCCGGTCGGCGTCGTTACCGCCGGCAAGCCGCCCGGCGGCAGCACGGCGCAGGCGCCGGTAGCACGGGTTCTGATCTTCAGCTCGCTCATCGAAAGTCCTTCGTCCGGTTTGGAGGCCATTGATAGCGGACGGGAATTTATTTCGGCAACCATCCAGGGTGCAGCTACGGTTCTCTTCGTGCGAGGATGTCCGTGGAGGGCTGATCTGCCGCGTTCCGGCTTGGCAATTTGCCTCCGCCAGTCAACAATCCGCGGCACCGCGCTGCTGGGCCAATGGCAAACGGGATTGAGGGTCATGACACCACGGAGATTTGCCACGCTCGCCGCTCTCGCCGGCGCCGTGCTTTGGCCCGCCGCCGGCCAGCCGGCAGATGGCGTCCATCCTGGCCCGATGTCACGCACGCAAGCCTTCGCACGCGCCGAAGCACTGACGGCGCTCGGGCGAAAAATGTTCTTCGACCCATCGCTGTCGGCTTCGGGCAGACAGGCCTGCTCGTCCTGCCACGATCCCAACCACGCCTTCGGTCCGGCCTCCGCCGCGCCGGTCGAGATGGGCGGGCCGAACCTCGACCGGCCCGGCCTGCGCGCCGTGCCGTCGCTGCGCTACCTGCAGGCGGCGCCGGCCTTCACCGAGCACTTCTACGACTCCGAGGACGAGGGCGACGAAAGCGTCGACAACGGCCCGACCGGCGGATTGACTTGGGACGGGCGCGCCGACCACGGCAAGGACCAGGCGAGGATCCCGCTGCTGTCGCCCTTCGAGATGGGCAACAAGGATGAAGCTGCCGTGGTCGCCGCCTTGCGCAAAGCGCCCTATGCCGATGCGTTCAAGGCGGCGTTCGGCGCGGATATTTTCGACCATCAGCAGGATGCCTTCGACGCGGCGGTCGAGGCGCTCGGCACCTTCGAGCAGAGCAGCGCCGATTTCTACCCCTATTCCAGCCGCTACGACGCCTTCCTTGCCGGCAAGGCGCAGTTGACCGCGCAGGAGTTGCGCGGCCGTGCGCTGTTCGAGGACGAAAACAAAGGCAATTGCGCGAGCTGCCATCTGAGCGAGCCGGCAAATGACGGCGAGCCGCCGCAATTCACCGATTACGGCCTGATCGCCATCGCCGTGCCGCGCAACCAGGCGATCCCGGCCAACGCCGATCCCAATTATCTCGACCTCGGGCTGTGCGGGCCGCTGCGGGCCGACTTCAAGGGCCGGAGCGAGTATTGCGGCCTGTTCAAGACGCCGACCCTGCGCAATGTCGCGCTGCGCAAAAGCTTCTTCCACAACGGCCATGTCCACTCGCTGCGCGAGGCTGTCGCCTTCTACGCCACTCGCGACACAGATCCCGGCCGCTGGTATCCGAAGAACGCGGACGGCACGGTCGAGAAATTCGACGATCTGCCAAAGGCCTACTGGGGAAACCTCAACACCGACCCGCCCTTCAACGGCAGGAAACCAGGCGAGAAGCCGGCGCTGACCGACGCCGAGATCGACGACATCGTCGCTTTCCTCGGCACGCTGACCGACGCGGACCAGGCCGGGCAGTAGGGCGGCTAAAAGCTCTCCGCGGACTTCCCCGGCCAAAATAATCGGTGGACGCGTCTTGTTTGTGTGGCTTCCGTCACAGACCGACAGAAAGCATCTGCTACATTGGCATCCCGTCAGAGCGGGGGCTCAAATGAGATTCGTAGGTGCAAGAACCGACTCATCATAGCTGGGCGGTGCTCGACATGGCCAATGACAAGCCCGCCGAACATGCCGGGCGCGCGCTCATCGGTCTCACGTCGCACGAAGCCCGGCGGTTCGCCGCCGCGGTCAACGACGAAGCGGGGTCTCGGGAAACCAACGCGCTGGCGTCGCACCCAGGCGGGTAAGGCATGGCACCGACGGTTCGCAATTTGCCGGGAAACGACAACCGAACAAGCGGTTGAGACGGCGTGCTGCCAGATTGATTCAAGTGCCTCACCCCGCCGACGCGTAGCGGTTCACCACCATGCCGCAGGCATAGGCCTTCGAGCCGGTGAGCTTCAGCCTGGCGAAGCCCGCCTGGTCGAAGATGCGACGGCCGGCACCCAGCACCGCCGGGTTGATGAAGAGCTGGAATTCGTCGACCAGCCCGGCGGCGATCAGCGCCGAGGCGAAGCCGGCGCCGCCGAACACGGCAATGTCGCCGCCCTCGCTCGCCTTCAGCGCATTGATCTCGCGCGGCAGATCGCCGCTCGCGACCCTGGTACGCTCCCACCGCGACGCCTTGAGCCTGTCGCTCAGTACCACCTTGTCAGCTGCGATGATACGCTGGGCAAAGGCATAAAAACGGTCTCGCGGAAATTTCCTCGCCGCATTGCCCCAGTGATTGAGGTAGCCCTCCTCGGCCATCTTGCGGCTGAGCAGAATCGTGTCGACGGTTGCGAACACGGCATTGAAGTCCTGCTTGAGCTCGTCGTCCCAGTCGCTCTCGTCGCCCCATTCCCAAAGCTGCCAACGACGGTTCTCGTCGGCGCCGACGAAGCCGTCGACCGACATCTGCATTTGCAGGATGAGCTTTTTCATTGCGCGGTCCTCTCGCATCTCCAAACACGGTTTACTTTTGAAATCATTTGACGCGCGAATGGAATGATGTCAATTGAAAAGTGATTTACAAATGGAACTAATTTCATGTCGACCAAGGAAAGGTCCGGCTGCCCGATCAGCCTGTCGCTCGAGCTCATCGGCGACCGCTGGACGCTGCTCATCATCCGCGACCTGGCCTTCGCCGGGAAAAGGCATTTTCGCGAGTTCCTGCAGTCGAACGAAGGCATCTCGTCGCGCACGCTCGCCGAGCGGCTGCAGATCCTGGTCGACGAAGGCGTCCTCACCCGCAGCGACGACCCGACCCACAGGCTGAAAGCGATCTACCGGCTGACCGAGGCCGGCATCGACCTTTTGCCGATACTCGCCACGCTTGGCGCTTGGGGCAGCAAATATCGAAAGGCGGATGAGGATTTGGCGCGGGTTTCCAAGGAACTAGCGGCAGGTGGCCAGCCGGCGCTGGAGCGGATGAAGAAGAGGTTGAGGAAGGAGCATTTTGGGTAAGGCGTTCCACGCCGCCAATTGCCCAAAGTCGAGTTCTACGGCGAAGGATCGCGGCGTCGATAAGATCCTGCCCGCAGGTTCCGTTTCCCGTCTATGCTCCCCTGCGCTAGACTCCGCCTGAACAGGATCGACCGCCATGATCGTCCAGGCCTGCATCAACGGCGCCCGCGGCGCGGATTTCCACCCCGCCCTGCCGCTCGACCCGGATGCCATGGCACGCGACGGCGCGGCCTCGGTTGCGGCGGGTGCCGTCGAACTGCATGTGCATGCGCGCGGCGCCGACCGGCAGGAAAGCCTTGCCCCGGAAGCGATGGACCGGACGGTGACGGCGCTGCGCCGCGCCTGCCCCGGCACGCTGATCGGCATTTCGACCGGCGCCTGGATCGAGAAGGACGACAGGCGCACGATTGCCGCCATCGCCGGCTGGCATGAGCTGCCCGACTACGCCTCGGTCAATCTCAGCGAGGCGGCGGCGCCCGAAGTGATGGAAGCGTTGCGCAACCGCGGCGTCGGCATCGAGGCCGGGCTGGCGTCGATCGGCGATGCGCTCAGGCTGGCCAGCCTCGATCATGGCCGCCGGGTGCTGCGCGTCCTGATCGAGATTTCCGAGCAGACGCTGGAGGAGGCCTTTGCCGTCGCCGACGGCATCGAAACGCTGCTGCAACGCGAAGGCATTCACCGCTCGATCCTGCTGCATGGCGAGAACGCGACCGTGTGGCCCTTCGTCGAGCGGGCGGCGGCGCGGAAGTTTTCGACCCGTGTCGGGCTCGAGGACGGTATGGAGTTGCCTGATGGGACGGTGGCGGACGGGAATGCGGCGCTGGTGAAGGCGGCGGTGAGGATCTATCGCCGGGCTTGACTTGGCTCCTCGCCCCCTGGGGAGGACCCAAGGCCAAAAGTCAGCCGAACTTCGTCAGCGGCTTGGCGGTTATCTCGACCCATTCGCAGCGCCGGCTACGGTGGTAGAAGGATTGGAAGGGCGGCGGGAACGACGGATCCGCGAACGCCCCTACCGGAATTGCAGTTAGGCCGGGCTGCGTGTCGATGCGATAGTGCACTGTGGTCCCGCAATCAGGGCAGAAGCTGTAGGTTATCTGCCCGCCCTGCTCGCCGGTGCGCGTGAACTGCAGCGCGCGCCCGTCTATCGTCACATCGGCCTCGGCAAAGCGCACATTGTAGCTGAAGGCGCTGCCTGTGCGCCGCTTGCAGTCGAGGCAATGACACACCGAGATGCGCACCGGCTCGCCCGCGCAGGTGGCCGACAGCTGACCGCAGGAACATTCGGCGCGTCGCGTGACCATGCTGGCTCCTTTCGACCGAGTCTCGGCACCTTATGCAGTTCGGCGGCGTGGTGAAAGCACCTATCCGCCGAGCGTCGCCTACCCCTGCCAGGCCGTCAGATCCGCCAGTATCCGCGCCTTCACCGCCGGGTCGGCGTAGCTCGCATGCACCGATGTCGCGGCGAGCTGGCGGATGGTTTCACTGTCCCAGGCGAAGGTCTCGGCGCAGGCGGCGTAAGAGGCTTCGAGCGTCGTGCCGAGCAGCGCCGGATCGTCGGTGTTGATGGAGACGGGAACGCCGGCTTTGCGCAGAGCGTCGATCGGATGCTCGGCAAGCGAAGGATAGACGCCGAGTGCGATGTTGGAGATCGGGCAGACGCCGAGCGGAATTCGCCTCTGTGCGAGCAGGTCGACCAGAGCCGGCTCCTCGATCGCGCGAACGCCATGGTCGATGCGATCGGCGCCAAGCAGCTCGATGGCGTCGCGAACGCCCTCGGGACCGCTCGACTCGCCGGCGTGGACGGTGCGTCGCAATCCGGCCGTGGCGGCGCGGCGGAACGCCTCGGCAAAGCGCGGACCGGTGCGCCCGGCGGCCGCCTCGTTGCCGTCGATCGAAAGGGCCACGACGCGCGGGTGCCTGATCCTGCTCAGCAACTCCACCAGTTCGATGGCGTCCTCGGCCGACTGGGTGCGCAGCAGGCTGATGCAGAGCCCGACCGGTGGGTATCCATCCTGCTCGGCCGCCGCGAACCCGGCATCGAAGGCGTCGATCATGCCGGCGATGTTCCGGTGCCAGTGCGGCCAGTGAGTCGGATTGACGATGACATCGGCGTAGCGCACGCCGCTCTTGGCCATGCGCCGCGCAAATTTATAGGCGGTGATGGCCAGCTGCTCGCGCGTACGAAACGTGCCGCACAGCCAGTCGAGCATTTCGAGGAAGCTCTTCAGATCATGCGCCTCGAAGAGCCTGTCGCGCGGCGCGCGCAGCGGGATGCCAGCCTCCTCGCAATTCCTGATCACGTCGTCGGCCTCGAAGCAGCCCTCGACGTGGATGTGCACTTCGGCCTTCGGCAACCCGATATAGTCGGTCAATGAACCCTCCCGAGCTTTGTGGCCGCATCAAATCACGAAAGGCGAGATCAAGGCTTCAAGAAATGATTGAAAGATTTGTGTGATGACAGCCCCCCCGTTGCGGGCCCGTTGCGGGAGGAGATCGGCAGCTTCGGCCTCACTGCGTGTCCGCGTGGGCCCTCAGCTCGGCGCGCTTTTCGTCCGACACCACCGCCAGATCCAGCACCTTCTGCAGACCAGCCGCATGGCGGAAATTGGGCTCGGCCTGCACGCCGCTTTTCACCGCCTCGACGAAGCGCTGGTAGTTGGTCGGCACGGTGCCGGCGTCGAGCTCTTCCCATTTGGCGTCCTCGACATTGGCACCGATGCAGCCCTTCAACATCGAGCCATTGAGATTGTGCACCACCTCGATGCCGCCCTTGTCGCCATAGATGCGCAGCCTGAGCTCGTTGAGATGGCCGCTCGCCCAGCGGCTGGCATGCACCACGCCGAAGGCGCCGTTGGCGAAATCGAGCGTCATGGCGAAGCTGTCATTGGCGTCGAGCTGGTAGTCGCCGATGCGGTTGCCCGGCGCCTTGTCGAAGGCGCGCAGCCGGCAGAATACGTGGTCGATATCGAGGGCGGCGCCATAGCTGGCGAAGTCGAGGATGTGGATGCCGACGTCGCCGAGCACGCCGTTTGAGCCGTGGCCGCGCGAGAGCCGCCAGAGCCACTTGGGGTCGCTTCGCCAGTCGCCCCAGAATTTCGATACCAGCCAGCTCTGCAGATAGGAGGCCTCGACGTGGCGCACCGTGCCGATCTCGCCGGCCTGCACCATTTGTCGCGCCTTCTGCAAAGGCGCGACGTTGCGGTAGGTGAGGTTGACCATGTTGACGACGCCGGCGGCTTCCGCCGCATCGGCCATCTCGCTTGCCTTGCCGAAATTCTCGGCCAGCGGCTTTTCGCAAAGCACCGGCTTGCCGGCGGCGATCAGCGCCATGGTGGTCGGGTGATGGATGCGGTCGGGCGTGACATTGGCGACCGCGTCGAAACCGTCCCAGTCGAGCGCCGCCTCCAGCGAGGTGAAGCGCTTCGGGATCTTGTAGGCGTCGGCATACTCGCCGACGCGGGCTGGATCGACATCAACGGCACCGACGATGTCGACGCCTTCGATAGCGCCGAAGCGGCGGGCATGCTCCTGCGCCATCCAGCCGGTACCGAGTATCAAAAGCCGCATTTTGCTCCTCCAGAGGAATTGGTTCGATTCAATGATATGAGGCGGGCGATCTAATTGTTGCTTGTACGCAATCCCAAACAGAAAACGGTTTAGCGGAAACCAGCCTCGCCGGGCGCATGCAGCTTGCCGCCGCGTTCGACGATCGGCTCCAGCGCCTTCTCCACCGGCACGTTGGGTGCTTTGAGGATGGCGGAATTCCTGCCCTGCGGGTTGTGCGCCCACTTCACTGCGTTGCGCAGCACCTTGTGCACGGTCGCGTCGTGGTAGGTCGGATAGGTTTCGTGGCCCGGGCGGAAGTAGAAGACATTGCCGGCGCCGCGCCGGTAGGTAAGGCCTGAGCGGAACACCTCGCCGCCCTGGAACCAGGAGATGAAGATTGTCTCCAGCGGCTCCGGCACGGCGAACTGCTCGCCATACATCTCCTCGTTCTCGAGCTCGAAATATTCGCCGATGCCTTCGGCGATCGGATGGCTGGGGCTCGTCACCCAGAGCCGTTCGCGCTCGCCGGCCTCGCGCCATTTGAGCGTGCAGGGCGTGCCCATCAGCCGTTTGAAGATTTTCGAGAAATGGCCGGAGTGGAGCACGATCAGTCCCATGCCTTCGAAGACGCGGCGTGCGACGCGCTCGACCACATCGTCGGCCACCGCGCCATGGTCCTTGTGACCCCACCAGACGAGCACGTCGGTCTCGGCGAGGCGGGATTCAGGCAACCCATGCTCCGGCTGCTCCAGCGTCACGGTCGAGGCGGAGATCGCCTTGTCGGCGTTGAGCGCGTTGGCGATGGCCGTGTGCATGCCTTGCGGATAGATGCCGGCGACCACCTCATTGGTCCGCTCATGGATGTTCTCGCCCCAGACGACAGCGCGAATGGTCATGGATTGCCTCGTGATGGTGAGAGGGTGGAGCCGCCCGGCGCAATAGATAGCGTCTTCGGCCGGCATTGGAAGCGGTTTTTGCCCTTCGCTCCGCTGCACATGACGACGAGCCGGAAAGCATCGTTCGCGAACAACCACATACGCCTGTATGCTTCCGCTTTGATTCAACCACCTCCACCCAATTGGCAACCGTCCTTTCCCGTGCGCAATATCAGCTATGGGCGAAGTGCTTATAGGGGCGGCGATTTTTGCTTGTCTGGCCGGGGCATCGCTGGTCAGCCTGATGGTGCATGAGCGCTTCCCTGCTCACCACCTTGGCGACGATACCAGCGCGGTGGTGCGGCTCGCCGCGAACCTCTTCATGGTGATGTCCTCGCTGGTCCTCGGCCTGATGATCAACTCGGCCAAGAACACGTTCGAATCCATCAACGTCAACGTCCACACCTTCGCCACCGATCTCATTCTGCTCGACAGAACGCTCCGACACTATGGACCGGAGGCGGACGGCGCCCGGCAATCGCTCACCGCCTATGTGCAGCGCGTCGTCGATACCTCGACGGCCGACAGCGACACGACGGTCGTCCCGAACAGGCTGTCGGAACTGCTGCTCAATCAGGTCGGCGATATCGTGGGCGGATTGACCCCTGCGAACGCCAGGCAGACCGCCGCGCAACAGGCGGCGACGCAGCAGTTGCAGAAGGTGATCGCGCAGCGCTGGATCCTGGCCGAGCAGTCCGAGGGTGCCATCCCCGCGCCGCTGATCGCGCTGCTCGTTGCCTGGCTGACGCTGATCTTCGCCAGCTTCGGCTTCCGAGCACCGTGCAATGGAACCATCATCTTCACGTGCCTCATGTCCGGAGCGCTGGTGGCCGCGGCAATCTATCTGATCATCGACATGGACAGCCCCTTCTCCGGCCCGATCCAAGTCTCGCCGGCGCCCCTGCAGAGGGCGCTGGCGGAACTGACGCAGTGAAGGTCAGGCACGACCGAACATCTTGATCAACAGCTTCGCCGCCACCGCCGCGCCGTCGGCGCGGACCAAACGGGCAACCTCGCTCGAACGGATGCGGGTTTCGGGCGCCAGCGCCGTCTCCATCGCCGCCGACAATGACCCCGCTGTCGGAACCGGGCCGTCATGAGCTGCGCCGATGCCGAGCTCGGCCACCCGCCGCGCCCAGTACGGCTGGTCGCCGATCTGCGGCACCACCAGTTGCGGCGCTCCTGCCCGCGCGGCGGCGACGGTCGTTCCGGCACCGCCGTGATGCATGACGGCGGCGACGCGGCGGAACAGCGCCTGCTGGTTGACATCGCCGACGGCGAAGCAATCGTCCCGGTCGTCGGTAAGGACAAGCTCGGCCCAGCCACGCGCGATCACCGTGCGCCGGCCCTTGGCGCGGACCGCCTCGATGGCCGCACGGCCGGCCTCCTTGGCCACGGCAATGGAGCCGAAGCCGACATAGACCGGAGGCGGGCCGGCTTCGAGGAATGCCTCCAGCCCGTCGGGCAGCGGCCGCTCGTCGGCCAGGATCCAGGCGCCGGTCTGCCTGGCATCGGTCAGGTCCGAAGGCAGCCACGGCCCGAGCGCTGGGTCGCAGGCGAGCAGGACCGGATCGCCGTAGACATAATCGCGGACATTTTCCACCGCAGGCAATCCGAGCGACGCGCGCCAGCTGTTGATCGCTTGGCCGAACAGCGCGTTCTTGGTCGCGATATCCGTCTCCCACAGCAGCCGGTTGTCGGTCACCCCGGCTGGAAGCGGATGTCCCGGATATTCATGCGGCCGGTTGTGCGCCGACGGCAGCCATATCGGACAGAAGGTGGCAAGGATGTAGCGCATGTGCCGCTGCCCGGCGACCAGCCGCGCGGGGGCACAGGACGGAAACAGGCCGCAGGCCACCACGGCATCGCAGCCTTCGGCAGCCGCCATGAGCGTATCATATTGCCTGGCAAGGATCTCGGCCGCCTGGCCGGAGATGAGTGCGGCCACGTCCTTCGGCGATTCCGATGCCCTGCGCCGCGTCATCTCCTTTACCCATTCGCGCACCGGTGCGAAGGCCGGCACCAGCTCCACACCGGCACGGGCGCACAGCGCTGCAAATTCTTCATCGCCGGGGACACTCACCCGCACCTCGGCGCCGAGCGCCTGCAGTCGCTCGCCCAGCGCCACCACCGGCTCGACATCGCCGCGCGAACCGTAAGTCGACAGTAAAATCCGCATGCAAACTCCCTTTCCTAAACTGAGGTCAAGGGCAGCGTACATACGGCATTGCCGGGGGCTTGCCGCAAGCCCGGGCTGCGCCATATATGCTTTCTGGGAGAGGGAGTTCTCCCTTTCCTCATCCGCAATTCGATGGAACCGGTCACTGCCGTGTGTTGCAGGAGACGTGGCGAAGACATCAAGCGCGTGCGTCGACCGCGCCGCGCGTCAACGGCGGTAAAGACCGCAAACCGTCAAGAGATCAAAGGCAGCCTATCGGCAACAAGCTGCTGCCGGCATAGTGGCGGGCGGGGTCAGCCCTGGCGGCCTTCCTGGGCGACCTGGGTGGGCGACCCGTTCAGGCGCGGCACAACGACCAGGCGCTTGATCTTCCCCTTCTTGAAGGCAGAGAGGAAGCGGCCATAATCCTTGAAGGCCACGCAGCCGCTGGATTGGGCTGGGGCGCCGCGCAGCAGATAGGTATGGGCGAGCAGACCGTTGCGGTTATATTTGTTCCTGCCGCTGGTCGGCGTCAGCCGGATGGCCTCGACGCCGTGGAAGCGCGATTCACGCAGCGATAGATTGTAGGTGTCGGGCGGCGTCGGGCCGGAATTCTTGCGGTTGGCGAAGCGCGGCTGGTCGGCCATGGCGCCCTTCCCCGAATGCGCCTCCAGCTTGGAGCCATCGGGCATGTAGACCGTCGCCGTCGAGATGTCATAGACGGCGACGCCATTGCCCGTCGAAGGACTGTTGAACAGACCCCTGAAGGCGTTGCCGAGACCGCCGCGCTCGGGCGTGTCCGGCTTGGCGTAGGCGAGCATCTCGGAGGCTTGCGCCTTGCTGCGCTTGGCCGGCGCGGCCTCAATCGGCTTCGCACCCTGCACACCCGGAAGCGCTTGGTCGGAGCTCCTCAGCGAGCGCGGCGTCTGCGCACCTTCGGCGGAGTCGACAACGGTCGGCTGCGGCTTGGCCGGCTGCGGTTTGGCCGACTCCGGTTTGGCAATTTGGGGCCTTGCCGCCTGGCTTGCCTGCGGCTTGGCCGGTTCCGGCTTCCTCGCGGCATTCTGTTCAGGCGCTTCCGTCGCGCGCTCGAGGGCGGTGCGCGGCCTCAAACCAGGCACTGCGATGCTGTCGGGCAAACCATCCTGCGGCGGCAGGGAAGCGACCTGCACTTCAGCTTTTCCGTCGTCGCCGGAAGCGCCGGCCGTCATCTCAGGCGCGTCGCCGCTGGCGAGCGCGACGGCGGTCGGCACATCGACCGCCTCTTCGGGAATGACATTGGCAAGCGCCAGCGCCAGTTCGGACGCGCGCTGAACGTCGACCTGATTTCCGCCAAAGCGTGACTCGGCCGGGCCGCTCAAGGTCAGCCCACTCCGGGCCGAACCGCTATCGGCCGCGCCGCCGAAGCGGCTTGCCGACGGCAAGCTCGCCAGCAGGACAGGAGCGTTCTCGGCGCGCCGGAAGGCATCGGCCAGTTTTTGCGGAGAAAGCCCGGCGCGCTTGATGACGCTGTCGAAACGGTCGGCGACGTCCGCGGCGGAAGCCGCGACAACCTTCTCATGCGATACGCTATCCGGTGCCGGTTTCAGCCGCGCGGCCTTGCCTTCATGCACCAAACTGGAGGAGTTTGGCGTGGAGCTCGCAAAGCTGGCTGCGAGCCTGAGGCAGCCGGCATCGCAGCCGCGGGTGAGCGAGCCCGTCTTGTGCGCGCCGTTCGCGGCAAGGCGCGGCGCCCAGGCGTTCGCGACCTTGCGGCGCTGGTCGCCAAGCACGATGCTGCGCGGCGCAAGCAGGCTCTGCGGCAATCCGTTGGAGGCGGCGGTGAGCGAGGTACTCACGGAATAGAGGCCGGCCATGGTCGCGACCGACCACAGGGCCAGGGCAGCGCCGACAGCAGGCACCACAACCCAACGATGACCACCAGATTTCTTCGAAGTTACCCCCTCTTCAGGAGCGTCACCCCGGTTCTTCAAACGCAAAAACGCCATACGACCACTCTCAATCGGCATGCCGGTTTGCGGACCTGGCACCCGTCACGATCACAGTTCGCCTGGTGCCCCCTGCACCTTCACGCGTCTGTTGCCGATTGATTCAAAAGATGGACAAAGATGGTTAACCAATCCCTCCACCAATCGCCATTGTGGCGACGGTCCATACGAAAAAAGAGCCCTCCATGGTCTGCGCCACGGTAAAAATGCTCTCCCTCAGCCGCTTTGCTGCCCGTTTTTGCGGGCCGAGTCAAGCAAGCGCGAAGGTTCTACCCTTTCGGGCGATCGCCAGCTAAGAACGGATTGAGGTTAAAAAACGGCAGGAAGAGCCTGGCGCGACCAGCTGCGACATCTCTTCCAGGGCGGCAGATCGCAACGCCAACAGCTATGCGGGAAGACAGCCTTCGCCGCGCCCGACAATCAAGGACGGAGCTGTCGAGCCGGATTGCGTCGCGACGGTGCGGTGCGGTGCTCCGCAAGCGATTGCAACAACTCCGCTTCGGCGCTGAAGCCGTTTTGGAAGGCTTCGATCACGTCGGAGGCAAGCTGTTCTCTTTCGCCCCCGTCTTTTAACGCCAGACGGCGCTCGTTGCACAACTGATCGAATACTTTCTGGAGAAGCTCCAGCTCGACTGGCGTGAATATTCCGCAGTGCTTTGGTGAAAGCCATGACGCCTCCCTCCCCCCTTAGATGGGCGAAGGCGCGATCTACTCTTTCAAGCGTCCGTGTGCCTCGTCTGGGTGCGGACGACAAGGCATCCTACACCTTTCCGGCCGGCCTATCGATTCCGTCGTAGTCGTAGATCGGACTGTTCAAGCTGAACCCGCTTCCGTCGGCCAACGTCGCGGGGCGCCTTGGGAGTTGTTCAACTTTTGAATCGCTTGCCCAATCCAACTGATTGTTCTTACACAGCTTCCAGCGAATCCTGGAGCTGCTTCAATCACCGGAAAAACGGGCGCATTCAGCGCATTTGGTCCGGATCGTCGGCAACGCCGACGTGATGCCGATAGACCATTCCCCAACCCTTCCAGCCGGTGAACAGAAGGATGAGGACAACGATCAGCGACAAGACAAGGCCGACCGGCACAACCGCTGCCTCCGCGTCGGCATATCGCGAGTACCAGCTGTAGAGTTCGATGAGAACGACGACCACGTTGCCGCCGGCGTGAAGCCATGCGTCCTGGAGATTGCGGATCTGGGTGTCCCCCAGGACATCGGTCAAGCCGGCAAGAGCCGCCAGCACGGCCATGATCAGACCTGCCCCCAGCAGCCAGAGCGTAGCGGTGACCCAGCCCGGATTACCGGTTCGCCAGAAGATAAGGTCGCAAACGAAGGTCGCGACGAAGAAGGCGATCGGGAACGGTATCAGCATTGCATGAACAGGATGGCCGGCAATGCTTGCCGTGCTGTGCGGATTGCGAGGGATCGTGTGCTGGACCATCGTAGGGCCTCCTCGAGGCGTGGCGAGCGCCGCCCTCAGGCCACATCACAACGCATCAGGGGCTCGGCGGCAGAAAGCCGGATATATGCAAACTCCGGTTGAGCCGGAATGTTCCATAACCCGACTGCGCTGCGCGGAACGGAATTCACGCACCGCTATAGGCGCGTATGCCAGTGTGGGCTCGACTCGAAAGCGAGCTGAACGATAGTGTGCTCTTGTCGCGCGTGATCCAATGCCACGCATCCCGGCGGTGGCTTATTGTCACGGCACTCTTCTTCGCAACGAAATCCAAGCCAGGGATCGGCAAAACTGGAGCAACGGATTACGCCACTTCGGTGATTGCGGACAGGCACGGCAGCGGTGAGGTCGCCGCCAAAATTCAGTCGACATCATCGTGGCTGAACTCTAGGCCAACCTATCGAGCCAGGCGCGCATCGGCCAAACCAGGGACAGGTTTTGTCTTGCCGCTGAGCCGCGCTCCAAAGGTGAGCGTGCGTGGAAAATTGCGGACGACTACCTCCATCAACGCGACGCCGCCGGGGCCGAGGGCTAGCCGAGCCAGGGCTTCGGCGGCCAGGACCCGCGTGGAGAATAATCTTCGCCAGACCGCCTCGTAACGTTTGCCGGCCGCTTCCCGTCCCGCCCGCCCGCTCGCCGCCCCGCCGAGTTCCTGAGCCACAAGCCAGCCGGACTGAAGCGCCATCGATATCCCCTCGGCGATAATCGGATGCGACTCGCCAGCGACATTGCCGACGCGGAAGATGTCTGCTTCGTAGCCTGCGCGGATGCCCGGCCGGATCGGACCGGCGGCCAGCCACGGACCATCGAGACGGGCATCCGCCAGCGCGTCCCGCGCGCCCCGGCATGTCGCCCTGATGTGACGCTCGACGGCTTCGGCCGCCGGGACATGGCCGCCGCGTTCGCGGGCAAGGCTGCCGCGCAGCCGGGCAAGCACGTCGCGCCTAATGCAGCACGAGATCGATAGGCGGCCACGATCGGCGAGCACCATGCCGCCGTAGCCGCCGGGAAAAGTGAGCAGCGGCATCAGATCGGGCGGCAGCGCCGACCCGGTGAAATGTGCCTTGAACCCGAGCAGGTCCGAGGAGCGGCTTTGTTTCCCGAGCTGGCTCGGCAGCGGCCCCGGCTCCCACGAACCGTGTGCAGCGACGATTACCGATGCCCGCAGGGTCATCCCCTCCTCGCCGGGACTGCCGCTTGTAGCCTGGATCCGCACCGCCTGGCGGTCGCCATCCCTTTCGATGGCGACGGCACGGCAGGGCTGGAACACTTCCACGCCAGCCGAGCGGGCCGCGTCGAGCAGCAGCGTGTCCAATATGTCGCGGCCAAGCGCGCGGCCGAAGCCGTCTCTTGCTGCGGGTCCGGATCGCGCGCCCGGCATCGGCGCCTCGATGCTGGCATTGCCGGAAAAGAGGCCGACCCGGCGTATTTCCGGACCGGCCTCGCCGCGCCAAGCATCGCCGATACCCAGCCGGTCAAGGAGCGCGAGGTTGCTTGCCGAGATGTATTCGCCGCATACCTTGCGGCGCGGAAACGCGCTCTTCTCCACGATCGCGACAGCCCATCCGCGCCGGGCGAGCGCCAGCGCCGCCGACGTGCCCGCCGGGCCGGCGCCGATGATGATCGCATCGTGGGTGGATGCGCGCTTCACGGCTTATCCCTGGGCGCATCCCCAACCTGGATCGCCGAGGCCCCGACAAAGACATGCGAGAAAGGCCCTGCGCGCCGTTCCTCGAGCGGGTTGCCGCCGGCGGCAGCCCAAAGATCGGAAAGCTCGTGGCCGCGAAAGCCGGCGCGGACGCTTTCAACCGCATCATGTCGCGTGACGTCGTTGACGCCGATTGCCGGCAGAAGCCGGGCCGCGATCAGTGCAAAGCCCGCCCTCAGCGGTTCCGTCGCCAGGATGAGCGGCGCCTTGGGCCGCAATAGCGAGAACAGCCGCAGCAGTGCAGCATCGCTGAAATGATGCAGGAAGAGGTTGACCGTGATCGCGTCGAAGGGTCTGCCATCCCCCTTCTCCGCCCAATCGAAGACATCTGCGGTGATGGTTTCGACCCTCCATCCCAGCCCGGCGAAATCCGCCGCGAGCCTCGGCGTGGCGAGGCGGACGCGATCGAGCATCGTCAGCTCCACCTCGCGCCAATCGCGTGCCATGCGCCACGCCACCTTGAGCATGAAGGTGCCGTCGCCGGCGCCGATCTCCAGGATGCGGCCGGGCGGCCTCGGCAAAAATTTCCGCATGAGCGAAGCCATGATCGGCGCCTGGAACATCAGCGCGTTGATGCGGGCGAGATCGCGGCGCGAGCGGATTGCCCGCGCATCGTCGGCCGCGAGCCCGTCCAGGATTTCCGGAACGAGGCTGCGTTCAGCGAGCGCACTCATGAGACGGTCCTGAACAGCATGGTCTCGGCCGTCAGCCCGGGCCCGAACGACATGCCGCAGCCGAGCAGCCCGCCCGGCTGCTTCAGCATCTTCTCCATCACGAACATGACGGTTGGCGACGACATGTTGCCATATTGGCGCAACACCTCGCGCGACGGCTCGAGCGCGGCGGGCTCGAGTTCAAACGCCCTTTCGACGGCGTCGAGAATGCTGCGGCCGCCGGGATGCACAGCCCAGAGGTCGATCGCTTCCGGCGCCCGGCCTCCGAGGATCGCGTCCCGGTTGCTGCGCAGGGCTTCCTGGACAGCGGCCGGTACCTTGCCGGAAAGAACCATGTCGAAACCTTGGTCACGGATATCCCAGGTCATCAGTTCGCGCTGCTCGTTCGCGACGGCGCAGCGGAAGGAGTCGAGCTCGATGCCGGGCGGCTCGGCGGTGACGATGCTCGCAGCGCAGCCGTCGCCCCAGAGGCAGAAGCAGAGCAGCTTTTCCAGTTCGGTGGTTTCCCTGATGTGTAGTGTGCAGATCTCGATGTTGACCAGCAGTACCCTTGCCCCCGGATCGGAGCGTACGATGTGGCGTGCAAGCTTGAGGCCGTTGACCGCAGCGTAGCAGCCCATGAAACCGATCATCGTGCGTTCGACGCCGTCCGCAAGGCCGCAGCGCTGAACCAGGTCGAGGTCGATGCCGGGCGCGGAGAAACCGGTGCAGGTGGTGACGATGAGGTGTGTGATGCGCGAAGCCTCGTTGCCGAGATGCAGCCCGTCGACGCCCTTTTGCGCCAGCGCGGGGGCGGCCTCTGCGAACATAGCCATTCTGGCGGCCGTCCCGGGAAATGCCCCGCGCTTGAAGATCCCGCCGAGATCGACCGACGGCCCTTCGGGGTCGAGAGCCGGGGCAAAGCAGGAGAAGCGGTGGTCAATGCCGGCAAGCCCGGCCATGCGTTCGAATAGTTTCCTGCGGTCGCTGCAGAGCATGGAGGCCGCGTAGCGCAGGTAGAACTGGTGGACTTCATGCTGGGGAACCGCCGTCGCGATCCGGTTGATGTAGGCGTTAGCGGACATGTACTGTCTCCCTGGGCCTCGGCGCGGTGCGCGCTGTTGCCGGAGGGGTTCCTTGCTCATGAGCGCGCCTTGGCAGGCGCCAAGCGCTGACCGTTGCCTGTTCGATAAACGTTTCGGAAAACCTGTTTCTTCCCCTGGCGTATGATCCCGAAACTAAAAGATTTGAAGGGGATGATAGGCAAATCAAAGTGTTACAGCCTTTTCCGCGCCCTAGCAGCAGGCAAGGATTTCGGCTCGATCACTTGCTGCCCTGCACCGTTCCGGGCACGATCAAGGCTCCCTGATCGCGCTCCGAATATCTGAAGCCGATAAAGAACAAGGCGATGATGGTGAGGCCGACCGCCAGCACGATGGCGAGGGTCCTTCCCGGGTTTTCGGCAGGGGGCCTATCTAGCATGGTGGTTCGCCTCGCATATCAACCTGGCGAGGGCGGGAAGGGTTCCCAGGCGGGTAGAACGCTCGCCCGGTCCGACATTGACGGTATCGGCAAGGAAGCGGGAAGCGCACCCCCGGGCGAAGAGCGACTACCGGCGATAGCTGCAAATTGCATCAATCGAATTGTGAGAAAATTAATCAGCGCTTTCTAATATTGTTGGTCACCCGGCAGCGAATTCCGGTAACGGACCCATGACCAAGAACCTCGGCAACGCCAAGCCCAACGCCCCTGCGGGCGAGATAAGATCCTCGCCATTCGGCAGGATAGCGCCGGCGCTGTTCCCGCTGGCAGTCGTGGCGCTGGGCTACCTCGTGGGCAAGCAGTTCTTCGGTTTCTGATGCTGGGCAAATGTTCTGTGGAGGCGGGCCGGAGCCTCGCGCGGGCCGGTGCTCGTATTCGGCCGTTTGCGCCCCTCCCACTGCTTTGGTCCTAGGGCCTAGGTCGTTCTTGCCCTTGCATTAGTACAAGCGCATGTTCGAAGTAGCCGGCAGGCTCGCAAACTCCGGTCAGGCCCGGCCGCCGAACCC
This sequence comes from Mesorhizobium sp. M1A.T.Ca.IN.004.03.1.1, assembly GCF_003997555.1. Classification (NCBI taxonomy): domain Bacteria; kingdom Pseudomonadati; phylum Pseudomonadota; class Alphaproteobacteria; order Hyphomicrobiales; family Phyllobacteriaceae; genus Mesorhizobium; species Mesorhizobium sp. M1A.T.Ca.IN.004.03.1.1. The sequence continues at coordinate 34,351 of NZ_RZTV01000003.1, read as the reverse complement.
AAAACACCCCCCCAGGCTGCCGGGCCGTCGGCGCGCCTTGCAAGCAAGCCCTCCACACCACCGATGGGTCCGTAACCAGCGCTGCTGCCGCGGTGGACCTGCACGCGCTCACAATCGCTCCAAAGCGCTCGAGAGGCGTATCGTTGCGCGGACCGGGCGCCGCATCGAAGTCGAATTCTACCTAGGGTGTCCTTCAAGCTTTCAGTGTCTGGATTTTATCCATTTTGAACGGCCCTTACCGGAAATCTGTATTTTCGACATCAAGTGTGCTCGTGCCTTGCAACTATTCTCCTGCTGAGGATAATAAGCGGTTGCTTGCGGCGACCCTTCGTGCGTTAAATCGTATTGCTGTTCGAGGATGCAATTCTTAGGGCGACGAGCTGGAGCTGCACATGGTGGCAGGCGAACCAGACAGTGTCCGCGTAAAATTCATCAACGGCCAATGGCTGGTGCGCGTCGTCGAAGGCGGCCGGCTGGCCCATCAACTGTTCAACATCCACGCGGAAGCCGAAGCCTTCGCCGAGGAGGAACGCCACCGGCTGGGCCTGCCGGGCGAGCCGCCGGCCGCGGAGCCGGCCGAGCCAAAGCGGCGCGGCGGGCGCAGACGCTGAGCGCCCGATATCCTCAATTCGTGTGGCTTGCCATCGCCTCACCGGCAACCAGTTTGCGCTCCGCGGAAAATATGGGAACAATCGGCGGGACGGGGATGCTGCCGATGTGCAATCTTTACAACATCACCACAAGCCAGGAAGCGATCCGCCAGTGGACGCGAGCGCTGCGCGACATTTCGGGCAATCTCGAACCTTCGGTCGACATCTATCCGAACCAGCCGGCGCCGGTGGTGCGCAATGCCGCCGACGGCAGCCGCGAGCTCGCCCGGCTGCGCTGGGGCATGCCGACGCCGCAAGAACGCGTGCGCGGCAATGCCGATCCCGGCACGACCAACATCCGCAACCCGCAATATGCCCACTGGCTGCCTTATCTCGGCGTCGAGAACCGCTGCCTGGTGCCGGTGACGAGCTTTGCCGAGCCCTCGCCAAAGCCCGGCGACAAGGATCCTGAAACCGGCGTGCAGAAGAATTTCTGGTTCGCGCTCGGCGAGGACCGCCCGCTGTTCTTCTTCGCCGGGATGTGGACGCCCTGGCATGGCGTGCGCAAGGTGAAGGAAGGTCCGGGCGACCACGAGCTCTACGGCTTCCTGACGACCAGGCCGAACGCGTTGATCGCGCCGATCCACGAGAAGGCGATGCCGGTGATGCTGACCACTGAGGCGGAAACCGAGCTGTGGCTGACAGCGCCGTGGTCGGAGGCGAAGACGCTGCAGCGGCCGGCGCCGGACGACGCGCTGGTGATCGTGGACAAGCCGGCGACGCAGATCAAGTTTCCGGCGGAACCGCCGGCGCAGGGGTCGTTGTTTTAGCTCCTCGCCTTCTGCAGCACCCAGATATAACCCTTGGGCGGATGGTCCTGGTCGATGAACTGGGTCTTGACCTCAGTGTCCTTGCGGCCGCAGCGCTTGCAGCGGAAGCGGATGGTTTCGAGCGGCTTGTTCCAGCCGACCACCTTGGCGACGTCGTTCGCCTTGAAGCGGCCGGCGTGGTAGCAGTGGCGGCATTCGACTCTGAGCAGCATGTTGGCCTTGGCCGCCCGGCCGACGCTGTCCATGGGTCCGGCCATTTCTCATGTCCGGTCTGAATAATCCTCAGGCAGCGGCAGCAGGCCGAGCCAGGCGGCGCGGAAATCGAGGTCCCTGCCCGCCACCGCGCCCATCATCTCATGCAGCCTCTCCACCAACCCGTTGAGCCGCCAGTACATTTCGCCGTTGGTCTTGAGATTGAGCTGCGCCGCCAGCACGGTCTGGCGCAGTTCCAACGCATCGCGAATGATCGCCTCCGCGTCCGACCGGAACAATCTGTCATAGCGGCTTCTCCGTCTGCCCAACGCGGCTCTCCGTGATCCTGAGCAACCGCCCCATCTGCTGACAAAATAGGAACCCGTTCCTCGCTGAGTCAATTCGTCGTTGACAATTTTGTTCCCTTTTTGTTCACATGCTAGTGGAAAGCTGCGGAGCACCCGAGATGGATCACATCGTCAGGCTCGACAGCCGCGAGGAAGCGGCGCTTCAGGCAATCGCCGAGCGGTTCATCGCCCGGCACAAGGGCGACCCGGTGAAGGCGCTGAAGGAGATGATCGTGTTCAACGGCCATCTCCAGCAACGGCTCGACGCGCTCCAGGCTTCAAGGCTTCGTCAACGAGACGCGTCGGGACGGCGCGGCTGAGGCATGCTGCCCCGTCAGGCGGCCCGCAGTCCTTCCTTCGGACGCAGGTTCTGGTTCATGCGGAACAGGTTCTGCGGATCGTAGCGCTGCTTGATCTCGAGCAACCGGCGATAATTGCCGCCATAGGCCGCTTCGACACGGTCGATCTCATCCTCCGGCATGAAGTTCACATAGGCCGTTCCGGCAGCATGAGGCTTTGATGCTTCATAGATGTCTCGAGCCCATTCGATGCAGGCCTTGTCCATGGCCGGTTCGCGCCAGCGGGCGTGAACGTTCATGACGAAATGCGAGCTCCGCTGCGGAAACGCCGTCGCATCCGCCGGGACGCGGCCAGCGACGCCGCCGACATGGCCGAAGAATATCTCGCATTCGGGACCCGGAAGCCTGGATATCGCGGTCGTGGTGATCTCGATCGCGCTGTCGGAAAGCTCGGTGAAGTCATGGCTCTTCCAATAGTTGCGGGCGCCAGGCGCGAGCAGCGGATCGAAGGCCTGCTGCCAGCCCGTGAACGGATTGGGACCGACGACGTCGGCGATCGGCGTGCCGATGGCGCGGAGCTTTTGCGTCGCCTTTTCGCCAGCCTCGATATCGCCGCAACAGCACATGGCCAGCACCAGCACTTCCTTGCCGTGCCATTCGGCCGGCAGGAAGGGCAGCGGCGGCGCCTGCCGCATGACCACCCAGCAGGTCAGTTCGTCGGGAGCGGTTTCGAGCGCGGCGCGGTATTCCCGAAGCACCTTCCCGGCATCGGCGAAGGGATGGACCACAAGGCCCGACAGCACTTGCGGCCCGAACCGGTGAAGTTTGAACTCGAACCCCGTGACGACGCCGAAATTGCCGCCGCCGCCGCGCAGCGCCCAGAACAGGTCCGCGTTCTCGGTCTCGCTGGCGCGCAGCAGCTTGCCGTGCGCGGTCACCACGTCGGCCGAAACGAGATTGTCGATGGTCAGCCCGTATTTACGGGTGATCCAGCCGAAGCCGCCGCCCAGCGTCAGGCCGGCAATACCGGTGGTCGAGTTGATGCCGGTCGGCAGCGCCAGTCCGAAGGCCTGTGTTTCCCGGTCGACATCGACAAGCGTGGCGCCGGGTCCGACCCAGGCGCGCCGCGCCGCGACATCGACCCGCACAGACTTCATCATGGAGAGATCGATGACGAGGCCGCCCTCGCAGATGGCGCTGCCGGCAATGTTGTGACCGCCGCCGCGCACGGAGACGAGAAGTCCGTTCTCACGGGCGAAATTCACCGCGGCAACGACATCGGAGGCGCCGACGCAGCACGCGATCAGCCCGGGCCGCCGGTCGATCATGTCATTCCAGATGCTGCGCGCGCCGTCGTAGCCGGCGTCACCCTCCCGCAGCACCGTGCCGCGTATTTGCGTCGAAAGCGTTTCCAGGGCGGCGGCATCGACTGTGGTCTTGCCGCCCTCAAGGGCAGTGAAGCTCATGGCATTCATGAATTCCTCCCGTTCTTGTTGATGAGCCCCCTCCGCCCGAATTTTAGTGTGCGCTCATGTTCGGCATCCCGCAAGTTATCGCGGGCAGCGAGCCGGCCGTGCGGGCCTTGCTCAACAAACGATTGGCAAGAACGGCACGCGCGTTGCCAGCAATCTTGACGGGCAGGAATAACAGGCTCTCAATCAAGAGAGATTATCGCTGCGGATATAGGGGAACGCCGCATGAAACGCATGTTGTTTGCCTGTTCGATATCGTCTGTGCTGCTATTGTCAGCGAACCGGGCGTTTGCGTTCAATTTCGGCTTCGTCAGAGTGCCGGACTGGATGGATCCTTATATCGGCGTGCTCGTTGCCGTCACCCTCTTCTTCTGGCTCGGACTGGCGGCGACAAAGCCGAGCGGCGTGCCGTTCAAGCAGGTGCGGTATGTGAAGATTTCGCCCATAGCGAATTTCTTCTACCTCGGCATCGCCTTCTTCTTCACCATCATGATGATTATGCTGTTCGCCGGCATGGGCCTGAGGCGATACGCTGAGTGGACCGGCGCAGCGTAGAGAGAGAGAGCGAAACGGGACAGATCGAAGCTCTTTCGCGCCCCCTTCTGTCCTGCTGGAGATCTCCCCCTCAAGGGCCCTCAAGGGGGAGATTGGCAGCTTCGGCGCCGTGCTCCTATGCCTTCACCCGCTTCAGCGCCTGCGCCATGCAGTGAATGCCGCCGCCGGTCTTGGAGATCTCGCTCATGTCGACGGCCGCCACCTCGAAGCCGCGTGCCTTCAGCTTTTCGATCAGCGTCTTGCTCGAGGTCGGGGCGATCACCCTGTCCTTGCCTAGCGACATGAAGTTGCAGCCGAGCGCCATCGTATCCTGGAAGGGCACGTCGATGATCTCGTGGCCCTTGCCCTTCAGCCAGTCGACGATGCCGGGCTCGGTGCAGGCAAGGCAGACGGCGGTGAGCTTTTCGGCGATCGGCACCACCATCAGGTCTATGTGCACGTAGTATTCGTCGATGAAGGCGATGCGCGTCTCCCAGCCTTCCTTGTCGAACCAGGCCTGCACCTGGCGCGCTCCCTCCTCCTGCGTGCGGGCGCCGCCGCAGCCGATCAGCACCACGCCTTCCTCGATGACGTTGAAGTCGCCGCCCTCGAAGGTGCCGGCGGTCACCATGTCGTAGATCGGGATGCCGAGCTTCTCATAGGTGCGGATGGCGGCGTAGTTCTCGCCGCGCCGCCACCAGTTGGCCATTGCGGTGATGAACGCGCCGTAGGGCGTCATGACGCTGGAGTCGCGCGAATAGACCTGCATCGGCAGTTCCGGCGTCGGCTCGTGCCAGTGGATGGTGACGCCGAAATGCTCGTAAGCGGCGACGAGGTCCTTGTGCTGCGCCTGGGCGATCTGGATGTTGCAGGGCGCCTCGCGCAAATGCTTTCTGGACAGCGAACTGGTCGAAAGATGGCGAAGGAAATTGGGCGAGCCGAGCAGCACGTCGGTCAGAACATCGGTCTCATTGGCGAAGCCCCAGGCAGTAAGCCGCTTGGTGCCGCCATTGGGATTGCGGCGCTGCAGCGAGAACGGCTCGGCGACGATGCGGTCATGGACGGTCATGGTGTTCTCCTCGTGGGTCGGTCTGCCTGAGATGATTGGCTGCTCGGTATCCACCAGTCGCGCCCGCGCGCGGTGTGGACATATTCCGGCCAGCGGAAGTTTATCGGCGGCTCGTAGTCACAAAGCGGCGCGATCCAGTTCGAGCCGCCGGCGCCGCCGCCGGTTCGCCTGACGAATTCGTCCATGGCCGCATCGCGCGCCGCCTTGTCTTCCAGTAGGCGAAGCGCGGTGAGCGCGACGGTCTTGGAGGCGCAGGTGACCATCGGGTCGATGGTGGCCGCAATGCCGCCCAACGCGTTCATCACCCAAGCGGGATAGGCGTGACCGTTGGCCGAGCGCAGCGCCGGGCGGGCGACGTAGAAGCGCGATGTCGGCGCGTGCCAGCTCATGTCGGTATAGTCGTCCGAGGTCGAGTTCACCTGCGAGGGCGGCAGGTCGCGCCGCAGGATCGCCTCGGCCTCCTGCGGCGTGATAAGGCGCTCCAGCTCGTCGATGAACGGATTCTCGGTCGCCTCGCCGCCAGCATTGACCTGGACCTCGCGGGCGATCGCCCTCGCCTCTTCGTTCCACTGTGGCGGACCGACGGTCGAGAGCGCTTCATAGGTGATGCCGGCCATGGCGTGGTTGGCCAGTCCCGGGCGCGACTTCGACACCCAGTGGCGTTCGTAGCGGGAGCCGCTCATCCTGGCGGCGGCTTCCGCGTTTCGGTCGAGCACGGCGGTCACCTGCTCGGCCATGGCGATGGTCGGCACGCGGATCATGTACTGGATCTCGGCAAGACCCGCCGGCAGATTGTCGGCGGTCGCCTGGCCCGCGGTCAGGATCGCTTCGCTGATCGACCAGCCGCCCTGGTGGGTCAGCATGGAATCGCGCAGCGCCTTGGAAGCCATGTACATCATCATCAGCGCGTCGTTGGCACCTGGCGCCCTGACCGCGGAATGCGCCTGCGGGATCGGGGCGCCATCGCTTGCGCGACCCCAGTTCTGAGGCTCGTCGCAAATGAAGCGGTAGATCATCGAATACGCCGCGCCGCAATGCGTGTCCCAGCGCGCGGTGTTGCAGAGCGGCAGCATATAGAAGGGATGAAAGGAGATCATGCCGGCAAGGCCGTCATAATAGCCCTTGGCGGCATGGATCGGCTTCGAGCCCCTCACCTTCTCTGCCGGCTCGCCAGTGAAGCGCAGCGTGCCTTGAATGCCATGCTGCTGCATCGCGGCCTTGGCGGCGAGCAGCCCGCCGAGACTGCCAATGCCGAGGCCCGAGTGCGGATCGGTATGGCCACCCGCCTCGACGCTGAGCCCCGCCCGCGGTTGCTTGACCGTCACGGCATCCTGGCAGCTGCCGGGCACCGCGTCGTATTCGGCATACATGCCGATCGTCGGTCCTTCGCCATTCGTCCAATGCGCGCAGAAGGCGGTCGGCATGCCGCCCGAGCCCTCTTCCACCGAAAAGCCCTCACGCTTCAGCCGGTCGACATACCAGGCTGCGGACTGGTACTCGCGCCAGGCGGTCTCGCCGAGGTCGAAGATGGTGCGCGTCCAGGCCGACAAGAGCGGCTGGATGCCGTCGATGCAGGCCAGTGCCGTTTCCTGCGCTGATGTCGTCACCGGTTTCTCCATGCCGCAAAGAAAGCAGTGAAGCGGCTCTTCAAAAAGTGATATGTTTTCCCGGCTCGTGCAAATTCGGTTCACCTGAGGCCTCTTGCGCATACCTTCCACGCAGGCGCTTCGCGCCCTCGACAGTTTTGCTCGTCACGGCAGCGTGTGGCGCGCGGCCGATGAACTCCACCTCACCCGCAGCGCCGTCTCGCATCAGCTGAGGCTGCTCGAACGCGACCTCGGCTTCGATCTCTTGCAGCGCATCGGCAAGGGCGTGGCGCTGACGCCGCGCGGCCAGCGCTACGCCGCCGATGTCAGGAAGGCGCTGACCGTGCTCGGCGACGCGGGGACGCAGAACAGCGGCGCCGGCGTCGGCGGCTCCTTCGGTATCTCCTGTCCGCCGGGCTTCGCCTCGATGTTCCTATGCACCCATATCGGCGAGTTCCAGCAGATGTATCCGGACGTCGCGCTCTCGGTGCTGACGCCGCGGCGGCTCGACGATGTCAGCAATCCGGAGGCCGACGCCTTCATCGCCTTCGGCGTCGGCAACTGGCCGAACCGCGCGGTGGAGCTGCTTTGCGAGGTCTCCTTCACGCCGCTCTGCAGCCCGACGTTGCTCAACAAGGTGGGCGGCTTTTCCAAGCCCGCCGACGTCCTGCGCGCCAACCTGCTGCATCTCAGCGATACCGAGGACTGGGCGCGCTGGCTGGCGCTGTCCAAGGTGGAAAATCCCGACACCGAAGGCGGCATCTTCTTTTCCGACATGAACCTCGTCTTCTCGGCGGCAATCGCCGGCCAGGGCATCGCCATGGGAGACGAGCTGACCGGCCGCCGGGCGCTGAGCGAGGGCAGGCTGGTCAAGCCGTTCGAAGCGACGGTGCCCTCGCCGCGCTCCTACTATCTGGTCTTCGAGCATGCCAAGGCGGGCCACCCGGTACTCAATGCCTTCAGCGACTGGCTGCGGGCGAAGCTTTTGGAAAGCAGGCTGGCGAAGTATTGAAGGCGGGGACGCCGGCACGCCTTAGGATGTCCCTCGGAGTGCCAACCGTCCGGTCGTCATCCCCGGGCTTGACCCGAGGATCCATTCCGTGGCGATCGCGAAAGGCACGCTTGATCAGAATTCTGCACCGTTGCAGCTCCCAGAGGTCACGGCATGGCAACCAGGGTCTGCGCGCGTCGCTTCGCTCCTTGCTCCGCCCCTGAAATGGCGACGGCATGAACGCCTTCGCCAATCGCGAAGGTTGGCGAGCCCGCCGAACGCCCAAGTTTGGGAGACGCTCCCGCCAGCTGCCCATCCGTGAATCAAATTTGCCGAACAGACGAAAACTATTCGGTTGCGGTGAACGCGCGCCGTGCATACGATTTGAAACAAGCGTGAGGACGAAGGCAGGATGCAGCAACCCGGCCGGGCCGCAGAGATCAAGGCGAACGGGATAGGCAAGAGCTTCGGCTCGTTCCGGGCGCTGGACAATCTCACGCTCGATATCGGCCGCGGCGAGTTCCTGACGCTGCTTGGGCCATCCGGTTCCGGCAAGACCACCTTCCTGATGATCTTGGCCGGCTTCGTGCAGCCGAGCGAGGGCAGGCTTTTCAGCGACGGCACCGACATTACCGACCGGCCGGCCGAACAGCGCGCCGCCGGCATGGTATTCCAGGGCTATGCTTTGTTCCCGCATATGAGCGTGGAACAGAACATCGCCTTTCCGCTCAAGGTGCGCAAGAAGTCCGCTTCCGAGATCAAAAGCCGTGTCGGCGAGATGATCGAGCGCGTCGGTCTCAAAGGCCACGAGAAGAAATTGCCGGCGCAGCTTTCCGGCGGCCAGCAGCAGCGCGTGGCGCTCGCCCGCGCCCTGGTGTTCGAGCCGGGCGTGCTGCTTCTCGACGAGCCGTTCTCGGCGCTGGACAAGAGCCTGCGCGGCCAGATGCAGGCCGAGATGAAGCGGCTGCACCAGGAGACCGGCACCACCTTTGTCTTCGTCACTCACGACCAGAGCGAGGCGCTGGCGCTTTCCTCGCGCGTCGCCATCTTCAATCACGGCAAGCTCTTGCAGGTCGGCAGGCCGGACGAGGTCTACGACCGGCCGGCCAGCCGCTTCGTCGCCGAGTTCCTGGGCGAGATCAACATGCTGCCGGTGAAGGGCGTCAAGCCCGCCGATAATGGCGCCACCGGTGTCTGCGAGGACCGGGCGGTCAACATGCGCTGCAAAGCAGAAAAGGTCCGCGGCGACGCTATCCTGGCAATCCGGCCGGAACACATGTCGATCGCGCCGGAGGCAGCGGCCGGCGAAAACGGCATCGCCGCCACTGCTGTCGCTTCGACCTATCTGGGTGCGGCGACCAAGCTCGACCTGACCACGCGCCAGGGTGCGAAGGTCACCGTCTCGGTGCCGAACGAGGTGGCGGCGGCAGCGTTGAGCAAGGGCAATTCCGTCTGGCTGACCTGGCCGGCGGAAAAGGGCTTCCTCCTGCCGGACGGAGGACAATGAGCGCCGAAGCGGCGTGAATTCGCCGCGTCGGTTTCCGGATCAGATCAATTAAAACAAGGGGAACTGACATGAACGAGACCAAGAAACAGACCATCGACTCCCTCGCAGAGAGGGCAAAACGCGGCGAGATCTCGCGCCGGCAATTCGCGCAGCTTGCAGGCCTCGTGCTCGCCGGCACGCCGATGCTGCTGCGCTCGACCCATGCTCAAGCCGAGACCAAGGGGCTGGTGCTGGTGAATTGGGGCGGCGACGCCATCACCGCTTACGACGCCGCCTACGGCCAGGCCTTCACCAAGGATACCGGCATCCCGGTGAAGATGGACGGCTCGGGCCCGACCGAGGGCGCGATCGCCGCGCAGTTCAAGAGCGGCGCGCCGACCTGGGACCTGGTCGACGTCGATCCGTTCTCGGCCATTACGCTGGGCGGCCAGGGCATGCTCGAGCCGATCGACTACAAGATCGTCGATAAGAGCAAGATGCGGCCGGGCTTCGGCTGGGAATTTGCCGCGTCGACCTATTTCTTCTCCTACGTGATCGCCTACGACTCGCAGAAGTTCGGCTCCAATGCGCCGACCGGCATGGCCGACTTTTTCGACGTGAAGAAATTCCCCGGCAAGCGCTCGCTCTACAAATGGGGTGTGTCGAGCTGGGAAGCCGCCCTGCTCGCCGACGGCGTGGCACCCGCCTCGCTCTATCCGCTCGACCTCAAGCGAGCGCATGACAAGATCGCCGCCTTCAAGGAAAACGTCGTCTCCTATTGGGGCGGCGGCGCCGAAAGCCAGAGCGTGCTGCTCAACGGCGAGGCTTCCATGGCGATCGTCTGGTCGACGCGCGCCTCGCTGATCGAGCAGGACTCGGGCGGCCAGATCAAGTTCATCTGGGACCAGGGCCTGATCTCGCCCGGCGCGCTCGCGGTTCTGAAGAACAACCCCGGCGGCAAGGAAGCTGCGATGAAGTTCATCGCCAGCACGCAGGATCCGCAGAAGGAACTGGTGATGTTCGAGAAGCTCGGCCAGGGCCCGGCCAACCCGGCGGCCGACGCGCTGATCCCGGCCGACAAGAAGCGCATCAACCCGGTCGATCCGGAAAACATGAAGAAGCAGATCCCGCTCGACATGGAGTGGTACGCCAAGAACTACGGCGCGGCGCTCGACGAATACACCAAGATCATCTCGGCTTGAGCGGGCGGAGATGCTGAACTGACATGAGGGGCACCCTCTCCGACAGGACGGGCGCGGCGCTGTTGATGGCGCCGCTGCTCCTGTTCCTGGTCCTTGCTTATGCCTGGCCTTTCCTCGGCGTGGTGAAGTGGAGCTTCACCTTGCCGACGCCGGGACTCGGCCAATATGGCGCGCTGGTCAGCGATCCGCTGGTGCAGTCGGTATTCGTCCGCACGTTGCGCATCGCGGCGATCGTCACCATCGTTTCCGTCACCGCCGCCTATGCGATCACGGTCGTCTGGGTGCGCGGCAGCCCGGTGCAGCGCGTGCTTGCGGAATTCTGCATCCTGGTGCCGTTCTGGATCTCGGTGCTGACGCGCGCCTTCGGCTGGGTGGCGCTGTTGTCCAACCGCGGGCTCATCAACACCTGGCTGCAATCGATCGGCTTCATCTCCGAGCCGCTGACGCTCGTGCGCAACGAGTTCGGCGTCATCGTCGGCATGTCGCATTTCCTCATCCCCTTCGCGGTGTTTCCGCTGGCTTCGGCCATGCGCAGCCTCGACGAGCGCGTGCTGCTCGCGGCGCGCGGGCTTGGCTCCAGCCGCATGCGCACCTTCTGGACGGTGTTCGTGCCGATGACGCGCTCGGGCATTATCGGCTCGGCGATGATCACTTTCGTCTTCTCGCTGGGCTTCTTCGTCACGCCGGCGATCCTCGGCGGCGGCCGCAGCGTGATGATCGCCGAACTCATCTATCTTCGCATCTTCCAGAGCCCGGACTGGGGGCTGGGCGCGGCAATAAGCGTCGTGCTGGTGGTGTTCGTCGGCGCGCTGATGGCGCTCTTGTTCCGCTACGTCAAACCGAAGCAATTGGTGTAGCAAGATGCCCACCTACCGCCCCGGTCCCGTCTCGCTCATCCTCGCCGTCCTGGTGGCGCTGTTTCTGCTTATGCCATTGCTCGCCGTCATCCCGGTGTCGCTGACGCCGAGCCGCATGTTGACCATGCCGACCGGCGAACTGTCGCTGCGCCACTACCGTTCGCTGATCGAGGATCCGCGCTGGCTGGAGTCCATCCTGCTCTCGATCCGCATCGGTGTGGTCAGCAGCGCGATTTCCACGGCGCTCGCGCTCACCTTCAGTCTCGGCGTGTGGATGTTCCAGCCGCGCTTCACCGCCGCCCTGGTCGGCTTCGTGCTTTTGCCGATGGTGGTGCCGCCGGTGGTCTCGGCGGTGACGCTCTATTTCCTGCTCACCTCGGTCTCTGGCATCTCGTCCTTCTTCGGTTACGACACCTGGCTGGGTGTCGCGATGGCGCATTCGGTCATGACTGTGCCCTTCGCCACCGTTCTGATCCTGGTGTCCCTCAGCCAGCTCGATCGGCGCATCGACCTCGCCGCACGAGGCCTGGGCGCCAGCGTGTGGGAGCGCGCGACGCGCATCATCATGCCCAACATCAAGTTCGGCATCGTCACCGCGGCGCTCCTCTCCTTCGTGCTCTCCTGGGAAGAGATCGGCGTGACGCTGTTCATCACCTCGGTGAACGCCATCACGCTGCCGCGCCTGATGTGGATGGGACTGCGCGACAACATCGATCCGGCGATCGCAGCCCTTTCGGTGATCCTGATCATTATCACCGTGCTGGTGCTCGCCGTGCGCAGCGTGATTACGCGCCGGCGAGCCGCACCATAAAACCGCGACTTTGCACCAAAACGAAAGAGGCCCGCCGGGAGCGGCGAGCCTCTGACGGTGCCAAAGTGGAAGTCTGGCCCGTGGTGATCCGGGGGTGTGGATCGCGCAAAAGTCTAGCCACCCGAAGTCCGGCGCGCGATTTACAAATCCGTAAACTTCGCCCCACCTGAGCGAGCGGCGGAGGCAGAAAAGAGACGTAATATCATCGCCTTGCGAGCATCCGCGAACGCGCCGGCGCAGCATCCTTCAATCAAAAGTGATGGGAAGAGCGCGAGAAGTCGAGCCCGATCGGCCAGCCCGTGACGACATGACGAAATCCGGCCGCTACCTTTTTCCCCGGCAGCAGCATTCTGGCCAGGATCGCGTCCCGGCGAATGAAGTGATGATAAAGTGCCGCCAGGGCAGGTATGCCGGCCGGCGCATTGCCATCCTGTTTGCATCGCGCCTTCGGAGGGCGCGCCGCGCAGGCGAAGCAGGCGAAGGCTGCTCGCCCTCGCCTGCGGTCGGAGCCGTTCAAGCGGCCTGCGGCGGCCGCATTCTTTCGACAAGAGCCTGCCGGGCCGGGCCGGCGAGCGGCCTGTCCATGGTCAGCAGCCCGTCGAGCAGAACGAGGAGCTCACGCGCCGCGGACGACTTGCAGGAATAATAGACCATCTGGCGGTCGCGGCGGGTGTCGACCAGGCCAAACCTGCGCAGTTTGGCCAGATGCTGGGAGAGTGCGGACTGGCTGAGTTCGACCTTGTCGGCGAGCGCGCCGACAGACAATTCGCCCTCGGCCAGGTAGTTCATGATGAGCAAACGCTTCTCGTTGCCCATTACCGCAAGAAAGGCTGCCGCGCTTTCTGCGTTGGCGGTAAGTTTCTTGGTCACCATCGGTTTCCCCATGTTCATGCTCTTCCGAGGCCACGGGGGCAATGGCTTCGGAATTCCAGAGCATTTGATGGGCCTGCTCCGACACGCAGTCGGAACCTGCCCTGCTTCTTTGTTCGACCAAAACCCTCCGTAACCCGGTTGCCACCACGTCGGGATCTTGGTCTCGGACAGCCTGCGCCGCGCTGTTGCGCGACGCAAGTTGGCGCAGACTCGGAATAATTCCGCGCTGCTAATGAGTATCAGCGCTTCGTCCTTTCAGCAAGATAGCGAAGCTGGCCCCATCTCCGGCATGCCGTCGGGCAGACAACGAGACGAAAGCCTGACCGGCCGGGCGCCGCGAAAGACGCACGTTGTCGCCGTTTCCCCGAGGACTCACCCCGTTTCCGAACCCGTGCTAATGTTTAGCCGGGGAGCAAGGGGGACATGAGCTGGAGGAAGAAGCCCGTGTCCAACATGTCGCGAAACACATTCACGCCCGCCGAGACGGCGCTGTTGGGGCGTGTCTTCGAGAGCGGCCGCATCGATGGAGAAACCGAAGAGCAGAAGGAGGCGCGCGCCTCCCGCATCATCGCCAATTACATGGCCGGCATCACCGATGAGACGGAACTCATCGAACTGTCCCGCAAGCCGCTCGGAAGATAGGCGGCAGCCACGCCCGTTACCGGCGCGCTGCTCACATCCTGTTGAAATATCGGGATGAAACTTGCCGCGCGGTGGCGCGTTTATCATCCGCTCACAACGCATCAGGGGTTTCGCGATGATCCAGGGATGGTTTTCCAGGCCGGTCGAAGTCGCCGTCGGCGTGGCAGGCTCGATCCGACACATCTCCAACGCCCAGCAGGCTGTGGAACTGCTGACGGGCCAATGGCGCGACGCCGGCAGCGCGAAGCATGGCGCGGCGCTGCGCGCCTGCCGCCGGGCTATGAGCGGCGACGTTCCGGCCGACAATGCCAGGGAAGCCTTCATCAGCGCAGCCCGCGAAGCGCATGTGCTGGTCGAATAGTCCCAAGGCGGCATCCTGTCTTCTGCAGAAGAGCGACCGATGCGCGAATTGACCGGACGCTTCCGCCGGCCAAAACCGCTGCCTGACGCGTTCATCCGCCTGTCGGCTCCGATCTCGCCGCGGGCGACAGCGCGGCCAGTGACGTTGTCACACGTTTTTTGCGCGGCGCGCCGGCGCAATGAATCCGCTGCGTGAGCCAACTCCGGCCGCCCATCGCTGATCTCTAAAATTCTCCGGAACCTTAACGGCAGTTTTTGGTTAATGCGCGGGTCCGCCGATCATCCGGGGCCCGCATCCCAACAGGCGCCTGCCGGCGCCGTTGCTTATCAAAAGACCAACATACGAACGGAGCATGTGATGAACGACGTCTGGTTTTCCGAGCCGGTCGTGATCGATTTCGAACCAAGCGGACATCGCAAGGTCTCAAGCTGCTTCGAGGCAGTCGAATGCCTCGACCTGCGCTGGCCAAGGCAGGCGCGCGACCGCGCCTGGCGGTCGGCAAGCCGCGTCTGCCGCGACGCGCTCGACGGCTTGAGAAGTCCTACCGAAGCCCGCAAAACCCTGCGCAAGGCAGCGAAGGCCGCCGGCCTGCTGGCCTGAAGCGTGTCGCGATCCCGTGCGGAAAAATCCGCCACCCGGATCGTCTCGAATTACCGCCAAGGACTTGCTCCCGGCGGCCCGTAAGCCAGAAACTTCGGAACATTGCAGCCGCCGACCTGTTACTTCTCCGTAGTCTCCTGACTACACGGGTTCCAGACCCAAGCCGAGCCCGTTCCGGCTTCCCATCGCCGGGGCGGGCTTGATTTTGTGCGGTATTGGTTGCGCGGCATCCCGGCGAGTGAGGGGCAGCGACCGACGCATACTTTTCAGCACGCCCTTGCGGACATCCTGACGGGGATACATGAAAACGCCGGCCGCTGGACTTTCGGGGCGCCTGTTGTTCAGCTCTCTCATTCCAGCGACTGGGGGTTGCATTCAGCGAACACCGGGATCTGGTCAACGGCAGGTTACTTTCCACAGGAGGTAAAAGGCCCCGCCTGTGCCAAGGCGGTGCACAATGTAAGATCGTCGACAAAAAATGTTCTGGCCAATCCAGCCGATATGATCTAACGCAATTGTATGTTTCCAAACCATGTCTTTAGCCGCATATGCCATGTAAAAGTCGGGTACGAAGACCGCGAGCGGCATATCGTGAAAGAGTTTTCCCAGCGCGGCGTGCCAGTCGACTGGTTTGTCGACCACGATGTTCCAGACCTTTCAGAAGCCGACAGGCAATCTCGGCTGAAGCGAGCTGAAATATCTTTGGCGCGAAAGCACATCGGCATCTGGGACGATTTCCTGAGGACGGAGAAGCAATTCTGCCTCGTTTTTGAGGATGACGTTTTCCTTTCTCCCAATTTCGTGACGCGGTTGAATGACTGCATTCGCGAACTTACTGCGGAGCGGCAGGCGGTCGTGTACTGGGAAACGGCGGTAATTACTACACATCCTGGTTGATGCTGAGGAGGAGGCAATCACTCTATCCCGCCAAGCACAGTCGATGCACCCATTCGTATGTTTTGACGCGATCGGCAGCGGAGGCGAGATTGAGTTGGTTCCGCGAGCACGAGTTCACAAAGCCGATCGACCTAGCAGTCAACAACTGCGATCGAGAAACAAATACGGAGATCGTTTGGTTCGAGCGGCCGATCGTCGAACAAGGGAGTCAGAACGGCCGGTTCAAAACCTCGATTTCGCCAAACCGAGGGCGACCGCTCTGGTACAAACGTCTAGAGTGGCGCTGGAAGAAATACCGCCGGCAGTTTTCCGGACACAGCGTTGACGGCTAGAGCTGGTCAGCTTGAAAAGAAGGCTGAACAGCTCTCGGCATTTTCCATTTCGCGCTTAAGGAACCGTTTGGCACTTGCCCCCAGCGGCGCTCGACAGGCTCGACGCTTGGATTAGCCGAACCGGCTGAGAACTTCCGGAAACTGAACCGCCATCGCGCCCTCGGCCGCTTGCGCAGCAAAAATTGGCCGACGTAGCGGCACGGCGGCGAATCCGTTCACGTAGACTGCCGGACCGCGCGTTCATCGCCCAGGCCGGGTCGCGGTGAACGGGAGGTTACTCTCCGTCCAGGGGGAGACGTAATTTTATGCCTTGGGCTTGGGCGATATAACCGTGTATAGGGCAGTCATGTCCAGGCTGACGAATTGGCTGCGAGAGAAGAGCTTTCTGGGGCCGCGATACAAGCTTCCGTCAGGCGTCAGCGTCGGGCGACATACATATGGACTGGCTAAGCACACGGTATTGCTGCCATCCAAAGACGCACCGCTTACAGTTGGTTCATTTTGCTCGATTGCCGGAAATGTGACGATTATGTGCGACGGGCAGCACTCGACCAACTCCGCCACGTCTTATCCGATCAATATCAACCTCCTGAAGAGGCCAGAGCCCGTTCAAAATGGTGGCAGAAAGCGCGGCGTCATCATCGGCCACGATGTGTGGATCTGCCACGGTGCGGTTATCATCTCAGGAGTGAGCATTGGCCACGGCGCGGTCATTGGGACGAATGCTGTAGTCACAAAGGACGTCCCGCCTTATGCGATCGTTGGCGGCGTTCCAGCCGGAATCATTCGGTATCGCTTCCCCAAAGAAATAGTGGAGAAACTACTGACAATTTGCTGGTGGGATTGGGATGATGACAAGATCAAATCCGAGGCGGACGCGTTGACTGGGTCAATAGATACTTTCATTTCCCGCCACTTTGTTCCGGCGCAGTCGCCGATAGATTAAGTATCTTTGGCGAGAATTTTCCGCCTAGCGCGAACGCGGAGCCTAGGCAATCTGAACTCTGATTGGGCGGCGGGACGATCTCCCCAGACAGCGCGGTTTAAGGGCCTTGAAAGGATGCCAGCTGCTGAGCTATGTCGCCGCAATGGGATTCAAATTTCTTGTCGACGCTATAAACAAAGGCCGCTTCACAATAGCAGTGAAAGCCGCTCGGAACCGGATTTTTTATAAGATTTTTCAATATCGAGGGCGCGTCGCCGGTAGGTCCTTTGCCAAGGAACTTCAGGATATCGGCACAACACGGGTTTGCTTCACTATCGCTTTCAACACGCCATGGGTCATTGATGCCCTGACGAAAGCCTGGGAGACGTATCGGCCAGGCATGGACTTGGTCGTTATCGATAATTCGACCAAGGACGATGCGAGAGCACAGATCGCGCGCATTTGCGCAATCCGAAAAGTACCCTATTTCGGATTGCCAAATCGTCGCGAAAAGCATTGGTCAAGGTCGCACGGAACTGCGATTACGTGGACATTCCACAATGTAGTCAGCCACCTACGGCCAGAACTGTTTGGCTTCATTGATCACGACTGCTTCCCGGTGTTTGCCTTCAGTATCCCTGACAGCTTGGCCGGCAAGGCCGTCTACGGCTTGAAGGTTCGTCCCACGGAGAATTTCATTTACAAATCAAGGAAGGACGACCACCAATGGAACCTTTGGGCTGGTTTCTGCTTCTATCGCTTCGCCGCGGTCGATGGGCTAAAATTGAATTTTGAGCCGCGCATGGATATCGGATTGGACACAGGCGGTGCGAATTGGTCGATTCTTTATTCGAAGCTCGGCGAAGCCAGTATAGAGGTAGCGAGACGAGAGCAAGAACCAATTGAACTTTCCGGAACACTCGGGCTTCATGAACTTTTGGACGGCGCGTTCCTCCATATCGGTGGTTCTGCATATGCGGACAAGGATACGAAGTATTACCGGTCCTTTGACCATCGCAAAAATCTTCGAAATTATATTTGGGATACCTACCTAGGCGGCTCCTCGGGCCAAATTGCCGATGATTTTTGACGACCGATCTGGTCAGGTGCTCGCGGCCAACTTCAGGAATCAGGTGTTCAGCTCTTCGGCGGCGGCGATTGCCTCGGTCACGATCGCTTCCACGTCGTCATCGGTGGCTCGGTGGTTAACGAGGCAGACGCGCAGCGCGTACTGGCCGCCGATCGCCGCGTTCGAGAGATGCCGACGAAGAAAGGGTTTTCGTGGACCTCGACTTCATCAATTCTTTGAGAGATGAGCTTCCAGGCCGATAGACCAATCGGAACCTTGTGCGAATGGCGATCCCGGCAGGATTCGAACCTGCGACCATCGGCTTAGAAGGCCGGTGCTCTATCCAGCTGAGCTACGGGACCGCTGGCCGGCCGGAGCCGGCTGATGCGAGTACGCGGATCGATCTAAAAGGATGATCCGCTCCGATTTTTGTTACGCAATTCCGGACGGAAAACCGCTGTGCACTTTTCCTGGAATTGTCAATGGGTCCAAGGCGTCCTGCGGTCATAGCGGAAATTGTCCGAATAGGAAATCTGCCGGCGCTTCGGCTCCTTCGGCTCCTCGACACGATAGGCAATGCCCTGCTTCTCGGCATAGGCGACCGCCTCTTCTCTGGTATCGAAGGTGAGCCGCACCTGGCTCAGCATATCGCCGGACGAGGTGTAACCCATCAGCGGATCGATCTTCTTGCGCTGGGCTGGATCGAATTCCAGCACCCAGTGGCCGGTCTTGGCCTTGCCGGACTGCATCGCGGTTTTGGCTGGGCTGAAAATGCGCGCGGACATGGCCACCTCTTTGCCGCCCGAAGACCGGGCAATCATTAAGCCGCGCGCCCGACAGGCCGGACTGGACCTCAGACCGCGCACCAGCCCGTCAATACTGTGCAACGGCGCCGGCGGCAAGGCCATACGCAGCCACGGCTTGGCCAGCGGAGGTCGGAATCTCGCGCCAGCCCGGACATTAACCGAAAAGAGAGGCGAACAGCACAGCCGCTCCGGCCAAAGGTCCAAGGTTGCGGGGCCTTCGTTATGTCCGCCTCGCGTCGCCATGCCCTCAACAAGCCTGGACAGTCCGCCATGACCATGACAACCGAACATCCCGTCCTGCAGCTGGCCGTGCTTGTCGGCAGTCTGCGGGCCCAATCCTACAGCCGCAAGATCGCCAAGGCGCTGGCGGCCCGCGCACCGGATTCGCTGCGCTGCCGCTTCATCGAGATCGGCGAGCTGCCTTTGTATAATCAGGATCTCGAGGGCGAGACGCCGCCTGCCGCCTGGTCGGCGTTCCGCGCCGCCATCGGGGAATGCGACGCGGTGCTGTTCGTCACGCCGGAATACAACCGTTCGATCCCGGGCTGCCTGAAGAACGCCCTCGACGTCGGCTCACGCCCCTCGGGCAAGAGCGTCTTCAAAGGCCTGCCCGCCGGCGTCGTCAGCGTGAGCCCAGGCAAGATCGGCGCCTTCGGTTCCAACCAGGCGCTCAGGCAGAGCTTTGTCTTCCTTGACATGCCGGTGATGCAGCAGCCGGAGGCCTATATCGGAAATGTCGCCGAGTTGCTCGACGACAGCGGCGCGATTAAGAACAGCGGCACGGCCGCCCTCCTGAAAGGTTTCATCGAGGCGCTGGAGACGTGGATCAGAACCGTGCGGCCGGGCGGCTCGTCCTTCGACGCCTTCATGAAGCACCGCGAGAAGATCGCCGAGGATTATGTCAACGGCAATGCTACATCGCTAAAGGCAATCGTGACGCATAGCGAGCCGGCCACCTTCTTTTCGCCGCGCGGCGACCATCTCGAAGGCGCCGATGCCGTTGCCGGCCGATACGAGCGCGACGCCGCCAGCTTCCACCAAGGCGGCAGCACCGACATCGAGGTGCTGCAGGCCTCCGCGAGCGGCGATCTCGCCTTCTGGACTGGACTGCAGCATGCGAAGGCGCGCATGGGCAAGAACGGACAGCCGGCCGAGATGACCTTGCGGGTGACGGAAGTGTTCCGGCTGGAGGACGGCGCGTTCAAGCTTGTGCATCGCCACGCCGACCCCGCCAACGGATAATCTCCCTATCCGCGACACAATGCCGGGCTCTTTGCAACCACGGCCTATTCCCATTGCCTCGTCAGCGGCATATGTCGGATACATGGCCGTGGCACGTGAGAGCCATGACGGCGATAAAGACAAGAATGGGCATGGAAGCGGAAATCTCGTCGGATTGGACCGGCGAGCCGGCGATCCTCGAAGGCGCGATCGTGATCGGCGCCGGCGCGGCCGGATTGGCGGCGGCCTACGCCATGATCGAGACCGGGATCGCCACCGAAATCCTCGAGCGCGAGGAGCGGCTGGCCGAGCCCTGGCACCACCGACATGAGAACCTGCATCTCAACACGCATCGCGACCTCTCAACGCTGCCCGGCGTTTCATTTCCGCAAGGCACGCCCGCCTTTCCGCACCGCAGCGCGGTGATCCGCCTGTTCAACGACTTTGCCCAGACGCACCGGCTGCCGATCGCCTTCGGCGTCGTCGTCGAGGAAATCGATTTCCGCGGCGATCACTGGCTGCTGAAGACCAGCACGGGACCGCGAGCGGCGCGCCACGTGGTGATCGCCACCGGGCGCGACCGACAACCCTTCATCCCGGCCTGGAAAGGCATGAAGGATTTTTCGGGCAAGATCGTCCATTCGGCGCATTTCGGCCGGGCGAGCGACTATGCTGGGACAAAAGTGCTGGTGGTCGGCGCCGGCAATTCCGGCTTCGACGCGCTCAACCATCTTTCCGGGGTCGAGACCGGGCAGATGTGGCTCTCGGCGCGCAACGGGCCGTCGCTGCTGCCCAAGCGCATCGGCAAGATCGCCGTGCATCGTTTCTCGCCCGTCATGGCGAGACTGCCTGCCCGGCTCGCCGATGCGGTGATGGCGGCGACGCAGCGGCTGGTCTTCGGCGATCTCGGGAAGTACGGCCTGCCCCCCGCCCCGTCGGGCGGCGCCAGCCGCCTCGGCTCGGACTATACGGCGATCGCCGCCGATGACGGTGCGGTCGACGCGATCAAGGCCGGCCGCATCATTGTCGTGCCGCAGGTCAAGGAATTCAGGCACGACGGCGTCGTTCTCGAAAGCGGCCAGTCGATCGCGCCTGACATCGTCATTGCCGCCACCGGCTACCGCACCGGGCTGGAGGCGATGGTGGGCAGGCTCGGCGTGCTCGATGCCAAGGGAGTGCCGCTGTTCAACGGCCCGGCGAACGACCCGAAACTGCCCGGCCTCTGGTTCACCGGCATGCGGCCGAGCATTCGCGGCTGCTTCGCCAATGCGCGCATCCAGGGCGCGGCGATCGCCGGCAGGATTGCCAAGCAAAGGCGCTGAGGCGCCAGTCTGCGCGCGAGGCTTCCGTTTGGGCCGGCCGCGGAAGCTTTATATGCCGCGAGCGTCGGAGTACGGCGCGGCCTGGTAGGCACCTGATTTGGGATCGCGAATTGCCATTTGGCTCAAGCCGCTAGACGGGCGCCGCTCGCGGCTCGTCGGCGACACCAGCCGCCGCGCCGCAACCTGACAAGTCCTATTGCGAAACCGCGCAAAGCGCATATTGTCGAGCATGGTCGGGGATCGTACCCGGCGGTCGAAGGGGGCGATCGACGCGGTGCTGCGTTAGGCGGTTGGGTCAAGGACTCGATGCAGCAAGGGGCTATGAGTGTTACGGCCACAGGGCGCGGCCAGCGTGAGCAAGCCGACGGCGATATTGCCCGCGAGCAAACCGTCCTCTTTCGCCTCACCGACCGACTTTACCGCGCCCATGGCCTCGTCGAGATCTACGATGCGGCCCTGGATGCCATATGCGACGCCCTCGGTTCGTCGCGCGCCTCGATCCTGAAATTTGACAATCAAGGCGTCATGAGCTTCGTCGCGTGGCGCTCACTGTCTGAAGAATACCGCAAGGCTGTCAACGGCCACACGCCGTGGACAAGCGATCAGCGCGACGCCAAGCCCATCTTTGTCGAGGATATTCGGTTCAGCGGTGAATCTCAGCAACTCATCGAAACAGTCCTCGGCGAAGGTATCGAAGCGCTCGCCTTTATCCCGCTTGCCAGCTCCCGCGAGCTCATCGGCAAGTTCATGGTCTACTACCCAGCACCCCATAGCTTCACCGATCGTGAACGCGAACTTGCGTTGACCATTGCCCGCCAGCTCGGGTTTGCGATCGAACGGGACCAGGCGGAAACCACTGCGGCGCGGCTGAGCGCGCTTGTCGAATCTTCGGATGACGCGATCATCGCGACGGATCCCGACGGCATCGTCACGGACTGGAACCGTGGCGCCGAGCGGCTCTACGGTTACCCCCGCGCGGAAATTGTCGGTCGTTCGCTCATGTTGCTGATACCGCCCGATCGCAGGAACGAGGACAGGGAGATCCTGGCGCGCATTCGAGATGGAGAGCATGTCGAGCATTTCGAGACCGTTCGCCTGCGCAAGGACGGCAGCATCGTTCCCATCTCTTTGACCGTTTCCCCCATCGCGGACGCGTCAGGCGCAATTGTCGGTGCCTCCAAGATCGCCCGCGGCATCTCCGAGCGGCTGCGCGCGCAAGAGCAGCGGGAGATACTGCTCGGCGAGATGGACCACCGTGTGAAGAACCTCTTCGCCATCGCAAGCTCGATCGTCAAGCTGAGCGCTTCGGCCGCCGAAACGCCGGCGGCGCTCGCCTCGATCGTGTCTGACCGCCTCGGCGCCTTGGCGCGGGCGCATGCGCTGACGATGCTCACGTCTGGTGGCCGCTCTGCTCAGGTCTCCACGAGCCTGCATACATTGGTGAACGCGATCCTCGCGCCATACCGCCATGCGGCCGATGAGCATCCCCGCTTCGCGATCACCGGCATCGATATTCCCGTGCCCGCGGCAATGATCACGCCACTTTCCCTCCTGCTGCACGAATTCGCCACCAACGCCGCCAAACATGGCAGCCTCTCGGCGGCCGCCGGCTCAATAGAGATCACTTGCGCCAATCGGGACGGCAAGGTGCTTATTCAATGGCGAGAGGTTGGGGGACCACCTCCTGTCGCAACCGAAGAAGAAGGTTTCGGGAGCCGCCTGGTCCGCGTCGCCGCGAGCCAGTTGGGCCGAGTCGAGCGAAACTGGGACCCGGCCGGCGTCACTATCGAGATCACGCTTGACGGTGAAAGATTTTCTGCCTGACGACCAGAAGGCCGAGCTGAGGTGGGGATCTCCTCGGCCGGGTCGACCAATCGAGCATGACAGTCGGGCTAGCTCATGTCCCTAGCGGCGTCTTCGATCAGCTTGACAACCAAATTGCGAAACCTCTCGCCGGACCTGTTCCCTATATTTCCAACATCCTCGGCGACCATACCGGGTGACGAAACCGACACCTCCCCACTGACGTGAACGTTGACGGTGAATACCCTTCCGGCGGTGTTTTTCACTTCCGGCTTTCGGTAGATTCGAAACCGAACAGAGGGCGTCAGCGCTTTGTCACGGCCCCGCGGAACGGTGTCTATGTCGATGGTCATCTCGCCCGACACCTCTGCCTTGGCCGCTACCAACGACGCAACAACGACATCGTCCAGCCAGGCCCTGGCTTGGGTGCCGAAATCCGGCACCGTGGCGTTCGCATCCTCCTTTTGCTGGCGAGGAGCTTTCTTGCCGCGCTCAAGGGCTTCTTTGAACTTAGCCACCTAATCGCCTCCGACTTGTCAGCCTATGAAGCGGCGCTCACATTGGTCACCGCCCTGCCAATCAATAAAACGCGCGCCATCCCAGTGCGTTGCAATGAACAGCCCTTCGGCGCGCGGTTGATCGGTCGACGGGCCGACGCGCGAAGGTTTGCTGGCAACGGAGCGTTCCTGGGCTCCGCCGTCAAAAGGCAACGTTGCGATGCTGCTGCATAGAGGCATCCGGGCCTAAGCTTATTCAATTAAATCAATAGGTTATATAAAACCATCACATGGCACCGTCAGTAGGGCAAGACGGCGACGATCGGACGTCCAGGGTTCGGACCGAGGTTGTGCGCGCGTGGCCGCTTGCGCCCCCGCCCGGCAGCCAGGTGGTACCTCTTTATCAATGCTTCACCATAGGAACAGCGGTCCCGGAACCTTTCTGATTGCTGCGAACTTCTGGAATTCCATGAATCCCAAAATGAAGGACTTCGGCATGAAAGTCACTGCAGCAGGCATCGACCGCATCAAGATCGGCAACGCCGACGCGAGTGGCCAGGGCGCGCATTTCGTCGTTTGGCTTTATCTTCAGGTCGACGAAGGCGGCACACAAACCGGTCAGGAACTGGTGGTGTCAGTCCCGTACGACGCGCAGATGACCTTTGATGAAATCGCTACCCAGGCTTTCGAGAAGGCGCACGCCCTGCTTGTCGCCTGCTGCGAGATAGATAAGTCTATGTGGTGGAAACAGTTCAACCACAGCCTTGCGCCGCTGCCTGAGTGGACGCCCGGCGCGCAGTAGTCGGGCGCGACCGATGCCGGTGCTAAGCCTTGGCAGTGAATGCCTCAGCCGGCCAATTCGGAAAGTTCGTCGGCCGCTTCCTCAAGACCTTGCGCCGCCGCTCGCTCGAGCCAAAGGCGGCCGACTGCCGGGTAGTGCTCTCCGGCTAGGCCCTTCGAGAAATATCGGCCGAGCATCAGTTGGGCCTGCCCGTGCCCACGCTCGGCCGCGGCCGCAAACCATTTCTGCGCCGCCACGTGATCGACCGGCAGTCCCTCGCCGGAGCTCTGCAGCGCGCCGAGAGCAAACATTGCGCCGGCATGTCCGTCGGCAGCAGCCCGTCGGAACAGCTGTATTGCGGCTTCGGGAGAGCGTTTGCCTCCGCTGCCATTGAGCAGCATCTCAGCAAGTGCCACTTGCGCATCGAGCATGCCGCCTTCGGCCGCTTGGGCAAACCAGGCACGAGCCTGTTGCGCGTCGGCAGCCACGCCGCGCCCGTCCCTGAGAATGCGCGCATACATGTACTGAGCCTCAGCCACGCCTTCAGCTGCGCGCCTCAGCCATTGCGCGGCGCGAGTTTCATCCTGGTGCACGCCGACGCCTTTGGCGAAACACAGCCCGAGATTGAAGGCGGCGATAAGGTCGCCCGATAATGCGGCCGCCTCGAACCACCCCGCTACGCTCGTGATATCGTCCGGCTCGCCGGCTCCCTGAAGAACAAGATTGGCCAGATCGACTTGCGCTGCCCGGTTCCCGCTGCTTGCGGCGGTGCGCAGCCAATGCGCCCCCTCTTGCTCGTCCCTGGCGACACCGTTTCCCGTCAGGTAGAGAGAGGCCAGCGCGCGAGCGGCGGCCTGGTGACCCCCCTCGGCCGCACGACGATACCAAATTGCCGCCTCTGAAAAGTCCGGCGGCCGGCTCTTCACGTTACGATCGCCGAGAAGATTCGCCGCCTCGAAATTGCCCGCCAATGCCGCACGCCGTATCCAGGCCTCTCCGGTCACAGGATCCTGATCGCCGAGGCTCCCGTCGACAAGCGCCAGACCCAATCGGAATTGGGCCGCAGGAAGCCCTTTCTCCGCAGCTGACTGGTATAATCGCGCCGCACCCGCAATGTCGCCTGCGACACCCAGGCCATGTTCGGTCAGGATCGCGAGAAGATAGATTGCCGTCGGCAAGCCAGCGTCCGCCGCCCGCCGGACCTCATCGGCAATCCTGGACCGGTCTGCCGACAGACCCCGCCGTGCCAGCGCCAGGGCAAAACCAAGGCTTCCTTCGGCGCAGCCGGCCGCGGCCGACCGCTCGTACCACTTACAGGCAGCATCCGCATCGCGCATTGGTTCGGGACCGCTGGTCAGGATGTAGCCGAGGAGTGCCTGGCCGGTGGCGGAGCCCGCCTCGGCCGCCTTCGTGGCAAGGTCGAGCGCTGACGCAAAGTCTGGCTCGCTCGTGGTGTCCTCGAAGAACAGGCGTTCCGACTCGGAGCCCTTGTCAGCCTCGGCTGTCGCCATCCCGGTCACGTAGAGTGCGGCGAGAAGCGCCTGCGCATCAGCGCTCCCGTGATCCGCTGCTCGCCGCAGCCAGCGCGTCCCCTCTGCCCGGCTGGGCGGCACGCCGGAACCTTCGAGATAGCAACGCGCGACCCGATACTCGGCCTGGCCTATGCCCGCACGCGCAGCCGTGGCGAAGAGCGGAAAGGCCTCGGTGGGCTTGCCATTTTCAACAAGCTGGATCGCCCTGCGCAATGCTACGGATGGGCTAGCTAAGCCAGTCAGGCGATCCAGGATTGTCATCGATGTCAGCCTCTGGCTGCTCCGGTTCCTCTTGAGCTGCAGACTACGGCTCGCGCATCGCTTCCTGACCGATCGGGAGCATCACCCCAAGCATGTATTTGAGCACCGTGCGCCGGCCGACCTGAACGTCGGCGGTCACCGGCATGCCGGGGGTGAGGGCAAACCCGGCGGGTACGTCATGCAGCGCGACCTGATCGATGGAAATGCGCGTCCGATAGAACGGTTCTGTGTTCGAGGGCAGCATTGCCAGCGAACTGTCTGGATCGCGGGCTTGCTCCTGAGCGGAGAAGGAATCCGGACTGAGCGTGCGCACGGTGCCGTGAGCGAGGCCGTATTGCGAATAGGGGAAGGTATCGAACTTGATGACGACAGGATCGCCGACATGGACGAAGCCACTGCTTCGGCCGACGACATTTGTCTCGATCTCGAGCGGCGCCTTGGCGGGCACCAGCGTGATCAGGCGCTCGCCCGACTGCAGGACCGAGCCGACCGACACCTTTGCCACGGACTGGACAATGGCATCTCCTTCGCTTTTCAGCTCGACCAGTTGCTTGCGCAGCTTTGCCTTGTTGAAGAGCTCGCGCGCGTCGGACATGCGAGAGCTCGCCTCCGACAAACCTTGCGAGACTTCCGCGCGCCAGCCTTGAATGTAGCCGGCGCGGTCGGCGGCTACCGCAGCCTGCTGGCGCCTGGCAGCTTCCGCCGTCTGCACGGCGTTGCCGAGCGCGCGCGACATTTCGGCCGAATTGTCCTCGGCCAGCAGGGTATTGAGGCGGCTCCCGACTTGCCTTTCTTCCAGCTGCTTGCGCATCTGTTCTATCGATGCCGCGACGGAGAGCCGCTGCCGGTAGCCAGCGGCATCAGATTGCGCGCGCGAGATCACGGAAGTGAGTTCATCGCTTTGCCGATCGAAATTCTCCAGCTTAGCCTCGTAGACCGCCTTGCGGCGCTCGAAGATCGAGGCCTGCAGGGTCCAGCTGGGGTCGAGGCCGTCATAGTTGAACTCCTTGCCGTCGGCCTCCGCCTTCAACCGTGCCACTTCGGCCTCAAGCGTAGAGACCTGCATGGCCAAGGCCTGCAGGTCTGCCGAGGCGAAGGTCGAATCGAGGCGCGCAAGCAATTGGCCGGCCTGCACATGCTGTCCTTCGCGCACTTCGATCGAGCGGACAATCGCCGTCTCCAGCGGCTGCACGATGATGTTGGGCGATTGTGAAACCACGAGCCCCCTCGTCGTCACGACCTGGTCGACCGGGATCAGTCCGGCCACGGTGATCAAGACGATCACGAGGCTCGAAATCATCCATACGATGCCGCGCGCCGACCGAGGAATCGGCGCATTGGAGACGGCAGTCGACGGCCATTGGAACTCGAGTATGGCCGGCGTCGTCGGATCGTTCGCTTTCGCTCGGCGCCAGCGAGCCTGGCGGACGGTGAGCGAGGTGCTACTCATGGCTTACCAGTCCTCGTGTCGAAGTCATGCTTGGCGAGACGACCATTTCAATCTCGATCCCGCTGCGGCACGACATCGTCAAACCAATCGCGGCGGTACGGCCGCCGGCCGACCGCCGCGATTGTCCAAATGTCGGTTCTGCTGCGACCACAGCTGGCGATAGAGCCCGCATCGTTCGAGCAGGACGGTGTGCGAAGCGACGTCGAGAACCTTGCCCTGCTCCATGACCAGGATCTGGTCGCAGTCGGTGAGCGAGGACAGCCGATGCGAGACGATGATCATGGTGCGCCCGCTGGCGATACGCATGAGATTGGCACTGACGACCGCTTCGCTTTCCGGGTCGAGAGCACTGGTGGCCTCGTCGAGAATGAGGATGGTCGGATCGTGGATGAGGGCGCGCGCGATCGCCAGCCGTTGCTTTTGACCGCCCGACAGGTTGGGCGAACCTTCCTCGATGTAGGTATCGTATCCGTTCGGCATGCGTTCGATAAATTCTTCCGCGCCGGCGAGATGCGCGGCACGCATGGCATCGGACAGCGTCAAGCCTGCGCGGCCGGCGATGATGTTGTCACGGATCGACCCGCGGAACAGGAAATTGTCCTGGAGGACCACGCCGAGCCCCTGGCGAAGATGACGCAGGTTGATTTCCTTGAGGTCGACGCCGTCCAGCTTCAGGAACCCGCTGTAATCCCGGTTGATCCCCTGCAGCAGCCGCGCGATGGTCGATTTTCCCGACCCGCTCCGCCCGACAATGCCGAACATGGTCCCAGCCGGAATGTGGAAGCTGACCCGGTCGAGGGCGGGCGTCTTGGTACCGATGTAGCTGAACGTCAGATCGCTGAACGTAACTTCGCCGAGGAGCCTTGGCCGCAGACCGAGGGAGTTCGAACTCGTCTCCAACGGCCGGTTAAGGACGGATGCCGCCTCGCCGATCGCCGCTCCCACCTCCTCGTAGTCTTCGATCAGCCGCACCAATCCGACCAGCGGTTGCGCGACGCGTTGGGAGATCATCATGAAGGCGAACAGACCGCCGACCATATAGCCGGAACTGTCGTTCATCGCGAGATAGGCGCCGATCAGCATGGTGCCGAGCACCATTACGCGTTCAATGGGCGTAACCAGGGTCTGCGGCCAGCTGGCGAACTGCCCGAAGGAGAGGCGCGCGCTTCCCGCCTCCGCCACCTGCTCGTCCCAAAGCGCCTTGCGTTGCGGCTCGAGACCAAGCGCCTTCACGGTCTTAATGCCGACAACGGTTTCGCCCAGCGCCGCCGACTTCCAGGTCTCGGCCTCGATCACCAGCTGGTACCTTCGGCGCAGCGGCTTCAGGAAGGCAAGGATGATCAGCATGATCACCGCTGCGCACGCAACGACGATCCAGGCAAGCGTCACGTTGATATAGAACATCACCGGCAGCAGCACGCACAGGGTGATCAGGTCCAGGAACGTGCTGAGCAGTTTGCCTGTCAGAAACTCGCGGATTCGATAGACCTGCGCGAGGTGGTACATTGTCTCGCCGGCGGGGTGGCGCTCGAAATAGTCGAGCGGCAGACGCAAGAGGCGGCTGAAAACGTGCAGCTGCAGCTTGGTGTCGAGGCGGGCTCCGACGACGTTGATGATCAGTCGCCGCGCGTGGCCCAGGAGCGTCTCGTATGCGAAGACGACAGCGACTATGGCCGACAAGAGTAACAGCGTCGAGACACTGTTGAACTGCAATACCTTGTTGACCACCGTCATGACGATGAGCGGCGGCAAAATCGTCAGAACGCTGAGTGTGAAGGAGGCGATGGCCACGTCGCGAAGCGGCCGGCTTTCGTGCCGCACCAGTTCGGCGATCCAGCGAAGGGTGAAAGGCGCATCCGCGGCAACATAGGATCGCGCGTTTCGCAGCAGCACCGCCTCGCCCGTCCACACCTGCGACAGGCGCAACTCGTCGACAGCGGTGGATGGACCATCGTCGGGCGCTTCCGGACTTTTGAGGAAGACCACGTTGCGCTCGGCACTCGCCCCGGTGAGGAGACCGGCGCCGCCATCGCTGAACAAGAGAACGACTGGTCCGGTATCTTGAAAGCGCAACAGGTGTGACCAGCGAACACGCACTGCGCGGGACCACATGCCGCCGTTCTGCGCCCATTCCGACAGGTCGGTAGCGCTTGGAAACGGGCCTGCGCTCGCTGCCCTGAATTCGTTCGGATCGAGCTCGATACCGTGATAGCGCGCGACCCGGAGCATCGCCTTGAGGCGCGGCCCGACCTGGTCGAACTCGGCGGGGCCACCGGGACTCCGCCCCATTTCGCTGGTGCCGCCGGGCATGCCGGTCGGGTCGGCCGCGGTCCCGGCGCGCAGCTCCACAGGCTGGATTTCAGCACTCCCAGGAACGTTCACCATGGACTCGCCTTCGGGTAGGCAGGCGGTGGTTCGACATTGCCCGCGGCGGACCAGTCCCGCCGGAATCTCTGGTGGCGCTGATGATACTCCACGGCGGTCGGTCGCGCGAGCCCCTTAACCACTCGGAAAGGCCGAACGCGCGGGCCCTGCCCTTCGGCAAAGCCCGCGCGCCCGCTTCTCAGCTTTGGACCGGCTTCTATCGTCGTCTGTCCGGTCGCCATTCCTCTTCACTCATGCTCAGTCATGCGGCTTCAGAATGTCCTTCAGCGCCTTCTTCACCGTGTCGTCGCTGTTGGCGAAGCCGGCACCCTGCTTGTTCTGATCCGAGGTCAGGTCGGTGCTTGCACCCAACGGCTTGTTCTGGTTCTGACCAAATCCCCTGATCGTGTTGAGAACATTCAGGAGGTCGGTCGTCACCGAACCGGCGGCCTGGCTGACAAGCTGACGGAACGACGCATGGCTGACGGCATCACTGTCGGTCGAGCCGGATTGCAGGAACTGCGTCGTGTCCTTGAGCCCGAGCGAGTTGGCCGTGACCGCGGCGGTGCGATGGCCAGGCGAGCCATCGGCATCAGTGCCATCGTTGGAATGTCCCTTCCCAGGATTGCTGCTGTCGTTGTGGTCAGGATCATTGCCATGGCCGTTGTTGCCTTTGTCGCGATCACCGGTCTCGCCGCCGGGGCCGGTCGCTCCGGTCGGGCCCGTTGCGCCGCCCGGCCCGGTGGCACCCGTCGAGCCGGTTGCGCCGGCTGCACCCGTTGCGCCGGTCGCTCCGGTCGCTCCGGTCGAGCCTGTGGCACCCGTTGCGCCGGTAGCACCCGTTGCTCCGGTTGCACCTGTCGCTCCGGTCGAGCCGGTGGCGCCGGTCGCACCCGTTGCTCCAGTCGCCCCAGTCGAGCCAGTTGCTCCGGTAGCTCCAGTCGAGCCGGTAGCTCCGGTCGCACCGGTCGAGCCCGTGGCACCCGTAGCGCCGGTCGCTCCAGTCGCACCGGTGGCTCCGGTGGCTCCAGTCGCACCGGTGGCTCCGGTCGCACCGGTTGCTCCGGTCGAGCCCGTTGCTCCAGTCGCACCGGTGGCTCCGGTCGCACCTGTCGAGCCGGTTGCACCCGTAGCGCCGGTCGCTCCGGTCGAGCCGGTTGCACCCGTTGCTCCAGTTGAGCCGGTAGCGCCAGTGGCACCCGTGGCGCCGGTCGCACCTGTAGCTCCGGTAGCGCCGGTCGCGCCGGTAGCACCCGTTGCTCCGGTCGAGCCGGTGGCT
Source organism: Mesorhizobium sp. M1A.T.Ca.IN.004.03.1.1 (assembly GCF_003997555.1). Classification (NCBI taxonomy): domain Bacteria; kingdom Pseudomonadati; phylum Pseudomonadota; class Alphaproteobacteria; order Hyphomicrobiales; family Phyllobacteriaceae; genus Mesorhizobium; species Mesorhizobium sp. M1A.T.Ca.IN.004.03.1.1. The sequence continues at coordinate 3,070 of NZ_RZTV01000003.1, read as the reverse complement.
CCGGTCGCACCCGTCGAGCCCGTGGCACCTGTGGCTCCGGTCGCACCGGTAGCGCCGGTCGCTCCGGTCGCGCCAGTTGCTCCAGTTGAGCCGGTAGCGCCAGTGGCACCCGTGGCGCCGGTCGCACCTGTAGCTCCGGTAGCGCCGGTCGCCCCAGTCGAGCCGGTGGCGCCCGTTGCACCGGTCGAGCCGGTCGCACCCGTGGCGCCGGTCGCACCCGTCGAGCCCGTCGCGCCTGTTGCTCCGGTCGCACCGGTAGCGCCGGTCGCTCCGGTCGCGCCAGTTGCTCCAGTTGAGCCGGTAGCGCCAGTGGCACCCGTAGCGCCGGTCGCTCCAGTCGCGCCCGTTGCTCCAGTCGCACCGGTGGCTCCGGTCGCACCCGTCGAGCCGGTAGCTCCGGTAGCTCCAGTCGCACCCGTTGCTCCAGTGGCACCGGTAGTTCCAGTCGCACCTGTTGCTCCGGTTGCTCCGGTCGAGCCCGTGGCACCCGTAGCGCCGGTCGCACCTGTCGCACCCGTTGCTCCAGTCGCGCCAGTTGCTCCAGTCGCACCCGTGGCTCCGGTCGCACCGGTTGCTCCGGTCGAGCCCGTTGCTCCAGTCGCGCCGGTCGCACCGGTTGCGCCGGTCGAGCCCGTGGCACCCGTAGCGCCGGTCGCTCCAGTCGCGCCCGTTGCTCCAGTCGCACCGGTGGCTCCGGTCGCACCCGTCGAGCCGGTAGCTCCGGTAGCTCCAGTCGCACCCGTTGCTCCAGTGGCACCGGTAGTTCCAGTCGCACCTGTTGCTCCGGTC
>NZ_RZTV01000003.1:0-2183 GCF_003997555.1 Mesorhizobium sp. M1A.T.Ca.IN.004.03.1.1 | reverse complement strand
GCCGGTAGCTCCGGTAGCTCCAGTCGCACCCGTTGCTCCAGTGGCACCGGTAGTTCCAGTCGCACCTGTTGCTCCGGTCGAACCTGTCGAGCCAGTTGCTCCTGTCGCACCCGTGGCGCCGGTTGCGCCTGTCGAGCCGGTCGCACCCGTAGCGCCGGTTGCACCTGTTGCACCCGTCGCGCCGGTGGCGCCTGTAGCTCCGGTATCGCCGGTGGCGCCGGTCGCACCTGTTGCTCCGGTCGCACCTGTCGAGCCCGTTGCTCCGGTATCACCCGTAGCGCCAGTCGCACCTGTGGCGCCGGTTGCGCCAGTCGAGCCGGTATCGCCCGTGGCGCCAGTCGCACCCGTAGCGCCGGTCGAGCCGGTATCGCCCGTAGCACCAGTGGCGCCGGTTGCTCCAGTCGCCCCAGTGGCCCCGGTCGAACCCGTTGCTCCGGTATCACCCGTTGCTCCAGTCGAGCCGGTCGCACCCGTTGCACCCGTAGCGCCGGTCGCACCTGTTGCACCCGTCGAGCCCGTTGCTCCGGTATCGCCGGTAGCGCCTGTGGCGCCGGTTGCTCCGGTCGCACCCGTCGAGCCCGTTGCTCCGGTATCGCCGGTGGCGCCGGTCGCACCTGTTGCTCCGGTCGCACCTGTCGAGCCCGTTGCTCCGGTATCACCCGTAGCGCCGGTTGCGCCTGTCGCACCCGTTGCTCCAGTCGAGCCGGTCGCACCCGTTGCACCCGTAGCGCCGGTCGCACCTGTGGCGCCGGTTGCTCCAGTCGCCCCGGTAGCTCCAGTAGCTCCAGTCGCGCCGGTTGCGCCTGTCGAGCCGGTCGCACCCGTTGCACCCGTAGCGCCGGTCGCACCTGTTGCACCCGTCGAGCCCGTTGCTCCGGTATCACCGGTGGCGCCGGTCGCACCTGTGGCGCCGGTTGCTCCGGTCGCACCCGTTGCTCCGGTATCGCCCGTGGCGCCGGTGGCACCTGTTGCTCCGGTTGCTCCCGTTGCTCCGGTATCGCCGGTAGCGCCAGTCGCACCTGTTGCTCCGGTCGCACCGGTCGAGCCGGTTGCTCCGGTATCACCGGTGGCGCCGGTCGCACCTGTGGCGCCGGTTGCTCCGGTTGCTCCCGTTGCTCCGGTATCGCCGGTAGCGCCAGTCGCACCTGTTGCCCCGGTATCGCCGGTGGCGCCGGTCGCACCTGTGGCGCCGGTTGCTCCGGTCGCACCGGTCGAGCCGGTTGCTCCGGTATCACCGGTGGCGCCGGTGGCACCTGTGGCGCCGGTTGCTCCGGTCGCACCCGTTGCTCCGGTATCGCCCGTGGCGCCGGTGGCACCTGTGGCGCCGGTTGCTCCGGTCGCACCGGTCGAGCCGGTTGCTCCGGTTGCTCCGGTATCGCCCGTGGCGCCGGTCGCGCCTGTGGCGCCGGTTGCTCCGGTCGCACCGGTCGAGCCGGTTGCGCCCGTTGCTCCGGTATCGCCCGTGGCGCCAGTCGCACCCGTGGCCCCGGTCGCACCTGTGGCGCCGGTTGCTCCGGTTGCGCCCGTTGCTCCGGTATCGCCCGTGGCGCCGGTCGCACCTGTGGCGCCGGTTGCTCCGGTCGAGCCCGTTGCTCCGGTATCGCCGGTGGCGCCAGTCGCACCCGTGGCTCCGGTCGCACCTGTGGCGCCGGTTGCTCCGGTCGAGCCGGTTGCGCCCGTTGCTCCGGTATCGCCGGTGGCGCCAGTCGCACCCGTGGCTCCGGTCGCACCTGTGGCACCGGTTGCTCCGGTCGCGCCGGTCGAGCCGGTTGCTCCGGTATCACCGGTGGCGCCCGTCGCGCCTGTTGCTCCGGTCGCACCTGTCGAGCCCGTTGCTCCGGTATCACCCGTGGCGCCGGTCGCACCTGTGGCGCCGGTTGCTCCGGTCGCACCTGTCGAGCCGGTCGCGCCTGTTGCTCCGGTATCGCCGGTAGCGCCAGTCGCGCCTGTTGCTCCGGTCGCGCCAGTCGAGCCCGTTGCTCCGGTATCACCCGTGGCGCCGGTCGCGCCTGTGGCGCCGGTTGCTCCGGTAGCACCCGTCGCGCCGGTGGCGCCTGTTGCTCCGGTCGCACCTGTGGCGCCGGTTGCTCCGGTCGCACCGGTCGAGCCGGTTGCTCCGGTATCACCGGTGGCGCCAGTCGCGCCTGTTGCTCCGGTCGCACCTGTCGAGCCCGTTGCTCCGG
>NZ_RZTV01000039.1:0-2642 GCF_003997555.1 Mesorhizobium sp. M1A.T.Ca.IN.004.03.1.1 | reverse complement strand
GCTATAGCGCGACGATCAGGATGAGACGCGCGCGACAATCTGGATGAGATTCTTACGTCGCGGTCACGGGCAAATTATCATGGTGATTGTCGCTGGCAAGAGTCTCGTTGGTTTCTGATTGCCGCTCCGCGACAAGTTTGTGCGTGCTTTTAATTGTCGCGTAGGAGGCGGGTCTGCCGCGCTGGCGTTTGGCCTCTATGGCAGATCTGCGCCGGTAGCTTTCGACATTCATCTCGAAGATCGTTGCATGATGAACAAGCCGATCGACCGCGGCGAGGGTCATGGCGGGATCCGGAAAGACCCTGTTCCATTCTCCAAAGGGCTGATTGGCGGTGATCATGATGGAGCGCCGCTCATATCTTGCGCAGATGAGTTCGAAGAGCACGCTCGTTTCGGCCTGGTCCTTGGTGACGTAGGCCAGGTCGTCGAGGATGAGCAGATCGAACTTGTCGAGCTTTGCGATGGCGGATTCGAGCTGGAGCTCCCGCCGCGCGACCTGAAGCTTCTGGACGAGATCGGTCGTGCGGGTGAACAGCACGCGCCAGCCGTTCTCGATCAGGGCAAGGCCGATGGCCGCGGCGAGATGGCTCTTTCCGCCGCCGGGCGGGCCAAACAACAGGATGTTGGCGCCCTTTGCGAGCCAGCTGTCGCCGGCGGCGATCGCCATCACCTGGCCCTTGGAGACCATCGGCACGGCGTCGAAGGCGAAGCTGTCGAGGGTCTTTCCAGGCGGCAGGTGCGCCTCGGCGAGGTGGCGTTCGATCCGGCGGTGCGCCCGCTCGGCCAGCTCATGCTCGGCGATGGCCGAGAGGAACCGGGCGGCGGGCCATCCCTCTCTGTCGGCCTGTTCGGCGAACTGCGGCCAGAGCGTCTTGATTGTCGGCAGCCGGAGCTCGTTGAGCATGATCCCGAGCCGGGCTTCATCGATGCTATGGGCTTGTCTCATGCGACCTCTCCCGCATGGGCCGTGCCGATCAGGGCCTCATAGCCATTGAGCGATGCGAGTTGCACATGAACGGTCGGCAACCGGGCCGGATCCGGGCCGAAGAGCGCTCTCAGGGCGGCCAGATCAGGCAGTTCGCCGGCGTCGAGCGTTCTGGCAAGCTCCTCAGCCAGTTCACGCTCGCAGCCACGATCATGAGCCAGCGCCAACAGTTCGACGGCAATCTTGCAAGCCTGTTTGTCGGGCAGTTGCTCGATGAGAACGTCGAAGGCTCTACGATATTCCAGCCGGGGAAAGAGCTTGTCGCGATAGACGAGACCCCGGAGCGCCATCGGCTTCTTGCGCAGGGAATGAATGACGTGCCGGTAATTGACGACCTGGTCGTGCCGGCCGTCGGCATGGCCGCGTCCTCGGGGCAACGTCATCAGATGCGTCCCGCCGATGAAGACCTCGAGCCGATCGTCGAACAGCCGGACGCGAAGCCGATGTCCGATCAGGCGGGAAGGCACAGTGTAGAAGACCTTGCGCAAGGTGAAGCCGCCGGTGCGCGACACCGTAACGACCACCTCTTCGAAGTCGGTGGTGCGGCGGTCGGGAAGTTCCTGCAAATGCGGGCGCTCAGCGTCAATGCGCTTGCCATGTGCGGCATTACGGCGGCTGACGATCTCATCGATGAAGGCGCGGTAGGAGCCGAGATCGTCGAAGTCCCTGGTGCCGCGCATCAGTAGCGCATCGCGGACCGCGTTCTTGAGATGGCCGTGGGAGCTTTCGATCGAGCCGTTCTCGTGCGCGACGCCCTTGTTGTTGCGCGTCGCCGTCATGCGATAATGGCCGCACAGTTCCTCGTAGCGATGCGTCAGATCGACCTTGGCGTCGGCATCGAGGTTACGGAAGGCGGCCGACAAGCTGTCGCTGCGATGATAGAGCGGCGAACCGCCGACCGACCACAGCGCGTTCTGCAGGCCCTCGGCCAGAGCGACGAAGCTTTCGCCGCCAAGGATGACATGGGCGTGCTCGAAGCCCGACCAGACCAGCCGGAAGTGATAGAGCAGATGGTCGAGGGGCTGGCCGGCGATCGTCACGCCGAGGCTGCCCATGTCGGTAAAATCCGACAGTCCCAACCGACCGGGTTCGTGCGTCTGACGGAAGATCACTTCCTGCTCCTGACCGTGAACAGCCCGCCATGATCGGATACGCCGCTCAAGCGTGCGGCGAATACCTTCGGACAGTTCCGGATGACGCCGCAGCATCTCATTGTAAACGGCGACCGCACGGATGCCGGGAGCGGCCTTGAGGAGCGGAACAACCTCAGCATCGAAGATATGCTCAAGAGGATCGGGGCGACGCCGGTCGCGCGGCGGCCTGCTCTGCGATGGAAGACGCGCCTCCTTCTCGATGCGGTAAGCTGTCGCCCGGCTGATCGACGCCTTGGCGGCGGAGACCTCGACGGAATTGTTTTGTCGGTACTTCATAAAAAGCCTCGTCTGATGATCGGTTACATGGCGACCCGGCACAAAGGTGATTCTCCAGTCTCAGAAAATCACCCACGCTACCGGGCCAACCGCGATCATGAGACGCCGAAAAATTGCGCCGCGGCGGGAGTGTAACTCCGGTCGGGCTACGCCCTCCCTTCGTCACACCCCCGCCGCCGAGTCTCATCCTGATTGACGCTGAGTCTCACCTTGATTGTCGCCGCGCA
>NZ_RZTV01000389.1:0-268 GCF_003997555.1 Mesorhizobium sp. M1A.T.Ca.IN.004.03.1.1 | reverse complement strand
GAAGGAACTCCTTCGCGATATTGACCGTCGCCAGTCCGACAACATCATCGAACTGCCAATGACCCGGCTCGATATTGCGGATTATCTTGGCCTGACCATTGAGACGGTTTCGCGGACGATGACGAAGCTAGCGAACAAGGGCGTCGTCGCCCCCGCCGGTCGTCATTCAGTCAGAATCGTGAAGCGCTCCGCCCTAGTGCTACTGGCAGGCAATGACGACGAATATGTGGACAACACGGTGGAATTTGCCAGTTATGCGAGGCGGTCG
>NZ_RZTV01000388.1:0-268 GCF_003997555.1 Mesorhizobium sp. M1A.T.Ca.IN.004.03.1.1 | reverse complement strand
AGCCAGACGCGCATGGCGTATCCGGAGCCGAAGACGTTGATGCTGCCGACGCCTTCCAGGCGCTGGATTTGATCCTCGATGGAGGTCGACATTATGTTGCCGAGATCGACCGAACTACGCTTGCCGTCGGTCGAAACGAGCGAGCCGACGAGGAGGATGCTCGAGGTCGAGCGCGTCACGCTGATGCCGGCATCGATGACGTCGCCGGGAAGCTGCGACTGCACCAGCTGCAGCTTGTTCTGCACCTGCACCTGAGCGATATCCGGAT
>NZ_RZTV01000387.1:0-268 GCF_003997555.1 Mesorhizobium sp. M1A.T.Ca.IN.004.03.1.1 | reverse complement strand
AGACGCGCAAGCGATGCCCGTCGGGATCGGCAGCAACGAAGCTACGGCCGAAATCGAGGTCGGTCGGCGGCAGAAGGATCGCCGCGCTCTTGCCCTGCCATTCGATATGGAGCCTATCGACCATGTCCGCTGTCGCGACTTTGAAACCGACCTCGCAGCCGCCGCCCGCAGCAGCCGGCGCCGGCTGGACGCCCGTCCGGCCCCACAGTCCGAGCGCCAGGCCCGAAGGAAGAATGAACATTGCGAAGGTCGGGCTGGCCTCCACAGG
>NZ_RZTV01000386.1:0-268 GCF_003997555.1 Mesorhizobium sp. M1A.T.Ca.IN.004.03.1.1 | reverse complement strand
GCTCGATGAACTTTATACCGATAAGGCCGCGATCGCCGCTCATCGCGAGACACCGCATTTCCAGAACTATTTTTCCAGGATCAACGATATCGCCGAACGGTCCGCGCTCGTGCTGGACCCGGCGAAGGTCGCCTGATCATCAAACGACACGAACCAGAGGACAAAGACAATGGCAATCAAGGATATCCTGCCGAGCAAGCTCGGCTTCGACGCAGCCCCGCTCGGCAACATGTTCCGCGACATTCCCGAACCGGAAGCGCGGGCAACC
>NZ_RZTV01000385.1:0-268 GCF_003997555.1 Mesorhizobium sp. M1A.T.Ca.IN.004.03.1.1 | reverse complement strand
GATGCTTTTGATCCTGGCGGATTTACGCTTGGAACCTTTGAGAGCGCGGTCGGCAGCGTCGCGATGTTGCGACGTTACGTCGGTTTCGGCGGGCGTAATGCATCCACCGTGGCCGATCTCTTCGCCGCGTTTAATGCAGGAGAAACAAGCGCTGCGGCTGCCATCGAAGAGACGGCAAGGCTGGTCGCAGTCGCTATCGCTGCAATCGGAGCGGCTCTCGATCCTGAATTGGTGATCACCGGCGGCAGCATCGGCTCAAGACCGGAAC
>NZ_RZTV01000384.1:0-268 GCF_003997555.1 Mesorhizobium sp. M1A.T.Ca.IN.004.03.1.1 | reverse complement strand
GAGCGACCTAACTTTTGTTAAGTGTTTTTGACAGTAAAACATCATCCTTGAGTTCGATATTTCACCTGTTGAAAAGTTAGTTAAAAAAATGTTAGGTAATTTACAGTCAAAAAACAAATGTTTGATACTTTAACAGCCTTATTCGGTATATACTCACCTAACTTTTTACCCAACATTTATCTAACTTTTTGACAGGTATTTTACCTAGAAAAAGTTTAGTCGCTCTATTACTTAATTTTTGACAGTACAATTACCTAATTTTTTTTCC
>NZ_RZTV01000383.1:0-268 GCF_003997555.1 Mesorhizobium sp. M1A.T.Ca.IN.004.03.1.1 | reverse complement strand
TGAAATTCTTCAGCACGTATTAGGCGGCGACTTCGGCCTGCTGCTCGTCGCGGCCGCAGGTGCGCAGCACGTTGGTGAGGCCGCGCTTGGTGAGGTCGGGTGCGGTCGCCGTCGGGGTGACCATTAGCACGCCATTTTCAGCCAAAACATCCGACACGGGGATTGCAACGCCCGACGTCACCGGACCGACGACGAATCGGATGCCGTCGCCGACGACCTTGTTGGCCGCGGAAACGCCCTGCTTCGGTTCGCCGGCATCATCGGCCAG
>NZ_RZTV01000382.1:0-268 GCF_003997555.1 Mesorhizobium sp. M1A.T.Ca.IN.004.03.1.1 | reverse complement strand
GGGAGCCGATACGTGCTGCCCATTGCGCTGAGTTTCATGGACAAATACCCGGAGGTATCGCTGAACCTTCTGTCGCTCGACCGCACGGTTGATCTCGTGTCCGAGCAGGTGGATATCGCGATCCGTCTCGGCGACCTCGCCGACAGCGCCCTCCATGCCGTCAAGGTCGGGGAATTCCGCCTGCTGACCTGCGCGAGTCCTGCCTATCTCAAGCGGCATGGCATGCCCGAGCGTCCCGGCGATCTCATCGATCGCGACGGGATCATCT
>NZ_RZTV01000381.1:0-268 GCF_003997555.1 Mesorhizobium sp. M1A.T.Ca.IN.004.03.1.1 | reverse complement strand
GCTTGGTCACCCGCTCTGAAAGCCGGTCGAGCTCGTCCTCATAGGCCGCCCGCTCATCGGCCGCCATACGGCAGACGAGGGCGCCGTTCTTGTCCTGGCAGATCGACATGGCGCCAGTCTGGCGGTCGAGCCGGACGAAATGGTCGCCGCTCTTCTCCAGTTGGAATCGGCCCGCGTCGGTCTCGGCCGCTGCGGCGCCAAGCGGCAGGAGAACAGCGCCAAGTGCGAGAACCAAAATCTTCATCGTCTCATCCTCCGGATTTTGCCT
>NZ_RZTV01000380.1:0-268 GCF_003997555.1 Mesorhizobium sp. M1A.T.Ca.IN.004.03.1.1 | reverse complement strand
CTGGACGCGGCGGGCCTTCTCGCCGCTCTTTCTCGATGGCAGGGCCTATATCGAAGCGCGGATGAAGGCGGCGGGGCTGGAAACGCGGATCGATGCAGCCGGCAATCTGATCGGAAGGCGGACAGGCCGAAAACCGTGGCTCGGCACGATCATGGTCGGCTCGCATTCCGACACGGTGCCGGATGGCGGCCGCTTTGACGGCATCGCCGGCGTAATCTCGGCGCTGGAGGTGGCGCGGGCGCTGCGCGATCAGAATATCGAACTCGAT
>NZ_RZTV01000038.1:0-3308 GCF_003997555.1 Mesorhizobium sp. M1A.T.Ca.IN.004.03.1.1 | reverse complement strand
TCCACATGGCAGCCTAAAGTCAAAAACGCCTATCAGTCGCCTCGCCCTGATCGAGGACAACCTGTTGAAGCTCCACAACTAGGTGTCGTTTATGGCGATATAGGCACCAGCCCGATCTATGCATTTCGCGAGGCGTTGCATGCATCAGCGGGTGGCAACGTCGCCAGCCGTGGCGACATCCTCGGCGTACTCTCGCTGATCATCTGGTCCCTGACGATCACCGTGACGATCAAATACATCATGTTCGTGCTCCGCGCCGACAATCGAGGCGAGGGCGGAGTGCTGTCGCTTATGGCGCTGGCGCGCAACAGTTTCCCGACCTGCTCTGCGGTGATCCTCGGCATCGGCATCGGCATCGGCATCGTCGGCGCGGCGCTTTTTTTTGGCGACGCCGTCATTACGCCGGCAATCTCGGTACTGTCGGCGGTCGAAGGTATGAATGTCGTCACGCCGACGTTCCAGCCCTATGTGGTGCCGCTGACACTGGCCATCCTGGCGATCGTGTTTGCGGTACAGCGGTTTGGCACCGGCGGCGTAGGATTGGTGTTCGGACCCGTTACCGCGCTGTGGTTCCTGGCCATCGGCCTTTCCGGGCTCAACCACATCATGGACGACCCGGAAATCCTGCTGGCAATCAGCCCGCATTACATCGTGTCGTTCCTGGTCAACTCGCCTGACGTCGCCTTCGTTACGGTTGGTGCAGTCTTCCTCGCCGTCACCGGAGCCGAGGCGCTCTACGCCGACCTCGGCCATTTCGGCCGCAAGCCGATCGTGCTCGCCTGGCTGGCGATCGTGTTCCCTTGTCTGTTGCTCAATTATGTCGGGCAAGGCGCCTTCGTGCTGGCAAATGGCGGCGTTGTCGGTCATCCGTTCTTCGAGATGAACCAGGGCTGGACGCTTATTCCGATGGTCGTGCTTGCCACGGCGGCGACCGTGATCGCCTGCCAGGCGGTGATCTCCGGCGCCTTTTCGCTGACCAGGCAAGCGGTACAGCTCAACATGCTGCCGCGTTTCGTCATCCAGCACACGTCGGAAAAACAGTCGGGCCAGATCTATCTGCCGCGCATCAACCTGATGCTGGCGCTGGTGGTGATGCTGCTGGTGGTCGGCTTCGGCGAATCCAGCCGGCTGGCCTCGGCCTACGGTATTTCGGTGACCGGCAATATGCTGGTGACGAACATACTGCTTTTTGTTGTGATGACGCGCATCTGGAAATGGCCGCTCGGCGTCGCGATAGCCTTAATGGCGGTGTTCGTCTTCATCGATACCGGCTTCTTTGCAGCTAACATCGTCAAGGTATTCGAAGGCGGCTGGGCCTCGCTTGCCATTGCCGCAGTGATCGTGATGACCATGTGGACTTGGATAAGAGGCAGCAGGTATCTATTTGACAAGACGCGCAGGAACCAGATTCCGCTCGATTTCCTTGCGGGCAATCTGTTGAAGAAGAAACCGCAGCTGGTGTCCGGTACGGCCGTGTTCCTGACCAGCGATCCCGCCAGTGCGCCGACCGCGTTGATGCACAGCCTGAAGCACTACAAGGCGCTGCACGAACAGAACGTCATCCTCTCTGTGGTGACGGCGCAGCAGCCCGTGGTGCCCGACAGCGAGCGGATCAAGATGGAAACGATCAATGAGCTGTTCATGCGGGTGACACTGACCTTCGGCTACATGGAACAGCCTAACATCCCGCGTGCGCTGGCGATCTGCCGCAAGCAGGGTTGGAAGTTCGACATCATGACGACGTCCTTCTTCCTGTCGCGTCGCTCGCTCAAGGCGTCACCCAACTCCGGCATGCCGGTGTGGCAGGACAAGCTGTTCATCGGCTTGGCGCGCACGGCCGCCGACGCGACGGAGTATTTCCAGATCCCGACCGGACGTGTGGTCGAGATCGGAACGCAAGTGGCCGTTTAGGTATGCCCGGTTAAGCAGAATCAATTGGCATTTCGCGAGCCGGTGAATGCCTGACCGGGCGGAGGCCACGATGCTTGCGCCAAACTGGGGTCCGGTTCCAGGCCTGAAGCTTCCGGCCCCGAAAGCCGTCCTTTACGCCTGCGATCATTTCCGTTCCGCATTGTCTTGCCGACCCACCAGTCGAGATGCGCTGAAACGACCTCGCCGGGCAGCAACTTATCATTTGAACCTAATCGATGTGCCGCAAGTCCGACCTTCATTCTTCAGTTCACAGGCTAGCGTTGCCAAAATCGGTGTGCCGCCTAACCGGCGCCGCACCGTGACCTGTCAGGATGCTATGCAGGCGCGAGGCAGAAGCTGGCTCGAGGCCGCCGGCCTGGTGCTGGTCCGGCAGCGGCCGGGCTCGGCCAAAGGCTTCATGTTCCTCTGGAGGATGAGACGGGTGCGGCAAACGTCGTCGTCTGGGTCAAGATCTCTCGAGAAATTCCGGCGCGTGCTTCTTGCTTCGGCCATGCTCGGCGTCCGCGGACGCATCCGACGGAAGAGGAGGTGGTGCACCTCGTCGCCCACGAGCTGACCGATCTGTCGGCCGGGCTGGCCAGCGTGGGAAACCGCAAGACGCCGTTTCCGTTGCCGCACGGCCGAGGGACGAGGCTCATCACGGCGGATCGGGCATCGATCCGCGCGGCATGCCGAAGGGGCGCGACATCGTCGATGCAGTATGACCATATCGACCCTATCAAGTTCAAGACGCGTAACTTCCGGTAGCGCTTCCGGAGGCCACTTCAGCAGCATGTTGTGCACACTTTTGTCGGACCCTGTTAACTGCCGATTGGCAGCAGGTCACCCCGTGCCGGATCCCAAATGTCGTCGCTCTCAAGCGCAACGACTGCCCGCACCCTTTTTAAGTCAGCGAGCACCTCCACCGCCGGACGCCGCCCCGTTTCCTGAGCCGCGGCGTAACGGGTGTATTTGTGACTGTCCGGCTCAAACCACTTCAACGATTCCAAAGTAACCATGGCATCGCCCTTGCGGCTGCGCGTGATGCGAATGATCGTGATCCCATCCTCAGCGCTCGCGTCGAATGGAGACACGCTGCCAACGCTTCATCTGCTCTACCCCATCTTTGTTCCAAGGCGGTCGGATCATCTCAATGAGCCCTGCCTCAGGGTGGCCAAAGCATGCATATTTATCGTTCGGCCCCGCATCGAATTATCATCTGCGATGTGGGACTCGATCTTGGGTTGGCGACGGCTTCGCTCCGGGAGTAGACGTCGGACCACTGATAAGTGCCGGACCTTCTCCACAATTTCTCGGCGGACTCATCGTGAACGCTCGATTGGACGTAAATGCGGTTCGCGGAAACGCAGGTCTGGCCGGCATTGCGGAACTTCGCC
>NZ_RZTV01000379.1:0-268 GCF_003997555.1 Mesorhizobium sp. M1A.T.Ca.IN.004.03.1.1 | reverse complement strand
GTCAGATAGTTGATTTTAGAAAAAATCCCGGAAACGAGAAAGCCCGACGGGGGAGGAGATCCGTCGGGCTTATAAACTCGATCGACAACTGGGAGGAGGAGTGTTGCCGATCCTGTCGAACGGCTATGGGAGGAGGAGAAAGCCGTTTCGATGGATGTGTTGTACCATATTCCGCGGCAAGGTGAATATCATTTTGTGCAATGCAGCAATGCAACCGACGCAATACTGCAGTCACAAGGCGTCGAATGCTGCCGCATTAATCGGCAAG
>NZ_RZTV01000378.1:0-268 GCF_003997555.1 Mesorhizobium sp. M1A.T.Ca.IN.004.03.1.1 | reverse complement strand
CTACAGAAACCTGGTCCCCCGGTGTACCCATGCGGATGCCAACGACGGGATTTGTCACCGCAGCCAGCGTGATGAACTTCAACTGATAGTTGCCGTTCAAGCCCGACTCGATAGAGGTCCAGTTTGTGCCGTCGTTTACGGTGAATTCAACAGTGCCGGTGCCGGTCGTGCGCTTGATCATGAACGAAAAGACCACCTGGCTCGATGCCAGCGTGATCGACTGCTTGATCGTGCCGTTGGCGACGTTGCAGGTGATGCGCGATGCGGC
>NZ_RZTV01000377.1:0-268 GCF_003997555.1 Mesorhizobium sp. M1A.T.Ca.IN.004.03.1.1 | reverse complement strand
CGAGGAATAAGCCGCCATCGAGCGATAGAACTCGAAGAAGGCAGGATTCCTCGAAAAGGCGTCGGCGAACACACGATTGCGTTCGGCATCGGCCTGGCCGCGCAGGATTTCCGCGTCACGCTGGGCATCGGCCGTGATTTCCACCACCTGGCGATCGGCGACCGCCCTGCGGCGCAGGCCGTCTTCCGTGCCCTGTGCGCGCAGGAGTTCGGCTTCGGCCAGACGCTCGGAGCGCATGCGGTTATAGGTGTTCGGCGCCACATCGGCC
>NZ_RZTV01000376.1:0-268 GCF_003997555.1 Mesorhizobium sp. M1A.T.Ca.IN.004.03.1.1 | reverse complement strand
CGAGGATCGCGCTATATGGCGGCACGCCGACCACCCCAGGAGCGAACCAGATGGAGGCTGTGGTTCGGCTCGACGTCGCGGTCGTGCAGACGCGCACGGTGCCCGCCGGTGCAAAGGTCGGCTACAGCGGCACTCACATCGCGGACAGCGAAACTCGGCTTGCGACTATTGCGGCAGGCTATGCCGACGGACTGCCACGGAGCCTGAGCGGACGTGGAGCAGTCTACTATCGAGGCACACGCCTTCCGATTGTTGGCCGCGTCTCGAT
>NZ_RZTV01000375.1:0-268 GCF_003997555.1 Mesorhizobium sp. M1A.T.Ca.IN.004.03.1.1 | reverse complement strand
GCGTTGCTTCCCTATTGACGCCAAGCACGGTTGATTTCAGCTCGTCGGTCATTCCAGACATTGCGCTGACCACGGCAACTATCTTGCTTCCTCCTTCAGCTCGCAGCTCAGCTAAATACCGAGCAACTCGGGCATAATGGCAAGGGTCTCGAAAACTCGAGCCCCCGAATTTGACAATAGTCGTCTTCATGATTCACCGATCAAATTTTTGGCGATCGCAAGCTGTGCGATGAGGAGTGCGTTGAGTGCGGCCCCAACCTGAACGTTG
>NZ_RZTV01000374.1:0-268 GCF_003997555.1 Mesorhizobium sp. M1A.T.Ca.IN.004.03.1.1 | reverse complement strand
GAGGTCAGGAAGAATAGGGCGTAGAGCGCCAGCAGCACGACGGTCGAGAACATCATGAAGCTGACGAGGATGGCGGCAAAACCCCGGCGGCGGCGCGCGTCGAAGCCGTCCGCCGAAAGTTGCGGCAAGGTCTTCAGCAGCGTGATGCTGGAGCCGAGCTCGGCGATCGAGGCGCCGGTCACCACCAGCCAGAGCGAAAAGGCGACGATGCCGTTGGCTTCCGGCCCGAGCAGCCGCGCGGTTATGATCGAGGAAGCGAAGCCCGTCA
>NZ_RZTV01000373.1:0-269 GCF_003997555.1 Mesorhizobium sp. M1A.T.Ca.IN.004.03.1.1 | reverse complement strand
CCCGGAGCGGTAAAGCAAAAATCGGAACAGCCTTATGCAGATTGTCCCCGGTCGTTAACCTTTTATTAACCCTAAACCTCTGGACCAGTTCGGAGAATCGTGTTCTATTTTTAGCGGGCAATGGCCGGTAAACCGGCGAAAAGCCGCCAAGAGGGACAGATGGCGATAGCAAACCGAGTAGAAGCAAGTGTTGGCTCGAAGGAAGATGCCGGCAGCAAAATCATGCGCCATGCCGGGCTTCTGTCCGGGCAATTGCAGCAGCTCAGAAC
>NZ_RZTV01000372.1:0-269 GCF_003997555.1 Mesorhizobium sp. M1A.T.Ca.IN.004.03.1.1 | reverse complement strand
ACACGTCCGATTGGATGACGCGGAACTTCATGCCCTTGAGGTCGGCGATCGAGGTGATGTCCTTCTTGGTGTTGTAGAAGGAACGCGCGCCGGAATCGTAGAAGGCGAGGCCGACGAGGTCATGCGCCTCGAAAGCCTTGAGGATCTCGTCGCCGATCGGCCCGTCCATGACATGGCGCATCTGGCCGACGGAGCGGAACATGTAGGGCAGCGACGGCACCGGCGTCTCCGGCACGATGCCGTTGAACGGACCCATCGAGACGCGGTTG
>NZ_RZTV01000371.1:0-269 GCF_003997555.1 Mesorhizobium sp. M1A.T.Ca.IN.004.03.1.1 | reverse complement strand
CCAGGTCCTTTTCGTCCCTGCCGAAGGCGAGCCGCTGTTATTGGTCCGTGAATTGGAACGGACCAATGCTGACGAGTATTCATGGCTGGCTCTCGACCGGCAGGCCGTTTATCTGGACAACGAAGATCCGGCCTCCGTGACGGGTCGGTGGTTGGCTGAACTTGGATGGACGGCAGCCGGCGACCCAATCGGGGTCGAAAAAACCTGCTTCAACTTGGCAGTAAGAGACTACGAGGCGCTTTGCGATGTTGCGAGGCCGAATAAAGTAG
>NZ_RZTV01000037.1:0-3647 GCF_003997555.1 Mesorhizobium sp. M1A.T.Ca.IN.004.03.1.1 | reverse complement strand
CATAAGCCGAAGGAATCCTGAGTACGAATGAGCCGCAGGAGGCATTTGACGAACGGGGAAGCAAGGGCCTCGTCGTCATTGTTGACAGCAGGGCCAACCGGAGGAATTTCGTTGTTCGTCATTTCAGTCTTCGTCTTCGAGGTACGATTTCCTTTTCCTGCGATGCCCACTCCGGGTCCGCTTGCGTGGCCGACGAATGGCTTGGGCGGGCCAACCCCAAGAGTGCCCCGTGGCCGACCTCGACATGTCCACGAGTGCGAGACCTGCGGCGCGAATTCGCGGCGCACATCGTCTGCGCCGCGATCCGACCGGTGGTCAACGCAATTGAAATCCAACCTTCCGCAAGCCGCCGCCCTGCTGCATCGACATACTTGCTGCGAAGAGAGCTTCGATGGGCGGATTGGCCAGTGTTCAATTCCAATTGTCAGTCCCTTCGCGATTCTTGCTCAGGAAGTGACTTCGTTTTGAGTTTCGGGTGCCTTCTTTTGCGGAGCCACACAAAGATCCGCGTGACAGGCAGGCTCACCCGTGTAGTTGGCCAGTGCTTCGAGCAATGGGGTAAGATAGTACTGTTTGGTGTGGTCCGGAATTGGCCCCAGCCGGTCCACCGATTTCAGTGCCACCTCGATCAACTCGATTGCGCGATCTTTGTTGCCGCTCTCGTAATAATACTGAGCTACCGGGAGGTACCGGAGGTATTTAAACGGGCCATCGCCGTTCGGGGGATTGAGTGCCAGTATCTGTTCCGAGAGCTCGTTGCCCATCGCAAAGCGCTCCGCGCGCGGAAGATGGGAATTGTCCATCGTGGGATCGAAGAGTTGGTTGAGGGCCAAGGCCATCCACGACACCGCGTCGGACGTTTTGTCGATCGCGTCCTCGACCAATTCTCGCATGACCGGCATGCCGGTCTTGATGTCGCGCAGCTTGTGAAGCAGAAGATCCGCATGAATCTGCCGGAACTCACAAGAGTCTGGCATCAAGGCGAGGCCTTCTTCGATGGCCAAGAGCGCCGCCGTCCAATCCTCGGCCTGCATCGCCGGCTCAAGTTTGGCGTATATCGGCCCGGTAAGCGACATTTCGCGCGCTGCAAGTTGGTTATGCGCGATGCGCTTTGCATCGGCGGCTTTCGCTTCATAGCTGCTGCGCCAGCTGCCGTTAAGGACTTTCGGCAAAACGTCATCGAGTTCCGCCGGGTGGCCGATAAAAGCGATGTGGCCGTCGCGGTCGACCACGAACGAGGTGGGAATCCCAATCGAAGAGCTGGGATCCATCCAGAGCTTGTTCATTTCGCCAATGTAATCGAACCCGATACGATAATTCAGATTCGGGAACTCCTCGGTCAGCCAGGCATCCACGTTGGTCCGCGCCTCGTCTGCGGTAGGACCCTGTTCGCAGGCGGCAACTCCGACCGCCTCAAATCCGCTGCCTTCATATTTCTCCTGCAGTTCGATCAAATGGGGCATGGCGTCGACACATGGTCCGCACCAAGTCGCCCAAAACTCAACGAGGTAGACCTTGCCGGGCCGAAAGTTCGTGAGGGGCTCGCCACGCAGCCAGTTCTCCACTTTGATCGCAGGAGCCGGGGACCCCATACGCAGTTCCATCTTGGTGTCCAAAGTCATTCCACACCTTTCGTCTCTTTTGTCGCGGAATATTTTCCAGTCAAAATCGGACACGGTCTCGAGGGCATCGCTCCCTCTGGCTTGCTTCAGCGAAGCTCTCACCGTGTTGCCGCACATCAAGCTGCAACGGAGGTGCCAATTCCCTCAGCTCCGGTAAGCGGCGGGAAATGCTTTGAAATTCTCCACGAGGCCAAATGCGGCCGATTGTCGTGAACCCGACATGTCTTCTGCCGCTGTCGGGTTTCGCCCTATCACTCTTGAGAGCTTGGACGGCTCGCCTGTGATTAGACTGGCCTCGGCCCTCGAGCAGTGGCAGTTTGGCGCCAGTTCGAAAGCGCGAACTCGCCGGCTTGGTCCTCGTGCCGCCACCGCCGCGTGTGGATTCTTGCCCCGGAGTCAAAATTCGCCTCGCGGTTGCCAACGGCGGCATGCGCTCAATGCGCGTGGCGTTGAGCACCGACAGCACGTAATGGTACCAATTAGTGGATGCCCGTCGCTGCCTCCACTTCTCCAGCCAAGCGCTCGAACGACGCTACCTACCCACGTTCGAGCGCGACCGCGGAATCGCAGACTGCCGAACGTCAGCCGTTGCGAAAGGTGTAGCCGTACCCGTTGATCGCCGGTGCGCCGCCTAGATGTGCGTAGAGGACCCTCGATCCCTGTGGAAAGAAGCCCCTCTGGACGAGGTCGATCATCCCTTGCATCGATTTGCCCTCGTAAACGGGGTCCGTAATCATGCCCTCGAGCCGCGCGCACAAACGGATTGCCTCTTTGGTTTCCTCCGATGGAACGCCATAACCCGGGTACGCGTAGTCCATGAACAACACCACGTCTGCCTCGACAATTTCCGCTCCGAGGTGGACGAGCTTCGCTGTATTTTGGGCGATGCCAAGCACCTGCGCCTTGGTCTTGGCGGGCATGGCGGAGGCATCGATACCGATCACGTTGCGCTGTCGACCATCCTTGGCGAACCCGACGAGCATGCCGCCGTGGGTTGAACCAGTCACCGTACAGACGACGATATAGTCGAAGGCAAACCCAAGCTGCTCTTCCTGGGCACGCACCTCCTCAGCGAACCCCACATAGCCCAGGCCGCCGTATTTGTGGACAGAGGCGCCGGCAGGTATCGCATATGGCCTGCCGCCCCTTGCCTTGACTTCATAAAGTGCCTTTTCCCAGCTGCGGCGGATGCCGATGTCAAAGCCCTCGTCAACCAGGCGCACCTCTGCCCCCATGATGCGGCTCAAGAGGATATTGCCGACCCGGTCGTAGACAGCATCATCATGTGGGACCCAGCTCTCCTGGACCAGGAGGCATTTCATGCCGATCTTGGCGGCGACCGCAGCGACCATGCGCGTATGGTTGGACTGCACGCCACCGATTGTGACGAGCGTATCGGCATCTGACGCGATCGCGTCGGGCACAATGTATTCGAGCTTGCGCAGCTTGTTTCCGCCGAACGCGAGACCGGAGTTGCAGTCCTCGCGTTTGACGTAGATTTCCACCTTGTCGCCCAGATGCTTGCCGAGGCGGTCGAGCCTCTCGATCGGCGTGGGTCCAAAGGTGAGCGGATAACGTTCGAATTTTTCCAGCATGCTATCTCCAGCAAAAAAGTACCTGAACCTGCTACGCACCGGTCAGCCCAGGGGTATGGTCGCGTGTTAGCCGAACACAGATTCCCTATACGATCAGCTCAGTCATCAGAGGGTGACCAAAATTGGTGTGGGTCTGAGCACTGATCCTGTCATCCGCGCATCAAAGCAGCAGCACATGCTGGGCATTCGACCAAGCCGGGACACAGCTGAAAATTGCATTCCGCAGTTGATCAGAGTCAGACGACTGGTACCCGAGCTTTCCTGTAACCATCGGCATGCTGGCCCCTGTGGCGAGTTCCACGAGCGCGGCTAGAGGACTGCCAGATCAGAAAGAGCACGCGGCCGAAGTAGCCGGCCTGAAGCAGCAGCGAACAGGCCAGCGTCGTGACGACTGCCACACGGATCGAATCCAAAGCGAAGTAAACCATCG
>NZ_RZTV01000370.1:0-269 GCF_003997555.1 Mesorhizobium sp. M1A.T.Ca.IN.004.03.1.1 | reverse complement strand
GACGGCGCTCACCGCCGTTTCGCGCAGCCGCATTCATACGCTTGAGGTCAACGGCGATGAACGCGCCGGCCTCGTCCGGCAGTTGATCGAACGGCGCGACCGGCTGATCGGTACGCTGCTGATCGGCAACAATCTTGCCAACATCCTCTCTTCCTCGATCGCCACCAGCCTTTTTCTCGGGCTGTTCGGCAGTTCGGGTGTGGCGCTGGCGACGCTCGCCATGACTATCATCCTCGTCATCTTCGCGCAGGTGCTGCCGAAGAGCTGGG
>NZ_RZTV01000369.1:0-269 GCF_003997555.1 Mesorhizobium sp. M1A.T.Ca.IN.004.03.1.1 | reverse complement strand
AGCTTGCTGTAGGCAAATATCGCCCACAAGGCCAGTGTCGCGGCGAGTGAAATCCACACGACGATGTCCTGGACGAAAAGGCCACCGATAGCCGGCAATTCCGAAAGCCCTGGAAGGGCGAGCTTCGGAAGTCCCCTGACCGTGAGGCTTTCATAGGTCTTACCGAAAAGCGCGGAAAGACCCTGCCCGAGAATGCCGATGGCAAGGCCCGCCGCCACCTGGTTTGCCCGGAAACCCAGCGTGACGAAGGCGAAGAGCAGCGAAAGGAC
>NZ_RZTV01000368.1:0-269 GCF_003997555.1 Mesorhizobium sp. M1A.T.Ca.IN.004.03.1.1 | reverse complement strand
CGGGATCGGGTTCTTGGCAACGGCCGCAGCACCCTGGAAGACGGCGTCGACGATCGCCTGCTTGTTGATCGCCATGTTCAGCGCCTTGCGGACTTCGGCCTTGTCGAAGGGAGCAATCAAGGTGTTGTAAGCGAGATACGAAACGTTCAGGCCGGCCTGCTCGAGCACGGTCAGGTTCTCGTCCTTCTTGAGTTCGGCGACGTCGGCCGCATTCGGATAAGGAATGAGGTGGCATTCGCCGGCCTTCAGCTTCTGCGCGCGGACGGCAG
>NZ_RZTV01000367.1:0-269 GCF_003997555.1 Mesorhizobium sp. M1A.T.Ca.IN.004.03.1.1 | reverse complement strand
TACGGCCCTTGGCCGCTGGAAGATGTTCGATAATCTTCGCCGTTCGCTGACGCCGATCGCATGGTTCTTCGCCTCCGTGCTCGGCTGGTATTTCATGGGTCCGCTCGGCGCGCTCGTCTGGCAGATTCTCTTGATCTTCTGCCTGTTCGTGGCGCCGACGCTGTCGCTCATCAACGGCATCATCCCGCGCACCAGCGATATCGTCGCCCGCGCCCATCTCTATACGGTCTGGTCGGATATCACCGCCGCCAATGCGCAGGTCGCATTGC
>NZ_RZTV01000366.1:0-269 GCF_003997555.1 Mesorhizobium sp. M1A.T.Ca.IN.004.03.1.1 | reverse complement strand
GGTCTATTACCTCGACATGGCGCTCAGGCCCGACTGGGATGAGCCCGGCGCCAGTTGAGCGGGGACTTCGGACGCGGAGAAGCTCTACAATTTCGATCCCATCGGCGGCTGGACGGCGAGCCAGAAACAGAAACTCCTCGGCATTCAAGCCTGCATCTGGTCCGAGCCGATGACCGATCGCGCCGTTTTCGACCGCCTCGTCTTCCCCCGCCTTTCCGCACTTGCCGAAACCGGCTGGACGAAGCCTTCGTCCAAGTCGTGGGAGCGCT
>NZ_RZTV01000365.1:0-269 GCF_003997555.1 Mesorhizobium sp. M1A.T.Ca.IN.004.03.1.1 | reverse complement strand
GTAGGGTCAGGCCGAGGGCGGCGCGCATCTTGCGCAGCACGCGGTCAGATACTTCGAAGGCGCCGCAGCAGACGGGATACTTGCCGTAGCCGTCTGCCCGGCCGAGTTCTTCCACTTCGGCGCCTGCGCGTTTGTAAACACGCTTGAGATAGGGTTCGTAATTGGAAATCATCGTGTGGATGCCGTGGTCGAGCGCGCATTCGCAGAGCGCCAGCAGCATCATCGAGAAGGCGCGGCCGGCATCGATGTTGGGGAAATCCCTGGCGATC
>NZ_RZTV01000364.1:0-270 GCF_003997555.1 Mesorhizobium sp. M1A.T.Ca.IN.004.03.1.1 | reverse complement strand
CAACCCTCGGCGGCGGATTCCTGCTCGGCGAAGCGATCGGCATCACCGAAATCAGCGCCGCGGTGATCACCGGCATCGGGGTGGCGCTTTCGACGGGTATTGCCGCGCCGCGCCATTGACCATCAGCGGGAACCAACACGTCAACAGCCGCCGACAGCGATCGCTGCGGCGGCTTTTTCAGCAGACATGTTGGTCAAGCCTGGATGACGACGACCCTGGCGCCGACCTCGACGCGACCATAGAGATCGATGACATCGTGATTCATCATGC
>NZ_RZTV01000363.1:0-270 GCF_003997555.1 Mesorhizobium sp. M1A.T.Ca.IN.004.03.1.1 | reverse complement strand
AGCGCGTCGAACAGCGCCCGCTCCTCGGCCATCACATCCGGCGCGCAGGCCATGCGCGTCGAGCCGACGTCGCCGATGGCAATCCTGCGTCCTTCCACCGTGGCGGTGGCGAAGTAGTTGTTGCACGGACCCTTGCCGTCCGCCTTGCCGGCCTCGCTGATGCGAAATGTCGCCTGCGGCTCGGCGATGGCGCCGATGCCGTCGATATATTCGACGAGCCAACTCTGGCCATATAAGGCCGCGGCGTCCGGCTCGGCTGCGGGTGCTGCC
>NZ_RZTV01000362.1:0-270 GCF_003997555.1 Mesorhizobium sp. M1A.T.Ca.IN.004.03.1.1 | reverse complement strand
GCGGCCTCGTCCTGACCGTCGAGGCGCCGCTGCCGGAGCGCGAGGTCGGCTGAAGCGCAACGGTCGCCAGGGCCTTCTCCGGTCTCGGCTTTTCCTCTCGACTTTTCCTGGGGATGCGTCGGGTTCGAGGGAACGGCCAAGCCTGATCCGGGGTTGAACCGCGTCTCACACAAGGCGCGTGCGCGCGACCCCGCCCGGATCATGCCGTCCTCCCCCCAGACCCCGCCCCGCCTTCCCGCGGAGGGCACGGCCTCCGTGCTCTGGACCCTG
>NZ_RZTV01000361.1:0-270 GCF_003997555.1 Mesorhizobium sp. M1A.T.Ca.IN.004.03.1.1 | reverse complement strand
CCTGAGCAATGTCTGGCCCCTTGGAAAACAGCGTCGCCGTCACTTTGAGGTCCACCGAGCCGTCGTTATTGTGGGTCTGGCGGGTGACCACATGTTCGATGCGCGCGGTTTCGAGCTTCTTCAGCGCGATCGTCCCGTAAAGGCCGAGCGGGGCTATGGCGATGTTCCAGTCCCAGCCGAAATGGCATTGCGGCTTGCGCAGCATGTTGCCGTCGGGGATCGGCGAGTTGCCCGTGCTGTAGGGGATGTAAAAGGGCTGCTGCTTCTGTC
>NZ_RZTV01000036.1:0-3816 GCF_003997555.1 Mesorhizobium sp. M1A.T.Ca.IN.004.03.1.1 | reverse complement strand
GATGGATGCTGAAGCGTGGTAACTCCAGTCTCCTCGGTCCGGTCCGAATGGACAACCTCTCGAAAGCTCACACCTAGTGCCGGCAGTGGCACCGCTGTTGTCCGTCGACAGGTCCCGCGCTTGCTCGGTGCGACCAACAACCTTAAGCGCTAGGGCGTAACCTGACCCTGCAAGATCTCCTCACCGACTATAAGGTGCGCCTCACGATCTGAGACGATGGGACAGGATGGCTAAGGAGGTGCGCCGTCTTGCATGCCCCGCCAGCGAGGCGAACCCTCTCGGCTACGCGCGCCACCAGCGACGCTCCATATCGTCAGGCCTGCGTCTCATGCTCAGATGAGCCGGTATTTGGCTCTCTCATCAGCAAACCGAGAGAGCCCATGCCAAGACGGAAGCAAGCAAGACGAACGAGCGTCAGAGATATCCTGCGCCTGACCCATAAACAGGGCAGTCCGGTGGGCCAAGGTGGCAGAGCAACTGAGGTTCGGCAAGACTTCGGCTTCCACCTATCTGCGGGCGCTGGAGACGGGCTGTCGTGCAGGCCCTGCATGCGGCTTTGAGGACGATGCGATGTTGAAACACCGTCTGTTGCGCCGAATCGGCCGTCGGCCAAACGTTGGGTCGTCATCAGGTTCTCGACAGCTTCCCGGTGTCAAATCCAAACCGTGGTCGGCGATCCCCACCAGGGTGGGAAGGCAGCGCTGATATAGCCGAACGTCGATCAAGTCACGATCAACGATTGCCTCATGTCACATGCCCTGCGGGACTGAAAAACGGAGAAGAACATGTGCGATGCAAAACTGAAGACCGTGCTTTCGCTTTTTTCGCCGGTGGCCAGCAAATTAGATGCTCTCTCGTCCAACGGACCAGCGACGGATGCAAACTGCGTTAAGCTAAATACGAACGAGAACCCGTTTCCGTTGCCGAAGAGCGTAATGCAAAGTGCAATTGCTGCGATCGAACACCAGTATCTTTATCCGGAAGACGACAATCTCAGCTTAAGGGCAGCTGCCTCCGATGCTTACGGATTTTCCAAAGATCAGGTGATTGCCGGCAACGGTTCGTCGGAGCTGCTCGGACTCATCTACAGAGCTTTCCTCGCCCCAGGAGATAGAGTGGCAATGCTGTCGCCCGGATTTTCGTTCAACCGTAAACTTGCCATGTTGCAGGGTGCCGAGTTTCTCGAAATCGCATCGAGCGAAGCTCATCCCCTGCCGATAGAAAAACTGCTGTCCGGCCCCGCAAAAGACGCGAAGTTCATTCTGTTGGCTAATCCGAACAATCCGACCGGAACATTCGTGCCGGTGGCCGAAATCGAACGCCTTGTGGAGCAAGCAGATCGCTTGGTCGTCTTGGATGAGGCCTACGTTGACTTCGCACCCGACAATGCCCTGCGCCTCGTCAATAGACATCCGAATCTTTTGATCTTGAGGACTTTTTCAAAGAGCTATGCTGCCGCTGGCGTGCGAGTCGGCTTCGGTTTCGGTCACCCAGAAATCATTGGCAGGCTGCGCAACATCCAGAATGTCTTCAACATGAACGTGATCGGGCAGGCGGTCGGGAAAAGCATTCTTGCGCATCGCCACGCCTACGAAGAGAACCACAGGCACATCAAGCATGAACGACAGCGAGTGACCCTGGCGCTGTTGCAACTTGGCTTTTCCGTAACACCCTCCCACGCAAACTTTTTGCTGGCCCGTGTGCCGGCGGGACAGGAGGGCTCATGCTGGCAAGCCGCGTTGAAAGAGCAGGCGATCCTCATCGCCAGCTTTCCTGACGTAGATTTGAAGAACTGTATTCGCGTCAGCATTGGCACCACAGAGCAGATGGACAAATTCCTTGCTGCCGCCGAACGCGTCTGTATGAACTTTAAGAAGGATCGCGGTGCTCACAAGCATGAAGTCGATTCACATTAAGCATCAAGTAATGATATGTCGTGAGCTATGATGATTAGCGAATAAATATAGGTAATTTGGAGAACAATTAATTGAAGAAAATTTCCGCTTCGGGCCTGACCTTCGGCATCTTCGATCATCTGGACGAAAACGGCGATGACATCGCACAACAATATGCAGATCGGCTGAGCCTAGCAGAAGCGTGCGATGGCTATGGCTTTTATGCGTATCATCTCGCCGAGCACCACTGTACGCCGCATGGCAGAGGTCCATCACCGAATTTGTTCTTAGCGAGCGTCGCCCAGCGAACCCGCAGTCTTCGTGTTGGTCCCATGGTAATGCTACTTGCGCTCTATCATCCGCTGCGTGCCTTCGAGGAGATCTGCATGCTTGATCAGTTGAGCGGCGGCAGGCTTGAACTCGGCATAGGGCGCGGCTCTGCTCCCACTGAATTGGGATACTTCGGGGTTGCTGTAGAAGCAGCACCAGAACAGTATGCGGAGGCCAGTGAGATTCTCATCAATGCGATGAAAGGCGGGACGCTTTCTTATCAGGGCCGCCACTTTGAGTTGAAAGATGTTCCGCTGACGTTGAGACCTCACCAATATCCCCGTCCGCCGACATGGATCGCCACCAATCGACCCGAGCCGGCTAGCTGGGCCGCTGCGAATGGGGCAAACATCGCCTGCGTCGGACCTTCCACTTCTGTTCGCAGCGTTACCGACGCGTTCCGCGCCGCCCGAATTCACGATGCTGACATTGGCCAGCAAGCGCCATTTCTTGGATTGCTCCGAATGGTGGTGATAGGGCGTTCTGAAACAGATGCGTATTTGCTCGCAGCACCTGCCTATGAACGATGGCTCAATAGCTTCAAATTTCTATACGAACTAAATGCCATTTCCACTCCACCAAACTTGCCTTTGAACTTCGATGCAGCAATTGAAAGTGAATTGTGCGTCGTGGGAACGGCAGATTCTGTCCGAAAAGCTCTCCTTGATCAGCTGGAAGAGGCAGGTGCTAATTATCTTCTGTGTCAACTGGCATTTGGGGATTTGCCGCTGGATGCCTCACTATACACCGCATCGGCCATTGGATCCGAAATCATGGCTCGAGTTGCCGCATCGTGAATCCGTCGTGTGATTGGAGGAGCAGCGGCAGCGCTGCTCCTCATTGCGAAACGGTTGTGGGGGCCGGACTCCTGTGTCAGGTGTAAACCATTGGAGCACGTCCTATCTGATCCAGGTCATATCCTGCGGCTTTGAAGTAGTTGGCACATTCGGCTGGGGTGAAGAGGTCGACGACCGCGCCGAGGCGTCCTGACCTTGCCCCTCTGATCTAATCCGGTTTGAAGTTCGTTCTGGCCCATCCAGAGGACCAGGACATGAAACGCAGCCGCTTCTCTGAAGAGCAGATCATCGGAATTTTGAAGAAACACGAGGCCGGGGTATCGGTTGGCGATCTGTGCCGCAAGCACGGGGTCAGCGACGCCTCGATCTACAATTGGAAGGCCCGCTTCGGCGGGATGGATGTCACCGAGGCTCGGCGACCTGAAGGCGCTGGAGGACGAGAACACGCGCCTGAAGCGGCTTTTGGCCGACGCCATGCTCGACAATGCCGCGTTGAAGGACCTTGTGGGAAAGAAATGGTGACGCCCGCCGCCAAGCGGAAAGCTGTCGCTCGCCTGAAGGAAGGCTTCGGGATGAGCGAACGGCGGGCGTGTAAAGCCATCGGCTGTTGCCGCATGACGGTTCGCTACCAGACCAGCAGGCCGGACGACCGCGAGGTTCGCGAGCGGATGAAGGCCGATCGCGCAGGAGCGTCGCCGGTTCGGCTACCGGCGTCTTCTCGTGATGCTGAGGCGGGAGGGCCTGGTCGTGAACCACAAGAAGCTGTTCCGGCTCTATCGGGAGGAGAAGCTCGC
>NZ_RZTV01000360.1:0-270 GCF_003997555.1 Mesorhizobium sp. M1A.T.Ca.IN.004.03.1.1 | reverse complement strand
GCGGGCACAGGGTCAGTGAAGCTTGCGGCGCTGGATGGGTTTTGTGCGCGGGTTTGACGGTTATTTCAGAAGCTTATCGTAATCTGCGTGCGAGCCGATCCAAAACCAGATGATGTCATCTCCGTCACTGACGGCTAAAGCTCTCCAGGATGCACCGACGCGCGCCGACCAAAACCGGCCGACGCGTTTGACATGCAAGGAGGGATGTCTGGGATCTTGTTTGAGCAGATCGAAGTTTCCGTCAGCCAACTTGCGTATCTGTTCAGGCAA
>NZ_RZTV01000359.1:0-270 GCF_003997555.1 Mesorhizobium sp. M1A.T.Ca.IN.004.03.1.1 | reverse complement strand
TCCGGGCCGGAGGCGAAGCGACCGCCCCACATCTGGTTGGAGGATTTGGTGTCCGTGGTGTCGTCGGCCATGAGGTGTCCGCCTTGAGGATGCATGTCCAGGAGAATGAAATGACGACAAGAAAACCTGAAAACCGAGCCGGATGCGCTGTCGGAAGGCTTCGGTTTCGCGCCGCGTCTGCTCGTCAGCCGCCAGGCGCTCCAGGCCTCCGGGCTGATCCAGACGGGAAGCCTGGTCGAACATGCCTACAAGATCCGGCTGGAAGACAAG
>NZ_RZTV01000358.1:0-270 GCF_003997555.1 Mesorhizobium sp. M1A.T.Ca.IN.004.03.1.1 | reverse complement strand
TCGAAACGAGCGAGCGGTAGGGAATGCCGCGCCTGCGCGTCATAAGTACCGCGCGGGACCACACATAATGATGGTGTCAGCGTGGGCGCCGTCCGGAGGATTTACCCCGAAGAACGGTCATCTGCTCCTGCTGCACTTCATTTTCATCGTTCAAAACGGCTTGCCAAAGCCTGTTGCCGAGCCGAAGCGACACCCGTTTCGTCCCCTCGTGTTCAGCTGTCCCGATTGCCACGGAACTGACGACGGAACCATGGCGCATGTGGCGGCGAA
>NZ_RZTV01000357.1:0-270 GCF_003997555.1 Mesorhizobium sp. M1A.T.Ca.IN.004.03.1.1 | reverse complement strand
CACCGATGCTGCGCAAGTATGTTTCGTTCAGCGCTGCCGCACGCTGGGAGGCGCGCTGCAGGCGCCGCTGAAGTCCGCGGTTTTCCGCCAGCAGCGCAGACAGTTCGGTGACCCGTTCTTTGAGATCCTTGCGCTGCGCCTCGATCGTGCGGCTACCCCGGAACACCAGAACGGAGAGAACAAGGAAAAAGGTCGCCGTGAGGGCGGCGACGGCGCCCCAGCTCCGGAGCCTGGCATGCGCCAGACTATCGCCCAGGCCTTCGGCTGTCT
>NZ_RZTV01000356.1:0-270 GCF_003997555.1 Mesorhizobium sp. M1A.T.Ca.IN.004.03.1.1 | reverse complement strand
CAGCAACACCTGTCCGACAGGCGTGGCGGGCGCCGTAAAATCCCTGGTTATGACGCCGATATTCCCATGTGTCGCCGTTTCCAGTTGTGCGATCTCGCGATCCATCAGACCATCCGTGTCGAGCCAGTGCAGTTTGGGAGTGTAGTAGGCAATCGAGCCTATCTCACTGAAGGCGATCGAAGCGCCAGATGGCAGCAGCCTGTTAAGGTGATCGCTGATCTTCAGAAACATGCGCATGGTCGACTGCGCATTCAGCATCTTACGGGCATC
>NZ_RZTV01000355.1:0-270 GCF_003997555.1 Mesorhizobium sp. M1A.T.Ca.IN.004.03.1.1 | reverse complement strand
CAGTCGAACGCCTTCAGGTGCGCCTCGAAACCAGCAATACCGCGCGTTACACCGTCACCTGCAATGGCCGCACCCTGCCGCTGACCCCGACCGGCACCGCTGGCGTGTCCGTCGCCGGCGTCCGTTACAAGGCGTGGCAACCGTCCTCCGGTCTGCATCCCGTCCTGCCGATCAACTCACCTTTGACTTTTGACATTTATGATACATGGTCGAAGCGTTCGATCGGCGGCTGCATCTATCATGTTGCCCATCCGGGTGGCCGGACCTATG
>NZ_RZTV01000354.1:0-270 GCF_003997555.1 Mesorhizobium sp. M1A.T.Ca.IN.004.03.1.1 | reverse complement strand
CGACCGCATAGGCGCTGAATGCCGTCAGCGCCACATGCGGAAAGGGCAGCTTCTTGCCGATATATTCGATCGCATTGAGATCATAGAAGACCAGCGAAAGGAAACTCAGCGCCGTGAAGAACAGAGCAAGCAGGATCGCGCTCGGCCTCGTCGCAGCCAGCGCTGCGACGACATCGTCATAGCGCACCTCGTTGGTGAGCTGCATGATCGCGTAACCGACGAGACAGAAGACGATAAGCGTCGCGGCCGCAGTGAGCGGCGTCCTGTAAC
>NZ_RZTV01000353.1:0-270 GCF_003997555.1 Mesorhizobium sp. M1A.T.Ca.IN.004.03.1.1 | reverse complement strand
ATCGAGGCCGGGAAAAGCCTCCCTCGCCTGCCGGAAGACCGACATGCAGCGGGCATGCGCATATTGAACGTAGAAGACGGGATTATCCTTCGACTGTTCCGTCACTTTGGCGAAATCGAAGTCGAGCGGTTCGGAATTCTTGCGATAGAGCATCATGAACCGGACCGAATCACGGCCGACTTCCTCGACGACATCCCGCAGCGTGACGAAATCGCCGGAGCGTTTCGACATCTTCACCGGCTCACCGTTGCGATAGAGTTTGACGAGCTG
>NZ_RZTV01000352.1:0-270 GCF_003997555.1 Mesorhizobium sp. M1A.T.Ca.IN.004.03.1.1 | reverse complement strand
GCCGGGCCCTTTGGCGCGCTGGCGCCAAACTGGAATTCATAAATCTCCTGCAAATGAGGCGCTGTTTTGACTGAAATGCGGCGCTGCGGAGAAAGCGTGAGCCTATCCAGGGCATCATGCTTTCCGAATTCGGACCCAACTTTTAGAAGGCATGATGCGCAGATTCAAAGTGCCGCAGCGTCTTTGCCCGAGAGACAAGCGGCGTTGTCGTGCGGCCGAATGTGACGGCTGGCGCTCTTGCAATTTGCGGCGGCTCGGGCAAACTGTCAC
>NZ_RZTV01000351.1:0-270 GCF_003997555.1 Mesorhizobium sp. M1A.T.Ca.IN.004.03.1.1 | reverse complement strand
TCTGGAATTTCCAGATCGACGGCAAACCGGTCGAGGCGATGCCCCGGAGCCGGATCGAAGTGAACACCGCGGCCAACTGTGTCGCCGCCGCGTGCAATGGAGCCGGGATCGCCCGCCTCTTCGACTATCAAGTTCCCGAGGAGCTGTCTTCGGGCATGCTCGTGCAGATCTTGAAGGACTATAACGGCGGGCCCAAGCCCATCCACATCGTCTATTCCCGTCAGGGCCTGCTTACCCTGAAGGTGCGCGCCTTCATCGACTGGATTCTGC
>NZ_RZTV01000035.1:0-3881 GCF_003997555.1 Mesorhizobium sp. M1A.T.Ca.IN.004.03.1.1 | reverse complement strand
CGCTGGTCGAGACCTGGGACGCGCTCGGCATCCCCTATGCCGCCTCCGGCCGCCCGGCCGTCGCCAAGAGCGACCGGATTATTCCACTCCTGGTGCCGAAATCAGGCGGGTAGCAAGCATCCGATCGGGTAACGATCATTGAGGAGGAAATGCCAATGTTTCGCGATCGCAAGGAGGCGGGACGAAAGCTCGGGGCCGAACTGGAAAAGCTTCAGCTCGAGAACCCGATCGTGCTCGCATTGCCACGGGGCGGCGTACCGGTCGCCGTCGAGATCGCAAAGGCCCTCAAGGCACCACTTGATCTGGCGATAGTGCGGAAGGTCGGAGCGCCGGGAAATCCGGAACTGGCAGCCGCCGCAATCGTTGATGGCGATCCGCCGGACGTGGTGCTCAACCGGGACGGCGTGGAGGCTTATTCGCTCGGCGATGACGAACTTCGGGTGCTGGTCGCAAAGGAACGTCCGGAGCTCGAGAGACGTCGTACCGCATATCGCGGCAAGCGCGCTCCTTTGGAGATATGCGGCAAGACGGTGATCATCGTTGACGACGGCGCGGCCACCGGGACGACGATGAAAGTCGCGATCCGCGCGCTTAAGAGACGTTCACCTCGGCAAATCGTCGTAGCCCTCCCGGTGGCATCGCCAGAGACGTTGACCGATCTTGCCTACGAAGCCGACTGGACCGTCTGCCTCAGCGAACCGGCGCATTTCCGGGCGCTCAGCCAAAATTACCTCAATTTTCCTCAGCTCTCAGACGACGACGTGGTTTCCATCTGGGACGAGGCCGCGCGCGTCCAGAACACCGGTCGACGCGGCAATCCGAGGCGAGATGGCGATGCGGCCGCAGATGGGGACACCGCGACCGCGAAGGAATAGGAGACGCCCATGCTCATCCGCATACTTGCCACGCTGGAATGTACAAAGCTGCTAACGGCCAACCGCTTCGCTCGGCTGGCCTGCGCAAAAGACGGACAGCCTTACATCGTACCGCTCTATTATGCCCATTCGGACAATCATCTCTATGCGTTCTCGATGTTGGGCAAGAAGATCGATTGGATGCGCAGCAATCCGCTCGTCTCGGTCCAAGTCGATGAGCGGGGCCCCGGCAGAAGCTGGAAGAGCGTGGTTGTCGACGGGCGCTATGAGGAACTTCCGGACCGCGTCGGACACAACCTCCAGCGCGACCACGCCTGGGCCCTGCTCAGCAGGCATGCGGATTGGTGGGAACCGGGCGCGGTAAAGCCAGGTGCGCCGCAAGCCGCTGCCGACCTGCCGCATGTTTTCTTCCGGATCTTTATCGCCGACGTATCTGGGCGCGAGGCGAGTGAGAGCTGATCGAAACTGACGTGGTCACCAAACTGGGCGGACGCCCTAGCGCCGCAAGGCCACTGCCACTCTTCGTGGCCACTTCGGCATGATGTTGGAACGCGACAGGAGAAGAGTCGCAGTCGCGCGCTGCCAATTGCATCTTGAGATCGGGCCGCTCAGTGTGCCGAAAACCCTGAGGCCTAAGCGACGGCTTATGGATCCTTCTGGATCGACCGTCTGTAGAGCTAATCCTCGAATGGTGATCAATTCTGAATGGTGATCAATTCTAACGGAAATTTCGTCTTCAAGCATCCAGCTGCTATCTGCCTAAGGGCCTCCGTGAGAGTTCCAGCAGCTCCTGCTCGTCTGAGATCCCGGCCATGTACGCAGCGATGATGCGCGAGGCTGTGTGCTCTCTCTGATCCTCGGTTTCATTCATCACCGACCCGGACTCGAAGACGCGAATGAGAAGCTCCACCTCTGCCGGGGCGAAGGTGCCTTTCATCAATCTCCTGATCGGCAAGGGGCACCCCTCGTAGCCAGCCCGTCGAGCCAACCTATCGGAAACTGCACGGGCCGAATAGTAGATATTCATCTTTGCGCGCAAAACGATAGCCTAAGTCCGCATTGATGATCGGAGTCGTAATGGACGAACTCTCAATCCCTACGTTGGGAATGATACTTCTGACAGCCTCCGTCGTCGCCATGATATCGAGGCGGCTCAGGCTGCCCTATAGCGTGGGGCTGGTTGCAGCCGGGATCGGTCTCAGTTTTATCCCGGGTGCAGTCGAACTCCCCCTGAGCCGGGATCTGATTTTCACGGTCTTCCTGCCACCGCTGATCTTCCAGGCCGCCCTTGAGATAGAGTTTCGTCACTTCCGGCTGAACCTGCCGGTGACCGCACTGCTCGCCTTTCCGGGCGTCGCGATCGCTGCTGCAGCGGTAGCCATCGGCATGCATCAGCTGCTCGGGTGGAGTTGGATCGGCGCCAGCCTGTTCGGCGTGCTGATCGCTGCCACCGATCCCGTGTCCGTCCTGGCTGCCTTCAAGGAGATGAAGGTGCAGTCTCGCCTGGGGCTTCTGGTCGAGTCGGAAAGTCTGCTCAACGATGGAGCGGCCGCTGTTGGCTTCACCATTCTGGTCGCGCTCGCTGCCGGAGCCAGCGCCACGCCCTTGGCAATAGCCTTTTCATTTGCATGGACGGTTGCGGGCGGCGTCGCCGTCGGTGCGGGCGTGGCGGCCGTGCTCCTTCTCATTGCCGGAAGGACTGAGGACCACCTGGTGGAAATTACGCTGACAACGATTGCCGCCTACGGATCATTCCTGATCGCCGAAAAGTTCGGCATGTCGGGCGTTCTCGCAACGCTCACCGCCGGTCTGCTGGTGGGCAATGTCGGTTGGAAAGGCGCTATATCGGAAAATGCCCGTAGCCATGTGCTTGCGTTTTGGGGATACGCAGCCTTCCTTGCCAACTCCATCGTGTTCATTTTGATCGGCGGGCATGAAGCGCACCAACCACTTGGATTGTTTGCCTTTCCCTCTGCTGTCGCGGTCGTGCTGGTGCTGCTCGGCCGCGTCCTGGCGATCTATCCACTTTGCGCCCTGCTCAACCGGACAGCGCTGAAGGTCGATTTCAGATATCAGCACGTGCTGGTCTGGGGAGGTCTACGGGGCTCATTAGCCCTGGCACTAGCGCTCGCCCTTCCCCAGAGCGTGGCGGAGCGCGGTGCAATCATCGTTACGGCATTTGCCGTAGTAGCGTTTTCGATTTTCGTGCAAGGCCTGACCATGCCTTGGCTCATCAAACGAATGGGACTGCTCGAAGACGGGTCCGTTCGACAGCGAGCTGGGCAAGCTGGGCGAGGCTAGCCACCGCCTCGGCACGTCGCTTCTTTGGCGCGCCGCTCTGGTTAGCGGCCGGCCTCTCCAACATGCTGTGAGCCATCCGCGAAAGCACTTGCAGCGAGGATGGAGAGCTCCGTGAGAACCGCGCTCTTCCTCGTGGTGGGTTGATCGTCATGATCTTACTGGCCGCCTGGTCGCCGCCCACCTGGGGCAGCTTTATCAGAGGCGGAAAGGTTTTCATCCACCCTCAATGGGAGGAAACCGAAGGCAGGCGCTGCCCCGCGGGAACTGGGGTGGCTTACTCCACGAGATCAGCATGTGGCCATGCCGTGGCGCTGGGTTGTCTGCTATTCGTCCGACGCGGCGAGAGGCGTTTCTCGATATCCGGCCGGCCGGCCCGTCTCCTCGAAAGCAGCAGCAAACTTGCTTTCAGTGCATCATTGCCTATGTGTGTCCAAAGGCGTGTGCTGCGTGCGCCCGGGCGCTGCTCGACTACGGAGAACGTGACAACCCGTTTCGATCGGAGCGCAGCGATGCCCAAGGTCAAATCGATGCTTCGCGAATTCCTCGACGGCGAGGCGGCCGGCGGCATCATCCTGATGGCGGCCGCCGCCCTAGCGCTCATCGTCGCAAACTCGCCGTTTGCCGAAATCTATTTCGCCGCCCTCCACGCCTATCTCGGTCCGCTCAGCGTCTCGCACTGGGTGAATGACGGGCTTATGGCGGTGT
>NZ_RZTV01000350.1:0-270 GCF_003997555.1 Mesorhizobium sp. M1A.T.Ca.IN.004.03.1.1 | reverse complement strand
AGATCGTTGAACAGCGGTCCGCCGACCAGATCTGCGACGACGTCGATCGGCTGGCCACCACTTGCGGAATGGACGGCCTCGACAAGATCGCCCTTGCTGCGGGTCACTACCGCTTCGGCGCCGATGTCGATCATCGCCGCCTCCTTGCCGGGGCCTGCGACCGCGATCGGGATGGCGCCGCGGGCGCGGGCGAGATGGATGATCGCTGAACCGACGCCGCCCGAAGCGCCGGTGACGAGAACGCGCTCGCCGGCTACAAGCCTTGCCCGT
>NZ_RZTV01000349.1:0-270 GCF_003997555.1 Mesorhizobium sp. M1A.T.Ca.IN.004.03.1.1 | reverse complement strand
GTATTGTGTCTGTCGCTGTTATCATCGCTGTGGGCGTTAACACCGACGGCCGCCGCGAGGTCGACGCACACGAAGGCATCAAGGCCGCCGTGTCGAAGGTTCTTTCCGCCACCTGGCAGCGCTGCAAGGTTCACTTCATGCGCAATGCATTGGCTCATATCGGCAAGAGCGGCCGACGCGTGGTCTCAGCCTTCATTGCAACGGCCTTTGCCCAAGACACCCCGGAAGCCGCCAGCCAACAGTGGCGCAACGTCGCCGATCAGATCAGGC
>NZ_RZTV01000348.1:0-270 GCF_003997555.1 Mesorhizobium sp. M1A.T.Ca.IN.004.03.1.1 | reverse complement strand
AGGCGATCTGCATCATGACCGTCTTCTCGCACGTCAATCCGGCGCATGAGAAGCGCATCGCCGAGATCTGCCGCGAGGAGATCGCCGCCGCCGGCGCCGACATCCTGGTCTACACCAGCCACGAGGTGCGCCCGGTCATCCGCGAGCAGTCGCGGCTGAACTCGGTGCTGATCGAGGCCTACGCCACCTCGCGCGGCCGCAAGCAGCTGAAGGGCATCGAGGACGTTTCGAAGAAATACGGCTTCAAATATGGCGTGCAGACGCTGCTCT
>NZ_RZTV01000347.1:0-270 GCF_003997555.1 Mesorhizobium sp. M1A.T.Ca.IN.004.03.1.1 | reverse complement strand
TGGTGGCGCGACCTATCCCGGTTTCCTTGGCGATACGTGCCATCGTGAGGTTGTGGAGGCCCTCGACCGCCGCCAGCTCGGCCGTCTTGTTCACGATGGTATTGGCGACGGCGTCGCGGTGGGCTTCGATCGTGTTGTTCCAGAGCTTAGGCATGGGGTCATTTGACAGGCGCCAGGCGGGATCGAGACATATCATATTGTCTCAGAGACATTATGTCTCGATAAATTCACACTGACGAATGGTGGACCTGACCAGACGGCGAATGGCAA
>NZ_RZTV01000346.1:0-270 GCF_003997555.1 Mesorhizobium sp. M1A.T.Ca.IN.004.03.1.1 | reverse complement strand
GTTTCATAGAGTTTCTCGCCGTGACGGGTTCCCATGACATGCACGGGATGGGACTGCATATTCATGATCGTACTGATAGCCTCCGCGAGTACGGCAATCGTGGCTGCAGGAGCTTTCTGGACGAAGATATCGCCGTTGTTGCCACGCTCGAAAGCATAGAGAACAAGATCTATGGCGTCGTCGAGAGTCATCATAAACCGCGTCATCGCGGGGTTCGTGATGGTCAGCGGTTTTCCTGCCAAGATCTGCTCGACAAAAAGTGGAATAACC
>NZ_RZTV01000345.1:0-270 GCF_003997555.1 Mesorhizobium sp. M1A.T.Ca.IN.004.03.1.1 | reverse complement strand
GGCGATGATCGAGGCCAAGCCGGCGTGAAGTTGCAAGCCCTGCGCAACAATGACGCAGGGCAATATTTTCAACAGCATGTGTATTGGCGGCAACGATCTTCCGGTGCAGATTCTGTGTGCCGGGGAAATGATGGATGCTGCGTTATGAGCTCGCGTGAACGAAATTCCCTTTTCCTCCAGCGCCGTGCCATCCTGGCGGGTCTTGCCGGCGCACTTATCCTGCCGCGCATGGCGGCCGCGTTCGATGTCCCGGACGAGCCGCGCCTTGCC
>NZ_RZTV01000344.1:0-270 GCF_003997555.1 Mesorhizobium sp. M1A.T.Ca.IN.004.03.1.1 | reverse complement strand
CGCAGGGTGGCGACTGGGGTGCATTTGTCGTCGACCAGATGGGTCTTCAGGCTCCGGAGGGCCTTCTCGGCATCCACACCAACATGCCCGCTACCGTTCCAGCCGACGTTGATAAGGCGCTTCTGGCCGGTGCCCCTGCTCCCGGCGGGCTATCTGCCGAGGAAGTGGGCGCCTACGCTCAGCTAGTCAGAACCTTTAAGCAGGTCGACTATGCTAGGCTGATGGCAACGCGCCCACAGACGCTGTATGGTATTGCGGATTCACCCGTTG
>NZ_RZTV01000343.1:0-270 GCF_003997555.1 Mesorhizobium sp. M1A.T.Ca.IN.004.03.1.1 | reverse complement strand
CGATCACGCGCTTCGACCGCCATCTGATAGGCCTCGAAAAGCTCGAGCTGCCACGGGTCGCGCGCCTGCATGATCAGCGTCCGCATTTGCGGCAGACGCATGGCCAGGCGCCTGCGTCCTGCTTCCCGGCGGTTGGATCGTGTCATCTCCTCGGTCTCCTGCCCAAGCCCGCGATGCGATGGCGTGCGGCTCGAGAATAGCGCGGCTGACGAATAATAAAATCCAGACCAAGGGCCGGGATGCTTCAGACCGAGGTCCGGGGCGTGGAAC
>NZ_RZTV01000342.1:0-270 GCF_003997555.1 Mesorhizobium sp. M1A.T.Ca.IN.004.03.1.1 | reverse complement strand
TGCGCGGCACGCCGACCGATTGCGTTATCATGGGCATCAGGCAGGTGATGGACATCAAGCCGGATCTCGTCCTGTCAGGCGTCAATTCAGGCTCGAACGTCGCCGACGACGTGACCTATTCCGGCACGATCGCCGGCGCCATCGAGGGCACGATGCAGGGCGTGCGCTCCTTCGCGCTGAGCCAGGCCTATCTCTATGAGGACGGCGCACGCATCGTGCCCTGGGAGGTCTGCGAGACGCATGCGCCGGCCCTTCTGGAAAAGCTGATGG
>NZ_RZTV01000341.1:0-271 GCF_003997555.1 Mesorhizobium sp. M1A.T.Ca.IN.004.03.1.1 | reverse complement strand
CCGGAAACGAGGCGATCGCCCGCGTCATTCACAACATGATACCCGAGCGGCATATCCAATTTCTGGAATCACTGCCGGTCATGCTGCAGATGGGAAGGGTCCTTTTTGTCCATGCGGGCGTCAAGCCGGGCGTCGATCTCAAGAAACAGAAGGACCTTGACCTCATGTGGATCCGCCAGCCCTTCCTGGATGAAGGACCGCAGCTTCCCTTCTTGGTGATCCACGGGCACACACCGGCGCGAATCCCGACATTCGGACCGCAGCGCATCGG
>NZ_RZTV01000034.1:0-4139 GCF_003997555.1 Mesorhizobium sp. M1A.T.Ca.IN.004.03.1.1 | reverse complement strand
CTGCTTGATCAGCCATTCGATGTGATTTGACCACATCTGCAACACCTCGCGCTTCTCCTTGACGTTGCTATAGAGATTGTAGATTTCGCCAATGTCTGTCAAGGACGCCGCCTTGTGATTCAGTATGTGCTCGATGACGTGTGGCAATACCTGCCGCCTGCCGAGATTTGTCGCGAGCGTCCTGCGCAGATCGTAAAGGGTCCAGTTCTCCAAAGCCACCCCGTCAGTATTGACCTTGCCGTCTAGAGCCTTCTTGCCCTTCGCGTAGCCTGAGAAGTGGCTTCTTTCGTTGCCCCTCGCAGGGAAAAAAACGTGTCATTGGTGTTCGGTACCGTCTGGGGGACCGACACCGCCAGTGTGGACAGCGGAATAAGCGTAGGCTCTTCGTTCTTCGTGCGGTCACCCGATAGTTCCATGTTCCGGCTTCAAGGTTGAGGACCAACGCATCGCGGCAACTTCCGTACGCCTCTGTCCGGTCAGAATGAGCAGCTTGACGATGGAGCCGAACGAATAGCCGATATCGCCCGGTTCGGGCTCACAGCCCGTTCATATAGCCGCCAGTTCGGCATCGTTCACCACTCGCTTGCGCTTGACGATCGGGGCCGGATCCGGATTTTCCAATCCCTCGCGGGGAAACCGCGGATGAGGCGTTGCGGCGGTTTGCGACACCAGTTGAAAAAAGCCCGCATACACCAGAAGGCCGTGTTAGCCGCTTGCGGGTGACCCCCGGCGACGATCTTCTTGGTGATGTTAGCAATGTCGGTGTCGATCACATGGTGGATAGAGCGACTCCCGAGGGCAGGCACAAGATACCGGTTCAGGCTGGCCTCGACCAGTGCGGTGTTTTGAGGGTCGTTACTCGGCGGCCTGGAGGTGACCGCCATCGCCGTCCTCGGTATCGTCAGCGCTGATATGCGCCTGATCGGCAAGGAAGGCTGGCAGTTCCGATGGAGCTATGCTGGAATTTGGGTGACGAGGCTGATCAAGCGGCGCTCTGCGGCTTCGTTTCGATGACCTGGATTCCGTCCAGGAACCTGGCACCTGCGATGAGTTTCGGCAACTGATTTTGTCCTTTCAATCGTCGCCACTTCCTGGCCGCGGCCAACAGCTTGAAGACCATCAGCTGGGCGGTTTTCGAGGATAGCGAGCCCTTGGTACGCACCGTGCGATAGCGAACGGTTGCAAAGACGCTTTCGATGGGATTGGACGTTCGCAGATGATCCCAGTGTTGGGCGGGGAAATCGTAGAGCGCCAGCGACGCAATATGATCTTTCGTCAGGCAGTCGACCGCCTTGGCATACGCCTCGGCCTCCATCTCGATCGCATGCGCAAGCAATTTGCGCGCGCCGCTGCGAAGTACATCCGTCAGGGTATCATCGATTTCGTCGGGCTGACGAAGGCGAACAATGTGTTGATAGTCTCGTTCATGGCGTATCACTCTCCTTGAGAGGTACTGGCAGGCTTCATCACCCGCCTCGATACGCCGCTCTCCTCAAGCCGCCATCATCCAGTTTCCGCCATGGCTCCCCCTGATTGATCCGCTTCACCTGTGCAACTGCACAGGCTGCCCTAGCGGGGAGATTGGCCTCCAATGGCGAAAACTTGCCGCAGGAGACCCTCCGATGACCGTGCCTATGGCGCCGCCGCTACGACAACTTGCCGACAAGCAGCGTGCGATCCACTGCCGCGCTACTGCGCCTTCAAGGGACGTCTGGATCGCGACGCAGGAGCCGATGACCGTTACGGGATCAATTCCAGGTCGCGCTGGCCGTCGCTGTGCCAGTTCGACGGTCTGGTGGCAATTTGGGCACATCTTCTGTCGCCGACAGTGGCGATGGCTGACGCTTCAACGAAACGGGGTCTTCGACGTCTGCTGCCTTCGCCGATGCTTTGCGAAGTGGCATAATGTTTCGACGCACGCAGGCGCGGGCAGGGGATGTCAGTCATGAATCTCCTGACTGGCGCGGATCAGGCCGATTGGCGGGATGAAAGATCATACGACTACACCGCTGGCCTGACGCTGCGGGAGTGGGCTTGGGAGTTCTTACGCCGCAATCCAGCGTTCCAGCGCGATCTGACCGCTGCGCGCCAGCATTGCAAGACTTGGTCTCTCCAATCCTTTCTCGATATGGTCGCGTCGGCCGGCGACCTGTCACGCTGGGGTGTTCTGTTTCGCGGAGTCTTGTGGCCGCGCTTCGGTCGTATTCTGGTGTCCGCTCTGGTGCGTCCATGTGCTGCCGGTCATTGCGGAACGGTTGCCTGCCTCGTCGCCGACACCGCCGTTCGAACTCTCGGCATTGCCCTGTCGTGCAATCGTCCTGCTGGCGCCCGACAAGAGCCAGCATGTTCTTCTTCGCAATGCGGACCACGCGCTGCAGCTCGCCGTCTCGGGCGCGAATATCCTCCACCCTGTTTGCCTGCATACGCAAGCCATCTGGCCCGCGGTGCTTTTAAAGCATCGACTGAGGGGACTGGAGTGCCTCAATGCTCTCAGTCTAGGGCAACAGTTGCCCCCCCGCTTGTTTGCGCCGGAAAAGCGCGGCGTTCGTTTGTCCTTCGTTCTTCGTGCGCTCGACGGTTCGCTCGCCGGAGCACCTCATCGCGAGCTCGCCGAAGTTCTCATCGGTCAACGGCGCGTCCATGCCGACTGGGCGGATCCTCGCGATCATCTGCGCGACCGCATCCGTCGGGCCGTCTCGCGTGGCCGCGCGCTCATGAATGGTGGCTACAGAGATTTCCTAATTTGAAAAGCGACAGTCCGCGCTGCGCGTCGGTGGATGAACGTTCGCTCGCAGCTGTACCCGTCACCAACAGTTCGCCCGCCGACAGGACTGAATGGCGCCTTGCAAGTGCGCTCTGGTCTAGCTTGTCGATGCCGAAATGAGATGGGCGAGGGTGGTTCATTATAGGGCCGGCCTCGACCTGGACGCACATCATTGGTCGGAAAGCGGCGTGCACCGCAATGTCGCCATAGCAGCCAAGATCCTTTGAGTCCGGACCTGCAGTCCTGTTGGACCGGCGGGTGCAACAATATGGAGGGATTTGAGGCCTCACACCGTTCCCTGGTCGACAGCTCGGTCAGACATAGCACCCACCGCTTGATTATGGAAATGGTGTGCCTGGAGTGCAGCGAGTAGCGGCTTGCTGCGCACTGTCCTAAGAATAGCAGTCATGACCCGTCTGGGGGTCTGCAACACGACGATTCAACCGCTTGGGCATTGTCGCATATCCCACAATGTAGAATGCGCAACAGGGCAAAAGCTGATCCATCGGCGGTTTATCAATGCTTTTTGGCTTGGCACGGCACATGCAACGCAATCGGCAAAAGGCGCACGAACTGAGTGGCCCATCGGCCCTAGGAGCGCTGACTTATGCCCTCCCAAGGCATGTCCGGCCCGGCAGCGAGCTCAGTCTCCTGCCGGGCATCCGTGTTTCAGGTCAACGGCGTTTGGAACTTCCAATTAGGTGGCGGCATTGACCGCAGGCCGCCCCCCGGTGGGGCGGAGAGACAGTGCAGCAGGTTTCAAATCCCGCCCATGCAAAGATATTTCATTTCCAGATAGTCCTCGAGGCCATGACGGGAACCCTCCCGCCCGATGCCGGATTGTTTGATCCCGCCAAACGGTGCCGCCTCCGAGGACATGCGTCCCGTGTTGATGCCAACCATGCCATATTCCAGAGCCTCTGCCACACGCCAGACCCGCTTCAGGTTTGAGGCATAGAAGTATGCGGCGAGGCCGTAGATCGTGTCATTGGCCTCGCGCACGACCTGATCCGCATCGTTGAAGCGAATGATCGGCGCGAGCGGCCCGAATGTCTCCTCTTGCGCGACTGCCATGACGCTGGAAATCTCGGTGAGGACCGTGGGTTCGAAAAACGTGCCATTCTTGCCGATACGCTGGCCCCCGCATCGTATTGTGCCGCCTTTCGCAATGGCATCTGCGATGTGAGACTCGATCTTGGCCAGAGCATGCTTGTCGATGAGCGGTCCGATGTCCACTCCGGCATCGAATCCGTCGCCAACCGACAAGTGCCGGATTCTTTCCACGAATTTCTTGACGAACTCATCGTGAACGCTCGATTGGACGTAAATGCGGTTCGCGGAAACGCAGGTCTGGCCGGCATTGCGGAACTTCGCC
>NZ_RZTV01000340.1:0-271 GCF_003997555.1 Mesorhizobium sp. M1A.T.Ca.IN.004.03.1.1 | reverse complement strand
GCCCGGTAGACCGCGTTGAGCGCCTGGGACAGGCTCATGGACGAGGGTTGGGGGATCTTGCCCATCGCGAGTCCGAAGAGCAGGCAGAACAGCAGGACCTGGATCGTCTGGCCCGAGGCCAGCGCGTTGAAGACGTTGTTGGGCACCAGGTCGAGCAGGATCGAATGTTCGCCGTTTGCGCCTGCATTGGATGGCGGCGGCTGGAACGGGAACGCGAGATCGGTGGATACGCTGCCCTGGGAATTGATGAACTCGCCGAGCTCGATGCGCG
>NZ_RZTV01000339.1:0-271 GCF_003997555.1 Mesorhizobium sp. M1A.T.Ca.IN.004.03.1.1 | reverse complement strand
TCGGGTGATCCCTTCGGTCGAGGCGATGATGCGACACATCGCGACCAGTCTTCCGCCCGCCAACGATCCCGCTCACCCGTGGGCGGTCGTCATCTCAACGCCACCGCGTCAGGTGGTGATGGTACTGCGCGTAATCGGGGAACCGGATTCCCGATTTCAGGCCGCTTTCCCGCGTCGCGTGGTTGAAGAGGATCGCGCCGGGACAATTCTCGATGATCCAATCGAGATAATCGGGAATGTCGTCGTCGCGAAGGTTGATCGAACCTAAGTC
>NZ_RZTV01000338.1:0-271 GCF_003997555.1 Mesorhizobium sp. M1A.T.Ca.IN.004.03.1.1 | reverse complement strand
CTAGATTTCACCAGCAGGCGGTTTCGGACTAGGGGTTAATCCTAGCGATCCGCTGACCGCAGCCTCGCAAACTCAGGGGCAACGACTGCGATGAACACCCCGGCATTGCCGAAAGCCCTCGCCGACAGCATCGCCCCATGGACCGATGCCATCAGCATTTGCGCCTGCTCCTCCGGCCGCTTGTCCATCTGAAACAGGCCTTGCTCGACCCCAGCCTCCAGCACCGAGGTTAGCCAGCCCGCGAGATTCTGGAAATGCGCGCGGACGCGGG
>NZ_RZTV01000337.1:0-271 GCF_003997555.1 Mesorhizobium sp. M1A.T.Ca.IN.004.03.1.1 | reverse complement strand
CCCGGCATCACCATCAGCGAGCGCGGCGTGACCTTCGGCGTTCGCGAACGCGAGCATCGCCGCTATCGACATGACGGCTGCGAAACCAGGAGCGTTACCCGTCAGACTGATGAAGGCGAGGTGACCAAGACAGTAAGGCGCTGCTATTGACGAAAATTCGCGACAAAGACGAAACCCGGCTCCCGCGAGCCGGGTTTTCGCCTTTCGCGTGGCACGAAGCGCAATGCGGTGGTGGACGTGATCAGTCGATGTTATGAGCCCCTTGCTCGGA
>NZ_RZTV01000336.1:0-271 GCF_003997555.1 Mesorhizobium sp. M1A.T.Ca.IN.004.03.1.1 | reverse complement strand
GACGGGCGCAGCGATGGTCCTTGGGGGTGATTGGTGAATTGCCATTCGGTCGGCCCAAGAGGTGTCCGCACCTTTGAACCGCAGCCGCATGCGCATAAGTGCCCGGCAGTCTCGAACTCCTCCGACACATAGAGAACGCCCGGCTCAAGCTGGGCCTGCATGGTTTGCACGCGTTCTAGCTCAATTCTCATCATAAGCATCCCCGGTGAGGCCGAGGTCGTCGATCCCGAAGAGCATGTGTCGATGCCCCTCGGTGTCTCGATAAAAGCCC
>NZ_RZTV01000335.1:0-271 GCF_003997555.1 Mesorhizobium sp. M1A.T.Ca.IN.004.03.1.1 | reverse complement strand
ATCCTGCCGAAGAAGCTTACGACCGGTGATATCGTCTGGCGTCCCAAGGCGAGCTGATTTTTCGCCGGGGGCCAAGTTTTTCGCGCGGCGACATGGAGTGGGCCTCCATGTCGCCGATCCGGAAAAATATTCTCCAAAACGGATTACAATAGCAAATTGATATTGTCGATCTAATTGGTGGTCTATGCCACTATTCTGGCGATCGGTGGGTGGGTGCCGGGAAGGTAGCCAGCCGATCGACAGGAATATTCAGATGCTCACGCACAGTCAG
>NZ_RZTV01000334.1:0-271 GCF_003997555.1 Mesorhizobium sp. M1A.T.Ca.IN.004.03.1.1 | reverse complement strand
GGCAAACATCAACAGCATGCCGGTTGCCAGCATGGCGACGACAGGCCGCTTGTCGGCAATGGATTTCCAGCCGCCGCTGGCCTTGGCTGCCTGCTTGCGGGCCGGCGATTTCTCCTCCTTGATCAGCAAGGCCGTGGCGAGAAAGGCGAGGAAGATCATGCCGCCGGCGGCGAGAAACGTGCCGCGGATGCCGATGATCGGCGGGAGCGCCCCGCCGAG
Source organism: Mesorhizobium sp. M1A.T.Ca.IN.004.03.1.1 (assembly GCF_003997555.1). Lineage (NCBI taxonomy): Bacteria > Pseudomonadati > Pseudomonadota > Alphaproteobacteria > Hyphomicrobiales > Phyllobacteriaceae > Mesorhizobium > Mesorhizobium sp. M1A.T.Ca.IN.004.03.1.1. The sequence continues at coordinate 52 of NZ_RZTV01000334.1, read as the reverse complement.
CAGCGGCCCGACGAGATTGCCGGCCATGATGCCGGAGGAGAGCACGCCGAGC
>NZ_RZTV01000333.1:0-271 GCF_003997555.1 Mesorhizobium sp. M1A.T.Ca.IN.004.03.1.1 | reverse complement strand
TTTCACTTCACCGATGCCCAGCGAAAGGCCATCGCAGACGGCGCAGATATCTATCTGGAATTGTTTCATTTCCGCGGCCCGCTAGCCCCTAGCCGGATGATGGTCATGAGCGAGCCTGCCGACACGGACAGTTTCCGTTCGTGGTGGAGGGCACAAACGAGCGCGCCGTACCGATTGGATGCCGCGCAGATGCCGTCCGATCTTGGGCGCCCCGTACCCAAACATGGATCAGGGCCATGAGCACAAGATATACGCGAAGGCGTATCCCAAG
>NZ_RZTV01000332.1:0-271 GCF_003997555.1 Mesorhizobium sp. M1A.T.Ca.IN.004.03.1.1 | reverse complement strand
GGCTTTCTCAAGTGCCGTTGCAACGCCGCGGACCTGGCGAGCAGCGAAGCTGGTGCGTTCGGAAATGACGTCCTTGGCTTTCTCGACGGCCGTGTCGGCGCCTTCCTTGATCGCTTCCTTGGCGGTGGAAATGTCTTCGCTCACCTTCGCTTCCAGATCGGAAACGGACGTGCGCATTCCCGGCGAAGAACCAAAAGCTGGGGATGAGGACGGTGTCTGCGCCGTTGCGCTTCTTCCTGCCGGATCTGTGAAATCGTTTTGCATGTCTAAC
>NZ_RZTV01000331.1:0-271 GCF_003997555.1 Mesorhizobium sp. M1A.T.Ca.IN.004.03.1.1 | reverse complement strand
GTTGAGGTCCAGGTCGAGCCGACCACCCGGCGCATCAGGATGCCGCGCGTGGTGAGTGTCGCCGATTGCGGGCGCGTGGTCAGCCCGCGCAGTGCGGTCAGTCAGGTGCGTGGTGGCGTCGTGTGGGCCTTCGGCGCAGCACTTCGTGAGGCAACCGAAGTCGATCCGCGCTTCGGCGGTTTCCTTAACAATGATCTGGTGGATTACGTGGTGCCGGTGAACGCCGATATTGGGGAGATCGAGGTCGACTTCATCAATGAACCCGACCCGG
>NZ_RZTV01000033.1:0-5311 GCF_003997555.1 Mesorhizobium sp. M1A.T.Ca.IN.004.03.1.1 | reverse complement strand
AGAGTTCACGGCCCACGCGATCACCTTCGGACGCATAGATCAGGTTGACCACGCCATCGGGAAAGCCGGCCTGATGGCGAGAGCAAACATTGCACCTAGCCACGCCACGATAAGATCGAGCGCGGCTTCGTTGCGTGCGGGTCTGTGGTCAGTGGAGGGCGGAGGAAAAGCGCTCGGCGTGCTCGCCCTCGCGATACCACTGGTTCGCGCCGGCAAGCGCCAGTTTCTGAGGCAAATCGCCGAACAGCTGGTAGAGCCTTACTCTCAGGGCTTGGCATCTATGTCGCCTACGACCGCCACATGCAGCCCGTCGCGTGCGAAAGCGGCTTTGTGGAAGGCGCTTAGATCGGAGGGCGTTACGCTAGTCAGGCTCCCTTGGGCGGTCTCGAATACGCATGCGTGCCGTAGATTCCGCGCCGCCAGGCCAGCTCGGCGATCGCATGAGGTTCGCGCTCATTGGCAATGATTTCGGAGAGAAGCTGGGCGCGTATGCGGTCGAAAAGTGCTGGTGTAGCCGGCTGCGGGTCCCGCCACCGAGAATGTCGGCCAGCAGTCGAGCGCCGCGGCCTCGCACCAGGGACCGCCCATGAATGACTCATGCGAGGCGTCTCAAGGCTGTCCGCGATCCAGCGCCAGATCTCCGCCTCGCCCGAGGGGCGCAGAGCTGGCCGGTTGTGCAGGAGCCGTAGGCAATATCCGCCTTCCTCGTTCGGATGGGTAACGCTTGCGATACGGAGTCTTGACTTTGGCAGTCGCTCTGTGACATTACCTATATAAAGTTCGAAAGAAGGCGATATGGATCATGCATAGGTCACAGAGACCCGAATGAAGGCAACGTATAAACGCACCTATTCGCGCTACGCGATGGAAGCGCTTGGCCTTTTCGGTAAGACCATCCGGCTTGGCCGGATGCAGCACCGGTTAACCGCACAGGAGTTAGCCGAGAGAATCGGTGTTTCACGCAGCACCCTGCAGCGCATCGAGAAGGGCGATCCCAAAGTCGAAATCGGACTGATGTTCGAAGCTGCTGCCATTGTCGGTGTGAAGCTGTTCGATGCCGACGGCAAGGGCATCACAGCCCTCACAGGCCGCATGGACGATCGCATCGCGCTGCTGCCGAAGCACGTCTACAAGGCCAGCAAGCAGATCGTCGATGAGTTCTAAGGTCCCCAAGTACGACGAAGCCTATGTCTGGGTCTGGCTGCCGGGCGAGACCGCGCCGGTTGTCGCCGGGCGGCTATATGCCCATGACGGACTCGTCAGCTTCAACTATGGCAGGAGCTTTCGTGAACTGGGAAGCGCGATCCCGCTTTATCTACCGGAACTGCCCCTGAAGGCAGGCGAATTGCCTTTGCTTCCTGGCCTAACCATGCCGGGATGCATCCGCGATGCTGCCCCTGATGCCTGGGGACGACGGGTTATCCTAAACCGCAAATTCGGTGTGAAGGGCGATGAAATCGCGCGGCTCGATATTTCAGAACTGACGTTCTTGCTGGAATCAGGCTCGGACCGCATCGGCGCGCTCGATTTTCAGTTTTCGCCCACGCATTACGAGCCGCGCGCACTGGCCAATGCCACTCTCGAAGAGCTTGTCCAATCGGCGGAGCGGGTAGAGAAAGGTATTCCGCTCACCCCCGAATTAGATCAGGCGCTGCATCACGGCAGCTCGATCGGCGGCGCAAGGCCAAAGGCGCTGATCGAGGATGACGCCGTCAAGCATGTCGCGAAATTTTCCTCGTCTGCCGACCTTTACAGCGTCGTCAAAGGAGAATTCATAGCCATGCGGCTTGCCGCCTTGTGCGGCATCAGAGCGGCATCCGTCTCGCTCGTTCGCGCCGCAGGCAACGACGTGTTGCTCGTCGAGCGATTCGACCGGATCAAGGTCACGGGCGGCTGGCAACGCAAATCCATGGTCTCAGCGCTGACGATGCTCGCGCTCGATGAGATGATGGCGCGTTACGCCAGCTACCAGGATTTGGCGGAGATCATTCGCCACCGATTCACCGCGCCGTCGGAAACTCTGCGCGAGTTGTTCAGCCGCATTGTCTTCAACATACTTTGCGGCAACACCGACGATCATGCCCGCAACCATGCGGCATTCTGGGACGGGGCTAAGCTCACCCTCACGCCTGCGTACGATATTTGTCCGCAGGCCCGCAGTGGCCAGGAGGCCAGCCAGGCCATGCTCATCAGCGGCAATAACCGCATGAGCCGGATAGCGTCCTGCCTTGAAGCGGCGCATCACTTCCTGCTCAGCGCGCCGGAAGCTCTTGCGATTGTTGAAGGCCAGCTCCGATGCATTGCGGAGAATTGGCCGCGTGTCAGCGAGGAAGCTACGCTATCCGGCATAGATCGCAATCTGTTCTGGGGCCGACAGTTCCTCAATCCCTACGCTTTTACGGCGCTGGAAGGAAGCGCCGACGTTCTCCGCGCTCTGGCTGACGAACTACGCAACAGTGTTCACGCCTGATCCGGCGCTGGATTTCGGACAAGCTCGGCAAGCGCAAGACGCCACAATATGGACAACCCTTGCCGTGCCAGGACGAAGATTGAACAAACGGCTCTTCAACAGTGACAACGTGCACTGCGGAGAGATGTTGAGCTGACACCGCAAAAGCCCAAGACGCGCGACTTCCCGCGATACAACTCCACATAACTGAGCGTCTACAAGCGGTGCAGCCAGCCAAACATCCAGCCATCAAAGCGATGATCGTCTGATCTTTTGCCGATGACATCACGTCGGGGAAGACTTGTTCGAGCGCTTGCCGCTTCATATCGATACCGGCCTGGGCGTAGCGCATCGTTAGTTCAGCCCGAGTGGCCTGGCCATCGACTGATGGTGGCGATGTCAACACCCGCCTTGACGAGGTGGATGGCCGTCGTGTCCCGCAAAGGGCGATGATGGATGCTCTTTTCCGCCATGGTGGTTCCTTCGCCCGCAGCCATGTGTGCGCAGCAAGTATCGAACACCGAACCGGGTGAGCAGTGTGGGGCGGTCGTTGCTTTGCTCGGCGGGACAGGGCGATACCAGACGAAGGTCACAATCGAAGATTCAGGATCCCTGAACTCGGGCATCCGTATTGAACATCAGCGAAAACAGAGCGTAATCCCGCTGTCCAGAAGGCGTGCGGCGGTCGATACGCGCCAGGACGCTCTTGATTTCCGGGCTCATCGAGATATTCGACAGGTGCCACCCACGCGCCCTCTTGAAGGGAAGTGTCACCACCAGTTGCAGCGTATCCTAATATTCGGGGTGCTCCGAAATCAGGAACCGCGCAAAGGCATGCATCGCCGCCAGCCTTGCATTGCGGGTCGCAACTGCCACGCTCGACCTCAAGTGATGTGAGAAAGCTGCCCATCCTGTCGGTATTGATGTCGGAGACCGCTTCTTTCAAGAATATCTTCCCGCTCTCCCGCGGCATGAGCCCGTGGCATGCTTCGGCCCAATGCTGTGGATTGATGTTTCTTCATGCCACAACCTCGCTGACGAGACCGCCGAAAGCCCCTTCAAAGCGGTCGGTGGCGATCTCTCGCAGCTTTGGAAGGTAGTGCATTGATTTTTCGTGGAATGGGGACCCTGTTTAAAGGGTGATTTTCGTCCAAACGGGACCCCTTAACGATGGGGTCATCAAGATGCCTCCGGCTTGATCGGAGGCATTTGTGTTTTGGATGTTGGTTTTAGAGACGATTGCAAAGATACGTCGGCTGTCGCTGGTCCAGGGGAAGTCGATCAAAGCGATCTGCCGTGAGCTGAAGATCTCGCGCAAGGTGGTGCGCAAGGTCCTGCGTTCTGAGGAGACGCAGTTCCGCTACGAGCGCAAGCACCAGCCCTATCCCCGCATGGGAGCTCGGCGTGAGACGCGGGACCGGCTGCTGTCGGCGAATGCGGCCAAGCCGCAGCGGGAGCGGCTGCCGGTCGCTTCGACGGCTTCCATTGCATTCCCCCGTCGGTGTCGAAGACCTGCACGGTGCGCTTCGACAACAACAAATACTCGGTGCTGTCGAGTGCCGTCGGTCGGCCCATCGAGATCCATGCTTATGTCGATCGGATCGCATCCGCCAGAGGATGGCGTGGTCGTGGGAGAACACGTTCGCTCCTTTGGCCGCAACGAGGTCGTCTACGATCCCTGGCACACGGCGCGCGCCGTTCCTTGGCTGGGTCGTGCGGTCGGCAATGGAGAAGGTGCGGCGCAGCTCAAGGCGGTTGATGACGTCGACCGGCAGATGGTGTTGATCCTCACCTGGGTGCTGACCGACGGATTGAGCGCGGTCGAGGCCGCCTGTCAGGAAGCCATCGAGCACGGTGCATCGTCGGCGCCGGTGATCCTCAACATCCTGGCCCGCAGCCGCGATCCGGCGCCGGGCACGATCCTTTCCATTCCCCAAGCGCTGAAGCTAGCTCACGAGCGGTCGCCGACTGCACCCGCTATGACAGTCTCAGGAGGACAAACAGCCATGGAACGCACCGAGGTACTGGAACTGATGGGAGCGCTGAAGCTCTACGGAATGCGCAGAGCCTATGACGAGATCATGGGCGCGTCGCCATCAAGCGACGGCACGAGCCGCCCAGGATTGTCGGTGATCTCTTGCAGGCCGAGATATCGGAGAAGCAGGCCCGCTCCATCAAATACCAGTTCGCTGTCGCCAAGTTGCCGCTGGCCAAGGACATCGACGACTTCGACTTCGCCGACACGCCGGTCACCCCCTGATGCGCGATCTCGCCCGGCCGCGCCTTCGTCGCCGATCAGCGCAACATCGTCCTGGTCGGCCGCCTTCACGGGTCACCCAACTCGCGCGGAAGGTCGACCGCATTGCGACGGGCGCGTGTCGACTTCCCAACAATGTCAGACAGGAGACGCAACGCTATCGGAGCGATCGCATTGCCCGAAACGATTTTCCCAGTTGGCACGACAATTGCGGTCCTATGCGCAAAAGCAAACTAGACCTGAGAGCCGCACCGCATGAATGTAGCCTCCCAATATCTGCCGCTTGTGGCGCATCACGAAGCCGGGCACGCGGTGGCCGCCATCGTTTTGCACCGTCAGACGTTCGACGACGACCATGAACTCCCTGCTTTCTCAAGTGTTAGTATTTACCCCGACGTCGGTGACGGAGAGTGCGGTGGTGTTGTCGAAGGCGCGGGTTTTTATTCAGCGCAAGGATTCACCTCGAAGCGAAAGCCGATTTTCGAGGACGATATGGATCGATGTTTGGAACGCGATGATGCGATCCGGGAGATAGTTGCGTGTCTGGCAGGTCCTTTTGCAGAATCCGCATTCGAAGGCTATCTGGACCCGCGCGATATGGCGAT
>NZ_RZTV01000330.1:0-271 GCF_003997555.1 Mesorhizobium sp. M1A.T.Ca.IN.004.03.1.1 | reverse complement strand
CCAGTTCCGGCTCCCACGGCATGGCGCCGAGCATCGAGGTGGCGTCGAACACCGTATGGCGGTTGGCCGGATCGCCGTCGAGCCAGCTCAAGAGTTCGCGGATCTCGCGGCTGGTATAGGCGTTCGCCCCGGTCGTCTCGTGGCCGACGCCGACGAAGATCGAAACGCCGAGGTCGGCAAGCTCAGCCGCCGTCGGGATCACGCCTTCGGAGGCGGCGAAATGAATGCGGCTCTCGCAGCCTTTTTCGGCAAAGCGCTGCATCTCTATCAG
>NZ_RZTV01000329.1:0-271 GCF_003997555.1 Mesorhizobium sp. M1A.T.Ca.IN.004.03.1.1 | reverse complement strand
GCCGTCTGCGGCAGGTTCACGGTAGAGCTCTTCTGCGCGATCATGGTGGCGGCCTTGGCGGTCGGGGCTGCGGCCATCATGTTTGCGATCTCCGGCGATGCGGCGAGATCCTGTGTTTCGACCGCCGCCTGCTGCGGCCCGCTGTTTTCTGCCGGCGTAGCCGAGCCATGGCGTTCTGCGCCGCCAAGAGGGGCAGCGTTTTCGCCGGAGACTTTATCGAAATCCCAACCATCCGGCAGATTGAGCGGCAGCTTGGCCGAGCCGAGCGGCT
>NZ_RZTV01000328.1:0-271 GCF_003997555.1 Mesorhizobium sp. M1A.T.Ca.IN.004.03.1.1 | reverse complement strand
GCGATATTATCCAATCCTGTTGCAAATTAAAGAAGGTGAGCATGATGTGGTTCGAAAACCACTCAGGCTTTTCGGCATCATATTCTTGATCGATGGGGTGGGAAGCGGGGCTATCCTGCGGTTTCCCCGCATGGCATAAGCGCGCCAAAATCTCTTTCTCCAGGCGCCGCGTAAATCATGATCCGTATCGAAAATATCAGCAAGCAGCTCAGCCACCGCATCCTCTTCTCGCCTCTGTTGAGCGCTGCGGAAGCCTCGATGAAGAGGATGC
>NZ_RZTV01000327.1:0-271 GCF_003997555.1 Mesorhizobium sp. M1A.T.Ca.IN.004.03.1.1 | reverse complement strand
CCGAAAGTCATGCGATCACGCCCATGACGTCGGCTTCCTTAATGATGGCCTCGATACGACGCATGACAACTCGGTCGTGCAACGGCCGGAAAACAGTAGTTAACATTTTTAGGATCCTTCGGCGGGAATGAAACCCAATGGCCGCTCCCTAATGTACGTTAGCAGTCTAATGGTAAGAGTGCTAGAGAATTCGTATGTGGTGGCCAGCCGAGAGGAATGAATCGCGCGGCACGACCGAAGTCGACGGATTTATCGTACTACGTTTCGAGCA
>NZ_RZTV01000326.1:0-272 GCF_003997555.1 Mesorhizobium sp. M1A.T.Ca.IN.004.03.1.1 | reverse complement strand
ATGGTGATCCCAGGCAGGACTTCATAGCCGTCGATGGTGATGAGCTGGCCCTGGTCATTCTTGTTGAAAGCGCCGGCGCGAGTATAGAGCGTCGTGCCATCGGTCGACTGGATCTGAAAGAAGCCCTTGCCGATCAGCGCTACGTCGAGATCGTTGCCGGTCTGGGTCAGTTCGCCCTGGAGATGCAAGTTGCGGACCGCCGAGGTCTGGACGCCGAGGCCGATATTGGCACCTTCCGGAACGACGGCCTGATTGGCGCGGTTGGCGACACC
>NZ_RZTV01000325.1:0-272 GCF_003997555.1 Mesorhizobium sp. M1A.T.Ca.IN.004.03.1.1 | reverse complement strand
CTGCAGAACGCCGGAACAGCGCTCGAGACAAACGAGACAGCAGATCAATGAAGGGGGTCAGTTCTTCGTTTCGCCTACGGGGATCAAATCTTCACTTCGCTTGACACAAGTCAGATGCGCTGTCCGCAATTGCCGCATATTTGCCGTGCCCGTCAAGGCTGCGCTCCTTCGCTATCGAATCTAAGTTTTACTGAAGGTGCGAGCGGCGCTCTGATGTCCTTTGCCATGTTTTGGCCACGAGAAATCCACGCTCCAAAGAACGTCCAGCAAGG
>NZ_RZTV01000324.1:0-272 GCF_003997555.1 Mesorhizobium sp. M1A.T.Ca.IN.004.03.1.1 | reverse complement strand
AGCTGCGAGCAGGTGCATATGCTGCACTACCGCTTCGACGAGGCGATCGAGTGGGGCCTGCGCGCGATCACCTTGGCCGACCGGTTGGGCGAGGTCGAAACGCGCGTCCATGCCTTGAACAATGTCGGCACCTCGCTTTTGTTCGACGACCGTCCGGGCGGTCGCGAACGGATGGAGGAAAGCCTGGCGCTCGCGCTCGAGCACGGGTTCCACGACCATGCGGCGCGAGCCTACACCAACTATGCCGTATATGCGGTCGTGTCCAAGGACTT
>NZ_RZTV01000323.1:0-272 GCF_003997555.1 Mesorhizobium sp. M1A.T.Ca.IN.004.03.1.1 | reverse complement strand
GCCGTTCCTCCAGCGTCTTCCAGACCGACATCAATCCGGCCGCGCGTATCGGCAAAGGCATCTTCCTTGACCACGCCACCGGCCTCGTCGTCGGCGAGACGGCCGTCATCGGCGACAATGTTTCGATCCTGCATGGTGTGACGCTCGGCGGCACCGGCAAGGAGGGCGCCGATCGCCACCCAAAGATCGGCAGCGGCGTCATGATCGGCGCCGGCGCGAAGATCCTCGGCAATATCGAGATCGGTTACTGCTCGCGCGTTGCCGCAGGTTCC
>NZ_RZTV01000322.1:0-272 GCF_003997555.1 Mesorhizobium sp. M1A.T.Ca.IN.004.03.1.1 | reverse complement strand
AATGCGCCGGCGCCGAGGAAATGATGCGAATCATGAAAGCGGCCGCAGGGAGCGGCTGCTTCTCAAATCAACGATCGACCCTTGCCTGCAGATGCGGGGGATAACGATCGCCTTCGACCTTGATCGTGGCGAGGGCGCTTTCGATGCTGGCGAGATCCTCGGACGTCAATTCCACTTGCACGGCCTCGATGTTCTCCTGGAGGCGATGCGACTTGGTGGTGCCGGGGATCGGCACGATCCAGGGCTTCTGCGCCAGCAGCCATGCGAGTGCT
>NZ_RZTV01000321.1:0-272 GCF_003997555.1 Mesorhizobium sp. M1A.T.Ca.IN.004.03.1.1 | reverse complement strand
GTGGCGGCATTCGGCGTCAGCCGCATGACGGCGAACCGGGCGCTGCGGGAGTTGATGTTCGAGGGTGTTCTCAAGCGATCCGCCGGGATCGGAACCTTCGTTTCACCCAAGCACCTCGACGTCGATCTGCTTCAAATCCGCAACATAGCCGACGAAATACTGGAACGGGGCCACAAGCATCAGGCAGCGGTCGTCAAGGCCGGCTTGATGAAGGCGGATGCCAACGTCGCCGATGCGCTTGAACTCATCCTCGGCGCTGAAGTGATGCATTC
>NZ_RZTV01000032.1:0-5690 GCF_003997555.1 Mesorhizobium sp. M1A.T.Ca.IN.004.03.1.1 | reverse complement strand
TAATTTGCCCGTGACCGCGACGTAAGAATCTCATCCAGATTGTCGCGCGCGTCTCATCCTGATCGTCGCGCTATAGCGGTGTGCGCCGCAAGCGCGTTACCCTGACCTACGCTCCAGATACCTCTCCGAAGAAGCTGCCCTAGCGCTAGAGACGGCCCGGCGGCCATCAGTGCTTCGGGGGAAGTGGTGACGATCTGCCGGGCCGGATCCGGGATTGGGGCAACCAGACCCCGGACACGCCAACCATAGCGTCACGGCGGTCTATGGCAATTGTTGTTTTGGCCAGCCCGCGGAGGGCGAGCACGATGTCGGCGGGCTGTGTACCGGAACAAGGGGCCAACCTTCAGGCGCCGCCAGGCATTTCCGCAGCGGCCTGTCTGAGGCTTCTCTCGACGTCGGCAATATAGGTGCTGTCATTGGCATAGTGGTCCCAAAGGACCAAGCCGACAATCAGCGCAATCACGACCAAAGGCCATCGCATCGGACCACGCCCTCCCTCAAGGCGGCTCCTCGCAACAGGCATTATCTTCCTAGTTCGCCCTGTTTACCAGTGATCGCTAATATAGCGGGAGAACTCGCCGGGCGAGGCCCCCAACAACGGCCTCAAGCCCGACGAGCCTGCCGGGGATCAAACCGGCAGCATCTTTGGTGCAAGGGGTCGATGCCAGCAATCTGTGCAGAAATGAGACAGGGCGGGCGGTTGAGGCTACGCCGTCGCCATTGTAGGCTGCGGGTTGTGGGGGGAACTCATGCTCCGGCCTAGACGAAAGCCGCAGAAGGTCTATCCGAACGCCGACCGCTTTGGCGAGCATGGCCGGCGTCTCTACAGCGCATACGCGGCTACGCTACGCAAAGGCCGGCGCAAGAGCCTCGTCATACCTGTGATGGACCTGCTGGCCGGTGTCCTTGCCGCAGCTATGGTCCTCGCGTTGGTCTATTTGGTTGCGTTTTAGCCCGCGAACGCGTGCACAAGTGCAAAGCCTACGCCGATGGCAATGCCGGTGAAGAACTTGCCGGCAGCATCTAGGGCCGCTGTGGGGCTTCCTGAGGGCACTGGAAAGGTCGTCAAAGATCGCGTCCAGTTCGCAGGACCCGTTCGAGCGGATCAGAACATGCGACTGTTGCGCCTCAAGCTCGATTATCACCTGGAAGATTGACCTGTTCGTTCGCGCTGAGTGCTTTGGAGGCCATTCCGCCCTTCAACGCCGATAGGAAGAACTCGCAACGCGCCGAACGCAGCGACCCGTTATGGACTTGCTCAAGTTCGATCGGCGAGGGACACCGCTCTGCCCAGCGCCTGCGAGATGCCGGCGTGGGTTGCGGCGTTGCGCTCGATCATAAGTTCTATTGCCGCCTCTGATGCCTTGTCCGGATGGCCGGCCTCGAAGGGCGGTGCTGGATCGTACTCGATCGAAAGCTGGATAGCCTTCGCCACCTCCTGCCCGGCAACCTCAGCGATGACCGCAAAGGCGAAGTCAATCCCCGCGGACACGCCCGCAGAGGTGAACACGTTGCCGTCGCGGACGGTGCGGCCCTTTTCGTAACGGGCGCCCACCAGTGGCAGCAACCCCGTGTGAGCCCAGTGCGTGGTGGCGCTTCGTCCTTGCAACAGCCCCGCTGCCCCGAGCAGGAAAGCCCCGATGCACACCGACGTGACGTAGCGTGCTTTCTCGGCCTGGAGGCGGATGAAGTCGACAATCTCGACATCGGCAAGCGCCTCAGCAATGCCGGCGCCGCCAGGCACGCAGATCAGGTCGAGCTGCGGACAATCCTCGAAAGTGCAATTCGGCATTATGGCAAGGCCGCGGTCGCTTAGGACCGGCGCAAACGTTCTTGCGGCAACGTAGGTTTTCGCTTGGGCAAACTCGCTGGGCGACGACAGCGAGCCAGGGGTCGCGAGCCGGCTTAACACCTCAAACGGACCGGTGAAGTCGAGTTGGGTGATGCCGGGGAAGATCACGAAGCCAACGTTGAAAGCCGACATGGCTGTCCCTCCGAGCCATTCAGTCTAAATTCTACCTCGTGGACAACCATTTCTCTAGGCAGGTGACAGGGCTCACATCGTGTCGACCGGCGCAAAGAAGCAATTCTCGTCTTCTTCGGTCGGATGCAGGCAGATGTGAAAATTGTCGTCGCCAGATGGAATGACCACGTCGTAGGGAACGAAATAGCGGTTTTGATGAGTGACTCTGTGGTGATCGCCTGGTCGAAGGATGATTACATACCCGTCAGGCCGCGGCGTCACGGCGATGGCGGGGATCTTGCCGCATTCTCCGGTGATGGGATCGCCATGGCAACAGGCAGGTGGATACGTCCAGCTTCTACTGGGGCTATGCGCCAAGGCTAGACCACCATTGAGGGCCGCAGCTGTGACCACAATGCTCGCCAGCCCTGCGCGTTCTCGCGTGCTGACCTGATGCATAGACGCCCCTCGCGTAACCACGTCAACATCTAGATTAGCACATACTAATATGTTAAGCAAATGCGAGGGGCGTTTCCATGGCGCACTTGCACGGAGCTATTGCATTAATATGGCTTGTCTTTGCGGACCAGGCCGGTGCACACGATTGGTATACGGGCAAGACAGACCCGGTTCTCCGGTACGATTGCTGCGGGAACAAAGACTGTTACCCGATAGACTCTGCGGATGCAGGATGACGAGGGATGGCTATATCGTCAGATCGCAACATCGCCTTTACTTGAACGAGCCCCAGCAGCCGGAGTGGTTTATTCCCAGAGAGCGTGTCCAGACTTCGCCAGATGACCGCTATCACATTTGCGAGCCGCTGATGACGTTCTACCGGTCGTTGACCCCACACATGAATTTCGAAGCTTATCACAGATTTCGATGGACGTGTTTTTTCGCCCCGCCAGGCACCAGTTCTATCGGCCAAAAATAGGACAGCAAACAGATGCCCGTCACCCCGGGCTTGTCCCCTCAGCGAGCGGGCTCTTGGTCTTCGTTCATTAGCTGCGGCGGACTTTCGCGATTCGCACCATACGCTCCACAGAGATATAATTTCCACCGCGCGGGGAATTGTTTTCGCCCCCGCCTGTGAGGGAAAAATGGCGAAATCACACTTGACGGCGTTGGACGCCGAAATCCTGAAGAAGGCCTTCCAAAACGAAGTTCGGTATAACAAGACTCCCGAAGCCGAGCGGCGAGAGCTGGCCGCGAAAATAATCCGGGCGTATACCGGCTCTAAGACCGTCCATCCCAAATTGGTCGATTGGATGTGCACACAGAGATGACCTAGAGCGCTCTAAGCTCTGAACAGGGAACATCGCCACACGCGAGCGGTTATAGATTGGGCGGCACGGCTTTGTCCTCCGTTTCTGCCTGCCGTCTGAAAGGCCACGACGGAGCCCGCTCGGCCCTCACGAGCGGGCTCTAGGCCGATGCCCACGCTGACTGACCTTAGGCGAGCGGGCTCTTGCCGTTCTAGTCCCGTTTCGCTGTCTATACCTCGCCTGGTGATTGCCGGGCGGATCCCCAATTGTGTTTTGACTATTTGGCTTGTCGGGCGCGTAAAATATCAAGTTCGCCCAACCGGGCGGACCAACTCAGGGAGGATGTTATGAAGATGAATCGACGTAATGCTCTCGCCCTTGCTGCCACCTCGTTGGCCGCCCCGCTATTGGCCGCAGAGTTCACTCCAGTAGCGGCCAAGACCTATGGCGCGACTGAGGGCAAGGAGATTTTTCCTGGCGTTCGGCTAGTCGAGCGGGGGACACGAGACTCCCATATCAAGGGGTATAACAAGATCGTCATGGAAGACGTGATTTATCAGCCGAAAGGATCTAGCCCGTTGGGGGATGTGATGGCCGACGACATGGTCTGCACGGTCACCGAAGGCGAACTGGAAGTTACGGCCGGCGATATGAAGTTCACGGCCAAGGAAGGCGACGTTTGGAGCTGCGGCAAGGGCAGTACGAAAGAGGCTGCTACGAACAATGGAACAGTGGTCGCGGTGATGCGCGTCATTAACCTGAAGGTCGCATAAGTGCACACGACGGGCGGGACTAGCGCCATCGCCATCTATCGGAATGCATCGCGCCATATAACGGATGGTGGCCCGGTAGCCTTTGGGTGTGGCTTTGGGGGCCGGCCACCGGGCCTTAGCCGGCAGGGGTAAGTGCCGGCGAGGCCGTATATGCGCGTCTGCTAATAAATCGAATTCAGCCAAAAGGCGCTGATTGACCCGTGATGCGCGGCAGCGTGGGCGCTTGCTTACGCCCCATCACGAGGACGCCAATATTCGGCAGAATCCTTTAACCCGCCGCTGGGTGTGCCCCCACACCCGCGCGGCGGGCTAAGGTGTGACCGGCGCCTTTTCTCGTGGGGAGAATTGCCTGAGTCCCGGCGCCGGCCTAGCGAACTAGCGGTCCGCCGCACATGCAAGATAGCTAATTTCTACCTCAAAGGACATGGCGTGATCGCGTCCCTCCTTGGCAATCGCTCGGCGATCAGGAATATAATCCTCGCTGGTGCGGCGACCTCATTTTCGGAGATCTGCAGCCTTCCGCTGAAAGCCAAACCCCTTCGCCAATTCCGATCGCCGTTCCGCATAGTTCGGCGCAACCATCGGATGATCTGCCGGCAGGTTCCATTTCGTGCGATACTGCTTTGGTGTAAGACCGTGATCGGTCCTCAGGTGCCGCTTGAGCGACTTGAACTCCTTGCCGTCCTCCAGGCAGATGATGTGATCGGGGAAGACTGAGCGCTCCGGGTCGACGGCAGGCTCCTGCTTTGGCAGCAGGGCTGCGCCAGTGAGCGAGTAATACACCGACGCGATCAAATCCGCCAAGTCGGTTACCGAGACGAGATTATTGCTAACATAAGCGGAGACGATGTCGGCGGTGAGGTCCACAAGTGACATGCGAAATCTCTTTTGTCTGACAAACCTCACTATTTGAGCGCATCTGCTAATAAAATGAAATCCAGCCAAAAGGCCGAGCCCGCCTTGCATCGCCAGCATGACGGCTGGACTCTTCAAGAGCTTATGACGCAGGCATGTCCGTCACGAGCGGCTGCCTCGACTGCCATCGTCATCAGAAGCTCGATCTGCGGAACCTTCGCGACCGCTTCGGCGCCGATGCTCCGGCGATGGGGACTTGCGGCCCAGGATGACATGCGCCGTCTGCGGCTCCAGCGCATCACGCTCACGTATTCGCCGGACACCCGCCCGAAAGACCTTAACCGCAAAAGAGTGTGAGGCTTCTAGGGCGTGCGTTTCGTCTGCCGTCGCCGCCACATCCTATTATCCGTCTGGCGATCACCATTCGAACCTTCGGAGCGAGGTAGCAACGGCCCTTCAGCGCTGAAGACAATTCCCGCATCCTCCAAGGCCTGGCGGATAGCGGCAACATGGCGAGCATTCGGGTTCCTCGACCCGTTCTCAAAATTGACGATCGTTGGTTCGCTAATATGCGCTTTGGCAGCGAGCCTCACTCGCGACCAGCTCAACAGAGCTCGTGCGGCCTTTGATGTTCCCCCGACAGTAGGGCTCGTCTGTGCATAGGCGTCGGACATTCAATTTCCCTAAAATATGCCGCCGGCTTCGCCAGGGTCCTCAAATATTCGTGAGCCCGCGAAGAAATCACCGTCGGTGCTGACCTTGCCCCTCTGATCTAATCCGGTTTGAAGTTCGTTCTGGCCCATCGAGAGGACCAGGACATGAAGCGCAGCC
>NZ_RZTV01000320.1:0-272 GCF_003997555.1 Mesorhizobium sp. M1A.T.Ca.IN.004.03.1.1 | reverse complement strand
TGACTGCGGCGGCAACGCCGGCCGCCAGGCCGCCGCAGTCAAAGGCATCAGTTCGACGACCAAAGTGATTGGCCTGACGATGGAGAAGGGTGCCGCAATGAAGGCGAGCCTCGATGCCGGCCGCCCGGTGCAGGTGGAGGAAGTGCCGAGCCTTGCCGACTCGCTCGGCGGCGGGATCGGCCTCGACAATCGCGTCACCTTTGCCATGTGCCGCGACCTTCTCGACGAGATCATCCTGCTGACGGAGGCGGAAATCGCCGCGGGCATGCGCC
>NZ_RZTV01000319.1:0-272 GCF_003997555.1 Mesorhizobium sp. M1A.T.Ca.IN.004.03.1.1 | reverse complement strand
CCGTTACCGCAAAATCAGGCGGGCGGCTGATCCTCGTCCCGAAGCCGAAAACGTCCGACGAAGCCATGGAGATCATCCGGAAGAACGTTGGCCGCGCCCTGTGCGCGTCGGCCTGACGCAATTCCCGGCAGGTGTTGGCGTCAAGGATGCTTCGGAGCTGAAGCCGGATCTTGTCGATCCTTGTGGGAACCTGCGCATGGGCTCGAAGATGTTCGCCAAGACCATGCGCATCGTCGCGAAATGGTGTGGCAATCCGACCGGGAATGAGGTGC
>NZ_RZTV01000318.1:0-272 GCF_003997555.1 Mesorhizobium sp. M1A.T.Ca.IN.004.03.1.1 | reverse complement strand
CTGCCGGGCGCGCGTTCGGCCGGCCGCGTCCAGTCGGTCGCGCTTCGTCTGGTTTGCGATCGCGAATCCGAAATCGAGCGCTTCATTTCGGAAGAGTACTGGAATATCTCGGCGCTGCTGAAGACGCCGCGCGGCGACGAATTTGAGGCAAGGCAGGTTTCGGCGCATGGCAAGCGGCTGCAGCCGCGGGCGATCGGCAACGGCGAGGATGCGGCCCGGCTGAAGGCATTGCTCGAAGGCGCCAGCTATATCGTCGATACGGTCGAGGCAAA
>NZ_RZTV01000317.1:0-272 GCF_003997555.1 Mesorhizobium sp. M1A.T.Ca.IN.004.03.1.1 | reverse complement strand
GACCGATAAAAATGCCAGCCGAATCAACCTGTTACAAAAATGTCAAAAACCTTTGGTTGGGTGTGTTGACTGTTTATGAGGGTTAGTTCTATAAGCCCACTCACTGAACGAGGGCGGCGGCGCTGCTGGCGACGAAGTCTTTCGTTCTAGTGAAACTCAAGCGGATTGGCGATTGCTGGTTTGTGTTCTGGGCGCGAGTTTGGAGCGGGTTTTGTCGACGGCCTTTTGTGTCGTCTGTTATTTGACAATTGAATATTGTGAAGAAAGAGAAA
>NZ_RZTV01000316.1:0-272 GCF_003997555.1 Mesorhizobium sp. M1A.T.Ca.IN.004.03.1.1 | reverse complement strand
ATTCGAGGAACGGGTCGATGAACGACCATGCGCCCATGTTCTTCGGCTCTTCCTGGCACCAGACCATCTCGGCATTGCGGAAGCGCGACAGCTCGTTGATCAGCGCCTTTGCCGGGAACGGGTAGAGCTGCTCGACGCGCAGGAGATAGATGTCGTCGATGCCGCGTTTTTCACGCTCTTCGAGAAGATCGTAATAGACCTTGCCGGAGCACATGACGACGCGGCGGATCTTGTTGTCCTTCTGCAGCTTGATCGGGCCGTCCTTGATCACC
>NZ_RZTV01000315.1:0-272 GCF_003997555.1 Mesorhizobium sp. M1A.T.Ca.IN.004.03.1.1 | reverse complement strand
TTTCTTTTTGACGTGTCGTTGCAGCAGGTGGCCGCCCTCGTCCTTCGAGACGTCGGCCAAAACCCGAAGCCTCGAAGGACGAGGGCTGTGGGAGGCAGTAGATGCTAACCCTCACAATTCATCATAATTGAACCAATCGAAATCCGCCGTCTTCCCTCGCCCCGACGTATCGAAGGCGAACACGCCGGCAAAGGCGCCTGTGAAGGAGCCGTGCTCGCCGCGTCCGCCCTCGTCGGAAATCACGCCGGCGTCGAGGACAGGGCCGATCGGCT
>NZ_RZTV01000314.1:0-272 GCF_003997555.1 Mesorhizobium sp. M1A.T.Ca.IN.004.03.1.1 | reverse complement strand
CGACGGAAGGCCGCCGCTGGCGGCGCTAGAGCGTCCTTGGCGCGTCCTCTGCGGGGACGCGCGGCGCTCTAGCCAAACCGGTCCCAACTCTTTATAGACCCCGGCAAAAGTGCGCGTCGCCTTCGCGGGGCGCTTGGTCCGAGACAGGAAACCTCATTTTTGGAAGCGGCGGAAAGCAGAGCGCAGAGCGTCAGCAGCGATACCGTAACCGGCATCCTGAAACGCATCATTGCTGAAAACGGCCGCGACCATCTCTGGGGTTATGTCTTTGC
>NZ_RZTV01000313.1:0-272 GCF_003997555.1 Mesorhizobium sp. M1A.T.Ca.IN.004.03.1.1 | reverse complement strand
GCGGGATCACACTGGCTTTGGTTCACGGCTGACGGTGGATCCGGCAAGGCGCAGAGTAGACGGGAAGCGATGATGGCTGTCGAGGATGAGTGGAACTCGGCGAATAATAGCAAAAAGCCGTGACTTTTCAATGATTTTATGCAAGGATGGCGAGATGGAAAACGCGATACTTGGGATGGAGCGCAAACGACAGTTGAAGCGCTACCTGATCCAAGAAGCCCTATCAACGGTCATCAAAGCTCAGGAGGCCATCCAGATGGACTTCAAGCCGT
>NZ_RZTV01000312.1:0-273 GCF_003997555.1 Mesorhizobium sp. M1A.T.Ca.IN.004.03.1.1 | reverse complement strand
GGCGCGTTGTTGCTCAGGGCCTGCAGCGTACTAATGGACATTGCCTTTCTCCTATTACTGGTCGCTGTCGCTACCGGCTGCGGCCTCTAAATTCACGTCAGTTCCACTTTTGGAAACTTGTTGTTTTCCAAAATATGCTCTATAAAATCGGTGTCAACAAGAATTTGGAAAATAGTCATGGTCCAAAATCACGAAATCGAGAAGAGACCGCGAGGACGACCGCAAGTCCGCTGCGACGACGATACGAGAAGCGTGATCATCGAGGCGGCTAAC
>NZ_RZTV01000311.1:0-273 GCF_003997555.1 Mesorhizobium sp. M1A.T.Ca.IN.004.03.1.1 | reverse complement strand
ACGGCGAGCAGGGCATGAAAATCATGACCGAGCAGCCGCACCACCTCGTGATCTCCGATTTCAACATGCCGAAGATGGATGGCATCGGCTTCCTCCAGGCCGTGCGCACCAACCCGAACACCAAGAAGGCGGCCTTCATCATCCTCACCGCTCAGGGCGATCGCGCGCTGGTACAGAGGGCGGCCCAGCTCGGCGCCAACAACGTGCTCGCCAAGCCGTTTACGATCGAGAAGATGAAAGCGGCCATCGAAGCCGTGTTTGGAGCTTTGAAAT
>NZ_RZTV01000031.1:0-10299 GCF_003997555.1 Mesorhizobium sp. M1A.T.Ca.IN.004.03.1.1 | reverse complement strand
CGCAAGCGGTCGCGCAACGCGCCGTCGGCGTGGCAGTCGTCCGCGCAATGGCGGGCGATCGGATCCGCCGCAATTCGCGCGTGGAACCGCACGCGGTCCAATCTCCCGAAGTGCAATGCCGCTCGCAAGCGCGACGGCGAGCCCTGCCAGCAGATCGCGATGGCGAACGGCAAGTGTTTCATTCACGGCGGCCGGACGCCGCGCGGGAGCGAATGGCATCGAACGCAATGGCCGGACGGGAAATCGCCGGAGGCCGAAAAGAAACTGCAGCGCAAATTGGCCGAGCGTGAACGGTACGTGAAGAAGCGCGCCGCTTGCCTGGCCGCAATGTCGCCGGCGGAACGGGAACGGCACGCAGCATGGCATGCTGCGCGCAAGCCTGGCAGCGCCGCGGCCAGGGAACAGGCTCGAGCCGAGCGCAAGCAGAACGCGGAATTCCGCGAGATGATGGCAGCGGCACGGCCTGCGCCGAATGGCGAGGCGGCCGCACTGGAAAACCAGATCGCGACGCTGCGGGCCGAGCTCGAGGCGCGCCGCCGCGATGATCAGAAACCGATTGGAGCGTTCGCATGAGCGACCTTGGAGACGATGAGTTCGAAGCCGATGAGGCAATGCGCGCGGACATAATTCGCCGCGCCCGCACCGAAGGCGTTAGGACTGCCTACGAAAGCGCCCTAGCGGTTTGTCGGGATCCGAACGCACCGGCAGCGGCTAAGGCGTCGAGCCAGCGCACGTTGCTAATGGTCGGCGGCCTGCTCGACCGCAACGACCGAAACGCCGGCGCCGCGAAACCGGCGTCCGAAATGGATGGCAACGAGCTGCAGCAGGCGATTGAGCGCGCGTCCCGGAAGCGCAAGCGTCATCTCGATGCCGCGGCGAAGCCGACCGGCGGCGCCTTCGATTAGAGTGGGTTCAGCGCTGTTACGCTCCAATCGTCCAGATACGCTCTAATCGACGTCTCCATGAGAGACGCGGGCAGGGTCACCGAGAAGATGCGGAGTTGGAACGGACCCTGCGGATTCAGGTGATGCTCGATCGGGGTGTCCCAAATTCGGAAAAGGTCCATTCCCGGCGTTTCGGCGTACTCAGCCCTGAAGTCTCTGGCCTTCCCGCGAAAATGCGGAAGCAGATGCGCCGGGTAGACCAGTTGCATCAGGACGATCGGCACGCCGGATTCAGCGACCTTGGAAGGGTGAAGCACGTCCCATTGGGACGTTCCGGGCTTGTGCATGATGTGGCGCGACAGTTCAGGCATTTTCGTACTCCTTACGCAACGAAACAGACGTTGAGGCCCGCTGCCGGAAGCAGCGAGCCCTGGGATTTCATGAGTTGGACGAGCCGCTATCTGGCGGCAGCGGTATTCAGGCTCTCGTGGCGGCGCAGGAGATCGGTGCAGCGTTCGCGGATGAACGCGCTTGACGTGTTCTTGTGATACGCTTCGACCTCGTCGAGAAGCTCCAATATCTCCACTGGGTCGGCGTTTTCCCTTTCAGCGCGCCGTAGCTCAGACGCGATCTGGAAAAACAAATTTACCTCGTTCTGCTTGTTGGTATTCGTCATGGCCGTTCTCCGCTTTTGAAGTTTTTATGGGCACAATAACGGGCGGTTGACCGACGTAGGTCAAGCTATATTTTTAAACGGACGTCGTTGATTATTGTCGATTCGACCGATCGACTCGTAATACACCGCAAAATATTGAATGAATTACTTTATTCGCGCCGAGATTGGAAAACCGTTGATTTTGATGCTAAGTCAGTCGACTGAGGTTTGATTGGGGGCATGCCGTGGCCATCACGGAACCGACGATTTATATCCCGCTAGGCCTTTGCGCGGCCTACGTGGTATGGCGATTCTTCGCCCCTTCCTTCTTCATGAACCGCGAGATCGCTCGCCATGCTCGGATGGACGCGCTCCGGGAGCATGAGCGCGGCCGGTTGGCGGAGGCGCTGGCGCCGCTGGAACCAAAAATCGGGCCTGGCGAGATCGAAGCCGTGATCGAGCGCTATCTGGATGCCCGCTGACGGGTCGGTTTTGGGCCGAAAAAGTGGCTCTGCTTGCAAGCCGCTACCACACGCATCCCTTAAGTCATTGAGACTGCTGGCGAGACAACTGCATAAGTATTGCAGTTGGTGCGCTCGACGCGTCCATTTCGGGCGGGCGGCGCGGTAGCGCGACCAGGGTCCTAGGCTGGGTGCCACCCCTGGCATCACACCAAACGCGTCGGCCGAAACCCCGGCGACCTGTCGTAGGAATTTGCGGCCGTTTCAAACTTTTGACCCGCAAAAAACCCGCCGAAACGACCCTGAAATTTCCGATTTTTTCGCGCCGTGGACCGCCGTACCGTCAGCATCGACGAACTGGATTCCGCGCCATGCAGACCGAATTCCTGATGCCCTTCGCCGAAGATGGCCACGCTGAAGGCGATCCGCCGACCCGGGCGGAAATTGCGTTCGA
Organism: Mesorhizobium sp. M1A.T.Ca.IN.004.03.1.1; assembly: GCF_003997555.1. Taxonomy (NCBI): domain Bacteria; kingdom Pseudomonadati; phylum Pseudomonadota; class Alphaproteobacteria; order Hyphomicrobiales; family Phyllobacteriaceae; genus Mesorhizobium; species Mesorhizobium sp. M1A.T.Ca.IN.004.03.1.1. The sequence goes on along the minus strand of NZ_RZTV01000031.1, from coordinate 7,845 downwards.
TGACGCGATTGACCGCTTCCTCTTCAGCCTCTGGAAATGCACGCTGCCCGATGTCGACATCACCTTCGAATTGCCCCTGACCTTGGAAGGGCTTCGCAAGTTCCGGCCGGCTTTCCAACTCGACGCCGAGCGCCGCGACAAGCTGGTCAGGTCAATCGCGGATGCGGCCGCTGCGGCCGTTCGACGGCTGCCTCCGACCTATAATCCCGGCATGATTATTGTGTGCATGAGCGCCGCGACGATCATCGTGCAGCATTGGGCCGAAGACAACCCGGAAAGGGCCACGCACCACCCGCACCGGATCGAAGACGCCCGCATGTACGTGAAGATGCTCGAGCGCGATCTGCACAACTTCTGCGACTACGCATGGCTGCAGCAGCGCAAGGCGCAGCGTCAGCGTGAGGTTGTCCGTTCGATGCTGACTGCGCCCGACGGCTTCGGCGTCGACCAGGTGGCAGCGTGATGTTTGCGCTAGGGCGTGTAGGCAGCCGTCAATTGGCGAACGGATCCTTTGGAGAGGGCGAAGCTACGGCTCCGGCAAATGGATCAGTCGGAACCCCATCCTTCCGCCCCAGATAGGCGTCGACCTGATTCTGGCAATTAGCCATCTCTGCCAGGGCGTCGTTCGATCCCCGCAAGCTCAGGTTCAGGATTTGCCGTCCATTGAAGAGTACGCGCAGGGAATGCCTTCGCATCAGTTGATCAACAAAGCCGGTTTGGTTTGTCCCAATGACCAACGCAGGTATCGAACCAAACCGAAAACCCGTAGCGGGTGAGGGCCAGCCAGCCTCGTTGTCGATCTGTAAAATAAGATCGTAGTCCTTGCCGGCCTCAATGGATGTCCAGTTCACGTTGCCAAGTGAGACATAAAGAGCTGAATTGGAAGTCGGCCCCTGAAACCCGACCCTAAAGACGGTATTGTCTTCGTAGAGGGTCGCTATAAAGCAACGATAGTCGGTTGTTTTGTCAACTCCCCACGTGCCGACGTTTCTCCAAAGCGCTGTCTCTTGATTCGGTTGGGAATTGGATTGAGAGACCGCGTCTACCGTCGATCCGAGAAGAAAGAGCGCTGCAAACGAGCCAAGAACACGAAAGAACATAGCTGCCTCCCCAAGCCGATCCCATAATTGCGCTATTTGACTGTTGAGTCGAGGGCTTCTCCGATCCATGGTGAATAGAATTGAGGTGCTTCTGGTCTGGATATTACGCCTAACTTCCAATAAAATATTTGTGCCGGAACACTCGCGGAACTCGGGCAGCCGCACCGCCGCGGGCTCGCCCGCATCCGAAACCGAACCTCACCACAAAATCGCATCCCTTGGGCTGTGCCCGAGCGCGTCGACGGTTCGAACTGACGGAGTGTTCCGATGCCCGGTCCTTGGGAGAAATACCAGCAGACGCCCGCTGTCCCTCTCGGCTTCCGCATCGTGTCGCAGCCGACCCCGAGCCAGCCAAGGTTCCCGGACGTTCCGGTTCAGACTGCTCCGGCCGCCCCCGCAAATGTCTTCGATCAGTTCGACGCGCCGGCGGCCGATCCATGGGCCGCATTTCCCGATGCGCAGCCGTCCGGCGCCGCGGCGAAAAGGGATCGCCTTCCTCAACCAGGGCCGTGGACGAAGTATACGGGCGTTCGATCGTCGCTTGCCACCGGCACCAGTGCGGCTGACCCGGTGACGTTGGAGATCAACGGGCACCGGGTTGAAGTCGACAGCAGCTTCCGCTCGATGCCGCATGACCAGCAACAAGCGACGGTCGATGAGATCGCCAAGTCATTGCCGACAGCCGGGCCATGGACGAAGTATGGCGCATCGGCTTCGTCGCAAAACGTCACACAGGTAAAGGCGCCCGACGGGAGCATTGTCGAGTTTCCCGACGGCACGCCCGACGATGTCATGGCGAAGGCCATGCAGGAGAAGTTCGGCGGCCCGACGGCGCCCGCGCCGACGCAGTATTCGACGGCCGCGGACGTCGGGCTGTCGTTCGGATCCGGCGTACCGCGTGGCATCGTCGAGACCGCGATGTTCCCGGTCACGCTCAGCCGAATGGTCGAAGGCGCTGGCAACTATCTCTACAACAAGGCTGAGAACGGGGTGCGCTATGCCATCGGCACTGAACCCCTCTCCGAAGAAGAACTGGCGCGCCGCGAGGCCGGCATAAACGCTTCGCCGGCCTACGGTCTTCAGGACCGCACGCGCGAGATCATGGACGCCGTCCTGCACAAGCCGCAGACAACGGCCGGCGAATATGCCGGCACGCTTGGCGAGTTCGTTGCACCCGGCGCCGTGCCAAGCAAGGCCGCACGTCTCGCGGCCACGGGGCGCGAGATGGCCCAACGGGTCGGAGAAGACTTGTTCGGCAACATCGTCGTGCCAGCCGTCACGTCGGAGGGAGCCGGCCAGGCGACAGAGGGCACGGAGTACGAAGGGTTGTCGCGGTTCTTGGGCGCCCTGTTCGGGAATGTCGGAACGGCGGCTGGTCGTGCCTACAATGCGCCGGAAGCAGTGGTCAGGCGTGCCACGAGCGAAATGACCGACGCCGATTGGCGGCGGGCGCTCGGGCTGCAGAACAACACCACGGGCGTGCGGCTGACCGGGCCGGAAGCCATTTCGCAAGCCACCAACGGTGCCAGCGCACTCCCGAACCTGCTGCGCGTTGTCGAGGGAAGCGTGGACGGCGGCGCGCGCACCGGTCCCTTCTTCGCGGCGCGGCCGGGTCAAGTCGACACGGCCGTCGGTCACGTCCTCAAGCAGATCGCTCCGCCGAGCGCGCGGCCGCATTCGGTAGGGCCACAGGCGGCGGAAGCTGCGGCCAATGTGATCGACCGGACCCGCCAGGGCATCAACGCTCAGACACGCCCACTCTACGACGCCGCGCAGCAGCAGATCATTCCGCAGGCACAGTTCGCGCCGATCGCCGCCGACCCGCGCTTTGCCGCCGGCTTGGCGCGCCTGCGGGGGAACCCAGAACTGGCTCCCGACTACGCGCATCTGCCGGACAACTCGATCGGAGTGATCGACGCTGTGACGAAAGACCTTGCGGCCCGCGGCGAGGCCCTGCGGAACACAGCAAATCCCCTATACGGTCCCGAGCTCGCGAGCCGCAGCACTGCCGCGGCGGCGGACGCGCGCAACCTTGCCACGACCCAGTCGCCCGAATATGCCCAGGCGCTGGCAGAGCAGGAAGCGTTGCGCCGCACGGTCCTTAATCCCCTCGAGCGCGGTCCGGTCGGCCGCGTGGCAGCCGCCCAAGACACGTCCACCGCTGGCAACGCACTGCTGCCCCAAAATCCTTTGGCGGGCTCGGCCGGGGAAGCGGGGGACGCAACGCGTCGGCTCGTCGCGGAAGATCCGGCAGCAACGGCCGCGTTGGTACGCCAGAACCTGGCCGACCGCTTCGGCCGAGCCAACACGGAAACCCAGTCGGGATCGCGGGAGTTCGCCGGCGCCAAGTTTCACAAGGACGTCGCCGGCAACGACACGCGCCAGGAAGTGCTCGACGCCGTGCTGCGCGAGATTCCTGGTGGGCAGGCGGCAGCCAGCATGCCGGAGTTGCTCGACGTCCTTCAAGCCACCGGCCGGCGAAAGCAGATCGGCAGCGCGACGGAGTTCAACCGGTCGCTGAATGCCGACTTGGGCGGCGCTGCGTCGCCCACGGGCTTGGCCATCGATCTCGTGAAGTCCTTGGGCACGTCAGTCGTCAGGGCCGGCGACGCTGTCAAGCGCGCCGCGCTGCGCAGCAATCTCCGGGCGCTGGCCGACATGTTCATCGATCCGCAATCGGTCGAGCTCATTCGCAACGCGAACAACCGCGGCGCCACGATCGGCATCGGCGACGCGTTGGGGCGCACCGCGGCGGAGGCCGGCGGCACAATCTACGCCCCACCGGGTGGCCGTTAGAAACTTTTTGGCCTCTTGCCAGAAGCTTCATCCGGCCTTAACTAGAGGAATGCGATACCACGGGTAGTATCAGGCGTGGGCGGCCAACTTAACAAACTCTGCGCTGCGATACGAAATAACCCGAAAGGCGTTCGGTTTGACGACGCATGCAAAGTTGCCCGATTGCTCGGCTATACGAGCGAAAAAGGTGCTGGGTCGCACAGAGCCTTCGCCCGTCCCGGTGATCCCGTGGGGCTCAATTTCCAAGAGACAAAGAACGGGCAGATTCCGCCTTATCAGGCGAAGCAACTGATAGAGGCGTTGGACAAATATGAGGACGAGCTGTGACAGTCGCTGATCGTTACCCAGCACATGTGTTTTGGAGCGATGACGATGAGGGTTTCATCGCAGTGGCTCCAGATTTGCCAGGATGCTCCGCATTCGGCGAAACCCGCGAGGGTGCGCTGGCGGAACTCCTGCCCGCCATCGACGCGTGGATCGCGGCCGCGCAAGCGGCTGGAAATGAAGTTCCCAAACCGTCAAAGCCGGCCGAAAAGCAGCAGTATAGCGGGAAGGTTCTCCTTCGCATGCCGAAGGACTTGCACGCTCGGTTGGCTCGGGCAGCGGAAGACAATAGCGTTAGCTTGAACCATCATATGGTCTATTTGTTGGCTTCTGCCCTTGTCGAAAGCAAAGCATCACCCGCGGCAGATATGGAACCCTACTGGGTAGAGGGCAACAAATATAGAATGTTTTTAAGTAAAAGCACCTCGCCTGATCCGGCAGTAAAGGTTCATAGATTGGGCTTTGGAAAAAGGCGTCAATCGTGGTCTTCGTGGAGCGAGCACGTCGTTGAGCCATGCCCGGTTTACACTTACTCCGGCGGAACGGAAGTTTTGTCCACCAATGACATAGCTCAGTGGCACGGGCCATATCTTACTCTTGCGGGAAATTCACGAGATGGCTGAGCCAACTCAATACTCATTCACGCTCCAAGAGCTCGCGGAGCTTCTTGTTCGTAAACAAGGGATAACCGAGGGTCGGTGGGCAGTTGGATTTGATCTTTCGATCGGCGTCGGGATCATGGGCCCGAACGAGGTCGACGCTCGTCCGGGCGCGATGATTCAAATCTCAGGGGTGAACATCTCCAAGGTACCCCCTGACAGCCCGGCCAATGCGAACGAGGCTGTCTTCATAGTTGATGCCGCTGCGTTGCCTTCAGCGTAGTCGGAACATCGCTACACCGACGCGGCACGCGATGGCTTCTGCGCGTGCTTTGTGCTATCCTTAACATTGCCGGAACCGCGCAGAACTCGGGCAGCTGCATCACCCGCCCCGGCCTTCGGGGCAAAGATCAACCACTTTCCCTCTTCCGATCTCATCCATGAGCGTGCGCCACGCCGGCGCGGTCGGGGAAGTGCAGTTGCGCGTGATGCAAGATGCCGAATCCCGAGAAGCCCACAATCGAATTCAGCTACAAGGTTCTGCAGAATTGGCTGCAGGGCGGCACCGCTCTGGACAATGACCTGGCGAACCTTGCCAAGGGCATCGGCGACACGATCGATGCGCTAGCCGACGTCCGGCGCGCGGACGGTGCGCTGAACAACGAGATCGTAACACCGGACAGCCTTTCACCGGCAGTGCTCGACATGTTTCAAGCCGAAGGGCCGACCGGACCAACTGGACCGGCAGGCTCTACCGGCAGCGTGGGCGCGACAGGCGCCACCGGCCCTGTCGGTGCGGCCGGCGCTAGTGGAGCGACCGGCCCAGCGGGAGCTACCGGGCCAGTCGGCGCGACCGGCCCCGTCGGTGCTGCAGGCGCGGTTGGTGCGACGGGACCGACCGGCATTGGAGCGACCGGCGCCACGGGTCCGATTGGCGCAACGGGACCGATTGGGGCCACCGGTCCAGTTGGAGCCACGGGACCAATCGGCGCAACGGGACCGATCGGAGCCACTGGCCCGGCCGGAGCGACAGGGCCGGTAGGCGCGGATGGCGCCGGTGGCCCGGCGGGTCCAACTGGTCCCACCGGCGCGACAGGGCCGGCGGGGAGCGTTGGCGCGACCGGCCCGGTTGGCGCGACCGGACCGGCAGGATCCGGCGACTTTATGGGCCCGCTCTCGTCAGTGGCCGACAATATCGTCACCTTCGCCGGCACAACGGGCAAAGTCGGCAAGGACAGCGGCATCGCGGTCGGGAGCGTCGCCACCGGTCCGGCATCTGCGGTCTCGGGCAATCTTCCAAGCTTCAACGGCACAGGCGGCAAGGCACTTCAGGACAGCGGCATCGCGGAATCCAGCGTGGCGCTGAAGGGATCAGCCAACACCTTCACGACAAGCCAGACCATCACTCTTGCGGTCGGCCAGGCCATAGGTGTCAACGGCGGTCCTGCCGCCGGCACGCCCGGGCTTACAGTCAACACCGTAAACCCGGCGACGGGCGCTGCGGCCTTCGTCTCGTTCAATCGAAGCGGCGCCTACGCCGTCAACTTTGGCCTCGATACGGACAACGCCCTGAAGGTAGGCGGCTGGTCGATGGGGGCGAATGCCTACCGGATTTTCCACGAAGGACTTTCGGGAGCAATTCCCTATGCGGCGCTCGCCTCAGCGGCCGTCGCATCCAATAGCGAGTTCCAGCTAGGCACGGCCAGCAAGCTCCTGACGGCGTCGGCGCTCAAAGCCACAGTGGCTTATCAGGCGCTGGCGGACGCGGCGACCATCTCTTGGGACATGTCGTTGGGCAACAACGGCTCTGTCGCGCTGGCCGGCAATCGCACCCTCGGCAATCCGACCAATGCCAACCCGCTCTTCGGCTTCGTCCTGAAGGTCACGGCCACGACTTCGTCTCGCACGTTGGCGCTGAGCGCCAATTTCGTGCCGGCAACCGGCGTCGAGGCGTTCCCGATCACCATAGCCACCACAGAAACCGTGTTCCTGGTCGGCTTCGTCGACACGAGCACCCGGCTCGTCATCACCGGCGTCATTCGCACCTAAGGGGAGATGCTGACGTGATCGATCTTGCGCCGCCTCCGCTTTGGTTACCTCCGAAGCCTGCAATCATTCGCGCTGCCCATGATCTGCGCCCGCCGAACATAGCGATGCTTCCCGGCATTGCACCGCTGTTGGTCAGTGGAGCGCCCCCTGCGGCTCCCGTGGACGTTACGGTTACTCAGGCCCTGACTATCCACCCGGTCGAGACGCAGACCGTCACCTGGTCCGGTGTCGCCTTCGGGTCGGCTGCTCCCAATCGCTACGTCTTCCTGGCCGTCCCTTATTACACGCTGGGGACGGCCGGAGCGTCTATCTCCGCCGGAACGATTGGCGGCGTCACGGCCACAATCGTGGCGAGTCCAGGGCGGGGCGGCTCAGCCACCGGCGGCTTCTCGATCGGAGTGGCGATCGTCTATGCCTTGGTGCCGACGGGGACTTCCGGCAGCGTCACGCTGACGCTGGCGACCAACACGACCTTCCGGCCACGAATCTGCGTCTATCGCGTCGTCAATCTTCAGTCGACAACGCCGGTGCAGTTGCTCTCAGCCAACAACATCGACGCCACCGCCCCGCTGAGCCGAAGCGTCTCCGCCACAAAGGACGGGTTCACGATGATCGTCTGCTCAGTCTACGGCAACTCGACCACGCGCACCTTGTCGGGCCTGACACAAGATTACACGGTCTCTCCCGTCGCCTCGATGCAGTTCATCGGCGGCAGCATCGAAAATACCAGTACGGGCACTGTGACGGGCACCGTCACGGGCGGCACGACGGGCAACTGGTGCGTGGCAATGGCCTCGTTCAGGTAGCGTCTTCGCGCTGTTGCGCTGGGCCGAAAACCGGCTAAGAGACTTCAGCTATTTTTGGCGCAATCGGAGATACTGCATGTCGGAAGAGAATGAGAACAGCCGAAGCCAATTGATCGAGCTCACCGCCGACATCGTGTCTGCCTATGTCGGCAACAACCCCGTGCCGGTTGC
>NZ_RZTV01000310.1:0-273 GCF_003997555.1 Mesorhizobium sp. M1A.T.Ca.IN.004.03.1.1 | reverse complement strand
GCATCCGTTGCCGAGGTCAGCAGCGTCTCGCCCTTCATCAGCCGGCTGGAAACGCTGATCGGTAGGCGCAGCCGGAAGAAATAGACGAGCGGCAGATGGGCGCCGGCATAGAGCGAATCATCCGAGGATTCGTCCATCTGATGCGGCTGACCACCCCAGAAGAGGCACATTTCGCCAGCGCTCAGCCGGAATTCGTGATCGCTCATCCGGTAGTGCACGGTGCCGCGCATCACGTAGTTGACCTCGACCTGCGCGTGCCAGTGCGGCATGGCC
>NZ_RZTV01000309.1:0-273 GCF_003997555.1 Mesorhizobium sp. M1A.T.Ca.IN.004.03.1.1 | reverse complement strand
CGACGGTCTCGATGGAGCCGGCCAAGGCGGCGAACGACCCGGCCTGCGCGCAGATCACCTCGCGTCTGCCGAAGTCGATCTCGGGCCAGGACCGTCGCTGGACGGACGCACAGGCGACCGGCGCGTACGGAAATCCGGCCAGCATCCTCATCACATGCGGCCTCGAGGCCCCGGGTCCCTCGACCCTGCCGTGTCGCACGTTCGACGGGGTGGACTGGCTCGTGGACGAGTCGCAAGCGACCGATCAGAAGTACACGCTGACGACGTTCGGGC
>NZ_RZTV01000308.1:0-273 GCF_003997555.1 Mesorhizobium sp. M1A.T.Ca.IN.004.03.1.1 | reverse complement strand
GAACAGCGAGCCGTCGGATGCCGTCGCCATTGCGGTCAGGGGGTGCCGGCCGGTGCCGGGCAATCCGACCACCACATCCTTCACCGTAGCGGACGGATCGGCAGCCCTGGGATCAAAGCGGACGATCTTGCCCAACACGCCGACGTAGAGGGTATCGTCCGGTCCCGACACCAGGCCGTTGGGCTGGTCCAGGCCGGCAATCAACACCTGCGGCTTGGCATGACCATGGGCGCCCAGACGCAGAATGCGCCCGCGATTGCGGTGCCAGCCGCC
>NZ_RZTV01000307.1:0-273 GCF_003997555.1 Mesorhizobium sp. M1A.T.Ca.IN.004.03.1.1 | reverse complement strand
CAGACCATTGGCTCTCGAATTGAGCGTGATCTCTCCGGAGTCAGACGATCAAAAGCTTTTGTATGGCACTCTTCTGGCCATTCAGTTCTATCACGACCCACAACGGTGGGTCGGGCGGCTGTTTAGTAGTATCGGTAGGCTTGGCGCCAAGCGCCGGCAGGGCGATGACTGGCCACACCTTGTCCGTAGTTGTAGCAGAATCATCTGGAAGAACTTCGACATTAACTCTACCGGTGCCGTCCTCCTTGGTGGCTACATATACATCCATCCCCT
>NZ_RZTV01000306.1:0-273 GCF_003997555.1 Mesorhizobium sp. M1A.T.Ca.IN.004.03.1.1 | reverse complement strand
TCCGATGGGCGTGAACCAAAGCCGCGCCGCAGTGTTTAAAGACATGCGTCTCGTCTCTGAAAGGAATGTTGCCATGCAAAGACTGCTGCTATCAGGTCTTGCCCTTGCCGCATTGGCCGGCACCGCCTTCGCCCAACAGCCGCCCACGCCACCACCCGCTGCGCCTCCGCCCGCTGCACCTGCACCCGCCGCGCCGCCACCCGCCGCGGCACCGCCCGCCGCGACCGAGCCGGAGTCATCACCTGCGCCTGATGACGAGAGGGTGATGCGCGG
>NZ_RZTV01000305.1:0-273 GCF_003997555.1 Mesorhizobium sp. M1A.T.Ca.IN.004.03.1.1 | reverse complement strand
CGGCAGCGTCAGCCGTCGCCCGCGGCGAGACCGGAGGAGTTATGAGATGAAGAACTTGTTTGATCTTACCGGACGCCTTGCCCTGATCACCGGCTCGAGCCAGGGGATCGGTTATGCCCTGGCCGAAGGGCTGGCGCAGCATGGCGCCGAGGTCATCATCAACGGCCGCACGCCCGAAAGTGTCAAACGCGCGGTCGCGAGCCTCAAGGATCAAGGCCTGTCGGCCCATGCGGCGATCTTCGACGTCACCAGCAAGGACGCCGCCAAAGAAGG
>NZ_RZTV01000304.1:0-273 GCF_003997555.1 Mesorhizobium sp. M1A.T.Ca.IN.004.03.1.1 | reverse complement strand
TTCAGCGCCCTTGGTGTCTGAGGTGCCGACGATATAGACCTTTCCCATTGGTTTTCCTCCCCTTTTGGTCCAGCTCCCGCTGATCTTCCAACAAAATTCCCCGTGGTGTATTTTCCATATTGTATATTCTTCCGTATATTGCATACTTAAATCGCGAATGCCAGACGGAAGTGGAGACCATGAACGCACCGCGCCACCTGACCCTTCGAGAGCGGATCTACGAGGAAATCGTTCGGCTGATCGTTTCCGGCGAACTGCCGAGCGGCGTCTCGA
>NZ_RZTV01000303.1:0-273 GCF_003997555.1 Mesorhizobium sp. M1A.T.Ca.IN.004.03.1.1 | reverse complement strand
GAGCAACCCCGCCAAGAAATCGCGTCGATCGAAGGGCAGTATCGAATCCAGTGCGTCCAGCGCCTCCGCACGGCGCAGGACTTTCGGATCGAACCTGTCGGCCTGCTGCAAAGCTGTGCTCATACCAATGTGCCAATCGCTGCTTGCTGTGGTCTATCCAAAGTCTTATATACGGGTACACCAATAAGGATAGACACAAGAGCAATGGCTTTCCATATCAAGAATCCGGACACCGATCTGCTCGCTCGAAAAGTGGCTGCCTTGAGAAAAACG
>NZ_RZTV01000302.1:0-273 GCF_003997555.1 Mesorhizobium sp. M1A.T.Ca.IN.004.03.1.1 | reverse complement strand
AGCGCACCTTCAAGGTAAACAACCTGCTGTGCTGCTTGATCGCGCTGCTGACGAAGTGCATTAAGCCTGTCAGTTACTTCCTTCTTGCGAGCAAGAAGCTTGCGACCCATCAGCGTCATTTCAGAGAATCCATATAGGGCCGGAGGCTGCATGATATCGGACTCATATGGAGCTGACATCTTAATCCCACGGCGCTGGGCTTCCTGAAAGAAGAAATAAGCCCCTGGGCGCTGAAGAATGTACTCGTCGCGGGAAGCCATATCGATTCCGAAT
>NZ_RZTV01000301.1:0-273 GCF_003997555.1 Mesorhizobium sp. M1A.T.Ca.IN.004.03.1.1 | reverse complement strand
CGCTTGGCGAACGGGCGGCGCCCCGTCACCGAAATATCGGAGGTGATCGGCATCGATCCGGATACCGGCCTGATCATCGTCGAGCCGATCTTCAATCTCGTCGGCCGCGCCGGCGGCCAGGCCGTGCATGCTTTTACCGGCTACCTGCCGAGCTTCGTCGCCGAGCTCGTCGAGTTCAACGACGACGGCGAAATCGAAAAACTGGACATGTTCGTCTGAGGGCAAAGCGATGAATATCAGCATTCTGCAGATTTTTACGGTCGCCCTCGGCGC
>NZ_RZTV01000030.1:0-10661 GCF_003997555.1 Mesorhizobium sp. M1A.T.Ca.IN.004.03.1.1 | reverse complement strand
GCGAGCTTCTCCTCCCGATAGAGCCGGAACAGCTTCTTGTGGTTCACGACCAGGCCCTCCCGCCTCAGCATCACGAGGAGACGCCGGTAGCCGAACCGGCGACGCTCCTGCGCGATCGCCTTCATCCGCTCGCGAATCTCGCGGTCGTCCGGCCTGCTGGTCTCGTAGCGAACCGTCATGCGGCAACAGCCGATGGCTTTACACGCCCGCCGTTCGCTCATCCCGAAGCCTTCCTTCAGGTAAGCGACAGCTTTCCGCTTGGCCGCGGGCGTCACCATTTCTTTCCCACGAGATCCTTCAATGCGGCATTGTCGAGCATGGCGTCGGCCAGAAGCCGCTTCAGCCGCGTGTTCTCGTCCTCCAGCGCCTTCAGTCGCCGAGCCTCGGAGACATCCATCCCGCCAAAGCGGGCCTTCCAGTTGTAGATCGAAGCATCGCTGACGCCGTGCTTCCGACACAGGTCGGCGACCGAGACCCCGGCCTCATGCTCCTTCAAAATTCCGATGATCTGCTCTTCAGAGAAGCGGCTGCGCTTCATGTCCTGGTCCTCTCGATGGGCCAGAACGAACTTCAAACCGGATTAGATCAGAGGGGCAAGGTCACCTGGAAGCAGGATTGGGGAGATGTACTTTCCTCAGTTTCTGGTCGGAATGCTTATCACGTCGAGCGTAGTCGGAACCTGGGCCTATGAGGTCACAGGGTCCGTCTGGATGAGCATTGCCTGGAGCCTCCTAGCCGCGCTTCTGTTGCAGGTCGGCTATCTCGCGATTGTGTTCAGGCTTGTATATGGTCGGCGACACTCCGAGCCGAAGGCGAAGGAGACCGATCCGGACGCTGCCAAGCAACAATCCCTTCCACATCAGCCACGACATACAGACGGCCGCTGACCAACTGCCGGCTTGGGCGTTCTCGTCCCTGCTTTTTTGGAGACCCATAGCGTCCGCGCAGGCCCCCGTATGTGTCCGATCACAAGATTCCCGCCACATTGCCGAGCTTTGGTTAGCGTCGCTCCCGGGTAACATGCAACAATTGCTGGAGTCGGACCGGCAGGTGCGGCGAGGCGTCCAATTCGGTACAGCTCTTTTTCCATCGGCGGAGATATTCGGCGATTGGAACCCCGCTGCGGCCAGGCCAGCGGTTGAGCGCGCCCAGCGCCTCAACGCAATCGGGAACCTGTTCGTATTCTGCGAGAATGGTCGGGCACATTGCTTGCGCGAACGGATTGAGACCTGGAACTTCGATCTCGTTTCGGTGGTCGGCGAACCACGTCGCAGCATCTCGGGTAAGTCCCTGGCTGTCGGCGAGCGCGGTATAGCGTTTGATTATGTTCCCACGATATTCGGCAATGGCATCGCCGAAAGCGTTGTCACCTGCGAAAGGCGGGTCCTGTTTCCAGTCTTTCGCCAGGCGTCCCAGGCCTCGCAGCGAGAAGGCCTCCACCATGGCTTCCTCCAGCCATTGGCAAGGCGGTGCCGGCTTCGCATCGGCCTGCCAGCTGTTGGCAAGCACATGGCCGAGTTCATGGCCGAACTGGTAGGCAAGCTTCGACCAGTCCCGTTCGCCGATGTCGACAATGATCCAGGCCATACTGCTGCCGTCGGGATGCAGCCAGATCGCCGGCTGTCCGGTGCCATGGCGGTCGACGCGGAGCCTTGCCGGCTGGCGATCAGACAGCAGTCGGACGCCGTCTAGGCAGGCGCGCCGCGCCTTTTCAACGACCTGTTCTGCCGCTTGCGGGAGCATGCGGCCCCAATTGCCCGCGAGTTCGAGCGGGGCGGACAGAAGCGTCGCGGGTGTCTTATTCCGGGGGGATGGCATAGCTGCATAGCCCGGGTCCAGGATGGCCGAAAACTTTGCCATTGCGGTAGCCGATGCTGCCGCAACGATGATGCCAACCGCCAAATCTCGGCGCCTCATAGCCTCTCCAGTTGCCGGACGCAAATCCTCCAAAAGTTCGAATGCCTGGTCCAAGCCGTCTCGCCAGCTACCACCGATCCGGCTAGACTTGAAGTTCTCTCAAGTGGAGGCCGGGGCGCAAGCTGGTTCGCTCGATGCAAAGTGAGTGAATGGACGAACCATCGCCAAAATGGGGCTAAAAGCGTCATGTCGGAGATTTATGTAATCAATCTCGATCGAAGTGTCGGGCGGCTGGATAAATTTCGCAAGTTGAACTCGCACCTGCCGGAAGTCCGGAGGTTCTCCGGATTTGACGGAAAATCCATCGACCGCGACAAGCTGATAGAGCGTGGGGTTATCAGTTCGGATTTGGAGTATGCGCCTGGGAGTCTGGGCTGCGCCATCTCGCACGTGACGCTCTGGAGAGAGGCCGTCGGTCGGCACAAGGTGATAACGGTTGCCGAAGATGATGCGATCTTCTCTCGCGAGTTCGAACGACATACGAACGCGCTCTTGGCGAACATCCCGGCCGATTGGGATTTCATCCTGTGGAGTGCAAGTCTGCGATGCTATGCCTGGCTAGATGCCCTTCCTGGCGGAACCGGTGCCAGGCTGGAGTTCTTTCCGGGCGAAGTCATGACGCATATTGCTGACTTCCAGGAGGCGGAAATCGAACCTGCTCTGCTTCGAGCGCGCTATCTGCTCGGCACGGTTTGTTACTCCGTCTCGCCACGTGGCGCGCGCGCGCTGTTGGAGTGGTGCCTTCCGATACGGCCGATGATCGTGGATTTTGCAGGCTTCGGCCTAAGGCTGAACAATGCAGGCATCGATTGCATCATGGCGGGCGTGATGCCCTCGCTCAAAGCCTATGTGTGCTTGCCGCCGCTTGTCATCAGTGACGAACGGCCGGAGGAATCGGTACGGATCAATACGTGAGCGACAGGCTGGCGTTGACCGCAGTCGGCCAGTCCGTCCCATCAGGCAACCGATAGCCTTCACCGAACACCTTGTTCGCCGAGCGGCGCTGCTCGATCTTCGTGCCGGCGCCGAATGAAGAAATCGAGGTTGTTCCTGAGACGCTCATTGCCCGGGTCAAGCTCGAGCGCCATCTGCCCCCATTCCACAGCACGGTCCATCGCATTCAGGTGCCATGAGGCGATGGCGCCCAGATCAAACAGCCGAAAGCCCCAGCAGTTCGGGTCATCGAGATAGCTTCCGGTGCGACGGGTGTTTTCGATTCCGTTGCTGCACGCCCAGAACAGATTCAACCAGTCGGCCCTGCCGTGGAGTTCCTCCGCAAGGTCGGCCCAGATCTCGCGCCGATGCGGCGCTTCCATTCGCGCTTTGTCCAACCACACCAATCTCTGGTGCGGCATCATGCGTGCGATGTAGCGCATCGCTTCTGACCGTTCCTCGCCCCAGGTGCTTGTCGGCAAGCCAAGGTAGCGCTCAAGCAATTGAACGGCCTCGTCGGGCCGGTTGGCCCACATCAGGTCCCGCCCGAGCCAGAAACACATCTGTGCGTCGTCGGGATCTTCCTTGTAGGCAACCTCCATCAGAGGCAGGTAGCTGCTCCTGGTTGGCTTGGCCAGGTCCTGCACCTCGAACATGACCAGGTCGTTGCTGGTCGTGACCACCTCCCTTTCTCCGGTGAAGACGAGGGCCTCATGGACGGGGCGCTTGAAGCGATATCCCCAGCGATGGTGAAAATTCTTGGTGGCCCATTGCCGCAACGGTCTGGGGTCGTCGACACTCGCTCTATAGATCGTCTGGCAATAGAGGGCTGTCGTTTCGGGTCTCCAGGCCGCCTCCAGCTTGGGGCGCCAGCCGGGCTCGAGGAAACGGTCCATGTCCATCGTGCAGCACACGTCGACGTCGGCGGGGATGAGTGCCAGGGCGGCATTTCGGGCGTCATCGAAGCGCCATGGGCGGACCGCGATCCGGTGCACGGTAACGCCGGCGTTGATCAGTCGGGATACCGTGTCGTCGGTGCTGCCGGTGTCGGCGACTATCCGATAGTCGGCGCCGACGGCCGAATTTGCCCACCTCTCGACATGTGCGGCTTCGTTCAACGCGATGGTGTAGACCGCTATCTTCAAGGAAGGGGTCCGCGATTGGACGCAGTCGCTAAGCGACCTCCCGCTGAACGGCTGGACTCGCCCGAACCCGACCGCACCGCCCTGTGACGCTCATCGAACAAGGCCGACGCCTCCGCGCTTGCGGATCGCCACTAGCCCTCCGAGCAATTTTGCCTGGCTAAGCTCGAAGTGGCTGTCGAAGAACCGGATTTCGGCAAACTGATCGGCAAGGTCGCTGATACCGACCGGGTCGATTGATCGGGCCGTGCCGTGCTGTTGGATTTCTCGCAAGATATGCTTGGTGAGTGTGATTTCACCGGCATTTTCGCCTGTTGGCTGCCAGTCGAGGTCTTCGATGAAATACCATCCACCCTCTGCGAGCAGCGGGAAGAATTCGCGCAGCGTCAGTTGCTCGTCGAACGAGGCGTGGCTGCCGTCGTCGATAATCACGTCAAGCGAGCCCGGTTCCAGCTTCGCCGCGACGGAGCGCAGATCCTCCAGCTTGGATTGATCGCAAACGAAAGACTTGAACCTCTCATTGTTGAACTGAGAAAAATCCGTCAGGTCGACACCGATCACCTCGGCGTAAGGAAAATAGGACTGCCAGAGCGCGACCGAGGGCGTCTCGGACTGGTTGCCTTCCGCCGCGATGCGACAGAGGCCGATCTCTAATAGCCTCCGCATGGAAAGTCTCCGGCTCGACAGCAGCCGCTCGTAGACGCGTGCGTAAGCATGCCGGTTGCCGGTATGGCGGTTCTTGTCGGTGTTGAAGCGATCAGCAAGATCGATGAGTGTGGGAAAGCTCCGCAGCGGCTCGACCAGCAAGGAGATGAGCGGCGCTCCTTCCCCGCCCGAGCGAGCCTCATTTCGTGCCGTCCACAGGTGTGTTCCGAAGACACGCTCATCATTCAGGTAGACAGCCACATCGGCGAGCGGCTTTTCGAACTCGCCTATCTCGGTCCAATCGATCGCGTTAAAGAACATTGGCCCGAAGACCCAATCGCGCAGCTCGGCGCCTTGATCCGAAGCGATGTAGTCGGAGAGCAGTTTCGGGCCGATCTCGCCGAACCCCTTGCCGCTTGCACCGAAGAAGCGCTCGATTGACATCTCGTAGAGTGCTCTCAAATGGGGGCTGAAGGCTTCGGCATAGATGACGTTGCCGCAGACGAAGTGGCCTTGGTGCCCGCCGCGCCATTGCAGATTGAAAAAGTAATCGCCGCGGAACGGAAACGGTCGCAGCATGACCACGTCGCAATCCATCCACAACCCGCCATGTTCGTAAAGCACGGCGTAGCGAAAGGCGTCGCTGAAATAGCGGATCTCGGAGCCGGCGACCATTCGCTCGAACAAGCTGCGCGGCATCACGTCATCCGCGGCGCGTACCTCGACGCCGAGCGGCACGAGGAATTGAAGCTTGTTCGGCGAGTAGCTCCAGACCCTCACGGGATGGCCTGCGGCGCGCATCGACGTGGTGGCGGCAATCAAGGTCAGATGCTTCGCAGTGTCGGAAAGCACCTCGTAAAAGCAGTGGATCTGAGGCAGCGCGGCATCTCCCCTGTCCAGGAAGGGGGCTATCCGGCTATCGAACGCCCAGGATTGATCGCGACGCTCATGCGGCGAGTCTGCGAAGCGAAGGAACGGCGCCAGCTCGAGCAGGACCTCCTCTGTGCCTTTCGCATTGCCGGAGAGGACAATCCTGCTCGCCTCCTTCGGGAGTCCGCTGTCAGGCCGGGTTTGTTGATGGAGGTCGCCGGGTTCTTTGCGCTGCTGAGCCGCCGCAATTTGTATGGTCGCACCGTCCGCCGACGTCGTCGCAAGTGAGCTCCAATATGCCTCGCTTGCAGACAAAGAGTCTGTCCTCTCCAGCAGCGAGCTTACCTCCGAGGCATCGACCGCGGCGATCCACGCTTCGCTCTCGGCGACGCCGTACGAAATCAGCAGGCGCTCGTCTTTTGGGTGCCAGGCTAGGCCGGCGGCGAACTCAACCCCCTTTTCATTGAAGAAGAACGGCCGGCTGATCTTTGCCAAGCAGCCTGTTTCGTCCAACCAGACGAAGCGGTGCTGGCAGTATGGCTGAGCCCCGTCCGGCCTTGCCCGCGTCTCGTGCGCGAGTGTCAGCCATCCGCCTTCGAAGGCAATCGCCTGGGTGCCTCCCTTGAGCTGGTCGGCAGCGACGGAAGACGGCTTTTCCGATATCGTCTGCCCTTGATCGCCGACAATGCGGATGGAATCACCCACAGAAAGGAACTGCAGCCGCTCCCGGTCGGTGCCGATGCCAGCCGGCTTGACGAGGGGGAGCCAGTTGTTGCCGTTCACCTTCGCACCGATCGGCCGGAGCACACGCCAGTCGGTCATCCGGTATGGTGCAGGCCCGCCGTGGTCGATGCGCGCGATGACTGGTTCGCCTTCTGCGGCCGACGCGCGCATATAGGCGCTGCTCCACAATTGCCCCTCCCAGGCAAACGGGCGCATGGCCTCGAGGCCGCAGCCGTAAGCAGGTCGCGGCAAGTCGGTCGGCTGTGAAATCTCATCGGCCGACGCGATCCCGAATTCGCTGTCGATGCGCAGCAAGAAATTGCGTGTGTGCACCGCCGCTCGATCCGGCGCTCGAGCCCGGAGGTTCTCTTCCGCCGCCGCCAAGGTGATGGCCCCCTGCAACACTACGATCTGGTTGTCCCAGCGAGCCACGGAGGGGTTTGAGAGCCGATAGCCGTCGGGCGGCATGAAGCCGACCGGTTGCGCAGTGAACGATGGCATCATCGTCTTGGCGGGCTGGATGTAGAAGAACAGGTTGGAGCGCGCCAGATCGCGGGAACCGTCGGCGATGCTGCGGCTCAGCGCCAGCCAATTGCACACTGCGAACCCGCGGTCCTTGCGCAATGGATCGCTGGCGTAGTTTGCCGCGATCGCGTATTCCTCGCGAAGGCCCGTCGTGTAGATGAAATCCTCGAGAAACAGGATGTCTTGCTCCGGTTTCCTGATCGCCAGACCGGCTTCCGAAAACAGCACGCTGGCGTCATTCATCCCCTTCTCGCGATGGAACCGCGCGAGGTCGTAGAGGGGTTCGGTACGTTGCGGGCGCTGATTGAAGGCAGCAAGCGCCTGGCGAATGAAGCCTGCGTCGTCCCCGAGCTTTCTTAGGCAGCGCGCCTCCTGCAGCCGGGCGTTCCATGCTTCCTCGTCCCAGCCGCCCATCGCCGCGCGTTTGGCGTAGGCCACCGCCGCCTCGGCCGTGCGCCCGGCGTCGCGGTAGGACTGCGCCAGGTAAAACCAGTATCGGTGGTTCTCCGGGTCTTTCTCCAGCGCCTCCAGCAGGAGCTTGATGTCGCGATCGAACTTGTCGACGCGGTTCGATCCGGTGGCGTGGTCCTTGTACCAAACGCCCTGCAGTTCCTTCACGTCGCCGGGAACGTCGAGATATTCATGCGTCACGCCACGGTAGCGGGCGCCGGTATCGCGCCTGACGATGCGGGTGTTCCAATAGGCGAGGTCGGAACCGGAGCGCTGGAGCAGCCGATAGCCGGGACAGTCGAGCTGCGCTCGGAAGCCCGCGTCCTCGACGACCAACTCCATGTCGGCGTCGTCAAAAAGCAGATAATCATAGACGAGCGGCGAAGCATACGCATGATCGAGCGCGGCGTTGCGGGCCTGCTCGAAATTTTCGAAAGGGAACTGATGCAACTCGCCGGGCAGGTCGCGATCGGCGAAGAAAGCCCTGATGTAATCCTGGGTCCCGTCGGTCGACCCGGTGTCGCCGATGACCCAGCAGTCGATGTGGTCGACAACCGCCCCCAGACAGCGCTGCAGGTTCGCCATCTCGTTCTTGACGATCATGTTCAGGCAAAGTCGCTTGCCAGTGGTCATCCGTGAAATTGCCATCTCTCGCTCTGACGTTGCGCGACGTTCAAGCAATGCCATTCTCTGCGTGCCGCGGATGAATTCGCGGAGCCGTCTCGAAGCTCCTATTGTCTACTTGCCACCGGAGCGGCCAAGGTCCTCAGACGATCTCCGCTCACTTCACCGCCATTTGCCGAGCGACGTCAAGATCGACGAAGCGGTGCTTGGCGTCGACCCCATCGCCACCCCGAAATGGGATAGCGGGAGCTCGATCCCGATCACGTTTCTGGGTTTGACGCAAGTTCCCGGGTGAGGGTTAAGGTATGGATTTCAAAAATATTTTCTAGAGTTGCGGTTTGTAATATTTCCCGACCTAATACTTTCGAGGTAGGCCGGTTTAGTCGCTTCCATAGTTTACAGATCGCTAATTTTCAAATTTACTAATTTGCTGCTGTGAGGGGGGCCCACAGGTCGTGGGTAGCTGGCATTCTGCGGAAGTCGTAGGGGAGTCAAGCCAGAGGGTTCCGGAGTAGCAAGGCCAAAGTCGCGGACGACTAAGGCACGTGCGTTGGTGAGCGCGCGGCCGAGTGAGCGTTTGTCTTTTTTGTTCGGGTCGAACGGGTTTTTCCACTCCGGAGCTCTCTCGCGAGTTTTCGCCAAGAGATCGGCGTCGGCTGTGACGGGAGTGGATCGTGTATCACGTGATATCACGTGCGTTTCCCAGGGAGTTTGAAGCCCGCCGCTTCGACAAACTTCAAACCTATCCGCAACTGAGCGGCGCAGCCCGTGCCCATCTATGCGCCGGCGGGAAATTTGTTGCTGCAAGGTGCGGCGGATTGGCTCCCGTGCCCCGCATCCAAACCAAATCTCAACAGAGCTGTTCAAACCGAGGCCGTCGGCGAACGGCGCCGTCTGCGACTTGTTGCCGGCCGATCGGACCAGGAGTCGTCTGGAGCAAAGGCTGCAGCCCATCACGTCTTCGCGCGCGAGCTTTCGTGCGGCCTTGCGGCCAAGCCCGTCGGGTCGGGGGCAGCACTGCGGTGATTGAAAATCAAGTGTCAAGCAGGAGAAGCCGCGGCATCAGCCGCCGCTAATCGGGGAGTGCATGATGACCTACGCAACTTCGTCTACTGCAATGGACGTGACCGTTAGGGGCGTTTTGCCCATCGGCGACGCGACCGAGCATATAACCTATTTCATTCTGGATGCCGCCAAGAACGCGATCGTCGGCCAGGTCATTCTTCCCGCCGCCGTCAAGCGAAGCCACGCTGTCGCAATAACCGTGAAGGTTCCGAGCACCGCCGGCTCTCTCGCGATCGGGACATTTGACGATGGCGGGAATTTCCAAGCCTCCGGTTTCCTCCGCGTGGAGGCCCCCCTCGTTGGCCGCCCAAGCGGCGCCGTCGGGCCGTCCGGAAGATGACCGCGGCCAAGCGCCGTTTCCGCGCCGCTCGCCGACTAAGCCGGTGGGCGGTTTCCCTTTTGAAATGAATTGGAAGCGAACAGGAGCCAGTCATGGCCCGTGCCTCTGAAATTCTCTTTGTGGATCCTTCGATCTCCGATCTCGAGACTGTTCTGAGCAACGTCCGGCCGGGGGTCCAGGCTATCCTGCTCGATGGCCGTCAAGCGCCGGCGGCGCAGATGGCTGCGGCGCTGAGAGGGCACGAAGAGCTCCGCGCGGTCCACATCATCGCGCATGGCGCGCCGGGTCGGGTTAATTTCGCTTCAGGAGAATGGTCGGTCGGGACGTTGAAGGGCGCGGCTGAGGAATTCGCCGCAATCGGCAGGGCGCTCGCTGCGGACGGCGAACTGCGGCTATGGAGCTGCGAGACGGCGCTGGGAAGGGCAGGCGATGCGTTCGTCGACGCTTTGGAAGCGGCCGTCGGCGTGGATGTCTGCGCGTCCAGTTCGCTTGTCGGTGCGGCAGTCCTGGGCGGTGCTTGGGAACTACCCGCACGTGCGGGCGCGTCGGCGCCCCTGCCGCCGCTGACCCCAGTTGGCGTAGCAAGTTACATCGGGCTCCTGGTGGCGGGTAATCTGACGCTTACCGGCACTGTAGCCGATGGCAACAGTAAAAGCATAAATACGTTTTATCTCATTGATACTACTGCCAATCCAGATACCATTGTTGGAAGTTTCGTTCTTCCTCAGTCGAACAATGGCGTGGCGTTCAATTTTGCAATAACTATTACAGTACCTGATACAACCCATACTTATCAAATTTACACCAGCGGCTTCGAGCTATACGGTACGCTAACGCCTGCCGCCGGTAATACTTACAATTTTGCGACCGACGCTGGTAACAATGGTGACAATGGCGATACATTCAATGGGGGCAGTCTCGCCGTCACGAGTCAAGTAGGCCCGACCGGCCCGGCTGGCGCGACCGGCCCCACGGGTGCGACCGGCGCCACGGGCGCGGGTGCAACGGGCGCGACCGGCGCCACCGGAGCAACAGGCGCGACGGGCGCAACCGGCGCGGGTGCGACGGGCGCCACAGGTGCGACCGGTGCAACGGGCGCCACCGGCGATACCGGAGCTTCGGGTGCGACCGGCGCTACTGGTGCGACTGGAGCAACCGGCGCAACCGGCGCTACAGGTGCGACTGGCGCTACGGGTGATACCGGAGCAACGGGCTCGACTGGAGCGGCCGGCGCTACAGGTGGGACCGGCGCTACGGGTGCGACCGGCGCCACCGGCGATACCGGAGCAACAGGCGCCACCGGCTCGACCGGCGCGACGGGAGCAACCGGCGCCACAGGCGCGACCGGCTCCACGGGTGATACCGGAGCAACGGGCGCCACCGGCTCGACAGGTGCAACTGGAGCGACAGGCGCTACCGGCGATACC
>NZ_RZTV01000300.1:0-274 GCF_003997555.1 Mesorhizobium sp. M1A.T.Ca.IN.004.03.1.1 | reverse complement strand
CGGCAAAGACGATGATGACATCGCCGTTCTTTCCCGAGGTGATGAATTGCTTGGAGCCGTCGAGCACATAGTGGTCATTGTCACGCCGCGCCCGGGTCTTCAGGTTCGAGGCATCGGAACCGGCCTGCGGCTCGGTCAGCGCAAAGCCGCCAATCCATTCGCCGATGGCCAGTTTCGGCAGGAAACGCTGCCGCTGCTCCTCGGTGCCGAATTTCAGGATCGGCACACAGCCAACGGAACTATGCACGCTCATGATCGTCGAACAGGGTCCGTC
>NZ_RZTV01000299.1:0-274 GCF_003997555.1 Mesorhizobium sp. M1A.T.Ca.IN.004.03.1.1 | reverse complement strand
GTGCCATCAAAGGCGAGACCGACGAACTCGCCGCGCCCATTCAGCGTGGCCGAGCCGCTATTGCCATTGGTAATGTCGACCGTGGACATGAAGTCGACCGGCAAAGTGCCCAGCTCCGGCGCGACATAGGGGCCATAATTCTTGGCCCGGATCGCAGCGACGGCGGCGGCGGGCGCATCAAACTCGCCCTTGCCAGTGTGCTTGGCCAGAAGTCCCTCAGCCGTGGTGAATGGCGTCCAGATCTGCCCGTCGCGTGTTCGCCCCGACACCTTGC
>NZ_RZTV01000298.1:0-274 GCF_003997555.1 Mesorhizobium sp. M1A.T.Ca.IN.004.03.1.1 | reverse complement strand
ATAAAACATATTTCAATTTGAAACCTCTACAATTTATACTTTTTGAGTTTTGGGTTGAAAGGTTGTTTTTTGCCATTTTTTACCCTTTGTGGACGTTTTTGTAGACCTTTACGCCAAAGCCTATTTGGGTCATATTTATTAACCGATTTTTTTCATTCTTTCACCGTCGTATCCGTCATGAACCTGTGCATATGGGAAAAATACGAACAGACAGGATTTTTGAAAAGGGGCGGAGCCCCATTAAAAAACCCGACATTACGCCCTTTAAAATTCG
>NZ_RZTV01000297.1:0-274 GCF_003997555.1 Mesorhizobium sp. M1A.T.Ca.IN.004.03.1.1 | reverse complement strand
ATGCTTCGCGGCAATAGTCCGGGAGCGCTCATGGTCGGAGCCGAGCACCGTGACGCGTGCGCCTGCGCCTTTTGCTTCGATGGCCGCCGCAAGGCCGATACCTGACGTGCCGCCGACGATCAGGACGCGTTTGCCCTTGAGGGTATTTGAGGGGTTGAATTCGGTCTTATCAGACATCTCGATCTCCATTTGGCGCCACCTTGGCGCGATGGAGACAAGGTAGACCGGGTAATCGATCTTGATAATCAGGCTCGAATTCGCTTTACTCCTTCCA
>NZ_RZTV01000296.1:0-274 GCF_003997555.1 Mesorhizobium sp. M1A.T.Ca.IN.004.03.1.1 | reverse complement strand
GCGTATTGCGGCGTGCTCTATTGACGGCCGCGCTCCGGCTTGCGCGGTCCGCAGTGTGCTCATGGTCGGGCAGCGGATCGCGGCGATCGCCTTGGTCACTAGGGCGTCGACGGCTATGACAGGCTGCGCCATGGCTTGGTTCTTGGGCTTCCTACGACGGGCCAGCGATGGATGCTTTATTTGTCCAGCTGTTTCTGGAGGCCCAAGCCGAGCAATCGACCTAATGTGAAGGATCCGAACCGTCAGTACTTCCTTAGATTTAATAAGACTCTGG
>NZ_RZTV01000295.1:0-274 GCF_003997555.1 Mesorhizobium sp. M1A.T.Ca.IN.004.03.1.1 | reverse complement strand
CGCCGGCAACGACGTCGACATCTTCACCGAGTGGGCCAGGGCCGTGGTGCACGGTGACGTGCACGCGTCGCTCAGCCGGCAGTACGCCGCCGGGATGGTCGCGCTGCGCCCCACCGGCGACGGCCACATCCAGGGTTACTCCGGGGTGGAGGAGATGCAGCAGCAGTACGGGGACTGGGTGATCGACGCCCATCTGCCGGGGGCGGGTACGGCGACCCAGGCGGTCGAGGTCGGCTACATGGCGAACGCGTACGTGCGCCTGAAGCACCCCGAC
>NZ_RZTV01000294.1:0-274 GCF_003997555.1 Mesorhizobium sp. M1A.T.Ca.IN.004.03.1.1 | reverse complement strand
CCGCGGTTACGGCACGATCCGCCGCTGCTACGAGGGCTACAAGATCGGCCCGCTCTTTGCCAACGATGCCGATAGCGCCGCGGCGCTGCTTGCCGAATTGATCCCCGAGGCAAAAGGGGCTGCGGTCTTCATCGACATTCCCGCAGAGAACCACGAGGCGGTCGCGCTTGCCGAAGGCATAGGCCTTCAACCGGTATTCGAGACGACACGCATGTATCGCGGACCGGCGCCGGCCATCCCGCTAAAGCACGTCTTCGGCGTGACGACGCTGGAG
>NZ_RZTV01000293.1:0-274 GCF_003997555.1 Mesorhizobium sp. M1A.T.Ca.IN.004.03.1.1 | reverse complement strand
TTGTTCGATAACGCACAATTTCACAATTAACCAGCGCGGATTATTTGGCCCGCACCTACCGGACGACCGCATTAGGACCATAAGATTAACTCAGCGGATGGTGCGAAAGAGGCAATACTTCGGATCGCCTACAGGTGGAACATCGAAAGCGTAATGAGCCGAGACGGCCTAAACCGGAAAGGCCGCTAAGCAAGCGGCCTTCATTTTGGAAGTCACGCGTGGCCTTGTTCAGCCCGCACTTTTGACTTGAATTGCAGAGGCTCCAATAGCGGCC
>NZ_RZTV01000292.1:0-274 GCF_003997555.1 Mesorhizobium sp. M1A.T.Ca.IN.004.03.1.1 | reverse complement strand
GTGCATTCGCAGCTTGCCGTCCTTCGGAAACACTCGGGGCTTCGCAAGCAAATCCGCCATGTCTTCCTTGAACCCAAGCCCAAGCTTCAGGAACAGCAGATAAGTCAGCGAACCAAGTATGCGTTCGCTTCCTGCCGATCCAATGGCCAACGTGGACCTACCGGACATCTCCAAAATCAATGGTGACATTTCCGTGACATCGTGTGTTTGCCCGGCAAAAAGGGAATTAGATTTCATCGCATAACTGTAGCCAAGCCCCGCACCCCACCACGAC
>NZ_RZTV01000291.1:0-274 GCF_003997555.1 Mesorhizobium sp. M1A.T.Ca.IN.004.03.1.1 | reverse complement strand
GCGGCCTCGCATTGATCTCAGCCTTATCAGGCAGAGCCTTCGCCTTCTCAACGATTCCACATTTTTCGACCGCAGGCTGCACGACTTTACCGAGCACCTTATCGCGGCGATCGATCACGTCCTGGCGGGAGCTTCCCAATATGACCGCGCTATCGTAATGCAATTCGCTGGTCTGATGCGCCGCGTACAGTCTTACCTTGCGGGCAGCACCACGAACGAAATTCCATACGAAGTCGTCTACTGCCTGAATAACGCCTTGGCTCCCTGGGTCAAT
>NZ_RZTV01000002.1:0-889125 GCF_003997555.1 Mesorhizobium sp. M1A.T.Ca.IN.004.03.1.1 | reverse complement strand
CGGCGCGATGTCGCCGTCCATCGAATAGACGCTTTCGAAGACGATCAGCTTGGCGCGCTCGCGTCCTGCCGCCTGCAGCAGGCTTTCCAGATGCGCAACGTCGTTGTGGCGAAAGATCTTCTTTTCGGCCCCGGAGCGGCGCACGCCCTCGATCATCGAGGCATGGTTCAACTCGTCCGAGATGAGCAGGCAGTTGGGCAAGAGCCTGGCGATGGTCGAGATCGAGGCTTCGTTGGAAACGAAACCGGAGGTGAAGACCAGCGCCGCCTCTTTGTCGTGCAGGTCGGCGAGCTCATGCTCCAGCTCGACCAGCGGGTTGGACGTGCCGGAAATGTTGCGGGTGCCGCCAGCGCCCGAGCCCATCCGGCCCGCCGCGTTCTGGAAGGCGGCGATGACGTCCGGATTCTGGCCCATGCCGAGATAGTCGTTGGAGCACCAGACGGTGATTTCCTGGGCGCGACCGTTGGAGCGCCAGATGGCGCGTGGAAACTTGCCCACGATGCGCTCGAGGTCGGCGAAAACGCGGTAGCGCCGCTCGGCGTGGAGCTGGTCGGTCGCGTCTTCGAAGAACCGCTGGTAGTTCATGTGTAAGTTTCCTGTTCAGGAGGCGCGCCGTGGGTGCGACGGTTCGATCCGCTGGACCCAAACTACGAACGAGGAAAGGGCGCCGCTTTGAGCTGTGTCAAATTGCAGGGCGCCTGGTCGTCTGAGATGCGCAGATTCTAGGCGTAGGCCGCGCCAAAACTGATCCAAATCAAAGCGCCGGGCCACCTTTCGGCCCACGCTGACCGGATGTGGAATCCAATCGCAAGCGCTCCGTTTGGCCGCAGCCTCGAACTAGCCGTTCTGGACGAGGAGGGCCTACACGCGCTTGTATTTCCGTGCGAAAAAGGGCGCGAGGGATGGCGGCATGCCGTTACCGGCATCCGGGTCGATATCCGGCCGACACATTGGCGCGCCTGGCATCTGGAAAGAGGTCAAGAGGATTGTCAGAACCCCTCGTAGAGCAATTCCGAAGGTATGGAACGGTTTTCAGTTCGGCTTTCCGCAACCAAAGTGCTTGCCCTCGCGCAACGCCTTTTCAGCCCTTGGGATCGGCGATCAAAGCCATACGCACCAGATGCGAAAGACTGCCGGCGCCCATCTTGCTCATGAGATTCGCGCGATGGATTTCGACCGTGCGCGGACTGATCCCAAGATCGTAGGCTATCGTCTTATTCGGCAAACCCGAAACGAGACCGTCCAGCACCTGACGTTCCCGATCCGAGAGCGTGGACAGATTTTTCCGAATGTCGGCGGCTTGCGGGTGTGACGCCACCCCGCGGTTACGGTTATCGACCGCCGAGCGAATTGCGCCGATCAGCACCTGGTCGTCGAATGGCTTCTCGATGAAATCGGCCGCTCCTTCCTTCATCGCTTGTACTGCCAGCGCCACGTCCGCGTGCCCGGTCATGACGATGACCGGCACGGCATGGCCGCGAGCCTTCAACTGCCGCAGGAATTCTATGCCGTCGATGCCCGGCATGCGCACGTCGGTGACGATGCAGCCGTCGACCTCCTTCGGCTCTGTTGCCAGGAATGCTGTTGCCGATTCATAGAGGCGCACCGCAAAGTCGGCTGTCGCAAGAAGGAAGCCCAGAGACTTGCGGACGTCGACGTCATCATCGACCACATGCACGACATCACTGGCCATTGGCGACCTCTTCCCTTTCCACGGCGCGCAAAGTGAACCGAAATGCGGTCCCACCGCCGGCTGCCGACTCTGCCCAGATATGACCACCATGGGACTCAACGATAGTCCGGCAAATGGACAGGCCGACGCCCATGCCCTGCTTCTTGGTGGTGACGAAAGGCTGGAAGAGCTGAGCTGAGACCTCAGGGGGCAAGCCCGGACCAGTGTCGATAACGCTAACTTCCGTCATGCCGTCGTGCCGCGCTACGGTGACGATACGCAGCTCGCGGCGCGGCTGCCCCTGCATGGCTTCCACGGCATTTCTCATCAGATTCAGCAGCACCTGCTGGATTTGGATACGGTCGGTCAAAACAAGCTCGGCCCCCGGATCGAGATCGTAAGTGACTCGCACGTCCGCCTCTCTCGCACCAACCAAAGCCAGCGACGAGGCATCCTCGATCAGCGCCGGCAGACGTTCGACCTGACGCTCGCTTTCGCCCCTAGCGACAAAATCCCTGAGACGACGGATGACATCCCCGGCGCGCAAGGCCTGCTCGGCGGCCTTTTCGACAGCCTCCTCCAACATGACGGCATTGTCGTCTTTGCTCTTTTCGAGCAGGCGGCGGCTGCCTTTGAGATAGTTCGTGATCGCCGTCAGCGGCTGGTTTATCTCGTGCGCCAGTGTCGAAGCCATTTCCCCGAGTGCGGTGAACCGCGCCATATGAAGCAGTTCCTGCTGCTGCTCCTGAATCCTCGCTTCGGCTCTGTGGCGTTCCGTCAGGTCGCGGCAGAAACCGGTGAAGAAGCGACCCGTTCCGGGGTGCATTTCGCCCACGGAGAGCTCCATGGGAAAGGTCGATCCGTCCTTGCGCATCCCGGTCACCGTACGGCCCAGCCCGATGATGCGGCGCTCTCCCGTCATCAGGTAACGCTGCATATACCCGTCATGCTCCTCCCGGTAGGGCGAGGGCATCAGCAACTTGACGTTTTGACCGATGACTTCGCTGGCCTTGTAGCCGAACAACGTCTCGGCCGCCGTACTGAAAGATTGGATCAGGGCGCTTTCGTCGATGACGACCATTGCATCGGGCACCGTCGCCAGGATCGAACGCAGGTGATCCTCGCGTAATTGCAGTGAAGCGTTGGCAAACGACAGGTCGCTGACATCCGTGCCCTGTACGAAGATAGCGCTGATGCGGCCATCCTTGGCTCTAATGGGTTGATTGACGAAGTCCAGGATGCGTTCTTCCGCCATACCCGTCTCGGCGTTGCGTAGGACGATTTTGGCATTGCGGCCCACATAAGGCTCGCCGGTTTCGCTGACACGATCGAGCAATTCGAAGAAGCCCTGGCCCTCGAGCTCCGGCAACGCCTCGCGCACCGGCTTGCCGATAACTTGCCGCTGACCGATCAGTCGCTGGTAAGCCGCATTGGTCAACTGGAAAACGTGACCAGGCTCGCTGAGCAAGGTCATGAAACCTGGAGCCTGATCGAACATCAGCGCAAGAAGCTCATGTTCCGGCATATTGTCGTGTTGCAGTCGACTGCCTGCCAGCTGGGCCGCTTTTGCCACAGTTTCGGGCGAAGCTTGCCCCTTCTTGCTCACAAGCGAACTCCGGATCGGGGAAGAGCAACGATGGATGATGTAGCACTCATCCGCCTGCTCGCCAAACAGGCTGCTTTGAGCATTTGATCGGTATCAAGGCGCGGTTCCTTCGCAGTATGCAAATGACGATGTATTCCGCTTCCAGGCGAGGTGCCCGAATGTCCTACAAAACGATGGTCGTCAACCTAGCCGTTGATGCAAACCCGGCGGCGATCCTCAATCTGGCAACAGAGCTCGCGCAGCGCTTCGATGCTCACCTGATCGGCCTCGCTGCCGCCGACGTTCCGCCGTTGGTCGCAACGGGGGAAGGCATGGTCCACGAAGGCAAGGTGATGCAGATCCAGCGCCTCGAGATCGAGAAACGTCTCGCCGAATTGCGCGAGCTATTCGAGAAGCTTGTCCCGCCCTCGGTCAGCAGCGAATGGAGACAACACGTATGCGGCCCGACGCGCGCTCTGGGCTTGGCAGCTCGTTCAGCCGATCTCATCGTAACAGCGGATGGCGGGGAGAATGTCTACCGGGAGGTTGATATCGCGAGCGTTGTGCTCGGCGCAGGCCGGCCTGTACTGGTCACTGCGGCCAATGCCGAGCATTTTTTGAGCAAGACTGCCCTTGTCGCCTGGAAGGACAGCCGGGAAGCACGTAGGGCCCTGTCTGATGCCTTGCCCCTCCTGGCTAAAGCAAACGAGGTGGTCGTCGCCACCATGGAATCCGACTTCGGAGAGGATGTTCGAAACAGCCTCGCCGACATCGTTGTTTTCTTGGAGCAGCACGGCATCACCGCACGAAGCGAGGTGATCATAGGCGACGCGGACGGCGGCAAGCTCGTGACTTTTGCGCTCTCGATCCATGCCGACCTGATCGTTTCAGGGGCCTATGGTCACAGCCGACTGAGGGAATGGGCTTTTGGCGGTGTCACGCGCTCGCTGATCGACGAGAGCGGCATCTGCCGCCTCCTGTCGAACTGACGGATGGCCAACGGGCAAAATCTTGAACAGGAACCAACTCGTCACAGAGCACTGGGATTGACGATCATGGTCTGACGAGAGTCAACTGTAAGCGAGACCTCCGCGATCAATAGGTCGACATCCACGGGACGAAACAGCTTGAACAGTCTCCATCTTCTTGAAGCATTTCTGCTTTTTGCCGCGCCGGGGCCGACCAATGCACTTTTGATGGTGGGAGCGGTCAAGCGAGAGAAAGCGATCGCCCTGTTGATCGCCCAGGCATGCGGGTACGGGGTCGCATCCGCCTGCTGGTTTTCGCTTCGTCCTTTGGTGTCGCCCGGCGCCGTCCTGAGGATCGAGCTGGTTGCAGCCGGATTGCTGGTTGTTCTTGGCCTGCGTCTCATGTCTGGCGTTGGCGCCAACACATCCAAAAAGGCCGACGCCATTACAGTTTTCGCGACAAGTGCCATCAATCCGAAGGGATTCATCTATTGCCTGGCAATGGTGCCGACGGACGCCAAGCCCCAGGCGCTGGGTGTGTACTGGGTCGTGCTGCTGGCGACCACGGCTGTCACGGGAACCTTTTGGATCCTGCTTGGCAGCAGGTTCAGCGGGGGCCGAACCACGGTTGACTGGGTTGCTGGCGCAGCGCTGATTGCATTCGCCGTCTTGCTTCTCGGACCACTGATCCCCTTGGCGGCCACCTAGCCCCGGCAGAACCGGAACCGCGGTGTGGCTCCGGCAGGCGTCGTTCTAGGAGATAAGCACCACCGAAAACGGTTCCGCACAGAACAGGCTGTCCTTGACCGCCTTCACGCCGGCGACGTTTTCGGCCGCCACGACCGCCGCCTTGCGCTGGCGCTCGTCTAAGATCGCGCCATTCAATTCGACAGCCCCGTTGTCCACCGTCACGCCGATCAAGTCGCCACCACTCCAGGATTGGCTCTGCAATTCAGCGACGACGCTCCTGCGGATCAACTCGTCATCGGCGGTCGTCGCGCCCGATTTCGGCAGGACACGAGCCAAAGCGCGCAAGAGGTCCGAGCGCGTGATGATGCCGAGAATCTCGCCAGCTTCGACGATCGGAACGTTCTTGATGTTGTGGCGGGTCATCAGTTCAACGATTTCGGCGAGCGAGGCACGAGGCGACGCCGAGACGACATCCGTTGTCATCACCTCGTCGACCCGCCGTCCGTTGGCGCGAACATATTCGTCTGCGATCTTGCCGGGGCCTAGGAGGAACTGCAGCCAGCGTGCGCGGGCGCGCTGGGTGCCAAGCTCCGCTCGACGCAGGAAGTCGCCTTCGCTGACCATGCCGGCCAGCGTTCCGTCAGCGCCGACGACCGGCAGACAGCTGATCTTCTTAGACAGCATCAGTTCGACTGCGCCGGCGACGGGGGTTGCCGCGTCGATCGTGATCACCGGGGTTGTCATTATGGCACTGGCCTGCATGTACGCCTCCATCGTTTCTCGCACGTTTAGAGGCTTCCAGGCGGGCTGCGCCTTGATCTGCCTCATTTTCGGCGCGCGATTTCGTTCTCGATGTCGTCCGGGTCGATCAGGATCCGCTCGGCAGCCCCATCAAGGTCCTCGTACTGTCCGCTGCGTAGCGCCCACAGGAAGCCCGACAGGCCGAGCGCGCCCAGGAAGAGGGCCACAGGAATGAGATAGGCGAGCGTAGTCATCAACGGGCCGCTTCCACGATGTCGGTGCGGTGCTGACGACGCTCACGTTGCTGGGGAGCGGCCGTCGTCGCGGCTCCTCTCAGCCGCATCGCGTTCGCGATCACGATCAGCGAGGACGCTGACATTGCGATGGCTGCGATCAGCGGCGTCACATATCCCAGGATGGCGATCGGCACGGCAAAGGCATTGTAGACGATCGCGATTGCGATGTTTTGGCGGATGAGCCGGCCTGCCTTGCGCGACAGATCCAAGGCAAGCGGCACCGCCAGTAGGCTTTCGCGCAGGAAGACGAAGTCGGCCGCCTTGCGGCCGACGTCGGCCGCGGTGGCAGGCGCCATGGACACATGCGCCGCCCCAAGCGCGGGCGTGTCGTTGAGTCCGTCGCCGACCATCAAAACCTTGTGGCCGGCGCGGGCCAGCGTCTCGATCCAATGGACCTTGCCCGAAGGAAGCAGCGCCGGCACAAAGCTGTCGATGCCCAGTGAGCTGGCAACCTCGCCGCAGGCTCTCTCCGTATCGCCGGAGAGCATTTCGACCGACACGCCGGCGCGCTTCAAGCTCTCGATAGCCGCATTGGCATCGGACCGAGGCGCGTCCTCGAAGGCAAAGCACGCGACGATCGTGCCGTTTCTTGACAGGACAGTTCTGCCATAACCGCCGAGCTTGCCTTCACCTCCGGTCCGGGCCTTCCATCCGGCCCAGCCGCGCCGGCCAAGGCGCCAGATGTCGCCGCCGGCTTCGGCCTCGATGCCGAAGCCGGGTTCTTCCCGCACCGAGACAAGCTCGGGTTGGCCGCAAAAGCCGGCGTGGATCGCCAGGGCCTTTGAGAACGGATGACGCGACTGCGCGGCCATGCCGGCCGCCATCGCCAGCATGGTCGGATCGATCGATGATGCATTGGTGAGGCGCGGCTGACCCAGGGTGAGTGTTCCGGTCTTGTCAAAGACAGCCGCATCGACTGCGGCCAGGCGCTCCATGGCGGAGCCGTCCTTGACCATGATCCCGGCCTCGAAAAGGCGCCGGGCCGCCACGACCTGCACGATCGGCACCGCGAGACCGAGGGCGCAGGGGCAGGTGATGATGAGCACGGCGATGGCGATGGTCATGGCTCGGTGCCAATCACCGGATGCCACCATCCAGCCAATGAAGGTCGCGAAAGCCGCGATATGGACCACCGGCGCATAAAGCGCCGATACCCGGTCGGCAATCCTTCGGTATTGCGAGCGCCCGCCTTCCGCGGCTTCCATCAACCGGACCATTTCCGCCAGGAAGGAATCCTTCGCGGCGGCGGTCGCCTGCATCGTCAGCGGGCCGGTGAGGTTGAGTGTTCCGGCCTGGACACGGGTTCCGGCGCTGACGGATTTCGGCCTGCTTTCACCCGACACGAGCGCGTAGTCGAGGTCGGAATTGCCGCTGACTATGGCGCCGTCCACCGGTATCCGCTCTCCAGCCGCGATAAGCAGGCGCATTCCCGGCTGCAGCTCGGCGACCGGCACGTAGTCGCGCGTGCCGTCGTCGCGCAGGACCACCGATCCCCGTGCCGCAAGGCGCGACAGGCCGCTGACGGCCGTCCGCGCCCGTTCCCGCATGACGTGATCCAGCGTGCGGCCGATCAGCAGGAAGAAGAGCAGCGATGTCGAGGCATCGAAATAGGCGTGCTCACCGTGGGTTACGGTTTCGTAGAGGCTCATCGCATAGGCAAGCGACACGCCCACCGCTATCGGCACGTCCATGTTCATGCGGCCGTGACGCAAGGCGTTCGCCGCAGAGCGGAAGTAGATAGCGCCGGCGAAGACCAGGGCAGGGATGGCGATCAGGGCCGACAGCCAGTGGAACAGGTCCCGCGTCGGGCCCTCGGCGCCGGACCAGACCGAGACGGACAAAAGCATGATGTTGCCCGCGGCGAAGCCGGCGACCGCGACTGCTCGGATCAGTTCCGAGAGGGCCTTGTCCTTCTCGTGCGTCTCGGGGTCGAAAAGATGTGCCTGATAGCCGAGCCGGCCAAGCACGGCAAAGAAAGGTGGGACCCTGCCGCCATGCCAGCGAACCGTTACGCGTTTCGTCGACAGGTTGACGCGCGCGGAGTCGACGTTCTCGATCTTTGCAAGGGCGGCTTCAATCGTCTGGATGCAGGCCCCGCAATGGACCGCCGGCACCGATAGCTCGGTCTGGTGAATGTCGCCGCCGAGGTTGCGGCTGGCAAGCCTGATCTCGTCACTCGAGGGCGAAGCAGACGCCGCATCGGCGATATCCAACGTCATTTCGGCACCCGGTGCGCAGCAGCTCATTGCAGGGCTCCCTTCGAGATTATGAGGCGACGAACATCGCGAAACGGCAATGTCAGCCCGGCGTCGGCATCGATCTCGA
The DNA here is from genome assembly GCF_003997555.1 of Mesorhizobium sp. M1A.T.Ca.IN.004.03.1.1. Lineage (NCBI taxonomy): Bacteria > Pseudomonadati > Pseudomonadota > Alphaproteobacteria > Hyphomicrobiales > Phyllobacteriaceae > Mesorhizobium > Mesorhizobium sp. M1A.T.Ca.IN.004.03.1.1. The sequence goes on along the minus strand of NZ_RZTV01000002.1, from coordinate 880,848 downwards.
CGATCCAGACGCCGTCCTTCGGTGTGTGCCGGGCGGCAAATTCCCCCGTTTTCGAAGGAATGCCGCCCGTGGCCGCGGCGAGCGTCAAAGCCTCGTCCTCGGTCTCGTAAGCCGGATGCCGGAACAAGACCTTGACGCCGTGGAGCGGCACCGGATTTCCCCGTGTATCGGCAAGGCTGTAGCGGACCTCGCCGGGGGCGATGGTCAACTTGCCTTTCCAGCCGAGCGCGGCTTGCGCGCGTCCTTCCCTGGCCCGCTTGTTGAACTGCTGGCTGGCAACATAGGTGTTCTCGACGACCAGACCGGTCCAACTCCGGCGGGCGAGAGTTGCCATGGTGAGGTTCACGCCGATGACGACCGCAAAAAAGGTGAGGATGGAGGCCAGCATGTGCCTGCCGGTGAACTCGCGCGGCTTTCGTGTATCGGTGCTCATTTGCGGTTCTCGGGTGCGTTGAAACTGGCGGTGTACTGGGCGGATTCGGAACTCGCCTTGTCCGCGATCCGGAATTCGAAGCTCTGCACGGGCGCTTTGATCAGCTCGGTTGGTTGGCGGACGAAGACCTTGAGGACATTCAACCTGTCGGGCTCGACCGCGACGGCAAATGTGCGGCTCGAGGGCTGGTCGATGCCGACGATGCTCATCTCGCCGCCGTCCAGCCCTTGCAACGTAACCTCGATCGTTCTCGGCTCGGGGATCATGTTGAGCAGCTTGACGGTGTAGCCGTTGCGGATCGAGCCGTCCGAAAGCGTCACGAACTGAGGATTGCGGTCATGAAGGACATTCAGCTCCAGCCGCTCGCGGGTCAGCAGCGAATAGACGAGGACAAGCCCGATCGCCGACCAGGCGCCCAGATAGATGTAGGTGCGCAGGCGGAAGATCTTGCTCAGCTGGAAATGCGCCAATCCGTCGGCGAAGCTGCCGCTCGGCGTTCTCACCAGCGCCGGATTGACCGGACTGGTGCCGCCGGCGGTCGCCACCGCCATGTCGGCGTTGTAGTCCGCCAGCGTCGCGTAGGAGATCAAGCCGCGTTCGCGGCCGAGCTTGTCCATGACACCGTCGCAAGCGTCGATGCAGAGCGCGCAGGTGATGCATTCCAGTTGCTGGCCGTCGCGGATATCGATGCCCATCGGGCAGACGGCGACGCAGGCGTTGCAGTCGACGCAATCGCCGACCAGCTGTCCGGCGGCCAGTGCCTTCTTGGCGTGACGCGAGCGCGGTTCGCCGCGCCAGTCGTTATAGGTCACGGTCAACGAGTTCTCGTCGAGCATGGCGGCCTGTATGCGCGGCCACGGGCACATGTAGGTGCAAACCTGCTCGCGCATCAGCCCGCCGAACACATAGGTGGTGCCTGTCAGAACGGCGATCGTGACATAGGCGACGGGCGCCGCCGTGCCGGTCACGACTTCGATGAGCAATGTCGGCGCATCGGCGAAGTAGAAGATCCAAGCGCCGCCGGTGGCCATGCCTATGGCCAGCCAGATGACGTACTTGATGGAACGCAGGAACAGCTTGCGCGCCGTCCAGGGAGCGGCGTCCAATTTCATGCGGGCATTGCGGTCGCCTTCGATCGCGCGCTCGACGACGAGGAACAGGTCAACCCAAACGGTCTGCGGGCAGGCGTAGCCGCACCAGGCTCGCCCGACCGTGGACGTGACCAGGAACAGGCCGACGCCCGCCATCATGAGGAGGCCGGCGACGTAGTAGAATTCCTGCGGCCAGATCTCGATGAAGAAGAAGTAGAAGCGGCGGTTCGCCAGATCGACAAGCACAGCCTGATCAGGAGCGAAGGAGCCGCGATCCCAGCGCAGCCACGGCGTCAGGTAATAGATGCCGAGCGTGATCGCCATCACCAGCCACTTGAACTGGCGGAAACGGCCCGAGGCGCGCTTCGGAAAGATCTTCTTGCGCGCGGCGTAGAGAGGCTGGCGGGTCTTCGCGGAATTCACCGCTTCGGCCTCGAGCCGTTCTACCTGCGTCTGGTCGAGCACATGCATCTCCAACGGCGGCAAAGTACGGAGCCGCTCTCATCGGGCAGTCTTGCCGGAGGTCTCATCGCAGCGCGTTGACCCAGGTCAAAAACCGCCGATGGAACAGGTCGAGGCCCGGCTCGGCCGGGCCTCGTCGCTTGCACGGCCGAGGGCCGAGAATAGGCCCCGCTTCCTATTCTCCGCCGCCAAGTGAATGAACATAGACCGCCAGTTCCTTGACCGTCGTCTCGCCGAGGCGCCCGCCCCAGGCAGGCATCACCCCGTTATGCGGCGTGCGGACCTGCGCCGCGATCGCCGCCTCGCTGGACCCATAAAGCCAGATGGCGTCGGTAAGGTCGGGCGCTCCAAGCTCCCGGTTGCCCTTTGCATTCTCGCCATGGCACGCGGCGCAATTGTCGCCGAAGACCTTGGCGCCGGGGCCGACCAGGTTCTTGTCCTGGACAGGGCCCGAGAGGCTGGCGACATAGGCGCTGACCTCAGCGATCTGGTCAGGCTTCAGCACATCGGCGAAGGCGGTCATCTCCGACTGGCGAGTATCGGCATCGGTGGCGAAGCGAATGCCGTGCGTGATCGTCTGCTGGATCTGGTCGGTCTTTCCACCCCATAGCCAATCGTCGTCGTTGAGGTTCGGAAACCCTGTCGACCCTTGCGCGCCGGAGCCGTGGCATTGCACGCAGTTGACCCTGAACGCAGCGCCGCCCGCGGCGACGGCGAACTCGCGCAACGCGTTATCGGCGGCGATCTCGGAGACGCTCTTGGCCTGGATCGCCGCGACATACTGAGCCTTGGCCGTCTCGGCGGCGGCCATCTCGTTCTTGACGTCGTTGCGGCTGGAGAAGCCCAGAACGCCTTGGGTGGCAGAGCTGATCATCGGCCACGCCGGATAGGCGATCGTGTAGGCGAGCGCCCACGCGATGGTGATGTAGAAGGTGATCACCCACCAGCGCGGCAGCGGATTGTTGAGTTCCCTGATCCCGTCCCATTCGTGACCGGTCGTCGCGATGCCCGAGATTTCGTCGATATGCTCGCTGCTCATGATCAGCCGTCCTTGAGTGGAATCTGTGCGGCCTGGTCGGCGTGGGCCTTGCCGCCGGGGCGGAGCGCGAAGGCAACGCAGCCGACGAAGAACAGCGCCATGGCGAGCAGGCCCCAGCTGTCGGCAAACTCCCGCATCAAATTGTAGTCCATCGGTCACTCTCCTCAGCGATAGCCGGCGGCTTCGTCATAGGTCTTGAAGTCGACCAGCGTGCCGAGCATTTGCAGATATGCGACGAGCGCATCCATCTCAGTAACCTGCTGCGGATTGCCGTCGAAGTCGCCGATCTTGGCCTTGGGATAGCGCGCTTCCAGGCCCGACGTATCGGCGCTGGGATCGGCCTGCGCCATCAGGTCCGCATTGGAGTTGGCAATCATGTCGTCGGTATAGGGAACGCCGACGCGCCGGTTCGCGACCAGATGCGTGGAGAAGTCCTTCACGTCGATCGGCGTGTCCTTCAGGAAGGCGTAGCCGGGCATGATCGATTCCGGCACCACCGAGCGGGGGTCGGCAAGGTGCTGGACGTGCCAGCTGTTGGAGTAGCGGTCGCCGACGCGGGCAAGGTCCGGTCCGGTGCGCTTGGAACCCCATTGGAACGGGTGGTCGTACATCGACTCAGCGGCTAGGCTGTAGTGGCCGTAGCGCTCGACCTCGTCCCTGAACGGCCGGATCATCTGGCTGTGGCAGAGGTAGCAGCCTTCGCGGACATAGATGTCGCGTCCCGCAAGCTCTAGCGGCGAGTAAGGCCGCATGCCTTCGACCTTCTCGATCGTGTTATCGAGGTAGAAGAGCGGCGCGATCTCGACGATGCCGCCAATGGTCACGACCAGCAGAGACCCGACAAGAAGAAGCGTGGCGTTCCTCTCGATGAGCGCGTGTTTGTCCATCAAGCCCATGTCTGGCTCCCTATTCGGCAGGCTGGAGGGCGGGCGTGGGGCCCGGCTGGGATTGCTCCTCGGGCTGGTAGCCGAGAATGGTCATGGTGATGTTCCATGCCATTATCAGCATGCCGGCGAGGTAGAGAGCGCCGCCCGCGGCGCGCATGACGTAGTAAGGGTGCATGGCAGCGACCGTCTCAGCGAAGGAATAGACGAGGAAACCCTGCTCGTCGTACTCGCGCCACATCAGGCCCTGCATGATGCCGGAGACCCACATGACCGCGGCGTAGACGACGATTCCGAGCGTCGCCAGCCAGAGGTGCCAGGTGACGAGCCGCTGCGAATAGAGCCGCTGACGGTTCCACAGCTTCGGCACCATGTAGTAGATGGCGCCGAACGAGATCAGCCCGACCCAGCCAAGCGCGCCCGAATGGACGTGGCCGATTGTCCAGTCCGTATAATGGGACAGCGAGTTGACGGCCTTGATCGACATCATTGGGCCTTCGAAGGTCGACATGCCATAGAAGGCGATGGCCGCGACCATCATGCGCACGATCGGATCGGTGCGGATCTTGTCCCAGGCGCCTGACAGGGTCATGAGGCCGTTGATCATGCCGCCCCAGGACGGCATCCACAGCATGATCGAGAACACCATGCCGAGCGTCTGAGCCCAGTCGGGCAGGGCGGTGTAGTGAAGGTGATGGGGGCCCGCCCAGATGTAGAGGAAGATCAGGGCCCAAAAGTGGATGATCGAGAGGCGATAGGAGTAGACCGGCCGGTTCACCTGCTTCGGCACGAAATAGTACATCATGCCGAGGAAGCCGGCGGTGAGGAAGAAGCCGACGGCGTTGTGGCCGTACCACCATTGCGTGAGCGCGTCCTGGACGCCGGAGAAAGCCGAATAGCTCTTCGATCCAAGGAAGGAGGCCGGCATCGAAAGATTGTTGACGACGTGCAGCATCGCGATGGTGATGATGAAGGACAGGTAGAACCAGTTCGCGACGTAGATGTGCGGTTCCTTGCGCTTCAGGACGGTGCCGAGGAAGAGCAACAGATAGGCGACCCAGACGATCGTCAGCCAGATGTCGACATACCATTCGGGTTCGGCGTATTCGCGGCTCTCGGTGATGCCGAGCAGATAGCCGGTCGCGGCCATGACGATGAAGAGCTGGTAACCCCAGAAGACGAACCAGGCGAGATTGCCGCCGAACAGGCGGGCGCGGCAGGTCCGTTGCACCACGTAGAGGGAGGTGCACAGAAGCGCGTTGCCGCCGAAGGCAAAGACGACACCAGAGGTGTGCAGCGGGCGCAGACGGCCGAAATTGAACCGTGGCGCGACATTCAGGTCGGGATAAGCGAGCTGCAGCGCGATAATCACGCCGACCAGCATCCCGACACCACCCCAGAATATGGTTGCGATGGCGCCGTAGCGGATCGGCCCGTCCATGTACGCGCCGGGGTCAACGGGGATCGCCGGCTTGAAGTCCGTCGTGCGCAACAGGATCGCGGTGAAGCCAGCCAAGACGAAGAACAAGACCCACATATGCTGGCGAAAGGGTTCGTCCACGCCGAAGCCGGCGGCCACAAGCGCCGCAAAAGCAAAGAGGCTTAGAAGAACGATCTCCGTGCCAAATCTCATCGCAAGTCCCCGATCTCGAATTCCGGCGGATGCCGACGGCCGCATGAGTTCCTCAATCGGGGACTGTCGGCCTTGATCTAGGTCAAAGCCCTGTCGTTTCGGTTTGGGCAGCCTCGATGCCAGTTCGGTCAGCAGGCGGTCGTTGGGAAGGAAAGGCACGCCGGCACGGCGCCTTGGCAAGACTGCGGCCATCTGTCCCAAGCCGCTGGGTTCGGCGATGAAGCAGTGCCGGGCGCCATGATGAGACGGGCACATCGGGAAAAGCTGCGGCTCTGCGATACGCTCGAGCAATTGGCCGACGCCCTGCCGCATGTCGATCGCCTGCAATGCCTTGGCGTGGCCAACAGCATCGTTCCGCTGCTACGCGCCATTCACCGCTATGAGGAAACGGTCGTCTTCCCGGCCTATGAGGCGGCTCTCACCCTGGCTGAGTCCAATCTTGCCTCCATCAGACGGTCGGGCGGAGCACCTCGAGGACGAATGCTACGCGGACGAGTTGACCGAGGATCGAGAATGCGAAAGCGGTCGGCTTCATGCTGCGCGGCTTCTTCGAAAGCATGCGGCGCCATATAGCGTTCGAGCGCGAGCACATTCTTCCGAAGGATCGGACTAAGCGACTCTTGTAGCGCTCCGCCAACCGCGCTGGCGCGATCAGTCACCGCAGCGTTGTTGCAGGCGGCTGAGGCTGTCCACCGTGACATGGCGGTTGCTCTCGATCCGGATCACATCGTCGGTGCGCAGTCGCGTGAGCTGGCGGCTGACCGTCTCGATGGTGAGTCCGAGAAAATCAGCGATGTCGGCACGCGTCAGCGGCAAGTCGAAGCTGGCCGACCTGGCTGCCGGATCGGACGCCGGCTCTATATTCCTGGCAATCATAAGAAGGAAGCTGGCGACCCTTTCGGACGCTGTCTTGCGCCCCAGCGCTACCATCCAGTCTCGCGCTTCATCGAGGTCGTTCAGAGCCTGCTTGAGCAGGCGGTGTTCGAATCCCGGAGAAACCCTCATCATCCGTTCGATCACCGTCCTTGGAAACGAGCATAGTAATACTTCCGTAGCCGCTTCGGCATTGATTGCACTTTCGGACTTGAACGGTCGCCCCAGGAAATCCGGAGCGAACTGCAGGCCGACGATCTGCTGGCGCCCGTCCGAAAGGCTCTTTGTCAGTTTGACAACCCCGGAGAGGACGTTCGAATAGCGTTCTACGACTTCGGCATCGCCCATCAGCTCAGCACCCGGTGACACGCCGTGCCTTGAGGCTGTCTTGGATAGCTCAACCAGCTGATCGGGTTCGAGCGCACCACATAAACCACGGTGCCGCGCTTCACAGGACTGGCAAAGCACAGGGATACCGGCACTATGGATGTCCTGTCGAACGTTCATCGCATCTGAAGCCAAAACAAAGTGGGGCCCAGCCCAACAAGGTTGGCAGGGTATCACCTTTGCATTGTGGGATTGTTGCGTCCTTTTGTCCTTTGGTCCGCATTGATTGGAATCAAGGCTTCAACAGACGAGCGCGGCTAGGTTGCGGCATGCAACAGAAAACGGCGAACGGTATCCGCATGGCCTTGGCCAACAGCTCGGCCGAGAACGTGCCGCGGTATACGAGCTATCCAACGGCGCCACACTTTCACCCTGGCGTCGACCCAGTCGTCGTTCGGGGCTGGCTGGATGGGCTGGAAGGCGATGACGAGATATCGCTGTATCTGCACATCCCCTACTGCGACAGGCTGTGCTGGTTCTGCGCCTGCCATACCAAGCAGACACGGCACTATGCGCCGGTGGCCACCTTCCTGCGCTCGCTGCACAGGGAAATCGAAACCGTCGGTGGCCTTGTCAGTGGCCGGGGCAGGGTGCGCGCCGTTCATTTCGGCGGCGGCTCCCCGACGATGCTGAAACCGGACGACATCCTGATGCTCGGAACAGCGTTGCGGGATCGGTTCGACTTTCTCGATGACGCCAGTCTCAGCGTCGAGATCGACCCGAACGACATCGACGAGGGGCGGCTCGATGCTTTCGCCGCAATCGGCATGACGCGGGCGAGCCTTGGCGTCCAGGACTTTGATCCCAAAGTGCAGAAGGCGATCAATCGCGAGCAGAGTTTCGCGCTAACCAAAAGCATTGTTGATGCTGTGCGCGCGCGGGGCGTGAGATCCGTCAACCTGGACCTGCTCTACGGTTTGCCGCATCAGACCTGCGAGAGCGTCGCCGCGACAGTCACCCAGGCGCTGACGCTGGCGCCGGACCGGCTTGCCCTATTCGGCTACGCGCATGTGCCATGGTTCAAGAAGCACCAGACGATGATCGATGAGGCCTGGCTGCCCGATTCAGCCGCACGTCTGGCGCAGTCGCAGCTTGCCGCGCGAATGATTGTCGATGCCGGCTACGAGGCGCTGGGACTGGATCATTTCGCAAAGCCGCAGGATGCGCTGGCAGTTGCCGCGCGCGGCGGCAGGATCCGCCGCAATTTCCAGGGCTACACCGAGGACCTATGTGAAACCCTGATCGGTCTTGGGCCCTCCGCGATCAGCCGGTTCCGCCAGGGTTATGCCCAGAACATTGTTGCAACTGGTGAATACGAAAAGGCTGTCGATGCCGGACAACTGGCGACGGTGCGCGGCATTGAGCTTAGTGTGGATGATCAGGCGAGGGCCTGGCTCATCGAGCGCCTGATGTGCAACTTCACTTTCTCAGCGATAGAACTTGTCGAACGCTTCGGGAATATCGGCCAAAGGCTGCTCTGCGAGGCGAGCCGATTGGCCATCAGCGGAGCAGGCCAGCTTCTTCGGCTCGATGGTGAATACTTCATCGTACCCGAAGAAAGCCGTCCGCTGGTCAGGACGGTGGCGGCGAAATTCGACAAGTATTTCAGAAACGGAACCGGCAGGCACTCGTTGGGGGTCTGAGCGCAAAGCTGGGCCTAGCACTCAAAAGTGCTCGCCCGCCTTGAACGGACCGATACGGGTTCCGGCCGCAATCAGATAGGCTGTTGACCAGCCGATCAGCAGAAACCCGTTCACGCCTTCCAGAGCAGCCAGGACACGCCAACCGCGGGCGGGTATGACGTCGCCATAGCCGACCGTGGAAAAGGTGATGGTGGAGAAGTAGAGCGCAGTCTCGAAGTCCGGGAGGACGCCGAGTAGTCTGTACATTCCGGCCCAGAGCCAAACTTCCGCTGTCATGACAGCGAAAAGCCCCATCACGACGCTGATCATTGCGAGGATGCGGCTGCGGCGGCCGTGCATGCGAAAATGCGCCACGAGGTGCGCCATCACGTGAGTGATCGCGATCAGGCCGAAGGTGTGAATCAGGACCGTCAGACTGATGACGCTCGTGCCGACGCAGAGATTGAGGATCATTCGACGAATCTATGACCCCCGACGGGCCTAGTCTTTGCGTAAAATCAAGTCGGGATCAGCCTGCCAAGGGTTCCAGGACAATCAACCAGCCGGCCCGACTATTGGCCTACCTGCACGCTGCCGCCCGATCCAGGCGAAAGAACATGGCGAGCTTCAGGCTCGCTGCTATTCGCTCCGCCCGCTCGATGAACACCGCCGCGGTTTCGGGCTCGAACTGGTCCGATGCCGTCGCCCGGAAGAGAGCCAACCAGGTGTCGAAGTCGGCTTCGGTGACATCCTCCAGTTTCAGGTGAGCCGGCACCGGACGTCCATGATAGTCGCCGCTCTTCAACATGACGGAGCACCAGAAATTGGTCATCTTCTCGAGGTGAGGTCCCCAGTCGCCAGTGATCTCCCGGGTGAAGATGGGTCCGAGCTGCTCGTCCTCTCTCACTCTGGCATAGAATTTGCGCACCAGTGCTCCTATCGAAGCACGATCCACACCGGGGCGCATCAGAGGCTGTTCGGTGACAGGGCGAATCCTGTCAGTCAAAATTGACTTCGATGTCATTCATATTCCTCGTCAGCAGGCAGTCAGGTCAGGCCAAGGCGACGAACCACGGCCATTAGGAAGCCATCGCGGTCGCGGACAAGCCGGAAGCCCAGATTGTCTGGTGGTGTGCCGACCGCGCAGCCGCCGCTTTTGCCATCGCGGATGAAGTTCGACATGTAGGTGCGGTGGAAACCTTCCACAACATGCACACCGCAATTGGTGACCACACTGGCTACGACCTCGCCGGACACACGCGCGTGTGTGTAGCAGGTCGATGTCCACTCCCAGACATTGCCGGCAATATCGGCAACGCCCTTTGAATTGAGGCCAAAGGATCCGCTTTGTCGCGGTTCGGGATCCGGTTTGCGATCGAGCGCGGCCTCATTGCGATAGCGGGTGAGCCATCGCCTTGCCGGATTGGCCGGGTCGCCTTCACCGCCTTCTATATCTGCCCGAAATCGCTCCGCCGCCGCGTAGGCCCATTCCACGTCAGTCGGCAGCCGCCACACTTCGCCCGTCTTTGCCGACAACCAGTTCGCATAGGCCAGCGCATCGAGAAAGCTGATCCCAGTAGCTGGAACGTTGCCGGCAAGATTTGACTCAGCAGGCCTGCAGGCGCCGTCCGAAACGCAACGGTCGTAGTCCGTTGCGCTCACCTGGAACTTCATGATTTCCACCGGCGCCTCGATAGTTTCGGTGAAGGCGGGCGCAGGGGCAGGATGGTTGTCCTTGAGGAATTCGCCTGGCTGCGGATGTTTGAATGAACCGGGTGCCAGAGCCACGAGCTCGCGTGGTGAAGCCGCAATCGCCGCGCGCGAGGACATGCCATCGAGCGCTTGGCTGACGCCCAGGCCGATGAAGGCGGCAGCCCCGATAACACCGAATGTGAAGAGAGGATCGAAGGACATGCTGCACCCCCGGGGAGCAGCGCAATCCGCCAGAAGCGGGCTGCGCTGCGATTCCGCTCTGCTCTTAGGAGGCAATTGCCCTGGGAGCCTCGACCTGTTTCATCAGATCGTCGTCCCAGCTTCCTTCAACCATGAAATGCGCGGTCGCGCCGAGCTCGACTGCCTCGATCAGGTTGTGATTGACGTAGGCGTAGACGCCCGGCTGCAGGAAGGTGTAGAGCGCGGCACCCGCCGACCCGCCGCGGATAAACCAGGTTTCCATGTCCCTGGCAGGCGGGTTGGCGAACTTGCCGCCTTCCCAGACAAAGTCGCCATAACCGCCGATCAGGTGCGGACGTGTGTCGCGGTTGGCTTGCGAGTGGACGATGAGAACAGTTTCGCCGACCTTCGCCTTCATGGCGTTTTCGCCTGTCAGCGATCCCGCCTTGCCGTTGAACACGACATGTGTCGGTATGAGGCCGCGCATGACCTTCATCGTCTCGTCGTAACCATCACCGGCCGAATCGTACTTCTTGAACTTTCCCTGCTCGTCGCGTGGGATGTAGAAATCGTTTTCACCGATATAGTAGATGCGATCATAGCGGACCGGCTTGCCCTTATCGTCCATCAGTCCGTCGCGCGGCAGGACCATTACCGCTCCGCTCATTCCCGACACAACGTGCCAGGGTATCATCGCTCCGCCGGGCGCGCAGTGATAGACGAAGGTTCCCGTCCGCGTCGCCTTGAAGCGTAAAGTGACCTGCTCGCCCGGGTTGATCAGCGTCAGTTCGCCGCCGCCGAGCGCGCCGGTTGCCGCATGGAAGTCGATGTTGTGGGCGAGACTGTTGGTATCGGGGTTGACCAGCGTGAGCTCGAGGTAATCGCCCTCGTGCACGACCATGAGAGGCCCCGGAATGGAGCCGTTATAGGTCATGGCGTTGAGCTGCGTGCCGTCGGCGTCGATGACCATCGGCTTCTCTTCGATGGTCATGGTGAACTCGACGACCTTTGGGCCGCCCTTGGCAGCCTGATCGTGAGCGTGCACCAAGGGCGGCGCGACCAGCGTCACCTTTTCGCGAGGCAGTCCGGCCACATCCTGTGCCTTGGCCGCTGCCATGGCCGGCACTGCTCCGGCAGCTGCGACGGCGGTCGCAGCAAGAACAGAACCCAACAAAGCTTCGCGTCTCGTAAGCATCTCAGTCTCCCTTTCGTTTCGACCTTTCGATGCCAGCAAGATAGCAGTTGGGACGAGGACTTCTTTGCGCTGGCGCAAATCTGATGGTTTTGTGGAAACTGCTTTGAGAAACTTCCTAATGCGAGACTCTCACGGACAGCGGGATTGTTTCGGCAGACCGGCGTAAAGCGCGGCCGGCACAAAAAAGGCCGGACAGATCTCTCCTCGGGATCTGCCCGGCCTATGCCTCCGGCCCGCCATTGCCGAAGGCAATCTCTGAAGAATCAAGTCAGTTGGAAGCGACTTTGCTCGCTTCAGCGAACAGTTCAGCAAAAACTGTCTTGGCTTTGCCAACCTGCTTGACGGCCTCCGCCGCCGAAAGGTTCACCGGCTTGCCGACTACAACCAGCGCTACCATCCCCATACCGTAGTGGGGGGCACATTTCACGCCGTAGACGCCTTCCTGGGTGAGGGTCACGGTTACTTCGTCATTCGGCTTGCCTTTAAAGGGCTGGGCGCCGTCCGGAATCATGTCCTTGATGCTTTCCGCATTGTGGGATTTGTCGGTCGGAACGAATTTGATCGTGTCGCCGGGTGCGGCGCGGACAAAAGCAGGCTGGAAGACCATTGAGCCCTTCTCACCCTTATTCAGCATCTGGACGACATGTTCTTCGGCATTTGCGGTGCCAGCGATGGAGAGCAACGCGATCGCCGCAGCGATAAGGGGCAGTTTCATTGGAGAGTCCTTTCTTTCGTTCACCACGGCTTCAACCGCTGCATCCTTCTAGTTCGTCAGGTGTCCTGGTGATTTGCGCTGGCTCAAATTGCTCGACGAAAAATCGCCGCACGCCATTCAAGAAGCACTCTTCCGGCGCGCGTTGAGGCGCGGTCGCACGAGCATGCCTCCAAACTGGACGGTGTAGCCGACGAAAGCGGCCACCCAGAGCGCTGCCGAGATATGAAGGAATACTGCGTAGGATGGCACAACACCTGCGATGATGCGCAGGATGGCAGCAAGAACGATGGCCATGAAAATCGCGCATGTCCCCCGGCTTGCCCGCAATTCGCGTCCAGTGTGGCCAAAGGTGGCGCGGGTCATGACTGCAAGCGTCATGCCGGCGACCGCTCCAACCGCCAACGCAGGAATGCCGGCAATCTCAGGTATCGTCTCGGGAACGAAAACGGCCAGTCCGGCAAGCAATAGCCCGATCGGCACAAAGGCGAACGCGACGTGCAGGATCAGAAGCAGAGGGTCGGACAGCGTCCGGTAACCCGCCCAGCGGGCCATCCTAACGGCATTTGCCAGCGCTCCGGCAACCAGCAAAAAGCCGGTTGCAATGCTATTGGGAAAAAATGTCCAGGCGACCAGCCCGACAGCGGACAGCGCGATCGTTCCGACATCGAATCCGCCGAATGGTGTGGGAACCCGACCGGGGTTCTCGCGGACCAGCCAATTGCGGGTGAAACTGGGGATTATGCGCCCGCCGATGATCATGATGAGGAGCGCAACGGCTCCAAGACCCAGGCGGCGGCTGATGTCGGAGATGCCCTGATAGTGCGCTTCGGCATGAAACATGACGTTTGCGGCAAAAAGGATGGCGACCGGTAGGAGCACCTTGAGATTCCGCCAATTTCGCCCGGCAACGATTTCGGTCGCGGCCGCGGCTACCACCGCCAAAAGAAAGGAGCAGTCTATGACGGCGCCCGGCAGCCACCCGAGCTCCGCCGAAAAGGACACGGCGATCCTGCCCGCGATCCAGAGCAGCACGAGCACCAGCAGACGAAGATCCTGAACGGGAAGTCGTCCCGTCCAGTTCGGAATTGCAGTCAGCAGGAAGCCCGTCACGACGGCAGACAAGTAGCCGAAGAGCAATTCGTGAATGTGCCAATCAACAGGCGCAAACGCGCTGAAGGTTTCGAGCTGGCCGTAGTAGAGGGGCAACCAAAAAAGCATCGCGGTAGCGGCTTCCAGCGAGCCCAGCAGGAAGAAGGGCCGAAACCCGTAGGAGAAGATTGCCGGATATGTGCTTGGCCGCGTACGCTGAATTGCCATGATGTGCCTCTTTGAAAATCAGGCGGCGAGCCTGTCCGGCTTGTCTATCGAGGCCTGAAGGATGGAATTTGCGGCAGCGCAAACAAGAGAGCGAATTGCCGTCTCCGGCGACAGAAGGCTCCACTTGTCGATGGGCCGTCGTCCATGACAAAAGTCTGGTCAGGAGCCTGAGCGCGTTGCATTGTTGAAAGCTGGGAGAACGGCAGTTGGCAAGCCTTGATCGATCGCTGATTGCCGGACTGTCTGTGTTCGAGGGGATCGCCGCCGCTGACCTGGATCGCATTGTCGGACAGGCGAGATCCATGCGGATCGCCAGGGACCAACCGGTTTTCGAGCAGGAGCAAGAGGCTCATTCCTTCTTCCTGCTGCTCGACGGTCATGTGCGCGTGGTGAAATCGACCCCGGACGGGCATGAAGTCACCGTGCGATATATCAGCCCGGGCGAATTGATGGGGATCGCCAGCGCGTTGGGCCGGACGACCTACCCGGCAAATGCCATCGCGGCCGTCGATTGTGTTGTGCTTGCCTGGCCAAGCCAGCTCTGGCCCACATTCGCGACGAGCTTTCCAAGTTTCAGCGCCAGTACCTACAAAACGGTGGGAACAAGATTGCAGGATGCCCACACGCGCGTCATCGAAATGTCAACCGAGCAGGTGGAGCAGCGCGTCGCGCATGCGTTGCTCAAGCTGATCAAGCAGTCGGGGAAAAAGACCGATGAAGGGCTGATGATCGATTTCCCGCTTTCACGCCAGGATATCGCGGAAATGACTGGCACCACGCTTCACACGGTAAGCCGGCTGCTCTCGGCCTGGGAAGATCAGGGCCTGGTCAAGAGCGGCCGTCAGAGGGTCATCGTGATCGAGCCGCATCGGCTCCTCGTCATCGCCGAGGGTCGTGCGGCAAGGAGCTAATGCGCGCGTCGCGCTGAAGCGGATTGAGCGAGGCGCTTAGGTTCTGTTTTTATGCAGGTCGTTCTCGCAAGACGGCCGCACACTTTTGTGCGACATGCTCAGTCCACTCGCCGGGCGTCGATGGCCACCTCCAGATCGCGGCGGAGCTGGTCCTCGTCAAGCTCATGTTCACGTGCCGCATCGGAAACCGTGTGAAAAGAAGCAATTGGGCAGCCGACGCACAGCATGCCATGTTGAAGAACGACGCGGATTGCCGCAGGCGTCTCGCGCATGATCCCGTCCATCGTCGCATCGTCGTCCAGTTTCCGTTTCATGCCGCTTCTCCACCTCGGAGGCGGCATGTTGCATCCAATTCCCGGGATGCTCGTTGCGCTGAGACAAAGAGCGCGCAGTTCGATGTTGTCCCCTTCACATTCGAGCAGTGCAGATCGTGGAGCGTGTCAGGAACCGCTTCTCGCGTCCGTTGTCGAGCGAGAACATGCCGCCGCGGCCAGGCACCACATCGATAATGAGATCGGTATGCTTCCAGGCCTCGAATTGCGGTGCCCCGATATAGAACGGCATCTCGGCGATATAACCGAGCAGCACATCCTGCTCGCTGACGATGAACCCGTCGCGCGGGTAGCACATGGGCGACGAGCCGTCGCAGCAGCCGCCGGATTGATGGAACAGCACCGGACCATGCTCGGCAACGATTTCGGCGACAAGCTCGAGGGCAGCCGGCGTTGCAGTGACCTTCGCTTGCATGGGCTTTCCCCACCCTTCACTCATAGGCGCGGCTCTCTAAAGCCGCGCCTATGAACCAGATAGGCGATCAGAAGAAGCCGAGCTTCTTCGGGCTATAGCTGACCAGCATGTTCTTGGTCTGCTGGTAGTGGTCGAGCATCATCTTGTGCGTCTCACGGCCGATGCCGGACTGCTTGTAGCCACCGAAAGCGGCGTGTGCCGGATAGGCGTGGTAGCAGTTGGTCCAGACGCGGCCGGCCTGGATCGCGCGGCCGAAGCGGTAGGCACGATTGCCATCGCGTGTCCAGATGCCGGCGCCGAGACCGTAGAGCGTGTCGTTTGCAATGCCGAGCGCGTCGTCATCGTCCTTGAAGGTCGTGACCGAAACCACCGGTCCGAAGATCTCTTCCTGGAAAATGCGCATCTTGTTGTTGCCCTTGAACACCGTCGGCTTGACGTAGTAGCCACCCGCCAGATCACCAGGAAGGTGGTTTTGCTCGCCGCCGGTCAGCACTTCCGCTCCTTCCTGCCGGCCGATGTCGAAGTAAGACAGGATCTTCTCCAGTTGCTCGCTCGATGCCTGCGCGCCGATCATCGTTGCCGGATCGAGCGGGTCTCCCTGCACGATCGCCTCGACGCGCTTGAGGGCACGTTCCATGAAGGTGTCGTAGATCGATTCATGGATGAGCGCGCGGCTCGGGCACGTGCAGACCTCGCCCTGATTCAGCGCGAACATGACGAAACCCTCGATCGCCTTGTCGAAGAAGTCGTCGTCTTCGGCGACGACGTCCTTGAAGAAGATGTTGGGCGACTTGCCGCCGAGTTCCAGCGTGACAGGGATCAGATTCTGGCTGGCATACTGCATGATCAGCCGGCCCGTCGTGGTTTCGCCGGTAAAGGCGATCTTGGCAATGCGCGGCGAGGAGGCGAGGGGCTTGCCGGCTTCGAGGCCAAAACCGTTGACGATGTTGAGCACGCCTGGCGGCAAAAGATCGCCGACAAGATCGGCCCAGAGCAAGATGGCAGCCGGCGTCTGCTCGGCCGGCTTCAGCACCACGCAGTTTCCGGCCGCAAGCGCGGGAGCAAGCTTCCAACACGCCATCAGGAGCGGGAAGTTCCACGGGATGATCTGGCCAACAACGCCGAGCGGCTCATGGAAATGATAGGCGACTGTATCGTCGTCGATCTGGGAAAGGCTGCCTTCCTGGCCACGCAACGCGCCAGCGAAATAGCGAAAATGGTCGATGGCCAGAGGCAGATCGGCGGCGGTCGTTTCGCGGATCGGCTTGCCGTTGTCCCAGGTTTCGGCGCGGGCAAGGAGATCGAGATTTTCTTCCATGCGGTCGGCGATGCGGTTGAGGATGAGCGACCGCTCGGCCACGCTGGTGCGCGCCCAGGAGTCCTTCGCAGCATGTGCCGCGTCCAGGGCTGCCTCGATGTCGTGGGCATCCGAACGCGCCACTTCGCATAGCAGCTGGCCGTTCACCGGCGAGCGGTTCTCGAAGTAGCGGCCGGAGCATGGCTCGGTCCATTTGCCGCGGATGAAGTTGCCGTAACGTTTGTCGAAGGGCGCCTTGATCGAGCGTGAGAATTCAACCTTGTTCATGTGTCTTCCTCCCAAAGCGCGTCGCGGGATGCGACGCTTCGGAAGATAGGTTTGCGATTTCCGTCGCTTTTGTCACCGCGTCGAATGCAGCGGGCGGCCGCGAGGTGTCGCAGAATTGCGACAGTCGTGAGTGGTTTCGAAGGATCAATGAGGCCTGTGAACATCCAGGCGGTTGAGCTTGCGGTGCAGCGTGGCACGGCTGATGCCAAGCGCCTGGGCAGCGGCCGAGACATTTCCGTCCGCCCGCGCCAGCGCCCGCTGCAGGACGCTGCGCTCCGCCTCGGCGAGGACTTCAGGACGGTTCTCCGCCCAACCGAGCAGATCGCGCGCAGGCATCGGCTTGTCGAGACATTGTTGCGTAAGTCCAAGCGCCAGGCGAGCCGAACGGGTGGCGCCGACAACGAGGTCGTCGGCGTCGACGGCGATCAGCGCTCCGGAACCTTTGTCGCCGACAGGCGCCAGCAGAATTCGCGCCTTGGGGAACGCAATCTTGAAATTCTCCGCTTCGATCCGGCGCGCCGCGTCGACCACGGCCACCGAAATCAGATTGGCGAAGGCTTCCGTCAGATCGGCTCGACAGGAAGACACGTCAAGCGCAGCCACAAGATCACCCAGGTGATCGTAAATCGGCGCGGTGGTGCAGCTCAAACCTGTGTTGCGCGTGTGGAAATGCTGATCGCGATGGATGGTCAGCACCCGCTGTTCGACCAGACAAGTGCCGATCCCGTTGGTGCCTTGGCTCTCTTCGTTCCAGACAGAACCGGTCCACAAACCCCAGGAATGAAAAGTCTCGTCATCCGCCGGAGCGCCACGCCGTTCGACCGGCACGCCCTCGCGGTCAGCCAGGAGCACGCAGCATCCTACGCCACCCACAGCAAGATAGAGCCGGTCGAGACTGGGCTGGGCAGCCCGGATGAGCGGTTCGACCCGTTGGCGAGCGCGTCCCAGTTCCAGCTCCGTCAGGTAACGAGCCGGGCTGCGGTCGGCTGGATCGAGCCGATGCAAATTGGAAGATCGTCGCCAGGAGGCGACCAGCGCGGACGTTGCCGCCGCGTCCGAGGCGATCGCGGCCTGAATTCTGTCCGCATGCTGACCGGTCAAATCCTCGTCCTCCCAGAGTTTGCCCCGCCTCTCGACTTTCTCAACCGGTCCGGTTGAGGGCTGCGCCGTCTGGATGCAATTTCTGATGCAATCAGCGCCCCAGTCAATCCGACAGAAGGAGCAGGCAAACGCGAGATGGGTGTTTATTGGCCTGCGAGGCCGCTGCATGGCCGGGCGTTATCGAGACGGTTTCAACCGGACCGGCCGGGAAGTAGTCGACACCCAGAGTTCGCAACTCGCTTTCATTGTCGTCCAGAGTAATGCGCGGGGGCGACTGGCCGCATGGCATCATTCCCCCATCGCAAGCAGCGTATCCCACTTGAGGATTTCGACGCTGCGCAGGCTGAGCAGCCGGATCACGCCTTTCTCCTTCAGGCGGGTGAAGACGCGCGAGACGGTTTCGATCGTGAGGCCGAGATAGTCGCCGATATCGACCCGCGACATCGGCAATTCGACCTGCCTGAGCCCGCCTTGGCGCTCCGACATCTCGACCAGGAATGCAGCAACGCGCTCGATTGCGTTCTGGCGGCCGAGCACGAGAAGGTGCTCTTGCGCGCGGGTAAGGCTCTTGAGAGCCAGGGGCAGGAGCTGGCGGGACATGTCGGTTCCCGCAGAGGCGTGAAAAACCCGCACGCCGGTTGCGTTGATCGCTTCGGCGAAGAAGTGGTGCGTGGCGTCGGCTTCGAAGCCGAAAGTCTCTCCTGCCAGATGGAATGCGCTGATCTGTCTGCGGCCGTCGGCGAGCAGACGATAAACACGGACCGCACCGAATTCGACGTGGTAGAGAGCCCCCGCCTTTTCGCCTTGAGCGTAAATCTCGCTGCCTGCCGGGAAGAAGCTGACCGGCTGCATTGTTGCGCCCTCAAAGACGGGTGCCGGGCTCTGATGGGGAACATATGACGAGAGTTCGATCTTGGCGGAAGCTTGAGCGTACATGGCTGTGGTCCCGTGAATTTGTGACAACAGCAATCGCGCAGATCCGGCCACGCCGAAATTCGGTTTTGTCCCTACGGGAAACTACTTAGAACTGAGTTCGAAGCACCCGTCGATCCAGGCAGTCGATGCCCTACCGACTTCTCTGGGAAGAAAGAGAATTGGTGGCAGTGCCAATCTTACTCGCCGTGACGCGGTGACTCAGGTGCGCACGCGCACAAAGGTCTATACGCTTGAGCAGGCCAACAAGGCGCTGGACGATTTGCGGATGGGCAGGTTGAACGGCGCCGCTGTCCTGCGGCCATGATCGGCCGGCTGACTAGGCCGCGCGTTCGCCAAGCCGTTGCATATGCTTGAGCCAGCTCGCCCGTTTCGCTTCGCTGGCGTTCGCGACCATGCCGAACAAGGTCTCGCGCACCGGCCTTATACCGACGAAGTTGAGGATGCCGCGCCGCATGCCGGCAATCCCGTGGCTCAGGAACCAGATCCGATAGATCGGCGTGGGCATGCCCATCGTCACGACCAGGCGCGCGGAGCGGCCGCGCAGCAAGGATTTTGCGAAACCCTCACCCATTTCCGGGTAGGCGAATGCCGTGCCCGGCCGCATGATTTGCTCCAGGAATGCCTTGAGCATGGCCGGCATGGTGCCCAGCCAAAGCGGGAAGACAAAGACGACATGCTCTGCCCACGCGACCGCCTCCGCCGGTTCCTTAAGGTTGTCTGGGATGGTTCCGTGCTCGAACTCCTGCATTGTCCGAAGCATCGGAAACGCCAGCAAGGCCAGGTCGATCTTGCGCACGGCATGGCCGGCCCCTTCCGCGCCTTCGGCATATGCCGAAGCCAAGGCCCGGCAGAGCCGGTCAGGCGACGGGTCCGGATGGCCGATGACAATGAGTATGCGGCGTGGCATGGCCTGGCCAGCTTCCCAGAGAATCCCTATGGTTGCTCGACGCGAGCGACCTGATAGGTGTGCATGGCTCCGTTACGGTTTATGGAAACATACTCACCGGTAACGAAGCGCTCCTCTCCGAAGTGAAAGCCGACCTCGTCGTCGCGGTCGCCCTCGGCGTAGTCGAAATACCATTGGCCACTCGGCTTGCGACGCAAGCGGCCGACAAGATCGTCTTCGCCGGTCCGGAAGCGGCGGACACGGCAGACCGTCCGGTGCGACTTCCATTCCTCTGCGTCCAGCCGTCCTTCGTCGGTGAGTGGCGCTAGCACGTCGTAGCCTTCTTCGCGGTCGCCTTCCGGATGACCCTTCTCGCGAGCGAGAAGCAGGCGGATGTTTTTGAATTTCGGGGTGAGGTCGTGCAAAGTGGTCATGGCAAACTCCTTCGAGGTCATTCCTACCGCAGCGGCCGGAGGCGACCTTGATCAGGGTCAAACGGGTCCCGGTTCGACGGGAGGCTCAGTTTTTGGCAGTCGGCATATTCCCGCGAGCCCAGCTGACGATCTGGCTGGTGCTCATCGCTCCCGAGACGCGCCCGATTTCCTTCTGGTGATGAAACAGGATCATGGTGGGGATGCCGCGAATGCCCAGCCGCGCAGCGAGGGCTTGTTCTTTGTCGGAATTCAGCTTGACCAGCCGAAAGTGGGGTTCGAGTGCCTTGGCGGCGGCTTCATAGGCCGGGGCCATCATCTTGCAGGGACCGCACCATGGAGCCCAGACGTCGACGAGGACAGGCAGGCTGCCGCGTCCGATCTGACGATCGAAGTTCACCGCGTCGATATCCTGTGGGGATCCCGAAAACAGTCTGGCGCCACACTTGCCGCATTGGCCGTCGGCGCCATTTCGGTTGGGCGGCAGGCGGTTGACCACGCCGCATTTGGTGCAAACCACCAGATTCTGCTGCGTCATGACCCCCCAATTCTCCAGTCTCGATCGTGTTCGAAGCGCCCGTCGCCAAGGGCACGCAGTGCATTGAGGATGACGGCGACGTCTATGCCCTCCTGAAGCAGCGCTCCCGCCACTGGCGTTATGTGCCCCATGGCGGCAGAGATCATTGCCGCGCCCGAGAGTGACAGGCCGACGATAATGCTCTGCAGGGCGATTCTGCGCGTACGTCTGGCGATCCGCAACGCTTCCGCGACAGGCCGCAGTCGGTCGGTCAGTACTACAACATCGGCCGCCTCCGATGAAGCTGTTCCGCCGCGAGCGCCCATCGCGATGCCCACGGTGGCAGCGGCAAGGGCAGGGGCATCGTTGATGCCATCGCCGACCATCATCGTCGGCGCCGTCGCCTTCTCGGCCTTGACAGTCTCGACTTTGGCTGACGGTATCGCATCGGCAATCACAGCATCAAGACCGAGCAAATCTGATACTCTCTGAGCCGCTGTGCCGTCGTCTCCGGTCAGCATGACTATGCGGCTTACGCCAGCCGAGCGCAAAGCCCCGAGGGTGTCGCGTGCATCATTTCGTATCTGATCTCCGAAAGTGAAAATAGCGGCGAGCCTTCCTCCGAAAGCCAGAAACACCCTGAGCAGCTGCGCATTGCGGTGTCGTGCTTCACCACCTTCGGCCCAGTGAGGGAGCGGCCTGTCACCAAGGACGAGCGACCTCGACCCTGCCGCGACCGAAACCCCGTCTACCTCACCGCTCAGGCCCTCTCCTCTATATTCGCGGATATCATGAGGCTGGGACAGCGCCAGGTTTCTATGGCGAGCGATGCGGACAATCGAATCCGCAAGCACATGATGCGAAGCCTGTTCAAGCGAGGCCAGCAGCCGCAGCGATTCACCGACTTCCTGGCCCGGGGCGACATCGATCTCGATCAGCTCGGCGCCGCCGAGGGTCAGGGTCCCCGTCTTGTCGAAGATCGCGGTGCGTATCCCGGCGAGTGCCTCCAGCGCCATGCCGCCTTTCATCAGAATGCCGGCGCGTGCCGCGCGTGAAACGCCACCGATGAATGCAACAGGCGCGGCGAGGATCAGCGGACAAGGTGTTGCGACCACCAGGACGGCCAGTGCTCGGACCGGGTCACCCGAAAGATACCAGCTGTACCGGCGACCAGGAGCGTGAGAGGAAGGAGCAGCAGGGCGAACCTGTCCGCCATACGTATGAACGGCGCCTTGGCCGTTTGCGCGGCCGCGACCATGCGCACGATCGCGGCGTAAGTGCTGTTGTCGGCAATAGCCGAGGCCCGCATGACAAAGGCCTCACCGGCATTGACCGTGCCGCTGCGCAATGCGTCGCCGCTGCCGCGACGCTCCGGCAGGGGCTCGCCGGTGACCGTCGATTCATCCAACACGGCCGAAGCGTCGATCAGGATTCCGTCAACCGGCAGCAACTCGCCGGCACGCACCAGAAGCTCGTCGCCGACCGCCACTTGCTCGATAGGAACCGTCTCGGTGCCCTGTGCGGATTTACGATGCGCGATGCGCGGCGCCCTATCGGTCAGCGCCCTGAGATTGCGTTCGGCCCTGCCGCGCGCAAAGTCTTCCAGCACCGTGCCGCCGGCATACATGATGGCGACAACCACCGCCGCCAGAGCTTGCCCCAAGAGCAGCGCCGCCGACATCGAAACCAGTGCGATCGCGTCGACGCCGATGCGGCCGATCCAGAAATCTCGCAAGATGGAGATGGCGAGTATGACAACGACCGGCAGGGTTGCCGCTGTCCAGATTGTGTCGGGCGAGAGGGGACCAGTACCGCTCCGCCACACGCCCAACCCAAGTGCCAGACCCGTTATGGCGATGAGCAGCAGTGCGTGCCGTAGTGCGGATTCGTCCATGCCGTCAGCCGTCAAAGTTTGCTGATCAATTCCTGCAGCAACAACCGGACATCCTTTGCTGTTGCGGCAAGTGCCGGATTTTCGATGGCACCCATCGCCGCTGCCGGATCGACTGCGGCAATCTCGACTTTGCCTGGCGAGATCTCGGTGACAATCACGTTGCAAGGCAGCATTGCGCCGATCTTGTCCTCGGCCTGCAGCGCCCGCCATGCGAAATTCGGATTGCAGGCGCCGAGGATCATGTAGGGCTTGAAGTCGACGCCCAGTTTGACCTTCATCGTATGCTGGACATCGATCCGCGTCAGGATGCCGAAGCCCTTGCCGGCAAGCCTTTTGGTGACATGTTCGATGGCCGCGGCGAACGCCATGTCGAGGCTTTTGCTGAAATAGTAACTCATCGGATTCTCCTTCGACGGATGACCTTCGCCAGATGAGCAGCCTGGCGGCAGCGTCGCTTTAGCTAGCCGCAAGGGGCGGGTGACGCTTTGATCCAGCGCAATGAATGCATGGCGCCTTCAGTGAATGTGGCGGCAAGGAGTTTTCCTGGGATGACGATCCGAAATCTCGAATACGCAGTCTCACCAAAATCCGTCGCTGTGGTCGGCGCGACCGGGCGCGCTGGTTCGGTCGGTCGCGTCGTCTTTGACAACATTGTCGAAGGCGGTTTCGAGGGAGAGATTTGGCCGGTCAATCCAAGACATTCGCAGGTGACCGGCCACCGTTGCTACGGCAGGGTTGCCGACCTGCCGGGCATTCCCGATCTGGCAGTGATCGTTACCCCTCCCGACACCGTCCCCGGTATCGTGCGCGAGCTGGGTGAGAAGGGAACACGAGTGGCCGTCGTCATCACGGCGGGGCTCAATCAAGGGAACGGACTGCGCCAGGCAATGCTGGATGCCGCCCGACCCTCGTTCATGCGCATCATCGGCCCGAACACCGTTGGGCTGATGGTCCCTCCGGCGAAGCTCAACGCAAGTTTTGCCCACATGGCGGCTCGACCGGGGAACATTGCGCTGATCTCGCAGTCCGGCGCGATCGCTACATCGCTGATTGACTGGGCGGCCGAGAACAATGTCGGCTTTTCCCGGATCATCTCGCTTGGCGACATGGCGGACGTGGACGTCGGCGACTGCCTCGACATGCTGGCGGGCGATTTCCACACGCGAGCCATTGTTATGTATCTCGAAACGATACCCAATCCGCGCAAGTTCATGTCGGCCGCCCGGGCGGCGGCGCGCCTCAAGCCGGTCATCGCAATCAAGCCTGGCCGGCACGAACAGGCTGCCAGGGCGGCGGCGACACACACAGGCGCGCTTTCGGGCGCGGAGAGGATTGTGGACGCCGCCTTGCGCAGGGCAGGGGTGCTGCGCATCAATGATCTCGCCGAGCTGCTCGACGCGGCCGAGACGATCGCGCGCCACGCTCCGCTCGAGCGGGCACGCGTCGGCATCGTCACCAACGGCGGCGGCGCCGGCGTTCTTGCCGTCGACAAGCTCGTCGATCGTGGCGGCGAGCTGGCTGAACTTGCGCCTTCGACGCTCACACGGCTCGATCATGTGCTGCCGCCAACCTGGTCGCATGCGAACCCGATCGACATCGTGGGGGACGCGGCGCCGGAGCGCTACGGGATGGCGCTCGAAGCCTTGGCGGCGGATCCGGGGACGGACGTCATCCTGGTGATGAACTGTCCCACTGGGCTCGGTTCTTCGGCAAACGCGGCCAGGAAGGTGGCCGAGCTTGGCGACGAGGGCGAGATCGGAGGAAAGCCGCTCCTTGCGTGCTGGCTTGGCGAACATACCGCGCGAGAGGGCAGGCGCGTCCTGACGGAAGCCGGTATCGCCTGCTTCGAGACGCCAGAGGACGCCGCGGTCGCGGCGTCCTATCTCAGCGAATGGTCGCAGGCTCAGCGGGCGCTCCTGCGGACGCCCTCGAGCCAGGGTGATGACCGGGTCGACGGCAAGGCCGCCGCGCATGCGATTTTCCGGCAGGTGGCCAGCGAAGGGCGGCGCATGCTGACAGAGCCGGAAGCAAAAGCGGCGATCGCCGCCTACGGGATTCCGGTGCCGCGAACCATTGTCGCCGGGTCCGTCGCGGAAGTGACGCAGGCGGCTGGCGAGCTTCTCGAAAGCTCGGAGAGAGTGGTCGTCAAATTGCTGTCGAAGGTGGTCTCACACAAGTCGGACGTTGGTGGCGTGGTTCTCGACATTGCCACTCCAGAGAAGGCCGCGGAGGCCGCGCGGTCGATCGAGACACGCTTGCGCGCAAAGGCGGCGGGGTCGAAGCCGGACGGCTACACCGTGCAAGCAATGGTCGCGCGCAAGCATGCGCAGGAACTCATTTTGGGCATGAGCGTGGACCCGATGTTCGGGCCGGTCATCCTGTTCGGGGCCGGCGGCACAGCTGTCGAGGTTGTGAACGACACCGCGATCGCTCTGCCGCCGCTTGACGACGTGTTGGCGGCGGACGCGATCGATGCGACCAGGATAGGCCGCCTGCTTGCCGGCTATCGCGATCGCAGGCCAGCCGATCGAGCCGCGATTATCGCCGCGCTGAACGGCCTGTCGCAAATGATCGTCGACTTTCCGTGCCTGGTGTCCCTCGACATCAACCCGCTGCTGGCAGACGCAGAGGGTGTGATTGCGCTCGACGCCCGCATCGAAATCGACCCGCGCCGGCTGGATGAAGCGGCGCCGAATCCGGCTCTTGTGATAAGACCCTATCCGTCGGGATGGAGCCGCGATTTTCACTCCGACGGCCTCTCCTTCCACATCCGACCGATCATGCCGGCGGACGTAGCGCTCTATCCCGCGTTCCTGGCCAAGATTTCGCCCGATGACCTGCGGTTACGGTTCCTGTCACTCCGGAAAAACTTTCCGGATCAGATGCTGAAGCGGCTCACCCAGCTGGATTACGATCGCGATATCGCCTTCGTCGCGCTGGAAAAGGACACCGGAGCGCTGGCCGGAATCGGTCGGCTTTCCTGCGACCCCGATCACAGGACCGGCGAATATGCCTTGCTGGTGCGGTCGGATCTGCAGGGCCATGGCCTGGGATGGGACTTGCTGAAACAGCTCATCGCCTATGCCAGGGCGGAAGGCATCGCCCGCATCGAGGGCACAGTCCTCAATGAAAATAGCAAGATGCTCAAAATGTGCCGGGAGTTCGGCTTCTCGGTTGCACATCACGCCGACGAGCCGGGCCTGTCCCTAGCGACGCTGGAGGTCGGCTAGGCGGCAGTGTCTATTTCATCCTGTCTTTCTGAGGCTGTCTGCCGTTGAAGCCGTGCCTTCGATCAACGCCACCATCTCGGCTGTGATTTCGGCCACCTTGCGGTCCGCCTCGATCTTGCGCCACGTCGATGCACCGGCATCACGCTGCAATTGCCGCGACAGGATGTCGACCGTGGCATCCGACGGGCCGCCCTTGCGCTCGCTGACCCGGCGCCAAAGCACGGACGGATCGGCCGCCAGCCAAAATCCCGCAAACGGAGCATTCGCCTCGCTCGCGGCGCGCTCGATCCTGTCGCGATCCGCCGGTTTGTCGAATACGGCGTCGGCGACCACGGTGCCTCCTTCTGCCAGGATCAACTCCGAACGCCAGGCGATCTGGCGATAGACCCGTTCCGACACGCCGGGCCGATAGGCCTTGTCTGGCAGCTTCGTTTCGGCGGGCACGCCATGCATGGCCTTGCGGATGCGGTCGCTCTCCACGATCCGGGCGCCAGGCGGCGCGCCGATCCGCGGTGCAAGCGCTTCGGCGATCGTCGTCTTGCCTGAGCCGCTCAGACCGCCGATCGCGACGAGCCGGGGCGGTGTTTCGGCAAGCAGGTCGTGCGCCAGTTGGAAATAGGAGCGCGCTTCGGCGACCAGCTTCGTCGAGTCCTGGCTGCCCTCCTCGACCTGCGTCGCGGTCACGTGAGCGCGCACCGCCGCCCGCACCGCCATCAAGAACGGCAGCAGGATGAAGCCATCCTCGTCGTCGGCCTCGTCGAGGTAGCGATTCATCACCAGATTGGCGAACTCCGGAAAACCGCGATGCCACAGGTCCATCAGCAGGAATGCGAGATCGTAGAGGACATCGACGGTGGCGATCTGATCGTTGAACTCGATGCAATCGAACAGGCGAGGCTCGCCGTCGAAGACGCAGATGTTGCGCAGATGCAGGTCGCCATGGCAGCGGCGGACCCGGCCCGCCGCCTCACGCCGGTCAAGCAGGCCGGCATGGCGGGCGAGGGCGGCGCGAAACGCCGCGTTGAGCGCTTCAATCTCCGTTTCATCGAACACGTGGCTTGTCGCAAATCCGGCCGAATTGATTTCAAGCACGCCGCCTATGTTCGCCGATCCGCCGGCGGCATGGATCACGTCGACGCCGCGGTGGTATTGCGCAATCATGCGTGCCACGCCCGTCATCAACGCGGGGGTCAACGTCCCGGCAGTGCCCATGCGATCGAGGAAGTTCGACTGATCGAAGCGAACCATCTCGATAACGGCGTCGACCAGTTCGCCCGATCCATCCAGGGCAAGCCTATCTCCTTGGCGCGTGATGCGGTGGACACCGAGATAGAGACCGGGAGCCGTGCTGGAGTTCAACTCCACTTCCTTTTCGCACGCGGTGACCCGCAACGCCGGCGTCGAGAAATCGACATAGGGCAGGTTCACCGCGCGCTTCATCTTGAATGCGCGTTGGCCGACAAGGAATATCCGGGAGATGTGGGTTTCGATCGTCTCGACCGGACCTGTCTCGCCATAAGTTGCGGGGTCTTTCAGCATGTCGACCACGGCGTCTTGGTTCAGAACGATCATCGCATGTCGCCTTGACTTTGGTTGCCTTATCCTTCGGCTCGCCAGCTCCACATGTCGTGCTAGCGCTGGAGCGTCATGACGTAACCGGCGAGGTTTTGAATGCGTTCCGTGGTGACGGCCTCCCCACCGTAGGGGCCGTATTTCTTCACGTCGTCGGGTAGGAATTGATTGCCCCAGATCGGCATGTCGCGCTCGCCATGCTCGGGCACGAGGCCGCGGCCGTCGATCGTCGCGTAGACCCGCCAGTAGGGGAACTCCCCGCCGTTGCGCTTCGCGAGCGTGGTCAAATCCGCAGGGCGCTTGCGCAATACGTCGGCCATCGGTCCGTCACCCCTGCCGTCCGCGCCGTGGCAGACGGCGCAGGAGTTCAGATATTCCTGCTCTCCATTGCTCATCTGCTGTGCCGCCGCAGCGGTCAGCGTCAACGCGAAGAAACCCATCGTCATCCCGAGTCTCATTTGATCCGCCTCCAGCATTTGGGTCAGGCTAAGGCGTTCCGCGCGCACAGACGTTGATCGGGATCAATCTCGAGACGGCATCACTTTGATCTAGCGCAAGGAACGCTTCCGAACACTTGGCTACGGCTATGTCCTCCATGAACTTCTCGAACAAGGAGTCGCCGCTATGCCATTCAAGACATTGCTCACGGTTACAGGGGCCGATCAGGGAGACGACGATCTGAAGCTTGCCACGGGCCTGTGCGAAGAAATCAATGCCCATCTCTCGGTGCTTGTTCTGGTGATCGCGGCGCCCCCCTCTGGCGGAGCATATGCCGAGGTGGTTTCGCCGGCTTGGCTCGCGGAGCGGGAAGCCGAAATGGAAATGCTGGAGAAGCGGAATTCGGCCGTTTCCAAATTGCTGTCGGGGAGCCCAGTATCGACGGATCTGAGCGACGACTACCCGGACCATGCCTGGGCAGATGAGGTCATTGGCCGGCGCGCGCGTTACGCCGATCTAACTGTCCTTGGGCCAGATTTGCTAACGAGCCAAACGCTCAAGGACAAAGTCATCGAGGGCGCGCTATTTTCGTCCGGGCGGCCACTTCTGCTTGTCCCCAAAGGGGCGACTGCGACGTTGAAGCCGAAACGCGTCCTCGTCGCATGGGACGCCAGCTTGGAAGCGTCGCGCGCCGTGCGCGAGTCGCTCGATCTCCTTTCAGGTGCCGATGAGGTGCGGGTCGTCATGGTTGACCCCATCGAGGACGAACGGCATCACGGCGCGGAGCCCGGCGCGGACGTGGCGACTTATCTCTCCCGTCATGGAGTGAAGGTAACTGTGGACCGACTGCCGAGTTCAAATCACTCGATCGCCGATGTTCTGCGCCAACATGCCGTCGACACTGGCGCCGAGCTCATGGTCATCGGGGCCTACGGCCATTCCCGGCTGCGCGAGAGGATTTTCGGCGGCGTGACCAGATCGATGATCGAGGACCCGGGGCTGCCGATCATCATGACTCATTGAAAGCTATGTCCAGCGAGAGGCGAATTCGAATCCTCATGTTTCGCTGTCCGAGTGACCTATATGTTGTCTCGGCATCGGCGGAGGAGCTATCTGGAACATATCGGCGCTCGCGCGATTGCGAGAGCCACGACCTCAAGGGAATCTCTGATGCATCGCTATTCGCAGATCACGATCGCAATTCATTGGCTGACGGCGGTGCTCGTGGTGGTCGCGTGGTTCACGGCCGTAGGGGGCCGACACGCGCGGACCGATCCCTCCTACGTTCACTTTACAGTAGGGCTTGCCGTGTTGCTGTTGGTCATTCCTCGTCTACTGGCCCGATGGCTGGGCGCCGCGCCCTGGGTCGAAGATCCGCAGAAACAATGGCTCGACCTCGCGGCGCGTGTCGGACACAGCCTCCTTTACCTTCTCCTCATTGCGCTGCCGCTGAGCGGTTGGTACGCCGCTTCTCGGCTCGGCGTTCCGGTCTCCTTTCTTGGTTTCGATCTGCCGAGCCTGGCGGCGTCAGTGCAGGGCGCTCCAGGAGAGATCGCCGATTTGCACGAGACTGGCGGAACGCTGATCCTTTGGCTCGCGGGCCTGCACGCGCTGATCGCGCTCTGGCATCAATTCATTTTGAAAGACGGGACGCTCGAGCGTATGAATCCCATGGCGCCGTCCGATTTGACGGGAGATCATCGATAACTCGCGATCGCCTAATCTCTTTCATCGCATTTTGGTTCGCCATCACTAGGAGGCAGTTGCAGGCCGTGGCGAACCCGCTCTTGGGGGCGACTTAAGGAAGCAGGGTGGCAAGGTGAATCGACATCACGTGAGGATGCCATTATATAGCGCCGGCCTCGGGCACCGCAGGCAGGTAATTTGTGATACAATTTGTGCTACCTATTGTGATACAAATGAGCTGCCACAATAGAAAAAACTGAACGAAAACAATATCATCGGCAGCATAGCGATCCCAGCCAACGGTACCATCGATTCCTGGCGGTCACGTCGCGCTTCCGGCCGCCGCGTCCCAATCCTCTATTGGGTGACGAAGCATCGCCGGGCGACGAAGGGCAGCTCAGGCTGAGCAGCCCGCGCACCTCGCAGAAGGCCAGGCGCCTCTCATAGCCGGTCTGATGGCCGACGGCCTCGTTCTGCGCCATCGTGAAAAGACCTGCACGACACTGACTGCGAGCAGTGTCAGGGCCGTGTTCCGAAGCGCCTGTTCGGCAGCCGTCCCGCCGCCCGCAACCATCACGCCCTGCGCCTGGTCGATGGCGCGCCGCAACGAATGTGGAATGAGAAGCTGCAGCGTCGCGGCAACGAAAGTCGAGGCGATGGTCATCGCCACCTGCCAAGTATGGCGCAGCGTCATGCCCAGATGCGCAGCAGGGGTGCCGAGACCTTTCCCCGAAGGCTGTCCGCCACCTGCCTGACGCGGCGGAAAGAAGCAGGCACGACGATCAGAGTCGACATTGTATGGGGATATCACTATATAGCGGCGGCTTTCGGTTTCTCGCACCTTGGCTGCGCCTGCGAGATCGCCGTAAATGCGTGGTGTTGTGACGGAAATCGGTCTGAAAAACCGGAAGAAAGCAAGTAAAAACAACAGAGCGGATCTTTGACGGTCCTGGCCAAAGCATCATCCTCAACAATCTGAACGTGTCCCTCGAACCTTTCCAGTCCTTCGGCTGCGCGGACCCTGGGCAAGACATCTTGTCCCATGGGCAAGGCATCTTGTCCCATTGGCAAGACGTCTTGCCGGCAGGGGCCGACTCGGCTCGAATGGGCCTGCGTCCCGTGGCGGGACGCGAGCGTTCATGACTACCAACCGGCATTGCCGCTAGGGAAAAGCAGTATGAGTGAACATGCGATCGAGTTCTTGCGCGGATGGATTGGCGAAAAGGTCCAATGCCAGCATTCGCCGGTGAAGATCGACGAGCAGGCCGAAACTCTCGCCAAGGAGTGCTGCGCCAAGGCCGCCGAGGAAGGCATCCTTCTGGAAGACATCCAGGAAGAGGTCGGCGACATCCAGGAACTGATCGCTTCGCGCCTTGAGGAAGTCGCCGAGGAGAGCGAGCAACAGACGACGTCGGACAAGCCGTCCGAATAAGATACCGTGCGCGCGGTTTGTCTGACCTCAGCCGGGCGTCCGGCTTAGCCGAAATTGTCCTTCAGCCACGCCTTTGGCAGCGCCGGCACGAAATTGCCGTCGCGCCCGGTCATGTCCTCATTGGCGACGAGCGCGTTGAGGATCGCCTCCTCCACCCCTTGCACCACAGCATCGAAGAACGGGTCGATATCGACATCCGGAATGAACTCCGCGCGGGCGACGCGGCCTGAAGCCGCCAGCGCGGCCTCGGGATTGGCGGTCGAGAAGGCAAGAAAGATATCGCCCGAACTGTGGTAGCCGTAGCCGCCGGTCAGGGCGATGCCGAGCGGCACGCGCCTGGCGAGGCGCTTCATCTGGTGCGGCAGGAATGGCGCATCGGTGGCGACGGCGGCGATGATCGAGCCCTTTTCGGCGCGCGGCGTGCCTTCGCGGATCGCCGGCTCGGCGAGTTCCGGCCCGACATGCCGGCCGCGAATGGTGAAGTTGCGCCGCTTGCCGAAATTCGCCTGCACGAACACGCCGAGCGTGTAGCTTCTGTCCTGCCATTCGACGATTCGCGAGGCGGTGCCTGACCCGGCCTTGAAGCCGAACGAGATCATGCCGGTGCCGCCGCCGACGCTGCCTTCCTCAATCGCGCCGTCCTTCGCGCCGTCGAGCGCCGAGGCGACATGCTCGAAGCTCACATGGTGGCCGTTGATGTCGTTGAGGAAGCCGTCATAGGTCTCCGCCGCCACCGGCAGGCCCCAGGCGCTGTCGAGCGCCGCCGGCAGCATCCGGCTCATCCAGCGTAGCGCTCCGTCGCGGGTAAGGCCGCAGGAATGGGTGTTGGTGATGGTAACCGGCAGGTTGAAGGCGCCGGTCTCCTCGATGATATGCGTGCCGGTCAGCTCGCCATTGCCGTTCTGGCTGAACACGCCGGCAAACACCGGCGTCGCCAGTTCGCCCACAGGTCTCGGCAGGATCGCAGTCACGCCGGTGCGCACCGGTCCTATCCCGACTTGCAGCGGGCCCCCGCCGGCAATCAGCGTCGTATAGCCGACCGCGACGCCCGGCACGTCGGTGATGGCGTTGAAGCGGCCGGGCGTGCCGTCCAGTGCGATGTTGAACGAGCGCAGGCGCGGCTTGCCCGACGGCGTGCGCAGATGCGGGTCGCTCCTGCTCATTTCAGAACAACGAGCCCTGGTTGCCCGGCTCCTTGGCCTTGCCCGAGGGCTTGGCGGCCAACTTCGGCCGCGCGCCGCCGCTGGTGGCGATGGCCTCTGCATTGCCGTCGGCGAACTCCAGCTGCAGCGCCGCACCCGGCGCCAGCTCCGCGACGCGCTTGACGACGGTCCCATCGGCGTTCTTGACCAGCGCGAAGCCGCGCGCCAGCACGGCCTTGTGCGACAGCGTGGTGAGCAGCCGGTCGGCCTGGGTAAGAGCGGCACGCAGGCGGTCAAGCCGCCGCGCCATCGCCTGCTCTTGGCGGCGGGTCAGTCCGGCCAGCGTGTCGGCCTGCAGCTTCTGGCGCCTGACGACCGGCGCCGGCGACAGCCTTGCCGAGTTGCGCTGAAAGCGCGCCCGGCTTTGCCGCACAATTGCGAAGAACGCGGCCCGCGCGCGAGCGATGTCGCGGCCTGTCAGCCTGCGCGTCTCATTGAGGCGGCGCGACAAGGTGGCCGGCGTCAGCCGCTGCCGTTCCAGCCTTGCGCGCTTGCGTTCGATGCTCACCGTCAGCCCGCGGCCGAGCCGGCTCGTCGCCTCGTCGAAGCGCCTGCGCGGCAACGCCAGCAGCTGGTCGGGTGAGGGGAGCGCCCGCGCCGCGGCGCGCACCGCCTGGCGCTTGCGATCCAGGTGCCGCGAGGTGCAGGCACTAAGCCGCGCGCCGAGATTTGCCAGTGTCGCTTCGAGCTCCGCCTTGACCGGCACTGCCATCTCGGCGGCGCCAGTCGGCGTCGGCGCCCGCATATCGGCGACGAAATCGACCAACGTCCAATCGGTCTCGTGTCCGACGGCCGAGATGATCGGAATGCGCGAGGCGGCGACGGCGCGCGCCAGCCCTTCGTCGTTGAAACCCCAAAGGTCCTCGAGGCTGCCGCCGCCGCGCGCCACGATCAGGAGATCGGGCTGGCGGATTGCGCCGTCCCAGGTCAGTGCGTTGAAGCCGTTGACGGCTGCGGTCACTTCCTTTGCGGTCGTGTCGCCCTGGACCCGGACCGGCCACACCAGCACAGTGAGCGGAAAACGGTCCTTGATGCGATGGATGATGTCGCGGATCACCGAGCCCGTGGGCGAGGTGATGACGCCGATGACGCGCGGCATGAATGGTAAGCGCCGCTTGCGGCCGGCATCGAACAGGCCTTCGGCCTGCAGCCGCCGCTTGCGCTCTTCCAGCAGCGCCATCAGCGCGCCGGCGCCGGCCGGCTCCAGATTGTCGATGACGATCTGGTAGTTGGATTTTCCGGGATAGGTCGTCAGCCTGCCGCTGGCGATCACTTCCATCCCTTCCTCGGGGCGGAATTTCAGCCGCGCCATCGTGGTCTTCCAGACCACGGCCTCGATCCGCGCACGGTCGTCCTTCAGCGCGAAATAGGCGTGTCCGGAGGAATGCGGGCCGCGGTAGCCGGAAATCTCGCCGCGCACCCGCACATTGCCGAAAGCATCCTCGACCGTGCGCTTCAACGCGCCGGAAATCTCGCTCACCGTATATTCGGTGGCATTGCTGCGTGATTCGGTTGCTGCTTCGCTCATGCTCTGATTGGGGAACGCTTATCGGGCGGCGTCAAGGCAGAGCTGAAATCTCGCTAATATTATAACGCGATCTTAAGCCCGATTTGCTTTGACTGGCGGTAGCAAGAGCCAGCCGGAAACACATGAGCGCAACCGCCAACACCAGACCTTTGACGCATCAAGTGACGCTGACCGTGCTGACGTTGGCGGTCTTCGCGCTGGCCATGGTCGTCGGCTTCGGTTTCTACGCGGCGGCCCAGGCTGACAACGCCTCGCTCGAACGGCAGAAGATATTCATCGACGAGGGTTTGAAGGACCAGATTGCGTCTGTTCAGCGTGAACAGGAAAGCGTTGCGGTCTGGGACGACGCGGTCGCCAATGTCAGGGCCGGCAATTGGACCTGGATCGAGGAGAACCTCAGCGTCTGGATGTATACCTATTACGGTCACAACCGGGCCTACATTCTCGAT
Organism: Mesorhizobium sp. M1A.T.Ca.IN.004.03.1.1; assembly: GCF_003997555.1. NCBI lineage: Bacteria > Pseudomonadati > Pseudomonadota > Alphaproteobacteria > Hyphomicrobiales > Phyllobacteriaceae > Mesorhizobium > Mesorhizobium sp. M1A.T.Ca.IN.004.03.1.1. Next base: position 846,759 of record NZ_RZTV01000002.1, on the reverse strand, counting down.
GCCGCCAATCGTCCGGTCCATGCCATGCAGGAAGGTAAGGTGGTCGATGCGTCCGCCTATGGCGATGACGAGCCTGCCTTGCAGCCATCCATAGAGAAGCTGCGCCGCATGTTGGCTGAGCCACAGAAGGCGGACGCTTCCGGCCAGCCGGCCAAGATGGTAGCGGAGGACCTTGTGTCGCTCCAGGGAAAACCGGCGATCCTGAGCGTCATGGCGCTGGTGCCGAGTACGGACCGGGTCACGCAGGCGCCCGGCACCGAATATCTGCACGTTTCGGTGGAGTTCATCAACGACGCGGTCATCGGCAAGATCGCCAAAAAATATCTGCTCGACGGCGCGCGTCTCGTGCCGCTGTCGCAATCGGTCGGAGCCGCTGCGGTGCCTCTGGTCGATTCCCGCGGTATCATCCTCGGTTATGTCGGCTGGGACCAGGAACGGCCAGGTCTCACGCTGGTGCGCAAGATGGCCCCGGCGCTGGCCTTGGCGCTGCTTGTCGCGGCCGGCGTTCTCGCGTTTCTGCTGCGCAGGCTCCGCCGCGCCTCGTCCGCGCTGCAGACAAGCCAGGACGAGGCGCAATATCTCGCATTCCACGACACGCTCACCGGCCTACCCAACCGGGCTTTGTTCGAGGACCGCTTGCGTCGGGCCCTGCTCAGGGCCAGCCAGGATATGGCGGTTCACGAGATGGGAAGGGTGGCGCTGCTTTATCTCGATCTCGACCGCTTCAAGCACATCAATGACACGCTCGGCCATCCGGCGGGCGATGAGCTTGTGCGTCAGACAGCGGCCAGGCTCCAGCACACCGTTCGCGAGGTGGACACCGTGGCGCGGCTGGGCGGCGACGAGTTCGCGCTGATCCTCGTCGACATCCGCGATATCCGTGCCGCCGAGGATATCGCCGAGCGGCTGCTGCAGAAGTTGCAGGAACCGTTCAAGCTCATGGAAGATCAGGTCTTCGTCAGCGCCTCGATCGGCATCGCGCTATCGGACGGCGGCGAAACGGATGCCGACGATCTGCTGCGCAAGGCCGACATCGCGCTTTACGAAGCCAAGAAGAACGGCCGGGGCCGGCACCAGGTCTTCGCCGGCGACATGGACGACCTGCTCTTGCGCAAGCGCACAGTCGAGACCGAGCTTCGCAAGGCTCTCGACGGCGGCTCCGGCATCAGGCTCGCCTACCAGCCGGTGTTCGCGGCGAACGGCAAGACGATCCTCGGCGCGGAGGCGCTGATCCGCTGGGGGCATGACGTGCATGGCGCATTGCCGGCGGCGCAATTCATCGCCATCGCCGAAGAGCGCGGCATGATCGGCCAACTCGGCGCGTGGGTGCTGCAGGAGGCCTGCCGCTTCGCCGTGCGAACCGACCTGCCGTGGCTCGCCGTTAACGTATCGCCGCTGCAGTTGCGCGACGCCGGCTTTCCCGAACAGGTCGCGTCGATCCTTGCCGACACTGGGCTGGCGCCGCAGCGCCTGCAGTTCGAGATCACCGAAAGCGTGCTTCTGGACAACAGCGATACTTCGAGGGCGGCTCTGACCACCTTGCGGCAGTTGGGCGTCGGCATCGTTCTGGACGATTTCGGGACCGGCTATTCATCGCTCAGTTACTTGCGTCGCCACGCCATCGATAAGCTCAAGATAGACCGCTCCTTCGTGCGGCTTCTCGATGGCGACGGCAACTCGGCCGCGATCGTCAAGGCCCTGATCGATCTTGCCATGGCGCTCGGGGTCGACGTCACCGCCGAGGGCGTGGAGACCGAGGCGCAGAAGATGCTGCTGGTCGCAATGGGCTGCCGGCAACTCCAGGGCTATTTCTTGTCGCCGCCGCTTGAGCCGGTCCAACTGCTCGGCCTTTCTGGCCTAGCTTCGCCGGACGAGATTCAGCCCGCCGCCGCTCGCGCCTGAACCCCTACCATCCAGGCAGGATCTGGTTTGCCTTGGTCCGCTTCATCTTGGCGAAGGCGAGTGCCGCGAAGTCGAAGCTTCCCGTCTCTTCGCTGACCGGCACGGAAATATTGTCCAGGCTTTCCGCGATATGGCGGGCCAGAGCATCGACGATCTCCGGCTGCGAGGTCTGGCCGCGCATGATGCCGATGCGGCAATCCGGCAGCGCGTCGAACCCGTCGGCCTCGCCGAGCACGCGCATGCCGGGCCTGAGCGCGCATTCCGGCAGCACCGAGATGGCGAGGCCGGAAAGCACGGCGGCGGTGATCACGGTCGCCGAGAAGCTGGAGAAGAGCACGCGGTATTCGCGGTTCTGCCGGTCGAGCACGTCGACCGCCGCGCGCCGCCAGATGCAGTTCGGCCGGCCGAACGCCATCGGCAGGATTTCCTGCTCATGCGTGGCATGATTGGCCGAGGTGACCCATAGAAGCGGCTCGCGCCGCACCACCTCCGACTGGCCGCGTGTGTCGTTGTGCGTCACCAGCGCGAGGTCGAGATTGCCGCGCTTGATGTGCTCGACCAGGCCCGGCGTCGGCTCGCAGATGACGGTGAGTTCCACACGCGGGTTGGAGCGCGAGAAGCGCGCCATGATCTCGGGCAGGAAGCGGTCCGCATAGTCATCCGGCGTGCCGATCCGTATCGTGCCTTCGAGCCGCTGGTCGTCGAAGGCCGCCAAAGTCTCGCGGTTGAGGTAGATCAGCCGCCTTGCATAGGAAAGCAGCCTGTCGCCTTCCTCGGTCAGCTTGTTGGTGCGACCATCCTTTTCGAACAGCGGCTTGCCGATCCGCTCCTCAAGACGGCGCATCTGCATCGACACCGCAGACTGTGTCCGGTGCACCTCCTCGGCAGCCCGCGTGAAGCTGCCGGTGTCGGCAATCGAGATGAAGGTCTGCAACTGATCGAGATCGAGCGGCGCTTTCATCGGTCCAATCCATCATTCGTGTTGATGCTAAAGATTAGAAACATTCGTTGGATTAATCAATCGCGGCGTGGCAAATTGCCATTGTCCACATGAAGGCACAGCATGTCGCCCAAAAGTGGCCCCCGTGTTGGGGGGCAACGACATGCGTCACGTTAACTGTATCGAGACCGCAACGGCGCTCCTCCCAGGCGCCGATTGCATGGTTTCGTCTGCACGACTCCGAAGGAGAGACTGACATGACCACGATCGAATTCGCCTCCGAGACCCCGCGCATCACCACGCGTCCGGCCGTTGCGACCCGCGTGCTCAATGCGGTCGCCGATGCCTTCCGCGCCTGGAAAAACCGCCGCGCCTTTTATCGCCTTGGCGAGATGTCGGATGCCGAGCTTGCCGACATCGGCCTGACCCGCGCCGACCTCCACGTCGCGGTCAGCGTGCCTTTCGGCCGCGATCCGACGGTGAAGCTGCGCGCAATCGCAGAAGAGCGCGTCGATATGATCGAGGACCTCGCCCGCAAGGTCGCCTGAGCGGCTTCGCCGGCTGCGTTTGCGCTCGCGCTGAACCTTTCGAGGGCTCGGCGCGACCAAGTTTCATGCAGGCTCCCACACTCCCTGCCGGTTCCCCGCCGGCCTGCCTGCACATTGCCCGGTTCCCCTCCAGGACCGGGCATTTTTCTTTTGAGTTGAGCGCCCTACCGTCGGTCCATCCCGCGCTTGAACTGGTCGAAGATCGTCTCCATGCCCTTCTGATATTCCTCGCGCTGCTGCGCGCCGCTCTCGAACATCCTGCCGAAGATGTCGTCGAATGGATTTCTCGGCCGGCCGCTCGGATTGGTTTGCGACTGCGGCTGGGATTGCTGCGGCGCCTGCTGTCCGTCTGGCGTGCCGAAACCGCCGCCTTGCCGCAGCATTTCCTCGAACATCTTGCCCAGCGGATTGTCGCCGTAAGGGTTCGGCGCCTGCTGCGGTTGGCTTTGCGGCTGTTGGGCGCCGCCGCCGAACATGTCTTGCAGCACCTTGCCGAGCGGATTGTCGCCATAGGGATTTGGCGCCGGCTGCGGGGCCTGTGCGCCGCCTCCCGCCTGCCGCATCATCTCCTCGATGATCTCGCCAAAAGGATTGCCGCCGCCACCGAAGCCGCCGGCGGCCTGCATCTGGCTGTTGGTCTGCTTGAACAATCCGCCCATCATCATCGACGCCATCGCCGGCAGCATCTGCTGCAGCACCTGCTGGCTAAGGCCGGTCGCCTGCGCGGCCTGGGCCGCGACAGCGCGTGACAGGTCCTTCGAGCCGAACAGATGGCCGAGAATGCCGTTGCCTTCATCGATGCCTTGCGGCGTGAAGGCCCGGGTTGCGTCCTCGAAATACTTGGCGTGCTGGCCGCTCGCCATCGCCGTCATGAAAGCACCCATTCCATAGGGATCGGCGGTGTTGCGCTGAAGCCCCTGTGAGAAGGCCGGCAGCAGCGCCTGCACCGCGGCCTGCGCCTGCTGCATCGAAAGGCCAAACTGCTGCGCCAGCGCCTGCATGCCGGCGCCGTTCTGGGCTTGCAAAAAAATATCGAACAGGGAAGGCATGAGATCTCCTCCGCAATATCCTCACGGAGGAGCCTATTGCGTTTCCATCACCGATTGAAGCAGCTTTTGCCGAGCCACGGCTCAGGTGGCCGGCGAACGGTCAGTAGGCATATTCCATGAACACCGGCTCGATCGAGCCGCCCCAGCGCGTGTGATATGCCGAAAGCATCTCCTCGGCGCTGGTGGTGCCGCGCGCCACGACCTCGTCGAGCGTGTTGAGGAACGAGGTCTCGTCATAGCCGTCGCGGTTCTTCTTGGCGCGGTTCTTCAGACCCGTGCGGGCGATGGCCAGCACGTCGCGGGCAACCTCGCGCAAGGTGGCGTTGCGGAATGGCGCCGAAATCCCGTGCTCCGGCACGGCGTTGCGCATCGCCAGCGCTTCTTCGTAGGTCCAGCTCGAGGTCAGCGTCTCCGCGGCGTCGAGTGCCTGCTCGTCATAGAGCAGGCCGACCCAGAAAGCCGGCAGCGCGCAGATGCGCCGCCACGGTCCGCCGTCGGCGCCCCGCATCTCGAGGAAGCGCTTCAGCCGCACATCGGGGAAGAGGGTGGAGAGGTGGTTCGCCCAGTCGCCCATCGTCGGCAGGCCGTCGGGCACTTGCGTGCGCGCGGCACCCGCCATGAACTGGCGGAAGGTGTAGCGCGTCATGTCGTGATACTGCCCGTCGCGGATGACGAAATACATCGGCACGTCGAGCGCCCATTCGACATAGTCGGCAAACCCGAAATCCGGCGCGAAGCAGAATTCGAGCATGCCGGAGCGCTGGTTGTCGGTGTCGCGCCAAATGTCGCCGCGCCAGCTCTGCAGCCCGTTCGGCCGGCTCTCGGTGAAGGGCGAATTGGCGAACAGCGCCGTCGACAGCGGCTGCAGCTTCAGCGACACCTGCATCTTGCGGCGCATGTCAAATTCGCTTTCGAAGTCGAGATTCACCTGGATCGTGCAGGTGCGATACATCATGTCGAGGCCCTTGGAGCCGACCTTCGGCATGTAGCGAGTCATGATCTCGTAGCGCGACTTCGGCATTTTCGGCGTTTCGGCAAGCGACCATTTTGGGCTGCCGCCGAGGCCGAGGAAGCGGATGCCGAGCGGCTCGGCGATCTCGCGCACCTGCGCCAGATGCGCGTTGCCCTCGCGGCAGATCTGGTGGATCGTCTCCAGCGGCGCGCCGGAGAGCTCGAACTGCCCGCCCGGCTCCAGCGAGATCGCGCCCTGGCCGGTCGGCTCGACCAGGCCGATGATGCGGCCGGCATCCATGATCGGATCCCAGCCGAGCTTTTCCTGCATGCCTTCCAGGATGGCGCGGATGCCGCGCTCGCCGCCATAGGGCACCGGCGCGTTGCCATCGACATAGAAGGGAAACTTCTCGTGCTCGGTGCCGATCCGCCATTTGTCGCGCGGCTTGTTGCCCGCCGCCAGATAGCCGACGAGTTCGTCGATGCCTTCGATGGGCTGGATATCAGTTGTGTCGCGCGCCATAAGAAAGCCCTCCGCAGCCGTCAGCTAGCCGCCGGGCGCTAGATGGACGAAATGTCAGTAGCCGATCAAGCGAAAAATCCTGAGCCACGCCTCAACTGGATTTGATCACCAGTCGCCGATCGTCGCCTGCATCACCGCGAGCGCCGCGACCGCCGCCGTGTCGGCGCGCAGGATGCGCGGCCCGAGCGGAATGGCGCTGACGAAGGGCAGCGCCCGCAGCATCCTGCGCTCGTCATCGGAAAAGCCGCCCTCCGGCCCCACCAGCAGCGCGAGTTTCTTCTCGCTTACCTTCTGCAAGGCTGGCAGTGGATTGTTGGTCGAGGCATCCTCGTCGCAGAAGATCAGCCGCCGTTCCTTGTCCCAGCCGCCGAGCAGCCGCTCCAGCTTCTCTGCTTCGCACACCTTTGGCACCGCCAGGATGCCGCATTGCTCGGCCGCTTCGACGACATTGGCGCGCAGCCGATCAATGCCAGGCTTGGCCACTTGTGTGTGCTGAGTGAAGACCGGTTGCAGGATGCCGGCGCCCATTTCGACCGCTTTCTGCACCAGATAGTCGAGCCGGCCCTGCTTCAGCGGGGCGAAGCAATAGACAAGATCGGGCAGCGGCGGCTGCGGCCGCTGCAGGGTAAGCACCTTGAGCCGCACGGCTTTCTTGGTCTTGGCGGCGATCGAAGCCGACCACTCGCCGTCGCGGCCGTTGAAGAGCAGGACCTCCGCGCCTTCGCCGAGCCGCATCACATGCGCGAGATAGTGGCTCTGCTGCTGTCCAGCATCGAATTCGAAGCCCGGTCCGAGATCGTCCGGCACGAACAGCCGCTGCATTTTGTAGTTGGCGCGCATGGCCGAGCAATGGGCGAGGCGCGGGTTGTCGTCAAGTATCGGCGGACGGATGCCAGACCGGCGCGTAACCATGTCTCAGCACCGAAACACTTGTGGCAGGCGTGAGCAGTCGCAGCGATCGCCCGGCGAGGCGATTGAACAAGAAGGGCTCGGCATAGCCTGCGAAGGACCATTCGAGCGCCTTGCCGGCGCGGAGCGCGTAGGCGGTCTCACCCTCGGCCACGACTGCTCCATCCGGCAAACCGGCGAGTTCGTCCGATGAGACGGTCGGCGGACGCCCGCCGGAGGCCAGCCGCTCCTTGTGCAGCCGCTTGTCGACCATCGGCGCGCGCGGTTCGGCAATGCCGAAGACCTCGCCGAAGCGCCGCACGAAATCGGCTGCCCGCGCGCGCCGGCAGAAGAAGCAGGGCCGGTGCCCGGCCGCGAGCGCCGTCACCTCGTCGAGAAAGAACAGCTCGGTCCAGCCGGCCTTTCCTCCAGGCCGATTGCGGCCCATCGGCTCGCGTCGCACGCCGCGGAATTGGCAGACGCAGATGATCCAGGCCGGCAGCGCCCAACGCTTCCTCAGAAGCGTTTTAGTCTCGGGGTCATGGATGATACCGCGATTACCGGTGAAGAGGCCGCGCTCGGGCACGGCATGGATGACGCCGAACGGATCGACCCGGTTCTGCAGTGGCATAGCTTTCTCTCCGGCGCGCGGCTTGGCTGAAACCGAGGCGGCATGATATCGCTCCCACCGTCATTTTCATGTCAGCAGGGATTCGGGGATGCGGGTGCTGGTGGTCCAGAACTACGACAATACCGGCCTCGGCCAAGTCGGCGCCGCTCTCGCGGAGGCTGGCGCCGAGCTTGACTTGCGCCGCCCCTACCAAGGCGATCCGCTGCCCCGGGACGCGAACGGTCACGATGCCATGGTGGTTCTGGGCGGGGGGCAGAATGCGCTGGCCGACGACGACTATCCCTATTTTCCCGCCTTGCTCGAATTGACGCGCGATTTCGCCGGCAAGGACCGATCGGTGCTTGGCATCTGCCTCGGCGGCCAGCTCGTCGCCCGCGCCTTTGGCGCCGACAACCACATCGGCGGTGCGGTTGAATTCGGCTGGTGCGGGGTGTCGCTGACGGCCGAAGCCAAGCACGACCCTGTTCTCGGCGCCTTGCCGGAAAAGTTCCCGACTTTCCAATGGCACGACGATACGTTCGACCTACCCGAGAAGGCCGTGCGGCTTGCGGGCAATGATGTCGCGGCGAACCAGGCTTTTCGTATTGGCCGCGCCGTCTATGGCTTCCAGTTCCATTTCGAGGCGGATCGCCCGCTGGTCCGCGACTGGAGCACCTCCTTCGCGGCGCTGATCGCCGAGCGCCATCCCGACTGGACCGGCAGGCTCGACTACGAGATGGCTAGCAACGGACCGCACGCCGACGCCGCAGGGCTCGCGATCGCGCGTGCCTGGGTGGCGACGATCTGACCGTCGCACCGCCGCGGAGCGTGACATAATTGGCACGCGGCGGCAGTTCCGCCTGGGGAAAACGCACTTCATTCTTGGTTTGTGTCCGGCCGCCCGCCTAAGAGGGCGCCCTCTGTATCGTCCGTGCAACCGCGATGAACCTGTTGTGTGATCCAAGCGACACACCGGCGATACAGAATCTGCTTAGAAGCGCGAAATCGTCGAAACATTGAGACGCATTTTATCGTTTCAACGCATTGGTAACCGCCTCGTGCACAGATGCAGAAAGCTCAACCAGAGATGACGTCCGTGAAAGCAGCGCTTTTGTCCTTTGTAATGCTGTCTGCCATCGTCGTGTGCGGCCTCGGCATTTATTCTGCCGACGCTGCAAACAATCACCAGGCCGTCGACGGCTACGGCGTCACCGCCGCGCTTCGCTAGAGCCTGATCCTTCCCGACAAACGGAAAGCTGATCCCACACTTGGGGTCATGGCCAGAACGCCATTCCCTCGACCGTCAGAATGCGCTTTTCAGCGCCGTCGACGGCAAGTGCGCTGAGCGTTCCCGCCTGCCAGGCGAGCGTGTCGAGATTGACGCGGTTGGCCATCACCTCGACGTCCGGCACCGGCGTATGCCCGTGCACGATCACTTTGGGATACAGCCCCGGGTAATTGTGGAAGACGTCGCGAATCCAGATCAGGTCCTGCTCGTTCTGGCTTTCGAGCGGCACCCCCGGCCGGATGCCGGCATGGCAGAAGAAGAAGTCGCCGAAGCACGCTGAAAAAGACAGCGAGCGCAGGAAGTCGACATGGGCTTGCGGCACTGCTTCGACCAAGGCCGCGTGTCCGTGCGCCAGCGCCTCGTCCGACCTGCCGAACCAGCTGCTGCCGGTCGAGAGCTTCACCCCGTATGACGCCGCCGTCTGGACGCCGCCATAGCGCATGAACAGACCCTCCGGATCGGGTTTGGCAAGGAAATCGAGCATGCCGATGTCATGGTTGCCGGCAAGCATGATGTTGCGGGGATCACGGCTCCGCGCCTCGATTAGGAATTCGATGACGTTCCTCGAGTCCGGTCCGCGGTCGACATAATCGCCGAGATGGATGATGCGCCAATCGGACTTTGGTCCGTACTCCAGATCGCTTGCTATCCGGCTGTGCATGGCGGCGAGCAGGTCATGACGGCCATGCACGTCGCCGATGGCATAGATGCGTATGCCTTTCGGCCCGCGCGCGTCGAGATAGTGGATGCCGGCTTCAGTCAAGGCGACGTCTTCCCGTGTCTGTCATCACGGGAAACTAGGGCGGATCGGTGAATAAGCCCCTAGCGCCGCAGCTGGTCCTTGCCCATGTCGGTTACCAGACGCTTACCGCACAGCGCCAGCGTGATGTCCATCTCCTTGCGGATGATCTCCAGCGCCTTGGTGACGCCCGCCTTGCCCATCGCGCCGAGTCCGTAAAGGAACGGCCGGCCGATATAGGTGCCCCTGGCGCCGAGGCAGAGCGCCTTGAGCACGTCCTGACCCGAGCGAATGCCGCCATCCATATGCACCTCGATCCGATCGCCGACAGCGTCGGCGATCTCTTCCAGCACTGAGATCGAGGAGGCGGCGCCGTCGAGCTGCCGCCCGCCATGATTGGACACGATGATCGCGTCGGCTCCCGTCTCGGCCGCCATCAACGCATCCTCCTTGTCGAGGATGCCCTTCAGGATCAGCTTGCCGCCCCAGCGCTCCTTGATCCAGGCGACATCCTTCCAGGACAGCTGCGGGTCGAACTGCTCCGTCGTCCAGGACGACAGCGAAGAAACGTCGCCGACACCCTTGGCGTGGCCGACGATGTTGCGGAAGGTGCGGCGCGGCGTGCCCGCTATCCCCAGGCACCAGCGCGGCTTGAGGGCGAGATCGATAATGTTGGCGAGCGTCATCTTGGGCGGTGCCGACAGCCCGTTGCGCACGTCCTTGTGACGCTGACCGAGGATCTGCAGGTCGAGCGTCAGCACCAGCGCCGAGCATTTCGCCGCCTTAGCGCGGCCGATGAGATCGACGACGAAATCCTTGTCGCGCAGCACGTAGAGTTGGAACCAGAACGGCTTCTTGGTCACCGAGGCGACATCCTCGATCGAACAGATGCTCATGGTCGAGAGCGTGAACGGCACGCCGAATTCCTCAGCCGCCTGCGCCGCGAGCATCTCGCCGTCGGCATGCTGCATGCCGGTCAGCCCGGTCGGTGCCAACGCCACCGGCATCGCCACCTTCTCACCGATCATGGTCGATTCCAGCGAGCGGTTGCTCATGTCGACCAGCACGCGCTGGCGGAATTTTATCTTGCCGAAGTCCTCCTCGTTGGCGCGGTAGGTGCTCTCCGTCCAGGCGCCGGAATCGGCATAGTCGAAGAACATCTTCGGCACCTTGCGGCGCGCCATGTCCTTGAGGTCGGCGATGGTGAGGATGTCGCTCATGGTAGTCCCCGCGTGATCAGTGCTTAGGAGCGTTTGCGTGTCGGCTCGATGTCGCCGGCTTCCGAGCGCTGCCTGAGCCTCAGCCGTGACACGCGCTGCCAGTCGCCGCTGCGCTCGGCCTCAGCCATGGAGCGCTCGACATAGGTAATGTGGTCCATCGCCGCCTTGCGGGCTGCGGCAGGATCCGCCGCCTTGATCGCGGCGTGGATTGCCCGGTGCTGCTCAAGCAACGCCTCGCGCGCGCCGGGCACGGTGAAGACCAGCAACCGGTTCTGGAACACGCCCTCGGAGAGCAGCCGGTAGCAGGAGCGCAGCGTGTGCAGGAGGATGATGTTGTGCGCGCATTCGCAGACCGCGTGGTGGAATTCGACGTCGATTTCCGCCTCGTCGTCGAAGTCGCCGGTACGGTGCGCCTCGTCCATGCGCGCCATGATGCGGTCGAGCAGCGCCAGATCCTCGGGCGTCGCTCGCCGCGCCGCGTATTCGGCCGCGATTGCCTCGACCTCGCGCCGGTATTCCAGATAGTCGGTCACCGCCTTGCGGTGCATCGAGATCAGATCGGTCACCGGCTTGGTGAAAAGCTGGCCGATGACGTCGGCGACATGCGTGCCGCCGCCCGGTCTGGTGGTCAGCAGCCCGCGTCCTTCCAGCGCCTTCAGCGCGTCGCGCAGGATCGGCCGCGACACGTCGAACTGACGCGCCAGCTCGCGCTCGCCCGGCAGCCGGTCGCCGGTGCGCAGCACGCCCTCGAGGATCAGGCTCTCGATCTGCTGCACCACCTCGTCGGCGGTGCGCGAATGCTCGATCCTGGAGAAGATATCGCTCAATGGAAGCGCGCCTGGAAACGGAATGGATGTCACGCAGATCTAAGCCTCCGTCGCCAACTGGTCAAATTATTTATCCAATTCGCCGAATCAGGTCGACTCCCCGGCGGCTCTGTGAATCGGCTGCAGCTGAAATTTGCTGTTTACGGCCCCTGCCGATTGCCGCAAGACAACGCGATTGCACGAAGGGTCGAAACCAGGGGGACCAGCCGTGTCGGACGCCAATCTCGAATTCCAGCCGCGTGCCCAGGGCAGCGTCATGGGCTTTCCGGCCCATGAGGGTCGCCCCGGCGCGCTAGGCGAGGTCCATGCTCGTCCGCACCCGCTGGTCGAGAAGCCGCGCGTGCTCATCCAACTCTCCTTCATGACCGAAGGCGGCTCGGCCGTCGACCTTGCCGTGCTGTCGGACCTGTCGCGGCGCTTGGGCATCGCAGCGCCCGAACGCCATGCCCGCCACCATGCCATGAAATGGGGCAAGGGCACCTTGCGCTGGGAACGGCATACGGAGTTCTCGACCTATCTCTGGGAAGGGCCGCTGGCCGAAAGCAGCCGGAGCCAGGAGGATTCGCCCTTCGGCAACGGCTTCTCGCCGCCGGGAACGGTGATTTCCGGCATCCGGCTCGAAATCCGCAAATGGACGCAGGCGAGCGAGAAGCTGATCGCCGGCTTCGATCCGACCAGCCTCTGCTATTCGCTGGTCGAGCGCGGTGCGGCGGCCATCGTCACGGACTTTCGCCAGGATGGCGACGGGCTGACCCGCATGCTGGTGCTCGACCGCGGCCTGACGCCGGCGAGCACCGGCGCCTTGTCGCAACGGCTGATCGACATTGAGACCTACCGGACGCTTGCCATGCTTGGCCTGCCGCTGGCGCTGACGCTGTCTGGCCGCGCCCGCCGCATCGAGGACCGGCTGGCGCAGACGACGCTTGAAATGAAGGCGGCCGAGACCCGCGACAGCCAGACCTTGCTCGCCGACCTCACCGAACTTGCAGCCGAATTGGAGGCCGATGCGGCATCCAGCCTCTACCGTTTCGGCGCCAGCCGCGCCTATGACGGCATCGTCAGCGAGCGGTTGGAGGCGCTGGATGAGGAGTCGGTACAGGGCTACGACACCTGGGCAGGCTTCCTGCAACGGCGCATGGCGCCGGCGATGCGAACCTGCCGCTCGGTGGAGGAGCGCCAGGCGAACCTCTCCCGAAAACTCACCCGCGCCACCACGTTGCTGCGCACCTGGGTCGATGTCGACGTCGAGAAGCAGAACCGCGACCTGCTGGCCTCGATGAACAATCGCGCCAGGCTGCAGTTGCGCCTGCAGCAGACGGTCGAAGGTCTCTCCGTCGCTGCCGTCTCTTATTATGTCGTCGGCCTCATCGGCTATGTCGCCAAAGGCGCGTCGAGCTTCGGCCATGCCTTCCCGCCGGAAGTCGTCACCGCGGCTTCGGTGCCGGTCGCCATCCTGCTCGTCTGGTGGGGCGTGCGCCGCGTGCGCAAGATGCACTCCGAGCCGGCCAAGCATCCGGGCGAGTAAACTTCCCCTCGACCGGGAGATTTCCCGAAGACAACAGAGGGCCGCGGCGCGAGAAGCTCCAGGATCTTCCTCGACGCCAGACGAGCCGGCGGTTACGTGAGGCGAACCCCTGACCGCTTCGCGGCCATCTCCCCTCGAGGGTCCCTCAAGCGAGCAGAAGCCAGCGGCAGATTGCCGCTGCGAAAGCTCGGCCGTCGTTCGCCATCCGATTTCGACCAAAGCAGCGTTTGCAAGGAATGCTCCCGGCTGGTAAAAGATTTTGACCAGTCGAGTGGAGGAGGCTTCGATGTCCGGCCTTGCCATGCCCAAGCCAGATGCCGGGACGCTGCGCAAGCGCGCCGAGATCGTCGCCGACATGCGCATCATCGTGCCGGGCGAGGGCGTTGTCGACACGGCCACCGAGATGCGCGCCTTCGAGAGCGACGGCCTGACCGCCTACCGCCAACTGCCGCTCGTCGTCGTGCTGCCCGAGACGGTGGCGCAGGTCTCCCGCGTGCTGAAATATTGCAACGAGCGCAACATCCGCGTCGTGCCGCGCGGTTCCGGCACGTCGCTGTCGGGCGGCGCGCTGCCGCTCGAAGATGCCGTGCTTCTGGTGATGAGCCGCTTCAACCGCATCCTCGCGATCGACTATCCGAACCGTGTCGTCGTCGCCCAGCCGGGCGTCACCAATCTCGGCATCACCACCGCCGTCGAGCAGGAGGGCTTTTACTACGCCCCCGATCCATCCTCCCAGATCGCCTGCTCGATCGGCGGCAATGTCGCGGAAAATTCCGGCGGCGTGCATTGCCTGAAATACGGGCTTACCGCCAACAATGTGCTGGGCATCCAGATGGTGCTGATGAATGGCGAGGTGGTGCGGCTCGGCGGCAGCCATCTCGATCAGGAAGGCTATGACCTGCTCGGCGTCATGACCGGTTCGGAAGGCCTGCTCGGCGTCGTTACCGAGGTGACGGTGCGCATCCTGAAGAAGCCGGAGACGGCACGCGCGCTGTTGATCGGCTTTCCGACCAGCGAGCAGGGCGGCCAATGCGTCGCCGACATTATTGGCGCCGGCATCATCCCGGGCGGCATGGAGATGATGGATCGCCCGGCGATCCACGCGGCCGAGGATTTCGTCCATGCCGGCTATCCGCTCGATGTCGAGGCGCTGCTGATCGTCGAGCTCGACGGGCCGAGCGTCGAGGTCGATCATCTGATCGGTCTCGTAGAGGCGATCGCTTACCGCAATGGCTCGACCACCTGCCGGATATCGCAGTCGGAGCAGGAGCGGCTGAGCTTCTGGGCCGGACGCAAGGCGGCCTTCCCGGCCGTCGGCCGCATCTCGCCCGACTATTACTGCATGGACGGCACCATCCCGCGCAAGGAGCTGCCGAGGGTGCTCGCCGGCATGCGCGATCTCTCCGAAAAATACGGGTTGGGGGTCGCCAATGTCTTCCACGCCGGCGACGGCAATTTGCACCCGCTGATCCTCTACGACGCCAACGTGCCGGGGGAGCTCGACAAGGCCGAGAGTTTCGGCGCCGACATATTGCGGCTGTGTGTCGAGGTCGGCGGCGTGCTCACCGGCGAGCATGGCGTCGGCGTCGAGAAGCGCGACCTGATGCCCGAAATGTTCAACCAAGTCGATCTCGACCAGCAAATGCGCGTCAAATGCGCCTTCGACCCCAGCCACCTGCTCAACCCCGGCAAGGTCTTCCCGCAGCTCCGCCGCTGCGCCGAGCTCGGACGCATGCACGTGCATCGGGGTCAGGTGGCGTTTCCGGACATTCCGAGGTTTTGATGGGAACGTCCCAGAACTTGGGTTTCTCTCCCCGCTTCGCGGGGGCGAGGAACCGGAGATTGCAATGACCACCTTCACCCCATCCAGCCCCGCCGAAGTCCTCTCCACCATCCAATGGGCCACCGCGGAGGAAAGCCCGCTCGAAATCCTCGGCCATGGCTCCAAGCGGGGCATTGGCCGGCCGCTGCAGACCGAGCATAGGCTCGACCTGTCGAAGCTCACCGGCGTCACGCTCTACGAGCCGGCCGAGCTGGTGCTTTCGGCACGCGCCGGCACGCCACTCACCGAAGTCGAAAAACTGCTTGCCGAGAACGGCCAGCAATTCGCCTTCGAGCCGATGGATTACGGGCCGCTGCTCGGCGGCGAGCCGGGTAAGGGAACGCTGGGCGGCGTGCTGGCTTCCAACCTATCCGGTCCGCGCCGGCTCAAGGCGGGTGCGGCACGCGACCACATTCTCGGCATATCGGCGGTTTCCGGCCGCGGCGAAGCCTTCAAGTCGGGCGGCCGCGTCGTCAAGAACGTCACCGGCTACGACCTTTCCAAGCTGATGGCGGGGAGCTGGGGCACGCTCGCCGCGCTGACCGACGTCACCTTCAAGGTGCTGCCGGCGGCGGAAACGGAGGTGACTTTGGCCATTCGAGGCCTGCTCGACGATGCTGCCGTTGCGGCTATGGCGCTGGCGCTGGGCTCCAGCGCCGAGGTCTCGAGCGCCGCGCACCTGCCCGAGCGGATCGCCGCGCGGGTCGCCGCCGGCCATCTCGGCAGCGATGCCGCGACGCTGCTGCGCGTCGAAGGCTTTGGCCCCTCGGTCGTCTACCGTACCGAGGCATTGCGAAACCTGCTCAGCAAGGCCGGCCCGCTGCAGGAAATTGCCGGCGAAGCGTCGAAGGCGATCTGGCGCGACATCCGCGACTGCGCGCCCTTCGCCGATGGTGCCGCAAGGCCGGTCTGGCGCGTCTCGATGCCGCCGTCTGAGGCGCATCATATGGTGATGGCGCTGCGCATGCAGGCGGCGGTCGACGCCTTCTATGATTGG
Organism: Mesorhizobium sp. M1A.T.Ca.IN.004.03.1.1; assembly: GCF_003997555.1. NCBI lineage: Bacteria > Pseudomonadati > Pseudomonadota > Alphaproteobacteria > Hyphomicrobiales > Phyllobacteriaceae > Mesorhizobium > Mesorhizobium sp. M1A.T.Ca.IN.004.03.1.1. The sequence goes on along the minus strand of NZ_RZTV01000002.1, from coordinate 830,930 downwards.
CAGGGCGGGCTGGTGTGGCTTTCGATGCGCGAGGACGACCCAGAGGCGGAACTGCTGCGCGGTCTTATTCGCAAATATGGCGGCGGCCACGCGACGCTGGCGCGCGCGTCTGCCTCGCATCGCGCGGCGCTCCCCGTTTTCGAACCGCAGCCGCCGCATCTGGCGGCGCTTTCCGCGCGGGTCAAGGCCGAGTTTGACCCGAAGCACATTCTCAACCCCGGCCGCATGGCGCCTACTTCCAGCTCTGCTACTCTTCCTCAGTCAACGGAGGGAGCAGCACCATGAGCAATGCCAATCCAGGCCCGGGCAGCGGCTCGCGCCAGACCGATCGCTGGCTTGAGCCGGGCCAGACCAACGCGCTGGTCATCTACATTCTCTATCTCGCCAGCCTTGTGGTCGGCGTCACCGGCATTATCGGATTCGTGCTTGCCTACATCAATCGCGGCAAGGCGGGCGGCTATGTCGAAAGCCACTACACATTCCTGATCAGGACGTTCTGGATCGGCCTTCTCTACGCGCTGATCTCGGTGGTCCTGATGATGCTCGCGATCGGCTTCCTGCTGATGTTTGCGGTTGCCGTCTGGTTCATCGTCCGCTGCATTCTCGGCCTGCAGGCGCTGCAGCGTGGCGAGCCGATCAGGGACCCGCAAAGCTGGCTTCTCGGTCAATGAGAGCATGATCCAGCAAAGTGGAAATTGGTTTGCGGAAAAGATCATGCTTAGACGATAAGGACATTTTTCGTGCAGACCAATTTTTCAGCCGCGCAGCTCGCTGACCCGCATGTCGCGGAATCGGAGAAGATCCTGCGCAAATGCGTGCATTGCGGCTTCTGCACCGCGACTTGCCCGACCTATGTAACGCTCGGCAACGAGTTGGATTCGCCGCGCGGCCGCATCTATCTCATCAAGGATATGCTGGAGAACGGCCGGCCGGCGGACACGGAGATCGTCACCCATATCGACCGCTGCCTCTCCTGTCTTGCCTGCATGACGACATGCCCGTCAGGCGTGAATTACATGCATCTGGTCGACCATGCCCGCGCCCACATCGAGCAGACCTACAGACGGCCGCTGCTCGACCGGCTGACCCGCGCCATGCTGGCTTTCGTGCTGCCCTATCCGGGCCGCTTCCGCGCCGCGCTGAAGCTCGCCCAGCTCGGCCGGCCGCTCATCGGCCTGTTGGAAAAGCTGCCGACCCTGAAGCCGCTCGCCGCCATGCTGAAGCTTGCGCCGTCGTCGACCCCGCCGGCATCGCCGATCGCCTCGCCCGGGGTGCATGCGGGGCAGGGCACGAAACGCGGCCGCGTCGCCATCCTCACCGGTTGCGCCCAGTCGGTGCTCGATCCCGCCATCAACGAGGCGGCCGTCTCGCTGCTGACGCGGCTCGGCGTCGAGGTCGTGGTGCCGGAAGGCGAGGGCTGCTGCGGCGCGCTGGTGCACCACATGGGCCGCGAGGATCAGGCTCTTGCGTCGGCTAGGCAAAATGTCGACGCCTGGACGCGCGCGATAGACCAGGGCGGGCTCGACACCATCATCATCACCGCGTCCGGCTGCGGCACCACCATCAAGGATTACGGCTTCATGCTGCGTCTCGATCCGGCCTATGCGGAAAAGGCGGCTCGTGTCTCGGCGGTGGCTAAGGATATCACCGAATATCTCGCTGCCCTCGACCTGCCTGAGCCGGTGCGCAAGCCGGGCACGATCGTCGCCTATCATTCCGCCTGCTCGATGCAGCACGGCCAGAAGATCACCCGTCAGCCGAAGGAGCTTTTGGCCAAGGCGGGCTTCCTCGTGCGCGAGCCGCGCGAGGGGCATCTCTGCTGCGGCTCGGCCGGCACCTACAACATCCTGCAGCCCGACATTTCGGCCAAGCTGCGCAACCGCAAGGTGAAAAATATCGAGGCGACCGGCGCCGAAATCGTTGCCACCGGCAATATAGGCTGCATCACGCAGATCGCGTCCGCGGCGAAGCTGCCGGTGGTGCACACGATAAAATTGCTCGACTGGGCCTATGGCGGCCCGAAGCCCGATGGCGTTTCCGAGAACAGCCTGAGTGGCGCGGAATAGCTACTCAGCCGCCAGCTGGTCCGCCACACCGTAGGTCGCGCGGTAGAGCGCGCGCTGACGGCTGAGCGCCACCATGGTGTTGCGCAGCAGGATCGCCACCGTCAGCGGGCCGACGCCGCCCGGCACCGGCGTGATCCAGGAGGCGACCTCCTTGACGCTCTCGGTGTCGACATCGCCGACGATGCGGCTCTCGCCGTCCGGGCCGATCTCGGAATTGATGCCGATGTCGATGACGCAGGCGCCGGGCTTCACCATCTCGGCCTTGATCAGTCGCGGCCTGCCGACGGCGACGAACAGCGCGTCCGCGCGCCGCGCATGCGCCGCCACCGAGCGCGTCATGTGATGGCACACCGTCACTGTCGCACCCTCGCTCATCAGCAGAAAGGCGATCGGCTTGCCGACGATCTCGGAATGGCCGACCACCACCACCTCGAGGCCTTTCAGGTCGAGGCCGGTCTCTTTGAGCAGTTCGACCGATGCGGCCGCCGTGCAGGGCGCGAGGTCGAGCTGGTTGTAGACGATGTTGCCGATCGAGGCCGGATGCATGCCCTCGACGTCCTTCAGCGGGTGCACCGCCGCCTGCAGCGTCTTGATCGGGATATGCGCCGGCACCGGCCGCTGGATGATGATACCGGTGACGCGCGGATCGGCGTTGAGGCCGTGAATGGCGGCTTCCAGCTCGCCCGCCGTGATGTCGGCGGCAAAGCGCCGTTCCTCGAAGCCGATGCCGGCAAGCCCGGCCTTGGCGCGCTGGTTGCGCACATAGACGTCGACCGCGTCGGTGTCGCCGACGGTGATCGAGACCAGCTTCGGCGGGAAGCCTTCCGCTGTGGCGATGGCCGCTTCCTCGCGTACCGAAGCGATGATGCGCTGGGCGACCGGACCGCCCCTGAGATAGCGGCTGTCGTCGGACCGGGTCATAGGTGGAACCTCTGCCTTCTGGAGCAACTCCAGAAGGGCGGTTTTCCGTCCGGAATTGCGTAAAACCAAGATTGTGCGCTGCAATAGCAGAGGTGCGCCGGGAAATCAGCCCCGAATGCGAAGCATGCTGCTTCCGGGGCGACCCGTTGACGGGCTTGAAACGAAAAGGGCAGCGCGGTCTCCCGTGCTGCCCTTTCGTGACTGGCCGTATCCCCACACGGCCCGTCCCCCGTTAACTCGATGCCAGTCTAAGCATGTCTATCAAAGGCGCGCTATGGCTTGAGGGCAACAGCAAGCGCCAAAACTGCTCAGCGCCGCCTAACCGGCTGATTCGCAATTACTATATCACCTCGACGGTTGTTCCGACATTGACGCGCTCGTAGAGGTCGACAACATCCTCGTTGCGCATGCGGATGCAGCCGGAGGACACCGCGCCGCCGATCGTCCAGGGCTGGTTGGTGCCGTGGATGCGGTATTCCGTGGTTCCGAGATAGAGCGCGCGCGCGCCGAGCGGGTTCTCGATGCCGCCGGCCAGATAGGTCGGCAGGTAGCGGCCCTTGGCCGCCTCGCGGGCGATCATTGCCGCCGGCGGGCGCCAGTCCGGCCACACTTTCTTGTCGGTGATCTTGTGCGTGCCCGACCATTCGAAACCGGGCTTGCCGGTGCCGACGCCGTAACGGCGCGCCTTGCCGTCCTTCTCGACCAGATAAAGGAAGTTCTGGTGGGTATCGATGACGATCGTGCCCGGCTTCTGCGGCCCGTCATAGGCGACTTCCTGAGGCAGGTAGATCGGGTTGATCTGTGGCCGCATCACCATGCGCTTGGCAGGCTGCCGCACGGCTGCGGTGCGCTGCTGGTCGGGCTGCGCCTGGAAAAGCCGCCGCAGCGGCTGCTGGGTCGCCTGGCGGCTCGGGCGCACGATCCCTGGCGCATGGCCGAGCTGCAGCACCCAAGGCGCTGAAAGGTCGGGGCTCACTATCACGGGCGGCCTGTCGGCATAACGGTCATTGGCGAAAGAGGTCGTCGCGCCGGCGGCAAGCACCGCGGCTGCGCCGAGCACGAAAGTGAACGCTGTCTTCATCGGAACGCACCTTGATCGTCGAACTCGTCCAAGAGCAGGGAAGAGCCCTCGGCGTGGCGATCCTTGGCGCTGAGCGGCAAGCAAAACATGAATCGGAATGCGTAAAATGCCGACTTGTCAGTAAACTTTGTGGTGTGGTTACCGGCCGGTTCAGGAATCTGGTAAAGCCACGGTAAAACCGACGCTTGCGCGCATTAACGGACGGATTTCTAACAATGGAACAAGAAAATGCCGGCCTGCTCGATGGCCCCGACGGTATCGCGCGCTGCTTCTGGCACGGCAATCTGCCGGACTATCTGGACTATCACGACCATGAATGGGGCCGGCCGGTAGCGGACGATCGCCGGCTCTTCGAAAAGATCTGCCTCGAAGGTTTCCAGTCTGGTCTCTCCTGGCTGACCATCCTGCGCAAGCGCGAGAATTTCCGCGAGGCTTTCGCCAATTTCGACTTCGACAAGGTGGCGGCGTTCACCGACAAGGATGTCGAGCGTCTGCTCGGCAATGTCGGCATCATCCGCCATCGCGGCAAGATCGTCTCGACCATCAACAACGCCGGGCGCGCCCGTGAAATGGCCGATGAATTCGGCTCGCTGGCCGCCTGGTTCTGGAAGTTCGAGCCGGGGCCTGACGAGCGGCCGACGGTTGTCGACCTCGCCCATCTGCGCGCCAATCCGACGACGGCGGTCTCGGTCCGGATCTCGAAGGAACTGAAGAAGCGCGGCTGGAGCTTCGTCGGCCCGACGACCGTCTACGCCTTTATGCAAGCGATGGGCTTGGTCAACGACCATCTCGAAGGCTGTGTCTGCCGGGCAGAGGTGGAGGCCGAGCGGCAGAGGTTCAAGAGACCGAAATAGCGTCACCTCTACCCGCCCCTTATGGCCCCCTTGTGGGCAGGTCGCGCCGAAGGCACGGGTCGGGTCGCAAAACCGAGTTCTCGCCTCCGACGCTACGCGTCCTCAGATTGGAGGGTGGGGCAAGATCAGAGGCTACCGGCGCTAGTCAGAAACAGCCCGGCGATGATGGCCGCCACGGCGGCAAAGGCCGGGTAGATCACCAGCAGTCCGGTCACCAGCGCGTCGCGCACCGTCGGCTTGTGGGCTTCCGCCACGACCCCGAACGGCCCTGTGGGCTGCTGCGCCGGCTTGGGGGTGGCGCTGTCGGCCGGCCGGAGCTTGGGAACCGGCTTGCTCTCAATGATGTCTTCCGTGGTCGTCATGGCCCGAACCCTTATTTCGGCGCGCTTTATGGTCCTTGAATGTGTCGGCAGCATGCCGCGCTGGTGACGCAATTGTTTCGTTCTTGGCGCCGTTTTGTTTCGAAGGCACGGCCTTTCCTTCTCGCACAAGGAGAAGGGAAGGCGCCAACCCTTGCCGCCCAAGGCGGTATCGTCTAGGACACGCCCGCTCGAAATAAGTCAGCGTTCACATAGCGAAAAGACCCATCCATGGCCGACAAATCGGAAAAGACGAAAGCGCGCCTGCCGCGCGGTTTTGCCGACCGCAGCGCAGAAGACATTCGCGCCGTCGAGAAGATGATGGCGACTATACGCTCGGTCTATGAGCTTTACGGTTTCGAGCCGGTCGACCAGCCGATGATCGAATATACCGATGCTTTGGGCAAATTCCTGCCCGACCAGGACCGCCCGAACGAAGGCGTCTTCTCGTTCCAGGACGATGACGACCAGTGGCTGTCGCTGCGCTACGACCTGACGGCGCCGACGGCGCGTTTCGTCGCCGAGAATTACGACCGCCTGCCGAAACCCTATCGCAGCTACCGGTCCGGCTGGGTGTTCCGCAACGAGAAGCCGGGCCCCGGCCGCTTCCGCCAGTTCATGCAGTTCGACGCCGATACGATCGGCACGCCGGGCGTCGCCGCCGACGCCGAGATGGCGATGATGATGGCCGACGTGATGGAGGCGCTTGGCATCAAGCGCGGCGACTACGTCATCCGCGTCAACAACCGCAAGGTGCTGGACGGTGTGCTGGAGGCGATTGGGCTTGGCGGTGAGGAGAATGCTGGGCGCAGGCTGACGGTGCTGCGCGCCATCGACAAGCTGGACAAGCTCGGCCCGGAAGGCGTGAGGCTGCTGCTTGGCCCGGGCCGATGGGATGGCGGCAAGGAAGGCGAAGGCGATTTCGCAAAGGGCGCGGGGCTGAACGACGCGCAGGCCGAATCGGTTCTTCTCGCAACGGCAAGGAACGGCCAGGCTGGCCAGGATTCCAGCGTCGGTGCCAACGCTGTGTATCAGGAAGGCGTCGGCGAACTTGCAACGATTGAAGCTCTGGTCAGGGCTGCAGAATATGGCGAGGACCGCATTGCGATGGACCGCTCCGTCGTGCGCGGCCTCGAATATTACACCGGCCCGGTCTTCGAGGCCGAGCTGCTGGCCGAGATCCCCAACGAGGACGGCCAGATCGTGCGCTTCGGCTCGGTCGGCGGCGGCGGCCGCTATGACGGGCTGGTCTCGCGTTTCCGCGGCGAGCCGGTACCGGCGACCGGCTTCTCGATCGGCGTCTCGCGGCTAATGACGGCGCTGAAGAACCTCGGCAAGCTCGACACTTCCGACGTCATTGCGCCGGTCGTCGTCCTGGTCATGGATAAGGATACGGAAAGCCTCGGCCGCTACCAGAAGATGGTCGCCGATCTGCGCGCCGCCGGCATTCGCTCGGAAATGTATCTCGGCGGCGCCGGTATGAAGGCGCAGCTGAAATATGCCGACCGTCGCGGCAGCCCGATCGCCGTGATCCAGGGCGGCGACGAGCGCGTCAAGGGCGAGGTGCAGATCAAGGACCTGATCGAAGGCGCGCGCCTGTCGGCCGAGATCACCGATAACGCGGAATGGCGCGCCGCGCGCCCGGCGCAGGTGACGGTAGCGGAGAGCGAGCTGCTCTCCGAGGTGAAGAAGATCCTGGCAGCGCAGGCCGAGGAGCGGGCACGTGGCAAGTAGGGCGCCAACCTCTCCTTCTCCCCTTGTGGGAGAAGGTGGCCGAGGGAAGCTCGGTCGGATGAGGGGTGTTCCAGGGAGCGCCAGCGTCTCATTCCTTCCAGCACCCCTCATCCGTCTTGGCGCTGCGCGCCAATCCACCTTCTCCCACAAGGGGAGAAGGGGAAGTGGCGCTTTATGACTTCCCGCTATCCCGCCATCGCCGCCGACGTCGCAAAACTCTTCGCTGCCCGGGATACCCACGCGGTCGAGGTGGCCGTGCTGCAGCCGGCCGATCCGTTCCTCGACATGGCGGGCGAAGACCTGCGCCGCCGCATCTTCCTGACCGAGAGCGAGACCGGCAAGACGCTGTGCCTCAGACCGGAATTCACCATTCCGGTTTGCCTTGACCACATCGCCAGCCAGGCCGGCACTCCGCGGCGCTATTCCTATCTCGGCGAGGTGTTCCGACAGCGCCGCGAGGGCGGCAACGAGTTCTTCCAGGCCGGCATCGAGGATCTCGGCGATCGTGATACCGCCGCCGCTGACGCGCGCTCGCTGGCCGACGCGCACGCGCTGCTCTCGCTGGTGCTGCCCAGCGTGCCGCTCGCCATCACGCTCGGCGACCAGACCTTGTTCGAGGCGGTGCTGGCCGCGCTCGGCCTGCCGCGTGGCTGGCGCATGCGCCTCGCCCGCGCCTTCGGCTCGGCGTCGATGCTGGAAGCGGCCCTTGCCGACCTCGCCAATCCGCCGCGCAACAGCCAGCTGTCGGGTCCGGTGGCCTTGCTGGTGCTCGACAGCGATACCGACGGCCTCGCCGCTTATATCGCCGCCGGCATGGAAGAGGCCGGGCTGTCGGCCTCCTCGGGCCGCGCCCCGGCCGACATCGCGCGGCGGCTGATCGAGAAGGCGCAACTGCGCAGCGTGCGGCTGTCCGACGAGGCGTTCTCGGCGTTGAAAGGATTTCTCGAGATCGACGTCGCGCTGGGCGGAGCAACTGAGGCGCTGGAAAAATTCGCCGCCGCTGCCGGCCTGTCCCTTGGCGCGGCGCTCGAAAATTTCGCCGCCCGCGCCGAGGCGATCGCGGCGCATGGCCTGCCGGTCGAAAAGATCCGCTATGACGCCGCCTTCGGCCGTCCGCTCGATTACTATACCGGTCTCGTCTTCGAGATTGCTGCCCGGGGTAGCGACCGTCCGCTGGTGGGCGGCGGTCGTTACGATCGGCTGCTGACGCTGCTCGGCGCGAAGAAGCCTATCCCCGGCGTCGGCTTCTCGGTGTGGCTCGACCGCATCGAAGCATTACGGGAGCCCACGCGATGATCACGCTGGCGATCCCATCCAAGGGCCGTCTCAAGGAGCAGGCGCTTGAAGTCCTGGCCAAGGCCGGACTGGCGGTCACTCTGCCCGAGGACGACCGCAAATACCGCGCCCGTATCGACGGCCTCGACAATGTCGAGGTGGCCTTCCTCTCGGCGTCCGAGATCGCCGGCGAGATCGGCCAGGGCGCGGTCGATCTCGGCATCACCGGCGAGGATCTGCTGCGCGAAAACCTCGCGGGCTGGGAAGCGCGCGCCGAGATCGTCGCCCGTCTCGGCTTCGGTCATGCCGATGTCGTGGTGGCGGTGCCGGATATCTGGCTCGACGTCGATACCATGGCCGATCTCGACGATGTCGCCGCCGATTTCCGCCAGCGTCATGGCCGGCGGCTCAGGATCGCTACCAAATACTGGCGGCTGACGCAGCAGTTCTTTTCGCTGAAGCACGGCATCCAGGTCTACCGCATCGTCGAAAGCCTCGGCGCCACCGAAGGCGCACCGGCTGCCGGCCTTGCCGACGTCATCGTCGACATCACCACCACCGGCTCGACGCTGCGCGCCAACCATCTCAAGGTGCTGGGCGATGGAATAATCCTGAAGTCGCAAGCCTGTCTCGTTGCTTCCAGGAAGGTCCGCGACGCGGCCGATGAGGCACAGTTGCGTGGCATCGCCACGAAGATGGCTGCGCTGGTCGCTTAACCCATACCTTCGGCGGGTTTCCACCGTCCCGGCAGGCTGATAGGCTGGCTCATCCCGGGAGGTGACGGCGATGGCGATCAAACTCGACGAGCTCATGAACGCCACCAATCTGCGCGGGCGCGGAACGCATGGCACCTTCATTGCTCCGATGGACGGCAGGGCGCATGTCTCGGGCGACCGTTCGACGCCGTTGCTCGACAAAACCATTCCGGAACTGTTCTCCGATACGGTGAGCAGATACGCCACGCTCGATGCCGCCGTCTTCGTCGGCCAAGACAAGCGCTTCACCTGGAGCGAGCTGTCGGATGCGGTCGACGCGCTGGCCGCCGGCTTCCTGGCGCTCGGCCTGGAGAAGGGCGATCGCGTCGGCATCTGGTCGCCCAACCGCTGGGAATGGGTGGTGACGCAGTTCGCCACCGCGCGCATCGGCCTGATCCTGGTCAACATCAACCCGGCCTACCGGCTCAGCGAGCTGGAATATGCGCTCAACAAGGTCGGTTGCAAGGCGCTGGTCACGGCGGTCAGCTTCAAGACCTCCGACTATCTCGGCATGATCGAGACGCTGGCGCCGGAGATCGCCAAGGCCGAGCCCGGCAAGCTCGAGGCAAAGAAGCTGCCATCGCTGAAGATCGTCATCCGCATGGGCGAGGACAACTCGCCCGGCATGTTCAATTTCGGCGATGTGCTCGCAATGGCCGGACGCGACGAGCATGACAGCCTCGATCGCATCTCCGAAAGCCTGAAGCCCGGCGACGCCATCAACATTCAGTTCACCAGCGGAACGACGGGCGCGCCGAAGGGCGCGACCCTCACCCATTCGAACATCGTCAACAACGGCAGCTTCGTCACCTCGGCGATCGAGCTCACCGTCGACGACCGGCTCTGCATCCCTGTGCCGCTCTATCATTGCTTCGGCATGTCGATGGGCACGATGGGCTGCGTCACAAAAGGCGCCACGATGGTCTTCCCGGGCGAAGGTTTTGACGCGGGCGCGACGCTCAGAGCCATCGCGCAGGAACGTTGCACCGGCCTTTACGGCGTGCCGACCATGTTCGTCGCCATGCTCGATCATGCCGATTTCTCTAGCTTCGACCTCTCCAGCCTGCGCACCGGCATCATGGCCGGCTCGCCATGCCCGATAGAGGTGATGAAGAAGGTGGTGTCGCTGATGCATATGGCGCAAGTGACCATTGCCTATGGCATGACCGAGACCAGTCCGGTTTCTTTCCAGAGCAGCGTCGACGACCCGCTGGAAAAACGCGTCTCCACGGTCGGCCGCATCCATCCGCATGTCGAGGTCAAGGCGATCGGCGCCGATGGCGCCACCGTCCCGGTCGGCGAGCCGGGCGAGCTCTGCACGCGCGGCTATTCGGTGATGAAGGGCTATTGGGACGACGCGGAAAAGACCCGCGAGGCGATCGACGCGGACGGCTGGATGCACACCGGCGACCTCGCGACGATCGACGCGGAGGGCTACTGCAACATTGTCGGCCGGGTGAAGGACATGGTCATCCGCGGCGGCGAGAACGTCTATCCGCGCGAGGTCGAGGAATTCCTCTACCGCCACCCCAAGATCAAGGAAGTGCAGGTCTTCGGCATTCCCGACGACAAATATGGCGAGGAGATCTGCGCCTGGATCGTGCTGAAGCCCGGCCAGATCGCCACCGCTGAGGAGATCAAGGCCTTCTGCAGCGGCCAGATCGCGCATTACAAGGTGCCGCGCTACATCCGCTTCCGCACCGAGCTGCCGATGACGGTGACCGGCAAGCCGCAGAAATTCCTGATGCGCGAGGCAATGGTGGAGGAACTGGGGCTGGTGGCGCAGAAGACGGCGTGAGGCGGGATTGATCCGGAAATATTCAGCCTTCGCAAAACGCGCTCGAAGCGCAACTGCCGACCACGCGTTTGGATGGGATTATGGACAACGAGTTCCCAAATTTCGCGGCGCTGAAGGCCGCCAAAATCGAAAACGTGGACTATCGCATCGTCGTGCGGCGTGGCGCTCGAACCGGCAATGCGATCGTCCTCGCCCCGCACGGTGGGAAGATCGAGCCCCGCACCTCCCTGATTGCCGAGACGGTGGCAGGGAGCGATCTGGATCTGTATTGCTTTGAAGGACTGATGCCGCACAACAATCGCGAGTTGCACATAACGTCAAATAACTTTGACGAGGAATCCGCGCTCGACTTGGTGCGGGCGAAGTCGATTGTCGTTGCTATCCATGGTCGCCAGGATCGGGACGATCCCTTGACAGTCTATTTGGGCGGCAAGGATGCTGCGCTGATTACAGAGTTAGTTGGACGTCTTCAGGAAGCCGGCTTCAATACAAAAAAGGACAACCATATTTTTCCAGGCATCGGCGATTTGAACATCGTCAATCGCGGATTGACCGGCAAAGGAGCGCAGCTGGAGATACCATTCTCCCTGCGCCAGCGGCTGGGGAACGAACCGGAACTTTTGCGAAAATTCTGCACGGCGGTTCGCAAGGCGATTGACACCGTCGATGCCAGAAGCCGTTCGATCGTTTCCTAAAGCCGCCTCACCCTAGACCGGCAAGGGGGAGCACGTCACGCACGCGTAAAGTCCTGGCGCGGATGCTTTGAGGTTGGTCATTGCCGGGGCGGGAAACGGCGTAGACCACGGCATCTCGAGGTTTCGGTGCGCTGGAACAGCCGGCGCCGCAACTCCTCGAGCATCCTCGGCAGCAGCGGATCGGCTTCCCGGAAGAAGTCGAACGCCGGGCGATCGGTCCGTCCACTTCGCAATGATGTCGGCTGGGGTGCTTCCCACAGGCTTTTCCGCTAAATTCGCGGAAACGCAGGGGCTTCAATGACTGGTTTCGCGCGGTCGGTGACTTCCTACACGATGCCATTGGCCGCCCTGGTGACGGCTGTCGCGGTCAGAGCCAGCGGCCTTTCGGTGGACGAAGGTTCGCTGAACATCAGGATTGTCGTTGGAGCGCTTTCGAGTGCGATCATGTTCATCACCATTTTCGTGGTGCTCGACCACGCCGAGGCAGTGGCCCGGCGCGTGGGGGAGCCGTACGGGACGTTGGTGCTGACCTTTGCCGTGACGGCAATCGAAGTGTCGATCATCGTTTCCATGATGCTGCATGGAGAGAACAACCCGACATTGGCGCGCGAGTCCGTTTTCTCGACGGTGATGATTATCTCTACCGGCGTCGTCGGTACGTGTCTCACGCTTGGCGGCTGGCGTCATCGCAAGCAGGCAATCGTTCGGCAAGGGACCAGCGCGTATCTCGCGGTTCTGATCGCGCTGACTGTCATGACGCTTGTCCTGCCGACCTACACCCAGACGACGGATCCAGGCACGTTTTCGGCGGGCCAGCTTGGTTTTGTGAGCGTCCTTTCGGTGCTGCTCTATGCAAGCTTCGTGTTCGCCCAGACCGTTCGGCACCGGGACGACTTCGTCCAGGAACAGGCGCACGACGTTTCGATGCGAACTGCCCTTCACGAAAGCCTTTCTCTCGGCGTTCTGCTGCTGCTGAGCGGGCTGATCGGCATCGTCATGCTGGCCGAGCAGGTCGCCGCCGGTGTCGAGGACACGCTCGTTGCCTACCAGGTGACCCAGGCCGACAGTATCGTGGGAGCGATGATCGCCGGGCTGGTTTTGATGCCGGAGGCCATTTCGGCGGTTCGCGCCTCGCTCAACAATGAGCTGCAGCGCGGCCTCAACGTTGCGATGGGTTCGGCCTGCGCCACCATCGGTCTGACGATACCGGCGGTGGCGGCCGCCAGCCTGCTGACAGGCCGAGGGTTGACCCTTGGGCTTCCGGCGGCTGATGCGGTACTTTTGGCCCTGGCGCTTTTCATTTGCAGCGTAAGCTTCAGCACCGAAAGAACGACATTCCTGACCGGAATGGTTCATATTGTGGTGTTCTTTACCTACGTATTTCTCATATTTGTGCCGTGAAGGCTTGCAATCGAACGAGGGATAGAGAACTCGAGGTTGGGACCCGCACTATCGGATTTTCGAAGCGGGCAGCGTTAGCTCCGGTAAGCAGCAGAAGCTTCCGATACGGGCGTTGGCTGAGAACTGGGATTGGGCAAAGCTCAGAAACCAGGGTCAGCTCGCCAGCACCGCATGATCCAATCCCCGTATGATCTTTGCCAGTTCCACGCATTCGTCCTGGCGCACCTTGTTGCGCCGCCATGCGAGGCAGATCATGCGCTGCGGCATCGGCTCCTGGAACGGCACGATCTTGAGGTCCGGCATGACGCCGGCGGCGTTTGCCGCCATTTCCGGAACCAGCGTCACGCCCAGCCCATGCGCCACCATCTGCAAGAGCGTGGTGAGACTGGTGGCGCCATAGCTTGCCATCGCCACCGGCCGAACATTGCCGCAGACGGCCAGAGCCTGTTCGCGCAGGCAATGACCTTCCTCGAGCAGCATCAGCCGTTCCAGCGCCGGGCTTTCCGGCGGCACGGGCGGCGAGGCGAAAGCCGGATCGCCGGCGGGCACCGCAAGGAAGAAGCGGTCCGGGAAGAGCTCTTCCGTGACAAGCCCCGGATAGTCGAGCGGCAGCGCGGCGATGAAAGCGTCGAGCTTGCCCGAGACATTGTCCTCGACCAGCGATGCCGTCACCGCCTCGCGCAGTTCGAGCTGCAGGCCCGGGTAATGCTTCTTTAGTTCCGGCAGGACCCACGGCAGGAGATAGGGCGCTACGGTCGGAATGATGCCCAGCCGGAAGCGGCCTTCCATCGCAGGGCGGCCGCGCCGGGCGGTTGTCTCGACGTCACGTATATCGGCAAGAATGCGCTCGATGCGCGGCTGCAGCACAAGTGCTTCGTCCGTCATCCGCACCGCCTTGCCGCCGCGCTCGAACAGAAGACAGTTCAGCCGCTCTTCCATTTCGGCGATCTGGGCGGAGAGCGCCGGCTGGCTGACGCCGGCAAGCTTCGCGGCGCGGCCGAAATGCAGCGTCTGCGCCAGCGCGTCGAAATAAAGCATCTGTCGCACGGTGAGGCCGATCATAAGGAAAGCTTATCAAAACGAACAGGAAAGGCAATTTGTCTTTATCGCCAAGCCGGCCTAGGCTGGAATCATTCCAGATTGGCGCGGCCGCTGGCCGGCCCCGAAATCTGCGCAGAATCAATCTCGGAAAAATCAAAACCCTGGAGAGTAAGATGGACGCGAAAACCGACGACAACAGCGCTGGCAAATGCCCCGTGGCGCATGGATCCGCCGGCAGGACCAATCGGGATTGGTGGCCGAATCTGCTCGACCTTGGCGTTCTTCATCAGCAGTCGAACCTCTCGGACCCGATGGGCGAGGATTTCAACTACGCCACCGAATTCCGGAGCCTCGATCTCGATGCCGTGATCAAGGACCTGCACCATGTGATGACCGACTCGCAGGACTGGTGGCCGGCCGATTTCGGCCATTACGGACCGCTCTTCATCCGCATGGCCTGGCACAGTGCCGGCACCTATCGCATCGGCGACGGGCGTGGCGGCGCCGGTGCCGGCCAGCAGCGGTTCGCGCCGCTGAACAGCTGGCCGGACAATGCCAATCTCGACAAGGCACGCCGGCTGCTGTGGCCGGTCAAACAGAAATACGGCCGCAAGATCTCCTGGGCCGACCTGATGATCCTTGCCGGCAACGTCGCGCTGGAATCGATGGGCTTCAAGACCTTCGGCTTCGCCGGCGGCCGCGCCGACGTGTGGGAGCCGGAGCAGGACGTGGATTGGGGCTCCGAAACGAAGTGGCTGGACGACCAGCGCTATTCCGGCGACCGTGAACTGCAGGGCCATCTCGGCGCCGTTCAGATGGGCCTGATCTACGTCAACCCGGAAGGCCCGAACGGCAAGCCGGATCCGGTCGCCGCGGCCCGCGACATCCGCGAGACCTTCCGCCGTATGGCCATGAACGACGAAGAGACCGTGGCGCTGATCGCCGGCGGCCACACCTTCGGCAAGACCCATGGCGCCGGCGATGCCTCGCTGGTGGGCGTGGAGCCGGAAGGTGCCGGCATCGAAGCGCAGGGCCTCGGCTGGTCGAGCAAACATGCCACCGGCATTGCCGGCGACGCCATCACCTCGGGCCTGGAAGTCACCTGGACCACGACGCCGACCAGATGGAGCAACAATTTCTTCGACAACCTGTTCAACTTCGAATGGGAGCTGACGAAGAGCCCGGCCGGTGCCAATCAGTGGACGCCGAAGGGCGGCGCCGGCGCCGGCACGGTTCCGGACGCGCACAATCCCTCCAGGCGTCATGCTCCGGCCATGCTCACCACCGATCTCGCGCTGCGCTTCGATCCGGCCTATGAGAAGATCTCGCGTCGCTTCCACCAGTACCCGGACCAGTTCGCCGACGCTTTCGCCCGCGCCTGGTTCAAGCTCACCCATCGCGACATGGGCCCGGTGGTTCGTTATCTCGGCCCGCTCGTGCCGAAGGAAGAGCTGATCTGGCAGGATCCGATTCCGGCGATCGACCACGAACTGGTCAGCGAAGAGGATATCGCCGCGCTGAAGGCGAAGATCCTGGCCTCCGGCCTCACGGTTCCTGAACTGGTCTCAACTGCCTGGGCCTCGGCCTCGACCTTCCGCGGCTCGGACAAGCGCGGCGGCGCCAATGGCGGCCGCATCCGTCTCAGCCCGCAGAAGGACTGGGAAGTCAACCAGCCGGCCCAGCTTTCGAAGGTGCTGGCGAAGCTCGAAGCCATCCAGCAGGAGTTCAACGCGGCGCAGGCTGGTGAGAAGAAGATCTCGCTCGCCGACCTGATCGTGCTCGGCGGCGCCGCCGCGATCGAGAAGGCCGCGAAGGACGGCGGCAATGAGGTGAACGTGCCCTTCACGCCAGGCCGCATGGACGCTTCGCAGGAGCAGACCGATGTCGAATCCTTCGCGGCACTCGAGCCGAGGGCCGACGGCTTCCGCAACTATGTCCGCGGCAGGCTGCCCATGTCCGTCGAAGCGATGCTGGTCGACCGTGCGCAGCTCCTCACGCTGACGGCGCCGGAAATGACGGTGCTGGTCGGCGGCCTGCGCGTGCTCGGCGCCAATTATGGCGGCTCAAAGCACGGCGTGTTCACCGACAGGCCGGGCACGCTGACCAACGACTTCTTCATCAACCTGCTCAGCATGGCGACCATCTGGGATCCGGCGGCCGGCTCCGAGCCAGACTCGGATGAGGTCTATGAGGCGCGCGACCGCAAGACCAAGCAAGTCAAGTGGACCGGCACCCGCGCCGACCTGATCTTCGGCTCGCACTCGCAATTGCGTGCGCTGGCCGAGGTCTACGGCTCGGCGGATGCCAAGCAGAAGTTCGTCAAGGACTTCGTGAAGGCGTGGACGAAGGTGATGAATCTCGACCGCTTCGAACTGGTCGCAAAGTAAGCATGTCTCCCGAGAGCGGGAACCGGTTTCGGGATAAAGGCAACTAAAGCGCACGGAGCGAAACTGAAAGGTCTCATCCTCCCAAAGAGAAGGCGCGGGTTCATGCCCGCGCCTTTTGCATTACGTATCAGTCTTTTTCGAAGATGCCAGTCTTGGCGACGATGCCGGCGATCGCCCCGCCGATCAGTGGCGCGACGATGAACAGCCAGAGCTGGCCGAGCGCCGCGCCGCCCGAAAACAGCGCCGGGCCAATCGAGCGCGCCGGATTGACCGAAGTGCCCGTCACCGGGATCATGGCAAAGTGGAGCCCTGCCAGCGTTAGGCCTATCACCAGGCCGGCAAAGGCCGTCATGTGCTTGGCGTTGGTGACGCCGAGAATGACGGTGACGAAGGTGAAGGTGCCGATCAGCTCCCACAGGAAGGCCGAGCTGATGCCCCATTTCGCCTCGTCCCAGCCATTTGCGCCGAAGCCCCCGGTGTGGCCGCCGGCCTGACCGGTGACGATGATCCACAGCGCCAGCGAAGCGATGATGGCGCCGATGATCTGCGCGATCCAGTAAGGCACGACTTCCCTCGCCGGCATCCGCCCCGCAAGGAACACGCCGAGCGTCACCGCCGGATTGAGATGCGCGCCCGAGATCGGGCCGATCGCATAGGCCGCGGCGATCAGGCCGATGCCGAACGCCAGGCCGATCCCTTCCTGTCCGAGCGGCAGCGCGCCGCCGAAGCCGCCCGTGACCACGGAGGCCGTGCCTATGAACACCAACAGAAACGTGCCTAGAACTTCTGCCAGATAAGTCTTCATTGCCCTCTCCTCATAGGGATCCGCCAAAACGCGTTTTCCGCGTCGCGAATCACAGGCGAAAGAGTATTCCTGCCGGCAAAACTTGGAAAGCTGAGTGTTAAGCCAGTGGTCTTGCTTTGCATCCGCCAGTCAAGACATTAGAGAAGTTTCATGTGCGAGGCGTTTTTCTTGTTATCCGCTGACCGCCGACTGCCGCAAAAGAACCTTCCGCCTGTTGCATGGACGATGGCATGGGACAGGTCGTTTTGGCTTCACCGCAAGAGAAGTGTTTCAATCGGAGCCGGAAAGGCTCTAAGAGCAGGGCTGGAAGCAACGATAGACGGAAGCAGGAATGAGACTGGGCGGAAGGCTGGCGGCGGCCATCGAAGTGCTTGAAGACATCGGCCGGCGGCATCGGCCGGTGGCCGACGCCTTGCGCGACTGGGGCTTGTCGCACCGCTTTGCCGGTGGCGGCGACCGCGCGGCGATCGGCAACATCGTCTACGACGCGCTGCGCCGCAAGCGCTCGGCCGGCTGGCTCTTCGGCGAGGAGACGCCGCGCGCCATCGGCTTCGGCGCGTTGCTGCTGGAATGGGGCCCGACGGCGCGGTCGCTGAATGACGCTCTCGACGGCGACAAATTCGCGCCGCCGCTGCTCAGCGCCGCCGAACTGAAAGCGGCAGCCTCCGGCAGGCTCGCCGATGCGCCGGATGCCGTGCGGGCCGATGTTCCGGACTGGTGCGCGCCGCTTCTCGAGCACGCCTATGGCGATGACTGGGTCGAAGAGGGCGCGGCTCTCGCGATGCGCCCGCCGCTGGACCTCAGGGTCAATGCGCTGCAGGCAGACCGCGGCAAGGTGCTGGCGGAACTCCAGGGCACCGGTGCAGCACCTGCCGCAATCGCGCCGCACGGCATTCGCATCCCGCCGATCAATGGCGACGGCAGGCATCCGAACGTCCAGGCCGAGCCCGCCTTCCAGAAAGGCTGGTTCGAGGTGCAGGACGAGGGCTCGCAGCTTGCAGCAGCGCTCGCCGGCGCCGAGCCAGGCATGCAGGTGCTCGACTATTGCGCGGGCGCCGGGGGCAAGACCCTGGCGCTTTCGGCAGAGATGGACAATCGCGGCCAGGTCTTCGCCCATGATGCGGAAAAGGTCCGGCTGGCGCCGATCTTCGAGCGCATCCGCCGCGCGCACAGCCGCAACATCCAGGTCGTCAGCAAGCCTGCGGAACTCGCGCCGCTCACCGGTCACATGGACCTCGTGCTGATCGATGCGCCCTGCACCGGCAGCGGCACCTGGCGGCGGCGCCCGGACGCCAAGTGGCGGCTGACGGACAGACAGCTCGATGCCCGCAAAGGTGAGCAGCAGGCGATCCTCGACATGGCGCAGGCTTTCGTGAAGCCCGGCGGGCTGCTCGTCTACATCACCTGCTCGGTGTTCGATGCCGAAAACGGCGAGCAGGTCGCCGCCTTCCGCGAGCGCCACGGCGATTTTGCGCCGGTCGACCACCGCCAGCTCTGGGACGGCCGTTTCCCCGGCCACGAGGGCGCTGCGCGTATTGGCGAAGCCGGTGGCATCTCACTGTCGCCGGCGCTCAGTGGCACTGACGGGTTCTATTTCCACGCCCTGCGCAGGGCCGCATGAGGGCGGCCGGCATTTGCTGCGCTGCAACATAAGCGATTGCCTGTCCTGCCTGCCTCTGCAATAAGCTTCGCCAGCAAAAATGAGGCGAAGGCCATGGCAGCCAAAATCGTACCCGCTCCCGATTATGAGGATCGCGTCAGGACTTCCTTTGCCCGCCAGAAGGCCATGGCCACCATCGGTGCGGAGCTGACGCTGGTCACGCCCGGCATCATCGAGATCGAGATGCCCTATGCCCCTTCGCTCACCCAGCAGCACGGCTTCTTGCATGCCGGCGTCATCTCGACCGCGCTGGACTCGGCCTGCGGCTATGCCGCCTTCTCGTTGATGCCGCAGAATTCCAGCGTGCTGACCATCGAATTCAAGGTCAACCTGCTCGCACCGGGGAAGGGCGAGCGCTTCCTGTTCCGCGGCTCGGTGACCAAGCCAGGCCGCACCATCATTGTTGCCGACGGCCAGGCCTATGCTTTCGCCGCCGATGGCGAGGCCAAGCTGATCGCCACCATGACCGGCACAATGATGACGGTGGTTGGCCGCGACGGCATCGAGGGGTGATCCATGGCCAGCGTTGCGCGGTTAGGGGAAAAATCCGTCCTCTTCGTCATGGCGGCCGAGGCCGAATACGGTCCGCATCTCAAAAAGCGGTTCACGCCGCTGATGACCGGCGTCGGCCCGGTCGAGGCCGCCGTGCGCCTCGGCGCCGAGCTCGCCACGTTGAAGGCCGAGAATGCGCTGCCGGATCTCGTCGTGTCGCTAGGCTCCGCGGGAAGCCGAACGCTCGAACAGACCGAAATCTACCAGGCCGTGTCGGTGAGTTACCGCGACATCGACGCTTCGCCGCTCGGCTTCGCGAAGGGCGCGACGCCGTTCCTCGACCTGCCCGTGACGGTGCCGCTGCCCTTCGTCATTCCCGGCATCAGGACCGCGACGCTGTCGACCGGAGGCGCCATCGTCACCGGGGCCGCCTATGACGCGATCGACGCCGACATGGTCGACATGGAGACCTTCGCCTGCCTGCGCGCCTGCCAGCTGTTCGGCGTGCCGCTGATCGGCCTGCGCGGTATTTCCGACGGCGCGGTCGATCTCAGGCATGTCGGCGACTGGACCGAGTATCTGCACGTCATCGACGAGAAGCTGGCGGCGGCGATAGGTCTGCTAGAGCAGGCGATTGCGTCCGGCGCGATCGGCCTTACTTAATGCATGTCGCCCAAAAGTGCGCAGCGGTTTTGGGAGAACGACATGCATCAGATGAAACTTGAAGCTCGTCGCCTGGGCCCGTTCGACGCGACGCGCTTTAGGCGTT
Organism: Mesorhizobium sp. M1A.T.Ca.IN.004.03.1.1; assembly: GCF_003997555.1. NCBI lineage: Bacteria > Pseudomonadati > Pseudomonadota > Alphaproteobacteria > Hyphomicrobiales > Phyllobacteriaceae > Mesorhizobium > Mesorhizobium sp. M1A.T.Ca.IN.004.03.1.1. Next base: position 810,837 of record NZ_RZTV01000002.1, on the reverse strand, counting down.
TTGGCAAGGACCGAACGCCGCAACGCGCACCATTGCGCCGAATCGGTTCTTTCTTTAAAGGCTCGCCATGACGACACATCCCGACACCGTTCTCATCATCGACTTCGGCAGCCAGGTCACGCAGCTGATCGCGCGGCGCGTGCGCGAGGCCGGGGTCTACTGCGAGATCGTTCCGTTCCAGTCAGCCGCGGAGGGCTTCCGCCGCATCCGGCCGAAGGCCGTCATCCTGTCGGGCAGTCCGCACTCGACCGTCGACATCGGCTCGCCCCGCGCGCCCGACGAGGTCTTTTCGTCCGGCATTCCGGTGCTCGGCATCTGCTATGGCGAGCAGACGATGTGCGCTCAGCTCGGCGGCAAGGTCGAGGCCGGCCATCACCGCGAGTTCGGCCGGGCCTTCCTGGAGATCGAGGACGACTGCGCGCTGTTCGACGGTGTCTGGGCCAGGGGCACGCGTCATCAGGTCTGGATGAGCCACGGCGATCGCGTCACCGCCATTCCGGAAGGATTCAAGATCGTCGGCACCTCCACCGGCGCGCCCTTCGCAGCGATTGCCGACGAGGCACGGAAGTTTTACGCGGTGCAGTTCCATCCCGAGGTCGTCCATACCCCGGACGGCGCGAAGCTGCTGAGCAACTTCGTCCACCATATCGCCGGCCTCAGCACGGGCTGGACCATGGCTGCCTATCGCGAGCAGGCGGTCGAGGCGATCCGCAAGCAGGTCGGCAAGGGCAAGGTGATCTGCGCGCTATCAGGCGGCGTCGATTCCTCGGTCGCTGCGCTCCTGATCCACGAGGCGGTCGGCGATCAGTTGACCTGCATCCTCGTCGACCACGGCCTGATGCGGAAGGACGAGGCGAAAAGCGTGGTGGAGATGTTCCGCCAGCATTACAACCTGCCGCTGATCCTGGTCGACGCTTCCGACCGCTTCATTTCGGCGCTGGAAGGCGAGAGCGATCCGGAAAAGAAGCGCAAGACCATCGGCCGCCTGTTCATAGAGGTGTTCGAGGAAGAGGCGAAGAAACTTGGCGGCGCCGACTTCCTGGCGCAGGGCACGCTCTATCCCGACGTCATCGAAAGCGTCTCCTTCTCCGGCGGCCCGTCGGTGACGATCAAGTCGCATCACAATGTCGGCGGCCTGCCCGAACGCATGAACATGAAGCTGGTCGAGCCGCTGCGCGAGTTGTTCAAGGACGAGGTGAGGGCGCTGGGCCGAGAGCTCGGCTTGCCCGAAAGCTTCATCGGCCGCCATCCGTTCCCGGGTCCTGGCCTTGCCATACGCTGCCCGGGCGGCATCACCCGCGAGAAGCTGGAGATCCTGCGCGAGGCCGACGCCATCTACCTTGACGAGATCCGCAAGGCCGGCCTCTACGATGCCATCTGGCAGGCGTTCGCCGTGCTCTTGCCGGTGCAGACCGTCGGCGTAATGGGCGACGGCCGCACCTACGAATTCGTCTGCGCGCTGCGCGCTGTCACATCGGTCGACGGCATGACGGCCGATTTCTACCACTACGACATGAACTTCCTGGGCGCCGCCGCCACCCGCATCATCAACGAGGTGAAAGGCATCAATCGCGTCGTTTACGACGTTACGTCGAAGCCCCCGGGCACCATCGAGTGGGAATGATTCAGGCCCATCCGAACACCGCTGAAATTGCGCTAGAGTTCGATCTAAGTCACTGAGATAAAAAGTAGTTTTGGCCGGCAATTTTCGCCGGTTATCGGTGTGCGTCGTTTGGAGGTGCCGTACCGGTTGCCGGACCTCACCCACATTGCCACGATGATTTTTGACAGTACCGTCACGTCATAGAGGGCTTCTGACGGTCACCTTTTTCCACGCCAAGCAGCTGAAAACTAAAGGTAAATTCTGCAAATCAGCCCTCAAAACCTGATGACGGTACTTTAAGCTTCCGCGAAGTTCGGCCATCGGGCGATTACGTTCAATGGCTCGCCATAGCTACCATTTGCAAGGTCCACGAGCCCTGGCGGGAGCAAGGCGGAACAATCCGATTGCCGGCGAGTTTTCAAGATGAAGGGCGCATCTGTTTCGGAGGAAGACTGGGATGAAACGCGTCCTTGCCCAAAATGCGGTACGGCTGATGCTGGGCGGCGTAACCGCCTGTCTGCTTACGGTCGTTGATATCCCCAACCCGATTGCACCATTCTCGCTAGTGTCGCAGGCAAGGGCCGCCACCGAGGTTTCGATCAGCACATTCTACGAAGACCTGTCGTCCCATGGCGATTGGGTCTCGTATCATGGAGCGACCGTTTTCGTGCCAGTTGATGTACCTGACGATTGGCGCCCGTATACCCTGGGCCATTGGGTCTATACAGAGGAGTATGGCTGGCTCTGGGTATCCGACGAGCCATTCGGCTGGGCGACGTACCATTACGGCCGGTGGGGCTATGCCGACGATATCGGCTGGTACTGGGTTCCGGGCACTCGCTGGGCGCCAGCATGGGTAACTTGGCGTCGTGACAGGGAGCACATCATTTGGGCTCCGCTGCCGCCGCGCCGTGATCCGGACTTGATTTCAATCGAGGTGACCTTCGACACGACGCCGGATTATTACTGGGTGGTAGTCCCTAGCCGCGAATTCCTTGCTGCCGACGTTTCTGTCGCCGTTATCCGTGATAGGTCCGAGTTTGTGCGGATTGTCGAGGCGGCCCAGCCGGCCGGCGACGTGACCATCCAGAACAACGTGGTGGTCAACAAAGTCATTGATGTTGATGTGATCGAAAAGGAGACGGACCAGAATGTGACTGCCGTCAAGGTCAGCAAGACCGACGCGCCCGAGCAGTCCGGCAAATTGGAAAATGACACGGTCGCGGTCTTCGAAGGTGAGGTGAAAGCCGACCCCAAGGCAAAACCAGCTAAGCTAAAGGACATCGAGCAGGTGAAGCAGGTTCAGGCTGGCCGTAAATCGAAGCCGACCGAAGGCGCAAGGGCCGATGGGGCGGAGCCGGAAGAGACCGCCAAGCCTGAGCAGCCCGCCGCCGAGCAGCAGCAGGCCGAGCCGGAACAGGCCGCCAAGCCTGAGAAGCCGAAGGGCAAGAAGCAGCCCGCCGCCGAACAGGAGGCCGAGCCGGAACAGGTGGCCAAGCCCGAGAAGCCGAAGGCCAAGACGCAGCCCGCCGCCGAGCAGCAGCAGACCGAGCCGGAACAGGCTACCAAGCCTGAGAAACCGAAGGCCAAGAAGCAGCCAGCCGCCGAGCAGCAGGCCGAGCCGGAACAGGCTGCCAAGCCTGAGAAACCGAAGGCCAAGAAGCAGCCCGCCGCCGAGCAGCAGGCCGAGCCGGAACAGGCGGCCAAGCCTGAGAAACGGAAGGCGAGGGAGCAGCCCGCCGCCGAGCAGCAGCAGGCCGAGCCCGAGCAGGCGGCCAAGCCCAAGTCACGGGGCCAGAAAAACAAGGCGTGCGATCCGCAGACTGACGCGAACTGCTAGGCGGCCGCGAAGGAAAGTCGATTGCACAGCCGCCGGAGTTACCCGGGGCGAGTCAGCGACACTCGTCTTTGCAGTCCGAGTCTCTGCGATTCTCCCCGACGTTCCTCGGCTCCGATAGCGTCGGATCCTTGGCGGCGGATGGGCCCAGTGCCGGGACGTTGTTCTGGACCGTCATGACCAATGTTCGGCGGCCGGCGCGCGCATGTCGGTGGGCGGGCCACTGAACGCAGCAAGGGCGAAGCAGTCGTGGCGCTCGAGGAGAAATTCACGCGCTATCGCCAACCCGCTGACGGCTGGTCTGCGCTGCCGAAGCGAAGGGCATGTGAAATCGGGCGGGGCGATGTTGGAACCATTGCCATTTGCCACAGAAGCCTCGCTAGGACGCGCGTGAGCCTTCGGAGGTAGTGGGGTGCAGAAAACGCGTCAGGAGGGCCTATTTCGTTCACCTGTCGCGCGCCTGTCGAGCGGCGGCACTCGACAAAAGCCGCCGGTGAACAACTCCTGGGACCTTCGCCCCTTGTCGAAGTTCGGTAGCTGGGCGGCGCTGTTGCGTCGGGATGGCATATCGGGCCCGATTGGAACGGGCTGATCAGAGGAGACCCGACAAAAGAGCCGTCCCTCACACCGTCGGGCTCTTTCAATGCATGGGCGGCGCTTTATTGAAGAGCTTTCCGGTGACCAGCTACACCGTTGAAACGATGTCGGGGACGGATGCAGTATTGCCTACGCGAGGACCACCTCACCTAAAGAAGCCGCTGAATGGGTGACCGGCCGCCACGTACAGGACCGGCGAGACGAGACCCAATGGGTTCGCGTCACCGACGACACCAATCGAGCGGTCTACAATTTGCTCCAGATAGGAAAAGCCCGCCGCCGAGACGGACCGGGTCCCTCACTTGTTAGCCGCCCGCGGCGCAAAGATTTCAATTCCCAACATCTCTCGCCGTGCGACTACGGGGGTCGGCAGAAGGCAAACGGCGATTTAAAAACACGCAATAGAAAATTGCGATGAAAATAGAGGCAGAAGCCCAAAATTTGACAACGCCTTGAAGCGGAAGCGGCCGTTGAAAACTTGAGTTGAAATTATAACCAACTGTAACTGATCGATTTTTTTGCCCGGCACTTTGGACTGTCAGGTTTGGCACGTCGCTTGCACCGCAATGTTGCAATGCAAAACAACCAGCTTGGGAGTGTGCAATATGAGGGGCAATTTCTCGACAATAACAAAATTGTTTTCGGCCGGCGTGATCGCTGCCGGCCTGTCGATATCGGCTCCCGCCAGAGCGGCCGACGACACGATCAAGGTCGGCATCCTCCATTCGCTCTCGGGGACCATGGCGATTTCGGAGACGACGCTGAAGGACGTCATGCTGATGCTGATCGAGGAGCAGAACGCTAAGGGCGGCCTGCTCGGCAAGAAGCTCGAGGCGGTTGTCGTCGATCCGGCCTCCAACTGGCCGCTCTTCGCCGAAAAGGCGCGCGAGCTGATCTCCAAGGACAAGGTCGCGGCGGTCTTCGGCTGCTGGACCTCGGTGTCGCGCAAATCGGTGTTGCCGGTGTTCTCGGAGCTCGACAACATCCTGTTCTACCCCGTCCAGTATGAGGGCGAGGAAAGCGAGCGCAACGTCTTTTACACGGGTGCTGCCCCCAACCAGCAGGCCATTCCGGCCGTCGACTACCTGATGAGCGCCGATGGCGGCTCGGTGAAGCGCTGGGTGCTCGAAGGCACCGACTATGTCTACCCGCGCACCACCAACAAGATCCTCGAAGCCTATCTGAAGTCGAAGGGCGTGCCGGCCGAGGACATCATGGTCAACTACACGCCGTTCGGCTTCTCCGACTGGCAGACCGAAGTCTCGGCGATCAAGAAATTCGGCTCGGCCGGCAAGAAGACGGCCGTGATCTCGACCGTCAACGGCGACGCCAACGTGCCGTTCTACAAGGAACTGGGCAACCAGGGCATCAAGGCCGAGGACATTCCAGTCATGGCCTTCTCAGTCGGCGAGGAAGAACTGGCCGGTCTCGACACCGGACCGCTGGTCGGCCACCTCGCCGCCTGGAACTATTTCGAGAGCGTCGACACGCCCGAGAACAAGAAGTTCATCGACGACTGGCACAAGTTCATAAAGAACGACAAGCGCACGACCAACGACCCTATGGAAGCCCACTATATCGGCTTCAACATGTGGGTGAAGGCAGTCGAGAAGGCCGGTACTACCGATCCGGACAAGGTCATCGACGCCATGGTCGGCGTCTCGGTGCCGAACCTGACCGGCGGCTATTCGACGATGATGCCGAACCATCATATCACGAAGCCGGTGCTCATCGGCGAGATCCAGGCCGACGGCCAGTTCGAGACCGTCTCGCAAACGCCCGGCCTTGTGATGGGCGACGAATGGTCCGACTACCTGCCCGATTCCAAGAACCTGATCTCCGATTGGCGCGCGCCCCTCAGTTGCGGCAACTTCAACGTCGCCACCGGCAAGTGCGGCGGCAAGGGCACCAACTGATCTCCCAGGTCTGTCGGGTCGCCGCGTGGCCCCGCGATCCGAGACCGCGGCCCGGGCGGGCCTTCGCGTCCCGCCCGGGCAGAAACCTCAAACGTTCGAGATCCGCTGAAGCTGATGATCCTGTTGCGCGCGATTGGCTTGACGCTGCTGCTGACGATGGCAAGCCTGCTGCCGTCGAAGGCAGGCGAGGCCGATCTTCGCGCGGCAATAGCCAAGTTCGCTACAGCGACTAATTTCTCGGCCACGGAAGCCATCGTGCGCGAGCTCGCGGCCAGCGGCGATCCGGCCGTCGAAAGGCCGCTGTCGGCGCTCGCCGACGGCAACCTCTATATTCGCAAAGCCGATTCGCAGGTCTTCATCGGCGAGGACGCGGCGAGCGGTGTCGAACTGCTCGATCCTTTCAGCGGCGACAAGTCCGCCGATGCCGCCAAGGCCGATCTCACCAAGATCAAGGTCAACAACGGTCTTCGCCGCGCCATACGCGACGCGCTGGGGACGCTGACGCTGCGCGCCAAGGACGCGAGCGTGCGCCTTGCCGCCGCCGCGACCATGTTCAAGACGCCCGACGCGGCGAATATCGAACCGCTCGATGCCGCGATCGCTGCTGAGACCGACCCAGCCGTCAAGACGATGTTCGTGCAGGCGCGCGCGGCGTCGGTTCTGGTTTCCGACAAGCCGGAAGCCGACAAGCTCGCCGCCATCTCGGCCATCGCGACGCGCGGCGACCGCGATGCGCTTTCCCTGCTGACCTCCGTTGAGGCTGGCGCGCAGGGAGCGGTCAAGAACTTGGCAACCGCCGCGATCGGCCATATCAATTCGACGCTGGCATTGTGGGATGCCGGCCAGAACATCTGGTACGGCATATCACTCGGATCGGTGCTGCTGCTCGGCGCTATCGGTCTCGCCATCACCTTTGGCGTCATGGGCGTCATCAACATGGCGCATGGCGAGATGGTGATGCTCGGCGCCTACACCACCTTCGTCGTCCAGCAGGTGATCCGCACGTCGTTTCCGAGCCTCTTCGACTGGTCGCTGGTCATCGCGCTGCCGCTCGCCTTCCTGGTCTCGGCGCTGGTCGGCCTCGTCATCGAGCGCGGCGTCATCCGCTTCCTCTACGGCCGGCCGCTGGAGACGCTTCTTGCCACATGGGGCGTCTCGCTGATCCTGCAGCAGTCGGTGCGCACCGTCTTCGGCCCGACGAACCAGGAGGTCGGCAATCCGTCCTGGATGTCGGGATCGTTCGACATCGGTCAATTGGCCATCACCTGGAACCGGCTGTGGATACTGGTGTTCGCGCTGCTGGTGTTCGGTGTGCTGCTCTACGTCATGAAGCGAACGCCCTGGGGCCTGCAGATGCGTGCCGTCACCGCCAATCGGCGCATGGCCGCATCCATGGGCATCAGGACGCCTTGGGTCGACGCGCTGACTTTCGCGCTCGGCTCAGGTATCGCCGGGATCGCCGGCGTGGCGCTCAGCCAGATCGACAACGTCTCGCCCAATCTCGGCCGCGGCTACATTATCGACAGTTTCATGGTCGTGGTCTTCGGTGGCGTCGGCAATCTCTGGGGCACGCTGGTCGGCGCCTTCTCGCTCGGCATCGTCAACAAGTTCCTCGAGCCGTACGCCGGCGCGGTGCTTGGCAAGATCGTCGTGCTGGTACTGATCATCCTGTTCATCCAGAAGCGGCCGCGCGGCCTGTTCGCGCTGAAGGGCAGGGCGGTGGAAGCATGATCACGCAGCGCTTCTTCGGCGCCGACCGGCGCATCGCGATCGCCATCCTCGTCCTGCTGGCGGCGGCCGCCATCGTGCCGCTGCTAAACCTCGCGGTGTCGCCTCAAAGCGCTTTCTACATTCCGCCTTACATCGTCTCTTTGGTCGGGAAATATCTCTGCTACGCGCTGCTGGCGCTCGCGCTCGATCTGGTCTGGGGCTATTGCGGCATCCTTTCGCTCGGCCACGGCGCCTTCTTCGGGCTCGGCGGCTATGCGATGGGCATGTATCTGATGCGTCAGATCGGTTCGCGCGGCGTCTATGGCAATCCCATCCTGCCAGACTTCATGGTGTTCCTGAACTACAAGGAACTGCCCTGGTTCTGGCACGGCTTCGACCATTTCTGGTTCGCGGTGCTGATGGTGCTGGCCGTGCCGGGCCTGCTTGCCTTCGTATTCGGCTGGTTCGCCTTCCGCAGCCGCGTCACCGGCGTTTATCTCTCGATCATCACCCAGGCGATGACCTATGCGCTGCTGCTTGCCTTCTTCCGCAACGACATGGGTTTCGGAGGCAATAACGGCCTGACCGATTTCAAGGACATCCTCGGCTTCAACATCCAGGCCGACGCGACGCGCGCGGCGCTGTTTTCAGCAAGCGCCGTGACGCTGGCGTTCGCCGTCTTTGTCACCGCGGCGATCGTGCGCTCCAAATACGGCAAGCTGCTGATGGCGGTGCGCGACGCCGAAAGCCGCACCCGCTTCCTCGGCTGGCGGGCCGAGAATGTAAAACTCTTCGCCTTCAGCGTCTCGGCCGTCATGGCCGGCATCGCCGGCGCGCTCTACGTGCCGCAGGTCGGCATCATTAATCCCGGCGAGTTCGAGCCCGCCAATTCGATCGAAGTGGTGATCTGGACCGCCGTCGGCGGGCGCGGCACCATCGTCGGCCCGATTATCGGCGCGCTCCTGGTCAATGCCGGCAAATCCTGGTTCACCGGCGTGCTGCCTGAATTCTGGCTATTCGCGCTTGGCGGGTTGTTCGTCGCCGTAACGCTGTTCCTGCCCAAGGGCGTGGTCGGCATGTGGGATAGCTGGCGCGGCAAGGCCAGGGCGCTGCGCGCGGCCTCGCTCGCCGCGAAAGCCGGCATCGACCCGCCGGAAGCGCAGCCGAAGATCGAGCGCTCGGCGGCGAGAACGCCGGGCGCGTGGTCGGCCAACGGCCCCGAACCGCAGCCGGCGGAGTAAGCGACCATGAGCAAGTCGAACACCATCCTCTATCTGGACGGCGTCTCGGTCTCCTTCGACGGCTTTCGCGCCATCAACAACCTGTCGCTGGTGCTCGACAAGGGCGAGATGCGCGCCATCATCGGACCCAACGGCGCCGGCAAGACGACGATGATGGATATTGTCACCGGCAAGACGCGGCCGGACGAGGGCGAGGTATTCTTCGACGGTCAGGTCGATCTCACCCGGCATGACGAAGCCGAGATCGCCATGATGGGCATCGGCCGCAAGTTCCAGAAGCCGACCGTCTTCGAGAGCCACAGCGTCGAGGACAATCTGATGCTGGCGCTGAAGGGGCCGCGCTCGATCTTTCCAGCGCTCTTCCATTGCGGCTCGCCGACCGGGGCCAGGCGCATCGACGACATCCTCGGCATCATCCGCCTCGGCGACAAGCGCGGGGAGGTCGCCGCCAATCTCAGCCATGGCCAGAAGCAGTGGCTGGAGATCGGCATGCTGCTGGCACAAGACCCGAAGCTGCTCCTCGTCGACGAGCCGGTCGCCGGCATGACCGATGCGGAGACCGAGGAGACGGCGCGCCTGCTCAAGGACATCGCCCGCGACCATTCGGTGGTCGTCGTCGAGCACGACATGCATTTCGTGCGCGAGCTCGGCGTCAAGGTCACCTGCCTGCACGAGGGCTCGGTGCTGTCGGAAGGCACGCTCGATTTCGTTTCGGCCGACGAACGCGTCGTCGAAGTCTATCTGGGGCGCTGAGCATGATCTGGCGGGTCTCGTTGCATCGTTTCGACCTTTCCTTCCTCAGGTGCTGGAGAAGGGGCTGACCATGCTCGAAGTCTCCAACGCCACCCTCCATTACGGTGCCGCCCAGGCGCTGCGCGGCGTTTCGTTGAAAGCGGGCGCGGGCAAGATCACCTGCGTACTCGGCCGCAACGGCGTCGGCAAGACCAGTCTGATGAGATCCATCGTCGGCCATCATAGGCTGACGAGCGGAAGTGTTGCCTTCGAGGGGAAAGCGCTCGAGCGGAGCGCGGCGTATGACCGCGCCCGGTCGGGCATCGCATTCGTGCCGCAGGGCAGGGAAATCTTTCCCCTGCTCACGGTGCGCGAAAATCTGGAATCGGGGTTCGCACCGCTGAAGCGCGCCGACCGCAACGTTCCAGCTCATGTCTTCGAGCTGTTTCCAGGGTTGAAGCAGACGCTCGGCCGCCGCGCCGGCGACTTGTCCGGCGGCCAGCAGCAGCAGCTCGCCATAGGCCGCGCGCTGGTGATGCGGCCGAAGCTGCTCGTGCTCGACGAGCCGACCGAAGGCATCCAGCCATCAATCATCAAAGACATCGGGCGCGCCATCCGCTATCTGCGCGACCAGGCGGGGATCGCGGTGCTTCTGGTCGAGCAGTATCTGGATTTCTGCCGCGAGCTTGCCGACGAGGTCAACATCATGGATCGCGGCCAGATCGTGCATACCGGCCCCGCCGAGGATCTGGACAGGCCCGATGTACGCAAGCTCCTTACTGTCTAGGTTCAGTCGTCATCCTTTGGCCGAAGCGCCGCAAAACAATGTCGTTTCGATGGAAAGTCCGTAGAAGCGTGCCATGTTCTGCGCGGCATCCTGCGTTCGACATTAAGCCGATAGGGCTGAGCAAAGCATGGGATAAGAATCGCCGATCGGGGAATGCTCGTACAACGACACTTATGAATCGCTTGTCGCGCAGCGCCCACGCGCTCCAATCCGCGGCCGCGGTTTGCTGGGGGCGAACTCCAGTCTGAGCCATCCGAAAGCGACCTTTCTGCTCACCCAACAAGCCGTCGTTCGGACAGATGGAAAGCTCCCTTCTTCCGCGTCAAAGGACGCCTGAGCCCAGGGGATCGACTCGCCTCGTCAGGCTCCGCGATTGAAGCGATCTATCCTAAAATCGTCGAGGGCCGTTTCGCAGTCGCCAGTCGTGATGAGCTCGGCCATGGCGTCGCCGACACCCGGACCGAGCTGGAAGCCGTGCCCGCTGAAGCCGAAGGCGTGGAACAGGCCCGGCGTCGTCGACGAGCGTCCCATGACCGGCAGCATGTCGCGGACATAGCCTTCGCAGCCCGACCAGGTGCGGATGACCGCGACTTCCGCGATCGCCGGCAGCAGCCGCGCGACGGCCCGCAATTGCGTCGGCAGGCGCATGGGGTCGGCGGCCGCATGGCCTGGATCGAGGTCCACCGACACTCTTTCGGCCGCGCCGCCGAAGACGATGTTGCCGCGCTCGACCTGGCGCAGATAGGCGCCATAGTCCTTGTCGCGCGTCCAGATTCCGACCACCGGCAGGATCCGGTGCGGCAGTGGCTCGGTCACACCCATTTGTGGACCGCGGGCATCGAGCGGGACCTCTTCGCCGAACAGCGCGGCGACGCGCGCGCCCCAGGCGCCGGCGGTGTTGACCAGGCATTCGCCGGCGAAAGCGCCTTTTGAACTGGCGACAAGGAAACCGGAGTCGGTCCGCTCGATCCTTTCGACCCGAGCTTCGTCGATGATTTTCGCGCCCAGCTTGCGGGCGGCCTCGGCGAAGGCCGGCGCGATCAGCCGCGGATTGCCGCTGCCGTCATGCGGAGAGAACGACGCCGCGATCGCGTCGGGACCGAGGCCGGGAAAACGCGCGCGGATCTCGCGCGGGCTGAGCTGCTCCAGCTCGAGTCCCCAGGGACGCGCCGCCTCGGCATAGCTGCGCATGTCGGCGAGACCGCCTTCGTCGAAGATCAGCCGCACGTGACCGGTGGCGCGGAATTCGACATCGCGCCCCAGCATTTTTTCGGCCTCGCCCCACAGCCGGAGCGAGCGGTGGGCCAGCGGAAGCTGCGGCAGATGACGCCCCGTGCGCCGGATGTTGCCGAAGGAGGCGACGGTTGCTCCACCGCCGATCCGGTTGCGCTCGACCAGCGTCACGCGGGCGCCGCGCCTGGCCAGGAAATAGGCGGAAGCTGTCCCCATCAGGCCGCCGCCCAGCACGATCACATCCATTGTCGTTCCTTAGCGCAGAGGGCTGATCCTGGATCCATCTTGTCGGCGCCGCGGCAATGCGTCAAAGATGGCTTTGGATAAAACCCATAAGTTTGACCTATGGAGTAGGAATGCGGGCCCGGCAGCTCGAAGTGTTCATCGCCGTCATGCGCGCGGGCACCGTGACCGCCGCGGCGCGAATGCTGAACATCTCCCAGCCCGCGCTCAGCCAAATACTGCTCCACACTGAGGACGAGCTCGGCTTCACGCTGTTCGAGCGGGTCAAGGGCAGGCTGCGGCCGACCCCTGAGGCACTCGAGATCTTTCCCGATGCCGAGAGGCTGTCGGCGGGGCTCGACGGCCTGCGCCGCAAGACCACCGATCTGCGTCTCGGTCGGACCGGGCTGGTGCGGGTCGCCGCCTCGCCGCCGCCGGCCATGGCGATATTGCCGCGCGCCTTCACCGCATTTCGGGCGCAGCATCCCGACATGCTGCTGCGTTCCCATAGCGCGCCGATCGCCGCGATTGTAGACATGCTGCGCGCCGGCGATGCCAGCCTCGGCGTGGCCATGGATGACCGCCTGCCTCCCGACATCGAGGCCGAGGTGATCGGCAGTGTCGGCTTCGCCTGCCTGCTGCCGCGCGGACACGCGCTGCAGAAGAAAACCGAGCTGACGCTCGCTGATCTCGTGGGGCAGGAACTGATATCCTATCGCGGCAACACGCGTCCCGCCGACGAACTGGCCCACGCGGCCCGCGCGCAAGGCGTGGCGCTTTCGCCGTCGCTGGAGATCGACATTTCGATCTCTGCGGTCGGCTTCGTCCAGGCCGGCCTGGGCGTCGCTCTCGTCGACGCGCTGCTGCCGTGGCGCCAGTTTTCCGGCCTCGCTGTCAGGCCGCTGGCGGGCGGCCCGGAATTCCCGATTGCGCTGCTCGCGTCGCGCGCACGAGCCCTTTCGAGGGCCGACGAAACGATGCGCGATGACATCCGTGCGGCCTGCTCCGCCGTTCTCGGCGAGCATAGCGTCAAGGTATAAGTACGACTTATATTCTTGCCCATCATCCATCTTGGACCGTGACTGTCCGCTCGTGCGAGTTTCCGAGCAGACCGAAAGGGACGCATCATGGATGGAGCCGCTGCGACGGATGAGGCGCTGAAGAAGGCCGACTGGAAGGTCGGCGTCGATATCGGCGGGACATTCATCGATTTCTGCGCGCTCGAAGCAAACTCCGGACGCGTCGCTTCGCTGAAGGTGCTGACGACGCCGGAAGATCCGGGTGCCGAGCTGATGACGGGGCTCACCTTGCTGGCCGAACGCGAAGGCTTCGACCCGACCCAGATGACGCGCTTCGTGCATGGCACGACCGTCGGTATCAACACGATCATCCAGCGCAAGGGCGCGCCGCTGGCGCTGTTCACCAATGCCGGCTTCGAGGACGTGATCGAGCTCGCGCGGCTTCGCATGCCGGACATGTATTCGCTGTTCTGCGCGCGGCCGGATCCGCTGATCTCGCGCGACATGGTCTTCGGCATTCCGGCCCGCATGCGCGCCGATGGCAATGAATCCCAGGCGCCCGACACGGCGGCGGTGGAGAGCGCGGTCGCGGCCGCGAAATCGAACGGGGCGCAGGGGATCATCGTGTCTTTCCTTCATTCCTGGCGCAACGCCGCGCAGGAAACCTCGGTAAAGGCGGCGATCGCGCGCCTGGCGCCCGACCTCTTCGTCTTCACCTCCGCCGAGGTGTGGCCGGTCATCCGCGAATACGAGCGCAGCTCGACCGCCATTCTCAATGGCTATGTCCATCCGCGCGTCTCCGGCTATCTGACCGCGCTGGAAGAGCGGCTGAAGCATCGCGGCGTGCCGGCCCGGCCGATGCTGACGAAGTCGAACGGCGGGCTGATGAACGCCGCCGAAGGCAAGCGCGCCTGCGTGAACATGCTGCTGTCGGGAACGGCCTCGGGCGTCATCGGCGCCTCGTGGCTGGCGCGTCAGGCCGGCGAGGATAAGGTTCTCACCCTCGACATCGGCGGAACCTCGGCCGATTTCGCGCTCATCATAAACGGCGAGCCGCAGTTCGGCACCGGCGAGCTGATCGGCGAATTTCCGCTCCATATCCCTTCCGTGTCGGTGAGCTCGATCGGTGTCGGCGGCGGCTCGATCGCCAGCGTCGACGCGCAAGGAGTGCTGCGGGTCGGGCCGGAATCGGCCGGTTCGACGCCGGGACCCGCATGCTACGGCCGTGGCGGCGAGCGGGCGACGGTGACCGACGCCATGGTGGTGTGCGGATGGCTCGGCCATAGCGAGATGGCCTATGGCCAGCTCAGCATCGAGACCCAACTGGCGCATCGCGCGGTCGGCGAACTTGCGATGCGGCTCGGCCGTCCGGTCGAGCAGACCGCGCAGGCGATCCTTGACATCGCGGTGTCGGAAATGTTCGTCGAGGTCGAGAAGCTCGCCTCGCGCGCCGGCGTCGATCTGCGCGATTTCACGCTGATGCCATTCGGCGGCGGCGGCCCGATGCTTGGTGCCTTCCTGGCCCGCGAGCTCGGCATCAAGCGCGTCATGGCGCCCCGCCGCCCCGGTGTGGTATCGGCGCTGGGTGGACTGGTGGCTGATCTGCGCGGGGACTTCATCCGCACCATCTTCAGCCCGCTTTCCGGCGCGTCGCTTCCCGGAATCCGCGAGGCCTTCGAGGCGCTTGCGCAGGAGGGCCGCGACTGGCTTGCGGCGCAGGGGCACGATGCGGCCGAGCAACTGACACTCTCCTGCGACATGCGCTACTTCGGCCAGAGCTATGAGATCGAGGTCGTCCTTTCGCCCCAATGGCTGGCGGACGGCGACGCGGCCGCGATCGAGCAGGCATTCCACCGTACCCATGAGCAGCTCTACGACTTCCACGATCCGGACGGCGCGATCGAGCTCGTGAATGTTCGGCTGTCCGCGATAGGCGCAGGTCCGGCGCTCTCCTTCCCCGAGACCGAGGAGATCGACGTCCCGACCCATCCGGCGCGCCGGGTGCCGGTCTACACCGGTCTGACCGTCGAGACCATCGACCTCCATGACCGCCAGACCCTGGTGCCGGGCAGCGCGTTTCACGGGCCTGCGGTGGTGGTCCAGGAAGATACCACCTTCGCCGTCCCCGCCGGAACGCAGGCGCGGGTCGATCGCCACCTTAATCTCGTTCTGACTTTCGCGGAGTGACGCCTTGTTCGACCGCACAAATCTTCAGGTTCTAGGTAACCATGCCCGCGCGGCGGCCGAGAACATGGCCCACACGCTGCACCGCACCGCGCACTCCGCCTTCGTCAAGGAGACGCAGGATTTTACGGTGATGCTGATGGATCGCTCGGGAGCGACCTTCGCCGTCCCGATGGAACTCGGCGCCACATGGTATCCGGGGCTTTCCTATCACCGTGCGATCGCCATAGTGAACGACTACCGGCCGGGAGACGTCGCCTTCACCAACGATCCCTATTCCGGCCACGTCGCCACGCACGCGCCCGATACGCATTTGTGGAAGCCGGTCTTCGTCGACGGCGAGATCGTCGCCTGGACGGGAGGGCACATCCACAACACCGACATGGGCGGGGCTGTGCCGGCTTCGCTCAGCCGCGCGCTGACCGAAATCCATCAGGAAGGCATCCGCTTTCCGCCGATGAAGCTGGTGAGGGAAGGCGTCTTCGACGACACGATCCTCAGGATCATGAGCACCAATGTGCGCAAGCCGGACCTCAACATCGGCGACATCAAGGCGCTGGTTGGCGCGCTCAACACCGGCGAGCGCAAGATCCAGGCGATGGTGAAGAAGTTCGGCAAGGCCGGCTTCGTCGAAGGCGTTGCCGCTCTTCTTGACCATGCCGAAGCACAGGCGCGGGACGTCCTGCGCGCCATGCCCGACGGCACCTGGCAATTCGCCGACTATGCCGATGAGGATTCGGTCGAGGCCAATCCCTCCCGGCTGAAGCTGACGCTGACGATCAAAGGCGATGAGGCCGTGCTCGACTTCACCGGCTCCGATCCGCAGCTCGGCTCCTCTCTCAACGTGCCTTCGGGCGGCGACCCGCGCCACACGATGCTGCTGGTCGGGGTGTATTACGTGCTCTACACGCTCAACCCGAAAATCCTGCTCAACACGGGCCTCACCCGGCCGTTCACCTGCATCACCCCGCAAGGTTCGGTGCTGAACCCCGTCCATCCCGCCGCCGTCGGCATGCGCTCGCTCACCTGCGCCCGGCTGCGCTCGGTCATCTTCGGGGCCTTCTCACAGGTGCTGCCGGAGCGCTTGCCGGCGGCGCCGGCCGGCAACAACTGCATCGTCAACGTCATGACCATCGATGAGCGCACCAGCAGGAGCGTCATCGCGGCGGTCAACCCCGTCGTGGGTGGCGGCGGCGCGATGCCGCATCGCGATGGCACCAATGGATCGGGCGCCGATGCTGCCTATCTCAAGAACACGCCGATCGAGATCACCGAGACCGAGACGCCGGTCGAGTTCGTGAAATATGGGCTCGCCCAGGACAGCGGCGGTGCGGGCCGCTGGCGCGGCGGGCTGGCGACCGAGATGGCTTTTCGTGTCTTTGCCCCCGACTCCCGGATTACGGCGCGCAATCGCGACCGCAGCTTCTTCCGTCCCTGGGGCGTGCTGGGCGGCAAGGCGGCCGGCCTGTCGGACATGGTCGTCAATCCGGGCACCGGGCGCGAGCGGCGGCTGGGCAACATCGACACGGCGGTGCTGCAGCCGGGCGACGTGCTCGAGATCCGATCCGCCGGCGGCGGCGGACGCGGCGACCCGTTTCAGCGCGAGCCCTGGCGGGTCGGTGAGGATGTGCGGCGCGGCTATCTCTCGCCGGCCGCAGCCGAAAGCGACTACGGGGTCGTTATCCGCGGCGGCGAAGTCGACGAGCGCGCGACGGAGCGGCTGCGCGCGAGGCACACGCCGTCCGTCGGCCATTTCCATTTCGGGCCGGAGCGCGACAGCTACGAAGCGCAGTGGACGCCGGCCGCCTATGACCGGCTCCACGCTCTGCTGGACGCCTTGCCGATCCACTGGCGGTTCTTCGCCAAGACGGAGATTTTTCGCCGCATGAAAGGTCGCTCCGGGCCGGAAGGCGTCCAAGCGGCCTTCGAGGCGGTCTGCGAACGTTTTCCCGAGCTGCCTCGTCCGGGGCCGGTACGAGAGGCCGCCGAATGATCACGGTCGGCCGCATCGTCCGGCTGGCCGAGCGCGATCGCGAGGAGGTGCAATTCCTTCTCGACGGTGAGACGCGCAACGCGCTGGACGGCGACACCGTGCTGACGGCAATGCTGGCTTCAGGACATGCGCTGCGGAGTTCCGAGTTCGGTCCCGAGCCGCGAGCAGGTTTCTGCCTGATGGGAGCCTGCCAGGACTGCTGGGTATGGCAAGAAGGGGGACCGCGCCTGCGTGCGTGCACAACTCTTGTCGTCGAAGGCATGCGGCTGCACACGACGCCGCCGGAGAACTGGCCGTGAGCGAGCCCTCATCGCCGCGCATCGTGATCGTAGGTGCGGGCCCCGCCGGCATAAGGGCCGCGGCGACACTGGTCGACGCCGGGCTCCATCCGGTGGTGATCGATGAAGGGCACCGCGCGGGTGGGCAGATCTATCGCCGCCCGCCTGCCGGGTTCGTCCGAACTCCGGAGCAGCTGTACGGCTTTGCGGCGGACAAGGCGCGCGCATTGCATTTGCTCTTCGACCGGATGGCCGAAGAAGGGCGGCTCACTTATTGCGCGCGCAGCTCCGTCATCGCCGTGCATGAGGGGCGGCTGCATGTGCTGGGGGAGGGCGGCGCGGAGGTCGTCTTCTACGACCGCCTGATCCTCGCCACCGGCGCATCCGACCGCGTCGCTCCGGTCCCTGGCTGGCAGAACGCCGGCGTCTTCAGCCTTGGCGCGGCGCAGATCGCGCTCAAGGCGCAGGGCGTCGCGCTCGGACAGCGCATCGTGCTTATCGGGTCGGGCCCCTTGCTGACGCTGGTTGGCATGCAACTCCTCAAGGCCGGAGCGGATCTGGCGGCGGTGCTCGACACCTCTTCCTGGCGCCAGCAGATGCGCGGGTTCTGGGGACTTGCCGCCCGACCAATCGTGGCGTTGCGCGGGCTGGCCCTGCGGGCGCGGCTTGGTCGCCGCTACCACGCTGGCGTGACGCCTTTGCAAATCGAGGCCAATGGACGGGGTGTCACGGGGATGCGCTGGCGCGACGCCGGCGGCCGGGAGCGCGTCACCCCATGCGACATGATCGGGATCGGCTGGCACCTGCGGGCGGAGACTCATCTGACTGACCTTGCGGGATGCGCCTTCACCTATGACGAGCAATGGCGGCAGTGGCTCCCGAAGACCGACCGGATGGGACGGGCCGGCAATGGCATCTACCTGGCCGGTGATGGGGCTCGTCCTGTCGGGGCGGACGGCGCGGAGATCGCCGGGCGCCTTGCCGCGGCGGCGTGCCTTGCCGATCTTGGAAGCCCGGTGCCCTCCGTCGGCGTCGACCTGCGCAGGCTCGCACGGCTCGAGCGCTTTGCCCGCGGTCTGGCCCAGGCCTTTCCTTGGCCAGGCGCGATGGTGAGGGCGCTTCCCGACGATACGATCGTCTGCCGCTGCGAGAACGTCACTGCCGGGGCCGTGCGCGAGGGCACGACTCTCGGCGGCGGCGAGGCCAACAGGGTGAAATCGCTCTCGCGCGTCGGCATGGGGCGCTGCCAGGGGCGTTATTGCCAATTGGCAGCCGCCGAACTCATCGCAGCCCACGCCGGCTGTAGGCCCGAGGATGTCGGCCGGTTTCGCGGGCAGGCCCCCATCCGGCCTGCCCCCATCGGCGCCTTTCTTCGGGAGAGCTGATGCAATCCGGAGGGTTCACCTGCCAAGCGATGTCGGAATGTCGCGTTTGAAACTAGAAGTCGGCGACCTTGCCCCACGCCGAAGCATCGAAACGCCGCGGATCGTAGGATTTCGGATCGACGATCGGCTCCAACCCGGTGACAAGATCGGCGACGAGGTGCCCGGCACCGGGTCCGATGCCGAAGCCGTGACCCGAAAATCCGGCAGCCAGGAAGAAGCCTGGAACGGCGTGTATCTCGCCGATGGCCGGCACGCCGTCCGGGGTGCTGTCGATGTAGCCCGCCCAGGCCGCGCTGATCTTCGTCTGCCGCAGCGCAGGCAGCAGCTCGAGCGCGCGGGCATGGGTCAGGCGGATGGTCGCCTGATCCGGCATCGGATCGAGGATACGCATCCGCTCCATCGGCGTCGGCCGGTCGAGCCGCCAGCGTTGGAGCGTTTCGTGGCCTGAGCGCACCCCCTGCAACCCGCCGGGCGCGAGGCTGCGCCAGCGCTTCAGGAACATGGGGACGAACTGCGAAGCGAAGCGCAGCTGCTGCGGCGTCACGTCGACGCGTCCGCGGCCGCTTATGGCGAGCGTGTAGCCGCCGTCACCGCGCCGCGTCGCCGAGATTTTTGCCGTGTGTAGCGCATCCGGCAAGCCCCCCGCGCCGGGCGAGACGGACAGGATGGAGGAGCGGATCGAGGCCTGCGGGAAGCGGAAGCCGAACTGACGGCAAAAGGAGGACGCCCAGGCGCCACCGGCCAAAACCGCCGCCTTCGTGCGGATCGTACCGCTTTCCGTGACCACGCCGCACAGGCGACCGCCCTCGGTCTCGATACCGCGCGCGGCGCAATTCTGATGCACCGTGCCGCCAAGCTGGACGATGGCGCGGGCGACCGCTGGCGCGGCCTGCGACGGATCGGCGGTGCCGTCGGTCGGCGAGAAGACGCCGCCTTTCCAGGTACGGCCGGTGGCGCGGCCCCGCCCGCTGGCCTCGGCGCTGTCGAGCATGTGCGTGGTGACGCCCGCTGTTCTGGCGAAGTCACGCCAGCGCGCCCAGCCGGCCAGTTCCGCCTCGTCATTGCTGAGATAGAGCAGGCCGCAGCGGCGAAAGCCGGTGTCCTGGCCGCTTTCGGCCGCAAAGCGCTCCCAGAGATCGAGGCTGCGCGTCGCCATCGGCAGCTCGCGGGCGTCGCGGTTCTGCTGGCGGCACCATCCCCAGTTCCTGCTGGATTGCTCGGCGCCGATGCGTCCTTTTTCGACAAGCGCGACCTTCAAGCCGCGCCTAGCCAGGTAGTAGGCCGCGAAGACGCCGACGATGCCTCCGCCGATCACCACCGCATCCGCGGATTGCGGCAGTTCGTCGGATGTCTCGATCTGTTGCAGCGGCGCGCGCATGGTCCTCTCTCTGCTTCGAGGCTCGAATCTAGCGCGTTGCGCAGGCAGCCGCTGCCGCAGTTATGCTTCAGGCAGAATTTTATTCCGTAGCGCGCAATGGAATCGAGAGTCCCTGCGTGTCAGATCAGGCCCATCGGATAGACAGGCCTGCGGGCTGTGGTAGTGTCACGGCTAGAGAAGTGGCGGCATTTTGTGCTGTGGCTTGCGTTCTTCGGAGATGGACGTGAAACTGGATCGGATCGACATCAAGATTCTGCATGAATTGCAGAAGAACGGCCGCATCACCAATGTGGAATTGGCCGAACTGGTGCACCTGTCGCCGAGCCCGTGCCTGATGCGGGTCAAGAAGCTCCAGTCGGAAGGTTATATCGAGGGCTATTCCGCGCAGGTCAACATCGGCAAGCTCGGCCAGACACTGACCGTGTTCACCGAAATCACCTTGAAGAACCATCGCCAGGTGGACTTTGCCCGCTTTCTCGCCGTCGTCGAGAAGATCGATCAGGTCATCGAATGCCACCTCGTGTCGGGCGGTTACGACTATCTGATGAAATTCGTGACCGCCGGGATTGGCGAGTACCAGACGATCATGGAGCGGCTGACCGATATGGATATCGGCATCGACAAGTATTTCAGCTTCGTGGTGCTGAAGTCGCCCATCGTCAAATCGCACATGCCGCTGCCCAGCCTGTTTCCGATGTAGTCCGCGGGTAGGCTGTGCCGGGCGCTGCAGTTGTCTGCTGCGGTCCGGGCTACAGGACCCCGGGCTGCAATAGTGCGCGCAACGCTTTCAACTCGGCTTGCATCTCGGCGATCATCCAGGCGCGGATATCGGAGACGATCGGCCGCACTGGCCGTGAGCGAGGTGCAATCAATTCATGGATCCGTCCGGTGTTGATCTGCCTGTCCGAGGCCGGAACGAGCGTTGCCTGAAGCAGTGCCCTTGAGCCATTGCTGAGCCAGCCGAGCGCCACGCCTTCTCCGTTCATCGCGGCTTGAAGCACGACCGCGTAGTCCGCAATTCGAGCCATTTCGCCCTGCTGGTCTTGCGGTGGGCTACGCTGCCCCAGGCGTCCAGCCACTGCTCCTTGGCGTCGGTGAGATGAAGCAGGATATGACCTTCGCCGTCCGAGTCATGGTTCAAGCGGCCGTGGTGCGACAGATAGGATGGGCTGCACACCGGAACGATGATTTCCGGCGAGAAGGCCCAGCGGTGATAGTGGGTGTCGTCGTCGGCCAGGATTCTGGTGGCAAGCTCGACATTCTCGGCGGGTCCTCGCAGAACGCCGGCGATGAGTTCGAACCTCAGGTCCACATCGGGAAATCGCGTGTTGAACGCCGTTAACCTCGGAACGAACCAGTGCGTAGCGAGAGAGCTCGAGAGCGAAAGGGTAACCACCGGCTTTGCGGCACTGTTCCGCTTGATCGTGCCGATCGCCTCCTCGATGCCGTCAAATCCTTCCCGTACAGCCGAATAGAGGGCGCGCCCCTCCGGGGTCGGGGACAATCCCGTTGGACCGCGCGTGAACAGAGCCACGCCGAGATCGGCCTCCAGCTGAGCGATGCTGCGGCTGATCGAGGGTTGCGTGACGTTGAACTCGCGCGCTGCGGCCGTGAAACTTCCTGAACGGACAGCGGCCTCGAAAACGAGGAGTCCGCGTGCGGATGGAACGAGTTTTGCGAAGCCAGCCATACGCCAAGCGTATAGCCGCCCCAACAATTTTCAAGCTTTCCTGCAGTCCTGCAAATCGCGAACTATAACCCTCATGAATGGTTCGGAGCAGCATGTGCCGGCAGCGGCATTCCAAGCGGGGAGCACATCCGGCGATCCACTGCTTCAGCTGTTTCGGCTCAAGGGTCTAACGCTGCGCAACCGCGTCGTCAGCACCAGTCATGCCTCAATGCTGGACGAGGGTGGCCTGCCGCTCGAGCGCTATCAGCGCTATCATGAAGAGAAGGCGCGCGGCGGCCTGGCGATGACTATGGTCGGCGGCTCGGCGATGACGTCGCCCGATTCGAGCTGGGGCGGCGGTCAGCTGGATCTTTCCAGCGATAGCATCATCCCCCATCTCCAATCGCTGTCGCAGCGAATTCATCGCCACGGCGCGACGGTCATGTGTCAGGTCTCGCATCTCGGCCGGCGCGCTACTGCCTATGCCGGTCACTGGTTGCCCCCGGTTGCGCCGTCACGCGTCCGCGAGACGCGAAACCGGAATTTCCCCAAAGAAATGGACGCCGCGGACATCGACAGGATCGTCAAGGACTACGCCAGTGCCGCCAGGCGCTGCGTTGACGGCGGCCTGGACGGCGTCGAGACCGTCACCGGCGGCCATCTGATCGGCCAATTCCTGTCGCGCAGAACCAACAGGCGCACGGACGCTTTCGGCGGCTCGCTGGAAAACCGCGCGCGCTTCGGGCTGATGGTTCACGAAGCGATCCGCCGCGCGGTGGGCGACGACTTCGCCGTCGGGATCCGCTTCGTGATCGACGAGGCGGTCGACGACGGATCGGATTTCGAGGAAGGCCTTGCCTTCGCCCGGCTGTTCGAGCGCGAAGGCCATGTCGATTTCTTCAACTGCATCTTCGGCCGTATGGACACCGACTTGTCACTGGCCGAGCAGAATATGCCCGGCATGTTTATCAGGAGCGCGCCGTTTCTGCCGTTGGTTGGGCAGTTCAAGCGGGAAACCAGGCTGCCGGTCATCCACGCCGCCGCCATCAGGGACGTAGCCACGGCGCGGCACGCGATCCGCGCAAACCTTGTCGATCTGGTCGGCATGACTCGAGCGCATATTGCCGACCCGCATATCGTCAACAAGGTGATGCGGGGCGAAGAAGACCGCATCCGCCCGTGCATCGGCGCGTCCTACTGCCTGTACAAGAAGGTCCATTGCATTCACAACCCCGCCAGCGGCCATGAAACGACCGTCAGCCACATCATTGACCGGACCGAAACGCCGAAACGGGTGGTCGTCGTCGGCGGCGGTCCGGGCGGAATGGAGGCGGCCCGGGTCGCCGCCGAGCGCGGGCACAGCGTGACCTTGTTCGAAGCCGGGGCCCGGCTCGGCGGGCAGGTGCTCGTTGCGGCCTCGGCTTCCGACCGCAAGGATCTGTTCGGTATAGTCGACTGGCGCGCCGAAGAGCTCGCGCGCCTGGGCGCGGATGTCCGCCTCAACACCTATGCGGACGCAGATGGAGTGCTTGCCGAGAAACCGGATGCCGTTATCGTCGCCACAGGCGGCATCCCGGACATGGAGTGGCTGGAGGGCGCTGAACATTGCGACAGCGTCTGGGATATCTTGACCGGGGTCATGCCCGCGAAGGCCGATGTGCTCATCTACGATGAGACTGGACGCCAGGCCGCCATATCCTGTGCCCTGCATCTTGCCCGCCTGGGACATGCGGTCAGCCTGGCCATGGCTGACGACACCCTTGCGATCGAGACACCCTATCCGGACCGGGTCAGTTTCCGCAAACTCGCGTCCGAACTCGGCATCCGGGTCGTCGGCGATCTGCGGCTCATCAAGGCAGCGCGCCACGGCAACGGCATCGCCGCCCGGTTCC
This sequence comes from Mesorhizobium sp. M1A.T.Ca.IN.004.03.1.1, assembly GCF_003997555.1. Classification (NCBI taxonomy): domain Bacteria; kingdom Pseudomonadati; phylum Pseudomonadota; class Alphaproteobacteria; order Hyphomicrobiales; family Phyllobacteriaceae; genus Mesorhizobium; species Mesorhizobium sp. M1A.T.Ca.IN.004.03.1.1. The sequence goes on along the minus strand of NZ_RZTV01000002.1, from coordinate 787,161 downwards.
GGCATGAGCTCACCGGTGCAGAAACGGAAATGACCGCGGCCCAACTCATTGTCGAGCGCGGCACGGCACCTGTGGAAGATACCTACCAGGAATTGCGTGCCCGCTCCGCCAATGAGGGCGTCACCGACATCGCGCTCATGACGGGAGTGGCGACAAAGGGGGTGCAAGGGCTCCAAGCTCCAGGATCCTTCGTCCTGCACCGCATTGGAGACGCGGTCGCCAGCAGGGACATCTACTCGTCAATCTATGAGGCCTACCGGCTCTGCTCGCAACTGTAGTCCGGCGACTCCCCTACGGTCAGTTTGGTCAGCGGTGGCCGTACTGGCTGACCAGCTCGGGGTCGCGGACGAGGCCGTCGAGCCAGGTCGGATCGAGCTTCGGCACGGAGGAGAACAGAAGTTTGGAATAGGGGTGCGTGGGCGACTTGACCTTGTCGGGCGTGATCTGCTCCACCCGCTCACCATTGTACATGACCATGATCTCGTCGCAGATGGCCTCGACGACGGAGAGGTCGTGGCTGATGAAGATATAGGAGAGCCCCAGCCCGCGCTGCAGCTCCTTGAGCAGCTCGATCACGGCGGACGCTACAACCGTGTCGAGCGCTGAGGTGATTTCGTCGCAGATGATGAGCTTCGGACCGGCCGCCAGCGCGCGCGCGAAGTTCACGCGCTGCTTCTGGCCACCCGAGAGCTCCGAGGGATGACGGTAGCGCAGCGACCTCGGCAGGCGCACCATGTCGAGCAACTCGTCGACACGCTTCGAGCGCGCCTGCCTGTCGAGCCCGTGATAGAAGGCCAGCGGTCGCGAGATGATGTCCTCAATGGGCTTGGCGGGATTGAGCGCGGTATCGGCATACTGGAACACGATCTGCATCTCGCGCAGTTGGACGCGAGTGCGTTTCCGGGCGGCGCGCTCCAGTGCCTTGCCGTCGAAGACGATATCGCCGGTCGCCGCTGGATGAATGCCCGCGATGGCGCGCGCCAGCGTCGATTTTCCGCAACCGGACTCGCCGATGACACCGAGATTGCGGCCCTTCTCCACGATCAGGCTGACGGAATCGACCGCGCGGATAACCGGCTGCCCGTCACGTTTCACCGGGCCGTATCCGGCTATCAGATTGTCGATGCGAAGCAGCGGTTTTGGTCCGGAATCTTCATCGGCCCGTATCTGCCTCGACTTCGGCTCGAAAGCGGCCAGCAATTCCCGTGTATAGGGATGCTGGGCAGCCGAAAGGATTCCGGCCGTCGTGCCGGTCTCCTGCACCTCCCCGCCCTTCAGCACCACGATGCGATCTGCGATCTGGGCGACGACCGCGAGGTCGTGGGAAACGTAGACACCCGCTATGCCGCCCGCCTTCATCACCGACTTGAATGCTTTGAGCACGTCGATCTGGGTCGTCACGTCGAGTGCGGTCGTCGGTTCGTCGAAAATGACCAGTTTGGGATCGCCGATCAGCGCCATGGCGGCCGCCAGCCGCTGCAGTTGCCCGCCTGAAACCTGGTGCGGATAACGGGCGCCGATCCCGTCCGGATCAGGCAGCGACAAGGCCCGGAACAGCTCGACCGCGCGCTTTCGCGCCTGCTGGGGTGGCATCAGGCCGTGAATGCGCGTGACTTCGATCACCTGCTCCATGATGGTCGACGAGGGGTTGAAGGCGGCGGCGGCGCTTTGCGGAACATAGGCGATGTCGGTGCCGCGCAACCTGGCGCGTTCCCGCTCGGTAAGCGCAGCCATGTTCTTGCCGTTGACATTGATCTCGCCGCCAGTAATCCGGCAGCCGGGCCGCGCATAGCCCATGAGGGAGAGCGCCACCGTCGTCTTGCCGGAGCCGCTCTCGCCGATCAGGGCGACGATCTCGCCATCGGCGATGTCGAGGCTGACGCCCTTGATGATTTCGACCAGACGTCCGGCGTCGGTCTTTGCCTCGATCCGAAGGTTTCTGACCTCGACGAGATTGGTCATGCGTCCCGGTCCCTGATCTTCTGCGGCAGGTTGTCGATTAAGAGGTTGACGCTAATGGTCAGGCTGGCGATCGCCAGCGACGGCACGATGACGGCCGGGGCCGCGAAGGGCAGGCCGCCGATGTTCTCGCGCACCAGCGCGCCCCAGTCGGCTAAAGGCGGCTGCAGACCGAGCCCGAGGAAGGACAGGCCGGAGAGCAAAAGCACGATGAAGACGAAGCGCAGGCCGAAGTCGGCAAGCACAGGCCGGATAATGTTCGGCAGGATCTCGGAGCCGATGAGATAGATAGTGCTCTCGCCGCGGACGCGGGCGACGGTCATGAAATCCATGGTGTTGATGTTGACGGCAAGCGCCCGCGCGAAGCGGTAGGCGCCCGGGATGTAGATGACGGCGAGCGTCAGGATCAGCACCGGGATCGATGAGCCGACCGCGGCGACGACAACAAGGCCGAACAGCTTGCTGGGGATGGAGTTCATGGCGTCGAGGAAGCGGCTGAGGCAGGTATCGAACCAGCCGCCGGTGACGGCCGCGATCATCCCCAGCACGACCCCTGAAAAGCAGGCGATCGAGACGGCGGCAAGCGATATGCCGACGGTGTAGCGTGCTCCCATGAGAACCCTGGAGAGCATGTCACGCCCCAGATAGTCCGAGCCGAGCCACAGCCCCTGGCGCATCGGGCCGAAATAGTCGTCGTCGACGATGTCGCCGATCGGATGGGGAATGATGAAGGGCGCGAAGATCGCGACCAGCGTCCATGCCAGAATGACCAGCGAGGCCACGACGCCCACGACGTTGTAGCTGTGGCCCAGGAAGGACCGTCGGGAGGATGCCGCGCGCGCCACTGTCATCTGAGCCTCGGGTTGGACATGATGGCGACGATGTCGGCGGCCGTGATGAGCAGGAGATAGCCAAGGCAGAAGATCATCGCGCAGCTCTGGATCAGCGGCAGGTCGCGGGTCGCGACCGCATCGACCATCAGCTTGGCGATGCCGGGATAATTGAAGATCGTCTCGACGATGATGACGCCGCCGACCAGATAGGACAACGAGAGCGCGACCGCGTTGACGATCGGCCCAAGCGCGTTCGGAAGGGCGTGCTTGAGCACCATGCGGCTGCGAGAGGCGCCTTTGAGAAGCGCCATCTCGACATAAGGCGTTGAGAGCGTTTCGATCACCGCGGCGCGCGTCATGCGGATCATTTGCGCCGAGATAACGAAGGTGAGGGTGATCACCGGCATCGAATAGATGCGCACGAGGTCGGCAAGCGAGTGCGCCTCGTTGACCGAAGACAACGCCGGAAGCCATTTCAGATAAACGGCAAAGAGCAAGACGGCGAGGGTCGCGACCATGAATTCCGGCACCGAGATCACGCCGATAGAAAGCACGGTGACGGTGCGGTCATAGACGGAGCCTCGTAGCATCGCGGCGGTGATGCCGAGCGTCAGCGCCAGCGGCACCGAGATCAGCGTGGTGATGCCGGCGAGCTTCATGGTGTTGACGAAGCGCCCGCCGATCAGGGCCGCGACCGGCATTTCGTTTGCGTAGGAGGTCCCGAGATCGCCATGGAGCAGACCGACAAGCCAACGCAGGAAGCGCAGGATCGCCGGATCATTGAGATGCATGGCCTCGCGCAGACCGGCGACCGCCTCGGGCGTCGCCGCCTGGCCAAGCAGGATCGACGCCGTGTCGCCCGGCAGCATGCTGGTGGCGAAAAACACGGCGAACAGGACGATCAGAAGGGTGACGATCGCGATCGCCAGCCGCTTCAACACGAGGTTTAGAACCCCAGACTTCATGGAAGCTCCCTGCGGTTGCGTTCGGCCAAACAATCTTGCGCAATGCAGTGCAGGGGACCGGCTGACCGGTCCCCTGCAGGCGCCTCTCAGGCTTCGAGCCAGAGGTATTCCGCCATTGCGTACCCCATCATGCCACCGAGCGGGTTCGCCTCCAAACCCTTCACCTTGCTGGAAAGGGCATCGACGTTGGAGATGTAAGCCGGGATGATGGTGCCTGCTTCCTCGGAGATCATGGTCTGCATCTGCCCGTAGATCTCCTTGCGCTTGGCCTGGTCGAGCAGGCCGCGCGCCTCGACGAGCAGCTTGTCGAACTTCTCGGACTTGTACTGGCTTTCGTTCCAGGGCGCGTTGGAGGCGTAAAGCAGCGAGAACAGGATGTCCGGCGTCGGGCGCGGATTGATGTTGCCGAAATGGACAGGCGCCTTGAGCCAGTAATTGTCCCAGTAGCCGTCGGATGGGACCCGCTGAACGTCGAGCTTCATGCCGATTTCCGCGCCGGCGGCCTGGATGATGACCGCCATGTCGATCGACGAGGTCGCGGCGTCCGAGGCGACCACCGGAATGGACTGGCCGAGCAGGCCCGCCTTCTTGAAGTGGAACTTCGCCTTGTCCGGATCGAAAGCCTTCGGCTTGAGGTCCGCATTGTGGAAGATGTTCGCCGGCGAGACGGGCTGGTCGTTGCCGATTTCGCCGAGGCCGCGCAATGCCGATTTCACGATCTGCTCGCGTTTGACGAGGTATTTCATGCCGGTCACGAAATCGGCCTTGCTGCCCGGATCCATGTCGAGCCGGATGTTGAGGTCCGTATAGTTCCCCGAGGTCGTCTTCGACAGTTCGAAACCCTGCTGGCTCTGCAGCAGCTTCATTGCGCGCGGATTGATCGCGGCAGCAAAATTGATATCGCCGGAAAGCAGGGCGTTGACCCGGGCGCTGTCGTCGCTGATGGCGATGAATTCGAAGGAGTCGAGATAGGGCTTGCCCGACTTCCAGTAGTTCTTGTTCTTGGTGACGACCGAACGGACGCCCGGTTCGAACGTCTGCAGCACGAAGGCGCCTGTGCCGTTGCCCTTGGAGAAGTCGGTGGTGCCGTCGGCCACGATCATGAAGTGGTGCAGCGCCAGGATGGTCGGAAGGTCGGCATTCGGATCGGCGAGGGTGATTTCGACCGTCGATTTGTCGACCGCCTTGAAGCCGGTCATCTGTGCGGCGATCTTGGCGACCTTGGAGCCGACCGACTTGTCGAGATGGCGCTTGAGCGAAAAGACGACGTCGTCAGCCGTCAGGTCCTTGCCGTCGTGGAAGGTGACGCCCTTGCGCAGCTTCACCGTCCAGGTCTTTGCGTCCTTGCTGTCGATGCTTTCGGCCAGTTCCATCTGCGTCTTGCCATCCTTGTCGAGGAAGGTCAGACGGTTATAGAGCGAGCAGCAGCGGACATAGTCCGTGGAGAGCGATGCCTTTGCCGGATCGAGCGTGTCGGCCGTCGATGACGACCAGCCGGCCGCCTTGAAATTTCCGCCGGAGACCGGCGTGGCGGCGACGGCCTGCGTGGCACGGCCAAGCACAACGCCGCCCGCGGCAACCGCGGCGCCGCCCGCCAGCAGCATCTTGAGGAGTTCGCGGCGGCTCGCGCCTCGCCGGATGGCGTTTTCGACCATCGCATCGTCTGCTCCGGTCCAGTTGGTGATCTTGTCGGTCATGTCATTCCCCTTTCGTTGGTTGGTCAGGACGCGCGTCTTGCTGCGGCTTTTCCGGGCTTGGGTTCAGGTTCGTTCTTTCATGCTCTCCCGCACGGCCGCCGCAAATGCGGCCATCGAGGTGAAGTGGTAGTCCGGCACGGTGAAGCGCTCGGGCTCGATCGTGCCGCCATAGCCCTTCTGGGCATGACGGCGCTCGATCCAGCAGTTGGTCATGCCGAGCGCCCGGGATATGCCGATGTCGTGATGCTGGCTTTGCGCGACGTGCAGGATGTCGTCCTTGCTGTCGCCGCGCGACGCCACGAAATCGAAGACTTTCTGGAAAAAGGCGGGATCCGGTTTTTCCGTGCCGGTATCGTCGGCAGTGAAGGTGGCAAAAAAGGGCGATCCGAGCTGCTTCTCGAAATGGTCGAGAGCCCAGCGCCGGGCATTGGTCATGGCAATCAGCTTATGAGACGTCGCAAGGTCGGCCAGCGCCGCCCTGCTGTCGGAGAAGCCCTGCCAGACGCTGGCCGAGTCCCGCAGGCGGGCGCCGTATTTCTCCTCGGCCGGCAGGCCGAGCCGCGGTGCGATGACCATGTAGACACGTGCGAGATCGTCGGGGAACAGGTTCGCATCGGGCGTGTAGCGGGCCTGCCGGTAAAGGGCCAGCGCTTCTTCGCCGTCGATTGAGACACCGGCGTCCGCAGCGATCCCGGCCAGGCAGGTCGTTATGCCGCCTTCGAAGTCGATCAGCGTGCCGACCACATCGAAGGTCATGTATTTGAATTCGCTAAAGCCCCTGGCCAAGACTGGCTCTCCTCTGCGCGCGGCCGAATTACTGATGCTGAACAGAACAAAATTCCGTGCTGTCCGGGGCGTCGGCCTTTTTCAAAAGCCCGGAAATCCGGGCTTTCTGGCCTTGTCTTAAAAAGCAGTCTGGCACTTCCCCCGCGCTGGATTCGCCGAAAAGGCGCGAGGTAGCGGCACAAAATTGCGAAATCGTCTGCCGCGGCGATATTTCGAGATGCGAAAAATGCGTCGCCCTTCATGCAAGCGCCCGGCGGACATCGGCGTCGTCCAGCGTCTGGTCCAGCGTCCGGCGCGTGCGCTCGATGATCGCATCGATGTCGCCGTCGGTGCAGCAGAGCGGTGGGGCGTAGCCGAGAACCCCATGCGCGAAGGCGCGGATGATCAGGCCGTTGTCCCACGCCCTGTCGAAGACGCGCCGCGCCGGCATGGCCGAGGCCGGAAGCGGCGTTTTCTTCTTTTTGTCGACCACCAGCTCGATGGCGGCAAGCATGCCGCGACCCCGCACATCGCCGACCAATGGATGGTCGCTCAAGGCAGACAAGCCCGCCATCAAGCGCGCGCCGGCCCTGGCGCCGTTCTCCAGAAGGCCTTCCTCATAGAGCTTCAGCACCTCGAGCGCGACGGCGGCGCTGACCGGATGGGCGGAATAGGTGTAGCCGTGGCCGACCGCCGAGGCGCCTGCGCCATCGGCGATGACGTTATAGACATGATCGGCCATGAAGACAGCGCCCATTGGCACATAGCCCGAGGTCAGGCCCTTCGCGGTGGTCATGAAGTCGGGAACGATATCCTCCTCCGTGCAGGCAAACAGGGGGCCGGTGCGGCCGAAACCGGTGATCACCTCGTCGGCGATGAAGAGGATGCCGTATTCACGGCAGAGCTCGCGCATCGCCTTGATCCAGCCTTTCGGCGGGACGATAACGCCACCCGAGCCCTGGATCGGCTCGGCGTAGAAGGCGGCGACCCGCTCCGGCCCGACCTCCTCGATCTTCGCCTTCAGCGCGGCGAGCGATGCGGCGATGATCGCGTTCGGGTCATCGCCAACCGGATTGCGATAGGGATAGGGCGAGGGGATCTTGTGCTGCCATTCGAACGGAATGCCGAAACCGGCATGAAAGGCGGGCAGGGCGGTCAGGCCCGCGCCGACCACCGACGATCCGTGATAACCCTGCTCAATGGAAATAAACTGGTCGCGTTCAGGCTCGCCTCTGGCATTCCAGTAGTAGCGGACGAACCGGATCGTGCTGTCGACCGCGTCCGATCCCCCGAGAGTGAAATAGACGTGATTGAGATCCCCGGGCGCCCGGTCGGCCAGCTCCGAGGCGAGCCGGATGGCGGGCTCCGAGCCGAGATCGAAATAGGCGGTGGCGTAGGGCAACTCGCGCATCTGCCGGGCCGCCGCCTCGACGATGCTGTCGTGACCATAGCCGGCATTGACGCACCACAGTCCGGCGAAGCCGTCGAGAAGTTGCCGGCCGGACGCATCGGTCACGGTAGCACCCTTCGCCGATTTCAGCACCCGCACGCCGAGCGCCTCATGGCCGCGATATGAGGCGACCGGATGGATGAGATGGGCGCGGTCGAGTTCGATCAGGGAATTGGCGAGCATTGTTGTCCTCCGGACTATCCGAGCGCCTGGTTGGCGAGGGCGTAAACTTTTGGCCTGGCCTGTTCGGCCCCATTCTTGGCCGGACGGTCCATAGCGACGCCGCCGCCGACATGAGCGAGGCCGATTTCTCCGAGCCAGCCGGCGATGCCGGTCCTGCTTTCGGTATCCACGCGCAGGAAAGCGCCAGGGCGAGACGCGGCGAAAAAGCTGATCAGGGCCTTGGCGTCGTCTGCATTTCCCGCGATGACGGGGCCGATCACCTCGCCGCGTCCGAACGGGCGGATTGCGGCATAGGCCGCGATGACGCCACTGCGGCGGATGACTACGAATTCACCCCGCTCGGCCAGCGCATCGATCAAAGCTTCTCGGTCGGCGCCGTAGGCGTCACGGTCCAGGGCCTTGATTTTCCGCAGGTCGTGGGTGCCCGCGGCTTCCACACCGCCGGGAGCCTCAAGCGCTGCCACCTGGCCCTGATGCTGAAGAATCGTGCCCGAGGGCACGAAGCCAAGCTTCTCATAAAGGGGCATGCCGTCGGTCGTGGCGACGAGCCGCAGCGGACGGTCGCCGGCAAGGGCGAAGGCCTGTTCCATGAGCCGGCGCCCGAGCCCTTTGCCTCGCGCGTTCCTGTCGACGATCACCATGTTGATCATGGCGCAATCGGCGCCGTAAGGCGTTACCAGGATTGTCCCGGCGACCCGGCCCTGGTCGTCGAGCGCAACCGCGCCGCTCGAAAGCTGCAGCGCCATCTGCCAATCCTGCGGGCGATGCGGCCAATTCTCCTGCCGAGATAGCGCGACTGCACCCTCGATATGATCCGGCCCGAAGTCCTGGAGTTCGATCTCGCCTTGCTGCATGACGCACCTTTCAGTCTGACCCCAAGTCTCGATCATCAGTGCGCCGCAGATCGTCTGAAGGTCTCGACTTCGGCGGTATCATTCGCCGTTGCTGAGGGCGTGCGCCGCATCTTGTGCTGGCCCCTATGGAACTGGATGCGTTTAGCGCCTCGACCGGCGGCATCCTTCGACGCTCAAGATGCTACAGCGTGCCAAACGGAACCGCGGATACGGAACTTTCTGCTTTCGGCAGGCGCTTTTCGGTCAGGTAGGTCGCTTCCTGCCGGCCTATAATGAAAGACGTCCCAACGCGGATGTGCTTCCACCGGAGATCGACGGATATGGCTTCTTTCAGGCCCAAATACATCACCTTCGACTGCTACGGCACGTTGACCAATTTCCAGATGGCGGAGGCGGCGCGTGACCTCTATGGCAGCCGACTCGACGAGCCGCGCATGCAGGCGTTCATCAAGAACTTCGCGGCTTACCGGCTCGACGAGATCCTGGGCGACTGGAAGCCCTATGCCGACGTCGTCCACAACGCGCTCGAGCGCGCCTGCAAGCGCAACGGCGTTGCCTTCAGCCCGGACGACGCCACGATGGTCTATGAGCGTGTCCCGACCTGGGGGCCCCACGCGGACGTTCCAGCTGGCCTGGCGAAGGTTGCCAAGGAAATTCCGCTGGTCATCCTCTCCAACGCCATGAACGCGCAGATCATGTCCAATGTCGAGAAGCTCGGCGCGCCATTCCATGCCGTTTACACGGCCGAACAGGCGCAGGCCTACAAGCCACGCTTCAAGGCTTTCGAATATATGTTCGATAGGCTGGGCTGTGGTCCAGAGGATGTTCTTCACTGCTCGTCCTCGTTCCGCTACGACCTGATGTCGGCGCATGATCTCGGGATCAAGAACAAGGTCTGGGTCAATCGCGGCCACGAGCCGGCCAACCCCTATTACGGCTATGTCGAGATCGCCGACATTTCCGGTCTTCCGGGCGTGGTCGGGCTTTGAAACTGACGGATTGCAAATGAAGCTGGTCTCCTACTGGCACGACACCGCTCCAGTTTTTTCCGGCGGGGCGCAAGGCCCGGTCGAGGGACACTACGACGCCGCCATCATCGGCGGCGGCTTCACCGGCCTCGCCGCCGCCCGCCAACTGGCGAAGGCCGGCGCCAAGGTGGCGGTGCTGGAAGCAGAGCGGGTCGGCTGGGGTGCGTCGGGACGCAATGGCGGGCACCTGAACAACGGCCTCGCCCACAGCTACCTTTCGGCCAAGGCGGAGCTCGGCAAGGAGCGCGCGATCGCGCTCTACCGGGCGCTGGACGATTCCGTCGACACCATCGAGGCGCTGGTCGCCGAGGAGGGTATCGACTGCAACTTCCGCCGCGCCGGCAAGCTGAAGCTCGCCTCCAAGCCGCAGCATTTCGAAGCGATCGCCCGTAACTTCGAGGCCGTCCATGCCGAGGTGGATCCGGATACGGCGCTGCTGTCGCCGAACGATCTCAAATCCGAGATCGGCTCGCCCTTCCATGGCGCGATGCTGTCGAAGAAGAGCGCCATGATGCATATGGGCCGCTACGTGGCCGGGCTGGCGACGGCCGCGGTTCGCCATGGCGCCGTCATCCACGAGAATGCGGCGGTGACGGATCATAGGCAGTCGGGCACGCGGCATCAGCTGACCACCTCCCGCGGCCGCATCAGCGCCGACAATGTGCTGGTGGCGACCGGCGCCTACACCACGCCGAATTTCGGCTATTTTCGCCGCAGGATCATTTCCGTCGGCAGCTTCATCATCGCCACGCGACCGCTGAGCGACGCCGAGATCGCCGCGACCATGCCCGGCAACCGGACATGCGTGACCTCGATGAACATCGGCAACTACTTCCGGCTTGCGCCCGACAAGCGCCTGATCTTCGGCGGCCGCGCACGCTTTTCGGCGACATCGGACCAGCGCTCCGATGCCAAGAGCGGACAGATATTGCGGGCAAGCCTCGCGGCGATCTTCCCGCAGCTCGCCAGGGTGGAGATCGACTATTGCTGGGGCGGGCTGGTCGACATGACCAAGGACCGCTTCCCGCGGGCCGGCTACCAGGACGGGGTCTGGTACGCGATGGGCTATTCCGGCCACGGCGCCCAGCTTTCCACCCATCTCGGCATGATCATGGCCGATGCCATGCTTGGTCGCGCGGACCGCAATCCGATGAAGGGGCTCGAGTGGCCTGCCATTCCCGGCTATTCCGGCAAGCCCTGGTTCCTGCCGATGGTCGGTCTCTACTACAAGGCGCTCGACCGGATCCAGTGATCGGGGCTGGGGTTTAACCCAGCCCGCCCATGTGGAAGCTCTTCAGTTCCAGATATTCCTCGATGCCGGCCTGCGCGCCCTCGCGCCCGAGGCCGGACTGCTTGACGCCGCCGAAGGGGGCTATCTCCATCGAAACCGAGCCGGTGTTCAGACCCACCATGCCGAACTCCAGCGCCTCGCCGACGCGCCAGGCGCGCTTCAGGTTCTCGGTGTAAAAGTAGGAGGCAAGCCCGTAAGGTGTGCCGTTGGCAAGCGCGACCGCTTCCTCTTCCGTCTCGAAACGGAAAAGCGGTGCGACGGGACCGAAAGTCTCCTCGCTGGCGAGTTCCATTTCGTTTGTCGCACCGGCCAGCACCAGCGGCGCGACATATTGAGGACCCTCCGGCAGCACCGGCTTCTCGGTGACGATCGTCGCGCCTTTGGCAAGCGCGTCCTCGACGTGCCGATTGATTTTCTCGACCGCCGCCATGTTGATCATTGGGCCGATGGCGACACCGGGCTGCGTGCCCGGTCCCACCGTCAACGCATTGACGCGGGCGCTGAGCTTGGCGGAGAAGGCGTCATAGACTCCGGCCTGGACGAGAATGCGGTTGGCGCACACGCAGGTCTGGCCGCCATTGCGGAACTTCGACGCCAGCGCCCCCTCGACGGCGAGGTCGAGGTCGGCGTCGTCGAAGACGATGAAGGGCGCGTTGCCGCCGAGCTCGAGGCTGAGCCTTTTCACGCTGTCGGCCGCTCCGCGCATCAGCAGCGAGCCGACCCTGGTCGAACCGGTGAAGGAGATCTTGCGCACGGTCTCATTCGCCATGATCTCGTTGCCGATCTCGGCCGGCATGCCGGTGACGATGTTGATGACGCCGGCGGGAATACCCGCGCGTTCGGCGAGCACGCCGAGCGCCAACGCCGAATAGGGCGTGAACTCGGACGGCTTGATCACCACCGTGCAGCCGGCGGCCAGCGCCGGCGCAACCTTGCGGGTGATCATCGCATTGGGAAAGTTCCAAGGCGTGATGATGCCGCACACGCCGACGGGTTCCTTCAGGACGATGATGCGGCGGTCTGATGTAGGCGAGGGGATGGTGTGGCCATTGATCCGGCGCGCCTCCTCGGCGAACCATTTGACGAAGGACGCTCCGTAGCGGATCTCGCCTTTGGCCTCGTCCAGCGGCTTGCCCTGTTCCGTGGTCAGGATCAGTGCGAGATCGTCCAGATGCTTAAGCATCAGACCATGCCAGGCCTCCAGCAGGGCGGCGCGTTCGGCGTGGGTCTTCTTTTTCCAATCCCGATAGGCGGAAGCCGCGGCCTCTATGGCCGCGCGGGCCTCCGGGCCGGCCATGTCGGGCACTGTGCCGATCGATATCTGTGTTGCCGGATCGATCACATCGACCGTTCTGCCGGAACCTGCCGCGACCCATCTGCCGCCGATCAGACCGGCCTCGCGGAAGAGAGTTTTGTCTTTCAGGCTTTTCATCGAAAACGACCTCGCAAATCAGGTGAGCGCCGCGACAACGGCGGATGTGATGGCGTCCGTACGATCTTTGCCGGCCGTGGTTCCCACCCCTCGCGCCGTTGTCGCTTCGATCGCGTTCATGACGCGGCCGGCTGCGTCCTTTTGGCCCAGATGTTCAAGCATCATTGCGCCCGACCATATGGCGGCGATCGGGTTGGCGATGCCGAGGTGGGCGATGTCGGGCGCGGAGCCGTGCACCGGCTCGAACATGGACGGCGCCGAGCGGTCGGGGTTGATGTTGGCGGAAGCTGCGTAGCCGAGCCCGCCCTGGATCGCCGCGCCGATATCCGTCAGTATGTCGCCGAAGAGATTGGAAGCGACGACCACGTCGAGGCTCTGCGGATCCATGATCATGCGCGCAGCGAGTGCGTCGACATGATAGCTGGTCACGTCGACGTCCGGATAGTCGGCGGCCAGCTTGCGCGTGATCTCGTCCCAGAACACCATCGAATATTTCTGCGCGTTGGACTTGGTGACGGAAGCCAGCCTGCCGCGCCGCGCCCGTGCCTGCTCGAAGCCGAAGCGCAGGATGCGCTCGACCCCGGCCCGGGTGAAGATCGAGGTTTCCACCGCGACCTCGTCCAGCGTGCCTTGATGCACACGCCCGCCGGCGCCGGAATATTCGCCTTCGGTGTTTTCGCGGATGCACAGAATATCGAAGCTCTCGGCTCGCAGCGGCCCCCTCACACCCGGCAGCAGCCGGTGCGGCCGGATATTGGCGTATTGCACGAATGCCTTGCGGATCGGCAGCAGCAGCCCGTGGAGAGAAACGGAATCCGGCACCTCCGTCGGCCAGCCGACGGCCCCGAGCAGGATGGCGTCGAAGCGGCGCAAGGTCTCGATGCCGTCCTCGGGCATCATGCGACCGGTTTCCTTGAAGAAACGACAGGACCATGGAAACTCGGTCCCAGTCAGGGCAAAGCCGGAGTGCTTCGCCACGGTTTCCAGCACCGTCCAGGCGGCGGCGGTCACATCGCGACCGATGCCATCACCGGGGATCAGGGCGATCGAGTAGGTCTTCATCGGCATCTCTTCACAGGCTGATCAGGACGCTCTTGGTCCTGCGGTTGGCGAGATAGGCCTCGCGGCCAAGGTCCTTGCCGATGCCGGAGCGCTTGTAGCCGCCGGTCGGCAGGATGTGGTCGCGCGAGCGGCTGTAGCGGTTGACCCACACGGTGCCCGCTTCGAGCTTGCGCGCGAGACGGATCGTGCGAGACAGATCGGCGGTGAACAGGCCGGAAGCCAGTCCGTAGGTCGGATGGCTGGACAGCGCCAGCGCCTCGTCTTCGGTCTCGAAGGTCTGGACCGTCAGGACCGGGCCGAAGATTTCCTCGACGATCGCCGGATTGGCCTGGTCGACATTGGCGATCAGCGTCGGTTCGTAGAAATAGCCGGGGCTGTCCATAAAGGTGCCGCCGGTCAGGCATTCGCCGCCGCCCTCGACCGCGGCCCGCACGATGGCGTCGACACGTCCCCGCTGCCGTTCCGATATGATCGGCGAATACCGCGTCGTCTCGTCCCAGGTCGGGCCGGGCTTCACCGCCTTCATCTTTTCCAGAATCGAGGCCGTCAGCTTGCCGGCCACACTCTTCTCGACGATCAGGCGCGTGCCGGCCACGCAGGCCTGGCCGGCATTGAAGGTGACGCTGCCGGCGATTGCGGCCGCCGCCTTGTCGAGATCGGCATCGGCAAAGACGAGCTGCGGGCTCTTGCCGCCGAGCTCCAGCGTCATCGGCTTGACGCCGGTGCGGGCGACCTTCTCCATGATCGCTGAGCCGGCGCGGGTCGAACCGGTGAAGCTGACCTTGGCGATCTCGGGATGGCCGGTCAACGCCGTGCCGGTCGTGGGACCGTCGCCGAGCACCACGTTGATAAGTCCTGCCGGCAGGCCGGCTCTGACGGCGAGCTGCGCCAAATGAACGGTCGAGAACGGCGTCATTTCGGACGGCTTCAGCACGACTGCATTGCCCGCGGCCAGCGCCGGGCCGAGTTTCCAGCCGGCCATCGAGATCGGAAAATTCCAGGGCGTGATCGCGGCCACGACGCCATAGGGTTCGCTCATGATCATGCCGAAACTGGCGTCGTCGGTCGGCGCGAGTTCGCTGCCTTCCTTATCGGCGAACTCGGCAAAGAAGCGGATCTGCTCGGCGGTCACGGCGATGTCGCCGGCGGCGAGCTGGCCGACGGGCCGGGTCGAGGACAGTGCCTCGATCCTGGCGAGCGTTTCGGCTTCCGCTTCCATCAAATCGGCCCAGGCGTGGAGCGCCCTGGTGCGCTCGCGCGGCCGGACGCCGCCCCAGTTGCTGGCTTTCAGCGCCGCCTTGGCACTTTCCACCGCCCGGTCCACCAAGTCCGCACCGGCCACGGGGCAAGCGGCATAGGACTTGCCATCGGACGGACGGCGCATTTCGATCGCACCCCCGGCCGAAATCAGCTCTCCATCGATGAAGTGGCCGACGGGAAGCGAGATTGTATCGGGATCGAAGCTCAGGCTCATGGGCAACCACTCGGCAGCATCGGCCTCAGCCTAGCCCGTGCCGACACGCAGCATGCGCTGTTCGGCGATCCGCCGCCGACGAATGTTGCGTGCTGGGGACAAGAGACGGCAAAATCTTCCGCGGCGGTCAGGGCCTGCGCGGGCGCTCGCTAGCCCACTGTGACGTAGATCTTGCGCACGGTCTCGATGGTCTTCCAAACACCCGTGAAGCCCGGCTTCATGACGAAGCTGTCGCCGGCCCGGTAGGTCACCGTTTCGCCGGCGTCGGGCGTGATTTCGACCACGCCGGCGAGGATATGGCAGAACTCGAAGGTTTCCCCCTTGATCGAGCGCGTTTCGCCGGGCGTGGCCTCCCAGACGCCGGTATGGACAAGGTCGTCCTTGGCCACGTCCTGCGCCCAGGTTTTGAAGGCGGGATTGCCGGCAATGAGCCGCTCCGGCAGCGCGGTCGATTCGCGGGGCGAAAAGCTCGGGTTGATATCGATGGACTTGAGCAGGGACAAAGGATGGCCTTTCCAGTTGAGTTTCAATAACCGCGCGACCGGTCGACGAGCCCGATGGGATCGAGCCCGGCGCGGTGGCGCTTGATGTTGTCGATGACGGCCTGGGCGGCGGTCGCGGGTTGGGTCACGCTGGCTATGTGCGGAGTGAGGATGATCTTCGGATGCGACCAGAACGGATGTCCCGCGGGCAGCGGTTCGGGATCGGTCACGTCGATCATCGCCGACGACAAATGGCCGCTATCGAGCGCGGCGACAAGCGCTTCGTGATCGAGCTGCGGGCCTCGACCCGTATGAACGAGAGCCGCCCCGTCAGGCAGTTTCGCGAACAGGCCGGCGTTCAGAAATCCGCGCGTCTCCTCGGTCAGTGGCAGCAGGCAGATCAGTATGTCACTGGCCGCCAGCATCTGCTCCAGCCCAAGCTCGCCATGATAACAGGTCACCCCTTCGAGCCGCCGCGGGGAGCGGCTCCATCCGGAGAGCTGGAAGCCGAAAGGTTTCAGCCGGTCGAGGACGGCTTGGCCAAGCTGTCCGAGGCCGAGCACGCCGATCCGGCGCGACGCGGCTTGAGGCTGAGGGATGTCGCGCCATTCTCCGGCGCGCTGCTGCGCCAGATAGGCCGGCAAGTTGCGGTGGAGCGCAAGCACGGTGAGCGTCACATACTCCTGCATCATGCGCACGATGCCCTCCTCGACCATGCGCACGATCTTCACCGGGGCGGGCACCGCGTCGAAGCGGAACTGATCGACGCCGGCGCCGATGGAGAACAGGATTTCGAGGTTGGTGTAGCGGTCGAGGTTCTCCGGCACCGTCCAGGTGATCAGGTAGCGCACTGCGTCGGGATCGACCGTAGCGGCATCGATCGTGAAGGGGAGGTCCGGCAACTCCTTAGCGAAGGCCTCGGCGAAGATCGCGCCACGCCGCGCGTCGGAATTGAAGAGGAATGTCATTCCGGCTGCTCCTTCAGGCCGCGCATCGCGCGCCCAGCGCCTCGATCATCTGCTGGCAGGCGGCGAGCTCGCTGGCGAGAATATATTCGTCCGGCTTGTGGGCGCGCCCGATATCGCCGGGGCCGCAGATGATCGCATCGAGCCCGGAGCCTTGGTAAAGTCCGGCCTCCGTCCCGTAGCTGACGGCGGCTAAAGGCGCTTCGCCGGTCAATTCGCGCAGCAGTCCCGCCAGAGCCGAGTCTTGCGGCAGCGACAGCGCCGGATAGGCGCTAATCGGCTTCCATTCAACAACATAGCCTTGAGCGGCAAGAGCTTCAGCCCGCGCCTTGACCGGGGTGAGCAAGCCAGCCGGTTCGATGCCCGGTATTGCGCGCGCCTCCAGGTCGAGCGTGCAGCTGTCGGGGATGATGTTGACCGACTGGCCGCCTGCGATCACACCGGCCTGCAGCGAGGAATAGGCCGGCTCGAAGGTTGGGTCGGACGGGCCATGCATCAGCCGCTCCGCTTCACTCACGGCGGCGCTCAGCACATCGGACATCGCATGGATGGCGTTAAGCCCAAGATCCGGTCGCGAGGAGTGGCCGGAGCGGCCGCTGATGATTACGCGGGCGGCCGCCTTGCCCTTGTGGCCGCGCACGGCGCGCATGCCGCTCGGCTCGCCGACGATGACGCCGAGCGGCTTGGCGCAAAGCTCGGGCAGCCCGGCGATCAAATGCGGCACGCCCCGGCACCCGATCTCCTCGTCATAGGAGAAGGCGAGGTGGATCGGTCTGGCGAGGCGCAGCCGCACAAGCGCCGGCACGGCGGCGAGCGCGGCGGCGAGAAACCCCTTCATGTCGGTGGTGCCGCGTCCGTAGAGCCGTTCGCTCTCCCGGCGCAGCGAAAAAGGGGCCGAACTCCATTGCGGCTCGCCGGCGGGGACGACGTCCATATGGCCGGATAGGATGTAGCCCGGAACCTCGGCCGGGCCGATGGTGGCGAAAAGATTGAAACGGTCGCCCTCTGGCCCTGGGAGCAGGCTGACCTTCGCGCCTTGTTCGGTGAGATGAGCCTCGATCCAGCCGGCAATGTCGCCGTTCGGCTTGCCGGCGACCGACGGAAAGGCGACGAGACGGTCGAGGATGTCGAAGACGTCCATTCCAGCCCTCAAGGCATTCAGGGTTTTGCCGGCATCGAGCCGCATGCTGGTGAATTTCCGCAGAGGATGGGTGCGTTGCCACGCGATTGCATGCCGAAAGCGGAAGTGTTTCAGTTGAATCTTGCGTTGGTGCACGGCTTTCGAGCAAATCCTGTGGGGTTTGCTTGTCTAGCGTTGGCGGGCACGGGGCAGCGGTCTGCTCGCCCGTTGATTTTTGAGGGTTCTTTATTTTTGAGGGTTCTTTCAGGGCCATGGAAGTGAAGCCGTCCGAGAGCTTGAAAATCGATGCCTTCTCCATGCGTATCGGCGACGTCCAAGATGTCGACCTGGAGAGGTTGCACGCGCTCTCCCTGTCGGTGGGATGGCCGCATCGCGCCGAGGATTGGCAATTCCTGCGTGAATCGGGCCAAGGCTTCGTGGCGCTCGATGAGATCGGCCGGGCTCTCGGTTCGGCCATGTGGTTCCCGCACGGCGCCAATTTCGCCACCTTGGGGATGGTCATCACCTCGCCGCGGCTTCAGACGCAGGGGGCGGCGCAATGGCTGATGAAGCGGATCTTCGACAGGATCCCCGGGCGCGATCTGCGCCTCAATGCAACCCGTGCTGCGCGGCGGCTTTATCTCTCCCTCGATTTCCAGCCGGAGAAGACCGTCTATCAATGCCAGGGCATCGCCCGCGTGCCGACAGCGGGCCGGCCGACGGAAGGGTGCGGCAACGTCCGGACCTTGGACGCGGGCGATATTGCGGCGGCGATCGCGCTGGACGCGGCGGGATTTGGCGTGAGGCGGACAGCGCTCATTGAAAAGCTCTTCGAGCATTCGGCCGGCTATGGCCTTTTCGACGGGAACAAGCTGACCGCTTTTGCCCTCTGCCGACCGTTCGGACGGGGCCATGTCATAGGGCCGGTGGTGGCGGGAAGCGACCCCGACGCCCTGGCGGTCGTCAGGCCGCACGTGGCCGACCATTCGGGATATTTCCTCAGGATCGACACGCACATGGACAATGGCGAGTTCGCCGCCTTCCTGTCGCACAGCGGAATGCCGGTCTTCGACACGGTGCTGACCATGTCGAAGGGCAAATGCCTCGCCGATTTTTCCGACGGCGGCTCGGCTAGGCCGAAGACCTATGCCTTAGCAAGTCAGACCCTCGGGTAGTTGTCTTCGGATTGCTTCCTTCCCCCGGACGGATGGTTGCCGAGCCGTCAGCCTAAACGGCTTCTACATGGGCGTTGGCTCGTTCCATGATCCACCCTCTGACGGTCCTCACCACGCTGCCTTTCGAGAGCTGGCTCTCCGAAAGATAATAGGTCCATGGACTGGCGGCCCGCACGGGAAAAGGCTCCACCAGAAGCCCGCGGCTGATATAGGTTCTGGCCAGCGAATATTGCGTGGCGACGCAGCCCGCACCCATCGCCGCCAGTTCCAGCGCGATGTTCGAGGCGTTCGTGGTGATGCCTTTCTCATAATCCGAAATGTCGATCTGCAGCGCGTCGCCCATGCATAGCCAGTATTCTTGGCGGCCATGCACGAAGATCCAGTCGACGTTGAGGATATCGCGCGGCGAGCGCAGACCTTTCGGGCCGGACAGCAGGCCGGGTGCGCAGAGGATGGCGAGCTGGTCGTTCCACAGCGGAACGCCACTCGGAGGGCGGTCGTCGAAGCGGCGGGTCGAGATGGTGATGTCGGCGATCTGCTCGCTGAGGTCTTCCCAGATCGTGCCGTGCAGAACGACCTCGATCTCCGGATGGATTTGCCGGAACGCCGCCATGCAGCCGGCCAGCCAGTTTTCGGCCAGGCTCATCGGACAGGAGATGACGACCGTCCTGTTGCGCGAGGAGGCGACGATCGCCTCCGTGGCGTGATCGATCTGGTCGAGCGCCTGCCGCAGCGTCGGCAGGAAAGCCTCGCCCATTTCGGTCAGCTTCAGGCTGCGCGGATAGCGCACGAAAAGCTGCCGGCCAAGATAATGTTCCAGCCCCCGCACATGATTGCTGACCGCCGCCTGGGTATAGCCGAGCTCGTTGGCAGCAAGGGTGAAGCTGAGATGCCGCGCGGAGCACTCGAACGAGCGGATATAGTTCAGTGGGGGTGGCGGCTTCATGCGATCGCTCCTTGGCAAAGCGAAAACTAGACCGGCGTCGTTGGCCTCCGCAACCGCCTTGACCTCGATTTTTTTGTGCGATGGCGCCAAACTAATTACGTGCCTGGCCCATGAGACCAAATTATTCGTAGTTACCTTGGAGCGATCGGGACGCGAAAGGTGGCGCCATGGACCAGCGGACGGCGGAAGGTGAGTCTGCTTCCACCGTATTTGCCCGTGTTGCCGACTTCGTGCTGCGCAGGTTGGCCGGCGCGTTCCCGCGCGACGTTCTGAAATCGGCAGCCCTCCAGTTCCTCGACACGATGGGCATTGCCATCGCCGCCGGCCCGATGCAGGCCGGACAAATCGCGCGCGATGCCGCGGTTATGCTCTACGGTTCCGGCGCCGACCGGCACGCGGCGAGGATGATCTTCGACGGCAGGCGCGCCAGCATGGCCGGCGCCGCCTTCGCGGCGGCGACCCAGACCGACAATCTCGACGGCCATGACGGTTACCCGCCGACCAAGGGGCACATCGGCGTGGCGGTTATCCCGGCGCTGCTTGCGCTCGCAGAAGAAAAGCCTGAGTTGACCGGCCCCGAGGCGCTGGCCGCGATCGTCGTCGGCTATGAGATCGCGGGGCGGGCCGGCATTGCGCTGCACGCAACCGTCTCGGACTATCACACCTCCGGCGCGTGGAATTCTCTTGGCGTGGCGGCGGTCGCGGCCCGCCTGCTTTCGCTTGACGACGATCAACTGCGCCATGCTTTCGGCATCGCCGAGTATCACGGGCCGCGCAGCCAGATGATGCGCGAGATCGCAACGCCGACCATGCTTCACGACGGCTCAGGCATGGGGGCGCTGGTCGGGCTGTCGGCCGCCGTGCTTGCCGAAGCGGGTTTCGCCGGCGCGCCGGCCATCACGGTCGAGGCGCCGGAGGTCGCGGCACATTGGGATGACCTCGGCCTGTTCTGGCAGATGACCCGGCAATACATAAAACCCTATCCGGTCTGCCGCTGGGCCCATGCGGCGATCGACGCGACGCGCGCGCTTTGCCTGCAGCATGGGCTTCGGCCGGAAGACATACGCAAAGTCCATGTCAACAGCTTCCACTATGCGGCGACGCTGTTTGCCGGCATGCCGGACACGACATCAAAGGCGCAGTACAGCCTGCCCTTCGCCGTGGCCACGATGATCCACTATGGTCGAATCGGCGTGGAGCACATTTCGGGCTCGGGTCTGCGCGATGCCGCCGTCGCGGATATGCTGAAGCGCGTCGAGGTGAACGAGGCGGCGAAGCACAGCGACCGTTTCCCCGCCGGGCGCTGGGCCGACGTGCAGATCGAGACGGTTGACGGCCGGCGGCTGGAGTCCGGAGATGTCCACGCACGCGGCGGCCCCGAAGCCCCGTTCAGCGAAGACGATATCGTCGCCAAGTACATGGAGTTTGCGTCGCCCGTTCTCGGCTCGAACAGGGCCGCCGCGATCCGGGACGGTATTCTCGGCCTGACCGACGCCGACCACCGGTTTTCCGAGGTGACCGCTCTGGTCTACGATCCTCCTGGCGGCCAGGGCAGCCATGCCGCTTAGGCTTCTCAAATACGGGCTTAGCCGCGACTATCCGGTGACGGGCGACATTCCTGCGACGCCTGAGCTGAAGCCGTCCTATGACGTGGTCATCGTCGGTGGCGGCGGGCATGGCTTGGCCTGCGCGCATTATCTGTCGAAATACCATGGTATCGCCAGCATCGCGGTGCTCGAAAAAGGCTATCTGGCCGGCGGCAATACCGCACGCAACACCACGACGATCCGCTCCAATTACATCACCCAGGAAGGCGTCGCCTTCTACAAGGAAGGCGTTTCGCTCTTCGAAGCGCTGTCGCAGGAACTCGACTTCAACGTCATGTTCTCGCAGCGCGGCCAGCTGACGCTCGCACACACGGAAGCGACGCTGCGCGCCTTCCATCTGCGCGCCGAGATGGGCAAGCATATGGGCACGCGCACCGAGGTGATCGACGCAAAAGAGGTCGAGAAGCTGGTGCCCGAACTCAACATGGATCGCGACGGTGCGCTCGAGATCCTCGGCGGCCTCTGGCATGCCGATGCCGGCACGGCCCGCCACGATGCGGTTGCCTGGGGCTTCGCGGCGCAGGCCTCGCGCCGCGGCGCCGAAATCCACCAGCGCACCGAAGTTCAAGGTTTTGAGGTCGAGAACGGCCAGGTGCGCGCTGTGGTGACGAACCGCGGACGGGTCGCCTGCGGCTCCGTGCTCATCGCCGCCGGCGGCATGAACTACGATGTTGCGATGATGGCCGGCGTGGAACTGCCGATCCGCTGCTACCCCTTGCAGGCAATGGTGACGCAGCCGCTGAAGCCCTGGCTGCACACGCTGGTCTCGTCCGTATCGCTGCACACCTATCTGGTGCAATCCTCGCGCGGCGAGATCGTCATCGGTGGCGGCTCGGATCCGTACCAGCTCTATTCGACCCGCTCGACGCTGGACATGAAGGAGCATCTGGCGGAAGGCGCCGTGCATCTCTTTCCCTTCCTGCAAGGTGTGCGGGTGCTGCGGCAATGGGCCGGCATCACCGACATGACGCCGGACTACAGCCCGATCATGGGCGCCAGCCCTCTCGCCAATCTGTGGCTCGATTGCGGCTGGGGCACCTGGGGCTTCAAGGCGACTGCGGTCGCCGGCAAGCGCATGGCGGAAACCATCGCCAGGGGCCGGGTTCCCGACCTGCTGAAGCCGTTTGCGCTGGAGCGCTTCGAGAAGTTCCGACTGCTCAACGAAATGGGCGCGACGGCGGCGAGCCACTGACCATGAAGCTGCTTGACTGCCCCATGAACGGCCCGCGCAACATCGACGAATTCCAGTCCTTCGGTCCGCTGCGGCAGAGGCCCGATGCGGACGCTGCCGCCGACGCTGCCGCCGACGCTGAGTGGGCAAGGCATCTCTTCCGCGCGGACAATCGAAAAGGTGTGGTGGTCGAGTGCTGGCGGCACGTGCCGAGCAACTTCTTCTTCCTCGCCGAGCGCGACGTCGTCACCAACGAGATCATCCGCACCTACGCCATTGGGAGCCGGCCATGACGCGGCTTGGCACGCCATACGGTTCGCGCCTCGACCGGACGCGGCCTGTCCGCTTTACCTTCGAAGGCAAGGCTTATCATGGCTTTGCCGGCGACTGCATCGCCAGCGCGCTGGCGGCCTCGGACCAGTGGGTCCTGTCGCGCTCGTTCAAATACCACCGGCCGCGCGGCATCATGACCATGGCCGGCGCGGAAGCGAACACGCTGGTGCAATTGCCGTCGGAGCCGAATGTTCCCGCCGACCTGACGCCGCTCCAGGACGGCATGATGGTTACGGCGCAGAACGTCAACGGCTCCCTGGAAAACGACCGCGATGCGGTGATCGACCGCTTTGGACGTTTCCTGCCGGTCGGCTTCTACTACCGCACCTTCATGGGTCCGAGACAGGACAGCTGGCTCCGCTTCTGGGAGCCGATGATCCGTCGCAAGGCGGGGCTCGGGATCGTCGACGTCAAGGCGCCGCATCTGAGTTTCGACAAGGCGCATCTTCACTGCGACCTGCTGGTCGTCGGCGCGGGGCCGGCGGGTCTATCGGCTGCGATCTCGGCCGCACAAGCCGGCGCCGACGTGCTGTTGTGCGACGACAATCCCGAAATTGGCGGTTCGCTGACCTATCGCCGCTGCGATCCGGGCATATTGTTCAGTCTGGCAGCCAAGGCAGCCAAGCTCCCCAATCTGCGCATCATGACCGGCACCATCTGCAACGGCTGGTATGAGGACAATTGGCTGCCGCTGATCCAGGGCAACCGGCTCTACCGAACCCGCGCCCGCGAGGTTGTCCTGGCAACAGGCGCCATCGAGCAGCCGGCGGTGTTCCGCAACAACGATCTGCCTGGCATCATGACCGGCGGCGCCGTGCAACGATTGCTCCGCCATTACGCGGTGCAACCTGGCCGGCGGGCCGTCGTGCTGGCCGCCAATGACGATGGCTACGACTCCGCGCTGGATCTGGTCGAGGCTGGCGTCGAACTGGCCGCGATCGTCGATCCTCGGCCAAATGCCGGCGACCGCGCCGGTGAGCTTCGGGCCAGGGGGATAGGGATCCTCGCAGGCGCCCCGATCGAGGAAGCGTCCGGGACGCGCGGCAACAAGCATGTGACGCGGGTCCGCATTGGCAGCCGCTGGATCGACTGCGATCTCGTGGCGGTCTCCGTCGGCTCGGTGCCTGCCTGGCAGTTGCCCTGCCATGCGGGAGCGATAGTTGGCTTCGACGATGCGACGGCGCGAATGACGCTCAGTCTGCCGGTGGGCGCGGCCGTCCGGCTGGCAGGCGCCGTTGCCGGCAAATCGCGGTTGCAGTCTGCGATGGCCGACGGCCGCCGCGCCGCGCGCGAGGCTCTCGAGCGGCTCGGCCACGGCGATCCTCCTGACGTGCAGAACGAATACGAGCCCGAGCCAGCTGCCTGGGCACAACCGCTCGCCGGCAACGCAAAAGGTCGCGACTTCGTCGATTTCGATGAGGATCTGCAGGTCAAGGACCTCAGGAATGCGGTCAAGGAAGGCTATCGCGAACTCGAACTGGTGAAGCGCTTTTCCACCGTCGGCATGGGGCCGAGCCAAGGCAGGCATTCGGCGCTCGCCACGGCGCGGATTGTCGCCGAAGCGACGGGGCGCGGGGTTGGCGAGGTGGGCATCACCACGGCGCGGCCGCCGACCGGACCGGAGAAGCTCGGCGTGCTCGCCGGCCATCACGAGCCGTTGGAGCGGCGCACCGCGCTGCATGCGCGCCATCTCGCACTCAACGCTCGCATGAAGCCGATCGGTGCCTGGTGGCGGCCGTATTTTTACGGGCCGGAAGACCGGATAGACCGCCTGGTCCGCGAAGAGATCGCCGCGGTCCGCAACGGCGTCGGCATGCTCGACGTGTCGACTTTGGGCAAGCTGGAGATCCGCGGTCCTGACGCCGGCGCCTTCCTCGATCGGATGTACACGATGGCGCATGCCAACCAGCGCGTCGGCCGGGTCCGCTACTGCCTGATGCTCAACGAGATGGGCACGGTTATCGATGACGGCGTCGCCTATCGTCTCGCCGATGACCTGTTCTACGTCACCGCGACGACCGGCGCCGTCGCCCGCGTGCAGGCCGACATGCTGTTCTGGAATGCGCAGTGGCGGCTGAAGGTCGACGTGCTCAACGTCACGGCAGCATTTTCCGGCATGAACGTCACCGGCCCGAAGGCGCGTGAGGTCTTGCAGGCGCTAGATGGCGACATCGATTTCTCGCGCGACGCTTTCCCCTATCTCCACGGGCGCGAAGGCATGCTGGCCGGCCTGCCGGTGCGTGTGATGCGGATCGGCTTCACGGGCGAGGTGAGCTACGAGCTGCACTGTCCTTCGAGCTATGCGGTCGCGCTGTGGGACGCTTTGTCCGAGGCCGGCAAGCCGCATGGCTTGCGTCCCTATGGACTCGAGGCCTCGCGCATGCTGCGGCTTGAAAAGGGGCATATCCTGATCGGCCAGGATACCGACGCGCTGACCACGCCCAACGAGCTCGGTTTCGGCTGGGCGGTTTCGAAGAAGAAGCCCTTCTTCGTCGGCAAGCGGTCGATCGAGATGCGGACGAGGCTTGGCGAAAGGCGCCGGCTCGTCGGCCTCTCTTTCGAGGGTGCAAGCAATATCCCCGGCGAGTCCTGCCTGGTGCTGCGCGGCGGCAACCCGGTTGGGCAGATCACTTCGATTGGCTTCTCGCCAACGCTTGGCCACACAATCGCGCTGGCCTATGTCCATATCGACGACGCTGCTCCCGGCAGCAAGGTCACGGTGAAGTGTCGCAGCGGCGAATTGGTGCAGGTGCCGGTGATCGGTCACGCCTTCGTCGATCCGCAGAACGTCCGGCAGGAGATGTAACGATGGCCGGTCTTGCCATGCGGACATTTCCCCTGTCGCCGAACGGCTCGGCCGCTGAAGCAGTTCTGCCAAATGCGCAGCTGATAGTGACCGATCTGACGGCCCGATCGCGCTTCGGCATCAAGGGTCCGGGCAGTTCAGCCTGGCTCGAAGCGCAAGGTCTCGCCTTGCCGCCCGTCAATCGCATCGCTAGGCAGGGCGGCGTCAGGCTGCTGCGTCTAGGCAGCGAAGATTTCCTCGCGATTGACGATATCGCCGGTGGCGCCGTCGCAAAGCTCGTCGCTGCCTGGCAGGCCGAGAAAGGTTCGCGCGGCTATTGGTCCTGGCGCGAGGAAGGCTGGAGCTGGATGCGGCTTTCCGGCCAGTCGGCAGAAGCGGTGATGGCGAGGCTTTGCGCACTGGACCTCAGGCCTGGCCGTTTTGCCGATGACGAGATCGCGCAGACGCGCGTCGCGAATCTCGAAGCCGTGCTGGTGCGCAGCGAGGCAGGCTTCCACGTCTTCTTCGACATCGCCTCGACAGCATTCTTTATCAGAACAGTCGACGCGGCAGCGAAGCTCGCCGACGGCGACACGACGACCCGGGAGAACCATCGATGAACAGCGTGCAAGGCATCATTGGCCCCATCCTGACGCCCTTCGACAAAGACGGCAGCGTCGCCCGCGATCTGTGGGTCAACCATGCGAAATGGGTGCTTGCTCAGGGCGCGCATTACCTTTCGCCGTTTGGGACGACCGGCGAGGCGCTGTCGCTGTCGCCGCGCGAACGCATGCAAGCCCTGGAGTGGCTGGCCGAGGCCGGCATCCCGGCGGATAAGATGATGCCCGGCACAGGCGTTACCGCGCTGCCCGAGACGCTCGAACTCAGCCGGCATGCCCTGGAACTCGGCTGCGCTGGCGTCATGGTGCTGCCCTCGTTCTTCTACACCGCGGCGGGCGATGACGGGCAGGCGCGCTACTATTCGGAACTGGTCGAGAAAGTCGCCAGCCCGAAGCTCAAGCTGATCCTCTATCACATCCCGCAGAATTCCGGGGTGCCGGTATCGCCGGTGCTGACGGCGCGGCTCAACGCGGCATTTCCCGAAACCGTTGTCGCCTACAAGGACAGTGCCGGGAACTGGGACAACACCGCCGCCGTGATCGCGGCGGCGCCCAACGTCTCCGTCTTCCCGAGTTCCGAGGGCCAGCTTACCCAAGGCCTGGCCGCCGGCGCGGCGGGCTGCATTTCCGCTTCCGTGAACCTCAACGCCAGGGCTATCCGCGCCGTCTATGACGGCGCGCGCGCCGGCCGCGACGTCTCGGCCGCCGATGCCGCCATAAAGGAATTTCGAAAGGCGGTTCAGACCGCCGGGCTGATCGGCGGCATGAAAGCGGCACTTGCCGTGCGCTCCGGCGACCAGCGCTGGCTCAATCTGCGCGCGCCGCATGAGAACACCAGCCCGCAGGCAGGCAAGGCTTTGCTCGAGGCGCTGGGTTCTCTTGCCGATCACATTCCAGGTCCGAGGCGGGGCTGAAATGTCCGCGCGGCCGACAATCATCGTCAGCAGCGACGCGCCGGACGGGCCGATTGCGGTGCTGGCGGAAACCCATCCAGATATCAGGGTGCTTGGCTGCGACAGCTACGAGGCGCTTCCCGACCTGATTGCGGACACCGGCGCCGAGGTGGTGTTCACCATCAAATTCGACCGGGGATCGTACTATCCGCGCGCGGCGCTGGTCGAGAGCCCGACCGTGCGCTGGGTTTCGGTCGGCGGCTCCGGCACGGATCACCTGCGCCCCTGGGATCCGACCAAGGTGACGATAACCAACTCAGCCGGCGTCGCCGCCGACATGATGGCCGAATATGTCTTCGGCGCGATGCTTTCCTTCTCGCTCGGCCTGCGCGGCTTCGCGCGCGAGCAGGCTGCCAGGAGTTGGACGGCCGGCAAGGTCGAGCCGATCCAGGGCAAGACGCTTCTGATCCTTGGGCTCGGCAAGACGGGGCAGGCGGTCGCCGCCCGGGCCAGGGCCTTCGGCATGACGACCCTGGGCGTGCGCGCCAGGCCGAAGCCGACCGACCACATCGATGAGGTGCACGGCATGGCCGACCTGCCCAGGCTGTGGGGCCGTGCCGATTTCATCTTGTGCGCCGTGCCGCTGCTCGAAAGCACACGTGGCATTGTGGGCAGCGAGGCCTTCGCGGCGATGAAGCCTTCGGCGGTGCTGATCGACGTTTCCCGCGGCGGCGTCGTCGACGAGGCGGCGCTCCTTGCGGCGCTCGACGGCGGCCGGATCAAGGGCGCGGCGCTTGACGTCTTCGCCGTCGAGCCGCTGCCGCCGGCGCATCCGCTGTGGGGCTACGAGAACGTGATCGTCACGCCGCATTGCTCGTCCGTCTACGACGGCTGGGACGTGAAGTCGGCACGCATGTTTGCCGAGAATCTCGCCCGCTACCGGCGCGGCGAGCCTTTGGCGAATGTCGTGGATCCGGGACGCGGCTATTAAGGAGGACAGGCCGATGACAGCGCATGACAGGCGAAGCGGCGGACGGCGCACCAGAGCGGCCGGGCGCAGTGGCGGCGGCATTGCGCAACTGCCCTGGCAGCGCGTCACAAACCCCTACGCGCCGATGCAGATCCTCGACGAGGAGCAGATGGACAAGCTCCACCGCACCTCGATGCGCATCCTGTCCGAACTCGGCATCCGCGTCATGGGCGAGAAGGTGCTGGGCATCTTCGAGGCCGCGGGCGCCATCGTTGATCGGGCCGAGAACACGGTGCGGATCGACGAGAGTATCGTCAGAGAAGCGCTTAGGAACGCGCCATCGTCCTTCTCGCTAACCTCGCGCAATCCGGACAAGCAGATCCGCATCGGCGGCAATTCTCTGGTGTTCGGGCTGGTCGCCGGGCCGCCCAATGTGCATGACCGCATCAACGGCCGCCGGCAGGGCAATCTGGCTGACTATGAGAACTTCATCCGCCTCGCGCATCATTTCAACGCCATCCATATCATCGGCAACCAGGTGGTGGCGCCTATGGAGCTGCCGGCGAATTCGCGCCATCTCGACACCTATCGCGCCAATCTCACGCTGTCGGATCTGAGCTTCCATTGCTCGGCGATCGGCCGCGGCCGCGCCATGGATAGCATCGCCATGACGGCGATCGCACGCGGCACGACCATCGAGGCACTGCGCAATTCGCCGGGGGTCACGACGATTATTTCCGTCAACTCGCCGCGCCTGTTCGACGAGGCGATGGCCGAAGGCCTGATCGCCATGGCCGAGCACGGCCAGCCGGTGACGATCACGCCCTTCACCCTGATGGGCGCCATGACCCCGGTGACGCTGGCCGCGGCTCTTGCGCAGCAGAATGCCGAGGCCCTGTTCGGCGTGACGCTGACGCAGCTGGTCAATCCCGGCACGCCGGTGATGTATGGCGCCTTCACGTCCAATGTCGACATGCGTTCCGGCGCGCCTGCCTTCGGCACGCCGGAGAACGCCAAGGCCAACATCGTCGCCGGACAGCTGGCGCGGCGCTATAACCTTCCCTACCGCACCTCCAATGCCAATGCCTCCAATGTCGTCGACCTGCAGGCGGCCTATGAGACCGAGATGGCGACCTGGGGCGCGGTGCTCGGCGGCGCGAACCTGATCTATCACGCCGCCGGATGGCTGGAGGGCGGGCTGACAGCCTCCTACGAGAAGCTCGTCCTCGACGTCGAGATCCTGCAGAACATGATGGAGTTCCTGCGGCCGATGCCGTTCGAGGAGGACGACCTCGGCTTCGAGGCGATCAAGGCCGTGCCGACCGGCGGACATTTCTTCGGGTCGGAGCACACCATGGCGCGCTACGAGACCGCCTTCTACCGGCCGATGCTGTCCAATTGGCAAAATTACGGCAGCTGGCAGGAAGCGGGCGGCCACGATGCGCTGGAGCGGGCGACGCAGCTCTGGCAGCAGGCACTCAGCGACTACGAGGAACCGGTTATGGATCCAGCCATCCGCGAGGAGCTGGACGCCTATGTGGCGCGCCGCAAGGAGGAGATCGGCGCCGGCGAGCCCTAAGCGCCTGGAGTTCAACGAAAGAAAGGGGAAGCGCATGACAAGACAGCATTTGCTGGGCACAGTGTTAGCCCTCGCTCTTACCGCATCGGCACACGCCGCGAACGTCAAGGTGATCAATGACGACGCTTGGTTCGCCGAGGGCCCGATCTGGTACCAGGACAAGCTCTTCTACGTCGAATACGGCCGCGGCACTGTGGACGTTTGGGACGGCAAGAAGAACGCGATTTTCTGGAAGATGGATGGCTGCGGCCCTTCGGCCGTGCTGCCGACCGCGACGGGCGAATTCGTCGTCACCTGCTACGACAACAACACGATCGGCCGCATCTCGGCCGACGGCAAGACGCTGCCGGCCTACGACAAGGACACCGACGGCAAGCCGTTCAGCGGCCCCAATGATTTCGCGCCGGACAAGGAGGGCGGCATCTACTTCACCGGCTCCGGCAAGGGCGGTCCGCTGATCGACGCGTCGGCCTACTACATCGGCAAGGACGGCAGCGTGAAGAAGGTGGCTGGCGACCTGCACAATGCCAATGGGCTGGTCATGTCGAACGACGGCAAGATGCTCTACCTGGTCGAAACCGAGGACAACCGCATCATCGAGTTCGATGTCGGGGCCGATCACAGCTTGAGCAACCGTCGCGTCTTCCTTCGGCTCGACGATCTGTTCCCGAACCAGCCGCATATCTGGCCGGACGGCATCAAGATGGACAAGGCTGGCGAGATGTATATCGGCCAGAGCCCGCGCTCGCTCGACGCGCCGGGCAAGATCATAGTGGTGGACAAGGACGCCAAGCTCTTGCGCACGCTTTCGGTGCCGTCGCCGTCCATGCCGAACTTCGCCTTCGGGCCCGATGAAAAGGAGCTTTACGTGATGGCCCTCGACCAGATCGATGCAGCACCTTGGCACGGCAAGGTCTACGAAGTGCCGAATAAGTAGCTGCGATCGTCGTGATCGTCGGATAGGAAGGAGGCCGGCCGCTTTGCAGCCGGCCTTTGCTTTCGCGCGATGACCGCTCAGCCGGCCATCCAGCCGCCGTCCACCATCAGGTTGATCCCGGTGACGTATGTCGCAAGGTCGCTGGCCAGGAAAAGCGCCGCGCCGGCGACATCGTTCGGCTCGCCAAGCCGCGGCCATGGCGTGCGGCGGCGCGAATAGTCGAGCGCATCAGGGTCGTTGGCGATGCCCGGCTTGCCGGTGATGATCTTGCCGGGAGCTATCGCATTGCAGACGATCAGGTCCTCGGCGTGATCGACCGCGATCTGGCGCGTCATCTGCACGATCGCGCCCTTGCTGACCGAATAGGGGAAATCGCCCGGGCAGGCGACCATACCGTGCTGCGAGGCGATATTGATGATGCGCCCGCGTACGCCGTTGACCGGCTCCTGCCTGAGCATCTGCAGCACCGCCTGTTGCGAGCAGTAGAAGAAGCCGGTGACGTTGACGTCGATCACCTTCGCCCATTGCTCCGGCGTGGTCTGGAGCAGATTGGTCGAGGTATAGACCGCGGCGTTGTTGACCAGGATATCGAGCCGCCCGAACCGGTCCACCGCCTGCCGCATCATGGTTATGACGGCCTCCTGATCGGCGATGTCCGTGGAGATGAAGATCGCCTCACCGCCAGCCGCTTCGATCAGCCGGACCGTTGTTCCGCCGCCTTCGATAGCTTCCTCGCGCGTATCGGCGACCACCACCTTCGCGCCGTCCTGCGCGTAGCGTTGCGCGATGGCGCGGCCGATGCCGGAGCTCGCGCCGGTGACAATGGCAACCTTGCCGTCCAGAAGACCCATCTTGCCTGCCTCAGCTTTCCCACCGCACCACTTGGCCTTGTCCCGGGTTGACCAGCGCGCCGTCACGCGTGATTTCCTCGCCGCGCAGGAACACCTGCCGCAAGGTGGCTGAAACGCTCCAGCCGTCAAACGG
Organism: Mesorhizobium sp. M1A.T.Ca.IN.004.03.1.1; assembly: GCF_003997555.1. Lineage (NCBI taxonomy): Bacteria > Pseudomonadati > Pseudomonadota > Alphaproteobacteria > Hyphomicrobiales > Phyllobacteriaceae > Mesorhizobium > Mesorhizobium sp. M1A.T.Ca.IN.004.03.1.1. The sequence goes on along the minus strand of NZ_RZTV01000002.1, from coordinate 755,601 downwards.
CGTGTAGCCGGCCTTTGACTTCTGGTCGGCATCGCGGATGGCAAAGGTTCGCGTCGGGTCGATGATGAGGATGTCGGCATCGTGGCCGACGGCCAGCCTGCCCTTGCGCCGGCCAAGCCCGAACCGGTCGGCCGGATTGGCCGCGCACAGGCGCGCGATGTCGCGCAGCCCAATCAGGCCTTCGTCGACGAGCTTGAGCATGACGGACAGCAGCGTCTGCAGTCCGGGCATGCCGCCCGGGATGTCCGCGAAAGCCGGATAGTCGGCGGCCTTCTCAGCAGGGCTGTGTGGCGCGTGATCGGTGGCGATGATGTCGATCAGCCCGGCCGCTACAGCCTCGCGGAGGCGCTGCACATCTTGCCTCGGCCGGAACGGCGGTGATCCCTTCAGCCGCGCGCCTTGCTTTTCGTAGTCGTCCGCACAGAAGAACAGGTTCTGGGGTGTCGTCTCGACGCTGGCATCGGCAAGATCGCGCAGGCGCCGCCAGGTCTCGACGCCGAGCGAAGAGTTGATCTGGCGGACATGAACGCGCGCGCCGGTCTCGGCCGCCGCCAGCAGCGCCCGCGCGATGCCGTTGGCCTCGGCCAGTGGGGGCCGGCTTTCGCGGAACGCTGCGATGTCGCCAGAATGAACGCGCGCGGCGCTGCCCACCAGCAGCGATTGATCGCCGGGCGAGATGCCGACGATCGCCTTGAGCGCGCTCATCCGCTTCAGCGCGTGAAGAACGGTGTCCACCGTCGGAAAAAGAAACGGCTCTGGGACATCCGCCGTGAAAAGCTCGAACGACACCGGGGCAAGCGCCGCGAGCCTTTCGAGACTGTCCAGCCTCTCGCTGACAACAGCCTGGAAGCCGACATCGACGTTGAGCTTGCCTTCGGCCATCGACATCTTCTCGGCAAGCTGGTCTGCCGTCGCCGTCCAGGGCTCGTCGGTCGGCATGTCGAGCACCGTCGTCACGCCGCCGAGCGCGGCCGCATGCGTGCCCGACAAGAAGTCTTCCTTGTGGGTCAGTCCCGGTTCGCGCAGATGCGCGTGCGCATCGACGAGACCGGGCAGCAGCATACAGCTGCTGGCGTCGATCACCTTCCGCGCTTCGGCCGCGTCTCCTGGCTGGATCAGGGCCGCGATCCTGCCGGCGTTGATGGCAATGTCGCGGCGGGCTTCGCCATCTGCGTTAACGATCGTCGCGCCGCGGATGAGGGTTTCGAACATTCCGCTGTTCAGCCGGCACGCTTGCCGGCCAACGTCCGGTGATTGTCCAGCCAGTACCGCGCGATGCCTGCGCGCCGCATGAAGATCGCGCCCGGCGTCTTTTGCACGTGCTCGATCACCTCGCGCAGGCCGGAAGCCCGGTTCGGCTGACCCATCCAGCGCGCATGCACGCAGATGTTGAGCATCCGTCCGCCCGTCTCTTCCGCCTCCCAAAGCATGTAGTCGATGGCCGAGCGGCAATCCTCGGCGAAGTCGCGCGGATTGCTGTAACCCGGCGCGATGAGGAAGCGGCTGTCGTTGAGCGTCTTGGAATAGGGCACGACGAGGATTTTCTCCTCACCATGGTCGACGAAATAGGGCAGCTCGTCGTTGCAGGGATCGGAATGGTAGAGAAAGCCGCCCTCGCGCACCAGCAGATCGCGGGTGTTGACGCTTGGAAACGAGCGGCAGTTCCAGCCGAGCGGCCGCCGGCCAAGCACCTTCTCGTAAAGCGCGATCGCTTCGTGCAACTGCCGCTCCTCTTCCTCGCGCGGCATGCCGGGATAATCGGTCCAGCGCAGCCCGTGACCGAGCAGGTCGTGGCCGCGCGCATTCATCCACTCGGCGACGGCGGGATTCTTCTCCAGCGCCACCGCGCAGGCCGACACCGTGATCGGCACATCGTAGCGGTCGAACAGCCGGGCCAACCGCCAGATGCCGGCGCGGCTGCCATATTCGAAATGCGTTTCGGTGCCGAGATCGCGATGCGGTGAAAGGCCGGGGTTGTTGTATTCGCCCCAATTGTCGTTGCGGCCGTCATCAAGCCAGTTGTACTCCGACCCTTCCTCGTAATTCAGCACCAGATTGATCGCGACTTTCGCGCCGTCCGGCCAGGTTACATTGGGCGGGTTCGGTCCATAGCCGACGAAGTCGCGCGGCTGGACCGGTTGTGAGGCAGCGCTTGTCATGGCAATCCCTCTCACTTCGTCTCGTTGGCCGAAATCCAGTCCATATAGGCGTGGAACGCCTCCTTGCCCGGCCGCGGGCGCCATGCCGTATCACGCATGATCCGCGCGATGTCGTAGGCGCCCCACATGCCGCCTTTCAGCAACACGTCCTGTACGATATTGGCGTCTTCTCCGGGTGTCACCTCAACCTTCAGCGCCGGAACGCGCTCCTTTGCCCAGGCGATGATCTCGCCGATGGTCTGGCTGGAGCCGGAGCCGATATTGTAGTGGCGGTAATTGAGGCGCGGCGCATCGAGCAGCGCGAGGATCGCGGCAGCGACATCTGTCGAGGCAAGATAGTCGCCCACCGGCTCCAGACTGTTCGGCCGGATCGTTTCGCCGGCCAGGGCCATGTGCGCAACACGGTTGGGGACATGGCGGAAGTTGCGGCTCTCGGTCGCGCGATCCATCGGGCCGTAGACGGAAGCAAGCCGGACCGAAACCGCCGACAGGCCGAACAGGTCGGCATAGCGGTTGGTCACCATCTCGGAGGCGAATTTGGAGATGCCGTAAAGCGTCAAGGGCGCGACGTAGCCGTCCTCCGGCAGCGGCTCGCCGCTCCAGTCGGGGCCATTGTGCCGATAGATGGCTCCCGAACTGACATAGACGAAGCGCTTGACGTTGGCCCGCGCGCGTGCCCATTCGAGCATGCGCACGGTGCCCATGAGGTTGATATCGACGATGCGAGCCGGGTCCTCGGCCTCCGGCTGGCGCTTGGCCTCCGAGGCGCTGCCGCGCGAAATCGGTGTGATGGTCGCGCCATGTACGATCGCGGTGACGTGCTCGTTGTCGAGCGCGCCGGACCACCCCGTCGGATCGAGGATATCCGCGCTGATCACTTTGAGCCGGTCGCGCACCGGAGCGAAATGCCTTTCGGCCGCGGCGTCGAGGCCGGCGCGATCCAGGATGACGGCGCACGCGCCAGGGTCGCGGTCCAGCCAGGCACGCGCCACCACGCTCATGACGAAGCCGGTGCCGCCTGTGACGAGAAGGGTCATGTCTTGGAGCCTCCTATGCTGGAAATTGATTCAACGCACCGCATAGCCGCCATCCACCAGGAGGTCCGTGCCGGTGACGAAGGAAGCGTCGGACGAAAGCAGAAAGGCGCAGGCGGCTGCGATCTCTTCGGGCTCGGCAATTCGTCCGAGCAGATGCGCAGGTCCTAGACCCTTGTCGGCCGCCTCCAGACTGGACCAGCGCTGCAGCAGGCGGGCGGTCGCGACCGCTCCGGGCGACAGGCTGTTCACCCGGATGTTCTGATCCGCATGGTCGATCGCCATCGCCTTCGCCAAATGCACAAGCCCCGCCTTCGCCGCGCAATAGGCCACCGCCTTGCCGACGGCGACGCGCGCGAATTGCGAGCCGATGAAGACGATCGACCCGCCGCCGCTCGATGCCATCAGCGGCACGGCGAATTTGGAGATCAGGAACGCGCCGGTCAGGCTGACGTCGACTTCCAGCCGCCACTTGTCGACGGCAAGGTCGGCCACGGTGCCGTCGGTCGAGGGAGCCGCGGCGTTGTGGACCAGACCGTCCAGCCGGCCGAATGCTTGAGCTGTCGCGTCGACAGCATCTTGGACCGAGTCCTGATCGGTGACATCACAGTCGACAGCCAGAGCATTCGGCCCAAGGCTGGCGGCAAGTGCCTTCGTCGATGCTGTGTCCCGATCCGAGCAGGCGACACGGGCTCCCTCGTCGGCGCAGCGGCGCGCGATCGCCGCGCCGATGCCGCTCGCGGCGCCCGTGATCAGAACGAACTTGCCATCCAGACGGTGGGCAAGGGCGCTGTTCACGGCTCGCCTCCGCACGGCTGCGCAACCGCGACACCGACCGGCCGCCGCCGCAGATTGATGCAAGCCGCAACCGCCACCAGAATGCCGCCGGTGCCGAGCACAAACAGCATGGCCTGCGGCGCGGTACGCTCCATCAGTCCCGCGGCGAGACCCGGCGTCAGGATGTTGCCGATCGAATAGAGCAGAAGCAGCGTGCCCGAAGCCGCCACCATGTGCCGGCTGTGCATGCGCGAATTGGCGAAGGCGATGGCCACAGGATAGACCGTGAGCGCGGTTGCCCCATAGAGGAAGAACAGCAGGAAGAGCAGCGGTAGCGGTCCGCTGCCCAGCCAGGCGATAGAGGCGCATAGCGACACGGAAAGCAGTCCCTGGACAAGCAGCATGATGCGCCTGTCGAACCGGTCGGACAGCCATCCGATAGGCGTCTGCGCCAGCATGCCGGCAATGCTGACGGTCGTCACCAGGCCGACAGTGGCGGCGGCGGACAGTCCGATCTTGGCGCCGTAGATTGGCGTCAGCACGAAGATGTTCATGTTGGTGATGCCTGCCTGGAAGATGCTGACCACCGTTACCGGAGCGAGACGCAGCAACTGGATGACGCCGTAGCGTTCGTCATGCGCCGGGATATCGGCCAGGGACGGCTCGGTTTGCTCGGCGGGCAGGGCAGGCCAAGGCCTGGAGACAAACCGTGCAAGCGCCGACAAGAGCACCGTCGCCGCGCTGACGGCGAACAAATGCGGCGAATGCGCGCCGACGATCTCCAGCAGCAGCTGTCCGAACAGCACCGCGACCGCCGTCGTCAGCATGTAGATGGAAAACAGCCTGCCGCGATTGTGCTGGTCGGCATAGAGGTTGATCCAGCTTTCGCAGACAACGAACATCGCCGCCATGGCAAGGCCGCCGAGCAGTCGGAAGCAGAGCCATGCCGGCATGGAATCGGTGAGCGCGAACCCCGCGGCGGCGAGGCTTGCAAGCACGGTTATGGCGAAGAAGGCGCGCTCATGGCCGACGCGCGACACCAGCGGACGCGCGACGAGGCAGCCGATGAGAAATCCGACCGGGTAAGCGGTCAGCACCAATTGCACTTCGGAGGGGTCGATTCCCGGCGCGCTCAATGCAAGCGAGACCGCGGTGGTCAGCATGGCGCTGCCGGTGCCGGCCAGGCAGATGCGCGCCATGATCGACAGGATGGCGCGCGACCGTTCGGCCTGACGCCAGAGGCGGCCCAGTGAAGCTGGCCTCGTCATGAACGGTCGCTCGCCTCGTCCGGATGCCTGGGACTCTCCAGCGCTTCCGCCGGAATGTGGCAGGCGATCTCGTGCGTGGCGGACATCCTGCGGATCGGTGGCGGTTCCCTGTCGCAGATCGAACCCAGCTTGCGATGGCAGCGGCTGGCAAAGCGGCAGCCGCGCGGCACATCGACGGGGCTCGGCGTGTCGCCGGTCAGCGTGATGCGGTTGCGCTCTGCCCCTTCCGGTTTGGTGCTGCGGATCGCCGAGATCAGCGCCTCGGTGTACGGATGGGTCGCACCGCCGAAGATCTCCTCGACGGTGCCTTTTTCCATCACCTTGCCGAGATACATCACCACGACCTTGTCGGCGACGTGGCGCACCAGCGCCAGGTCATGGCTGATGAACAGCATCGTCGCATGCCGGGTCTTCTGGATGTCGAGCAGCAGCGTCACCACGGCCGCCTGCACGGAGACATCCAGCGCCGACACAGGCTCGTCGGCGACGATCAGCGACGGATCGGAGGCGAAGGCGCGGGCGATGGCGATGCGCTGCTTCTGCCCGCCGGACAACTGGCTCGGCCGGCGGGCGGCGAAGTCCGGCGAAAGCCGGACCATCTCCAGCAGCTCGCGCATGCGCTGGTCGATGGCCGCCTTGCCCTTGCGGATGCCGAACTTCTTCAGCGAGCGACGGATCGAGAAGCCGGCGCTGTGCGACGGATTGAGCGTCGAGTCCGGGTTCTGGAACACCATCTGGATCGATTGCAGCAGGGGCTTCGGCCGCGCGCTCGCTTCGATCGCGGCGATGTTTTCGCCAGCCATGCGGATTTCGCCCGAAGTGGCGCGGTCGAGGCCGGTGACGATACGCGCCAGGGTCGACTTGCCGCAGCCGGATTCGCCGACCAGCGCGACGATCTCGGCCTTGCCGGCCTCGAAGGATACGGCCTCATTGGCCTTCAGCGTCTTGTGGTGACCGAGGTGATAGAACTTGGTGATGTCGGAGAAAGTGATCTCGGCTGCCGGTGCCGCACTCTCGCCGGATAGCGGCGGAAGCTCGCGATGAGCCACCTCGAGTTCGGGCCAGCGCACGCAGCGCACAACATGCCGCTCGCCGACCGGTTCCAGCGTCATGCCGGGCCGGTCGCACAGGCCGGCGCGGAAACCGGCGCAGCGCGGACCAAACAGGCAGCCGCGCGGCCGCTCCGACGGCAGCGGGATATGGCCCGGAATGGCGGCAAGCGTGCGACTGTGCTTGCCGTTCCCGATATCGGGAATGCAGTCGATCAGCCCTTGCGTGTAGGGATGGCGTGGCCGGCCGAACAGCTCGCACGTCGGCGCCTCCTCGACCAGCTCGCCGGAATACATGATGCCGACCCGGTCGCAGCTTTCGGCGATCAGACCGAGATTGTGCGAGATGAACAGCAGGCTGGTTCCATAGCGACGGCGCAGCTCGCCGATCAGATCGATCACCGCCGACTCCACCGTCACGTCGAGACCGGTGGTCGGCTCGTCGAGCAGGAGCAGCGACGGCCGCCCGAGCAGCGCCATGGCGATGACGACGCGCTGCTGCTGGCCGCCCGAAAGCTGGTGCGGATAGCGCTTCAGCATGTCGCCGGCATCGGGCAGGCGCACGTCTTTCAGCATGGCGGCTGCCATGTCGAGCGCCTCGACGCGACTTGCGCCGAGATGAAGCATCGGCACCTCGGCAAGCTGCGCGCCGATCGTTTTGACCGGATTGAGCGCGCTCATCGGGTCCTGGTAGACCATGGCGATGCGCCGTCCGCGTATGGCGCGCAACTTATGCGCCGGTGCGTTGACCAGTTCCTCGCCTTCGAAGCGGATACTGCCGCCGGCGACGACGCCTGTCGCACCGAGATAGCCCATGATCGCCATCGCCGTGGTGCTCTTGCCGCAGCCGGATTCGCCGACCAGCCCGAAGCTTTCGCCGGGCTTCACCTCGAAAGACAGCTTCGGCACCGCAACGATCGTCTCGGCCTTCCCGCGAAACTCGATGCGCAGATCTCGGACAGCGAGGAGCGGCGTCTCGGACGCACGCTCGCCTTTCGTCGAAATTGGCTCGGCGACCTTCGTCATGGCTTCCAGGCCTCCCGCAGGCCGTCGGCCAAAAGATTGAAACCCAGAACCAGGCTGACGATGGCGATTGAGGGCAGCACCGACATCAAAGGCCAGACGTTGAGCACCGTCGTGCTTTCCTTGACCATGCCGCCCCAGTCGGGATTGGGCGGCGGCAGGCCAAGGCCAAGGAAGCCGAGGATGCCGATGGTGATGATGGTGTAGCCGATGCGCAGACAGGCATCGACGATCAGCATGCCGCGGCAGTTGGGCAACAGCTCGACAAGCATGATGTATAGAGTACTTTCGGCGCGCAGCCTTGCGGCGGCGATGTATTCCTGCTCCTTCAGGCCGAGTACCAGCCCGCGCGTTATTCGCCCGATTCCTGGCGCCGAGGCGATCGTCGTGGCGATGACGATGTTGATTATCGATGGCCCGATATTGGCGATCAGGATGACGTAGAGGACCAGCACCGGGAAGGCGAGGATGATGTCGGAAAGGCGGCTGATCACGGCATCGATCCAGCCGCCGTAATAGCCGGCGATCATGCCGAGCGTGATGCCGACGATCATGGCGACCGCAACCGAAAGCGGCGCGACGACCAGCACGGTGCGGGCGCCGAAGATCAGGCGAGACAGCTCATCGCGGCCGAGAATGTCGACGCCGAGCCAATGCGCCGCCGATGGCGTCGGGTCGGCTAGCGCCATCACATCCTGCTCGGTCGGAGAATAGAGCGGCAGCACCGGTGCGAGGATCGCCGCAAGCACCCAGAAGCCGACCAGGAACAGCCCGACCAGTGCGGTAGGCGAGCGCAGGATGCGCGCCCATTTCAGGCGTGCCCTGCCCGTTGCCTTGACGGCTGTCGCCTCCATAGCTCTCTGCTCGACCAGTGCGCTCATCGCAATCTTATGCGTGGATCGAGCAGCATGTAACCGAGATCGCCGACGAATTGCGTCGTGACCGCGATGGCGACGGTGATCAGCGTGGCCGCCTCGATGGTCGCGATGTCGCCGAAGAGGCTGGCATCGAGCAGCAGCCGACCGAAGCCGGGATAGGCGAAAACGAGCTCGGTCACCACCACGCCGCTGATCAGGAAGTTGATCTGCAGGAGCAGCACCGTGAACGGGGCGATCATCGCGTTTCGCAGGGCATGGCCGATGACGACTTGGCGTGTGCTCATTCCCTTCAGCACCGCGGTGCGGATGAAGGGCTTTTCCATCACCCCGATCATGGACACGCGGATCATGCGCGCGACATAGCCGAAATCATAGATGACGAGCACCGCCACCGGCAGCACGAGCTGCGAGGGAACGGACCAGCCGCCCTCTGTATCGAGCGGGCTGGTGCCCGGCAGCACGGGCCAGAGAATGACGAATAGGGTGACCAGAAACACGCCCGACGCGAATTCCGGGATCGAGGTGAAGGTTATGCAGATCACCGACAAGAGCCGGTCGAGCACGCCGCCTTCCTTCAGGCCGGACAGGATGCCGAAGACGATCGACAGCGGCACGATCAGCAGAAAGGCCAGCCCGGCCAGGATCGCCGTATTGCCGAGCCGGTTCCAGATGACGTCGTTGACGGGCAGCTTGTTCAGCGTCGAATAGCCGAAATTGCCGAAATACTGCGCGCCGCGCGGATCCTTGAAATTAAGCCCGGTGCTCGGGTCCTGGAGCGGATCCGGAATGATGCCGAGCAGCACGCCCGCCCAGCGCCCGTAGCGCACCAGCAGCGGATCGTCGGCCCTCAGCTTCTTGGTCAGGAAATCGACCTGCTCTTGCGTCGCGAACGGCCCGAGCGATTTGCGCGCGACGCTGCCCGGGGTGAACTCGCAGACGGCGAATACCAGAAACGACGCCGCGACCATGGTGAGCAGCATCATCGCCAGCCGTTTCGCCACGAATATTGCCATCAGCCGGACGTTTCCGTTCTGGGTGCGAGTGGAAAGGAACGCCCGGCCGTTCTGTCGCCGGCCGGGCGCAGCGTGGTCTAGGCGGAGGCGACCGCATAATCCTTGGCGAAGATGTACTGTGATGGATGCAGTTCGAAGCCCTGCACCTTCTTGTCCATGACGGTCGAGAAGATGCGCCAGAACGGCTGCACGATCGGGCCCTCGTCCTGCATGATCAGCTCGATCTTCTCCATCACCTTGCTGCGCTCCTTCGGGTCGAGAATGCCCTCGGCCTGGGTGAGCAGCTTGTCGAATTCGGCGTTCGAGAAATGCGATTCATTCCAGGCGGCATTGGAGCGGTAGGCGAGGCCGAGCGTCATGATGGCGAGCGGGCGGTGGCCCCAGGCGGTCAGGCTGAAGGGCGCGCTGGTCCACACTTCCCAGTACTGCGCGCTCGGCAGCGACTTGATGTTGGCCTTGATGCCGATGTCCTTCAGCTGTTCGGCCATCGCCTGTGTCGTGTTGAGCTCCCAGATCGGGTCGGGCCGCGTCACCAAATCCAATTCGAAACCGTCGGCATGGCCGGCGTCGGCCATCAGCTTCTTCGCCTTCTCGACGTCGCGAGGCCATTTGGGCAGCGCGGCATATTCGGGGTGCGACGGCGCCACATGGTGGTCCTCGGCCGGCGTGCCGGCGCCGAGCAGGACGGTCTGGATGATCTTGTCGCGGTCGAGCGCATGGCGCATGGCCTGGCGCACGCGCTTGTCCTTGAATTGCTCGACATCGGGATGCATGCGCATGACGATGGTCTGCGTCGTCTCGACCTTGTGGACCGAGACATGCGGGAAGGCCTTCATCGAATTGATCTGCACCGCGTCGGCTTCCGACAGGCCATCGACCTGCTTGGACGCCATCGCGGCGATGCCGGCGCCGGGATTGTCGCCGAGATCGACGAATTCGAACGTGTCGAGATGCGCGGCACCGCCCCAATAATCGGCCCGCGCCTTGTACTTCGCGCCCTTGCCGACCGTGTATTCGACCATCTCGAAGGGACCGGTGCCGTTGGCGCTCGGGCCGAAGGCGCCATTGTCCTTCGGATCGAGGATGAACATCGGATAATGGAAGAGATGTTCGGCGACCGCGATCTGCGGCGAGAACAGGTTCAGCCGCACCGTGCTGTCGTCGACCTTCTCGATCGCCTTGTCGGACCAGAGCCGGCTCGACTTCTTCGGATTGCCCTTGTCGTCCTTCTCGCCGGTATCGTACTCCTCGACGAGATAGCCGGTGAACAGGCCGAGCACCGAGGAGCCGACTTTGGGATCGCTGACACGCTTCAGGTTCCAGACCACGTCGTCGGCATTAAGCGCCCTGCCGTCACGCCATTTCACATCCTTGCGGATGTGCAGCGTCCAGGTCTTCAGGTCATCGCTGACGTCCCACTTCTCCAAGAGATAGGGGTGAGTGATATTGTTGCGGTCGGTAAAGGTCAAATATTCGCAGACCTGGCGGATGACGTTGGATTTTTCGGCGAAGTCGGCCAGATGCGGATCCTTGATCTCCATGCAGCGCATGCCGATGCGCAAATTGCCGCCTTTCGGCAGGTCGCCGGCACGCGCTTGCGTCGCCGGGTCGATGATGCCGGCCATGGCATAGGCCGCGCCGGCCGAAAGCCCGAGCAGCGTCGACTTGCGCAAGAAGTCCCTGCGGCTGATCTCGCCCTCGTTAAGCTGATCGAGCAGTGTCGGAATATAGGGATGCGATGTCTTGTCCAAGGTCTTAACCTCCGAGTTGTCGCGATGCGCGTGCCGGACAGGGCGCTTCGGCGCTGTCTTTTCGACTGGTGCGGAACCGGTTTTGAAGGCCGCGGCGCGACCGCGCCGCCGGACCGTCAAGACGCATGGACGACGAGAGGCATGCCGGTCTGACCGGTCTGTATCCGCGCTCGGAATGCAGGTCCATGGCGGGTGGCTCCCATTGGTGGCGCCGCTGGTCGCGGCTGCTCAATTCCCCGCCAAAAGCTACACCCGGCCTCTATGCCTACAAACGAAGATTGATGTGGCTATGACCTCGTTTTTTTTGCTCTTAACTGCCCCGAAAAGCAGCAGCCAGCCCCAATAGCAGGCTTTACAGTCGTTTCCCGAGCTTTCTACATTGCCGGCGTTCGAAAAAGTGGGGTCATGTTGTCGGCACAAGAGCCAGCACGGACCCCTGTTGTTATCCGGCCCGTCGCCCGGCCGTCCGGCTCCGGCACACAGCCACAAGGAACACGTAAATGCGGACTCATGCCCAGGCTGTTGTGATCGGCGGCGGCCTGATCGGATGCTCGATCCTCTATCATCTGACCAAGCACGGCTGGAGCGATGTCGTGCTGTTCGAGCGCGACGAGCTCACCTCGGGCTCGACCTGGCATGCTGCAGCCAACATTCACGGCTTGCACGACTCGACCAATATCAGCCGCCTGCAGCATTACACCATGGCGCTCTACAAGGAGCTGGAGAAGGAGACTGGTCAGGGCTGCGGCATCTTCCAGCCGGGATCGCTTTATCTCGCCCAGACCGAGGCGCGTGAACATCAGCTCCGGCTGCAGGAAGCCAAAGCGCGCCGCTACAAGATGAACTTCTACGAGGTCGAGCGCGCGGAGGCCGAGCGGCTGCACCCGCTCGTCGACTTCGACGGCATACGCTGCATCATGTACGAACCCGAAGGCGGCAATGTCGATCCTTCGGGCGTGACGGCCGCCTACGCGGCCGGCGCGCGCCAGCGTGGCGCCGAAATCCACCGCTTCACCGCGGTGACCGGAACGGAGCAGCAGCCGGACGGCAGCTGGATCGTGCGCACCACCAAGGGCGACGTCCGCACGCAATGGGTGGTGAACGCCGCCGGACTGTGGGCGCGTGAGGTCGGCGCGATGGCCGGGTTGGCGCTGCCCCTCATACCGACCGAGCACCAGTATTTCGTCACCGAGACCATCCCAGAGATCGCCTCGATGGGCCGGCGTCTGCCTTCGGTCGCCGACCGCGATGGCGAATATTACCTGCGTCAGGAGGGCCTCGGCCTGCTGATCGGCGCCTATGAGCGGGCGATGAAATTCTGGGCCGAGGACGGGACGCCGCAGGATTTCGGCCACGAGCTGTTCCCGGACGATCTGGAACGCATCGAGGAGAACATGATGCGCGCGATCGCCCGCGTGCCGGCGGTCGGCGCTGCCGGCGTCAAGAGGGTGATCAACGGACCGATGATCTGGTCGCCGGACAGCGCCGCGCTGTTCGGCCCGGTGCCGGAGCTGCGCAACTATTTCTGCTGCGCCGGCATCATTCCGGGCTTTTCGCAATCCGGCGGCCTCGGGCGCCTGGCGGCCGAGTGGATGATCGAGGGCGAGCCGACGCTCGACATGTTCGGCTGGGATCTCGCCCGCTTCGGCCACTGGGCGGGCAAGGCATTCGTCAAGGCGCGCGTGCAGGACCAGTACAGCCATCGCTTCAAGATCCATTTCCCAAACGAGGAGCGCGCCGCTGGACGGCCGGTGCGCACACGGCCGGCCTATTCCATGCAGAAGGAAAACGGCGCGGTGTTCGGCCTGAACTTCGGCTGGGAGCATCCGCTGTGGTTCTCGATCGACGGCGAGCCGCGCGAGGAGACGATCGGCTTCACCAGGCAGAACTGGTGGCACCCTGTCGGCCGCGAGGCGCGCATGCTGCGCGACCATGTCGGCATCATCGACATCTCCAACTTCGCCAAATACGAGGTGAAGGGGCCGGGCGCCGAGGCCTGGCTGAACGCGCTTTTCGCCAACAAGATTCCCTCGCGGGTCGGACGATCCTGCCTGACGCCGCTGATCGGCAAGCGCGGCGGCATCGCCGGCGACTTTACCGTCACCAAGCTGGCGGAGGACGAGTATCGCGTCTTCGGCTCCGGCATGGCCGAGCGCTATCATCAGCGTTTCTTCAAGATGCTGCCCTTGCCGGAGGGCACGACGTTCCGCTCGCTCACCGAGGACATGTGCGGCTTCAACGTCGCCGGGCCGAAGTCGCGCGCGGTGCTGCAGCGCCTGACCAATGACGATTTGACGACGGCGTCGTTCCCCTTCATGGCCTCGCGCCGCATCACCGTTGCCGGCCTCGATGTCATTGCGCTGCGCGTCTCCTTCACCGGCGATCTCGGCTGGGAGCTCTATTGCGAGGAGAAGGACCAGACCGCTCTTTACAACGCCCTGCTCGACGCGGCGCGTCAGGAAGGCGGCGGGCCGGTCGGCTCGCGCGCGCTGATGTCGCTCAGGGTGGAGAAGGGCTATGGCAGCTGGGGCCGCGAATACTCGCCCGAATATTGGCCGCAGGAAGTGAAGTTCGACCGCCTGATCAAGATGGATAAGGGCGACTTCCTCAACCGCGACGCCTATGCCGCGCTGGCATCGAAGCCGGCTCGCGACGAGCTGATCATGATCTCGATCGAGGCGAAGGATGCCGACGCCACGGGCGGCGAGCCGATCTTCCTTCCCGATGGCAAGCCGGTCGGCCAGGTCACGTCTGGCGCCTACGGCTATCATGTCGGCATGTCGCTGGCGCTCGGCTATGTGAAGGCGGGCTCGGTGAAATCCGGCGATGCCGTCACCGTCGCGATCCTCGGCCGGCCGCACAATGCCGTGTTGCTCGAGAGGCCGCCCTTCGATCCCGATGGCAAGCGGCTGAGGGCCTGACCGGTGCTTGCCTGCCCGGTGACCCGCAACAGCACAGCGGCGTGAGCGGCACGAATGGCGCGGCGCTCGCATCAGCTGGTCGTAAAAGGCGGTAGGGTCGCTTTGGATGACGGTTGGCGGGATTGCGACGTCGGCATCGATGACGGCCGCATTGCGGCGATCGATTCAGGCCTGCAAGGTGGGCAAACCATTGACGCCGCGGGCCTGTGGGTGATGCCTGGCGGCATCGATGCCCACTGCCATCTCGACCAGCCTGTTTGGGGCGGGGCCGGTAACGCCGACGATTTTGAATCGGGCTCCATCTCGGCCGCATTCGGCGGCACGACCTGCATCGTGCCCTTCGGCATGCCGGGTCCAAATATGACCACGGTGGATGCGCTCGAACGGGCGATGGGCTGCGCGGCCGGCCGTTCCATCATCGACTACGGCCTCCATGCGGTGGTGACGATGGGGACCGGCGCCAACGTCGAGGCACAACTTAGCCAACTGGCCGGGCAAGGCATTGCTTCGGTCAAGCTTTTCATGACCTACCAGGGCTTCGCGGTCGACGACGACCTGTTCTTCACCGTGCTCGATACGGCGAGGAAGCTCGGCTGGATCGTCATGGTTCATGCCGAGAACGATGCCGCCATTCGGCGCACGCGGCAGCGGCTGATCGAGCTTGGCCGCACCGAGATGCGATATCACGCCGTGGCGCACAGCGAGATCATGGAGCGCGAGGCGACCCATCGGGCTCTGGCGCTGGCGGAGATGACCGGCGCCCGTATGACCATCGTCCATGTGTCGTCGCGGCAGTCCGCCGAGGAGGTCGCGCGGGCGCGTCAGCGCGGCGTCGACGTCGCGGCCGAAACCTGCCCGCAATACATCTTCCTCGGTGCCGCGGACCTCGACCGCCCAGGCAGGGACGCCGCCCGCTTCGTCTTTTCGCCGCCGCCGCGCACGCCGCATAGCCGCGAGCATCTCTGGCGGCTGCTGGCGGACGGCGGCATCGACCTCTGGTCGTCCGATCATTCGCCCTATTATTTCGCCGACAAGATCGGCAAGGCGCCGGAGCCAGGTTTCACCACGACATTGAGCGGTATTCCGGGCCTGGAAACCAGGCTGCCGCTGCTGTTTTCCGAAGGGCTGCTGACGGGGCGCCTTTCGCTGCAGCGATATCTGGATCTGACCTCGCGCAATGCCGCCGCGATCTACGGTCTCGACCACCGCAAGGGTCGCATCGCCCCCGGCCTGGACGCTGATCTCGCGCTCTGGGACCCGGCACGCAAGTGGACCATCGGCCACGAAATGCTGCACTCGCGCGTCGACTTTTCGCCTTACGAAGGCAAGGCGGTGACGGGCAAGCCGATCACCGTGCTGCTGCGTGGTGAGCCGCTGATCGCGGGCGAAAAGCTGCAGGCGCAAGCTGGTTTCGGCGGCTTCGTCGCGCGCCGTCCGTCCGATCCGGCAAAGGCCGGCACGGCTGTGGAGGACACCACGCCATGGCTCGACCCCTGATTGGGCGACTTGGAATATCGGCCTGGCAGAACGTCGGACTTACAGCTTGGGTCGCAAGGTCCGAAATGTGACCGAGTAGCGGTGTTCTGCGAGCGGCGGAATGCTGTGCTCCCATTCGTTGCGCGCCGGACCGGCCATGAGATAGGCGGATCTCGGCTCGACCTCGATCGTCTGCCGGTCCCATGTCGCGCCGTTCCTGCGGCGCAGCCGGAAACTGCAGGATGCCAGCAGGGAGACGCCTGCGACGAGCTCGAAATGGGGCTTGTCGCGATGCCAGCCGATGCCCGCGCCAGGCCGGTATTCGTTGATCAGCACCTGCGAGAACTCCGACGCGGGCCGACCGGCGAAGTCGGCGACCTTGTCGCGAAGCGGCAGCAGGAAGTCGGGTATGGCCGGTGCTTCCACGACCTCGCGGCGGTCGTAGTCGTAACGCAGCCCGAAGCCGACAACCTGCCTGTTGGCTAGATGGCCGTGGAAGTCGAAGGGCTTGAACGGCAGGCCTTCGATGCAGCGCACCAACGCGCTTTCTTCGTTGCGCGTGATCAGCTCCGGCCGGTAGCGGAATCCTTCCGGCAGGCTGTTCGGGACACCGAAAAGATCTCCTTGGCGGACTTGCGCCGTGGCGCTCGATTTCGTTGACGGCATAAACCTCAGATAGGCAATTCGGCGGTCTCGCAAGGCCCTGATCCGTCGGCAGCCGGTGCGACGGAACCCATTGACAGCTCCGGGAATTACGCATTGGCCAACGGGGCGCTCGTCATGCCTTCCACCGCCATCCGGAACATCTATTACGACCCGGCGACGAAGATCCTTTCGGTATGGTTTGTCCCGAGCGGCGACCGCTATGACTATGAGCAGGTTGAGCCAGAGACCTACGCGGCATTCAAGGCTGCTCGGTCCAAGGGCCGGTTCTTCAACGAGTTCGTGCGCGACCGATACAGCTTCCATCTGGTGGCGCAAGGACCGCAGCATTGAACCAGAGCCCCGCTCCCATGCCCTGCTCGAAGCCACCCCTCCTGTCGTTGGGCAGGGCCTGTTAGCCTTATTGCTCAGCTACGGTTCGAACTGGGGAATTGGTATCTACCGGTGTGACTTTCGATCGGTTGTGCGAGCTTGCGCAGCGCCGGTGCGCACCGCCGCGTGGCAGTCAACCTCCCTTGCGCGGAACGTTCCTCTGCTGTCCCGGCGTGCTCTGCCTCCGACTTCCGTCGATGCTGTCACAGTCGCGTGAGCTTCCGGGCCTTCGCCTGCAAAATTCGGAACAATGCCCCCGTTGAGAGGTTAGCGCCCCATAGCCAGCCCCGATGACAGCCAGCCTGGGAGCGAGCCATGTCCCGAATTTCCGCGCCAAGCCCGACCGGCCTCAGCCGGCGAAGCTTCATGACAGCTACTGTCTCAGCCGCCGCGGCGGCGCCCTTGCTCAGCTCCCCAACGAGAGCGGCAAAACCGGCCGCGACCCGTTCCGGCTTGAGGGAAAAGGTCGCGGTGTCCTTGCGCATCAACAAGCAGCCTTACGAGCTTTCGCTGGATGCCAGGACCAGCCTGCTTGACGCCCTGCGGGACCATGTCGGCCTTACCGGCACGAAAAAAGGTTGCGATCATGGGCAGTGCGGCGCCTGCACCGTTCTGGTGGACGGAAAGCGCGTGCTCTCCTGCTTGAGCTTCGCCGTGATGAACGACGGCAAGGAGGTGACGACCGTCGAAGGGCTTGCCTCGAGCGACGGCAAGCTGCATCCGATGCAGCAGGCCTTCATCGACCACGACGCGTTCCAGTGCGGCTACTGCACGCCGGGTCAGATCATGTCGGCCATCGGCTGCGTCAACGAAGGCCACGCCAACTCCGAGGACGACATCCGCGAATATATGAGCGGCAATATCTGCCGCTGTGCGGCCTACCCGAACATCGTCGCCGCGGTCGTCCAGGCGCGCGATCAGGCGAGAGGAACCTGACGATGCGCCCCTTCATCTATGAACGGCCGACAGATGTCTCCGCCGCGGTCGCCATCGCATCCCGCTTTACCACCGAGGACGACCAGCCGACACGGGCGAACGCGCAGTTCATCGCAGGCGGCACCAATCTTGCAGACTATATGAAACTTGGGGCGGCGGCGCCCAACCGGCTGCTGGACCTCAACCGGCTCGAAGAGCCAGGGCTGAGGCAGATCAGGGTTACCGACGACGGCGTGCGCTTCGGCGCCCTGGTGCGGATGGGCGAGGCTGCCGACCATGGCGAAGTCAAACGCCGCTATCCCGTCATTGCCGAAAGTTTGCGGCTGGCGGCAAGCGGCCAGATCCGCAACATGGCGAGCCTTGCCGGCAACATGCTGCAGCGAACGCGCTGCGAATATTTCCGCGAGTCCTCCTGGGCCTGCAACAAGCGGGTGCCGGGTTCGGGCTGCGCGGCGATGGAAGGCTTCAACCGCCAGCACGCGGTGCTGGGCGCCAGCGATGCCTGCATTGCCACCTATCACGGCGACTTTGCCCAGGCTCTGATTGCGCTCGATGCCGTTATTCGAGCCGAGGGGTCTCGCGGAGCGCGCGAAATTCCCTTTGCCAGGCTGCATCGGCTGCCCCGCGACACGCCGCATATCGAGACGGATCTGGCGGCGGACGAGATCATCACCGCCATCGAGGTGCCTGCCTTACCGTGGGCCCGGCGCTCGCGCTACCTGAAGATCCGCGACCGCGAGTCTTATGCCTTTGCGCTGGCCTCGGCGGCCGTTGCGCTCGACCTCGACGGCGACAGCGTCCGCGAGGCAAGGATTGCGCTCGGCGGGCTCGCGACGGTGCCGTGGCGCGCCGGCGAGGCCGAAGCGGCCCTGCAGGGCAAGAAGCTCGACGAGGCATCGGCAGGTGCGGCGGCGGACGCTGCCTTTGCCGGTGCCGAACCGCGCCAGCACAATGCGTTCAAGATCGAGCTCGGCAAGCGGAGGCTGGTGCGCGCGCTGCTCGAAACGCGAGACATGAAGGTGTGACCATGGACCCAGCCGCTCCGAAGCCCAAGGAGAACATGGGCGAACCGCTGCCGCGCGTCGATGCGCGGCTGAAAGTCACCGGGCAAGCCCACTATCCGGCAGACCTGCCGACGGCAAACCTAGCCTATGGCGCGCTGGCCACCAGCAGCATCGCCAAGGGCAGGGTGACGAAGCTTCACCTGGACGATGCCCGTGCCGTGCCCGGCCTTCTCGACATCGTCACTTATGGCGACATGGACAAGGTCGAGAAGCCGAAATTCGGCAACGCCGGCGCGACCTCGATCGGACCGCTGCATGACAGGACGATTTTCCACGACGGCCAGATCATCGCTTTGGCCGTTGCCGAGACATTCGAGGCGGCGGAGGAGGCGGCCCAGTTGATCCGCGCCGATTACGAGGAAGAGAAGCCGTCCGCGAGTTTCGATAGTCCCGGCACCAAAACCATTCCCGCCGCCGGCAAGAGTCCGCTGTTCAAGGAGGATGTGAAAGCAGGCGATTTCGACGCCGCCTATGCAGCCGCCGCGGTCAGGATCGACGCTCGGTATTCAACGCCCACCCAGCACCACAACCCGATCGAGCTGTTCTCCACGACGGCATTTTGGCAGGGCGATCAGCTCATCGTCCACGAGCCGTCCCAGAACGTCACCGGCTGGAAGGCCGAACTTGCGAGAGAATTGAAAATCGATCCGGCCAATGTGCGCATCGTCAGTCCCTTCATCGGCGGCGCCTTCGGCTCAAAAGGACCGATGACGCCGCGCACCGCCATCGTCGCAGTAGCCGCAAAACGTCTCGGGCGTCCCGTGCGCTGCGTGACGAGCCGCATGCAGGCTTTCGGCACACAGACTTACCGGGCCGAAACCCGCCACCGCATCCGGATCGGCGCCGGCGAGGACGGCCGCATCACCGCTTTCGCGCACGAAGGATGGGAGGTGACATCGCGCCCTGATCCCTATGTTGTCGGCGGCACCTCGGCGACCGGCCGCATGTACGACTACGGCTCGGTGTTGACGCATGTGTCGCTGGTCCAGGCAGATCGCAACACGCCGGGCTACATGCGTTCGCCGCCCGAGACACCTTACGTCTACGCGCTGGAAAACGCGATGGACGAGATGGCGGTGGCGCTTGGCATGGACCCGGTCGAGTTCCGCCGCATCAATGAGCCGAAGGCGGAACCGATCGGCAAGAAGCCCTTCTCCAGCCGCTCGCTGATCCAATGCTATGAACAGGCGGCCAATGCCTTCGGCTGGGCGAAGCGGGACCCCAAAGTCGGCGCGATGCGCGACGGCGACTGGCTGATCGGCATGGGCTGCGCCACCGCCATCTACCCCACCGCGGTGGCACCATGCGCGGCGCGCGTGCGCCTGACGTCGGATGGCGATGTGCGGGTGCAATGCGGCTCGCATGAGATCGGCACCGGCGTCCGGACAGTGGCCGCCCAGATGGCCTCGCAACGTCTTGGCGTTTCGATCGACAAGGTGACCGTCGAAATGGGCGACAGCAGCCTGCCTCCGGCCCCGGTCTCAGGTGGTTCGATTTCCACCGCAAGCGTCTGCTCGGCGGTTCTGAAGGCTTGCGATGCCATCCGGGCGAAGCTCTCCGCCGGAGCCACGGCCGAAGGCGGCCCGCTTGCCGGCTCACATAACGAGGAACTGGACCTTGACGGCGGCAAGCTTGCGGCCAGGGGCGGAGCGTCCGCGAAGATCGAGGACGTCTTCAAGGCGATGCAAATTGGCGCGATCGAGGAATATGCCGAGTTTGCCCCGAAAGGCGCGACGCCTGAGGCAGTGAAGAAACTCTATGCCGGTCAGTCGGAATTCCATGGCGGCGATCAGGACGAGGACTCGGTGAAATACGCCTTCGGCGCGGAGTTCGTCGAAGTTCGCATCAACAGCTATACTCGGGAAATCCGTGTGCCGCGCAACGTCGGCGCTTTCGCGGCCGGCCGCATCATGAACACGCGCACCGCGCGCAGCCAGCTGATGGGCGGCATGATCTGGGGCATCGGCCAGGCGCTGCATGAAGCGACCGAGGTCGACAGGCGCTATGCCCGCTACGTCAACCGCGACCTGCAGGATTACCTCGTGCCGGTCAACGCCGACATCAGGGACCTGCAGGTGATCCTGGTCCCGGAGGTAGACCACGCCGTCAATCCGGCCGGCGTCAAAGGCTTGGGCGAACTCGGCAATGTCGGCACCGCCGCCGCCGTTGCCAGCGCGGTCTACCACGCGACGGGCAAGCGCATCCGCGATCTGCCGATCAGGATCGACCAGCTTATCGCTTGACGATGCGGCGAGCGGCAGCGCACCGCGATCTGCTCATCAATCCGCTGATTGCCGAGCCGCCGGTGCAATGCGAGCACCCCCACCCGCATTGCACCGTCGGATAGCTTCCGTTCACAACCCGTCGAATTTTCCCTGCCCGCTTGCCAGCGAGCACCCCGCTTCGGTTTCGGCGAAGCAAAGGACAGAAAAGACTTCTTTTTGCGATCCGGCCCGGATGTTCTCTTGCCGACCCTAGAACACGCGAACGCTCGCCTGGGAGGCGACGCATAACGAGAGCGGCTCGAAATGTCCGCCCTTCCGCCGTTCGATCGCGCATCTGCGCCGTTTTGGCGAGGTGCAAGGTTGCGGGCGCCGGGTCCGGCAGCTATGTCGGGCCGGACATTCCCGGCGAGAAGGCAGAACCGATGAACGTCCTTTCCACGTCCAAATCGCACGGCGGCATCCAGGGCGTCTATTCGCACGCGTCGGAAGTCTGTGCTTGCGACATGACCTTTGCCGTCTTCGTGCCACCCCAGGCGAAGGACGGGCCTTTGCCGGTTTTGTGGTATCTCTCGGGGCTCACCTGCACCCATGCCAATGTCATGGACAAGGGCGAATACCGGCGCTTGGCGGCCGAGCTTGGACTCGTCGTCGTCTGCCCTGACACCAGCCCGCGCGGTCCGGACGTTCCCGATGAGAAGGACAATTGGCAGTTCGGCTGCGGCGCCGGCTTCTACGTCGATGCCACGCAAGCGCCCTACGCGAAGAACTATCGCATGTACTCCTACGTCACTGAGGAATTGCCGGCGCTTATTGAGGCCAAATTCCCGGTCGACATTTCGCGCCAGTCGATCTTCGGCCATTCGATGGGCGGGCACGGCGCGCTGACCATCGCACTGAAGAACCCGGGGCGCTTCCGGAGCTGCTCGGCCTTCGCGCCGATCGTGCAGCCGACGACGGCGGGCTGGTCGCGGCCGGCGCTGGAAAAATATCTGGGATCAGACGAAAAGAGCTGGCGCGCCTGTGACGCCACGCTGCTCATCGAGGACGGCCATCGTTACGGCGAACTGCTCGTCGACCAGGGCAGCGCCGACGGCTTCCTCCAGGATGGTCTTCGTCCCTGGCTGCTCGAAGAGGCGTGCAAAAAGGCAGGCATCGCGCTGACGCTGCGCATGCAGGAGGGCTACGATCATTCCTACAATTTCATCTCGACCTTCATGGACGATCATTTGAAGTGGCACGCCGCGCGGCTGGCATAGGCAGCGCAAACGCCCGGCAGCCCTGAACCGGAAGTTGGATGGCCGCGACGCAAATCCGGCGATCCAACGCGTCTTGTCATTGCGGTGAATAGGTCTCTGGAGTAATTTAGAACTTGGTTGGATGAGACGCATGCCCGCTGTCGTTATGCATGCGGTCTGCTCTGGTCCCGGCAGATTGTGAACTCTTTAACAGACCTCGGCGCCGCAAGCTGCGTTCCTGTGGCCGACAGGTCATAGCAGTTAAGGATTTGCCATGCTGCGATGCTGCGCGTTCCTTGCAGCCCTGGTTCTCGTGAGCTTCACGGCCTTCGAAGCTCATGCGGAGCGCAGGGTCGCCTTTGTGATCGGCAATTCCGAATACCGCGACATCCCGGCTCTCAAGAACCCGGACAAGGATGCCGAGGATGTGTCGAACACATTCCGCCTGGCCGGCTTCGACGTGTTCGTCGCCAAGGATCTCACCAAGCTTCGGTTCGAGGAGCAATTCCGCAACTATCTCGCCGCGGCGGACGGTGCCGATCTCGCCGTCGTCTACTATTCGGGCCACGGTTTTCAGATCGGCGGCGAGAATTTCCTCATCCCGGTCGATGCCTCGCTAAAGGCCGCGGCCGACATCGAGGTCCAGGCGATCAAGCTCGACGACGTACTGGAGCAGCTGCGGGCGAAATCGAAGATCCAGGTGATCATCCTCGATGCCTGCCGCAACAATCCGTTCCCGCGCAAGGACTATTGGTTGCGGGACCAGCTGATTGCCGCGGGCGGCACCGGACTTGCGCAGGTGAAGAGCTCGCTGAACACGCTGATTGCCTTCGCCACCGAGCCGGGAGCCGTCGCCTATGACGGAGCGGATGATCTCAGCCCGTTCTCGTCCGCCTTCTCGCGCCGGGCGCTGGCGCCCAACCAGGAGATCCGCACGGTGATGGCGGCGGTTCGCCGCGACGTGGTCAAAGCCACCGATGGCAAGCAGGTTCCTTGGGAGAATTCGTCGCTGATCGACGAGGTGGTGCTGATGCGCCGCGCCAGTCGACCGGCACTGCCGCCGGTGCTGGAAAAGGTCGTGCCGTCGGGCGTCGGACCGGTGGCGCTTGACCTGCCGGAGCCGGTCGATGTCGACGGCGGCGCGGTCACCGTCAGCATCGAAAGGCCGCCGGCGCTTGGACGCCTGACGCTGGACGGCAAGCCTGTCGCTGTCGGCCAGCCGATTGCGGGCAAGGATCTGCCGCGTCTTAAGATGGACATGCCGAAAGGATCCGGCGCGCAGGAAGAGGTCGACATGCTGGCCTATGCCACGCATGACAATTGGGGCGGTCAATCCCAAGGTATCCTGGTGTTTCGGGTCAAGAACGGGAACGCGGCCGAAGGGCAGCAGCTCACGGCTTCGCTCGAGGCCGAGCAGGAGCAGCAGGTGCTGGAGCGCGGCATTCACATCACCGGCGCCGCCGAGGCGATCGAGAACCGTGACGTAACCGTCCCGGTCGGTGTCGGCCCTGTGCCGCTGAAGCTCGTTTTTCCGACCAAGGATCCCACCGTCAGCGTGAAGCTTGCAAGCTATCCGGCAACGGGAACGCTGTCGCTGCCGGACCGGACCTTGTCTCCGGATTCAAGCCTGATGGCCGATGAAGTCGACCACTTGCGCTACGAACCCCAGATCGGCGCCGTCAAGCCGCTGAGCGTCGGCTTCGAAATAAGGGCCGACAACACGCCGTCGAAGCCGGCGACGATGAAACTGTCGCCAAGCGTCGACGCCTGTGACAGGGAGGCCGGCGAGCCTCTCGACCTGCAGGGCGTCGTCCCCGGCCTGCTGCCGAACGAAATCAGCAGCAACGCCGTGGATGTCTGCCGGGCAGCGGTGAAAGCCTATCCCGACGTCGCCCGCTTCCGCTACCAGCTCGGGCGTGCGCTGCTTGTTGCCGGCAAGGTCGACGAGGCCAAGAAGGCGATCCAGGAGGCTGCCGACATGGGGCATGTCCGGGCGGTGTTCGAGCTTGGCTATCTCAACGCCACGGGAACGGGAATGCCCGTCAATCGCAAGCAGGCCAATACCTTCTATGCCGCAGCGTCCGACAAGGGCGATCCGTATGGAATGACCTCGTGGGGTCGCGCTTTGTTCAACGGCTATGGCGTCGATCGTGATGCCACCAAGGGCCTGGACCTGCTGCTCAAAGCGGCGGCGATGGGGCACACTTATGCCATGAACGACCTCGCCGCGATTTTTACGGAAGGTCGTAACGGCGTACCTGCCGATCCGGCTCGCGCCGTGGCCTTCCTCAAAGCGGGCGTCGAACGGCAGGACATGTATTCGATGAACCTGCTCGGCCGAAATTATCTCGCCGGCACTGGGGTTGAGAAGGATCCCAAGAGCGCGCTCGAACTCTTCCAGAAATCCATGGATCTCGGCCAACCCTACGCTCCCGGCAGCTTGGCGCGTATGTACAGGGACGGTGTCGGTGTGCAGCAGGACCTTGCTGAGGCGCAACGCCTTTTCGAGGTAGCGACCGACCGCGGTGATCAGTCGGCCGCATATGATCGCGCGGCTCTGGAACTGCAGCGGGGCGACAAGGCGGACCAGCCTCTCGCCGTACGTTACCTTGCTTTCGCGGCCGCGCTCGATCTCCGCAACGAGTTGCCGAATGCCAAGGCGACGTTGGCCAAATTTGGAACGAAGGCGAAAACGGCCGCGCTCAAGAAGTTGCGCGGAGAACTCAAGTCGAAGATCGCCGCGAACGGTTCGATGGACGACCAACTGATCAAGGTGGCGCGAGCGGTCTGGGAACAGGCCAATCCGCGCCGGGATTTGTTCTGAGCAACAGGGAGGCAATTGTGGGCAGGGCATTGAAGCAAGCACTCATTGGAACAATGTTATCCGGCGTCCTCGCGACGCTCATGGGCTGCACGTCCCTGTTGCCCAAATCCGAGCCGACGCCGGTAGCCGCGCGGCCTCAGCCGACGGTGACCAGCACGACAACCGCGCCGACGGTCGTCAAGCAGAAGAAGGCGGCCTTCAAGAAGGTGACCAAGCCGGTTGAAGAGGAGCCCAAGCCTGTCGTGGCCCCGCCGTTGGGCGGTGGGGCTGGTGGCGGTGGCGGCTGGGGTTGATAACATTGAGGGGCGGCCAGTCGCAAGCCTAGGCATCGGCCGGTTGCTGCTGCGCCTCCATCTCCGCCATCTCGATGCCCATTTCGACGAAGGCTGAAAGCACGGCAAACCGGTCCGCGAGCGATACCCGCGCAAGGCCCGCCAGTATCCCCGCGCTGACGGCATGGGCGGTCGGAAATCCGGCTGTCGCCTGATCGATGGCCGAGCCGCCGTCGCGCCCGCCTGCTGCCAAAGCGATCCAGGAAACCGGCGTCGCGGGCGGCACCTCCACGGCCTGGGCCACCGCCTCGCGATGGTCGGGATTGCCGGGTTCGCCGACCCAGTCGCCCACGAGCGCCAGCAATTCGAGATCCTTGTCGCCGAGGAGCTCGGCAAGGTTGCTTAGGCACTCATGCGCCCACCAGATCGCAGGGCGCTCGGGCAGCAGATAGGCGCAGAAGGTGATTGCTTCCTCCGGCACGCGCCCGGCGAGCAGCGCGCGGCAAAACTCGATCGAGGGCTGGTCTGTCGGGACCGCTTTCATGTCCCGGGCAATGGCGGGGCAAGCGCTGAAGAGATCCCGCGCCGTCCTGAACTGGAGCCCCCTCGCCATGGCTGCCACGCCCTTATTAGGAATAGGGATACTGAAGCCCCGGCGGAGGCGCTGGTCAAGCGTTAGCTTTAGCAAATGACGGGCGCACGCAGCGTGTGTTTGTTCACAGACAATCGGCGCGAGATTTGCTATCGTCCGCCGCAGCGAAATCCGCTCAAACAGGGAGTAACGGTCATGCGGTGGGCCAGTTCAGCCGTTGCATTGGCGGCCGTGCTTTTTTCGACGCACGTTTCCGCTGATCCGCTTCAGAAATCCGAAGACATCGTGAAGTTCTTCACCGGCGCGGGCAATCTCGGCGCGACGCGCGGCATTTGCGTCGGCACTGAAGAAGAGTGCAAGAGCAAGAACGACCAGACCGCGGCCCCCACCAAAACCGGGCTCGACATGATGATCAATTTCGCGCTGGATTCCGCCCAGCTCGACCAGACCGCGCGCACCGAGCTCGACGAGTTCGCCAAGGCGCTGAAAGACAACCGGTTGAGTTCGTTCAGCTTCGTTGTCGAAGGCCACACCGATGCTTCGGGTTCGGATCGCTACAATCAGGAGCTGTCGCAGCGCAGGGCGAAATCGGTTGCCGCATTCCTGACCGCGAACGGCGTACAGGCCACCCGGCTCGAAGCTATTGGTCTCGGCAAGTCGCACCCGCGCGTCGCCAATCCCTACGATCCGGTGAACCGCCGCGTCGAGATGCGGATCAGGACGGAGTAAGCCGCACGAATCACTCACGCTGCGAACAGCGATCGACGGCAGCGCGGCAGAGCCTCAAAGGGTCGTCCGGATCGAGCTTATCAGGGCCGTGACGGCCTGCTTGTACTTCTCGAACTCCGGCGATGTCTGTCGGACCTGGGTCGTGGTCGTCTGCTGGTTCTGATCGGACGACGCCACGCGGGTCACCTTCTGACCCATTTTCCGCTCGGCCCAGTCGACGACGTAGCTGGTAGTCTTGCCGGTAAGGAAAGGGTTGGCCTGGATCACGGCGGAGCCGAGCACTGCGCTCAATTGCGCCGAGCCGGGCGCCGCCAGCACCTGGGCAGCCCCCTCCATGCCCAGGAAATGGCAGAGATAGAGCCGCCCGGCGGTGATCTGGTGCCCGCGGGCGCGAAGATAAGCTTCGCCCTCGCGCGCCAGATTGCGCACCATCTCGCGCGACAGCGTGGCATCGTAGCGGAGCGCGAGCAGGTCGGCGGTCGACAGCGAGCGGGCGAGATCGGGCCGATAGGTGTTCATCATCCGGATCCAGGTCTTGGTGATGAACTGACCGGCACCGGTCGCCGAGGAGAGCGGGTTCTTGGCTCGCGCTTTGCCGCCGCTTTCGACATGGACGATGCGGTCGGTCAGCGTCTCGACGGCAGCATCGCCGTAGCCGCCGCCGGCGCCGCCGGAAGCATAGGTGGCGACCGCGGTGACCGTACCCAGCGGATCGATCGCCTGGCCGCTCTGGTAGAGCTCGAAATGCAGGTGCGGGCCGGTCGAAAGTCCGGTGGTGCCGATATAGCCGATGACGTCGCCGGCCTTCACCTTGGTGCCGACGCCGCTCGCGATGGCGAATTTCTGCATATGCGCGTAGCGCGTCTCGCGCCCGTTGGCATGCGTAATCTTCACCAGATTGCCATAGCTGCCGCCATCGCCCTGGAAGGTGATTTCGCCGTCGAAGGCGGCCATGATCGGCGTGCCGACCGGCGCGGCCCAGTCGACGCCTTTATGGATACGAACGGTGCCCAGGATCGGGTGTTTGCGCGGGCCGAACGTCGAGGTCATCACCCCGCTCACCGGCGTGACCATGCCGTTGGTGACGCTGAGCGAGCGAACCTCGTCATTGCCCGTCACACACGCATACTGGCCATCGCTCTGCTGGAAGACGAAACAGTCGAGCGTCTTCTCCGTGCCCTGAACGCCGACATAGAGGACCCGTCCGGAGATTTCGCCCTGGCCGCGCGGCGTCTGCGAGTAGATCAGCACCAGCCGCTGGTCCTCGCTGGCGAAGGCGTCGAGATCCTGTCCTCGCGACAGATACATGATGGCCTCTCCGATCACGCTGGTCGGAACCTTGTTGCGGGCGGCCGTCGAATATATCGCATCGAGCAGGCGATATTGGCGCTTGGGCCCGCCTTCGTCGGATGCGCCTGAATAGTTGAAAAGGTCCTCCCGCACCCACGGGTCGACGCCCGACACGAACGCGCCCGCAGCATTGCGCGTCAGCGTGCCGACATAGACATTCCTGGCGTAGATCGAGACCTGCATAAGCGACATGGTGGTGGTCTCGCGGTTCGGCCTGAATCCGCGCATCGCCACGACAAAGCCCGCCCCCAGCCCGTCACGGTTGAACAGCGTCTTCAGCGCTTCGCCCGCCAGCTTCGCGTCGTCGGCGGAGAAATGCGCATCGGCGACGACGCTGTCCAGGCTGCGGTCGTTGAGGATTTTTACGAATGTGTCCTCGGTCGCTTCGAAGCGCTGGTATTCGCTGCTGACGGTCGCAACGGTCGTGTTGTTCTCGATCTGGGTCTTCTTGAAAGCGGGAAGGGCGGCCTCGCCCTGGTCGACGGTCTCGCCCCAGCCCGCTTCCGGATCATCGGCATCCGCCTTGGGCGCTGAACTGGCAGGGGCTTCGCTCTCGTCGGGTGCGGCCTGAAGATCGTTCTCAAGATCACCTTGCTGGTCGTCGGCTGCGCCCGGAGCGAGGGGGGCGGCTTGCTCATCGTCCGGCGCCGTTGCAGGAGATTTCGGCGCGGTCTGCCGCTGCGCCTGGAAGAAGGCGAAATCCTCTTGCGTCGAGGGGATCGTCGTCATGAATTTTTCGCTGGCGCTCAACATCACATCGGACAGGATTTCGATCTGCGGCGAGGCGCCGGAACTGTCGAGCTCGGCCGGGCGCGCGACGGTCTTGCCCTTGGCCGTGTCGGCATCGGGCGCCAGCGTGATCCACATCGGATCGCCGGCGAGGTCGATAATGGCCGGCACATAGACCGAAGCGTCGGGCGGCACGTCTTCCATCCCCTCGACCGGATGCAGTTCCTCGTCCTCGTCGCCGAAGGACCAGTAATCGCGTGTGAGGTAGAAACCCGTGGCTGTCGAGACGAGGACGAGTGCCGCAACTCCGGAAAGAATCCAGCGCCACAGCTTGCGTCGCCGCTCGGCAAGGCGCGCCTGCTTCTTCAGTTTGAAGCTCGTGTCGATGCTGTGCGTCACGGGCCGTTCCCGCTCAGGAAATAGGTCCAGCGCACCTGCTCCTGCGTGTCGACCTCGACAAAGCGCGCCGCGATATGGCCGCGCTGCCAGCATTCGTCGATGCCGCGGATCGAGAAGCGGCGCCGGTCGATGCACATCTCGATCGATCCGGTGAGGATCGCATGGCCGAAGACGTCCGTGGCGTAGATGTAGATGTAGCGGTTGGTCAGCTCCTCGCGGATGACGTTGACGCACTGGTTGGCGCCGATCGTCCACCAACCGTTGGTCTGGTCGGCATCGTCGACCTTCTGTCCGACGGCGAGGTTGACGACGTCGAGCGTCTGGTTGCAGACGGTGAATTCGGCATGTGCCTTGTTGACGGATAGCACGGAGAGCAACGCCGTGCCGGCAAGCGCAGCAAGCTTCATGCGGCCGATGCGATCAGCAACAGGCCGGATCGGTCCGCGCTCCTTGCGTGACTGGGACAGGGTGGAAGAGAGCAGGCGGCAGAGAACCATCGGCGTCCGCGCTATCCGCCAAGCCGGAAATACTTGGCGGTGGCCGAAAATCCGGAATCGTCCGCCTGGATCTCCTTAAGGATCCGGGGCAGCACTTCCGAGGCGGGGGTCGGGCCCGCGAACATCGCGGCCTGGACGTCCCGTGGCCCGGTGATCACCAGGATGACCTGAGGCAAAGCCTTGCCGGCCGCCTTGTCGTCAGCGGCGAGATCGATGGCGATCTTGAAGGTCGCCCTGTCCGGCTGCGCGACCATGCGGCTGTCGAGGTTGAAGGCGGTGCCATTGTGGTTGATCAGCAACACGCTGGAGATGAGCCCCCCGCGCGTCACCAGCGTGCCGCTGATCGGTGATCCGTCGGGCACCGATGTCCGGTCGAGCACGAGCTGCGGTCGTTCAGCTTCGCTTCGGTCGAGAAGGTGCAGGAAGGTGGGTACGCCGCATTGTGATGGGGTAATCAGGCGCACGCTGATGTCCGGCTCGACGTTGAACCTGGACTGGAACGCGCCGAGCAGTTGCTCGAAAGGCTGCACGGCCGTTCCGAATCCCTCGATCGCCGCGGATGTGCCCGTTGCCGATGTCAGGGTCGCGTAGAAGCAATTGCCGCCGCTGAAGTCGCGCACCCAAGAGGCGCGCTGAGCCAACGCGTCGGGTTTGTTTGCCGGCGGCGGAACCTGGGGCTTTGGCAGATTGATTGCGACGTCGGTATTTTGAGATGGCTTGTTGGCCGGCGGTGGCTGCGGCAGTGGTGCCGGTTGTGTGGTCGAGACTTTCGGCCTTGCCGGCTGAGTAGCCGCTTCGGGCGCTGCCGGCTGGCGCGCAGTCGAAGCCGGCGCCTGATTTTGGTTTTCCGTAACTTGCGGCGCCGGCGTCTTCGACTTCGACAATTTGGACAGAGCGTCGACGAGGTCGGATGCGCTCGGTTTCGTCGCCGGCGGTTTTGCTTCCGGCGCCGCAGCAGCTTCCGCCGTCGGGCTCGACGGCTTTTGGTTTTCCGCTGCTTTCGGCAGGGGTGCCGGCAAGTTCTCGACCGACGGCTGAGCCGGTTCGGCCTCCGCCGGCTGCGAGGCTTTCGCCTGGTTGTTTTTGGCCAAGCTCTCTGAAGGGGCAGGCGGTGTCGGCTCGGATTTCTGTCCGGTCTCTACTTGCGCCTGTTTCTGGGCGGTCTTGTCCTGCGGTTGCGGCGCAGCCGATAGGGCAGGCTGTGTCGGCTTCTGCTCAGTCTCGGCCTGCTTCTGGACGGGTTGTGTCGTGTCTTGCGGTTGCGGCAGAGCCGGAGCGGCAGGCTTTGCCGGCTCAACGGCGGCTGAGCTGTCCGCCTTCGGTGCTTCCGGCTGCGGTTCGGCCGGCGCTTGCGGCCGAGGTTGCGGTGCTTCTGGCTGAGGCGTCGGTGCCTCCGCTACCGGCTTGGGCGCTTCCGCGACGGGTTTTGCCGCCGGCTTCGGCGTAAGAGGCCCAGGCTTTTCAACGGCGGGCGGAGTGACCAACGCGCCGCTGAAATAGACGCCGGCCGCCGCCAGGACTGCCAGAACCGCGACGCCGCCCGTTATGGCCGGGATCCGCGAGGGCTTTCGCTCCGCAGGTCGGCTTGACGCACTGGCCGGAGCCGCCGCCGGCCTCGGTTGCGACAGGTGCGCAGGCCGCACATGCGGAACGAAACGCGGTTCGTCGGGAACAGCAGAAGCCGGGGGACTGGTGTTTGGCAAGGCCGTCCAGCCGGCGCGCGGCAAGCCGGATCGTTCCCGCGGAGCAAACGATCCGGGCGGCGGCAAGGTCGCGTCGAGATCGTCGTCACGCGTTGCCCTGGCGATCTCGGCCATGCTGGCGGGCCGGTCTTGAGGATCCGGCTGCAACATCGCTTCGATGAGTTCGCGGAAATCGGGATCGATGTCCGACAAGTCCGGCACGGTGCGGCGCTTCTCGATGACCTCATATTGCGAGCCGCTCATGTCGAGCGGCTTCCCGCGCAGCGCGGCCGCCAGCACCAGGCCGAGGCTGTAGATATCGGATTGCTCGCTGACCTCCCCGCCATAAAGGCCGAGCTGTTCGGGCGAGACGTAATTGTATTTGCCGGCGAATTTGCCGCCGATCAGCGTCTCGCCGCCGACATTCGCCGAGCGCGCGATGCCGAAGTCGATGATCTTGGCTCGCTCGACCCGGCCGCCCGGCAGGATAATGTTGTCGGGCGAAAGGTCGCGGTGGACCGCGCCGGCCTGATGGACGGCGCTCAGGCCCGAGGCGAGGCGATGGCAAAGCCGACGCACGTCCGGTGGCGCCATCGGGCCGCGCCGCATGACATCGAACAGCGACTGGCCGTCGACGAACTCCATCGCCAGGTAGGGGCGGCCGATGCCCGTATCGATGGTGAAGACGTGGTATCGCACCACCGCGTCATGCGACAAATGGTTGAGGATCGAGGCTTCCTTGCGGAACAGCGACAGGATGGTTTGGTCGCGCGCGAACTCGGGCAGCACGATCTTGATCGCGACATGGTCGCCGGTCTGGATATTGTGGCCGCGATAGACTTCGCCCATGCCGCCGGATGCGATGCGCTCGTCGAGCTCGTAGATGCCGCTGAGCTGCGTGCCGACGCCGGTATTTGCGAGGTTCGGCGAAATCCGCGTCCTGTCGTCGTCGCTCATCTGTCTCAGCCCCTGGACCGATCCGCATCGAGCGGTCCGTTGCGTCCGTCGCCGATCCTGACCAGCACGATGGTGACATTGTCCGTTCCGCCGCGCGCCAGCACCGTCTCCAGCAGCTTCTCGCACGCGGCTTGCGGCGGCGCGGACTTCACCGCCGCTTCGATCTCCGCGTCGCTGACATGCGCGGTGAGCCCGTCGGTGCTCAATACGAAGATATCCCCCGGCATCAGCTCGCCTTGCTGAAAATCGATCTCGAGTTCGTCGCTGACCCCGACGGCGTGGGTGATCACATTGCGGCGCGGCCAGGTGAGCGCTTCCTCCGCGCTGATCATGCCCCGGTCTAGCAGCTCCTGGACTTCGGTATGATCCCTGGAAATCTGCGAGATAGCGCCGCCGCGTACCAGATAGATGCGGCTGTCGCCGGCCCACAGGCCCGCGAACCGCCCCTCCATGGCGAGCAGGGCGGCGAAGGTGGAGCCGATGGTGATGCCGCGCGAACGCGATATGTTGCGGATCTCGGCATTGGCGCGGCTCAGCCGGTCCTCGAAACGGGCGCGAAGGTCCGGCGCCGAGCTCGCAATGCCGATCGTCGCCAGGTGGTCGACGATGCTGGCCGAAGCGACCTCGCCGGCCTCATGGCCGCCCATTCCGTCGGCCACCACCCAAAGGCCGGCTTGTTGCTCGACCAGATAGTTGTCTTCGTTGTGGTCGCGCACACAGCCTTTGTGGCTGACGCCGAAACTCTCAATGGAAAGGGCGACAGTGCTCAATTTGCCACCAAGCGCTTCGCGAGCGTCCTCTGTGACGAACGATGGGCCGCGTGCCCAGGCCAGTTTGCCACAAGCGCATACTTTAGAGTATCAAAATGAAGGCGGGAGACGGTGCTGCTCGGGAACGATCCGATCGACCATGACGGCGCCATCTCAGAATGCCTTCGGACAGCTGAACCCGGACAGCGCCGGGAGCAGGAAGGGATTGGCGCCAGAGCCGCTCTCCATCTTGTAGGCGACGTCGCGTCCGCCGATCACGAAGCGCGCCTCGGCGCCGGCGCCGTTGCTGGTGACGCTCGCCTTGTCCAGCAGGCGCTTCAGAGCCCATGGCCCTTCGAATTTGAGGGCGGACTCGCGGCCGGGCATCTCCGGCGTCAGGCTGAGGCTCGCGGATCCGGAAGCGCCGCCGCCCGGCCATGTCACCGTGCTCGGCGCATTGCCGGCCTGCGTGCTTTGCACCGTCTGCCCATCTATGTTGAGCACCGCGCTGTCGACCTCGCTGTTCAGAGAGGAGGGCGTGAAGGTGATCGAGACCGACGGCGCCGAACCGCCTGAGGGGAAGAAGGCGCTGCGGACTTCCGCCGCCGCCTGGAACGCCTTCAAGGTCGATTTGGCGAGGTCGCGGCTGGAGCGGGCCTCCTGCTTCCAGGTCCAGTCCTGGCCTGTCATGTCGATCAGCGGCGCCAGGTTCTGCGCAAAGAACCGGTCCATCAGGCCGCCCGGTGCGAACAGCTTGGCGAAATCGGCAAGAGAGATTTCCTCGCTGCCGTCGCCGGCAAACGGATAGTGGCCGTTGACGGCTTCCTCGCAGGGGCGCGTGACCGTCTCGTCGAGCATCTGGTTGAGGTTGGCTACCGAAGTCTCGGCGACATTGCCTTCGAACTCGTCCGCCGCCGCGTCGACCATGCGCGCGAGCTGCTTGGGCAGGCGCGAGGCATTGGCGCGCATCGTCGAAATCTGCAGCTTCAGGTTCGCGTTGACGCGCTCCGTCTGCGCGGGGACATCCGCTGCCAGCTTCACGCTCTGGTAGATGTCGTGGAAGTTTTGCGTCAGCGCATCGAGCGGGCGGCGACCGCTGGAGCCGCTCACCAGCGCTTGGAACGGCCTGAACTGCGCCTCGACGGTGGCGCCGGCATTCTGCGTGGCGGACGAGCTTGCCCCGGCGCGGCTCTGCGACTTGCCGCCGGCGATCTGCAGACCGATGCGGGCGAGACCCTTGGCCATAACGACCGGGTCCTGCTGCGCCGTTCCGGTGTCGCCTGCGAAGGCGGCGCCGTCTTTTGTCAGGGCGGTTTCATCGGCAATGGCCGTGAACAGCCGGTCCAGCGGCGAGTCCGGCGAGGCGGCGGCCGAGAGCGTGATATATTGCGGCTTGTCCTTCAGCATCGCCTTGAATTTCAATTGGTCGAGCGCGCCGTTCCAGGCGGAGGCGAACTCCTTGCCGTAGCGATCGATGAGTTCGGGGCCGAGCCTGGGCAGGTCCTGATCGATGCCGCCCTGCTCGCCGCCGCCGCCGAGAACCCACTGGTCATCGACCAGCATTTGCGCGATGCGCGAGAGCTGCGGCAGGTAAAAACCGTTGAACCCCGCCTTGGTGTAGAGGCCGGGAACGCCAAGGTCGGCGAGCTCTGCGCCGTCCATGCGTTCGAACAGGAGCTGCGCCTCCGGACCGGCTTTGGCGGCAACGGAAAAATCCTGGAGCCTTGCCGCATAGACCGCCGATCTGATCAGCGCCGACGCGCGGTCGGCAAGGCTCATGCGTCCGAGCGATCGTTGCGCGGCCTCGACCAGCGGCTGGTTGAGCTCGAACACCGGGTCGTAGGCATCGTCGAGCGCCAGCATGGCGCGCAGATGCTTTTCGAGCTGCGCGCGGCCTTCGCGGTTGTTCTCGCCGGGGTAGCGGTTTTCCTCCCAATCCTGCTTCATCCAGGAGACGATCAGCTCGTCGTCGACCTTGGGCGCCTTGCCGCCCAGCATCAGATAGATCTTCAACGGTTCGTAGAGCGCGATCGGGTCGGCCATCTTGGCCTGGATCGTGCGCTCCGCCTGAACCAGCAGACGCGAGCGGAAGCTACGCTCCAGCGCCTGCCGATAGGCCGATTTGGACGCCGACAGAAGCCTCTCCCGCTGGCTGAGCCCGAAACTCTCCTCGATCGGCTTCGTTTGGCCGGCGGTCTCATATCCCGCCGGCAGGTTGCGCAGTTGATCGAGCGGGCCGATGACGTTTTCGAGGTCGACATCGGTAACTGTCGTGCTCCTGAGCAGCGAATCCGCGCCGTCCCGATACTGCGCCATCGCCTGTCTCGTGGAGCCGATCAGCGACTCGTTGGCAAAGTAGCTGAGGCCCAGCACGCCGAGCGCTGCAAAAGCCGCCAATGCGATCGCGGCGAGGCTGCCAAATCTGGCGAGCCTGGCGCGCCGCTCCGCTGTCCTGTCGAACGAGACCCAGCCGGCCTCGGGGAAGATCACCTTCGCCAGAAGATCATGCAGGAAGAAGCTCTTGCCGGTACCGGAAAGATGCGCCTGCGAAGCGCTGCCGAAATTGCGGCCGATCGCGCCCAGCACTTGGTCGATCGGTGTTCCTTCCTGCGTGCCCGACGAGAAATAGAGGCCGCGCAGGCTGACATTCACCTGGGCCCGCGAGGCATCGAAAAGGCTGGTGACGAACCGCACGACGCGGGTTCGCAGCGCGGCGAACTGGGCCGGGAAGCCGAAGATCGCGATGCGCGCCACCGGATCGGCCTCGTCCTGCAGGCGGTCGGCGATCTCGTCCGCAAGCTGCCTGGCCAGCGCGTCGAACTCGGCCGAGGTTTCGCTGACCATGTTCCTGTTGCGGTCGGTGGTCTGGAACGTCGCACCCCAGACCTTGCGCCGGCGGACTTCATCGAAATCGCCGAAATAGTCCATGAAGCCGGCAACGAGGTCCGCCTTGGTGAAGAGCAGGTAGACCGGGAACTGGATCTTCAGCGTCTCGTGCAACTCCCGCAGCCGGCTTCGTATCTCGGTGACATGCGCATCGAGCTGCTGGTCGTCGAAGCCGATCAGATCGGCGACGCTGATGGCGAGGATCACGCCGTTGATCGGCTGCCGGGTGCGGTACTTCTTGAGCAGTCCAAGGAAGCCGAGCCAGCTCGCCTTGTCGCGCTCGGCATCCGAATCCTGCGTCGTGTAGCGGCCGGCCGTATCGATCAGCACGGCATCCTCGGTGAACCACCAGTCGCAGGACCGCGTGCCGCCGACCCCGGCCAGCGGCTGGGCATTGCCGGAGCGGGCAAGCGGAAATTTCAGCCCCGAATTGACCAGCGCCGTCGTCTTGCCGGCGCCCGGCGGGCCGATGATGATGTACCAGGGGATCTCATAGAGGAAGTTGCGCCTGCCGCTCGACTGCTTCAGGGTCGCGATGGCCTCGCTCATACGCGCTTCGAGCACCCCTGAATCGTCGTTGCGGTCGCCGCTGCGAACGATGCCCGTCTCAATCGCCTTCTGCGCCTTGCGCGCTTGCCAGAAGCGGATGCCGTAGAAGATTGCGAGCAGCGCGACGGCCACGCCGATGATCGTTGTCCGGAGCCAGACCGGTCCGAGCGGACGTGTATCGGCATACCGGATCAGCGGCCCGGCATACCAGACCGCAGCCGAGAAGCCGGCAAGCGCGAGCAGGCTGAACAGCCGCAGCACCCAGCGCATCAGTGCCGCTCCACGCCGCGCGCGCTCACAACGTCTCCTCCTTCGGGATCATCACGTCGACGCGGCGGTTTTTGGCGCGGCCGTCCGCCGTCGCATTGTCGGCGATCGGTTCGTCCTCGCCCTTGCCGTCGACCGCGACCCGCGATGGGTCTTTGAGCTCGTTTGCCACCATTGACTGGACGGCTTTGGCGCGCGCGACGGAAAGATCGAAGTTCGATTTGAACTGGCTCGACTTCTTCGGCTTCACATTGTCGGTGTGGCCGACGATCCATATTGGTCCGGGCTCGGCATCGAGAGCCGTGGCGATGTCCGCGGCGATGGGCTGGAACTCCGGCTTCAGCTCGGCTTGCCCGGGCGTGAACAAGAGCTGGTTGCTGATTTCGACCACGATGAAGTTGCCCTTGGTGCCGACCGTCAGCCCGCCGCCGGCGATTTCGCTGGCGAGCGCGGCGCGTATGCGGTCGATCTGGGTTACGGTGGGAACGGCAGGCGGCGGCGGGGTGGCTTCCGGCGGAGCGGCTACAGCCGGCTCGGCGACCGGAGCGACGCTCGCGCGCTCGATGGTGACCGGCGTCGAGGGATTGAGCGCCAGCAATTCGACGGCTGTTGCGTCGCCCTCGTCGGTGATCAGGATCCGTAGCCCGAAGAAGGCCGCCGTCACCAGCGTCGCCGCGGCGGCCGCGACCGCCCATAGCGGCAACCGCGCCCGGGGCTTTGACAGCGCCGCCGCCATGCCTTGCCAATGGGGCGAGATGTCGTCCCCGGCGCGCGGTTGAAAATAGCGGATCGTGTCGTAGACGTCGCGCCGGACGCGTTCGAGCGCGTCCCGTTCGCCGACCCTCCCACGATACTGGCCCTCGAACCCGAGCGACAGGCAGGCATGCATCAGTTCGAGGAGGTCGTGATGACCCTCCGGCCGGGCCAGGATATTGTTCAGCGCCTCGTAGAAACCGGCTCCCCCGGTGGGCTTTGTGTGGAAGAACCGCGCCACCAGGCTGTGCCCGATCCAGCCCTCGTCCTTCGGCCAGGGCAGGTTGCCGACCAGATCGTCGGCGGTCTCGCATAGAGCAAATTTAGCAATCCGCGCGTCTTCCTCGGCGATGCCGGCTTTCGCCATCTCCCGCTCGAATGTCTCGATCGCTTCGGTGATGTGCTCTGCCAAAGGGGCCGCCTGCCGCTCGACCGGCATCAGCCGCAACTGGCTGAACAGCACCAGCAAGGGCGCCGCCGCAGCGAGGACTGGATTTGCCGCGGCGTATTTCACGCCATCCGCGGCGCTGAGCAGGATTTCCTGTTGCAATGCGGGTGCCGCCGCTGCAGCGGCAGCCCCGGGGGCCGGGTTTTGAACGACCACGGTTCCGGAGGACCAGCCTGTCGGCATCCGCCGGCCGACGCCGGGGTCGAAAACCGTCGGTTCCCTGGCGGGTGTCGCAGCGGGCTTAGCGCCAGCCGAAGAAGAACTCGCGGGAGCCGCGGGCGAGCGTTGTCTTGGCCGTGGCGCTCGGATGACGGTCTTGTCCGCCGGCCGGGAGGGATCGTCCTTCGAACTCATCGGCGATCCACCGTCGTGGCGCGGCGAACATTTCCTTGACGGGAAATGAGGTCGGCTTGCGGCTTTTCAAGCCGAGCTTTGGGGGCGGGCCGGATGGAAAGGCTCATCTCGCCGAAACATGACATTGCTGCACACGCCCCAAGCCACGCCGCTTTGCCCGCCAGGCAAGCTTCCGTACGCTATCCTAACCGTACAGGCAGCTGATTGAAATCGGAAAGCAGGATGCTCGAAGCAGCGCTTTCTTCTGTGAGACCCGTCACATAGCCCGGGGTCCACCTACTTCTGCTTGCTGGCCTTGGCATAGGCTTCGCTGAAATAGGCCAGGAAGACGTCGAGCATGCCGTTTTCATGCTTCTCCTCCATCGTCCGCCAGGTGGCGACGAGGGCATCCCACGCCTGGCTCTTCTTCGATGAGAAGGAGGCCGGCGGCAGCTTCCTGGCGATGGCCTCCGGCGACAGGTCGTCGAGCAGCCTGGAAAGCGCCGCCTGCATGGCGGCGTAAGTGGCCAATTCATGCGTCTTGAGGTCCCGGAAGGCGTCCTCGACGCTGTGCGCGGCGTCGAGATAGCCGGTCCGGCGTTTGGCGAACATGATCTCCAGTATGTCGTCGGTGCCGGGAACGAATTTCAGCGGGTTGTTGTTTTCGGCGCTGATCATCGTGCGGTTGGCGCTCTTGGCCAGCACCTTGGCCGCCGAGCGCGCCTTGAGCAGCAGCGACAGTTGCTCGACGGTGGTCCTGAGCACGGTACCGATCTCGGACGCCACCTCATGCGGAGCGCGCGATTGAAGCAGGTCAGGCGAAATGCCGGCCGCCTTCGCGATATCCTGCAGCAGCATATCGGTTCCCGCGGGCTGGCCACCCGGCTTTGCCGGCGTTGGGGGCGGCCGCAGCGCCGAAGATGTCGATGCCGCTCCCGTCCCGGGCCGCTGTTCCGTCCGACTGAAGAAGGGCTCTTTGCCGAGCTCCAGCGGTCTGCCCGTCGATGGCGGCAGCTCGCGTTGCGTCGACGCTGGCTGGGTTCGCGGGTGGCCGGCGGCGGTGCCTTCCTCGTCAATTGATACCGCAACGACATAGCGGCCGATCAGCATCCGATCGCCATGCGCCAGCCGGTGCGGACCGGCCATGCGCTGGCTGGAGCCGTTGACGAAGGTGCCGTTGCGAGAGATGTCGTAAAGCCAGAAGCCGCCCGCCTGGAAGCGGACTTCGCAATGCCGGCCCGAGATGATCTTGTCCGGATCCGAAAGCGTCCAGTCGCAATTCTCGCGCCCGATCTCGAAGCTGCGGTCGCGGGCGGCGTAGCTCGCGGCGGCGCCGGATGGCAGCCTGTCGACATTGCTGATCTGGAGCGAGATGAACATCCGGAAGCGTCGCCGAACTTGGTCAACAAATGCTTATTTTTCACGCAACTCCGAACGGAAAACCGCTATGCGCGGTTCCGAGAATTGCTCTGGCATTCTAGCAGCTTGCGAGCGCGGCGGGAGAGGAGCGTTTCACACCGGCGCTTGGCGGGTTTAGCCACAGCTGTTATTTGGCCGCCACCAAACATGTGCTAGGCTGAAAAAGGTCCGGTGCGGTGGGTGCGAAAAGTTCCCGAACGTGATGCGGTTAACATAGCGGGGGCTTCAATCCATCATACTGGCGGCCGCGTCCAGGAGGGGCACGACCCATGCCGAACGAACGCGCCACGGTTGTGCAGACGCCCGTTGGCGGCGATGTGCTGACCTTCACCCATCTCGTCGGGCGCGACGAGATCAGCCGTTGTTTCGCCTATACGGTCGGCTTCGTCTCCAAAAGCCACGACGTCGATCCGCTGAAGATGCTGGGCGGCGTCGTTTCGGTCGAGGGCGAATCCGATCCGAAACGCTGGTTCAGCGGGCTTGTGTCGGAATTCAAGCTCATCCGCATCGAGGACAGGCTCGGCTTTTATGAGGCGATGGTCAGGCCATGGCTCTGGTTCCTCGGCAACACCACCGATTGCCGCATCTTTCAAAATATGACGGCGGTCGAGATCGTCGAGAAAATCTTCTCGAAATACGGCATCGCGAAATTCGAGAAGCGGCTGCAAGGGTCTTATCCGCAGCGCGAATATTGCGTCCAGTATGACGAAAGCGATCTGGATTTCGTGCAGCGGCTGCTTGAGCACGAGGGCATCTTCTATTTCTTCGAGCATGACGAGGGCAAGCATACCCTGGTGCTCTGCGACACGATGAGCAAGCTGAAGCCGGCACCCGGCTACGAGAAGGTGCTCTACAATTTCGAGGGCCAGGGCTCGCGGCGCGACGTCGAGTACATCACCGAATGGATTCCAGGCAGCGCGGTGCGGCCGGGGGCCTATGCCCACACCGACTTTGATTTCGAGAAGCCCGGCGCGGATTTGATGGCGAAGTCCGCCCAGCCGTTCAGCCACAAGGAGGCCGCGGGCGAAAACTATCGCCAGCCCGGCGCGCATCTCGATGTCGGGCGAGGCGACACGATTGCGGGAATTCGCCGCGAGGAGCTTCAGGCCGTGCACCAGCGCAGCACGGCGGTGGGCACCGTGCGCGGCCTCTTCTCTGGCTGCAAGTTCAAGCTGGAAAGCTTTCCGCGCGACGACCAGAACCAGGACTATCTGGTGATCAGCGCCGAGTACCGGCTGTTCGATCCGGGCTACCGGACCCAGAACGAGGCCCATAGCGAGAATTTCAAGGTGGTGCTCGGCGTGGCGCCCGCCACATTGCCCTACCGGCCGCCGCGCATCACCCCGCGGCCGATCATGCGCGGCCCACAGACAGCGACGGTGGTGGGCCCCTCGGGCGAGGAAATCTTCACGGACAAATATGCGCG
This sequence comes from Mesorhizobium sp. M1A.T.Ca.IN.004.03.1.1, assembly GCF_003997555.1. Classification (NCBI taxonomy): domain Bacteria; kingdom Pseudomonadati; phylum Pseudomonadota; class Alphaproteobacteria; order Hyphomicrobiales; family Phyllobacteriaceae; genus Mesorhizobium; species Mesorhizobium sp. M1A.T.Ca.IN.004.03.1.1. The sequence continues at coordinate 714,896 of NZ_RZTV01000002.1, read as the reverse complement.
CGTGAAGGTGCAGTTCCACTGGGACCGCCTCGGCAAGAAGGACCAGAACTCTTCCTGCTTCGTGCGCGTGTCGCAAACCTGGGCCGGCAGCGGCTGGGGTTTTATTCAGATCCCGCGCATCGGCCAGGAGGTGATCGTCGACTTCATCGAAGGCGACCCGGACCTGCCGATCATCACTGGCCGGGTCTACAACGCCTCGCAGATGCCGCCCTACGGGCTGCCGGGCAATGCGACGCAGTCGGGCTGGAAGTCGAACTCCTCGAAAGGCGGCGGCGGTTACAACGAGCTGATGTTCGAGGACAAGGCGGGCTCCGAGCTGGTCAATTTCCAGGCGCAGAAAGACCACCATCTGCTGATCAAGCACGACCGCAACAAGCTGGTCCAGCACGACCAGTCCGACCGCATCGACCACGACGCCAAGCACTCCGTCGGCCACAACCTCGACGAGGACGTCGGCAACAACAAGACGGTCAAGATCGGCGTCGACCAGACGACGAATATCGGGTCGAACGATACCGAAACGGTGGGCGCGAACCGCTCGCTGACGGTGATGGCGAACGAGACCATCCATGTCGTGGCGAACTCGACGGAAAACATCGACGCCAACCACTCGCAGACGGTGGGGCTGGTGCAGACGGTGACGGTGGGTGCGGCGCGCGTCGATACCGTGGGGGCGGCTGAAGCGAGGACCGTGGGCGCTTCGCAGACGAACACGATCGGCGTAACACGATCCGTCAGTGTCGGCACCAATCAGAGTCACGATGTCGGTTCTGCGGATAGCTGGAACATCGGGGCGGCTCAAACCGTCAATGTTGGCGCCGATCAGAGTTTCACCGTCGGAGGGGCACAGTCGTCCCAGATAGGCAAGGCACGAACAGCCAAGATCGGAGCGGATGACGGGACCGATGTCGGCGGGGCACATGCTCTCAAGGTCGGGAAGAGCAGCGGCATCGACATTGCCCAAGACAGTTCAATCAAGGTTGGCAAGAACCTGATGATCGAAGCGGGCGACTCGATCACGCTCAAATGCGGCTCAGCATCGATCACGATGAAAAAGGACGGCACCATTGTCGCTGACGGGAAGGATATTGCAATCAAGGGCAGCGGCAAGATCACCGTCAAGGCCGACGGCGACGTGATCGTCAAGGGCAGCACGATCAACAACAATTGAGGGCATCATCATGGAAGTGCTGGAGCGTATCGACGGCGTCGTGATCGGCCTGCTTATCGGTTTCGAAGGCGGAGCGCCACTGGTGGTCTTCGTCGGCAATCCGCACGAAACCGCGATTGCGGCGCGGAGCCTAACCGAACTGGACCCGGCGGCCATCGGTTCGGAACTAGCCCTTCTGTTCGAGGAGGGTGACCCGACGCGCCCGCTGGTCGTTGGACGCATCGTCGATCCGGCCCACAAGAACAGGGAGCTGCAAGTTGACCGTGACGGCGAGCGCATCGTCATCACCGGCGATGAGCGCATAGAATTGCGCTGCGGCTTGGCATCAATCATTCTGGACAAGAATGGCCGCGTGACCATTCGTGGCACCCAATTGACCAGCCAGGCCAGCGGCACGAACCGCATTCGCGGCGGGGCAGTGCATCTCAACTGAGGCGAGCCGAGCCGATGCACCGCATCGCGACCATCGCGCCCATCGTGGACCAGCATGCCGAGGACGCGGCTTTCCTCTGGCTGCGCCGTCGTCGGGAGATCGACGGTCCAATCTTCGGTGAGTCCGACATCGGCCGCATCGACCAGCGCCTTGAGGCTAACCTCGAAGGGCTCATGGCGGCCGGCAAGGCCGGCTGGGAGTCTGCTCAAGCGCACTTCGCTGACTATGCTGAGCCCGGGGAACTTTTCGTGCTTGGCACTGTGGCTATGCGTTGGAGCGATGCCAAACTGGTGAGCTCCGCAATCGACGCCGGTGCAAGCCTGGGTGAAGCCGGCATTTCGAGCCTGTCCGCTGCGATCGCGCGTACCCCACGCGAAAGCCTGAGGCCGTTCGTGGCGCAATGGCTGGGCACACGCGATGCGCGACTACACTGCCTTGGGCTGTCTGCGCTCTGGCATCATCGCGTCGATCCGGGACCGCGCCTGCAGGATCTGGTAAGCCATCCCGACGCCGCTGTGCGCCGGCGCGCCGTTCGGCTCGCCGGTGGGCTCAGGCGGCGCGACCTGCTTCCGGCAGTCCTGGCCAGCCTTGATGGCGAGACGGCGAAAGAACGTCTTGCAGCCGCCTTCGCCGCTTGCCTGCTTGGCGAGGCGCGATCAGCGCACCCAGTGATCGACAAGAACTTGGTGACGGAGACGAGCCAGATGGAGGCGGGGATTGAGATACGCCTCCTCACAACGCCGCCCAATGCCGCGAAAGCCTGGTTGCAGACGCGCCTCGGGCAGCCGCAGCTGCGCGTGGCGGCGACCGCCTCGCTCGGACTGTTTGGCGATCCCTCGGTGATGCCTTGGCTGATCGAGAAGATGCGCGAGCCGGAGCTTGTCTTTGCCGCCGGGCTGGCGATGCGCGATCTGTTCGAAGTGGATTTCAACGACACCAACCTGTTTACGATAGACCCGGCCGATCTGGGGAAGGCGTTTGAATCTCTGAACGACAGCCCGTTGCCTGTCGCTGATCGCGTTGCTTCTTGGTGGGATGAGGGACGGGCCGGGCGGGGCCACAGGCCGTTCCATTCGATGCGCCGGTTGCGGCTTGACGCGTTGCGGACAGCCTTCGCGGCAACCGATACGCCGCTGGCCGACTGGCGAAGGACGCGCCGGTTTCCGGCATGGCTGTAATCTATCGGCGGTTCATCCGCGCCACGACGGCGGCAGCGCGCAATCCGTTCTCGGATGCGACTTCGCACATGGCAATCGATCCGGGCGCATAATCCTGGACAAGACTGTCGGCGGCCAGCATCAGCGTCAGCGCGCCGCTGGCCGCGCCGGTGTCGCCGACCGTCATCGCCGGATAGGCCGTCGCCATCAAGGTGCGGTGCGTGCGATAGAAGCGCGGTCGGGCAATCAACATCTCCCAACCATGGTAGCGCTCGCCATTGCCGTTCGAGACGACGAAGTCGATATCGGGTTCCGATGGTCCCGATCCCGAAACGGCGCCGCGCAGTGCGCCGAGCATGGCGCGGCCTTGGCTGTAGCGCTCGGAAAGGATGCTGTCCGTCTCCTGGGCCATGCCGACGCCATGGATAGCGGCCACGACAGGCCCGCGGCGGGGTTCCCGCTGCAGGCGCACAAAGACGGCGGCCTCGCCGGGAACCAGTCCTTGGGCGTTGTCCGCACCCTGTAAACGCCCGGTCCGGCTGAGCCGACCGAGGTCGGTATCATTGACGAGGCTGTCGACGCCGCCGAGCAGCACTTGCGCCACGCCTTGCTCCTCCATCAGCCCCAGCGCCCGCTCGATCAGTCCCACGCTTGCGGCCGCGCCGCCGTCGATGACGCGCGAGGCGTGATGGAACCTCAGGCCTGTCGCATCGCCAACCGCGGCTAGGAAATCGCTCGCCGGAATATCCTCGAACCCCGGATGGTTGCGAAAGCTCTCCGGCGCGGTGATAAGCAGCGCGGTTGCCGCCGCGACACCCGGCTCGTCCGTGCCGAGTGCCTCTTTGATGGCGCGAGCGGCCATGTTGACCAGCCATTCGCCTTCGTTGCGGCGCAGATGCCGGTGAGTGGGAATGCGCGCGACAATCTGGGAAATGCCAAACGGTTCGGCGAGCGAGATTTCCTCGAAGGCCGAAAGGCTCGCCCGAATGGCCGCGATCGTTTGCCTCGCGTTCAGCCCGGCGGGCGTGACGGCGCCGCCGCCGGCGAGGTAGAGCGGCCGCTTCATGGCTGCCACACGGCGCGGTCGACGGTGCCGTCGCCGCCGCGCGGGCTAAGGTAGGTCTTGCGCTTGCGCCGGGCAACGAGAAAGGCGGGCGTGACATGGCCGAAGACGATCTCCCGCAGCGCCGACGTGTTTCGTTTTGTCACGTGTGAAAAGCGCGCTTTCAGTGTGACGCGCCATAGATCCGGCTCGACAATCACCGTGTCCGCGACAAACGGACGTTCCTCGACGCGGTCGTCATAGATCAGCCGCACAGGCGCAACAACGCGCGGCAGGCGGAAGTCCCAGCGGCCGTTCGGTGTCATGCCGATGATCGTGACAGTCTCACCACCATGGATTGCTGGCAGGTGCTGATCTGCCGGGGCGCACAGATTGTAGCGCGGATCGAAATCTCCAGGAGGCAGTGGCCACTGCGTGTCGATCCAGGCCTGGTCATAGGTTCCAGCGAGCGGCAGTCTCGGCATCCAGCCCCGCCCGAGCGGGCCGAAGCCAGCCGGTCTGGGGCGATCGGAGGGGCTAAGATAAGGTTCAGCGGGATAGGTGACATTTGGGGCGTGTGTGCGCACTGCCGGATCGGCGGAGGAGGCATGGTGATAGCCGACGCCGACCGGGTTGCGTCGATCAAGCCGACCATCCGGCAGCGTCCCGCCAAAGGCGCGCTCGTAAACGATCGGCATGGTTCGGAACAGGGCCGGCGCGCTGTAGCCGCCAGCGTCATAGACGCGGTCTCCGACGACGTTGAGCACCTTTTGCAAGCCACCGACGCGGAAACCAACCTGCATCTCCGCCACCGGCCGGCCATTCGGCGCGTGCGCCGAACCGTTGACAAGGATTTCGGCGGCCGGCTTATGCGGCGCAATATCGGCTTCGTAGCGATTGGAGGAATTGGCCGGATCGCCGAACGGGATATCCCAGAGCGCGACCGGCATCTGGTCTTCGCTGACGTCCAGTGCTGGTGCGCCGTCAAGCGCATCGAAGGTTGCCGAAAACATGACGACCAGGACTTCCTGGCCGTCGACGTCGAGTTGCACATGTGTTGCAGTGGCGAAGGGCGTACGATTCTCGATCCCGACCGCGAACACCATCGCTCAGCACCAATTGCCGTGTTCGTCGAGGCCGATCGGCCAGTAGGGCATGGCGGTCAGCAGCATCGCATAGTCGTCATGGCCGCCTTGGATCAGCCACTCGAGAAGGAACACTTCGGGAGGCACTGCGCTCGACGCGGAACGCCGGTTTTCCTCGTCGCACGCCAGCCAATATTTTCGCACGAGCCAGACCACTCTCGGGTGGCCGGCGGGGCCGGCAATCCCGTTGGCCTCGATCGTTCGGAGGATTGCCTCATCCTTCGGCAGGCCGGTCTCCATGCGCTCTTCGACACTCGCGTCCCACGTCTCGGAGGCGACAGCGAACACATCCTCGAAATCGAGCAGATAGGCGGCGAACAGGTCGCGATGGTCGGCCGTGCCGATCACCGGCGCCGCCGCTTGCGCGCGGCCGCGGACGTCGCCGGGTGCCCGCAGCAGCCGGTAGGTTCCGTTCTTGATGTTGTGATTGACAAGCATCGCCATCGCTCAGCACTCCTCGAATTCCGGATCTTCCCCGACAGGAATGAAGTCGAACCTCCTCATGAAGTCCGCCAGCTCGGGCTCGGTATCGTCGAGAAAGGAGAGCAGCAGCGTCACCGGCGGGACCGGCCCAGCCCCGTCGCTTTCCTCAGTCGATTGCTTAGCTTCGGAGCCCCACATCTCGTCTCCATGTTGCGGCACGCCACTCAAAAGCGAATCGTTCAGCCTCGTGGTTTCGAAGTAGTACTTCCGAAACAGGGCAATGACGCGAGGATGACTCGCGGGCCCTGCCGGCCAGCGAGCGTCGACAAGTTCTTTATTGACTTCATTTGCATGTAGATCATGCCACCAATCAAGTAAAGGTGGAACGACATCCTTCAAATCAGATGTCCATAGATTATATATTTCTTGATGTTTTGCAGAAATCATTTCCCACCTCTATATGTTGAGGCCTCTGATATTCGCGTTCATCGTGTCGTATAGCTCGCGGCGATCCAGCTCGCGCATGTCCCTGGACTGTTGCATGCTGTGGGCATGACAGTGCGGCTGGCACGGAAGGTCGCGCATCCGCTGGGCGAAGCTGTCCGCATCATGGCACGCTCCCATCTCCCATGCGACCTTCTGCGGCGGCTGGTGATCGGCGATCATCGTGACCTTGCCGTCGGTTTGCTTCTTTATTTTCGCGTCGATTGCCTTCAGCGCCTTGTCCTTCGCTGGCCCTGGAGTCCGACGAAGGATGTTGGCGCGATCCTTCTTGCATTGCCAACAGGCCTGCCCCTGCACGGAGGCGCGCTGGGTCTCGGTCGTGGGCGTATAGTCCTCCGAGTACTTGTAGTCGCGCGGGCAGTCTTCCTTCATCGCGTCCTTGCCGAGCACCACCGAGAAGTCCACCATGGCGGACACGTCGACCGTGTTCGGCAGCGGGCTCGCAGTATTCTGCTCCATCGGATCGCCGTGGCGGCAGACCCCCTTGCCCTCGACCTTGACCGTGAACGACCAGAGCTTGAACGAGCCCTTGCCCTTGATGCGATGGGTGATCACGCCGGCGCCCAGTCCCGGCGTAGCCGCCTCGTTTCCCGTACTCAGCGCCACTTCGGAAGAGTTCTCTAGCGCCGTCGGTGTTCCCTGCACCTTGACGCTCTTGCTGCCTTTGATGAGGTCGCTGGCCGAAAGCATGTTGACATACGGAACCGGCACCGGTCCCGCCGGCGGCGGCGGCGGGCTGAGGCAGACATCGCCCGGCGCGATGCCCTTGCCGCCGCTCGCCTGGTGGAAGAAGCCCATCTTTTCGGCGTACACCGTGTTACCCATGGCTCAGGCCTCCACCATTTCCGGCCCTGCCCGCGCGCATCGCGGGCAGGGCATTTTGGGCGAGGTCGTGGATGTCGGCGAAGCCGAGTTCCACGACCTCCCAGTCGTCGCTCCAAAATGCGATCTTGTCGGTCGCGGCGGCGGCGCCCGGACGCGGCAAAATCTGAAGGCCTTCGGTCAGCCGGCTCTGCGCCCAGTAGTTGTCGATGCAGTTCCGAAGAAGCGAGGCCACGGCATCGTACCACGGGTCGTCCGGCTCCGGCGGGGGCCCCAGCTGGACGATGGCGAACGGATAACGGCGGCCGACGCGATCCTCGCTCATGCGCCAGGCGCCGGCACACGGCTGGTCGCCGAAAATGCCGCCCTTGACAATGAAGCGCCAGACTCTTGTATCCAATTCCCCTTCATCCGGCCGCGCGTGCAATTCCATCGACATCCAGCGGTCCCAGCGGTCGATAAAAGTCCGCGGCAGGTTCCAGGCGACGAAATCTCCCGTCGCCGGTATCTTGCCATAGAAGCCGGTGCTCATATGTGCGGCGGACATGTGAACTTCTTGAACATCTCGAGTGTGTAGGGGTTCTCGACGCTGGCCGCCTTGAGCTCGAAATCGGCATACATGCCTTTCGTGCCGAGGCGCAGGCTATAGACGTCGGAAAGGTTGGTTCCGGCGAACTTGCCGCTGCGCAGCATCCTCAGCCACGCCCAGCTGCCGGTCTCGTTGAGCATCACCTCGGGTGAGCCGTCGACCGGCTGGAACGCAAGCGAGATCACGCCGGTGCCGTCCTTGCCGGGCCATGTCATCGGCTGCGGCCGGGTCGCGTTGTTGTAGTAGACGAGGTTCTGGCCATCGAGGTTGAGCGTCACCCGCGCCACGTTGGGCGACAGGTCCTTTGGCTCCAGCGTGAAGTTCATCACCGGGCCGGTGCCGCCGGGAAACAGGTCGTCGCGGATGTGCCGTGCCTGCTCGAACGCCGCCAGCGCGGCCGCGTCGAGGCCGAAATCGGCGCGCCATTTCCACGGCTGGCTGGCGGTGTCGACATAGTTGATCAGATGGTCGTTGATGAAGGCGTCGATCAGGCCGGCGGGGCCGAAGAGGCGCTGGAAGTCGCGCACATTGACGTCGACCGCGCTCTCTGGGCTGAACGGATAGCGGTTGTTGAGCGCAGCCTGGCAGAAGGGCAGGATGTCGGCGCGCCAGATGGCATTGAGCTCGTTGGTGACCGCCTTCTGCGACAGGCCGCTGGTGTCGCCGGCAATCCCGCCCAGCCAGTCGTTGATCGGCGAAGGCAGGATCTGCGCCTGTCTTGCGACCGCCCCCGTCAGCTCGGCCAGGCCGCCCTGCTTCTTGATGGCGTCCTGCGGGTCGGGGTTGGCCGACACGGTCTGCAGCACATTGGACAGCGCCGTCAGCGCCACCACGGCTGCGTCGAGCGCCGGCGGCTGGCCGTCTACCTCGGCGATCGTGCCTTTGAGCGGCTTGAAGTGTTCGGCCACCAGGCTGCCGGTCATGTCGACCTGCTCGGCCGAGCCCGCGCGCGGCAGTAATTTCGCTCCCGTCTTCACGACCTTGCCGAGTTTGCCGAGCTTGGAGAGCAGCTTCGAGCCGCTCTTGGCGGCGGCGCCGTTCTTGTTGTCAGCCGGCGCTTCGTCGGAACGGGTGAGATCGAGTTCCTGCACGACGGCGGTGAGGAGGCGTTTCAGCGCGGAATCGGCGCTCGAAAGGTCCTTGAGATTTTCGCTTGCGACATTGAGGTCGGTCAGCGGCGCCAGCCGCATGTCGCGCAGGAAGCTGTCCCACTGCGAAATGTAGTCGTCGTAGTAGAGCTTCAGAATGTCCTCGGACAGCGCCGAGACCGAGGTCTCGGCATTCTCCGAGCAGCCGCCGGCAAACACCGCGCGATCAAGCGCCGCCTGCGCCGCCACGTCCTCGACGCGATCGAGAACGGCGTCGTGGAAGCCGGCATAGGTGTAGGCGCCGGGAACGCCGACGCGCAGCGTCTTGGCGGAGCGGCGCGCGAACACTTTGGCGCCGTTCGGGCCGGCGAAATTGGCCGGCACCCATTCCTTGACCGCTGCCACTTCCGGATCCGCGAGCAACTGCTTGTAGGCGCGCTCCGGCAGCGAGATGGTGCACACCGTCTTCAGCGCCTCGGCCACCAGCTCCTTGTCCGGGGCGATGTAGCTGTCGTCGACCGCCATGCGGCGGATCGCGGCAAGCTGGTGCTGTTCGGCGTCGGCGGTCGGGAAGGGCGGCGCGGGCGCGAATTCCGGCAGACTGTTCACCCACCAGTTCTGCACGAAGTCGGTGTCCATCTGCGACAGGCCGGTCATCATGCGATAGGTCTTCAGCGCGCCGAGCATGAAATCCGGATCGCGGATCTGCCGCCACATCGTGGCCTCGAGCAGCGCCACCATATGCGGCTCGAGCACATTGCGCAGCGCGTGGTCGTAAGTGTCGGTCTGGGCGCGCACGAGCTCGGCCGAAGCGGTCGGGCCGAGCAAATTGTGGACAGCATCCGGCGGTGCGGTGCGTGCCGTCGCCACCGCGTCCATCGCGGCCAGCGCCCCATCCATCGTCGGCTGCTCCACCGAAGCCGGCGTGGCGGAGACGTCGGTGAGCGGCGCCTGCAGCGCCTCGAACTGGCCGGCCTGCTCGGTGATCGCATTGCGGTTGTCGAGATAGGACCAGGTGAACAGCCCGCCCGCCAGAAGGGCGGCAAGCGCGCAAGCCGCAGCCGCGCCGCGCCAGCTCCAGGCGCGCCGGCGCTGCGCCAGCGGATCGAACGTGCCGAGACCCGCTTCCTTGAAGATGACCTCGGTCAGGAGATTGCGCAGGAAGAAGCTGCGCTTCTCGACGCGCGGCGCCAGCATCGCGCGGCGCGGCGGCAGTCCGAAGGAGGAGGACAGCGCCGCCGTCAGCCGGTCGATCGGCGCGCCTTCCTGTGTCGCCGAGGTCAGATAGAGGCCGCGCAGCCAGGCGGCTTCCTCGTAGCGGCTTTCGCCGAACATCGCCTCGATCAGCACCTGGATCGGCTCGGAGAGGCTGGCGAGCTGGGCCGGGAAACGGAAGATTTCCGCGCGCGATCCGAGCTTGTCCTCGTCCTCCAGACGCGGCACCAGCCGCCGCTCCAGCTCGGTGGCAAGCGCGGCGAGCTCTCTTTCGATGGTCTTGGCGTCGATCCGGGCATCGAGCGGAAAGGTCGTCCCCCATACCTGCTCGCGGGCGGCGGTCGAGAGACCGCCGAAGAAGGCCTCGAAGCCCTTGATCAGGTCGGCCTTGGTCAGCATCAGGTAGACGGGAAGGCGAATTTCGAGGCGGTCGTTCAGCTCCGCCAGCCGGCGGCGGATCTTGCGGCCATGCGCCTTGATCGCTTCGTCGCCTTCCGAAAGCGCATCGATCGACAGCGCGACGATGACGCCGTTGAGTGCGCGCCGGCCACGATGCTTCTTGAGAAGATCGAGGAAACCCAGCCATTCCGTCGCGTCGACATCCGGCTGGCTTTCCTGCTGGACGTAACGGCCGGCGGTGTCGATCAGCACCGCATTCTCCGAGAAGAACCAGTCGCAGTTGCGCGTGCCGCCGACGCCCTGCAGATCGTCGGTGAGATCGATCGGGAAGTTGAGGCCTGACTGTCGCAGCGCCGTGGTCTTGCCCGTGGCCGGCGGTCCGACGATGACATACCAAGGCATCTCGCGCAGGAATTTGCGGCCGCCGAGCTTGCGTCGCTTGAGCTCCGCCATCACCTCGCCGAATTTGGCGCCGACCGCGGCAACGCTTTCCTCGCCAGGAGTGAGCTGCTTTTCCGCCACGGGCGCGGCGATCTCGGCGACGAACATGCGGTTGGCGCGGATCGCGCGGCGCTGCGCGATGATCAGCCAGATCAGCCACAGGATGATAAGCCCGGCGATGATGGCGATGCGCACATTGTCGGAATCGAACGGCGCATACGGGCCGACCTGGACGATCGGGCCGAACACCCAGATCAGCAGGGAAAGCAGCGCGATGCCGATCAGCGTCCAAAGGAAGCGCGAAGTGAGAACCGCCCAGAGGAAGCGCAGGATGAACATCAGAGCCTCTTCTCGACCAGGACCTCGACGCGGCGGTTGAGCGCGCGGCCCGCGCGCGTCGAGTTGTCGGCCACCGGATCGGTCTCGGCGCGGCCTTCCGAATGAATGCGCTCCTGCGGCACGCCGGCCTGCACCAGAAGGTTGGCTATGGTCTCGGCGCGCGCTTCCGACAGCCGCTGGTTCGACGAAAGCGGGTTGGATTTCTGCAGGCGCACATTGTCGGTGTGGCCGACCACCGTGACGTTCCCGATGAGTTCCTGATTGGCGAGGATCACCTTGGCGATCGATTCGATCAGCGGCTCATAGCCCTGCGTGAGTGTCGGCCGCGCCGACTGGAACAGTTCGGGATTGGAAGACTGGATGACGAGCTTGGCCAGCGACACGCTCTCGGTCCCGCTCAGCGCCGGCTTGAGACCATCCGGCGCCTCGGCCTTGAATTCAGGCAGCAGCGCAAAATCGACCGGTTCCGGCTGCGGCGCCTCGGGTTCGGGCGCGTCGACCTTGGGCGCGGCGCGGGTGACGTCGCCCCGCGAGGGCGGCGGCAAAGCGCGGACCAGGGCGGAGAGCTCGACCGCCTGGCTGCTCAGCCCCATCGACAGGCCGACATAAGCAGCGGCGGCGATGACCACGGCCGCCAGCGCCATCACCCAGATCGGTACGATGAAGCGCTGCGGCTCGTCCGAGGCGATCACGCCCTTCCAGTTCGGCGACAGCGGCGCATCTTCGGCATCGGCATTGCGCAGGAAGCGCGCCGCCGCCACGCGAACGGCATTGAGCGAGCGGTCGCCGGCGCGGCCAGGCACGCGATATTTGCCGCGGAAGCCGAGCGCCAGGCAATAATATTGCAACTCCAGCATTTCGCGGTCGCGGTTCGGATGCCGCTCCAGTTCGTCGAGCCGCGAGAAGAACTGCGTGCCGGCATCGACGTCGCCGCGCAGCATCACCACCAGCGGCTGGCGTGGCCAGGCGCTGGCGCCGCCCCAGGGCGTGTTGAGCGCGAGATCGTCGAGCAAGGCCGCCACCGCCCAGGCGGCCTGATCGGCCCGCTCCAGCGACGAGCCCGCGGCCATCGCGGCGTCGCGTGCGCGCACGAGCTCCTCGAGCAGGCGCGTGCGCAGCACTTCCGGGTTCTCTGGCGCCAGCGCGCTTTCCAGCTCCGGCGCGAATTCGAGCAGCGGCGCGAAGCTATTGATCAGCACATTGGGATGGGCGCGCGCGCGCTTCACCGGCGCGCCCGGCGCCAGCGGCGCCATCGGCCGGGGCGAAGCGCCCGTCAGCCTGATGCGCGTGCGTTCGCGATCCTCCGACAGTCCGAAAGGATCATCCCGGCTCATGGCCTCACCTGTTCACCGAATAGCAGTCGACCTGCGGCTCGCTTGGCAGCACGCCGGAAACGCCGATGACGAAACCGGGGGCGTCGAGCAGCGAGGCCCAATGCTCGCTCTTCTGGTCCAGCTCCAGGCACAGTCGGTCGCCGTCATAGGGGATCTCGCGCGGCTGCGAATGCAGCGGCTTCAGCGGAATGCCGGGCAGGCGCGACTTCCACAGCCCCTCGAACTGGTCGGCGGACCCGACGGTGGCCTGGTTGACGAAGATCTTGCGCAGCGCGTCTTCCGACAGTTCGGAGCCGACGCGGATGACGATGCGGCTGGCCACCAGAAGTTTCGGGTTGTCGATGCGCACCTTCCAGACATTGGTGGCATGCCGCATGACCGGCAGCGCGCGCGATTTCGGCTCGATATACCGCAGGCTGAGGATCAGCGAGCGCAAGGCGTCCGCCAGGGCCATATAGGCAGGGCCGGGCGCCATGTGGTCATAGGCCGGCAGCTCGCCGAGCCGGCGCGAGCTGGAGCCATAAGTCGCCATTTCGCCGGCGAGGCCGGCGAGCTCGAGGTAGAGCTCGGCCGGATGGAAGACATCTTGCGCCAGCATGTGGGCGAGCCGCGGCTTGGCCGCATTGGCAAGATGAAGCATCAGCAGGTCCTCGACGCTGCGGCCGGGGCCTCCCATCACCATCTTGCCATGCGCTTCGGCGATCTGGTCGAGACCGGTGACGACCTCCTGCAGCAGTTGCCGATACCAGGCGACCGCGCCCGTGATCAGCGTCGGCGGCAGGAAGCTCTCGTCGAGCGAGACGCCGCCGTCGGCCCGCACGCCCTTGATGTCGGCGACCGGCAGCGCGGTATAGCCGCCGACCGATTTGCCGGGCGCAAGCAGCACCGCCTGCGGGCGGGCGATCTCGATCTCTTCCGGGTCGGCGCCGCCCTGCACGGAATCGCGCACCGACACGATCCTGCCGTGATAGCGCGCGCCGGTCGACGCGGCATGCGCCGGGTCGAAACCGACGCCGCCGGGCGGCTCGAGCGGCAGCGCGACCAGCACCGGCCCGGCGCCGGTATCCGCCGTGACCGGCAGCGGTTTCGGCGCGTCCATCATTTCCGGGATGGAGAAGGGCGTGCCGTCGGGGAAAATACCCCGGGCGGACACGATAGAAACCTGGCCTGCATCGAGCAGCGATTGATCGAGCGTTAGCTGCTGGAAGCCGAACGTATGGAGCTGGCCGGCCTGCAGCGCGCCCCGCACCATCGCCTCGAAGAACCGGTCCTGCTGCTGGAAATGCTGGGTTCTCAGGAAGAGCCCCTCGGACCATAGCACCCTGTTTGCGTCGCTCATGCCGCTGCTCTCTGCACTGCCAACTTCTGTCTCGCCGTCAGGCGGAAATACCGCCGCCGCCTAGCGTGACGTTGATGGTCAATTTCGATCCCGCCGACACCGACTTGGTCGTGCGCCAGTTGCGTCCGCCGGGTTCGCGGATCAGCGCGACGAAGCCGAGCGCCGTCGCGTTCGGTTCGACCGTGATGGTCTTGGCCGCCGTCTTGCCCGGTGCGACGGAGATCGAATCGGATCCGATAAGGTCGGCTCCAAGTGCGGACCCCGCATCGCCCTGCAGCGCAAAATAATCGGCCGAATTGAACTTGCCGGTGCTGGCAAGCCGCATCACCAGCACAGTCACCGGTCGATCGCCGCCGCCGGGTCCCGGATTCATGCCGGCGCCACCGGTCACGTTGACCGAGATAACCGATGGTTTCGGCGGGCCGCTCTGGCAAGCCGCAAGCAGCCCCGTCGCGCCGAGGGCAACGATGAATTCGCGTCGATCGATCATGTCCTACTCCTCTTCGTATGCATCCCTGAAGTCTGCGCCGATCTCGCCCAGGAAACTCGATTCCGCGCTTTGGGCGATGTCGCGATGGCGTTTCTGGTAAAGCTCCCACAGCTTGGCGTTGCGGCCGCCCGCAAGCAGGTTGCCGATCGCGGAATTGGATTTCAGCTCTTCCTCGATCGTCGCCGGATCGAACCGGTCGATCATGCGCCGCAGCGCTGCCTGAACGCCGCGCCAGGCGCGCACGTGGTGCTGCGCGAGATCCTTCACCGCATCGCCGATCGCCGCCTCGCCGGAGAGGAAGCCGGGGCTGCGCTCCGAGATTATGGTGACGATGACATCCTCGACCGTCGGCAGGAATTTGAGCGGGTTGACCTCGGAGGCGCCGACCACCGTCTGGGCAACGCGCGCGCTGCCCTTTTCCTCGGCGCGCTTGCGCAGAAGCTGCATCAGGCCGTCCAGCATCAGCCGGTACTCGCGCCCGAATTTTTCCATCTCGGCGATCGCGTCGCGCCCGAGAAAATCGGCCTCCTCGACCCCCATGCCGCGCAGGAAGGCGGCGCGCAGCGCCATATCGCCGGGCAGAGGCTGAGCTGCACGGGACGGCCTGGGCGCGGGAGCCGGGCGCGGCGGAGGAGGCGGCTCGGGCGTGCGCGCCGGCAAGTCCCGCGGAGGAGCGACCTGCGGCTTTTCGGCCGGCTGCTCGCTGCGACGGGCCGTATGCGCGCCGTTGGCGGAGGCAGGCGTCGCGGCTGGGCCGAAGCCGAAGTCGTCGAAGCCGGTCGGTTTCGGCGCCGGCTGCGCCGTATCGCCGCGCGCGGGCATGTCGCCGAAGCCGAACGGATCGGACCGGCCAGTTGCCGAGTCGTCGTCCGAGGCCGGTGTCGCTACCGGGTCGAGGCTGAATGGGTCGTCGAAGGCGGGCGAACTGCGCTGGTTCGAGGCGCGGTCATACGCGCCGGGCACAGGCTGCTCGAACGGGTCCGGCAGATCGGCCGGCCGCGGCCGCCGCGGCTCCTCCTCGACCTTGGCCGAAAAGAAATCGTCGCCGCCAATGCTGGGCGAAGATCGCTGCTGAGGCGCCGACCAGGCGGCGGCGGAATGGTTGGCGGCCTCACCGACCGAAGTCTGGCTCGCGCTTGGCTGGACCTCGACATAGAGCACGTAGTCGCCCAGTCTCAAACGCATGCCGCTTTGCAGCCGTGCCGACCTGCCGGTGCCGAGCGGGCTGTCGGAATCGTCGATGAACAGCCCGCTGCTCGATGTATCGGTGACGAAGTAGCCGTCGCGGCCGCCGCTGATCTTGCAATGGGCGCGCGACACGAACATGTCCGGATCGTCGATCTGCCAGCCGGCATCGGCGCTGCGCCCGATCACCAGCTCGCCTTCGTCCAGCCGGGTCTGCCTGACCACCTGGGAGCGCGGGCCTTGTTCCAGCGTCAGCAGCAGGCTCATGCGGCCGCCTCCGCCATTTCCGGCCGCCAGCCGACGACAGTGCGGAGCTTGAGATCGTCGGCGTCTCCCTTCTCGGCGGGGCGAGCAAGCCAGGAGGTTCGGCCGAGCTGGACGGTGCCGATCTTCGGCGGCGGCACGGCGTCGCGCGCAAGCACGATCCGCAAATCGACATCCAGCGCTTCGCCGATCATGTCGCGCACCGCTTTCTTGAAGAGGGCGAGGCGCCGCTCTCCAGGCAGGAAGGACTTGAAGTCGTCGAGATCGAGCGGGCCGACGCGCAACTCGATCCGGCTCTGGCGGCTGAAGACGCGCGGGCCGATCGTCGCCCCGCGCCCGAGCGCCGCATAGGCCTTGCCGACGCGGCTCTGCAGTGCCGCCGGTATGGTGATCCAGGAAGCGACGAATTCCTTGATCTCGACCGGCACCTTGAAGGCCGTGGCAAGAAACAAGGTCAGCCGTTCCGGACCGTCAACCTGGCGGGCCAGCGAGCCGGCCTGGCGCAGCCGCACCGCGTCGAGTTCGGCATCCTGGGTGCCGGGAAGGCCGATCCCCGACATTGCTTCCAGCATGGCGCGGACGCGCCCGCCGACCGAGCGCTCGACCTGCACCGCCGGATGAGCGTCGGCCCAGGCGCGATAGTAAAGCGCGATCATCCGATGCTGCAGGATGTTGACGAAGTCGACGAAGGTTGTGTCGCTGGTCTGCTCCGCTTGCGTGCCGGTGAACCAGCGCTGCGACAGCCGGTCGAGCACCCAGCGCGTCAGATGCAGCGGCATCGGCCCTTCGGGCCCGAGCAGTCCGAGATTGGCGACGGTCACCCGCGCCGGAGCCTTTTCGCCCGCTTCCTGGAATTTCATCACGTCCCTGGCCGAGAAGCTCAGGCGGACATGCTGGCCGAGCCGCGCCGGCTCGCGATTGGCCTGGCCGGAATAGCCGAACAGCCCGCCCCTCTGCTCCAGCCGGCGCAGCAGCTCGAAGAAGTCGAAGCTTTCCGACAACGCCCCGATTCCGTCTGGGGCGGCTTCGCTCGGGGCGGGTCGTGCTAGATCAGGTAGCGATTGCCGGGCGTCATCGGCCATGGCACATCCTCCTGCTTCTGCAGCAGCCGCGTGCGTGTCCGCACGAAACCGTTTATCCCGGCATGGCGGGCAAACAGCCGCGCCAGCAGGGCCGAAAGCAAAAGCGTGCTTTGGCCCGCCAGCACCGACTGGTCGACATGCAGCGTCACTTCCGTGCCCCGCCCGAAGCACATCGGCCCGTCGATCTTGAGCCGCTCGATCACCGGGCGCGAGTCGATGCGGGTGATCGAATGCACGTTGCGGGCGAGGCTCGGGTCGCCGCGGTCGGCATAAAGATCGAGCAGCGCGTGCAGCGGATCGACGCCGCGGCCTTCCTTGGCGAGACTCAAGAAGTTGAGCGAGAGCTGCGCCACCAGCCGCCAGGCAAGATTGTCGGCGCGGGATTCGCCTTCGGCGCCCGCCGGCAGCGACGCCGGGATCGACGGCTGGGGCGGCCGCAGCGCGCCGAGCAGCCTGACGGCCTCCACCGGGTCCGCCGTCTCTAGCGTCAGTGTCGGTGTGTCGTCGAGGATCGGCAGGTCGCGATTGGTGCAAAGCGCCATGATGTCGAGGCGCTTGAGCGGCCGGTTGGCCGGGCTGCCGGCCGGGCGCGACACCGAGAGGAAAACGTCGTCTCCCGTGTAGGAGGTGCGGGTCAGGCCGTCGCGACGCTCATCTTCGGTGGCCCTGCGAGGGCGCCGCTCGGTCGAATACACCCAGCCGCTGCCGCGGTTCTGCCCCAGGCTGAAAAGCTCGGGAATCTCGGCCTCGCTGCCCTCCGCGTCGGCATTCTCCACTCGGGTGACGCGGAAGATCTCGAAATCGCGCGCTCTGGTTCGATCGGCATGCAGCACTTGCCTTGTCCTGCGCGGATCGATCTCGATGACGTTGCATTCGCGCTCGAAGAGATTGATCAGCGGCGTCACGAAGAGCTCGAAATCGGCCGGCGCAACGTCGGCGAGCTCGGGCACCGGGCGGCGGAACAGGAAGATGATCTCCATCCCCGCCTCGCATCTGCGCACCACCGGCTGCAGGCCGGCGACCCGCACATAGTGGAAGCGTTCGGGGACCATGAAATATTCGCGCAGCAGGCGGTAGCCCTCGAAGGTCGGGCGGGTGCGCGGCATCAGCGCCTCGTCGTCGCGGATGCCGACCATCTCGGGCTCGGGCAGCGCCGATAGCGGATTGGTCTTTCCTTCCGCCCGCGCGCCGACGGCCGAGCAGGCCCCGAAGATCGCGTCGAACAGGAGCGGCGCCTTGGTGCGACCGGCGAAATAGAGATCGAGACGGTCGAGCGACAGCTCGCTGAGCTTGCCCTTTCCGGTGCGCGCAAGCGCGACGCGCAGCGCTGCCTCGCCGCGCGCGCCGGCGACTGGGCCGATGCCGGCGGCAGCCAGCGCGCTGCGATCCTGGAAATAGCTGACGGAGGTGATCGCGATCGGCCATAGCGTGATCTCTTGCGCGGTGCTGAAGGTTGACCGCGTCGACAGCCCCGGATGCAGGCTGGAGACCAGTCGTGTGCCGCGCGCGACTGTATGACCGGCGATCATCGACTGCACTTGCTGGCCGGGTTTCAGCACCGCCATCGCCGTTGCCGGCGCCGGGGTGACCAGGTCCGGGTAAAGCACGTCGAGCACGGCGCGCGAGAAGCGCGAGCGCTCGGCGTCGACCTTCAGCCGCGTGCGCGCGGCAAGGAAGGCCACGCCGTCGAGCAGCCGTTCGACATAGGGGTCCGGGCAGGGAACGGTGTCGAGGGAAAGATTGCGGGCGACTGCCGGATGCATATCGGCGAATTCGGCCGCGAGCGCCCGGATATGGGTCAGTTCTTCTTCGTAATATTCGACGAAGACCCGATCCATCTCAGGTCTCCCGGAATTCGGTTCGCGCCAGGCCGTTGTCGAGATTGATCGTGGTGCGCAGCCGCATGCGCTCCGGCGTCGGCGTCATGATCAGCACGGCGTCGATCTCGATCTTCAGGCCGACGCTCTTGTCGCCAAGGGTGACATTGACCGTCGTGGCGCTTTCCTTGAGCCGCGGCTCGAAGGTGGCGAGCACCGCGCGGATCTCGCGCGCCAGGGTATCGCGGTCGAAGTCCCGCGAGGAGCGGCCGGAGAAGGACGGCACGCCGTAGTTCACGACGCTGCGGCGCACCTCCGGAAAGTCGGCAAGCGACGGCAGCTCGTCCAGGGGCTGTTCGTGCTCGGCATCGGAAAGCATCGGAACGGACTCGAAGCGCTCGGTGTTGAACAAGGCTTCGATGTCGCGCCGGACGGCTTCCCTGAGCACCCGCGCCGACACCACCACGCCGCGGCTTTCGATCTCGGCGCGATGTTCGGCCTGGAACACCAGACGGTGCAGGCGCCGCTTTTGGTCGGGGGTGAGTTCCGCATCGGCATCGATGGTGCGTGCGCTGCCGGCAAGAAGAGCCTCGACGCGCTCGGCGCCGAGTTCTTCTTCCAGCAGGCGACGCAGCCCCTCGATCTCCGACGTCAGCCCGGGCAGGTCGTTGATGAGGCGGTCCCAGAGGGAGGGCTGGACCGCCTCGCGCTTTGCTCGCGAACTGCCGGCGAGCTGCGCCCTTGCGCCGGGCCTTTTGGCCTCACTTGCCGACATAGACATCCATTTCGATCTCGTCGTCCTTGTCGTAGACGAATTTGATCTTCTTGTAGGCGAAGCTCACTTCTTCCTCGATCAGGTCGGCCTCGTCATCGGCCTGCTTCATGTCGTATTCCATGATCGAAGCGTCGGTGAGCGTCACCACCAGATAATCGCTGGTCTCGCCGTCGATGGTGCGGCGCGCCGAAAACACCACTTCGTCGAGCGCCTTGTTGTCGAACAGCGCCTTCTTCAGGTAAGGCGACGCCTTGTCGTAATGCTTGGTGAACTTGATCATCCCCAAGGATACGCGCCCGCGGCGCGAGAGCGAATTGGGATCGTAAGGCGCGATCATCTTGTAGTCGACGCCATGGACTTCGATCTCATCTTCGTGGCCGTCGCGCACGCTGGGACCCTTGATGTCCGGAACTTTCAGAAAACCATCGATCTTCATTGAAGGCATTGTCTTTCTCCACCGCTCTCAAACCAAACAAGATGACTATGCTTGCGATTTCACCCCTTCACTGACGGCAGTTCGGACACCAGCCGGAGCGAGGCATTGATGCCTTCCAGCTGGTAGTGCGGACGCAGATAGAAACGGGCGTTGTAGTAACCGGGCCGGCCTTCGACACTGTCGACCTGGACCTCGGCCGCGGCGAGCGGGCGCTTGGCGCGCGCCTTGTCGTCGGCAAAGGCTGGATTGGCCAGCACGTACCGGTTGATCCATTCGGTCAACCAGATCTGCATATCGGTGCGTTCCTTGAACGAGCCGATCTTGTCGCGCGCGATCGCCTTGAGGTAGTGGGCGAAGCGCGAGACCGGGAACAGGTAGGGCAGGTTGGCGCTGAGCCGCTCGTTGGCCTGCGCGTCGGGATCGACCAGACGCCCGGCTCGGGTCTCGTCGTCCTGCAGCGAATGGGCGCCGATGAAGGCCGCAAGGTCGGTGTTCTTCCGGTGCAGGATCGGCATCAGGCCGAGTTTGGCGAGCTCCGCTTCGCGCCGGTCGTCGATAGCGACTTCCGTCGGGCATTTCATCGCGATCGATCCGTCGTCGGTCGGAAACGCGTGCACCGGCAGGTTGAGCACCGTGCCGCCGTTTTCGACGCCGCGGATCTGTGTGCCCCAGCCAAAAAGCTTGTGGCTGCGGTTGATGTTGACGCCCATCGGGAAGGCGGCGTTCATCCAGACATATTTGTTGTGGTCGCCTCCCACCTCTTCCTCGAAGGTGAAACCCTTCACCGGAACGGTTTCCGAGCCGTAAGGCAGGCGCGCCAGCACCCGCGGCATGGTGAGGCCGATATAGCGGGCGTCCTCGCTCTCGCGCAGCGACTGCCACGAGGCATAGGCCGGGTTGTTGACGATCATCTGCAGGTCCTGCGGGTTGGGCAGTTCCTGCCAGCTGTCCATGCGGAACAGGCGCGGCGAGGCGGCGGCGATGAAGGGCGTGTGCGCCGAGGCGCAGACGCCGGAGATGTTGCGCAGCAGGCCGACGTCGCGCGGATGGTTCGAGAATTCGTAGGCGCCGAGAATGCAGCCGATCGGCTCGCCGCCCAGCATCGAATACTCGTCCGTATAGACCTTCTTGAAGATCGGGCTCTGGTCCCACATCTGGCCTTCATAGTCTTCCAGCGTGTCGGCCAGCTGTTCCTTGGAGATGTTCATCACCCGGATCTTGAGCTTCGTATCCGTCTCGGTGTTGTTGACGAGATACCAGAGGCCGCGCCAGGTGCCTTCCATCTCGCGCACTTCCGGCGCGTGCAGGATCTCGTTGACCTGCGTCGTCAGCATCTTGTCGATGCCGGCGATCAGCGACTTGATCGACTTGATCGCATTGGACGAGATGGTGGTGGTTTCGGAGCGCGACTGCGCCGCCAGCGCCAGGTTGCGCACCAGCTGCTGGAGCTTCTCGCTGTCGTCCTTCTTGACCTTGAAATCCTTTTCCAGGAGGCCGCTGAATTCGCCGAGGTCAATCGCTTCCGCCTCGGCGGTGGCGGCTGCGGTTTTTTGCTGTTCAGCCATGACTTACTCCTCGCCCTTGCCCTCAGAAATCGCCTGGCCGGCGATCTTGCTCAGCAGCGGTTCGTTGTTCAGAAGCTGCGCGATGCGCTTTTCGGCGTCGACGCGGCCGTCCATGAAGCCGAGCAGCTCTTCGAGCTGCCGGCGCATCTTGAGGATCTCGGCCAGTTGCGGGACCTGCTCAGCGATCTTGTCCGGCGCGAAATCGCCCATCTTGGAGAAGGTGAGATCGATCGCGAGCTCTTCGTCCCGCTCGGCGCCCTCGGCTTGCGGGAGTGTGTTCTTTACTCGTGCCTTCACCCGCGGCCCCATGGCCTCCATGAACTTCGGGAACCGATTGGCGTCGGTCTCGACGAAGTTGCGGTCGAGCACTGACTTCACCGCTTCCTTGGTCTGTGAAGCGCCGGAAAGATCGGCCATCACGGCCATGACGAACGGCAGTTCGATCGTTGTCGGGCTGCCGTAGGTCTCGACGTCATAGGCGATCTGCACGCGCGGGGCGCGGTTTCTTTCGATGACCTTCGCTTTGCTCTCTGCTGGCATGCTTGTTACCTTTCATCCTTCTGGGCCGGCTTCTTCGGATCGGGGACACCGGCAAGCAGCCGGAACTCCTTCAGCCCCGATGGGGCGAGATCTTCCATCAATTCCACGAAATCCATGTGCACCATGCGGCGCACGCGGCGGGCGAGATGCGGGATCGGGCTCGACGGCTCGGTGCGGTCATAAAAGGCGACGACGAGATCCAGGCATTTGACGACGTCGTCGCGCGAGGTGATCCGGTCGGGCAGCCCGGCGCCCGGTTCCGCATAGCTTGCGACACTTGCCATCGATTCGGCTCCCCTCGCTTCGGCGCCCATCCTTTCGGCGCCATGGCCGTTTGGGCCGGGCGCTGCCGGTTCCGCCGGCTGCGGGATTGGCTTTGCGGCCCCGTTCGCCCCGGCACCGGCGGCGGAATTCCGCTCCAGCGTCGTCAGCAATCGCTGCAGGAAGCGTCTCAATTCCGGAATGGCGGGGCCATTGCCGTCGATGCGCTTGTTGAGGGCGGCGTCGACCTCGTCGAGAGCGGCGATCACCGCGCGGGCGTCGGCGAGCAGCGAGGTCATCGCCTCGCCGGCCTGATCGACTTGCGCCTTGCACCCGGTGCGCACCCGGTTCACCAGCTGGTTGTGGCCGCTCACCAGCGCCGCCTTTTCCGCCGCGCCCAGTCCCGAAGCAGCCTCCTGCAGCATGACGTGTTCGTCGAGGCTGCCCTTCTCCAGGTCCTCTCCCTTGATCGGGCCGACCGTGCGCGGCGCAAAGAAGACCATGCCGCGCAGATCCTTGAGCAGCCCGTCCTGGCTGTTTTGCAGGTCGATCAGCGCATTGATGCGCCGCAAGGCAGCCTCGCGCGGCGTGGCGCCAGAGCGCAGTGCCGGATGCATCGTTTCCCAATGCCTGTCGAAGGTTTGGGCGATCAGCGTCAGGCCTTCGGCGAGCCCGCCCAGCTGTTCTTCGTTGGCAAGGGCACGCACAACCAGGACGAGTAGGCGCAGGTCCCGCCCGTGCGACCGCAACTCCTCCGCCTTGGTGAGTACGACGGACCAGTCGACCGGAACATCGACTTCCGATTTGTTGTTTCCTTCGTATTCGACCTTTTTCTGCTGTTCGGTCAGGCGCTCCAGCTCATGAAAGGCCGGGTCGTTACGCAAGTCCTCTCCCGACGGATTTTCACCGTTCAGAGGATTCAGCCAGAGTGCGAGATCAATCACACTAACCCCCAGCCAGCGGCCCTGAGACCCTATGTGACGCAACGTTACCACCGGCCTCGCGTCACGACAATTGAGCAGCTGCTCAAAAACTAACGGATGCTAAACGCGACCGTTTCTTTCAGCAAAACCCATTGCGCGATTGCCGGGCCGGGTATGTGAAATGGCTCGCATAGCCCGCACCGCAATCCGGTATTTCTTGCACGACATTGCAGAGCTTGTGTAACCGGGCAGTGCCGCCCGGATGGATCCAAACGCCTTATCCGTCACACGGCTTTGTCAAGCCGCCGCTTATATGGCAGGGTACGGTTGGCAGATTGCGGGAGCAGGTTCGAATGGAACAGCGCCGGTCATCGCAGAGCTTCAAGCGTAAGGAACTGGTCGCCAAGCTCAACGCCACGGGGGTGCGCGCCTTCAAGGCCGCGGCCGACACGGCCAAGCTGCGCGGCAATCCTTATGTGGAGCTCGTCCACTTCATCCAGCAACTGGTGCTGTCCGAGCGCTCGGACGTGCAGATGATCATCGCCGATGCCGGGTTGGACGTCAGCCGGCTGACGGCTGACATGACCCGGGCCATCGACAAGCTGCCTTACGGCGCGACCTCCGTCGAGGAATTCTCCGATCACATCTTCCACGCCATCCAGGAAGGCTGGAACCTGGCGACGCTGGAGTTCGGCGGCGAGGAGGTGCGCAGCGCCCATATCCTCCTGGCCTGCCTGAGGACGCCGGTACTGGAAGGCCTGGTGTCGAAAATCAGCGCCGAATTCGACAAAATCGATGCCGACGGCGTCGTTTCCCGTTTCGCCGATGTCACCGAAGGCTCGCTCGAAGCCGGCACACCTCCCGCCTCTGCCGCCGCCGAACAGCCGATGAAGCGCGGTCCGGGCGGAGATTCGGCGCTGGCCAAATACGCGACCGACCTCACGCTGCGCGCCCGCGACGGCAAGATCGACCCGGTCGTCGGCCGCGACCCGGAAATCCGGCAGATCGTCGACATCCTCATGCGTCGCCGCCAAAACAACCCGATCCTGACCGGCGAGGCCGGCGTCGGCAAGACGGCGGTGGTCGAAGGATTTGCGCTCCGCATCGCCCAGGGCGACGTGCCGCCGACGCTTGAGAATGTCAGCGTGCGCATGCTCGATGTCGGGCTGATGCAGGCGGGCGCCAGCGTCAAGGGCGAGTTCGAGAAGCGGCTGAAGGCGGTCATCGACGAGGTTCAGGCCTCCGAGGTGCCGGTCATCCTGTTCATCGACGAGGCGCATACGCTGATCGGCGCCGGCGGTGCCGCGGGCACCGGCGACGCCGCCAATCTTTTGAAGCCGGCGCTGGCGCGCGGCGAGCTGCGCACCATAGCCGCCACGACCTGGGCCGAATACAAGCAGCATATCGAGAAGGACCCGGCGCTGACGCGCCGCTTCCAGGTGGTCAAGATCGAGGAGCCGTCGGAAGCTGTGGCCGTGCTGATGCTGCGCGGCGTCGCCGGCGTCCTGGAGCAGCACCACAAGGTCCAGATACTGGACGAGGCGATCGAGGCGGCGGTCGCGCTCTCGCACCGCTACATTCCGGCCAGGCAACTGCCGGACAAGGCCGTCAGCCTGCTCGACACCGCCTGCGCCCGCGTCGCGGTCTCGCAGCATGCGACGCCGGCCGAGGTCGAAGACATTCTGCGCCGCCGCCAGGCGCTGGAGGTCGAGAGCGGCATCATCGGCCGCGAGGCGGCGATCGGCATCGAGGTCGCCGACCGTCAGGCTCGCGTCGATGCCGGGCTGGCGGAAACCGAGACCACCTTAGCCGCCGCCCAGGCGCGCTGGGATCGCGAGAAAGCACTGGTCGCCGAGATTCTTGACCTGCGCGCTAAACTGCGCGGTGAAGGTGTGCCGCTCGATGCGGCGGGGGGGGAGGCCGGGGAGGAAACCGTAGCGGCTGAGCCGGCTGCGTCCGAAACTCCCGAAGCAAAGGCGCCCGAGAGCAAGGCGGCTGAAACCAAGCCCGCGAAATCCAAGGGCTCGAAAGCCAAGGCGGCGAAGGGCGAGGCGGTCGAACCCGAGGCGGTCGTCGGAGAGACGATCGCCGAGGGATCGGCCGGTTCGTCTGCCGATCTCGCGCGGCTGCGCGAGCTGATGGCGGAGCTTGCCGCGGCGCAGGGCGAGACGCCGCTGATCCTGCCTTCGGTCGATCGCAATGCGGTCGCCGCCGTGGTGCAGGATTGGACCGGCATCCCGACCGGACGGATGCTGTCCAGCCAGACCGAGAAAGCGCTCAGGCTGGCCGCGACCCTTTCGGAACGCGTGGTCGGCCAGGATCACGCGATGGAGATGATCGCCAAACGTGTCCAGACCAGCCGCGCCGGCCTTGGCGCGCCGGAAAAGCCGGTCGGCGTATTCCTGCTCTGCGGCCCCTCCGGCGTCGGCAAGACCGAGACCGCGCTGGCGCTTGCCGAGACGCTTTATGGCGGCGAGCAGAACCTGATCTCGATCAACATGTCCGAGTTCCAGGAAGCGCATACCGTCTCGACGCTCAAGGGCGCGCCGCCCGGCTATGTCGGTTACGGCAAGGGCGGCATCCTGACCGAGGCGGTGCGGCGCAAACCCTATTCGGTGATCCTGCTCGACGAGGTCGAGAAGGCGCATCCGGACGTCCACGAAATCTTCTTCCAGGTCTTCGACAAGGGCATGATGGACGACAGCGAGGGCCGGCGCATCGATTTCAAGAACACGCTGATCCTGCTCACCTCGAATGTCGGCTCCGACGTCATCATGGACCGCACCAAGAGCGGCACCGTGCGGACCGGCATTGACGATCTCGACGCGGCCCTGCGCACGCCGCTGCTGAAAGTTTTTCCGGCCGCCTTCCTCGGTCGGGTGGTCACCATACCCTATTATCCACTGTCGGATTCGATGATCGAGGCGATCGCCCGCCATCAGTTCGGCAAGATCGCGCGGCGGCTTAAAGCAACCAACGATGCCGAACTGGTCATCGGCGACGGCGTCATGGATCTGGTCAAGGCGCGCTGCACCGAGATCGAGTCCGGCGGCCGCATGATCGACGCCATCCTCACCAACACGCTGCTGCCGGAGCTCAGCCGCGGCGTGCTCAACCGCTCGCTGGAGGGCGCGAAGATGACGAAGGTCACCGTCGGCGCGTCCAAGGAAGGTTTTACCTACTCCTTCGAGTAGCCGCAGCAACTCCGGGGAAGGAGTGTAGCGCCCAATCGGGCCAAGCTATTTTGAATGTGGAGTCGGGGAACTTTTGCTCCGCTGCCGATTTTGGATATGCTGCTGATTCGAATGGCCGGAAGGGTGCCGCCGATGACGAAAAACCTTGCGATCTCCGCTCTCGTTCTGGCCACGGCCATTGGCGTGTCCGGCGCGACGTTCGCCGGCGACCGGCAGCTCAAGCGCCCGGTCGAGCAGGAGCGCTACGTTCCGGCCGAAGGCGACCTCATCGACATCCTGTTCGGCGGACCGCGCTACTATGACGCCATGCTGGTCACTTCGGCGGCGGGCGCATGTTCGTACCACCGGAGGGGGCCGGACGCGAACGCGCTGAACAAAATCAACGACCATCACTGCGGAAAATGAGGTCTGCCCCGCGCCATTCGTACGGGCCAGCCGTCGGCAAGCCGCGACCGCCCCATTGATCATGCCGCGAACTGATCGTTCGCCGAGGTGGCTGGCCGTTCGGACAGCCAGTCCTCAGCCTGCCCCGCGGTTGGGCCGCTCTGCCGTCGCACACATTCAGCCCAAACATTGTATACAATAACAAAGAAATCTGTTGACAATCTGTCCCAGGCGGCTTCCCATAGGCTATCCGCGCAGCCAATGAGCAAAAACAAAAGCGCGATAACCAGAAGGGAACCGATATGATCAACCGACGCTCGACTTTGAAATCGCTGGTGCTTGGCGCCGCCTCGACCCTGGCCATGGCCGCCATAGGCATCCCGTCCGCGCAGGCTGAAAACAAGGAACTGAAGATCGGCTTTGTTGGTGTCACCAGCGGTCCCGCCGCCGCCTGGGGCACGTCCAATGTGCGCTCGATGCAGACGCGCGCCGCCTGGCTCAACGAAAAAGGCGGCGTCAAGATCGGCGACGACACCTACAACATCAACATCGTCACCTTCGACGACCAGAAGGATCCCAAGCGCGCCATCGCCGGCATGGAGAAGATGGCGCAGGAGGGCATCCACTATGTCGTCGGACCCAATGTCGATGACGGCGCTGCTGCGGTGCGCCCTGTCGCCGAGGCCAACGGCATCATCTATTTCCCCTACGCCTTCCCGAAGGCGCTCTACCAGAAGCCGGCCTCGAACGCCGTGCTCGGCATGATCGCCAACTACCAGTCGGGCCCGGCGATCTATAAATACCTCAAGGAAAACAAGGGCGTGAAGACGATCGCCTTTGTCGCCGCGAACGAATCCGACCCGCTCAGCCAGCGTGACAGCGGCGTCGAGGCGGCCAAGGCGCTCGGGCTCGACGTCGTCGCGCAGAACGACACGTACCAGAACGACACCCGCGACTTCACGCCGGTGCTGACCCCGATCGTCGCGCTGAAGCCCGATCTGCTGGTGCTGTCCGGCGTGGCGCCGGCCAACGCGCCGCTGCTCATCCGCGCCGCCCGCGAGCTCGGCTTCGAGGGCCTGATCTCGACCGAGACGGCGCAGGACGCCAAGGTTCTGGAGGAGGGCGCCGGCGAATACGCCAACGGCTTCATCTCCGTCGGCGGTGCCTCGACGCCGGAGATCGCTTCCGACGAGATGAAGGAGTTCGTCGCCCGCTACACCAAGATGTTCGGCGAGTATAACGACGAGTCCAATACCAAGGTTTACGCTTTGGAGTACATCATCGAGACGATGAAGGCCAATCCGGCCGCCATCAACAATGTCGACGAATTCAAGAAGACCATGGACACCTTCTCGGCGCCCAACCCCTTCCTCAAGGGCGACGCCAAGCTGAGCTATGTCGGCGCGACCTCCTTCGGCCAGAAGCGTCAGCTAGCCGTGCCGATGGTGGTCAACGAATACAAGGACGGCGCTTTCCAGACCCTGTTCGTCGGCTCCGTCGACTAGGTTTGGGTTCTAAGGTTACTTCCTCCCGAATGCCGGGGGTCCGGGCGATGCTCGGACCCCGCGGAAGATCGAAGGGATCCATGGAACAGGTCATCGCCAACGGATTGTATCTCGGCGCCCAGTACGCGCTGATCGCGCTCGGGCTAACCCTGATCTTCGCCCTGATGAACGTGCTGAATTTCGCCCACGGGCAGATGTACGTTCTGGGCGGGTTCATCACCTACACCGTCTACGGCCAACTCGGCCTGCCTTTCGTGGTGGCGCTGCTGGGCTCCGGTGTGACGCTCGCCGTCATCGGCGCGCTGATGGAGAGATTCCTCTTTCGAACGGTTATCCGCCGCAGTCACCGCGAGGAGAGCACCATGCTGCTCGCCGCCGCGACGGCCTTCTTCTTCGACGCCGTCATCCTGCTCATGTTCGGTGAGAAGCAGCGCGGCGTTCCCAAGATCGTCAAAGGCGTCTTCAACGAGGCCGGCATCATCATGCCTTATGACCGCCTGGTTGTCGGCGCTCTGGCCATCGTCTTCATCGCCGCCTTTGTCCTTTACATGCAGTACAGCCGGGTCGGCCGCGCCATGCGCGCGCTCGCTCAGGACCGTGTCGCGGCCCAGCTGATGGGTGTCAGGGTCGACCGCTATTCCATGATCGGCTTCGCGCTCGGTGCCATGCTGGCGGGCGTTGTCGGCGGCCTGCTGGTCACCATCACCGGCGTCAATTCCGGCATTGGCGGCCCGATCTCGATCAAGGCCTTCCTGATGGTGATGATCGGCGGCGCCGGCGTCGTCGGCGGGGCGATCGCCGGCGGCTTCATCCTCGGCATGATGGAATCGGTTGGCCTCACCGCGCTGCGCGAATATGGCGACGTCACCTATCTCGTCATCTTCGCCGCCCTGATGGTGTTTCTGTCGATCCGCCCCAACGGGCTGATGGGCAAGCCGTGGGGTTGATCGCGCCATGACCCGCAATCGCAATATGAAGATCGCTTCGGTCGCAGCCTTCCTGGCGATCGTCTTCATCGCCGTGCCGGCCGCGATCTCGGCCAGCGGCCGCATCGACCTCTACTACACGCTGACTTCGGTGGCGCTGCTCAGCATCGCCAGCGCCGGCGTGTGGCTCACCTTCTACATCGGTCGCATCAATATCGGCCAGGGCGCCTATGCGCTGATGGGCGGCTATGTCTCGGCCATACTGGTGATGAACGGCTGGTCGTTCTGGCTGACGCTGCCTGTCGCGGGTCTCTTCTGCGCCGGCGCGAGCGTGCTGATCGGTCTGCCGATCCTGCGGTTGCGCGGCGTCTATTTCGCCATGGTGACGCTGGTTCTGACTGAGGTCGTGCGGCTCTTGGCGCTGGCGCTGCCGATCACCAACGGCGCCAAGGGCATCGTCAGCATCCCGCTGCCCGGTGCGCTCTCGGTCTTCGGGCTGACCATCATCCCGGACTTCGCCACGCTGCAGAATTCGCGGCTCGCGTTCTACCTGCTGGCGGTCACGCTGATGGTGGGCTGCTTCGCGGTGATGTATCGGCTGGTCAACTCGCGCATCGGCAAGCTCTGCCAGTCGCTGCAGCAGAACGAGGAACTCGCCTCCTCGATCGGCGTCAACATCGCCTATCTGCGCGTCATCGCCTATGCGGTGTCCTCCTTCTTCGGCGGTCTCGCCGGCGCCATCTTCGCCGCCATCTCGCAGTCGATCTATCCGTCGAGCTTCACGGTCACCGATTCCGTCAACTTCATGCTGAACTGCTTCCTCGGCGGCCTCGGCTACGTGTTCGGTCCGATGCTCGGCACGCTGGTGCTCTATTTCGGCTGGGACCTCTTGTTCCAGACCGGCCAATTCCAGCTCCTGATCTATTCCGGCCTGATGATCGTTTTGATGCTGGTGCTGCCCAACGGCCTGCTCAGCCTCACGGTTCCGACCCGGAAGAAGGCTTGAGCCATGGCCGAAATGCTCGAAGTTTCCGGCATCACCAAGCGCTTCGGCGGTCTCGTCGCGGTCAACAACGTCTCCTTCTCGGTGCGCGAGAAGGAGATTCTCTCGGTCATCGGTCCGAACGGCGCCGGCAAATCGACGCTGTTCAAGCTGATCTCGTCGTTTCTCAGGCCAACGTCCGGCGAGGTCCGCCTGAAGGGTGAACGCATCTCCGGCATGGCGCCGCATATCGCCGCGCGCAAGGGCGTCGTGCGCACCTTCCAGGAAACGACGATCTTCAAGAACATGAGCGTGCGCGACAACGTCATTATCGCGCATCATCTGCGCTCGAAGGCGAGCCTCGTCGGCTTCTTTCTCGGCACCGGCACGGCCAAGGCCGACGAAGCGGCTTTCGGCCAGTCCGCCGACGAGATCCTGGCGCTGCTCGGCCTGGCCTCGCTTGCCAGTGAGATCGCCCGCAACCTGCCACATGGCCATTTGCGGGCGCTGGGCATCGCCATCGGCCTTGCCACCGATCCCTCGATCCTGCTGCTCGACGAGCCCTTTGCCGGCATGAATCACGAGGAGACGATGCGCATGGTGGCGATGGTGCGGCGCCTGCGCGATCTCGGCCTTACCATCCTGCTCGTCGAGCACGACATGCCGGCCGTGATGAAGATCTCGGACCGCATCGTGGTGCTCAATTTCGGGCAGAAGATCGCCGAGGGAACACCGTCGGAAATCCAGGCCAACGAGAAGGTCATCGAAGCCTATCTCGGCAGCGAAGACGAGGCGATCGGGCTATGAACCAGATCCTGAACTTCGCCGGCGTCGAACTCTATTACGATCACGTATATGCGCTGAAGGGCGTCTCGCTCGAGGTCAATGAGGGCGAGACCGTCGCGCTGATCGGCGCCAACGGCGCCGGCAAGTCGTCGATCCTGCGCGCCATTACCGGGCTCAACCGGATAAGGTCCGGAGAGATCCACTACAGCGGCAAGCGCATCGACGGTGCCGCTCCAGACGAGATCGTCAAGATGGGCATCGCCATGGTGCCGGAAGGGCGCCGCGTCTTTCCCTATATGACGGTCAGGGACAACCTTTTGATGGGTGCCTTCACGCGCTCGAGCAAGGCCGAGATCGCGGCGACGTTGGAGATGGTGCTGGGGCGCTTTCCCCGGCTGAAGGAGCGCTTCTCCCAAGCTGCCGGCACGATGAGCGGCGGCGAACAGCAAATGCTGGTCATCGGCCGCGCGCTGATGGCCAAGCCGAAGCTTTTGCTGCTCGACGAGCCGTCGCTCGGAGTCGCGCCAAAACTTGTCCAGGACATCGCCCGCTCGATTGTCGCCATCAACCGCGACGAGAAGGTCAGCGTTCTGTTGGTCGAGCAGAATTCCCGCATGGCGCTTCGCATTTCGCAGCGCGCCTATGCGCTGACCACCGGCAGCGTCGCCCTGAGCGGCAACTCCGCCGAATTGCTGAGCGACGACCGGGTCAAACGTCTTTATCTCGGCGGCGAGATCTGAGGCTGATTTTAATGCGCATACTCGTCATCAACCCCAACACGACCGCCTCGATGACCGGCAAGATCGGCAAGGCGGCGACAAGCGTCGCCTCATCAGGAACCGAAATCGTCGCTGTCAATCCGGCCGATGGTCCGCCGAGCATCGAGGGCTATTTCGACGAGGTGTTCGCCGTACCGGGCATCATTGCCGAGATGAGCAAGGCGCCGGCGGCGGATGCCTATGTGATCGCCTGCTTCGACGATACCGGGCTCGACGCCGCGCGCTGCGCGACCGAAGCGCCGGTCATCGGCATCGGCGAGGCGGCCTTCCATCTCGCCAGCCTTGTCGCCGGCAAGTTCAGCGTGGTCACCACGCTTGCCCGCTCAGTCCCCGCCATCGAGCACAACCTTGCGAAATACGGTCTTTCCTCGCGCTGCGCCAAAGTGCGCTCGTCGGAAGTCGCCGTGCTCGAGCTTGAACGGCCAGGCTCGAACGCCAGGCATCGGATCTCGGACGAGATCGCGCGCGCCATTCGCGAGGATCACGCCGAGGCGATCGTGCTGGGCTGCGCCGGCATGGCCGACCTTGCGCACAGCCTGTCGCAAGAGCATGGCGTTCCGGTGCTTGACGGCGTCGTCTGCGCCGTCACCCTGGCCGAGAGCCTGTTCAAGGTCGGCTTGAAGACATCGAAGATCGGCGGCTATGCCGCCCCGCGAGGCAAGCGTTTCGCGGGTATCTTCGCTTCGGCGTCTCCCCCGGGCGCCGGTTCGCCCGGCTGAACGTGGCCCCGGGAGATCGATCCCGCGGGATTGACCGGGGCGCGAGCGCCATTAGATTGGACCGGCCGCTGGCGATTTGGGGGCAGAGCGGGCCGCGTCGGGCCTGCGCATTGAAAGCATGTTGACGGTACTCAGAGAAGACGATCGCGACGACAAGCCGGCAGCGCGCTGGTCGCCGATCTACTATGGGCTGAGAGACGCCATCGTCAGCCATCGTCTCGCTCCGGGCACCAAGCTGCCCGAGGACGAGCTGGCATCGATCTATTCAGTGAGCCGCACCGTCGTCCGCGCCGCCTTGCAGGCCCTTGCGCATGACCGGCTGGCGCGGCTGGAGCCCAATCGCGGCGCCTTCGTCGCGCAGCCTTCGAAGATCGAGGCGCGCGAAGTGTTCGAGGCGAGGGCGCTGATCGAACCCAAGGTGGCGGCGCTCGCCGCCAAGGCGGCGGTACCCTCCGACATCGCGCAATTGCGAATGCATCTCGAGAAGGAGCATGAGGCGCTGCATGCCGGTCGCGATAGCGACGCCATCATGCTGTCGGCGCGCTTCCATGTCGGCATCGCCGAGATCGCGGCGCATTCGGTATTCACCAACTTCGTGCGCGACCTCGTCTCCCATTCCTCGCTGATCATCGCGCTCTACTGGAAACGCCGCGACGCGACCTGCGAGAAACATGCCCATCACGCGTTGGTCGACGCCATTGAAGCCGGCGACAGCGCCGACGCCGCGGCGCTGATGAACAGCCATCTGGTCGATCTGCTCTCGGGGCTCGATCTCACCGACAAGGTCGAGAAGTCCGACAGCCTCGCTGATCTGCTCCGCATCTGAGAGAGGCGTGTGCCCGGTCGATCGGTCTGATGCGTTAAGCCTGAGCCTGCCGTCCCCTCGGCCGTTTTCGGGTGGTCTCGGCGCCGCCTCGATACCTGATGTGATCGATGAATGCGCGCAGTTTGGGCAGGACCTGATGTTTTTCCGGATAGTAGAGGAAGACACCCGGCGATGTCGCGGCGAAGGCCGAAAGCAGCGTTTCGAGGCGCCCGTCTGCGAGCGCCGCGGCGGCAATCGGGCTTGGCACCTGGGCAAGCCCGGCGCCCTGGATCGCAGCGCCAAGCAGCGTGGGATAGTCGTGTGCAATGAACGGCCCGGAAACGATTGCCTCGACCGCCTTGTTGCCCTTGGTGAAGCGCCACGGCGCGACCGAACCGTTCGATCGGCGCAGGCGCAGGCAGGCATGGTGGCGCAGATCCTCGATGCGCTCCGGCGTTGTTCGCTGGCGTAGATAGCCGGGACTGCCGACGACCACCATCGGAAAGGACGGCGTCAGTCGAACCGCGACCATGTCGGCCGCGATGAGGTCGCCGAGCCGGATACCGGCGTCAAATCCCTCGGCTGCGAGGTCCGCCAGTTCGCCGCTAGCGACGATCTCCAGCTCAATCTCGGGATAGGCCTGGCAGAAGGATGCGATCATCGGCTCCAGCAGCGTCGGCACCACCGCAGGCGGAACCGACAGGCGCAAAAGTCCAGCCGGCCGCTGGCCGATTTCGCGCGCGACCTCGCTTGCTGCTATCAATTCCTCGAAGGCTGGCCGGGCGCGCGAGAAAAAACGCTCGCCGGCTTCGGTCAGGCCGACGCTGCGTGTCGTGCGGACGAACAGCGCGGCGCCGATGCGCCCTTCCAAAGTCCGCACCGCCTGGCTGATCGCCGACGGCGTGACGCCAAGCTCCGCCGCCGCCTTGCGGAAATTGCGATGCCTGGCGACGCTCAGGAACGCCTCGACGCCGTCGAGCGCGCCATGCCGGACTGTGAAGTTTTGCTTCATGACCCATGGAGATTATCGCGGATAGTTCCCGGCACAAAGCGGTCGTATCTGTGTTGTCGATTGGAAGGCTGAAGGGAAGTGGCAATGACGGACGATTTGGATCGCGTGCGGTTGCGGGCGTCGGGGCCGCCGCCTTCGCTAAATCTCGGCGTCGTCATGGGGCCGGGTTCCGCGGATTATGCCGCCAATCTTGGACGCAATCTGTTGGAAGGCCGTCTCGGTATCCTGACGGCGGTATTCGAAGCCGTTCCAGCCAATGTCTGACGGGAGACAAAGAATGACGCCGGCCACGATCTTCAGCATCCATCTCCTCCTGGGCTACGTCCCGTGGCTGCTTTGCTTCGGCGCCTATATCTGGCCGAGGCTCAGGCTCATGGACCGCGTCGAGGCGCAGCGCGCCATCGCGACGCTGCACAGCTTCCGATTTTTCGGGCTGGCCTTCCTGGTTCCGGGCGTCGTTGGCCCGAACCTCCCGGCGGACTTCGCCGTCTTTGCCGCCTATGGCGATTTCGCGACCGGGCTGCTGGCCATGCTGGCGCTGCTTGGCGTGAGGCGGCCCTCGATCTTCTGGCCGTCCGTCGCAGCCTTCAATCTGGTAGGAATAGTCGACCTCGTCGGCGACTACTATCACGGCACCGTGCTTCATCTGCCCGAGCAGGCCGGGCAGCTGGGCGCCGCATACGCGATCCCGATCATCTATGTGCCCCTGCTGATGATTACGCACGTGGCCGCCCTTTATCTTCTGGCGCGACCTCAGCCCAAGACCGAGCCGGGCGCAGACAATAAGAAGGCGAGCGGTCTCAGTTCCCTTCGCTCTCCTTCATCCGTTCGATGATCGATCGGGCCGAAGCGCCGGCCTTTTCGACGGGCTTCGTCTGCTCATTCTGCACCATCGCCAGCGCCGTTCCCGGCTCGCCCTCCCACAGGATCAGGCTTGCCGCGCCGACCAGCCCGGCGCGATCGCCGAGCTCGGCCGGCACGATCGGCACGTCGCGATAGGCTTGCATGGCGCGTTCCTCGACCGTCGCCCTGATGCCCGGCGCCAGCAGATCGAACCCGTTTGCGAGGCCGCCCCCCATGACGATCAGGTCCGGCGAATAGAGATGCAGGAGATTGGTGAAGCCGATGCCCAGCCATTTCGCCTCGGTCTCGACCAGTTCGCGGGCGGCCGCGTCGCCGGCGCGCGCGGCATCCACGACATGCCGGGCCGAGACGTCGCCGTCGTCGGAAAGACGTCTGAGCACCGAGCCGTCGCCTGGCTTGGTGAGGCGGGTCGCCCGGCGCCCGAGCGCGGTGCCGGAAGCAACGGCCTCGAAGCAGCCGACGTTGCCGC
Organism: Mesorhizobium sp. M1A.T.Ca.IN.004.03.1.1; assembly: GCF_003997555.1. Taxonomy (NCBI): domain Bacteria; kingdom Pseudomonadati; phylum Pseudomonadota; class Alphaproteobacteria; order Hyphomicrobiales; family Phyllobacteriaceae; genus Mesorhizobium; species Mesorhizobium sp. M1A.T.Ca.IN.004.03.1.1. The sequence continues at coordinate 679,692 of NZ_RZTV01000002.1, read as the reverse complement.
AGAAACAGCGGTCGCCTTCGCCGGTGATGGTCATGTGGCCGATCTCGGCTGCGAGCCCGCGCCTTCCATGGTAGATGTGGCCATCAGCGACCACGCCGCCGCCGATACCGGTCGAGACGGTGACGAAGACCAGCGAGCCCGCGCCGCGGCCGGCGCCGAAACGCCACTCGCCGAGCGCCGCGGCATTGGCGTCGTTCTCCAGCCGTACCGGCAAGCCGAACTGGCGGCTGAGGATGTCGATCAGCGGCACGTTGTGCCAGCCGGCGAGCGTCGGCGGCCCGATGACGATGCCTGCCTTGGGGTCGAGCGGCCCCGGCGCGCACATGCCGATGCCGCTGACCTTTGCCTGCGGGTGTTCTTTAAGCAGCCTGTCCGCCAGCGCGATGATCTGGCCGATCACCGCTTCCGATCCGGCGCCGGCAAGCGTCGGCGCCGAGACGCGCTCGACGACTTCGCCACTGCGCTCGACCAGCGCGCCGCGCAGTTCCGTGCCGCCGAGATCGAAGGCAAGGGCGATCGTGCTCATCAGGCGGCGGCCTTCAGTCCATGCAGCCAGGCCATGCGCTGGGCGAGATTGGGATCGCCGAAAGCGAGCGAGCCCAGCACCACCGTGTCGGCGCCGGCGGCGCGCAGCAGCGGCACCGTCTCATGGCGGATGCCGCCATCGGCGGCGAGCCGGATGTCGCCCTCGCGGCCGGCCTTCCTCATCAGGGCGCGCGCCTCGACCAGCCTTGGGCAGGCTTCCTCGGACAGACTCTGTCCCTTGACCCCGATCGAGGTGCCGAGCAGCGTCACGAAGGCCACGCGTGGCAGGAACGGCTCGATCGCTTCAAGGGGCGTCTCCAGCCGCAGCACCACTCCGGCCTCTGCGTCGAGCTCACGCGCCAGCTTCACGGCGCGCAAGCCTGCCGCGCCATTCTCGGCATGGATGGTTACGAGATCGGCACCAGCCTCGATGAACTGGCGCGTCTGAGCCTCGACGATCTCGGCCTCGACCATCAGATGGACGTGGATCGGCTTCGCCGTCAGCTTGGCGATGCGCGCCACCATGTCGGGAAAGAACAAGAAGCCGGGGGTGAAGCGGGCGTCCGCCACGTCGATGTGGTGCAGATCGGCATGGGCTTCGATGCGCTTCAGGTCGCGCTCCATATTGGCGAGATCCGCCGACCACAGCGAGAATTCGCCGATAAGCCGGTTGCGCGGCAGTGCGGCTATTGCCGCGGGTCCGGAGACGGGTTTGGCGGTCATGACGGAATGAGGCTCCGGGCATTCGAGTTGGACTGGAGGAAGGAACTGATCTGCTCGTGCAGTTCGATGAAATGTCTGGCGCTGTTGCGCGCCTTCGGCGTGATCTCGGCGAAGACCGCGTGGGGCATCGCGGCGGCAAGCGTGTAGGCGCTCGACAGCGGATGCACCGCGTCCATCGGATTGCCGACGACCAGCGCAGGAATGTCGAGCGCCGCGACGTCGCTGTCGCAAACGCCTGGACCGTCGCTGGCGATGTCGGCGAGCACTTGCGCGAACCCCTTGGCGTCGGGCCGGTCGAAATAGCCGAGCAGCGAGGCCAGATTGTCGGGCGCCTCGCGGTAGAGCCGCGTGGCCGTGTCCGATCGTGCGAAGATCGTCCGCCCTTTGTCGGCCCCGTGTTCCAGGATGAGCTCGGCGGCCTCGGTGATCGGCCGCATGTTCTGCGGTGCCGGCGAAAACGTCCATGCCGGCCGCACCAGGACCAGGGCGGCGACGCGCCGCGGATGACGGCAGGCGAGGCGAAGCGCGATCGCGGCGCCCATCGAGACGCCGCCGGCAACGAAGCGGTCGAGGCCGGCACGATCGGCGGCGGCAAGCACATCGTCAGCGAAGATTTCGAACGAGAACGGCCGCCGCTTGCCAAGCCCAGAGCCGCCATGCCCGCGGCATTCCAGCGTGATGCGCCGGAAGCCTGCGGGGAAAGTCTGCGCGACCTGCGCCTCGCCGCCGCCGAGCCCATGCTGAAAGACGACCGCCAGGCCTTCGCCGGTGTCGGTCATATGCAGCGTGGCACCGTCGCGCAGCAGCGTGCCCATCACATGAGCCCCTTGAGGAAGCGGGCGACGCCCGGCGCTTCCTCGGCCGAAAGCCCGTGCGTCACCAGCGGCCCGTCGAAGCCTGTGGCCCTCAGGCGAGCGACGAAATCGTCGAAGTCGACCACGCCTCGTCCGGCCGTGGCGAAGCGCCCATCGGCGAAACGGTCCTTGGCGTGCGCAAGCGCGACATGACCCGCCGTGCGCTCGACCGCTTCGGCAACGATGCCGCGTGCCTCGTCGGCATTCGCTCGCTCGAACAGATTGGCGGGGTCGAGCACGATGCGCAGCCGGTTCGAACCCATTTCGGAATTCAGCCGCGCGGCGTCATCGGCGGAGGTGACGATGTTGGCTTGCTCCGGCTCGATGCCGAGATCGACGCCGTGGTGCTCGGCGAGCTGAAGCGCCTTCTCCATTTCCCGCGCCATGTCGGCCCAAGCCGAGGGATCGGCATTGTCGGGGTGGTGCGCCCATTGGTCCTCGGCGTTGCGCGTTCCGGTGCACAGTGTCACCAGCGGGATCGAAAGCCTGGCGGCTGCCTCAATGACCACCCCGAGCCGCCGCAGCCCGTCATCGCGCACCCGGCTGTCCGGATGCGCCATGTTGTAGGTTCCCGACAGCGCGACGAGACCGACGCCGCTAGCCTTGGCCGCTGCGTCGATGGCGCGGATCGTCGCGTCGGGAACATCGTCCGGCATCGACGGCAGGCCGGCGCAGCCAAGGTTGAACTGGGTGACTGCGAAGCCCGCTTCGCGAACGGCGGCGAGCACGCCGGCCGGCTCGCCGCCTGGAAAAATCTTGGCGAACACCCCGACCTGCATCAGATCGCTCCGGTGACGCCGGCGAGCTCAACGCGCTGGCCGCTTTCGACCGAGCGGGCGATCGCCACCATGGCGCGGATCGAAGCGAGCCCGTCCTCCACGGTAGCGCCGCGCTGCGGCTCGCCGTTGAGCACCGTGTCGGCGAGGCCTTCCAGTTGGCGGCGGAAGAAGTGGCCGTCGGCGCCGAGCGGCTTGCGCGACGTCGCGTCCTTCTCATGAAAAATGTCGACCTCGCTGGCGCGGAAATACCAGGGATTGAAGGTCTTCGCGATCACCGAGCCGTTCTCGCCATAGAGCTGGAAGCCCTCGTGCCAGTCCATGCGCACCGCAACGGTCAGGTCGAGATGGCCGAGCGCGCCATTGGCGAACTCCGTCTCGACGAACCAGCAATAAGCGCCGAAGCGTTCGTTGAGCCGCGCGCGCACGGCCGTGATGTCGCCGCACAGGAAGCGCGCCGTGTCGACCAGATGCGAGCCATGCGCCAGCATGAAATACTGTCTCAGGTCCGCCTTCGGATTGCCGGCCGGCTTCCTCGCCAGCTTGCTGGTGACGGGCAGCGGCTGCACGGCGTCGGTATTGGTGTAGCGATGGGTGGAATCGCAATACCAGGCCTTCAGCGCCAGGATCTCGCCCATCTCGTCGCGCACGAAATCGCGCGCCGCCTCCAGCGCCGGGTCGAAGCGCTTCATATGCCCGACCTGAAGCACCTTGCCGGAGCGCTTGACCGCTTCCGCCAGCCTCTCGCCTTCTTCGACGGAAATGCCGATCGGCTTTTCGCAAAGCACGTGCTTGCCTGCTTCGAGCGCCCTGATCGACATCGGCACGTGGTAGGCGTCGGACGTCGCGACGATCACCGCCTCCAACTTGGGGTCGGCGAGCATCTCGTCATAGTCGCCATACATTTTTTGCGGCTCGTAGGTGGCGCTCATGCGCGCAAGCAGGTCGGGCGCCGCGTCGCAGATCGCGTAGAGGTCGGCATTGGCCGCCTTCACGCAGGATTCCAGATGCGCGAACTGCGCGATCGGCCCGCAGCCGAGCACACCGACACGAAGACGACGGTCTTGTTTGCGGATCATCGCCTCAAGCCCCGTAGCCGCGCATGGTCTGGCGATTGGTCTTCACCGCGCCAGCCGGATCGGCGGCGGCGGTTTCGGATTCCTCCTCCAGCACCAGCCAGCCGTTGAAGTTGGGCGCGGCGCTTGCGATCTCGATCACCTTAGCCGTGTCGCAGACACCCTGGCCGAGCATCGCCCAACTGCCGTTGGCATCGACGTCTTTCAGATGCACATAGCGAATGCGGTCGCGATAGGTGGTGAGCGTATCGGCCATGTCCTGACGGCCGCGCAAGATGTGTCCGGTGTCCGGCACCCAGCCGACCAGCGATGGGTCAAGCAGGGAGAAGATGCGGTCATAATCGGCGCGGTCGAAGAGCAGCGTGTTGTGATGCGAGCTCGGATGCACAGCCACCTGCACGCCGGCCTTGCGCCCAAGTTCGCCGGCCTTGTTGTAGACCTCGGCGGCGATGGCGAATTTGTGGTCGCGCGGGCCGTCGGAGACGACGGTTGCCGAGCCCATCGACACCAGCGCTCCCGGAAAGGCGGCGGCGAAGTCGATCCAGCGACCGGCGGTTTCGAGGTCCTCGCCGATTTTCTCCTTGAGCGTGAAGCCGCTCTTCGAGCCGAAGGCGAACGAGACCAGCATGAGGCCGGATGCCTTCAACGCGGCGGCGAACTCCGCAGGCTTGCCGGCATAGCGACCGATCATCGTGTCGGTGATCTCGATGCCGGCATAGCCGCCGTCGGAAATCGCCTTGATGAGATCGTCCGGGCCGCCGCCAAAACGGTCGCCGAGCATCTCCCAGGTAAAAGTCTGGCAGCCGACTTTGAGGTCTTTCACGTTCATTCTTTCATTCCTTGATACCGCCCATTCCTTGGTGTCGCTCTGCGTCTTCATGGGAGGGACGTCCTACTTGACCGAGCCCGCGGTCATGCCTGCGAGGAAGAATCTCTGGGCAACGAGGTAGATGAGCAAAAGCGGTAACGAGCCGAGCACGCTCATCGCCATCATCTGGTTCCATTCGAAGGCGTGCTGCCCCATCAACAGCTGGATGCCGATCGGCACGGTGCGCATGGACGTCGACTTGGTCAGCGTCAGCGCAAAGAGAAATTCGTTCCAGCATAACAGGAAGGTGTAGACAGACGTCGCCACGATACCAGGCAGCGAGATCGGGACGATCACCCGCCAAAGCGCTGTCCAACTGGTGCCGCCGTCGACAGCCACCGCTTCATCGAGATCGCGGGGCAAGGTGTTGAGATATCCCGTCATCAGCAGGATCGCGTAGGGCAGCGTAAACACCAGGTAAGTCAGGATCAGCGCGATATAAGTGTCAAAGATGCCATATGAGACGACAAGCCCGAAGAAGGGGATGAGAAGCGTGATCGGCGGAATCGTCTGCGTGCTGATGATGAGTGTGTTCAGGCTGCCCTTGCCGCAAAAGTTGAAGCGGCTGAACCCGTAGGCCGCCAGCAAGGCGATCAGCACCGTCAGCACGGTCACCGCTGCCGCCACGAAGTAGCTGTTGAAGAAGAAGCGCAGCTTTACCGGGTCGCCAACGATGGCTGCGTACGCTTCCAGCGTGAAGGCCTTCGGCAGGATGGTTGGTGGCAGGGCAAAGATTTCAGTATTCGATTTGAACGAGCTGCTGAGCATCCAGTAGATCGGGAAGGCCGCGAAAAAGAGCCCCGCGACAAGCGCTACATGGAGCGCGACGGTGATCAGCTTGTCTTTCGGCGTGTGCCTTTTCCTCATGGACTACCGAGCCTTTTGATAACGGATGTAGAACAGCGTCAGGCCAAGCGAGATCAGCAGGATGACCACAGCGCTCGCCGACGCCTGAGACAGGTTGTAGCTCGAAAACGCCAGCTTATAGGTGTAGGTGCTGAGGACCTCGGTCGAGTAGATCGGACCACCGCCCGTCGTTATCCAGATCAATGGGAAGACCTGCATGGTCCAGATGAAGTCGAGCAGCGAGATGCTGATGATGATCGGCATCAACTGCGGGATCGTGATGAAGATCAGCTTCTGGTAGGCCTTGGCGCCGTCGATATCGGCGGCCTCGTAGAAATCCTTGGGAATGCCCTGCAGGCCTGCGAGCAGGCTGACCATGAAAAGCGGGTACCCCGCCCAGATATTGGCGAAGGTGACGGCGTGCAGCGCGGTCTCGGGCGAGGAAAACCACTCGACCTTGGAACCGATGATGCCCATCTGCATGAGAATGCTGTTCACGACCCCGTTCGGCTCAAGCAGGAGGCGCCAGATCACGGCGATAATCACCGCAGTGAACAGCCAAGGCAGTATGTAGAGCACGCGCAGAATATTGCGCAGCGTCGGATTGATGCGGTCGCTGTTCAGCATGAGTGCGAAGACCATGCCGATGGTCATGTGGAAAACGACACTCATGCAAGTGAAGTAGAGCGTGTGCCACAGCGAAGCCCAAAACACCGGATCGGCAAAGATCGCCTGGTAGTGTTTCAGTCCGGCAAAGGATGGGTCACGGCGCAGCACCGCGCTGTTCTGGAACGAATAGGCAATCACCGTCACCATCGGCAGCAGCATCAGAAGACCGATTATGAGGAGCGAGGGCGACAGATAGAGATAGGGTGCGACCGCTCGTTTCAGTCTGTGATGGGAGCGCTTCTGCGGGGTCATGTGCCAACCTTGAAATACGCCTTCAAGAGAAGGTGAGCTTCGGAACACGGGTCCACCGATCCGTTGTGGCCGGGTGGCCTGCCCGAAGTCAGGCCACCCGGTCGAGAAAGTGAACGGGGAACAGGCCGATCAGAATTTCGCCATCCAGCCCTTTTGAGCGTTGGCTGCGGCTTGTTCCGGAGACTGCTCGCCGGCAAGCATCTTCTGGGCTTCCACGTCGAACTGGGTCATCAGGTCTTCCGCCACCGGCAGACCCGTGAACTCGTTGGCGAGATAACCGGTCTTGAAGATTTCGAAAGCCTTTGCGAATGCCTTGTCGGACGTCACGAAATCGGGCTTGGCGTTGACGTTGCCCGGGAAGGCGTTTGCAAGCGACACGAGCTTGGCGTTCACCTTTTCACTCATCAGATATTGGACGAGCTTCCAGGCCTCCTCCTGGTGCTTCGAGCCGGCAGAGATACCGATGCCCCAGGAGGCATAGGGAAGGCCGCGCTTGCCGTTGTAGTTCTCCACGACCGGGACCGGGATGAGGTCGAAGTTCAGCTTGGGATTGCGTTTGCGGATGAGGTTCACATGCGCGAGCGAGTCGATCATCATCCCGACCCGGTCGTTGACGAATTCCTCGACCTTCTCCTGTTCCGTCTTGGTGGCGATGCCGGGCGAGATGGTGCCGGCGTCGTTGAGCGATTTCACGAAGCTGAGCATATCCACCACCGGTTTGCCCTCGAGGTCGGGCTTGCCATTCGCCATCATCGACTGGCCCGAAGCCCAGACCCACGACATCATGTCGTTCTGGACGCCGGACGGTGTTTGCAGCGACAGGGGCAGAACCCAGCCATACTGGTTCTTGTCGGCATGGGTCATCTTCTTGGCGGCTTCGAGGAACTCCGCGCGGGTCGACGGCAGCTTGCTCACGCCTGCCTGGGCGGCGAGGTCCATATTGACGAAGACCGGATAGACGAACGAAGCCACGGGAAACATCACCGCCTTGCCGTCCACCTTGATGATATCGGCGACCTGGCTCTTATCGAAGCCGCTCGCATCCATCATCGGGTTCATGTCGGCCAGCGCGTTCTGTGCGTTCAGATTGTTCACCCAGGCGCCATCGAGACCGACAACGTCGCTAAGCGTTCCGGTCGCAGCACCGACCGAGATCTGGTCTCGCGTGGTCGCATAGGGGCCGCTGACCAGCGTCACCTTGATCCCGGGGTTTGCAGCCTCGAACTCGTCCATGATTTTGCGCAAGGAGCCTGCGGGCAGCTCTGGCTCCCACCACTGCGTGAATTCCAGCGTCGTGTCCGCCATGGCGCCGGTTGCGCCGAGCAGCCATGCGGCCGCGGCCATTTTCAGCATCGCGGGTCGTATCCGAAACGTCATTTTCTCCTCCTTCTTAAGATCGACCGCACAATGCGGACGATCGTCTGCTTCATTCAGAAGTCTTCTTACGAGTACTTTCGCAGGCGCATCGCTCCCGCCTGCGGGCTCTGCGACAAATCTTCAGATCGCCAGATGCGTTTCGGGATCGAAGAAATGGAGCTTGGCGTCGTCTACGGCCAAGCGGATCTCCGAGCCGGGCAGGACTGTGCTGACCGGTTCGAATTTCGCCACCGCGTTCGAGGTCATGCCGAAATCCTGCACCGCGTCCGGATCGCCGGAGTCCACCGGCACCGCGTCGATGCTGAGATGAACGATGTGTTCGGACCCGAGTTCTTCGATCGAGGTCACCTTTGCCGGGATCGTCTGATACTTGCGGCCGGATTCGAGACTGCTGTCATAGAGATCCTCCGGTCGGATCCCGAACACGACCTTGCGCCCCGCATACGACCTCAAGCCCGGCCTGCGCACGAAGGCTGCGTCCTGCAGCCGGATGGCGAAGGTGCCGGACATCAGTTCGTCGCCCGTCAGCGTCGCCTCGAACAGGTTCATCGAAGGAGAACCGATGAAGCCGGCAACGAAGGCGTTCACCGGCGATTCATAGAGTCTCTTGGGAGTGTCGACCTGCTGCAGCACGCCGCCCTTCAACACCGCGACCCTGTCCCCCATCGTCATCGCTTCTGTTTGGTCGTGGGTCACGTATATGGTCGTGACGCCGAGCTGCTTTTGCAGGCTGGTGATTTCGGCGCGCATTTGAACACGCAGCTTCGCGTCCAGATTGGAAAGGGGTTCGTCCATGAGGAAGGCGGCCGGCTCGCGCACCATGGCGCGGCCCATGGCAACCCGTTGACGCTGTCCGCCTGAAAGGTTCGCGGGTTTGCTGTCGAGCAGAGATGTCAGCTGAAGGGTTTTGGCAATCTCGTCCACCCGCTTCTTGCGCTCGGCCTTCGGCTTGCCTGCCAGCCGCATCGAAAAGGCGATGTTTTCGAACACCGTCATATGCGGGTAGAGCGCGTAGCTCTGGAAGACCATCGCGATGTCGCGGTCCTTGGGCGGCATGTCGACGACGTCGACTCCGCCGATCCGAACGCTGCCGCTTGTGACGTCCTCCAGCCCCGCGATCATTCGCAGCGCGGTGGATTTGCCGCAGCCGGACGGCCCGACGAGAATCAAGAATTCGCCATCCTCGACCGACAGGTTCAATTGGTCGATTGCGTGAAAGTTGTTCCCATAGGTCTTGCAGATATTCTCAAGAATGACTTCTGCCATCTTCCTCCCTCCACAAGGCTAAGCCGCTCGTTATTATGATCATTATCGGCCTATGTTCGCCTGCGAATGTTCCTCGGATAGTTTCAACTATGTTCCGGTATCGAGCTGCGATTTCAGTTCGACTGCCGACGGGGCGTTCGTCGATGCCAAGAGTTCCGTGACCTGGCCCTCGGTCGGCAGCGCCTCGCGCCCGCCACGCCCCGTTATCGACAGGGCCGCGGCCGCGGCCGCGAATGCGACCCGGCCTGCGGTCTGGGCTCCGCGCGTCAATGCATGGGCATAGGCACCGTGAAAGCAGTCACCGGCGCCGGTCGAGTCAACGACGGCAACCCGGTGCGGAGGCAGGTGCCAGAGCCCTGACTCGTCGCGTCCGCGATAATAGACGCCCCTGCCGCCGTCAGTCAGAACCACGGTGGACCGCGACGGCATCCACAATGCGTCGAGCATCTCGGCAGGCGATCGGCCGCCCGTGGCAGTCCGCGCGAAGCCGAGGGGAAGAATGAGATGGTCGCAGAGCCCGATCAGCCTCTCGGTGGCTGGGCCGCTGCTCCATTCGATATCGCCGAGGATTGCAAGGCCGAGATCGCGAGCCCGAGCCACGACATCCATCGACCGGATCGCGTAACTATCGACGATCAGGACGGCCGCGCGGCTGAGGACCTCGTCCGGAAAGTCTGGCGCGGTGCCCAGCATCGCTTCGTCGTCATACGCGATGAACCTCTCCCCATCCGAGCCGACGGTGATCCGCGAGCGCACCGGGCGTGCGTGCGGGTGGCGCGGCGCGAATGCGGTTTCAACTCCGCTCGCAACGAGATCGCACAGCACGGCGTCGTCAGCGGCACTGGCCAGCCATCCGACGAACCCGGCGGTTCCGCCGAGCCGCGCGACGGCAGCAAGGGCCGTCGCGACATTTCCGCCGAAAGTTCGGGCAGTTTGCAGAACCTTCCCCTTGCCCGCCGACAACGGCTGATCGACATAGACGATGTCGTCGATCGCAATAGCGCCGAAGCCGAGGATTGAAGGGACGGTGGGCATCGTTCAGGCACCCGCCTTCGCCAGGGCGTCTTCTGCCGAAAGGCCGTCATGGATGACGCTCCGAAAGGCAAGTGCCGCCTTCTCCGGATCGCCGTGCCCCCAGAGATTGCGACCGACCACGGCACCGCGCGCGCCGGCACGTATGGCGTCCGCCGTCTGCTGAAGGGCGCCGAGCAGCGTCTCGGTCTTCGGACCACCCGCGATCACAACCGGCACCGGGCAGGTCCGGACGGTCTCTCGGAACGACTCGAAATCGCCCGTGTAGCCTATCTTGATCACGTCGACGCCGGACTCGTAGCCGATGCGCGCCGCATAGGCGATCTCGTCGGGGGTGAAGACGATTTTTGCTCCGTCGGTGAAATCGCGCGGGTAGATATGCGCCACCACCGGCATGCCGTAGCGTGCCGCCGCATTCACCGAGTCGGTCAGCCAGCGTATGTACTTACCCTCGGTCGCGCCGCGCACCGGAATGGCAACGGCCAACGCATCGGCCCCGGCGCGCACCGCATCCTCCGGCGTTGCAATCAGCTCGCTGATGCGATCGTCTGGGGTGAAGCAGCCCGCCTGGATCACCAGAGACGCTTTGCCCGCATATTGCGGCCACAGATGGCGCGCGGTGCCGGGCTGGATGCTGACGTAGTCGGGTTTGCCCATCATGACGCGCGCGAGCGCACCGGGCAGATCGGCAAGCCCGCCTTTGCGCACGTCGCCGTAGCCGACAAAGTGGTCGACCGCGCCGCCAAAAAGCTTCCCGGACGGATGCGAGAAGAGGCGCGCAAGGCGCACCTTGGTTCCTAGGCTCATGAGTGCAAAATTCCTCAATCGTTTTGAGCTGGCGGCCTCCGATGTCGAGCCAGCATTTTCACATGCTCTATAAAAATTTTACGCGCGTCAAGATTTAAAATGCGCTATAGCGAGTAGGGAACATGGTCCGCCGCCGTTGCAGCGGGTTGTTGCGGCGATGCCGCATCGGGAGGTCGGAAGGAAAATGCAAGCAAAGTCAGGAGCGAAGCTCGGTATCGGCGTTATCGGTTGCGGCAACATATCGATGACCTATTTGCGCAACGCAGCACTTTTCGCTGGCGTGGAACTGCGCGCCTGCGCCGATATTTCCGCCGACATGGCCGCGCTACGGGCCAGGGAATACGGTATCCGCGCGCTGCCGGTCGATGCGCTGCTGGCCGATCCCGAGGTCGATCTCGTCCTCAACCTCACCGTTCCGTCGGCGCATTTCGACATCACCCATTCGGCGCTTTCCGCGGGCAAGCACGTCTTCACGGAAAAGCCTCTGGCGACCTCGGCCGGCGAGGGCCGCCGGCTGGTCGCGGAGGCGGCGAAGCGCGATCTGCTGCTGGGCTCGGCTCCAGAAACCTTCCTCGGCGCAGCCGGGCGGCGTGCCCGCCGCCTAATGGACGAGGGCGCGATCGGCCGCGCCGTGACCGGCACCGCCTTCATGATGGGGCGCGGCATGGAGCATTGGCATCCCAATCCGCAATTCTACTATCAGCCGGGCGGCGGTCCGGTGTTCGACATGGGGCCATACTACCTGACGATGCTGGTCAACCTGCTCGGCCCGGTCGCCCGCGTCATGGCGATGACGACGCGCGGTCAGGACGAGCGCCTGATCACCGCAGAAGGTCCTTACAAAAACACCAGCTTCAGGGTCGGCACGCCGACCAACATCCTGTCGCTGCTCGAATTCCACTGCGGCGCCACCGTCACCTTCGGCGCCTCTTGGGACGTCTTCAAGCATTCCAACCATCCGATCGAGCTGCACGGGACGGAAGGCTCGCTCAGGCTACCCGATCCCGACACGTTTGGCGGCACGGTCTCGCTATCGGCGCACGGCGCCGACTGGAAGGATTTCGAGAGCGAAGGCGAGCTCTACGGCGCGCGCAACTGGCCCTATGCTGCACCGGACCGCGCCAACTATCGCATGCTCGGCGTCGCCGACCTGGCGCGGTCGCTGCCGGAAGGGCGCAGACCCCGCGCGTCCGGCGAACTGGCGCTGCACGTGCTCGAGATCATGGAAGCGATCCTTGCCTCCGGCGAGAGCCGGAACTCAGTCGCCGTCGTCGGCTCGGTCGAGCAGCCGCCGCTGCTCGGCGAAGACGAGGCGGCGAGGCTGCTTGCCTAAGGCGCTCTGATCGGGCAGCGGGGGTTCGGTAGACCTAGGCCGACTGGCGCATCACCAGCGTCGCGTCGAGACTGACCTTCGGCGCGACGGTCGCGCCGCCCTCGTCGAGCAGGGTAAGCAGCGTCTCGACGCTGCTTCCGGCCATCGCCGTGAAATCCTGCGCCATGGTGGTGAGCGCCGGGCAGGTGTAGCGGCTGAGCGGATGGTCGTCATGCGCAGCCACCCGCAGGTCGCAATCCGCCTTGCGGCCCACCTTCAGCCCTTTCGAGAACGCGGCCGCCATTACGCCGAAGGCGAGACGATCGTTGGCGCACAATATGGTCTTGCCTGGCAGGCCGCCATTGCCGAGCAGCTTTTCCGTCTGTTCGTAGCCGATGCGTTCGAATTCCCATGTGTAGTCGCCGGTATTGCCGAACACGACCGGCTCCTGCCCGAGCCGCTTCATGGCATCGACATAACTCTCCACCCGCTCGCGCGAATTGTGATTGACGTGCGGAATATCGAAATAGACCGGGGCATCGCCCGAGCGGCAGAGATAGTCGACGATGGTCGACATGCTCTGCACATTGTTGTTGCCGACGAAAGGCGTGCCGCCTTCGAGATAGGTGTCGAAATAGACAATCGGGATCGCCTGCGTCAGCTTCTCGATCGCCCGCTGGTCCGAGCGCCGGCCGAGCGGTGCTATCAGCGCGCCGGAGACCTTCAACGACAGGATCGTCCGCGTCGCCTCGGCTTCCAGTTCGCTCGATCCATGCGAGGAAATGACGATCGGCCAATAGCCTTCGTCGCGCAGCCTGAGTTCGATGCGGCTGACCATCTCGGAGTAGAACGGGTCGGTCACCGTCGGCACGACGATGCCGATGCTGCGGGTGCGCTTGCGGTTGAGGTTTCGCGCGAACAGATTGGGCTGATAGTCGGACGAGCGCAGCGCATCCTCGATGCGTTTTCGCGTCGCCGGCTTGACGCTGGTCGGATCGTCGAAGAATTTCGACAAGGTCGGCCTGGAGACGCCGCAGGAACGGGCGAACTCCTCCATCGTCTTGTGAGTCATCGGCATCCAAACCCTCGCGGCATGGAACCTCGCTCCCATGGCGCTGCTCCGGCGCTCATACGGCGCATCGGCGTGCGCCTGCAAGTTGAAACTTTACAGGAAGCTCCGCGAGTTTCAACGCGTCCGGAGAAATTATTCCATGCGTAAATTTATTAATTGACGTGAAAAAGAGGGGGCCGTATTCCAAGCCCTAAAGCCATGCATGGCGAATGCTGGGAGGACGTGATGAAGAAGCTGGTCTCAGCCGGCGAGATCCTCGTCGAGATCATGGCGGAATCAATCGGCCAGAGCTTCCTCGAGCCCGGTCCGCTGGCCGGCCCCTTTCCGTCCGGCGCCCCGGCGATCTTCATCGGCCAAGCGGCGGCGCTCGGCCAGCCTGCGGGTCTCATCGGCGCCGTCGGCGGAGACGATTTCGGCCAGTTGAACATCGACCGGCTCAGCGCGCTCGGCGCCGACGTTTCGGCAATCGCCGTCCGTGAAGGCCATGCAACCGGCACCGCCTTCGTCGCCTACCGGACCGATGCATCCAGGCATTTTGTTTTCAATATCCGGAACAGCGCCGCCGGCCTTTTGGAAATGGACGATGCGGCGAGGCGGCTCTTGGCCGGAGCCGATCATGTCCATGTCATGGGCTCTTCGCTTTTTTCCGATCGCGCCACCGACGTCGCACTCGCCGCGATCGCGGCCGTGAAGGCCAAGAGCGGCACGGTGTCCTTCGATCCGAACATCCGTCGCGAGATCATGCAGGCGTCCGGCACGCGTCAGGCGCTCGATCATGTGCTCGCGCAGACAGATGTCTTCCTGCCGAGCGGCAACGAACTGTTCCTTTTCTCCTCCGCCAGCGACGAACAGGCCGCGGTTGGCGAATTGCTGGGGCGAGGCATCTCCTGCATCGTGCTGAAGAAAGGCGGTGAAGGCGCCGCTTATCACGACCGCGAGGGCACGCTCGCCATGCCCGGCTTTGCCGTCGAGGAAGTCGATCCGACCGGCGCCGGCGATTGCTTCGGCGCCGCCTTCGTTTCCTTCTGGCTGCGCGGTGCCGCGCCCGCCGATGCACTGCGCATCGCCAATGCCTGCGGCGCGCTCGCCGTTACCCGCAAGGGGCCGATGGAAGGCATTCACCGGCTCGCCGACGTCGAGGCCTTCATCGCCAAAGCGACCGCACGCGCATGACCGGCGCCACGGCAAGATTTGCTGGCATCGCCGCTCGCCGAGCGGCAGGCGCGAAGGGCGGCATCGCCTCGATCTGTTCGGCGCACCCGCTGGTGATCGAAGCGACGCTCCGCCACGGCGCGAGGAATGGCTCCGATGTGCTGATCGAGGCGACCTGCAACCAGGTCAATCACGAGGGCGGCTATACCGGCATGACCCCGGCCGCCTTTCGAGCCTTCGTCGAGACGCAAGCAGGCAGGACCGGCTTTCCGTTCGACCGGCTGATCCTCGGCGGCGATCACCTCGGCCCGAATCCTTGGAAGCATCTGCCCGCGGCGGAAGCGATGAACAAGGCGGCGGCGATGATCGACGCCTATGCCTCCGCCGGCTTCACCAAGCTGCATCTCGACACCAGCATGGCTTGCGCCGACGATTCCGTGGCACTCACCGACGAGACGATTGCCGCGCGCGCGGCCGAGCTTGCGGCGGTTGCCGAGGCGGCGGTCGCCCGCTCGGGC
Source organism: Mesorhizobium sp. M1A.T.Ca.IN.004.03.1.1 (assembly GCF_003997555.1). Classification (NCBI taxonomy): domain Bacteria; kingdom Pseudomonadati; phylum Pseudomonadota; class Alphaproteobacteria; order Hyphomicrobiales; family Phyllobacteriaceae; genus Mesorhizobium; species Mesorhizobium sp. M1A.T.Ca.IN.004.03.1.1. The sequence continues at coordinate 664,567 of NZ_RZTV01000002.1, read as the reverse complement.
GGTGAAAAACCCGTCTACATCATCGGCACCGAAGTGCCGGTTCCGGGCGGCGCGCTGGAAGCGCTCGACCATACGCATGTGACCGAGCCGGCCGATGCGCTCCGCACGGTCGAGCTCCATCGCCAGGCCTTCTGCCGTCTCGGCCTCGATGCCGCTTTTGCCCGGGCTGTCGGCGTCGTCGTTCAGCCCGGCGTCGAATTCGGCAATGCCGACATCATCGCCTATGCGCCCGAGAGGGCGACGAAGCTGGTCGCGGCCCTGGAAAGCCAGCCGCAATTCGTCTTCGAGGCGCATTCGACCGACTATCAGCCGGCGGAAGCTTTGGCCGCGCTCGTGCGCGACGGCTTCGCCATCCTCAAGGTCGGCCCCTGGCTCACCTTCGCATTGCGCGAGGCGCTCTATGGCCTGAGCCACATCGCCGACGCGCTCGCGCCCGATCCCTCGCGCGAAAGCCTGCCGGCCGCGATGGAACGCATCATGCTTGCCTCGCCCGGCAATTGGCAGAAATATCATCCGGGAACGCCTGACGAGCAGCGCCTGCAGCGGCATTTCTCCTTCAGCGACCGCATTCGCTACTACTGGCCATCACCCGATGCGCAGCATGCGACCGAAGCGCTGCTGGCGGCGCTCGGCGATCGCGAGATTCCACGCCCCCTGATCAGCCAGTATCTCGGCCATCTCGATGCCGAGGTCGGCGCCGGTCGGATCACGCCGACCGCGCATGAGCTTCTGATTGCCAGCGTCATGCGCGTCCTCGATACCTATCGCAGCGCCACGATCCCGTAAGCCGGCGGATTAGTAGACAGGCGTCGCCATATGTTTGGGTGCCGGCCATTCGGCCGTGATCTCTGGCTGCACCGGCCGTTCGAGATAGGTCGAAAGCACCACATAGCTGCGCGTCGAGACCACGCCCGGCGTCTCGTAGATACGCGACAGCAGGCCTTCCAGCGCCCTTGTATCCTCGGTGCGTACCTTGAGCAGCATACAGGTGTCGCCGGCGACCGAATGGATCTCTTCCACTTCCGGGCATTCCGAGATCGCCATCAATTCCGGCGTCTTGCCCCAGCCCCTGGTATCGATATGCACGAAGGCGAGCAGCGGCTTCTTCACCGCCTTCGGATCGATGATCGTCGAGGTGGCGCGGATGGCGCCGCTGCGCCTGAGCCGCTTCACCCGCTCATGCGCCGCCGGCGGCGACAGGCCGACGCGATCGCCGAGCTCGGCATAACTGATGGTCGCATCGTCGACCAGAACGCCTAATATTTTTCGGTCGATCGGGTCGACCTCACGGGTTGGCTGCTTGTTCCGCTGAACGTCATCTGTTTCTGAGTCCATTTAGAAATTCTCCATTGATGCTGAATTGAATTCGGCGATTATGGAGATATGTCGAACAGTGATCAATCAGCGATTCTGACTGCGGCGTCCCGTGCACCGATCCCGGCCGCAGCCTACCTGCTCACCGGCTGCATCGCCGTCATCGGCTCCAACTCACTGGTTCTCGGGCCGATAGCGCCCGCCGTCGCGGCATCCTTCGCGGCAAGCGTGCCGGCGGTGATGACGGCCGCCGCTGCCTTCGGCCTCGGCACCTCGGCCAGCGCGCTTTTTCTTGCCCGCTATATCGACCGGATCGGCGCCCGCCGCATGCTGCAGGGCGCACTGCTGTTGCTTGCGCTGGCGCTGGTGGGCAGCGCGCTCGCGCCGACGGTGGCGGCGCTGGTCGCGGCCCAGCTCGTTGCCGGCATCGCTGCTGGCGTCGCCATGCCGGCGATCTACGCCAGCTCCGCAGCGATCGCGCCGCCCGGCCGCGAGAGCGGAACGATCGGCGTCGTGCTGACCGGCTGGACGCTGTCCATGGTCGCCGGAGTGTCGCTGTCGGCGGTGCTTGCCGATCTGATCCATTGGCGGGCCGTCTTCGCCGCTGTCGCGCTTCTCGCCGGAGCCGCCGTCGCCGGCCTGTCGGTCAGCTCGCTGCGCGACACCAAGAAAAGCGGTCCGGCACCGTCGCCGCTCGGCGCGCTGGCTGTGCCCGGAATCCTGCCGCTGCTGATCGCCTGCGGCGCCTTCATGACCGCCTTCTATGGCGTCTACGGCTATCTCGGCGATCATCTCCATGAAGGTCTCGGCGAGCCGGTCAGCGCCAACGGGCTGGCGGCGATCGCTTACGGGCTCGGCTTCGGCGCGGCGGCGCTGCTGGACGGCGTCATCGACCGTCTCGGCGCCCGCCGTGTCATGCCCTTCGCCTATCTGCTGGTCGCCGCCGTCTATGTGGCGATCGCCTCGGCCAGCGGCACCTTCGGCCTGCTGATGGCGACGATCGCCGTCTGGGGCCTTGCCAACCATTTCGGGCTGAACGTTCTGGTGATGCGGCTCACCGCGCTCGACGCCGCGCGACGCGGCACGATCATGGGCCTGAACAGCGCAGTCACCTATTTCGCCGTAACCGTCGGCACCGCCGGTTTCGGCCCGCTCTACACCGCCCTCGGCTTCGCCAACTGCGCCCTGGTCGCCGCCTTGCTGATGCTGGTGGCGGCATCGGCCGCGGCGTGGCGCTCTGCCCGGCAATAGGCTTGCGTGTCGCTTCGCTCCTTGGCTAAGGCTGGCTTCCGAACCGCACCGGAGCCACCATGAAGATGACGCTCGAGATCACCGCCGAGCCCTTGCCGCAGGATCTCGCCCGTGTCGGCGAGGGCTTGACCGCCTTCAACGACAGCGATGTCGGTGCCTCGGGCCGGAAGACGCTCGCCGTCTTCGTTCGCGACGACGCCGGCGCGATCGTCGCCGGCATTTCCGGTTACACCGCCTGGGGCTGGCTCTATGTGCAATGGCTCTGGGTCGACGAAACCTGGCGTGGCCGGCACATCGCCGCGAGCATGCTGGACGCAGCCGAACGGGAAGCGCTGGCGCGCGGCTGCCAGGCCGCGTGGATCGACACTTTCAATCCGGCCGCGGCCAAGGTCTATCAGCGCCAGGGCTACCAGCCGTTCGGCACGCTCGCCGATTTTCCGGTCGGCCGCAGCCGCATCTTCCTGCAGAAGAAGTTGTCTTAACCCGCGAGCTTTCCACCGCGCATCGGCTGCGGCACCCCGGTGGTGCTCGGAAAGCTGATCGGCAGGCCGCGCAGCACGCGCACCGCGAGGAACGCGAAGCATTCCGCTTCGACCGCGTCGCCCTTCCAGCCGAGCGTCTCGGCTTGCACCACTTCGACGCCGGCGCGCTGGCCGAGCATCGCCATCATGGTCGGGTTGCGGCGGCCGCCGCCGCTGACCGCCAGTCGTCTTGGCCGGCGCGGCAACAGATCGAGCGCCTTGCCGACCGCCGAGACGGTGAAAGCCGTCAGCGTCGCCGCGCCGTCCTCCGCGCCGAGCCCGTCGGCCATGGCCGCGGTGAAGTCGAAGCGGTCAAGCGATTTTGGGTAAGGCTTCGTCAGATACGGATGCTGCAGCAGCCGCTCTAGCCTTGCCTCGTCGACCGTACCCGCGGCAGCCAGTCTGCCGTCGCGATCCATCTCGCCGAGGCCCTTCGCCTTGATGAAATCGTTGACCGGCGCATTGGCCGGCCCGGTGTCGAAGGCGACGATGTTGTCTTTGCCGTCCCACCAGGTGATGTTGCCGACGCCACCCAGATTGAGCACCGCGGTGTCGCCGCTGGCGTCGGCCTCTTTGAGCAGCGCCGCATGATACGCGGCAGCGAGCGGCGCGCCTTGTCCGCCGGCCGCCACATCGGCCGTGCGGAAGTCATAGGCGACTTTGGTGCCAAGCAGGGCGGCCATCAGCTCGCCGTCGCCGAGCTGGCGCGTGCGGCCGATTCGTCGCGGCTGCGGGGCGCGATGCAGCACCGTCTGGCCGTGGAAGCCGACGACGCCGATATCGGCCATCGTCATGCCCTGGCTTTCGACCAAATCCCTGACCGCCGCCGACTGCGCGCGCGTCAGCGCCTCCTCCGCCTCGCGAAAAATCGTCGGCTCCGGCCCCTCGAAATTCCAGACGCGTGCTTGGCGCAGGGTCTCTTCGAGCAGGGTGCGGATCGATTGCGGGTAGGGGGCCAGTGTGTATGTGCCGGTGTCGGCGATGCGCTCGCCGTCGGTTTTAATCAGCGCCACGTCGATATTGCCGTCAAGCACCGTACCGGTCATCAGGCCGACGGCCCAGATTGGTTCCATGGTCGTTCCTCGAATCGCCGCTGGACCACGTGTCGGACGGATCGGCGCGACAGGCAAGTCTTTCGGATGCGCCGGGACCTCTCACCGTGCACCGCCTTTGTGTCGCACTGCCAAAACGGAGCAACCTAGTCCTTGCCTCTTGCCGCCGAAGGAGCGAGCTTGTGCGATTATCGACCTCAACTGAACAACGCGTACTCGCAGGAGGAACGACATGGCCGCCAATGTCGCAGTGATCGCCGGCGCTGGAGCTGGCCTCAGCGCTTCGCTGGCGCGGCTCCTCGGCAAGCAAGGTTTTCGCGTCGTGCTGGCCGCCCGCAATGTCGACAAGCTCTCCGCGCTGGTTCAGGAGACGGGTGCGCAGGCGGTGGAGACGGACGTGTCGGATGCCGCCTCCGTCGCGCGGCTGTTCGAGGCGGCCGACAAGGCCGGCTCCCTCGAAATTGCCGTCTTCAACGCCAGCGGCCGCACGCGCGGCCCGATCGCCGAGCTCGATCCGGAGGCGGTCAAGCAGGCCCTGCTCGTCGGCGCATATGGCGGCTTCCTCGTCGGCCAGCAGGCGGCGCGCCGGCTTGTTGCGCGCGGCTCCGGCTCGATCCTGTTCACCGGCGCCACTGCGAGTCTCAAGGGCTTCTCCGGCTCGGCCGGCTTCGCCATGCCGAAATTCGGGCTGCGCGGGCTGGCGCAGTCGATGGCGCGCGAGCTAGGTCCGAAGAACATCCATGTCGCGCATTTCATCATCGACGGCCAGATCGAGCCGCCCGGGCAGGCGGCCGAGCCAGACCGGCCGGATCGCCGCCTCTCGCCGGACGCGATCGCCGAGACCTATCTCGCAGTCCACCGCCAGCATCGCAGCGCCTGGAGCTTCGAGGTCGAGCTGAGGCCCTGGGTCGAGACGTTCTGACGATCCATTCCACGAACCGTGCAATAACGCGCCCCGACGCGAGACCGCGTCATGGTTGCGGCGGTGGTGGTGCTGATCGTGCTGGTCTGCGGCATCCAGTGGTGTGACCGGCTGGTCGCGTGGCTGGATCATCGCGGATAGGCGAAACGCGAGAAGCGGAAGTCGAATGAACGCAATTTGCCGCGAAAACCCGGGAATTGAGCGGCGGCTTGCTCCGTTTGCAACGAGATTGGTTGGCGCGTTTCTTCACCTGCAATGACGCGCATGTCATCGTGCGGCGGGGTTGCTCGAGCAATTCCAGGAAAGTGCGCATCGGTTTTCCGTCCGGACTTGCGAAAAACAGAGAGTTGCCGCCAAGAGGAAGCTGTCCATGGCCAGAATAATCCCGGTGCTCGATCTCGACCGACTGGAGCAGGGCGAGTCGGAACTGCGGACCTTCTTGTTTGATCTGCGCACCGCCACTCGCGATGTCGGCTTCTTCTATCTCAGCAGCCACGGCATAACGCAGCCGGACATCGACGCGGTGCTCGATGCCGCGCGGCGCTTCTTTGCCTTGTCGGAGGCCGACAAGCTGGCCATCGAGATGGTGAAGTCGCCGCAATTTCGCGGCTACACGCGTGCCGCCGGCGAGCTGACCAGGGGCAAGGCCGACTGGCGCGAGCAGCTCGACATCGGCGTCGAGCGCGCGACCATTTCGCAAGGGCCGAGCGTGCCGGCCTGGACCCGGCTGCAAGGTCCGAACCAGTGGCCGGCTGCGTTGCCCGAACTGAAGCCGGCGCTGCTTGCCTGGCAGACCAAGGCGACGGAGGTAGCCATCCGGCTGCTCAAGGCCTTCGCGCTGTCACTCGATCAGCCGGAGGACGCCTTCGACCCGATCTATGGCAGCGAGCCCAACCACCGCATGAAGATCGTGCGCTACCCAGGCCGCGACGCCACCGGTGACGACCAGGGCGTCGGCGCGCATAAGGATGGCGGTTTCCTCACCCTTCTGCTGCAGGACGAGAACAAGGGGCTGCAGGTCGAATATGATGGCAGCTGGGTGAATGTGGATCCGATTCCGCAAACGCTCGTGGTCAACATCGGCGAACTGCTCGAACTCGCTTCGAACGGGTATCTGAGAGCAACCGTGCACCGCGTCGTCACACCGCCGCCAGGCGTCGAGCGGATTTCGGTGCCGTTCTTCTTCAGCGCCCGGCTCGACGCGACCATCCCGCTGCTCGACCTTCCGCAGGAACTGGCGGCTGAGGCGCGCGGGCCGGCCAGCGATCCCGACAATCCGCTCTTCCGCAACGTCGGAACCAATGTGCTGAAGAGCCGTCTGAGGTCGCATCCCGACGTGGCCCGGCAGCACTATGCCGATCTTCTGGAAAAGGCAGCGGCGGCCGGCTGAGCTTTGCCGCTGCCCGCGCGATATTTTTTCGCCTTCCGGCCAGTTTTTGGAATTCAGTTCGTGGAAAATATACCGCAACCGCCCCAGATAGAGGCCATCGCTCGGTGTTTTCCTCCCATTGCGCCGGGCGATGTTCCCCTCTGAAGGTTATGACCTTCATTCTTGGCCGGGCCGCTTTCGCGCCCGGCCTTTTTCTTTGGGGCAGCGCGCAGCTTGCAAATTCGCGCGGCCGGTCAGGCGAAAGCGATGCGGATCGCACCAAAGGGTCCGAAATCCGAGACGATCCGATCGCCATGCCGGCATTCGACCGGCCGGATGAAGGAGCCCGACAGCACCACCTGTCCGGCCTCGATTTGCATGCCGTACTGATGCAGCCGGTCGGCGAGCCACACAATGCCCTTGGCCGGATGATCGAGCACGCCGGCACCGAGGCCCGTCTCCTCCACCTCGCCGTTGCGCGACACGATGGCGCCGATCCAGCGCAGGTCTGCCTCGCGCGGGCTGGGGTGGCCGCGCTCCTCCAGCGCGCGCAGATAGATCGCGTCGCTGGTCTCGTCGCTCACCTGCAGGCCGAGCGTGTCGACATAGAACGCGCGCGATAACCCCTTGATGATCGCCTCGCCGGTCCGCTTCTTCTCCTCCGCGCTGCGGCCCCTGCCGATGCGGAAATTCATGTCGATGAAGCCGTTCTGGGGGAGCCGGTCCGCGACCGCATAGGCATCTGCACGGAAGGCGCGCACCCGCTCGGCGCCGGGCTCGAACAGGCCGGTCTCGAGGATGATGCGTGAAACGAGCGCGCAAAGCTCGCTCATCTCGACCTTCGCGTCGAGATTCGCCGAATATTCGATCCCCATGTGGGGCAAGGGCTTGGCGACCGAATGTCAAGTGCTTGGTCTCCATGTCGACGGGGTCGTCGGGGACGGGATTGCCGCTCTCGGAGAAATCGCGGATATAGCTGCGATCCGAGCGTTAATTTCTATTGCGAGTCGTACTGGACTGGAACTCTTCGGAGAGTTGACTCTGCTGCCGCCCAGCACCCGCCCTTCCCTGCCCATGGCTCTGCTTCGCGCCCGCGAAGTGATCATGGCGCATTTTCGTCCGATGCTTGCTCGCCACGACATCACCGAGCAGCAATGGCGCGTGCTGCGCGTGCTTGCCGAGACCGGTCCGCTGGAAGCGACCGAGCTCGCTAACCGCGCCTCGATCCTGCCGCCCAGCCTCACCCGCATGATCAAAGCGCTGGACGAGCGCGAATTCATCACCCGCAACAAGGTCAAGGATGACGGCCGCCGCGCTCTGCTCGCCATCAGTCCGGCCGGCGTGGCGCTGATCGAGGAGCTGGCGCCCGAGCGCACCGCCATCTACGACGCCATCGAGAAGCGTTACGGCGCCGAGCAGTACGAGCGCCTGCTGGACATGCTGGAAAGCCTGATCGAGTCGGAGTCAGCGCCAGACTGACCGACTAGCCACCGAAACTCCCAGTGCGCTGGGCTGCATGTAGTTGCGCCCGACATAGAGCAGCGCCGCCTCGTCGCCGCCATGGCGGATGTCGACGACGCGGCCGAACATCACATTGTGCATGCCGGTGCTCGGCGTCATGCGCTTCGAAAGCGAGGAAGAGACGGTGCGCCTTGCCAACGCCACCGTCTATGGTCTTGCTTCTGCAGTGTGCACCTCGAAGCGTTCGACCGCGCATCGCATGGTGCGCGCCATCAATGCCGGCGTCGTCCACGTCAACACCTATGGCGGCGCCGACATCACGGTACCGCTCGGCGGCTTCAAGCAGTCCCGCTTCGGCAAAGACAAGTCGCTGCACGCGATCGAGAAGTACACCGACCTCAAGACGGCGTGAATAGCGCTCGGATAAGCTCCCCTCGAGAGGAGGGTGGCCGGACCTTGTGGAGATGCTCGCCCAAGCCGGCACGGCCGGTGTCGGCGCCTGGTTGCGCCAAGGTATACCCGATGCGACTGTGCTGGGTCGCCGTTATCGACGCTTACGCGAGGCCAATCTGATGCTGCTGGCTGTCCATCATGTCGCAATCATCTCCAGTGACTATGAGACCTCCAAGCAGTTCTACACGAACAAGCTCGGTTTCGTCGTTCTGGCCGAAAACTGGCGCCCCGAAAGGCAGTCTTGGAAGTGCGATTTGCGTCACGGTACCATCCAGATCGAACTGTTCAGTTTCCCTGATCCGCCAAGCCGGCCCAGCAGGCCCGAGGCGTGTGGATTAAGGCATATTGCATTCTCGGTCGCCTCGGTCGAGGCAACAGCCGAGCTGCTTCGGTCGCGAGACGTCGAGGTGGAGCCCATCCGAACAGATCCATACACGGGACGATTGTTTACCTTCATCGCCGATCCCGATGGACTGCCGATCGAATTTTACCAGGACGCTGTTTGACGGTGAGGAATTCGGCCGCGAAATCCGCCGGTTGCGGAACGCGAAGCGACTGGTGGAGGAGGCAGATGATGAAGTCAGGCTTGGAGAAGCTGGGGCACGACGCCAGCTGCCATCGGGACGGCGTCGGCAGCACCTAACCATCTTCGCCGCAACGGGGAAGATGAGTCATGCCTCGCCGGTCAGCCGCGCCGAGATGAGCCTCGCCGCCCTGATCGCCGCCTCGCCCGGGGGCCGCCACCGCATCGTCTACGCGCGAGACAGGGGAGGCGATGGACAGCGTGCCGATCGGCTGGCCGTCAGCGCCGAGGATCGCCGCGCCTATGCTGTGCACGCCATCCTGGTGGGTGCGCGCCTGACGATGAACAGGGCAACGCAACGTTAGACAAGACACCAACTTTTCAGCGGCTGGAGCTACACCAGCGCGCCGCAAACAGGTATCTATCGTCGCGACATCATGCTTCGGGGGTCATGAGGGAGCGGCTTGCAGCTGGATTTGAAAACAATCGAGGCGCTCGCGCCCGACCAGGCTTCGCTGGGCGCCGCCGCCAAGCTGACCAAGCGGTCCAACTGGCCCCGTCTCGAGACAAACGAACAGCTGGGCCTCATCTGGGGCGAATGCCAGGGCTCGGGAGCGAATCCCTACCGCGTCGCATTCGATGCCCGCGACCACGGCTACAAATGCACCTGTCCATCGCGAAAATTTCCGTGCAAGCACATACTGGGGCTGATGTGGATCGGCGCCACCGCGCCCGCCAGCTTCGATCGGGTCGACCAGACGCCGGAATGGGTCAATGACTGGCTCGGGCGGCGCCGCAAGCCGGGCCAGCCGCCGACGCCGGCGCCGGCAAGCGCGGAAAGCAAAAGCATCGACGAGGCGTTGCGGCCCGAGCAAAGCGCTGCCGTAGAAGACGCCGCGGCCGCCGAGCGCCGCGAGGCGGCGCAGCGCAAGCGCGCCGAGGACACGCGAAGTGCCGTGTCGGCAGCGCTCGACGAATTGGATCAGTGGGTTGCCGACCAGCTTCGGCTCGGCCTTGCCGGTTTTGTCGACGCCAGCAGCGAGCGCTGCCGCCGCATCGCGGCGCGGCTTGTAGACCTCAAGGCGACCGCTTTGGCCGGGCGTATCGACGAGCTGCCCGCGAAACTGATGGCGCTGCGCAGCGAAGAGCGGCCGGACGCCGCTATCCGAGAGCTGGGTAAGCTGGTGCTGCTCGCCAAGGCCTGGCGTGCCGCGCCCGACGATGCCGAGCTGAAGCGCCTGGTCTCGACATCCGAAACCCGCGACCAGATCCTTGCCAATCCGGATGCCGTCAAGGTCGAGAGCGACTGGGAGGTGCTGGGTGAGAAGATCGAGGCCCGTCGCGACGGCCTGGTCAGCCACGCGACCTGGCTGCTCGATCTGAAAAGCCCAATCCCAAGATTTGCCGTCCTCCTGGACTTCTTCCCGGCCTCGGCCGGGCGCCGCTCCGGCGCCTTCGCGCCGGGGGATCGCTTCAAGGCGAGGCTGGTGTTCTATCCATCCCGAATTCCGCTTCGCGCACTGGTCGCAGAACGCCTGGGCGATGCGTCGCCCGGCAATTGGCCCGATTTTGCTCCGAACGCTGCCGGCGATCCGCTGGCCGCCTATGCAGCTTTCCAGGACGGCGCGCCGTGGCTGTCCGACTGTCCGATCCTCCTGCCGGCGGGCGCGATCGCGCTGGACGAGAAGGATGGCGCCTGGTGGCAGGCGGCGAACGATTCGCATGGCATCGCCCTGCCTGTCGCCGGCTCCGTCAACCAGACCTTGCTTGGCCTCGATCTGACAGTCACGGCAGCGCTGTGGAACGGCGCCAGGCTCGACCTTCTGGCCTCACAAAGCAGCATCGGGAGGCTCAATCTCTCATGAACGAGCTCGAGCAGGCAGGGCTGGCGAGGCTTCGCGACAACTGGATTTCGGGCGGCGCCGCTTTCGAATTGGCGCCCGCCGAATGGAAGGAGTTCGCGGCTGCCTCCAGCTCGGACGAGCAGGAACGTCGGCTCTTGGCGATCGCCGCGCAGGCGCTGGATGTCGCGCTTCGGCCGGCGGCGCCCAAAACCTTGAAACGCCGTCCGCCGCTGCCGATGCTCGCGCGGCCGATGCTTCCTGATTGGCTGCGACCGTTGCTGCGTGCCGCATTGAAATACGCCGCTGATGCGAGGCTCAAGACCCGCGTGGCCACACTCGTCGCCAGCCGAGGCTTCGTGCTGCATCCGATGGATTGGATGCCTGCTGCGTCGGATCAGGAAAGCCCAGATATCTATGCTCCCTGGGTCGACTGGCAAGCAGGCGCGGATGGCGACAGGCAGTCTCGACGAGGACAACTCACCGCTGAAACCTGGGATGATTTTTATCCTGCGGCGCGCCGTACAGCTTTGGTCGAATTACGGCGCACCATGCCTGTCTTGGCGCGGACGTTGATTGAGACCAAGGGAGCGAGCGAGCCGGCGGAGGTCAGGCTTGCGCTCGTGGAGCTGATGCGCTTCGGCTTGAGTGCCGATGACATTCCATTTCTAAAGAGCCTGTCCGCCGATCGCTCAGGCAAGGTGCGCGAAACGGCCGGCCGGCTCCTGGCAAGGTTGGGTGAACGTAGCGATCCAGCGGATGCGTCGAAACATCCGATAGCCGAGCTCGCCGCTTTCATTGAGGAAGGCAAATCCGGCTTCATCCGCCGCCGCACCACCTACACGCCGATAAAACCCAAGTCGCTTGCGCAAAAGTCGCGTCGCGCCGACCTGTTCGCGTCCTGTTACTTCGGCGATCTCGTCGCCCAATTCGGCAAGACTGAGCCCGATTTCATTGGCGCATGGCAGTTCGGCGTCGATGAGGGTGCCGATCTCTTTCTCGTTCGAATGACCGCGGTGTCCGGCAGCGATGCGGCGGTCGCCTGTTTGGCGGATTTGCTTGCCGCCGCCGGCGGCAGGCTGGCGCTTCTCGTCCTCCAGCTCATGTCGCGTTTGGACAACGACAGGAAGCGTGTCCTGATCAGGCAGATCCTCGATGATGGGCAAAATCTGGCCGCGCTCAACCTGGTCGAAGGCGCGGAAGCGGGCTGGCTGGCATGGAGCGACCTCGCAAAAGGCAAGACGATTCCAGCGCTGCGTTCCGCCGTCTCGGGTGACAACGACGTCATGAAACGAAGCGCCGAGCAATATCTCGAGACCCTGGGCTTTCTGGCCAATCCGGAGGCGGCGGAAAAATTGATCGACGAGGTGATCGCCGCCGGCCTGTCGCCCGCTTCCCCATCCCTCGGCCTGCTGCGGCTCAATGCGGCGCTGGCCGGAAACCCTTCGCAATCCGAGAGATGATGAACCCGGAGAAGATCGCATGAACGCAGCCATCCGCCTTCCGGCCGAGCAGGTCTATGCCTCCGAACTGCAGGCGCTCGCGCGCGACGACGACCGCCAGAAGCCTGCCGGCTGGAGCCTGTCGCCCAAGGCCGTCCTCACTTACCTGATGGGTGGCAAGGCGGGCGACGGCACGCTTATCACCCCGAAATATGTCGGACGTCGGCAATTGATGGAAACCGCGGTGGCGACGCTCGCGACCGACCGGGCGCTGCTCCTGCTCGGCGTGCCGGGAACGGCAAAATCCTGGGTCTCGGAACATCTCGCCGGCGCCATCATGGGAAACTCGACGCTGATCGTGCAATGCACGGCCGGCACCGATGAGAATCAGATCCGCTACGGCTGGAACTATGCGCAGCTCTTGGCAAAGGGGCCGAGCCAGGAGGCGCTGGTGCCGACGCCGCTCTACCGCGCCATGCAGGAAGGCAAGCTCTGCCGCCTGGAGGAACTGACGCGAATGGGCTCCGACGTGCAGGACACGCTGATCACCGTGCTGTCCGAAAAAATGATGCCGGTGCCGGAGCTGAACACCTCGATTTACGCGCAGCGCGGTTTCAACATCATCGCCACCGCGAACAATCGCGACAAGGGCGTCAACGAACTCTCCTCGGCGCTGAAGCGCCGTTTCAATGTCGTGGTGCTGCCGCTGCCGGAGGACATGGCGGAAGAGGTCTCGATCGTGTCCCGGCGCGTCGGCGAGATGGCCGGCGGACTGGACCTGCCGGTGCCGAAAAATGTCGGCGAGGAGATCGCGCGCGTGCTGACCATCTTCCGCGAGCTGCGCTCCGGCGCGACCGCCGACGGCAAGGTGACGCTGAAGACGCCGTCGGGCTCGCTCTCCACCGCCGAGGCGATCGCCACGATGATCAGCGGCCTCAGCCAGGCGGCCTGGTTCGACGGCGGCAAGCTCCACGCCGAAGGCCTGGCGCCAAGCCTGGTCGGCGCCATCGTCAAGGACCCGGTCCAGGACAAGGTCGTGCTTGAGGAATATTTGGAGACGGTGCTGAAGAAGCGGCCGGACTACGCCGGTTATTACGCGGCGCTCAACGCGGCCATCTGAGCCATGACGCAAGGCGGCATCAGCTATTTCGGCATTCGCCATCATGGGCCGGGCTCCGCCGCGAGCCTGGTTAGAGCGTTGCAGGAATTGCAGCCGGCCGCCGTGCTGATCGAGGGGCCGGTGGATGCCTCGCCCTTGCTGCCCCTGCTTGCCAGCCCGGACATGAAGCCGCCGGTGGCACTGCTTTGCTACCCCGAGGACGATCCCGCCGCGACGCGCTTCTGGCCCTTCGCCGAATTCTCTCCCGAATATCAGGCGGCGCTGTGGGCTGTCGCCAACAAGGCGGCGCTGCGTTTCATCGACTTGCCGTCCGCCGCGCGGCTTGCCGAGCAAGGGCCCGAGGGTTCGTCCGACGCCGATGCGGACGAACCGGAGGCCACCGAAGAGCAGAGCGAAGCAAGCTCGCGGATCCTTGATCCGATCGGCACCTTGGCGCGCGCCGCCGGCTATGAGGACGGCGAAAGCTGGTGGTCCGATATCATCGAGCAGAATCCCGCACCCGGGCCGATCTTCGCGGCCATCGCCGACGCGATGACGACGCTGCGCGACGGCGAGACGTCCATTGGCAAATTCGAGGCCATGCGCGAGGCGCATATGCGGCTGGAGATCGCCGCTGCGCGCAAAGAAATCAACGGGCCGCTAGCCGTCGTCTGCGGCGCGTGGCATGTGCCCGCCCTGCAAGCTCCGCATCCGCAAAAGATCGACCAGGCACTGCTCAAGGGCATCGGCCGGCACAAGACCACGATGACCTTCGCGCCATGGACCGGACCGCGGCTGGCGCTGGGTTATGGCTATGGCGCCGGTGTCGTCGCGCCGGGCTGGAGCAAGCACCTGTGGCAGACGCGCGGGCAGGATGACGCTTCGGTGCTGTGGCTCGCGCGGATCGCTTCGGTTCTCAGGGCGAAGGGCCATATGATTTCGACCGCCTCGCTGATCGAGGCGGAGCGTCTGGCGCGGGCGCTTGCCGCCATACGCGAGCGCCCGAAACCGGGTTTCGAGGAACTGCGCGAGGCCTCGATCGCGGCGCTCTTCAACGGCGAGGCCTTGCTGTGGAAGATGGTCGAGGCCGAGCTTCTGCTCGGCGCCGATGTCGGCGAGATTCCAGCCGACACGCCGCTCGCGCCGCTGATCGATGACTTGCAGCGCAACCAGAAGGCCGCGCGGCTCAAGCCTGAAGCACTGGAGCGCGAGCTCTCCATCGACCTGCGCAGCGAGAGCGGTCTCTTTCGTTCGACGCTTCTGCACCGGCTGAACGTGCTCGGCGTGAACTGGGGCAGGCTGACGGATGTCGGCCGCAGCCGCGGCACGTTCCGCGAGCGCTGGCTGCTGGCCTGGCAGCCGGAATACGCCGTGCGCCTGGTCGAAAACCTGATTTACGGACCGACCATCGAGAAGGCCGCCAACGGCCGGCTTGTCCAGATGATCGGCGCCGCTTCGACGCTCGATGCTCTGGCCACGCTGGTGCAAAGCGCGATCACCGCCGCCTTGAGCGAGGCGTCCGCGGCCGGCCTCGCCGCGCTCGAGGAGAAGGCGGCGCATAGCAGCGAATGCCTGGAGCTCCTTGCGTCGGTGCCCCCACTTGCCGACATCATCCGCTATGGCGAAGCGCGCAAAACCGAGACGCAGCGCCTTGCCGGCCTCTTGGAGCGGTTGGTCATCGAAGGCGCGATCGCGCTGCCTTACGCCGCGCGCGATCTCGACGCGCAGGCCGCCGCAGCGCTGATGGCGGCGCTGCGCAAGGCCGACGAGGCGATCAGGCTGGTCGAACCGGACGAGCATGTCCTGGATGCCTGGCGGAACGGCCTTGCGGCCGTGCTCGATTCATCGCGCTCGACGGCGCTCGTTGCTGGCTGCGCCGCACATCTGCTCTACGAGGCCGGGCACCTCTCGGCCGAGGCCACGGCCGGCCTTTTGGCAAAGCGGCTGTCGCCCGGAACGCCGGTCATCGATGCCGCCGCCTTTTTCGAAGGCTTCTTCAGCGGCGCCGGCCAGAGGCTGATCTATGACGAGGGGCTGCGCGGCGCTGTCGATTCCTGGCTGGCATCGCTCGACGAGGACGCCTTCGTTGCGCATCTGCCACTGCTCCGCCGCGTATTTTCCAATCTCGACAGCATGGAGCGCCGCCGCCTGATCGAGGCCGTACTCGGCCGCAGGGCAAGCCTGCCCGCCGGACTGACGCCGGCACCCGATGGCGGCGAGGCCTGGCGACGGCATTTTGGTCTCCTCGGCAAGCTGCTCACGGGGGAGCCCAACCATGGATGATGAGACGGTCGGACCCGATCTTCATCTGACCGAAGGGACGCGGGAGCGCCGATGGCGCCTGGCGATCGGCGCCGACGATGAGTCCTCCTCGGCGCTGTCGCAGGAGGACCGGCGGCTTTCGGCAACCCTCGATGCGCTCTACGGCGACGGCAGCGGCGACGCCGGCGATCCGCGCAAGCGGCGCGGCGGGCTTGGCCGTTCGGCGCCGCGCGTCGCGCAATGGATGGGCGATATCCGCTCTTTCTTCCCCGAGCAAGTGGTCCAGGTCATGCAGAAGGACGCCTTCGAGCGCCTGAACCTGAAGCAGATGCTGATGGAGCCGGAATTCCTCAAGGCGATCGAGGCCGACGTCAATCTCGTTGCCGACCTGGTCTCGTTGCGCTCGGCGATGCCGGAAAAGACCAAGGATATTGCCCGCTCGATCATTTCCGACATCGTCGCCAAGCTGATGCAGCGTCTCGAGCAGAAGACCGCCGAGGCGATCCGCGGCGCGCTCGACCGTTCCAGGCGCATCAACCGGCCGCGGCAGCGCGACATCGATTGGCCGCGCACGATCGCGGCGAACCTTCGCCATTACCAGCCAGAGCACAAGACCGTGGTGCCGGAAAAGCTCATCGGCTTCATGCGCCGCCAGCGTCGGCTGGTCGACCTCGACGAAGTGACGCTCTGCGTCGATCAGTCCGGCTCGATGGCAAGTTCGGTCATCTACGCCTCGATCTTCGCTGCCGTGATGGCCTCTTTGCCGGTCGTGCGCACCAAGCTGGTCTGCTTTGACACCGCGATCGCCGATCTGACCGAAGAGCTCAGCGATCCGGTCGAGGTGCTGTTCGGGGTCCAGCTTGGCGGCGGAACCGACATCAACCAGGCGGTCGCCTATTGCGCCGAGCGCATCGAGCGGCCGACCAAAGCGCATTTCGTCCTCATCACCGACCTCTACGAAGGCGGCAACGGTCAGGAACTGCTTCGTCGGCTGGCTGCGCTGGTGCGGTCGGGCGTCAATGTCGTTGTGCTCCTGGCGCTCACCGACCAGGGCCGTCCCGGCTACGACTCTTCCATGGCCGGCTCGGTCGCGGCATTGGGCGTCCCGGTCTTCGCCTGCACGCCGGACCATTTTCCCGACATGATGGCGGCGGCGCTGCGCCGGGAGGACATCGGCGCCTGGGCGGCGGGAGCGGACATCAAGCTTATTCGCCCGGATTCGGAAACGCCAAGCGCAGCCGAATAGGTTCGCCACCCTTCTGACGCTGATCAGGGCGCTTTCTCGCTGATCAATTCAAACCGCTCGATCTCGCAGTGTTGGCCGACCAGCGCCAGCACCTCAGTTGACGGCTCGACTGCATCTGGCTGCCGCCATTTGACTTGGAAGGAAAACACGACGCGGTCGCGGTCGGCATCGTGCTCCATGCCAACGAAGCGGGCATCGTATCCGAGCGGCCGCACGATCTCCTGGAGGTCGGGCGGGGCTGTCTTCGGCCATGAGACCGCAAGGATCGCCTTATGGTCGCGCGGGATCTTGAGATCGACCCACTTCAGGGCCTGCAGCGTCACCAGCGTCAATGCTGTAGCAATCGCGCCGAGGCCGAACTGGCCGCCGCCGAAGGCCAGCCCGATCATCGTCATGATCCACATGGTGGCGGCGGTGGTCACTCCGGTGACGAGATCGCCGCGCCTGAGGATGGCGCCGCCGCCGATGAAGCCGACGCCGGTGAGCACGCCGAGCGCAAAGCGCAGCACATCCATGCGCACGAATGAGTCCGGTCCCTTGCCGGCAACGTCGAGCAGCATGTTGGCCTGGACCATGGCGACGCACGCCGCGAGGCCGACCAGGATGGTCGTCCGCAGGCCGGCGGAATGGCCGCGCGCTTCGCGATTCAAGCCGATGAGGAAGCCCGCGACCAGCGTCAGCAACAGCCGCGCAACGAGATCCGGCCATGTCGGATGAAGCGGCATGTCGCAGCAGAGCGGCTCGAGCATTTCCCGTCGGCGACGCCGGTCGGCGCACCCTCCATTGCGTCAGGACAGTTCAACTAAGCTCGGCTATGGATGGTTCCTTGGCCAATGCCGATGACGTGAGGTTCCGCGGAACTGGTGCCGTGGGAGGGCGGGCGTGCTCCCGCGACCGGCTGGAACCCGGTCGCGGGAGGAGGTGGCTCAGCCGAACTTCGGGTCGAGGCTGCCGGACTTGTAACGCTTGGCCATTTCCGACAACGGGATCGGCTTGATCTTCGGCGCGTTGCCGGCTGTGCCGAACTGCTCGAAACGTTCCTTGCAGAGCTTCTTCATCGCCGCCATGGCCGGCGTCAGATATTTGCGCGGATCGAACTCGGAAGGGTTCTCGGTCAGCACCTTGCGGATCGCGCCGGTCAGCGCCATGCGGTTGTCGGTGTCGATGTTGATCTTGCGCACGCCGTGCTTGATGCCGCGCTGGATCTCTTCCACCGGCACGCCCCAGGTCGGCTTCATCTGGCCGCCATATTTGTTGATGATCTCCTGCAGCTCCTCCGGCACCGATGACGAGCCGTGCATGACCAGATGCATGTTGGGCAGGCGGCGATGGATCTCCTCGATCACGTTCATCGCCAGCACCGCGCCATCCGGCTTGCGCGAGAATTTGTAGGCGCCGTGGCTGGTGCCCATGGCCACCGCCAGCGCATCGACATGGGTGTCGCGCACGAACTGCTCGGCCTGCACCGGGTCTGTAAGCAACTGATCGTGGCTGATGGCGCCTTCGACGCCGTGGCCGTCCTCCTGCTCGCCGCCGCCGCTCTCCAGCGAGCCGAGCACGCCGATCTCGCCTTCCACCGAGACACCGCCCCAATGCGCCATATCGACGACGCGGCGCGTGATGCCGGAATTATAGGCGTAGTCGGCCGGCGACTTGCCGTCTTCCTTCAGCGAGCCGTCCATCATCACCGAGGTGAAGCCGTACTGGATCGCGGTGACGCAGGTCGCTTCGTTGTTGCCGTGGTCGAGATGCATGCAGACCGGAATGTCGGGGTGGATCTCGACCAGCGCGTCGATCAGCTTGGCCAGCACCACATCATTGGCGTAGGCGCGCGCCCCGCGGCTCGCCTGGAGGATGACCGGCGACTTGGTCTCCTCGGCCGCCTCCATGATGGCGAGGCCCTGTTCCATGTTGTTCATGTTGAAGGCAGGCACGCCATAGCCTTGTTCGGCGGCATGGTCGAGCAATTGTCTCAGTGTGATGCGAGCCAACGAATAGTCTCCCGTATCTGGTTCGAGCCCGTGTTTGAAAAGGCCGCCCGGGCGGGCGGCCCCGTTGCTTCTGGCCGGATTTCTGACCTACCGCAACCTTTTGAAGCCCTTTCGGCCGCAATTCTTGTTGCAGGGCTGAAATCCGGCCCGAGTCGAGCCTAAGCGGCGATCCGCTCGCGCGCGGCAAGGATTTCGACGCAGGCCTTCGCCGCTTCCTTGCCCTTCACCAAAAAATGCTCGTGGAAGAAGCGGCGGTGCTCGGCGCTCTCATGATAGTTGTGCGGCGTGAGCACGGCCGAGAGCACCGGGCTAAGATTAGCTGCGCTCGGGAAACATTGCCTTCAGCGCCTCGCGCGAAGCCTTCGCCACGCCGCGCTCGGTGATCAGCCCTGTCACCAGCCGAGCCGGCGTCACGTCGAAGGCGGGGTTTGCCGCCGGCGTCGCGTCGGGCGAGACGCGCACCTGCGCGACCTTGCCGTCGGCCGTCCTACCCCACACCAGCGAAACCTCGTCACTCGCGCGCTCCTCGATCGGGATTTCCGCAAGCCCGTCGGCGACCGTCCAGTCGATGGTGGGCGAGGGGAGCGCGACATAGAAAGGGACGTCGTTGTCGGCGGCGGCTAAAGCCTTGAGATAGGTGCCGATCTTGTTGCAGACGTCGCCATTGGCCGTCGTGCGGTCGGTGCCGACGATCACCATGTCGATGTCGCCATGCTGCATCAGATGCCCGCCGGCGTTATCGACGATCAGCGTGTGCGGCACGCCGTGGCCGGCCATTTCCCAGGCGGTCAGCTGGGCGCCCTGGTTGCGCGGCCTGGTCTCGTCGACATAGACGTGGACCGGAATGCCGGCTTCCGTCGCCAGATAGATTGGCGCCGTGGCGGTGCCGTAGTCGACCGTCG
This sequence comes from Mesorhizobium sp. M1A.T.Ca.IN.004.03.1.1, assembly GCF_003997555.1. Lineage (NCBI taxonomy): Bacteria > Pseudomonadati > Pseudomonadota > Alphaproteobacteria > Hyphomicrobiales > Phyllobacteriaceae > Mesorhizobium > Mesorhizobium sp. M1A.T.Ca.IN.004.03.1.1. The sequence goes on along the minus strand of NZ_RZTV01000002.1, from coordinate 644,918 downwards.
CCAGCCAACCGGCATTGCAATGGGTGAGAATGTTGACCGCCTCGCCAGGCTTCTTTTTCGCCGCGATCTCCTTGATGATGGCAAGCCCGTTCTCGCCGATGGCGCGATTGAGCCCGACATCCTCGTCTGCGATCTCGGCGGCGCGCCGGTAGGCGGCCTCGGCGCGCTCTCCCGGCGCCAGCGGCTTCAGAAAACGCCGCATCTCGTCCAGCGCCCAGCGCAGGTTGATCGCCGTCGGTCGCGTTTTGTGCAGCGTCTCCCACGCCGCGTCGAGCGCTTCGTCCGAGGGATCGTCGGTCATCTGGATGGCGACGCCGTAGGCGGCGGTGACGCCGATCAGCGGCGCGCCGCGCACCCACATGTCGCGGATCGCAGTGGCGATGCCGGGAACGGTTCCGATCGTCTCGACGCGAAACTCATGCGGCAGCCAGCGCTGGTCGATGATCTCGACCGAGCGTTTGTCGTCGCTGAGCCAAATTGTACGATAGTGGCGTTCGCCGACGTTCAAAGGCTCTTCTCCTGTTCGACCAGCGCGGCCAATGCGTTGACCTCGTCGATGCTGTGGATCTGACGCCGGTTCACGGCGATGTGGCGGCCGAAGCGCAGCGCCTTTGCTTCACATTTGGCGCGAAGGTCTGCGTCGGCAATGGTCTCGAAATCGGCATTGTGGGCGAGACCGAGGATACGTCGGTGCACCTCGATGCCGGCGAAGCCGAGCAGGTCGGTCCAGATGCCGGAAAGCATGTGGTCGAGCGCCTGTTCGGAACCGAGCAGGTCGCCCTGATCCTCGAACAGGCTCTTCTGGTAGAGGATGCCGGTGCGCTCGGTTCGCCACAAATGCGAAAACTCGGCGCGGAACACCGCCCAGCTCTCGGCCGTGACCTTAAGCAGGTAGGCGCGCATCGAATCCCGGCTACCTTTCTGCTCATGGCCCCGCTGCGAGAAGAAGGCCATCCAGAAATTGGCGAGCAGCATGCCGACGTCGAAGGCGATCGGGCCGTAGAAGGCGAATTCCGGATCGATCATCCGGGTCTCGGTGTCGGTCACCATGATCGAACCGGAATGCAGGTCGCCATGCAGCAGTGTTTCGGCATTGGCGGCGAATAGGTGCTTCAGCCGCTGCGCCTCGACCTTGAGGTCGCGGTCGGCGCGCAATTCGGCCACCAGGCGGTCGAGCTGCGGGCTGGTGTGCCGGTTCATCTCGGCGTCGAAATAGGGATCGGAGAACACCAGGTTCTCGGTGATGTCGCAGAGCTCGACATTGTCGGCGAACAGCGCGAGATCGGCCTTGCGCTCTTTTGTCGGCATTGAGAGGTCCGAGCCGCGGAACAGCGTGCGGGCCATGAACAGGCCGATGTCGCGCGCAATGTTCGGCAGCTCGCGGCCGTCGATCAGCGCGCGACGCAGGATGATGTAGGGCGGCGCCAGATACTCCATGACAATAAGCGCCTGGTCCTCGTCGAAATAATAGATCGCCGGCACCGAGCCTGGCGCTCGGCGCTCTTGCCTCGTCAGCGCGTGATACTCGAAGAAAGCGCGCTTCAAAGGCAGCGGCCAGCTGTCGCCGACCAGGCGCACATAGGGCAGCGCCTGCTTGACCACCGACGCGCCCTGGTCGCCCTCGACGATGAAAACGAGGTTCAGATTGCCGTCGCCGACCTCGCGTACTTTCCAGTGGCCGGCGTCCTTGCCAATGCGCTCGGTCAGCGCCGTGGTCTCGCCGAGGCGCTGCGGCAGCGTCTCCACCGACAATGCTTCGAACTTCCCGGTCATCCTTCTCCCTCCTGCGCGTGGTGTCCCACGATAACGGAGCCATGGCGGCCGGGCCAAGCTAGGGAGCGCTCTGGCAATTGTCAATCGTGTTGACAATTGCCGAGTGAGCCCATAGCGTCATGGATCAGGGAGGAACGAATGGGCGCAGATGCCGTGTTCCGTGTGGGCGGCCTGAGGAAATCCTTCGGCCAGAACGAGGTGCTTGGCGGCATCGCGCTGGATCTCTATGCGGGCGAGGTCACCGTGCTGATGGGCGCCAACGGCGCCGGCAAATCCACCCTGGTCAAGATCGTCAGCGGCGTCTACGCGCGCGGCGGCGGCACGATGCGGCTCGCCGGCCAGGCCTTCGATCCCGGCTCGCCGGCAGAAGCGATCCGCGCCGGCGTCGTCACCGTTCATCAGAACATCAATGACGGCGTTGTCGCCGATCTCGACGTCGCCACCAACCTGACCCTCGACCGGCTGAGCGGCAAGGGTGCATCGCTGCTGTTCAAGCCCGCCAATGTCCGCGTCGAAGCCAGGGCCGTGGCCGACCGCATGGGGCTTACGCTCGATCTTAAGGCACGAGTCGCGGACCTCTCGCTCGCCGATCGTCAGATGGTCGCGATTGCCCGCGCCATGGCGCACCAGCCGAAAGTGCTGATCCTCGACGAGCCGACCTCCTCGCTGTCGAGCGCCGAGGCCGACCGGCTGTTTGCGCTGATCGACAGGCTGCGCGGGCAGGGTGTCGCGATCCTCTATATCTCGCATCGCATGTCCGACATCAGGCGCTTGGCAGACCGCATCGTCTCGATCCGTGACGGCGTCGTCTCCGGCGTGTTCGACCGGAAGCCGCTCGACTATGAGGGTGCGGTCAATGCCATGCTCGGCCGCAAGATCCTGCTCGACCGGGTCATTGCCAGAAGCTCGGCGCGCGCGGTCTTCACCGCCCAAGGCCTGCAGCTGGCGCCCGGCGCCAGACCGATTTCGATGACGCTCGGCGCCGGGGAGGTGGTGGCGATCACCGGCCTGGTCGGCGTCGGCAAGACGGCGCTCGCCGAAACTTTGTTCGGCGTGCGCAGGCCGCTCGCCGGCACCATGCATATGGACGGCAAGCCCTACGCACCGGGATCCGCGCGCGAAGCGATCGCTGCCGGTGCCTTCCTTGTGGCCAAGGACCGCGCGATGAGCGGCATCGTCGGCGGCTTCAACATCGAACGCAACATCAGCCTGCCGTTTCTCAAGCGCATGTCCGGCTTCGGTGTCATGAAGAAGCGGGCAGAACGGGCTGCCGCACGCCGCCAGATCGACGAGCTCGGCATCGTCTGCCGCTCCGAGAAGGACGAGCTTTCCGCGCTTTCGGGCGGCAACCAGCAGAAGGTGATGGTGGCGCGCTGGATGTCGCAGGCCTCGCGCCTGCTCATCCTCGACGAGCCGTTCCAGGGCGTCGATATCTCGGCTCGGCGCGACATCGCAACCAAGCTCAGGGCGAGCGCCGACGGCCGCGCCACACTGCTCTTCGTCACCGAGATCGACGAGGCCCTGGAGACTGCCGACCGCATCCTGGTGATGTCGGAGCACGCGATCGTCGGCGAGCACAGGAACGATGACATCGATCTCGATCGGCTGCTGGCTGAGGTGGCCGGCGGGCCGCTCACCAGCGCGGCGTGAGATCGTATGGATGACGAGACTTGGAGTGCAGGCATGAGTTCCAGTTTGGCGGAGAGGGCAGCAGCGCGGGGGCGTTCGATGACATTGCGCGACTATGCCATCCGCTATGGTTTCATCATCCTGCTGGTCGGGCTGATCGCCTATTTCGCGATCGCCGCCGACGGCTTCGCCTCGCCGCAAAGCGCCGTCTTCATCTTCCAGTCGGTCGCGATCACCGGCGTGCTGGCACTCGGCGTCACCGCGACACTTGTCGTCGGCGGCTTCGATCTGTCGATCGGCTCGGTCGCCACCAGCGCCATGATGGCGGCTTCCTATGCCATGGTTGTGCTGGAGCAGAACGCCGTCGTCGCCGTCATCGCCTGCCTCGTGATCGGCGCGGTCGTCGGCCTCATCAATGGCTGGCTCATCGTCTACATGCGCGTGCCGGATCTGCTCGCGACGCTCGGCATGATGTTCCTGCTGCTCGGCCTGCAACGCATTCCGACCGAAGGCCGCTCGATCGCCACCGGCATGACGATGCCCGACGGCTCGGTCGCCCACGGCAAGTTCTCGGAAGCCTTCCTGGCGCTCGGCCGCCACCGCATCGACTTCTTCATTCCGAACCTGATCCCGGTCTCGGTGGTGGTGCTCATCGTGCTCGCCGCGCTCATCTGGTTCTTCCTCGAATACACCCGCTTCGGCCGCATGATGTATGCCGTCGGCAGCAACGAACGCGCCGCCGAACTGGCCGGCGCGCCTGTCAAGGCATACAAGATCTGGGCCTATGTCATTTCGGGAGTTTTTGCCTCGATCGGCGGGATTTTGCTCGCTGCCCGGCTTGGACGCGGCGATATCGCCTCGGGTAATAATTTGCTGCTCGACGCAGTAGCGGCGGCGCTTATCGGCTACGCGGTGCTCGGCGCCGCCAAGCCGAACGCTTTCGGCACGGCCGTCGGCGCGGTGTTCGTCGGCGTCCTGCTGCAGGGCCTGACGATGATGAACGCCCCTTACTACACGCAGGATTTCGTCAAGGGCGCGGTTCTCGTCGTCGCCCTTGTCTTCACCTTCGCCCTTTCCGGCAGGGGCAAGAGATAGTTTCGACCGGGGCATTGAGAACAAAACGGAGGAAGACGAAGTGAGCATCACAAGGAGACTTTTAGGGAAGGCCGCACTCGGCCTCGCGGGCGCGGCGCTGCTCATGCAGGGCACAGCATTGGCGGCGGACCGTCCGGCGCCATTCGACAAGCCGGGCGTCAAGATCGCGCTGGTGCGCTATCTCTCCACCGGTGACTTCTTCCAGGCCTATCTCTCCGGCGTCGAGGCGCAGGCCAAGGCGCTCGGCGTCGATCTGCGCGTGCTGGACAGCCGCCAGGACGCAGCGCTCCAGGCCGACATGGTCGACCAGGCGATCGCGCTCGGCGTGCAGGGCATCATCATCCAGCACGGCCTGACGGAATCGATGAAGGACGCCGCCCAGCGCGCCGTCGACGCGGGCATCAAGGTCGTCGCCTTCGACGTCAATGTCGAGAACCCGAAGATCCCGCAGATCGAGCAGTCCGACCGCGATCTCGCGCGCCTCGCGCTCGAACAGGCGGTCAAGGACAATGGCGACGCCTGGAAAGCCGGCTATGTCTATGTCGCCGGCATCGCCCCGCTCGACCGCCGCAACGAAACCTGGGTCGACGTGAAGAAGAAACATTCCGGCATCAGCGAGGTCGCCATGTTCGGCACGCTCGACAATCCGATCGCCAATTCCGTCGCCAACCAGGCGCGCTCGGTGCTGCAGGCGCATCCCGATATCAAGGTGATGTTCGCGCCTTACGACGAGTTCGCCAAGGGGGTGAAGATCGCCGTCGACGAGGCCGGCCTCAACAAGGGCATCAAGATCTACTCGGCCGACATCTCGACGTCCGACATCGCCGCGATGCGCGAGCCGGACAGCGCCTGGGCCGCCACCGCCGCCACCAACCCGGCAGTCGTCGGCCAGGTCTCGGTGCGCGCGCTGGCGCAGCTGCTCGCCGGCGAGGATCCCGGCCACAACGTCATCGTGCCGCCGACGCTGATCACCCAGAAGGAACTTATCGACAAGGACATCAAGAACATGGAAGACCTGTCGGCCAAGCTGCCGCAGTTCGCCCATGCCGATGTCGCCATGCCGGCCTGGATGCCGAACCCCAACGCGAAGTAGGCCACGCGCCTGAAGGCAGAAGAGCGGCTCCCGGGCCGCTCTTCTTATTGCCGGAGTCGCTCAGGTAGATCGGGCGGCACGCGCCAGCCCATGCGCCACCAGCCGGTCGATGACTTCCGGGTAGCTGATGCCGCTTGCCGCCATCGCCTTGGCGTACATGCTGATGTCGGTGAAGCCCGGGATGGTGTTGAGCTCGTTGATCAGGAACGTCATGTCCGGTCTCACGAAGAAGTCGACGCGCGCCATCGCGTCGCAACCCAGCGCGCGGAACGCCTTCGCCGCCGTCTCGCGGATCTCGCCTTCGATCGTCTCGGGCAATTCGGCGGGCACCTTAAGTGCTGCTCCATCCTTATCGATATATTTGGCGTCATAGCTGTAGAAGCCGTGGCTTTCGGCCGGCACGATCTCGCCGGGACGGGAGACGAAGAGGCCACCTTCCGTGTCCTCAAGCACGCTGCATTCGATCTCGCGGCCGCGGATGAATTCCTCCGCCAGCAGCTTGCCGTCGTGCCTGAAGCCTTCGGCGAGCGCTGCCTGATAGCCCGTTTCGTCGGAGACCTTGCTGACGCCGACGGAAGAGCCTTGGCGGGCCGGCTTGATGAAGACCGGGAGTCCGAGCGCCTGCTCGATCTCCGCGAAGCCAGGCGCGGCCTCGGGCAGGATGGTTCTGGACCGTGCCGTGGGCAGGCCGGCCGCCTTCAGTAACCGCTCGGCGATATCCTTGTCGAGCGCCGTGGCCGAACCGAGAATGCCGCAGCCGGCAAGCGGCACGCGCGCCACCTCCGCCAGTCCTTGCGCGGCGCCGTCCTCGCCATGGAGACCGTGCAGGACGGGAAACAGAATGTCGATCGCGGGCAACTCGTAAGGCGGCCCTTCGGCCGGAACGGCCAGCATTCGGCCATGCCCGCCGGGCACCAGACAGACCTCCGCTCCGTTCGACGGTGTCGCCAGCGCGCCGTCCTCGAAGCGGCTGAGCAGCCATTGCCCTTCGCGGGTGACGAAGATCGGAACGGCATCGTACTTCCCCGGCTCCAGCGCGCCCATGACATTGTTCGCCGAAAGCACCGACACGTCGTGCTCGGCGGACCGCCCGCCAAAGAGCACACCAATACGCAGTCTTTTTTCGGCCATCGACATCTCCACAATGCTCAAGGATCAGAAACCGACGGCGATGCCGCGCCGGGCGAAAAAGCGGTCGAAACTGGCGACGTCCGCCTGGCTCTGCCTGACGTGTCCCGAAGGGTTGTGGAAGCGGATTTCGCCTGGCGAGGCGGCCGTCACCAGTACCAGATGCCCGCCTTTCGACGGCGGCTCGCGCTCGGGCCAGCGGATGGCTGGATGAACCGAGGCGATGAAGTAGCGCCACTTGCAAAGCAGACCGGGCACCGTGGCCGAATCGACATTCGTCATCGTCTCGGCGAACAGGCCGAAACGTTCGCGCACGAACCGGACGAAGGGCTCGTAGATCAGCCCCTTGATCGTACCGTCGCCTTCATTGACGACATAGCCGCCATAGGCCGTGCAGGCGCGGGCGAGCTCAAGCGTCGGATGAATTTCGCCGCGCGCGGCAAGGATCATCTTCAGGCAGGCCATGCCGCAGACATTCACGGCCCAGCGTCGCCACAGCGGGTCGCGGTGCAGAGCCGATGGTCCCTCCGCCAACAGCGGCAGAGTCATGCCGGGCGATTCCCACTGGCTGAAATAAGGCACTTCCCTGGATTGCATAGCGGCTCCAGCTTTGTGTCCCGCAAGCGAGGGGCAAGGCACCCCCTTAAAGCTGTTCGAGCAATAAGCAAAAGATTTGCGCGGATTTTGACCGGTTGGAGCAGTTTTCCAGCAGACGTGAAATGGGCTTCAGTCCTGACCTGGGTCGCGACACGGAGAGAGTGGTCCGTCGTTCTGGGAAAGCGACGGGCCGCTCAGGGAGATCTCCTTGTTTCTTCAGCGCAGCGCCGCGGCAATATTGCCGCCGTCCACCGTCGTCACGTCGGCCGTGGTGCGTTCGGCCAGTGCCTGATGCAGGAAGGCTTGCGCCACGTCGTCGGCCGTCACTTCCTGGCCGAGCAGATTGCCGGACATGTATTCCTTTTCCGAGACACCGCGCGCGCCCGAGCGGCTGGCAATCATGGCGTCGGTCAAAAGCCCGGACCGGATGCGGTCGGCGTTGACCGCGTTCGAGCGGATGCCGTAGGCGCCGTAGTCCAGGGCATACTGGCGCGACAAAAACAGCGTCGCCGCCTTGGGAAGGCCGTAGGCGCCGAATTTCGGCCCGGGATTGACCGCCTGCTTGGAGGTGTTGAACAGCAGCACGCCGCCCGTGCCCTGTTCGAGCATGATGCGCACCGCGTTCTGCGCCGCCGACTGGTGGGCGAAGAAGTTGAGCTCGAAGCTCTTGCGCAGCAGCGCGTCGTCGATTTCGCCGATCCGGCCTTCCCAGGCCGCGCCTGCATTCGAGACCAGGATGTCGACGCCGCCATAGACCGCGACCGCCTTGTCGAAGGCGGCGCGCACCTCGGCCGGGCTGGTGATGTCGGCGCCGACCCCGATCGAATTGTTACCCGCCGCCTTTGCCGCTTCCGCGGCCTTGGCCGGATCGAGATCGACGATGACCGCATGCGCACCGTTTGCGGCGAACAGCTTCGCCGTCGCGGCGCCGATCGCCCCGGCGCCGCCGGTGATCAACGCCACCTGGCCGGTCAGCGGCTTCGGCTTGTTCGAGGCGAGCTTGGCCTGCTCCAATGACCAGTATTCGAGCGGGAAGAGGTCGGCCTTGGAGAGCGGCTGGAAATTGCCGATGGCTTCCGCGCCGCGCACCGCCTCGATCCACATCTCGCCGACATCGGAGGCGATTTTCGCGTCCTTCAGCGTGCGGCCGTGGCCGAACATGCCGAGGCCCGGCACCAATGTCAGCCGCGGCATCGGGTCGAGCATGGTGCGCTTGACGTCATCCAGCGCGTCGTTGGTCTCGAAATAGGCGCGGTAGTCCTTGGCGAAAGCCTCGACATGGCTGCGGACGGCGGCCTTGTAGTCGCCGAGCTTGTCGGCGTCGGGAGCCGGGACCGCCATCGGTCCGGTCTTGATGCGGATCGAAAGATCGGGCGTCGACACGCCGCGTCCGGCCAGCTCGGCGATCCTGGCCGAATTGATGAAATCGACGATCGCATCCGAGGTGCGGAAATGGCTGATCATGCGGTCGAAGCGGCCTTCGCCGCGCGCCACTGCGACAGAGCCGCGCAGAGTCGGCGCGATATCGCTCGCCTTGGCGAGCTTTACCGGCAGCGCCGCCTTGGTCGCCTGCGGCTTGCCGTTCTTGGCGATATAGTCCTCGGCGATGGTCACATAGTGGATCATGCGGTCATAGGCCTGCTTGGCATCGTCGCCGAAGGTGAAGATGCCGTGCTTGTCGAGGATCAGGCCTTCGACGCTGGGGTCGGCGTCAAAAACGTCCGCCGCGACCTTGGCGAGCTCGAAGCCCGGTTTGATGTAGGGCACGTAGCCCATTTTGTCGCCGAACACCGTCTTCACCAGCGCCTTGCTGTTCTCCTGGTCGACGATGGCAAGGATCGCGGTTGAATGCGTATGGTCGACGAATTTAAGCGGCAGAAAGGCGTGCAGGAGTGTCTCGACCGATGGATTCGGCGAGGCGGGGTCGATGAGATTGGAACGCTGCAGCGCCACCATGTCCTCGTCGGAGAGCGTGTCCAGCGCGCGCGCCTTGAGCAGCGCGCCCATCTTCACCGCCGGCAAGCCTTGCGGCTCGATGACGGCCATGTCCCAGCCGCTGCCCTTGACGCAAAGCACGTCCCATTCGTCACCGACCAGATCGGTGGCCTTGGTCTTGCAGGAGGTATTGCCGCCGCCATGCAGCACCAGCCGCGGCTCTCCGCCGAGCAGGCGGGTCGTGTAGACGCGCAGCGCAAGGTCGCGGCGGACGCCCTGCTTGGCGTAGTCGGCAACCATCTTTTCCGCGTCAGCGTCGTTCCAAAGGTTCTTCATGTCGTTCCGTCCGATTCCGTATTGTGTCTGCTCATGAACAGGAAGCCGCGACGTCTTGATGACAGACGCGGCGAGGGTGGTTTCCTACGAGGCCTTTTTGCTGACCGCGCCGGCGTGATCGAGGAGGCGCCCCGCCATATGTGCGCCGACCACCAGATGCGTGCAGAGGCCGCCGGCGATTGCGGCCAGCAGCGGCTCGAACTTGCTGTCCTCCTGCACCACCATCAGCCGCTTCCCGATGGCGCGCAGCGAGGCGAGCTCGGCGGAAATGACCCGCCGGTTGTAGCTGCAGTCGAGCGCCTCGCCGCTTGCATCGATGATCTGTCCGGCGATGACGCCGGCCGCGCCTTCCTTGCGGAGCGCGGCCATTTCGGCCGGCGTCAGCGCGCCGCATTTGACCAGATGGCTGTCGGCGTCCACGGCGCCGACGGAATAGAGCGCGACATCGCAGTCGCTGATGCCGGCAAGCTGGTCGCGGATCACCGGCTCGGCGCGCAGGCCCTCTGCCAATTCTTCCGTGGACAGCACCAGCGGCGCGTAAAAATTCAGACCCTTGGCGTTCAGCCGCCGCGCGATCTCCATCGTGCACTGATCGGGTCGATATGAATAGGGCGCGCCGAGGTTGCCGCAGAGCTGCACCACGGTGACGTCCTGCAGATCGGCATAGGACATGATGTCGGCGATGGTGTAGACCGTGCGGCCCCAGGCGACGCCGATGCGGTCGCCCTTCTTCACCAGTTCCAGGAAGACGCTCGCCGCCAGGACGGCGATGTCGGTCGACGGGTCGGCGACATAGGCGTTTTCCGGCGCTATCCAGACGGCGTCGAGCTTGAAGGCGTCCTCCAGCCTGCGCGCCATGACATCGTCGGTGAAAAGCTGCGTCGAGGTCGAGATGTTGACGATGCCGGTCTCGCGCGCCTTGCGAAGATACATGGCGACCGATGCGCGCGAAATCTTGAGCTGGTTCGCCACTTCGTCCTGGCGAAGGCCATGCGCATAGTAAAGCCAGGCGGCCTTGTGGATGAGCTGTTCTGCCGGTCGGATCGCCATGCCGCCTCCTCGGCTGACATTAGTCACGGCTCTCGACAAAAGTCAAATCCAGCCGGCTGGGTTATTCGTCCTCCGGCGCCGGCATGTTCGGGGCTGCCCTTCTACCGAGCACTCATGTCATAGCATTTCCCGGTCGTTCAGGGGGATGGCATGATCGCGGGCCTGCGGTTAGAAAGCTCGAAAAGACTTTTGGGGAGGATGGGATGGCCAATCCCTACGAACAGGATCTCGAACGGAACGCCGCCAACCACCAGCCGCTGACGCCGCTCACCTACCTTGAGCGGGCGGCCAAGACCTATCCCGACCATGTCGCCATTATCCACGGCAGCCAGCGCATCTCTTATCGCGATTTCTGGCGGCGGTCGCTGAAGCTCGCCTCGGCGCTGTCGAGGCATGGCATCGGCAAGGGGGATACGGTAACGGTGATGCTGTCGAACACGCCGCCGATGCTGGAGGCGCATTTCGGCGTGCCGATGGTGAAGGCGGTGCTGCATTCGCTGAACACCCGCCTCGATGCCGCGGTCATCGCCTTCCAGCTCGACCATGCCGACACCAAGGTGCTCATCGTCGACCGCGAGTTCTCGGGCGTGGTCAGGGCGGCGCTGGCATCGGCCAAGGCCAAGCCATTGGTCATCGACTATGACGACCCCGACTACGCCGGCGATGCGCCCTATCCGAAGGGCCAGCAGATCGGCACGCTCGACTATGAGGACTTCGTCGCCGGCGGCGACGAGGCTTTTGCATGGTCGATGCCCGACGACGAGTGGGACGCCATCTCGCTCAACTACACCTCCGGCACGACCGGCAATCCGAAGGGCGTCGTCTACCATCATCGCGGCGCGGCCCTGATGGCCTACACCAACACCATCCACGCGGGCATGGCCAAGCACGCCGTCTATCTCTGGACGCTGCCGATGTTCCACTGCAACGGCTGGTGCTTTCCCTGGACGCTCGCCGTGCAGGCCGGCACCCATGTCTGCCTGCGCTGGGTACGGGCAAAGCCGATCTATGACGCCATCGCCGACCATCGCGTTACCCATCTTTGCGGCGCGCCGATCGTTATGTCGGTGCTGATCAACGCGAAAGACGAGGACAAGCGCCAGTTTGCCCAGACCGTCACCTTCAACACGGCCGCCGCGCCGCCGCCCGAGGCGGTGCTTTCCGGCATGGCCGATGCCGGCTTCGCCGTCACCCATCTCTACGGCCTGACCGAGACCTATGGGCCGGCCGTCGTCAACGAATGGCACAATGAGTGGGACGAGCTGGAGAAGGGCCCGAGGACGGCGAAGAAGGCGCGCCAGGGCGTGCGCTATGCCGCGCTGGAAGGGTTGACCGTGATGAACCCCGAGACGATGGTCGAGACGCCGGCCGACGGCCAGACCATCGGCGAGGTCATGTTCCGCGGCAATATCGTTATGAAAGGCTATCTGAAGAACCGCAAGGCGTCCGACGAGGCTTTTGCCGGCGGCTGGTTCCACTCCGGCGATCTCGGTGTCATGCACCCGGACGGCTACATCCAGCTCAAGGACCGCTCCAAGGACATCATCATCTCAGGCGGCGAGAACATCTCGTCCATCGAGGTCGAGGACGCGCTCTACAAGCACCCGTCCGTCGCCTCTTGCGGAGTGGTTGCCCGCGCAGACGAGAAATGGGGCGAGGTGCCTGTCGCCTATGTCGAGCTGAAGCCCGGCAAGGTTGCGACCGAGGCCGAGATCATCGAGCATTGCCGTGGGTTGCTCGCCCGCTTCAAGGTCCCGAAGGCGGTGGTGTTCGCCGACATTCCGAAGACGTCTACGGGAAAGATCCAGAAGTTCAGGTTGAGGGAAATGGCGAAGGGGGCGTAGTTCACTCCCTCCAACATGGCCTTGATGTCGACAGCTTGCGCCAGCAGCCGCGACGTCTGTGCGCGTCGCTTCGCTCCTTGCTTCGCCCTAGGATGAGGACGGCACAGGGCGTCATTGGCCAACCGCCAACGTCGCTCATTGGCCCCTCGCAACTGTCACCATCTGTCACCATTTTGTACGCGTATATCGATTCCGCGTTGACTCTTTGCTGCTTTCGATTTACGAGTGACGAAAATTGAAATTCGTCACTCGTAAATCGAAAGCACCATGTCAGAAGCCGCCAACATCGTGGCCGACCCCGCCAGACAGGAGAATGTGACGCGCATTCTCGACTGTGCCGAGCGCCTGTTCCGGCATTACGGCTACGGCAAGACCAACGTTGCCGACATTGCCCGCGAGCTCGGCATGTCGCCGGCCAACATCTACCGCTTCTTCGCCTCTAAGGTCGAAATCCACCAGGCCGTCTGCGGCCGCATGCTCGGCGCCAGCTACGCGATGGCCTACGAGATTTCGCGCCTGCCGATTAGCGCGGAGGAGCGGCTGCGCCGTTACGTTCACGCCCAGTACAAGATGACGCTGGAAGTCATGCTCGACGACCAGAAGGTGCATGAGATGGTGATCGTCGCGCTCGAGCGCGACTGGGGCGTCATCGACAAGCATGTCGACCGCATCCACGACCTGCTCGCCGACGTCATCCGCGACGGCATAGAGGCCGGCGAGTTCAGGAAGCAGGACCCGGTGATCGCCTCTCGCTGTTTCGGCGCCTCCACCGTCATCCTGTGCCATCCGCAGATGGTCGCCCAGTGCCTTGCCAAGACCAACCGGGCAATGCCGGACGACCTTATCGACTACGCAATCAGAGCCTTGAAATAGCCGCTGCCCCGCCGGGTGCCGGTCGACGTTTATCTCCAGTTCGGGAGTGCTAAGGTGTCTTTGTCCAGTTCCATCCTCCGCAGGCTGCCGGCCGCCGGCCTCCCAGTCGTCGGCGTCGTTGTCGCGGCGCTCGGGCTTACCGGCTGCAGCCAAGAGAAGAAAGCGGAAACCCAGGAAGTCATCCGGCCGGTGAAGGTCGTCGAGATCGGCGAGGCCGAGACCACGCGCCAGCTCGACTATTCCGGTTCGGTGCGCGCCCGCACCGAGATGAATCTCGGCTTCCGCATCGCCGGCAAGGTCACCGAGCGTCTCGTCGACATCGGCCAGCATGTGAACGAGGGCGACGTGCTTGCCCGCGTCGACCCCTCCGACTACGAGCTGTCGGTGAAGAGCGCCGAGGCGAGCCTCGACGCCGCCGAGCGGCAGGTCGAGACCGTCGATCTCGCCAGGAAGCGCGCCGAGCAGCTCTATGCCAAGAACTTCGCGCCTAAGTCGCAGCTCGATCAGGCCGTTCTGAGCTATGATCAGGCCGTGGCGACGCGCGATGCCGCCCGTTCGACCCTGGCCCAGGCGCAGAACCAGGTCCATTACACCGATCTCAAGGCCAGCAAGGCCGGCATCGTCACCGCCATCTCGGCCGATATCGGTCAGGTGGTCGGCGCCGGCACGCCGGTCATGACGGTTGCCGTCGACGGTGAGAAGGAAGTGCTGATCGCGGTGCCGGAAATGGACATCGCCGGCTTCCGCCCGGGCAAGGAGGTCAAGGCGAGCTTCTGGTCCGACGAGGCGCTGACCCTTGACGGCAAGGTCCGCGAGGTGGCCGGCAGCGCCGACCCGCAGTCGCGCACCTTCGCGGTCCGGGTGTCGCTGCCCAACGATCCGCGGGTGCTGCTCGGCATGACCGCCAATGTCGCGGCGACCGTCGGCAGCAAGGCGCAGCTGGTGTCTATCCCGCTGACCGCCATGGCTGAGAAGGACGGCAAGCACATCGTCTGGACGGTCGACCGCGCGTCCGACACGGTGCATCCGCGCCCGATCAAGGTGGCGAACTTCACCGCCGACGGCGTTGCCGTTGCCGAAGGTTTGAAGCAGGGCGACGTGGTGGTGGCCGCCGGCACACAGTTCATGACCGACAATCTGAAAGTGAAGCCTTCCGGCGATGCCGCCCAGCAGTCCGCCTCGGCGGAGGATGACGTCGCCGCCACCAGCAGCCTGCGCTAACCAGGCGAAAGAACGCCTTTCCCGACCTCGCTGCCGTGAGCCGCGAGCCGGGCAGGGCATGGGTTCCGGGCGGCGAAATCGCCCGATCGACGAGACGCTGCATTGGTATCCCCCGCACCACGGCCGCGTCGAGCGCGATTGCGAGTCTCTCTCCGCTTGAGGTGCTCGCCGCCCGGAAGCCCACCGAGAACTCATGAGCCGCAAGGCATGCTGCCTTGCCGCCAATTGAACTGGACCTGCGCCATGACCACGGACAGCAGCACTGAAAAGCGTCCCTTCAATCTCTCGCGCTGGGCGATCGGGCATCCGAGCATCGCGCGCTTCCTGTTCGGCCTCATCATCCTCGCCGGCGCGCTCGGCCTGATGCGCATGGGCCAGAAGGAAGACCCGGACTTCACCTTCCGCGTCATGGTCGTGCAGGCAGTCTGGCCGGGCGCCTCGATCCAGGACATGGAAGACCAGGTCGTCAACAAGATCGAGCGCAAGCTGCAGGAGACGCCGCATCTCGACTTTGTCCGCTCCTACACCCGCGCCGGCAGCGCCATCATCACGCTCCAGGTAAAGGGCGACACCAACGCCGAGGAGGTGAAGGATGCCTTCTACCAGGTGCGCAAGAAGGTCGGCGATATTGCCAACGAACTGCCGCAGGGCCTGCTCGGCCCCTATTTCAACGACGAGTTCGGCGACACCTTCATCACGCTGCATTCGATCAGCGGCGACGGCTTCACCTATCCCGAGCTGAAGAAATTCGCCGTTCAGGCGCGCGACATGCTGCTGGCGACGCCGGGCGTCGAAAAGGCCGTCATCATTGGCGACCAGCCCGAGAAGATCTATATCGATGTGTCCTCCAAGGCGCTCGCCGAGCGCGGCCTGACGGTGCTTGACCTGCAGAATGCCGTGAAAGGGCAGAACGCCGTCGATCCGGCGGGCTCGGTCGATACCGGCCTGCGCTCGGTTCGCATCTCGGTCGAGGGCGACGTCACCAAGGCCGCCGATATCCGCGAGCTGAGGCTGCGCGCCGGCAATCAGGTGACGCGTCTTGGCGACATCGCCACGGTCTCTTCCGGCCTCGAGGACCCTTATGAGCGCAAGTACCGCTTCAACGGCCACGAAAGCGTCCAGGTCGGCGTCGTCATGGCCAAGGGCTTCAATGTCAGGGACGTCGGTAAGGATGTCGAGGCGACCTACAAGCGCTTCGAGGAAGGTCTGCCCTATGGCGTTGCGGTCGACCAGATCTCCGACCAGCCGGAGGTGGTCAAGGATGCCGTCAACGAATTCATGGAGGCGCTCGGCGAAGCGTTGCTGATCGTTCTCGTCGTCTCGTTCCTGTCGATCGGCTGGCGCTCCGGCCTGGTGATCGCGATCGCCATCCCGCTGGTTTTAGCCGCCACCTTCGCCATCATGTACGAGATCGGCATCGACCTGCAGCGCATCTCGCTCGGCGCGCTGATCATCGCGCTCGGTCTGCTGGTCGACGACGCCATGATCGTCGTCGAGATGATGGAGCGCAAGCTGGAGGAGGGGCTGGTCAAGATCGAGGCGGCGAGCTTCGCCTATTCCTCGACCGCCTTCCCGATGCTGACCGGCACGCTGATCACCACCGCCGGCTTCATCCCGGTCGGCTTCGCGGCCTCCACCGCGGGCGAATATGTGCGCACGCTGTTCTATGTCGTCGGCATCGCACTGGTCGTGTCGTGGTTCGTCGCGGTCTATTTCACGCCGTGGCTGGGCTACATGATCCTGAAGCAGCGCAAGCACGCCGGCACCCACCACGACGTTTTCGACACCGGCTTCTACCGGCGGCTGCGTGCGACGGTCACCTGGGCTGTGCGCCACCGCATCATCGTGCTGGCGATGACGCTGGTCACTTTCGGCACCAGCCTCTGGGCCTTCCAGTTCATCCCGCAGAACTTCTTCCCGCAGTCGTCACGTCCGGAAATTCTGGTCGATCTCTGGCTGCCGGAAGGTACCTCGATCAAGGAAGTCGAGAACCAAGCCAAGGCGCTCGAAGCGAAGATGATGGACGACCAGGACAAGCGCTTCATCGCTACCTATATCGGCGAGGGCGCTCCGCGCTTCTTCCTGCCGCTCGACCAGCAGCTTCGCAATCCGAACTTTGCCCAGCTTCTGGTGATGGCCAAGGACGAGCCGGCGCGCGAGCGGCTGATCGTCAAGATGCGAGGCATCCTCGCCAAGGACTTCCCGTCGATCCGCGCCAAGGTCGATCGTTTGTTCCTCGGGCCGCCGACCGGCTGGCCGGTGCAAATGCGCATCATGGGTCCGGATCGCCAGGAGGTGCGCCGCATCGCCGACGAGGTGAAGGCAAGGTTCGAAGCAAACCCGCTGCTCGGCGCCGTCCATGACGACTGGCTGGAGCCGGTGCCGGCGATGAAGCTGGTGGTCGACCAGGACCGAGCCCGGGCACTAGGCGTCACATCGCAGCGCATTCGCCAGATGCTGCAGGCAACCATGTCCGGTGCGCCGCTCGACGATTTCCGCGACGGCGAAGAGACGGTCTCGATCGTCGCCCGCGAGCCGGAGGCGACCCGTCATCTGCTGTCCTCGGTCGACTCCGTCTACATCCCGACCGACTTCGGCGGTTCCGTGCCCCTGTCCCAGGTGGCGAAAGTGGTGCCCGTGATGGAGCAGGGCATCGAGTGGCGGCGCGACCGTCTGCCGACCATCAGCGTGCGCGCCACGTTGCCGGATGGCGTGCAGTCGAACGACGTCGTCACCAAGATGTACAACGACATGAAGGACCTGCGCGCCGGCCTTGCCCCCGGCTACAAGATCCAGATCCAGGGCGGCGCGGAGGACTCGGCCGAAAGCCAGGCCTCGATCGCCGCCAAGGCACCGATCATGCTGGCCGTCATCGTCATCTTGCTGATGGTCCAACTGCAGCATTTCGGCAAGTCGATGCTGGTGCTGGCCACCGGCCCGCTGGGCATCATCGGCGCCGCGGCAGCCCTTCTGATCAGCGGGGCGCCGTTCGGCTTTGTCGCCATCCTCGGCGTCATAGCGCTGCTCGGCATCATCATGCGAAACTCGATCATCCTGGTCGACCAGATCGACCAGGACATCGCCGCCGGCATGGATCGATCGGAAGCGATCGTTGGCGCTGCGGTGCGCCGCTTCCGCCCGATCATGCTGACGGCGCTGACCGCGGTGCTTGCGCTGATCCCGATCTCGCGCGCCGTCTTCTGGGGGCCTCTGGCCTACGCCATGATGGGCGGCATTCTCGTCGCCACCGTGCTCACCATCCTGGTGCTGCCGGCGGGCTATGCCCTGTTCTTCGGCCGCGAGCCCAAGACGGCCAAGACAGGCGAGCAGGCGCAGGAGCCGGAACAGGTCGAAGGCATCGAAAGACCGCAGCTGGCGCTGGCTGCGGAATAAGAAGATGGCAACCTCGAATCATCCGCCATCGGCGAAAGCCGGTGGCGGATGATGCGCATCGAAAGAACGCCTCTCGCCGCCGCGGCGCGCTCGGCGAGGCGCCTACGCCACTTCCTCGGAATGCGCGATCGTCACGCCATACTCCGCAGCCGAGTCGAGCATCGTATGCCACAGGCTCTCGGCGAAGGTTGCGAATAGCAAGAGGTTGAACACGGCCCGGCCGCCTTGTCGGTTCTTCCCGCGCCAGAGCGTCACGCTGGTATGGTCGATCGAGGTGGCGGCTGCCGTGCCGACCGGGAATATTTCGGGGTGCAGGTCGATCGAGGACAGCTTGGCCAGCATCGTGCGCGCCTTGTCGCCGGAAACGCTGATCAACGCGCGCGCATGTGATTGATCGGAAAGCGAGGCCAAACCGGCAAACACGCGGGCAAGGGTCTCCATCCTTTGCCCGCCGCCTCTCGACAGCACCAGGAACTGGTCCGGTCCTGACCAGATCAGCGTCGCGTCGGCCGTGTCGACCGCCTCGGGTGTTTCCGGCGCGCCGACGCCGAAGCGAGCCTTCGCGGCATTGACCGTCTCGGCCACCTTGCCGCGCCGCGCCATCACCTGAACGAGGTCGAAATTGCGGATCTCGGTCAGCGACACGCCGGCTTCGCCCGGCGCGCCATAACGGCCGGCGACCAGGGCGCGCTCGAGCGGGCTGCGGATGTTCCAGGAAAAATCAGCCACGCTGGCGCGCTCCATCCGGATCGTAGAAGACGGAATTGCAGAGCTCGACATCGTACTCCTCGCCGCGCAGCGGATCATGCGCGCGCACGATCTCGCCGATGCGCTCGCGGCCGCGCTCGACGAGGCCGAGCCCGATCCACTGGTCGAGCACCGGCGAGAAGCAGACCGAGGTGACATAGCCCTGGTCGTTGTCTGGTCCGGGGGTCTCGCCGTTGGGAACGATGTGCGCGCCGGAGCGTAGGCGGCGCGCCTTGTCGGTCGGCTTGATGCCGACGACCACCTGCCGGTTCGGCGCGACGAGTGCTTCACGGCCGGCCATGACGCGGCCGATGAAATCCTTCTTGGTCGACATCATCTTGCCGAGACCGAGATCGGCAGCCGTTGTGGTGCCGTTGAGCTCCGGCCCGGCGACATGGCCCTTTTCGATGCGCATCACGCCGAGCGCCTCGGTGCCGTAAGGCGTCACGCCGAACGGCTTTCCCGCGATCAGCAGGTTGCGCGCCAGAGCCTCGCCGTAGCGCGCCGGCACCGAAATCTCGAACGCCATCTCGCCGGAGAAGGAGATCCGGAACAGCCTCGCCTTGAGGCCGCCGCGCAGCTTGACTTCGCGCGCGCCCATGAACGGAAAGCCTTCGTTCGACAGGTCCTCGGCCGGATCGACGATCTCCTTCAGCAGATCGCGGGTCTTCGGACCGGCGATGGAGAATTGCGCCCACTGGTCGAAGACCGAGGTCAGCTGCACGTCGAGTTCGGGGAATAGGACCTGGCGGCAGAATTCCAGATGCTGCATCACCAGCCCGGCCTTGGCGGTCGTGGTTGTGAGGAAATAATGGTCCTCGGCCAGGCGCGAGGTGGTGCCGTCGTCATAGACGACACCGTCCTCGCGCAGCATCAGTCCATAACGCGCCTTGCCGACTGCGAGGCTGGAGAACGCGTTGATATAGACGCGGTCCAGGAAGGCTCCGGCATCCGGGCCGTGCACGTCGATCTTGCCCAGCGTCGAGACATCGCAGAAGCCGACGCCGCTTCGCACCGCCTTGACCTCGCGGGTGACCGATTCCAGCCAGTCTTTTTCGCCGGGCAACGGATACCATTGCGCGCGTTTCCACAGGCCGGTGTCGACGAACACCGCGCCCTGTTCGGCCGCCCAGTGATGCGACGGCGTCAGCCGCGTCGCATGGAAATTCTCGTCGCGGTGGTGGCCGGCGAAGGCGCCGATGGCGACCGGCACATAAGGCGGCCGGTAGATGGTCGTGCCCGTTTCGGGAATGGATTTGCCGCTCACCGCCGCCATGATCGCGAGGCCGGCCACATTCGAAGTCTTGCCCTGGTCGGTCGCCATGCCGAGCGTCGTGTAGCGCTTCAGATGCTCGACCGACTCGAAACCCTCGCGTTGCGCCAGCGCGACATCGGACGCCGTCACGTCATGCTGCTGGTCGACGAAGGCCTTGCCTTTGCCGGCGACATGCCAGAGCGGCGTCAGCGAAAAGGCCTCGTCGTCGGCGAGGGGCGCCGATCCGGCGTTGCCGCTCCGTCCCGTATCGCGCGCCGCTGCCGCACCTGCCTCGAAACCTTCCCGCAGGCAGGCGCCAAGGCCGAAGGCGCCGTTCGCCGCGCCTGCCGCCACCATGCCGGGCGGCGCGCCGTCCGGCACGAAGGCGGCGATATCGTCGCGCCATCTCGGCCGGCCGCGATGATAGGAGGTGAGGCCGACCGCCGGGTTCCAGCCGCCGGAGACGGCAAGCCCGTCGGCCTCGACTTCGGCGCGCGCGCCGCCGGTCAGCGATACGGAAATCTTGCGCACACCGCTCTTGCCGCCGTCAACGCCGCTGACTGAGCCGTTGAGAATCGGGAAGCCGCCCTTGCCGGCACGCGAGCGATGGGCCGGCGAAACGTCTGGCCGCCCATCGATCACCGCAGCAACCTGCAGTCCGGCTGCGATCGCCGCCTCCACCGTGCGCCAGCCATCCTCATTGTTGGTGAACAGCGCAATGCGTCGCGCCGGTGCAGCGGCGTAGCGGTTGATGTAGCTGCGCATGGCGGAGGCCATCATCACGCCAGGTGTATCGTTGCCGGCGAAGACGATGGGACGTTCGATCGCGCCCGCCGCGACGACACAGCGCTTGGCGGCGATACGCCAAAGCCGCTGCCGCACCTGATGCTCCGGCGGTAGGGACAGATGGTCGTTGACGCGCTCGATCGCGCCATAGGTACCGCCGTCATAGACGCCGAACAGCGTCGTGCGCGTCATGATGCGAACGTCCGGCATCGCCGCGAGTTCGTCCAGGGTACGGGCAATCCATTCGGCCGCCGGCAGCCCGTCGATCGTACCGCCATCGGCCAGCAAGCGCCCGCCGAGGACAAAATCCTCCTCGCACAGGATGACGCGCGCGCCGCAGCGCGCGGCGGCAAGGGCGGCGGCGACGCCGGCCGGACCGGAGCCGGCGATCGTCACGTCGCAATGCGCCCACGCTTTGTCATAGCGATCGGGATCGGGAATGCCCGCCGCGCGGCCGAGGCCGGCGGCGCGGCGGATCGCCGGTTCGTAGATCGCTTCCCAGAATTTCGCCGGCCACATGAAGGTCTTGTAGTAGAAGCCGGCGACGAAAATCGGCGCGAAGAGCTGGTTGACCGCCATGACGTCGAAATCGAGCGACGGCCAGCGGTTCTGGCTGGCGGCCTCGAGCCCTTCATAGAGCTCGGCGGTCGTTGCCTTGGTGTTCGGCTCGCGCCTCGCGCCACTGCGCAGCTCGACCAGCGCGTTGGGCTCTTCCGAGCCCGCCGTCAGGATGCCGCGCGGGCGGTGATATTTGAACGAGCGGCCGACCAGCTTGACTCCGTTGGCGACGAGCGCCGAGGCAAGCGTATCGCCCTGGAAGCCGGAGAGTGTCTTGCCGTCGAAGCGGAAGCTCAGCGGCGTCGAGCGGTCGATAAGGCCGCCAGTTGAGAGGCGATTGGCTTGAGAGGTCACGATGTCACCCTCTCGGTTCGATATCACGGTGAAGGGCAGCGCTGCCCCTCATCGCCCTGCCGGGCACTTCTCCCCGTATAGAGACGGGGAGAAGTGGGCTGGCCCCGATGCCGGCTCTTATCTTGCAACGCTGGCGATTGGCGAAACAGTTGGCGAGAGCGCCCCTCTCCCCGTCACTATACGGGGAGAGGATGCCGGCAGGCAGGTGAGGGGCGGCGCCGACCTGGAGCGTGAGACTCATTTCGCACCCTGCCTCGCTCCAACGCCGGCGGCGGCCTCAACCAAAGAAATCTCATGCGTCAGCGTGTTGCGCGTGACCTTCAGCCAGGCCCGGCAGCCGCCGCCGTGATACCAATGCTCGCTCATCACACCGGCGATGTTGTCGCGCAGGTAGACGTAGTCGTAGACGGCGTCTTCACCGGCATCGGCAGGCGGGCGCTGCGGCTTGGCGTCGCCGAGATAGGTGAACTCGCCGAGTTCGCGTTCGCCGCAGAAGGGACAGACTATGCGCATGGTCGGGTCTTCAATGGAGGTTCGGTTGGGCGCCCTGGCCCTTCTCGTCAATCATGGCGCCGCGCTGGAACCGGTCGAGGCGGAAGCGGGCGGCTTCCTTGTGCGATTGATCGCGGGCGATGAGATGAGCAAAGACGAAGCCGGAGCCAGGCGTCGCCTTGAAGCCGCCATAGCACCAGCCGGCATTGAGATAGAGGCCGTCGACCGGGCTCTTGTCGATGATCGGCGAGCCGTCCATCGACATGTCCATGATGCCGCCCCACTGGCGCAGAAGCCGCACGCGGCCGATCATCGGGATCAGCGCCATGCCGCCTTCGCAAACATCCTCCACGACAGGCAGATTGCCGCGCTGGGCATAGGAGTTGTAGCCGTCGATGTCGCCGCCGAACACCAGCCCGCCCTTGTCCGACTGGCTGACATAGAAATGCCCGGCGCCGAAGGTCATGACGTTGGGCAGGAGCGGCTTGATCGCTTCGGAGACGAAGGCCTGCAGTACATGGCTCTCGATCGGCAGGCGCAGTCCGGCCATCGCCGCGACGCGTGAGGAACTGCCCGCGACCGCCATGCCGACCTTGCCGGCGCCGATCCGGCCGCGCGAGGTCTCGACGCCGGAGACCTTGCCGTTGGTGTCGCGCATGAAGCCGGTGACTTCGCAGTTCTGGATGATGTCGACGCCGAGCTCGCTCGCCGCGTGCGCGTAGCCCCAGACCACGGCATCGTGACGCGCCGTGCCGCCGCGCCGCTGCAACAGCCCGCCCTGCACCGGGAAGCGCGCATTGTCGAAGTTCAGGAACGGCATCATTTTCCTGAGCGCCGCCTGGTCGAGCAGCTCGGCATCGATGCCGTTGAGGCGCATGGTGTTGCCGCGTCGGGCAAAGGCGTCGCGCTGCGCGTCGGAATGGTAGAGGTTGATGACGCCGCGCTGGCTGACCATCGCGTTGTAGTTCAAATCCTGCTCCATCCGCTCCCACAGCTTCATCGACAGTTCGTAGAAGCCGGTGTTGCCGGGCAGGCCGTAATTGGAGCGGATGATGGTGGTGTTGCGGCCGGCATTGCCGGAGCCGATCCAGCCCTTCTCCAGCACGGCGACGTTGCGGATGCCAAACTCGCTGGCGAGGAACCAGGCCGTCGCCAACCCGTGCCCGCCGCCGCCGATGATCACCACGTCGTAGCGATCCTTCGGCGCCGCGTCCCGCCAGGTCGGCTTCCAGGTCTTGTGGCCGGAGAGGGCGGCACGGGCGAGCGAGAAGATCGAGTATTTCATGAAATCATTCCGAGGCCGCTCGCCCACGCCGACTCTTCTCTATCGCATCGGATTGCACGGCCGACGGGCTTTAGATGTCCAGCGTGTGGTCGCGCTCCCACTGCGTGAAGTGCGAAGTATAGGAATTCCATTCCTGTTGCTTCAGCTTTAGATATGCCGACGAAAATTCCTCACCCAGCGCCGCCTTCAGCGATTTGTCCTTGTCGAACTCACGCAGCGCATCGAGCAGGTTGAGCGGCAGTTTCGGCGCATCCGTCACGGTATGACCGAACTGGTACATGTCGATGTCGTAGCGCTTGCCGGGATCGGCCTTCGAGCGGATGCCGTCGAGGCCGGCAGCGATGATCACTGCCTGCAGCAAATAGGGATTGGCGGCGCCGTCCGGCAGACGCAGCTCGAAGCGGCCCGGTCCCGGCACGCGCACCATGTGGGTACGGTTGTTACCGGTCCAGGTCACCGTGTTCGGCGCCCAGGTGGCGCCCGAAATGGTGCGCGGCGCGTTGATGCGCTTGTAGGAGTTGACCGTCGGATTGGTGATCGCGGCAAGTGCCGAAGCATGCTTCATGATGCCGCCGAGGAAGTTCCTGCCCTTGGCGGACAGGCCGAGCTCCTCCGAATTGTCGGCGAAGACATTGGTCTTGCCGGTCTCGTCCCACACCGAGATGTGCGCATGGCAGCCATTGCCGGTCAGGCCCTGGAAGGGCTTGGGCATGAAAGTCGCGCGCAGCCCATGCTTTTCCGCAACTGACTTGACCATAAACTTGAAGAAAGAGTGCTTGTCGGCGGTCGCCAGCGCGTGATCGAAGGTCCAGTTCATCTCGAACTGGCCGTTGGCGTCCTCATGGTCGTTCTGGTACGGACCCCAGCCCAGCGCCAGCATATGGTCGCAGATCTCGGCGATCACGTCGTAGCGGCGCATCACCGCTTGCTGGTCGTAGCAGGGTTTCGACGCCGTGTCGTACTGGTCGGAGATAGCGCTGCCGTCCGGCGAGATCAGGAAGAACTCGGCCTCGATGCCGGTCTTGACATGCATGCCGTCGCGGGCGGCCTCTTCGATCAGGCGCTTCAGCGTGTTGCGCGGCGCCTGGTCGACGAGCTTGTCGTCCATCACGCACGTAGCCGCCACCCAGGCTACCTCCGGCTTCCACGGCAGCTGGATCACCGAATCCGGATCCGGCACCGCCAGCATGTCGGGGTGCGCCGGCGTGAGATCGAGCCACGTGGCGAAGCCGGCAAATCCGGCGCCGTCCTTCTGCATGTCGGCGATCGCCTGCGCCGGCACCAGCTTGGCACGCTGCCCGCCGAACAGGTCGGTGTAGGAGATCATGAAGTATTTGACGCCGTTCTCCTTGGCGAATGCGGCGAGATCGTTCCCCATTATAGTTCCTCGCTTATGTGATCCTGGATGGTGTGTCCTAGAAGCCGTTCTTCCCCGGTATCCAGTTGGTACCGGCAAGCGGCACGCCGGCCATGGCGGCTGCTTCGATGCTGAGCGCGACCAGGTCCTCGGGCTCGAGATTGTGCAGGCTGTTCTTGCCGCAGGCGCGGGCAATGGTTTGAGCCTCGAGCGTCATCACCTTCAAGTAGTTGGCGAGCCGCCGACCGGCGGCGATCGGATCGACGCGCTTCATCAACTCGGGATCCTGCGTGGTGATGCCGGCCGGGTCCTTGCCTTCGTGCCAGTCGTCATAGGCGCCGGCCGTGGTGCCGAGCGCGTTGTAATCCGTCTCCCAGCGCGGGTCGTTGTCGCCAAGCGCCACGAGTGCGGCGGTGCCGATCGACACCGCGTCGACGCCGAGCGCCAGCGCCTTGGCGACATCGGCGCCGTTGCGGATGCCGCCGGAGACGATCAGCTGCACCTTGCGGTGCATGCCGAGGTCCTGCAGCGCCTGCACCGCCGGCCTGATGCAGGCGAGCGTCGGCTGACCGACGTTCTCGATGAATACTTCCTGGGTCGCGGCGGTGCCGCCCTGCATGCCGTCGACCACGACGACGTCGGCGCCGGCCTTCACCGCAAGCGCGGTGTCGTAATAAGGACGGGCGCCCCCGACCTTGACGTAGATCGGCTTCTCCCAGTCGGTGATCTCGCGCAGCTCCAGGATCTTGATCTCGAGATCGTCCGGGCCGGTCCAGTCGGGATGGCGCGAGGCCGAGCGCTGGTCGATGCCCTGGGGCAGCGTGCGCATCTCGGCGACGCGGTCGGAGATCTTCTGTCCCAGCAGCATGCCGCCGCCGCCGGGCTTGGCGCCCTGTCCGACGACAACTTCGATCGCGTCGGCACGGCGCAGGTCACGCGGGTTCATGCCGTAGCGCGACGGCAGGTATTGGTAGACCAGCGTCTTCGAATGGCCGCGCTCTTCCTCGGTCATGCCGCCGTCGCCGGTAGTGGTCGAGGTGCCGGAAAGCGTCGCGCCTCGGCCGAGCGCTTCCTTGGCCGGACCGGAGAGCGAGCCGAAGCTCATGCCGGCGATGGTGATCGGGATCTTCAGCTCGATCGGCTTTTTGGCGTGGCGCGAGCCCAGCACCACGCTGGTGTCGCAGCGCTCCCTATAGCCTTCAAGCGGATAGCGCGAGATCGAGGCGCCGAGGAACAGGAGGTCGTCGAAATGCGGCAGCTTGCGCTTGGCGCCGGCCCCGCGGATGTCATAGATGCCGGTCGCGGCCGCGCGGCGTATTTCGGAAAGCGTGTAGTCGTCGAAGGTCGCGGACTTGCGTGGCGTCGTCGGCGGGTTGCGGTAGGTCATCTTGCCTCAATACGCGTCGGCGTTGTCGATATTGAAATTGTAGAGCTTCCGGGCCGAGCCGTAGCGCTTGAACTCCGAAGCTTCGACGTCGGTGACGCCGGCCTTGTCGAGCAGGCCCTGCAGCAGTTCGATATGCTCGGGCCGCATCTCCTTGGCGATGCAGTCGGCACCCAGGCTTTCGACCTTGCCGCGCACGAAGAGCCGCGCCTCATAGATGGAATCGCCCAGGGCGTCGCCGGCATCGCCCAGCACCACCAGATTACCGGACTGCGCCATGAAGGCCGACATGTGGCCGATATTGCCGTGCACGACGATATCGATGCCCTTCATCGAGATGCCGCAGCGCGAGGAAGCATTGCCCTCGATGACCAAGAGGCCGCCGCGGCCGGTGGCGCCGGCATACTGGCTGGCATCGCCTTTGACCACGATCGAGCCGGACATCATGTTCTCGCCGACGCCGGGGCCGGCCGAGCCATGCACGGTGATCGCGGCACCATCATTCATGCCGGCGCAGTAATAGCCGACGCTGCCGCGCACATCGATGCTGATCGGCTGGTCGACGCCGACGGCGACCGAATGGCTGCCTTTCGGGTTGAGCACTTCCCAAGCGGTCTCGTTCGAGCCGGGGGTCACCTGATGAAGCGCCTGGTTCAGCTCGCGCAGCGACTGTTCTGCGAGGTCGAAGACCCTCGCATGGCCTTGCTCGCGCTGCGCCTTCGGCATGGGTGTTGCAGGCATGAACTCAATGCTCCCAGAAATAGACCGTTGCGGGCTCCGGCTCCCAGACCCTCGCATTGTCTATGCCGGGCAATTTTGTGAGCGCGCGATATTCCGAGCCAAACGCGACATACTGGTCGGTCTCGGCCATCACGGCCGGCTTGCAGGCGATCGGATCGCGCACAACGCCGAAGCCGTTCTTGGTCCCGACGACGAAGGTGAAAAAGCCGTCGAGGTCGGAGAGCGTGCCTTCGAGCGCTTCGCCGAGATTCTTGCCATGCGCCATCCTGTTGGAGAGATAGGCGGCCGCCACTTCCGTATCATTCTCCGTCTCGAAGGTCATACCTTCACGCACCAGCTCGCGGCGGACATTGTTGTGGTTGGAGAGCGAACCGTTGTGCACCAGGCACTGGTCGGCGCCGGTCGAGAAGGGATGCGCGCCCATCGTAGTGACCGCCGACTCCGTCGCCATGCGGGTGTGACCGATGCCATGCGTGCCGGTCATCGAGCGCACGTCGAAGCGATCGACGACGGCTTCCGGCAGGCCGACTTCCTTGTAGATCTCGACTGCTTCGCCGGCGCCCATGATGCGGATATCGGGCCGAAGCGACTGCAGCGCCTCACGCGCGGCGTCGACCTTGTCGGGCGTGGTGCAGATAACCGCATGCGTCGACTTCACCGCGACGCTCACCGGCGCGCCGACCGCCTTGGCGAGCTCGACGTCGAGGCCGCGGAAATCGCGCTCGGGCTTCGGCGACTGCACGGTGATCTTAGCCTCGTTGCCGGTCGCCGCGCCATAGATGGCGATGCCGGCGCTGTCCGGACCGCGGTCGCTGAGCGAGATAAGCATCTCCGACAGCATCGCGCCGAGCTTCGGCTCCAGCGTCTTGTCCTTGAGGAAAAGTCCGACGATTCCGCACATGTCAGCCTCCGACGTTTGTGGCTTCCAGATGGTGTACCGAATGAAATCCGCGAATTCAATGGCATGAAAGAAATTTTCCTCTGATTATATTTCCGTTCTCGCGCCGCCTGTAGCGTTGTCGCCGTCGGGATGGCCGTGGGCCCATATCGCGTGGCGAACGCGCGCTATCGTGTAGGCATCGAGGATCGACAGCGCATAGATCAGGAACCCGCCGGCATGGCGACCGATGAAGCTGGCATCCGCCGGCGCCACCTTGGTTGTGACCCAGCCGAGGATCACCATGAAGAACAGGAACTGCAGGCCCCGCGCCGGCAAGCCGAGCATGACATGTCCGCTGCCCGGCAGGACGATCGCGGAGGCCAGGACAAAATAAGGGTTCGAAGGCCGGGCGGCGGGTTCGGTGGCGTTGCTCATGCGGCCTGCCTTTCGCACTGGTTGATCGCGTCGCGAATCGAGGATGCGGCTTCGAGCAGTTTTTCGATCAATGTCGGATCGAGCCTCGCGTCGCCGAAAGCGGCTTGCCGGAACACACCGTAGCGCGCCCGATCGGCCTGGGCCAGCAGCCACACGATGCGCACGCCCTTCGGCGTGATCAGCAATTCCTTGGCGCGGCTTTCGCCGAATATCCCGGCATGCGCGGCGATCACCTCCTGCGGGAAGACGATGCCTTTGCGGTCTGTCCGCAGCACCGCCTCGTCGGGGAACGCCGCCGTCTTCGGCAGCGTGTGTTCGAGATGGTCGAAATTGGAGAAGCTCGTCGGCGATCCCGGCCGCATCATCATGTCGAAAACGCCCGGCACCGCCACCGGCTCGGTGATCGACACGCTGAGCCAGCGCGCGGGAAGCTTTCTGGTCGCGAGCGTGTCAACGATGGTACGCACCTGCGCTCGCTCGCCCTTGTGCGAACCCGCCCAGGTAGCGACGCCGGCCGTGCCGTCGGAGACGTCGATCGCGTCGCGAATAACGGCGCGGATGGCGGCCTCGTCGTCGGCGAGCGCCGCCCTGGCCCTGTTGCGGCTGGAGCGCGCAAGCCAGGCAAGGTGAAGGACGACCGCAAATACGATCGCCCCGGCAAACAAGACTGACGTCAACTCAGACATCTCGACACGCCAAGACCCGCCGCCAGGCGGCGGGTCTTTTTCCGTTCAATAGCCCTGCGGCTTCGGCCAGGGCATGGTGAACTGGTCGCCGCGGCGCACGAACTTGTAGCGGTAGAAGTGGAACCACAGCGAGATCAGGAAGTAGAAGGCGATCATCGCGATCAGCTGCGAGCCGAAGCCGAGGAAGATGGCGAAGAAGGTCACCACGCACAGGCAGAACAGCACTATCGCCGGCAGCGGATGGAAGGGATGCGTGTAGCCACGGCGGATCGAGCCGAGCGGCCACTTCTTGCGGAACATCATGATGTTGATGCTCATGAAGGTGTATTGCAGCACGCCCGACAGGATCGAGAAGGTGATCGCCTGGTTGAGATCGGCGATGAAGGCGAAGGCCAGCGCGATCGGCAGCAGGAACAGGATCGACCGATAGGGCGTGCGATACTTCGGATGCACCGCCGAGAACCAGCTCGGCAGGTAGCGGTCGCGGCCGAGCGAGAACCAGGCGCGGGCGGCGTCATTGATGCAGCCATTGGCCGAGGCAAGGGCTGCAAGCAGCGTCGCGATGAAGAGCAGGTTCTCGAGCAGCGGGCTGCCGGTCAGCTTGCCGGCGTCCCAGAGCGGATAATAGGTGATGCCGAGATATTCCCACGGCATCAGCGAGGCGCAGACATACCAGGTCATGGCGGCGGCGATCAGAAGCGTGATCATGCCGGCCATCGTGCCATAGGGCAGGGAACGCGCCGGCGAGCGCACTTCCTCGGCCGCTTGCGTGGTGCCCTCGATGCCGAGATAGTACCAGATGCCGAACTGGAAGGCGGCGATCACGCCGATCCAGCCATAGGGCAGCGCGTTGCCGGGAGTGACCAGTTCGTTGAGCTTCAGCACCGCCCCTTGCGTCCATGGACTGACCGAAAAGAACAGGATGACGATCGAGATATAGGCGATCGCCGTGATGACGAAGTTGACGTTGAGCGTCATCAGCACGCCGCGATAGTTGAGCCATGCCAGCACGACGATGGTGGCGGCGATGAAGGAATTGTGGGTCAATCCCTCGACACCTGCTTTGGCAACGATGGTGTCGCCGAGCAGGATCGCATCCGAGACTTCGAGCATCGTGTAGGCAAAGACCAGGAACAGCGCGACGTTGAAAGCCATCAGTGGCCCGACGATGTGCTTGGCCTGCGCGTACTGGCCGCCGGCGGCGGCGACGGTGGACGTCACCTCGGAATCGATCATGGCGACCGACGTGTAGAGCAGGCCGACGATCCAGCAGACGATCAGCGCGGCGAGCGCGCCGCCCTTGTCGGCGGCAAAATTCCAGCCGGTGAACTCGCCGACCAGCACGATGCCGACGCCGAGCGCCCAGACATGGGCGGGGCCAAGCACGCGTAGCAGTGAGACCCGGTCGCCGTGGACCACCGTTTCTCTCGTTTCAACCGCGACTGTCATTGGTGAGGCTCCACTCAGATCCGGTGCTTTTCGGAGACGGCTTCAAGCTCGCCTTCGCGCGAGGAGGTCAGCGTCTCCTCGGAATAGGTCGTGTCGACCTTGAACCAGTCGTAGAGCATCCACAGCGCGAGCAGGATCGAGATGCCCCAACATGCGTAAGAGACTGTCATCCACATGATCGTGTTCCCGGGTTACTTGCCGTCGAACTTCTCGTTGATCACCTCGCGATATTCGCGATCGGAGGCGCGGAACATGAAGACGAAATAGGCGATCAGCACCACCGCCATGATGATCAGCGTCGGCCAGTCGATGATGTAATGGAAGCGGTTCTGGATGATGTCGTGGGCGGTCTCCGGCGTGTAGCCGAGCTTTTCCCAGATTGAGGCCATGGTCGCGTTCTGGCCGAGCGCTTCCCAGGTCTTGGCGTCGAGCACGTCGATCGATTTCGCAGCACCCGCGAGGCCGAGTTTCAGCGGCAACCAAAGCGCCACGAAAATGGCGACGACGACGACGGCGATGTCGAAGACCTGACCGGCCTTGCTCTGCTCCGGCGGAATGTAGCGGGACATGCTTTCTCCCTTCAGGACTGGCGGTTGCGGAACGCATCGGCGTTCTTGATGTCGAGGCCGTAGATGAAATCCTTGTCTTCCTTGTAGTGGTTGAGCATCGCCAGGATGGCGGCGGTGTTGAAGATCAGCACCGCGGCCGCGGCGATCACCACCACGAGCTTGATCCCGCTGTCGGGGATGTAGGCCCAGGTCATCAAGAGGACGAAGAGGATCGTCGCCCAAAGGCAGACGATCAGGAGCACGGATCCGCGCACGTCGGAACGGTACAGCGCTTCGATGCGCTGCTTAAGATCGGACATCGGTTTTTCCCCTTTTCTCGACGTCCGGCCCCGCAATCGACCGGGCGTCCACTCTTTCAACAGAGTGAAATTTTTTTCATAAGTTCTGCCCGAACCGCGAAGTTGTCAAGCCGGTTTTCCGTTCGGTAAACGGTTTGGGGGTCCGCCGCAGGATTGCCTGTGGATAAAACTATTTGCCTGCAGGAAAATTACCGCGGACGGCACAGCGCCGGCACGAGCTGGTGGAAATGCCACGGAAATGCTTCGCGAGGTCGGACCTTCGACGAATGCGTCACCGAGCGATGTCCGGGTTCGGATTGGTCAGGTCGTGCTGTTCTGCGGATAGCAGATGATGGAGAGATAGCGCATCGGCAGCTGTGTCAGTTCTTCCGGGCCATGCGGCGCATCGGCGTCGAAGAACAGGCTGTCGCCCGGCTTCATCGGATAGAGATTGCTGCCGTGCCGGTATACGACCTCGCCCTCGAGCATATAGAGGAACTCCATCCCCGCATGCTGGAAGGTCGGGAACACGTCGGAGTCCTCGGTCAGCGTGATCAGATAGGGCTCGACGACCACGCCGCTGGTGTTGGCGCCGATATGTCCAAGCAGATTGTACTGGTGGCCGGCGCGTGTGCCGCGCCGCTCGACGTCGACGCCTTCGCCGGCCTTGACGAAGACGGCGGCGCGCTCTTCCTCGAAGCGGCGGAAGAAGGCGGTGACCGGCACGCCGAGCGCCCGCGACAGCGCCTGCAGCGTGGTCAGCGAGGGCGAGGTGATGCCGTTCTCGATCTTCGACAGCATGCCCAGCGAAATGTCGGTGGCGGCCGCGAGATCGGCGACGGTGATGCCGAGCTTCTTGCGGAAGGCGCGCACCTCATGGCCGATCGCTACCTCCAGCACCTTCTCGCGCGTGTCGCGGACGGCGTGCGGATTCTGCGTCAGCGGCGCGCGGATGGTTCGCACGCTTCGCCCGTCCGCCGAGACGCTCTTCGGCAACGGCTTGGCTTGGTCGCTCGCGCCGGAAGGCTTGTTGTCGGTCGTCTTCTTCGCCATGGCGCCCCTCAAATTTCCGCCGATTTATTTCACTCGAGGTGAACATATTCGGTGGCGATACAGGAGCGCAATCACCGCGGCAAGCCGTCTTATGTCGCAGAACCTGCGATGAAATCGGCTGTCGCGACCCGGCTGCCTGGGTCGCAGCGAGGCTGGCGACGCAGTCACTCAACGCATCGCAGCCCTTCTCACGACATGATCAGGCCGCCGTCGACATTGATGGTCTGTCCGGTGATGTAGGCCGCGTCATCGCTGGCGAGAAAGCTGACGAGCCCCGAGACGTCTTCGCCGCTGCCGGCGCGGCCCATCGGGATGTTCTTCACCCATTCCGCCATCAGCTCGCCCGGCTTGTAGTCGCCGAGCAGCTTGCCCCATGCGGTGTCGTTATAGGCCCACATGTCGGTGTCGATGATGCCGGGGCAGATGGCATTGACGGTGATCTTTTCCTTGGCCACTTCCTTGGCCAGGCTCTGCGTGATGCCGACAACCCCGAATTTCGACGCCGCGTAATGCGGCGTGTAGATGAAACCCTGCCGCGCCTGGCCGGACGCGGTGTTGATCAGCCGGCCGCCTTGGCCGTGCTTGCGCATGCGCGCGATCGCTTCCTGGCAGCACAGGAACACGCCTTTCGTGTTCACCGCCATCACCTTGTCCCACTCGGATTCCGTCATCGCCTCGATTTTGGCGATGGTGATGACGCCGGCGTTCTGCACCGAAATGTCGACCCGACCGAATTCATTCTCCGCGAGATCGTAAAGCGCTTCGACCTCGTCCTTCTTCGTCACGTCCATGCGCATCGAGGCGACCTTCGCGCCCGCAGCCTTCAGGCCGGCGGCGACCTCGTCGACGCGCGGATCAATGGCGCTGATCACGACCGCCGCACCTTCCGCCGCGAAACGCCTCGCCATGGCCGCACCGATGCCGCCGCTGGCGCCTGTGACGATTGCCGTCTTTCCTTCGAAACGCTTCTGCACTTTTTCTTTCTCCTACCAGCAGACGAAGCCGCCATCGACGATGAGGTCGATGCCGGTGACGAAGCTCGCGGCCCGGCTCGCCAGGAACACGGTCGGCCCGACCATTTCCTCAGGCCTCGCCATGCGGCCCATCGGCGTGTCGCGCTCGAAGATCTTGACCTGCTCGGCGACCTCCGGCCGCTTGTTCATCGGCGTCAGCGTGTAGCCGGGGCTCACCACATTGACGCGCAGGCCGCGATCGGCCCACTCCATGGCGAGGCTCTTCGACATATGGATCACCGCCGCCTTGGACGAATTATAGTGCGCCTGCGTCAGGCCCCGGTTGACGATCGAGCCGGACATCGAGGCGATGTTGATGATAGAGCCTTTGCGGCGGGGCAGCATGACGCGCGCCTCGGCCTGGCAGGACAGGAACACGCCGCTGACATTGACGTCGTAGAGCTTCTGCCACTTCTCCATCGGCAGCGTCTCGGCGGGTTCGGCACCGGCGACGCCGGCATTGTTGACCGCGATCGTCAGCGCGCCGAGTTCCTTTTCGACGCGTTCGACCGCTGCCGCGAGATCGCTCTGCGATGTGACAGTTCCGGTCAGCACCAGCGCCTTGCGGCCGAGCGCCCTGATCTTGTCGGCCGTGTCTTCCAGCCCGCCCTTCGAGCTGTGGCCGAAACAGGCGACATCGGCGCCGGCTTCCGCCAGACCGATGGCGATCGCTTGACCGATGCCGCTGCCGGCGCCCGTCACCAGCGCCACGTCGCCATCAATATCGAACAGTTTCATCTTTCTCCCTCTCCCTGAAAGAAGGGGCGCCAGCCCTGCTGGCGCCCCGCGCGGTCCGGTGCTTGGGAGGCTATCACCTGCTGCGCTTTATTCCCATCTGCCGTGCCCTCAGCTCGTGGCGAGTTCCATCACGGCGACATTGCTTGCTTCGTCGCGATCGAGGATGCCGCGCTGGCGGCCGCGGCTCAGCACCAGAACCCGGTGCGAAAGCCCCAGCACCTCCTCGAGATCCGAGCTCACCACCACCACGGCCATGCCCGAGCGGGCAAGGTCGGCGATGACATCGTAGATCGCCGCGCGGGCGCCAACGTCGATGCCGCGCGTCGGCTCATCGAGGATGAACACCTTGGGCGGCCGCGACACCCATTTGGCGATGATCACCTTCTGCTGGTTGCCGCCGGAAAGTTTTGAGACCGCCTGGTTCGGCCGACCCTTGACGCCGAGCCTCGATATGCCGGCCTCGGCGAACCTCTGAACCGCTTTGGGAAACACCCAGCCCTTCGGTGCGACATGATCGAAATTGCCGATGGCGAGGTTCTCGCCGATCGTCTGCTCCAATACGACGCCCTGTTCCTTGCGGTCCTCCGGCACCAGCACGACGCCGGCCCTGATCGCCGCCGCGGGGCCGCTGAGATGAACAGGCTGGCCCGCGACCCGCACCGCGCCGGACGAGATTGGATCGGCGCCGGCGATCGCCCGGACCAGTTCGGTGCGGCCGGCGCCGATCAGCCCGGCGATGCCCAGGATTTCGCCCGATTTCACCGCGAACGAAACATTGTTGAAGCTACGCTCCGGCGAGGACAGGTTCTCGACTTCGAGCACTGTCTCGGTACCCGGCGACGACAGCTTCGGGAACATGCGTTCGACGCTGCGTCCGACCATCTGCTCGACGACCGTGCGCACCGGGATGTCGGCGCGCTCGTGCCGGGCGACGATGCGGCCGTCGCGCATTACCACCACACGGTCGGCGATCTGAGCGATCTCGTCCAGCCGGTGGCTGATATAGATGAAGGACATGCCTTCGGCCTTGAGCTTGCGGATTTGCTTGAACAGCAGCTCCGTCTCCTCGCCGCCGAGCGCGGCGGTCGGTTCGTCGAGGATCAGAAGCTCGGCATTCAGCGTCAGCGCCTTGGCGATCTCCACCTGCTGCTGTGCCGCGACGCGCAGCGTGCGCACCTTGCGCTCGGGCGAGACGTCGAGGCCGAGGCGCTTCAATTGCGCCGAGGCCTTCGCGTTCATGGTTGCCCGGTCGATGCGGCCGCCCCGCATCGGCAGCCGCCCGACATAGACATTCTCCGCCACCGATAGGTCCGGCAGCAGCTTCAATTCCTGATGGATCATGCCGACGCCGGCCTCGATGGCCGCGGCGGGATTGGCGGGGGAATAGGGCCTCCCCCGCCAGATGATGGTGCCGGCATCAGGCTTGGTCGAACCGGCGATGATGTTGGACACCGTCGACTTCCCGGCACCGTTCTCGCCGAGCAGCGCCACGACCTCGCCCGGCCGCACCTCGAAGCTCGCATCGGCCAGGACCTGCACCGGTCCGTAGCTCTTGCAGAGGCCGTTGACGAAGAGCCCGTTATGCGGGCCTTCGCTATGGCGAGGTTCAGTGGACATCGTGGCGCTCTCTCAACGGTTGCCGCCTTACGGATGCTTCTCGATGAATTGCGAGACATTGTCCTTGGTGGTCAGCGTCGCGTCCTGCAGTTGCTCGGCCGGCAGCTTCTCGCCCGCCACGATCTTGATCGCCGAGTCGACGGCGAGCCGGCCCATACCTTGCGTCTGCTGCGTCGCGGTGACGTCGAACACGCCCTCCTTCAGCGCCTTGAGCGCCGCAACGTCGCCGTCGAAGCCGGCGATCCACACCTTGTGGTCGGGGTTGGCGACCTTGACCGCCTGCGCGGCGCCCAGAGCCAGCGCGTCGGCCTGGCCGAAGATGATCGAGACGTTCGGATGGGCCTGCAGCAGGTCCTGCGCCAGCTTGAAGCCTTCGTCCTGGTGCCACTGATCGCTCCAGAGCTCGCCGACCACCTTGATGTCCGGATAGGCCTTGAGCGCCTCGCCGCAGCCCTTGGAGCGGTCGACTTCCGGCGTCGTGCCCTTCTGGCCATGAATGATCACCATCTCGCCCTTGCCGCCGGCCTGCTTGGCGATGTAGTCGCACACGCCCTTGGCCGAGTTGACGCTGTCGGTGGCGATGAAGGTGTCGCCGGGCGCGCCGTCGGCGTTGCGGTCGACATTGACCACCGGGATGCCGGCGGCCTTCGCGGTCTTGGTCGGCACCGTCGCGGCGGTGGCGCCGGCCGGGATATAGATCAGCGCGTCGATGTTCTGGGTGACGAGGTCCTGCACCTGGCTGACCTGCGTGGCCGAATCGCCCTTGGCGTCGACGGTGATGACCTCGATGCCCTTCTCCTTGGCATAGGCTTCGACCGACTGCTTGATCTGGTTGAAGAAGTCCGCCTGCAGATTGGCGACGGCGAGGCCGAGCTTCTTGGCGTCCTTGGCCGAGGCGGCATCGGACAGGCCGAGCAGCGGGACGATGGCCGCGGCCGCAAGCAGCAGTGAACGTTTGGTCAGCATGTTTTTCCTCCGTTGGTGTTCGATCTGTCCGCCTGCGCATCGCGGCGCCCTCGGCCGGACAGTCCCAGTCTCGGATCGACCGATCCGTTCCGCCCGGACATCCGGGCGAATTCCTATTGGCGGCGCCGCCGCCAGGTATCGGTGGCAACCGCCAGCGCGATCACCACGCCGATCACCACCTGCTGGATGAAGGGTGACACGCCGAGCAGGTTGAGGCCGTTGCGCAGCACGCCGATGATGAGAACGCCGATCGCCGTGCCGCCGATCGAGCCGATGCCGCCGGAAAGGCTGGCGCCGCCGATCACCACCGCGGCGATCGTGTCGAGCTCGTAGCCGACGCCCGAACTCGGCTGCACGGAATCGAGCCGGGCCGCGAGCACGATGCCGGCCAGTCCCGCCAGCAGTGCGCAGATTGCGTAGACCCAGTTGGTCAGCGACTTCACCGGAATGCCGGAGAGGCGGGCAACCTCGGCGCTGCCGCCGATCGCGTAGAGGCTGCGGCCGGTGGCGCGGTAATTGAGGAAGATCGCGAAGACGATCGCCAGCACGATCATCAGCCCGACGGTGACCGACAGGAAGCCGAAGTGGCGCACGATCGAGAGGTTGGTGAACCAGTCCGGAAAGCCGACGATCTGCGAGCCGTCGGTGATCATGTTGGCGAGGCCGCGCGCCACCGACATCATGGCAAGCGTCGCGATGAAGGGCGGCAGTTTCGTCACCGTCACCAGCAGGCCCGACACCAGGCCGCAGAGGGCGGCGACGACGAGCGCCGCGGCGATGCCCGCCGGGACGCCGAGATTGAGATAGTCGGGATAGGCGACATAGCCCATCACCATCGAGGCCAGCGCCAGCACCGAGCCGACGGAAAGGTCGATGCCGCCGATCAGGATGACCAGCGTCATGCCGATCGCCATGATGCCGAGGACGGTCACCTGGTCGAGCACGTTGAGGATATTGCGTACCGTCAGGAAGGTGTCGGTGGTCAGCGCCAGCGCCAGGCACAGCAGCACCAGCCCGATCAGCGGTCCCATCGTTCCGGCAAACAACGCCGAAAGCTTCGCACCGGAAGCGGCCTGCGCGGCGCCGGTGCCAGCCTTCAACTCGCTCGTCTCGTTGCTCACGGCCACTTGGTCT
This sequence comes from Mesorhizobium sp. M1A.T.Ca.IN.004.03.1.1, assembly GCF_003997555.1. Lineage (NCBI taxonomy): Bacteria > Pseudomonadati > Pseudomonadota > Alphaproteobacteria > Hyphomicrobiales > Phyllobacteriaceae > Mesorhizobium > Mesorhizobium sp. M1A.T.Ca.IN.004.03.1.1. Next base: position 607,174 of record NZ_RZTV01000002.1, on the reverse strand, counting down.
CCTCCGTCAGCGGTTAGGCGTGCCTTGCCTTCCGCTCTTGTTCACCAGGCATCCTCCCTTGTGAACAATTTATCTTTGATCTGCAATTTTGTTCAGCTAAAACGTTCATCAGAAAATTGTCAAGTGCCGCGCAGCCATTCGGCGGCAGTTTGCGTGAACCGACAGTTTGCCATAGGGAAGTCGAGCGCATACGGAGGCATAAAGCATGGCGGTGATCGAGAACGACAGGGTCTCGCGTTTTCCGGATGCCGAGCTCAAGGCCCGAGCCGCCTGGCACTATTATGTCGAAGGGCTGACGCAGGAGCGGATCTCGGAGATCCTCGGCGTCGGCCGTATCAAAGTGCACCGGATTCTGTCGGCCGCGCGCGAGGAGGGCGTGGTCCAGTTCCGCATTCGCGACAGCGTCGTCGAATGCGTGCAGCTGGAGGAAAGCCTGAAGCAGCGCTTCGGCCTCAGCCAGGCGGTGGTCGTGCCGTCGGCCGCCGACCGGAGCAACGCGCCACTGATGATCGGCCATGCCGCCGCCGCCTATCTCGCCGACAACGTCAATCCGGGCGACGTTATCGCACTGGGTTGGGGCAGGACGCTGAAATTCGCCATCAACGAATTGCCCAGGCGACCGATCGCCAGGACCACCGTGGTCTCGATGCTTGGCGGCCTCACCCATGCGCAGCCGCTCAATCCGACCGAGAGCGCCTGGGAATTCGCCGAGAAGATCGGCGCCGAATGCTATCTGCTGCCCGTGCCCGTCTATGCCGACAGGCCGGAGCAGCGCGATGCCTTCATGAGCCAGCGCAGCGTCCAGGATGTGGTCTTTAGGGCGCGGCGCGCCAACATCGCCGTGCTCAGCGTCGGCTCCTTTTCCAACGACAGCCCGATCGCCAATTACGGTTTCATCAAGCCCAGCGAATTGGAGGAATTGCAGGCGGCGGGCGCGGTCGGCGATATCCTCTGCCACTTCATCGATGCCGAGGGTCGCATCGTTGACCATGAGGTCAACCGCCGCGTCTGCGCCTACCCGCTGCAGGATCTGTCTGACATTCCGACCACCATCCTGGTGTCGGGCGGGCGGGAGAAGATCGCCGTCATGCGCGCCGCACTTGCGAATACGAAGGTCTCGGTGCTGATCACCGACGAAGACGCGGCCAAGGGGCTGCTTAGCCGGTAGTTCAGGTAATCGCGCCGAGCCGCGTGTGGATATCGCGTGTCGCGTGATAGAGATCACGATAGACTTCTTTGCGTGCGCGGTAGGTCGGAACAAGCGCCTCGACAGGATCGACCTGGCGTGCCGGCCGTGCCGCCATCGCCTTTGCCGCCTCTTCCGGTGACGCGAACCAGCCGATTGCCGAGGCCGCGAGCATGGCGGCTCCCAGCGCCGCTGCTTCGTTGACCGGCGAGACGAAGAGCGGGCGCTCGAGCACGCTCGCCATGATTTCCAACAGCAGTGGGCAATTGGTGCCGCCGCCGGCCGCGATCATCGCGTCGGCCTTGCCGGTCTGTTCCTCCATTGCCTCGGTGGCGATCGCCTGCTCCAGCGCTATGCCCTCCAGCACCGCGCGGAAGAGATGCCTTGGCTCGTGATCGAGCGACAGGCCGACGATGGCGCCGCGCGCCGAGCCGTCCCAGTAAGGGCTCATGACGCCGGCCCAATAGGGCATGACGAGCAATCCGTCGCTGCCTGGCGCGACATCCTTCGCAGCCTTCTCCAGCACCGCGGCCGAAGGCGCGCCGGTGGTGCGCACGATCCAGTCGACCAACTGCATGCCGGAACGCAGCACCGTCTCCAGCATGAAGCCGGAGCCGGTCGGCGAAACCAGCGTGCGGAATGCATCCGACGTTGTCACCGTACCGGAATAATTTCCGCTGACGACGCCTGAGCCCAACGACAGATAGCTTTTGCCGGGCCCGTAGACTCCCATGCCGAGGCCCATTGCCTGGCCGTCTCCGGCGCCCGCAATAACCGGCGTGCCGGCCTTCAGGCCGATCGCCGCCGCGACGCTTTCCGACAACGTGCCGCAGACCGCGCCAGGGGCTGCGAGCTCCGGCAGTTGCTCCGGCCGCAGTCCCGCCGCCTCGACCAGCCTCGGGTGCCAGACGCCATGCGCGATGTCCAGCAGGCCGAGCGGATCGGCGCTCGCCGTGCTGGTGACCAGTCGCCCGGTGAGCCGGTGGACGAAGAACGCGTGCACGTCGACCACAGCGGCCGCTTCCGCCAGGGCCTGCGGCCGGTGCTCCATCAGCCAGGCCAAAGCGTAGAGCGCCGGCGTCGGGTCCGGCGGCTTGCCGCTCCAGTCGCGGATCGCCTCGCGGCCGAGTTCTTCCGAAAGCCGCGCCACCTGGCGGCGGGCGCGTTCGTCGAGCCACAATATGGCGGGAATGAGCGGCTTGCCGGCGTTGTCGAGCAGCGTGAAGCTCTCGCGCTGGTGCGCGATTGCGATGGCTTTAACGCGTGAGGCATCGATCGCCTTGGCGACTTGTTGCAGCGCCGACAGCAGCGCCGCCCACCAATGCTCGGCGTCCTGCTCGAAATGGCCGGGCGCCGGATTGGAAAGCGGATAGGTCTCGCGTGCCTGGAAAAGCTCCGAGCCGTCGCGCGCGAAAGCAATCGCCTTCACGGCGGTTGTCGAGGCGTCGATCCCGATTACCACATCGTCCATCAGGCTGGGATCCGGAGGGTTAGAGCATGTCGCGCAAAAATGTGCAGCGGTTTTGCGAAAACGACATGCATAAAAAAGGACCTAAAGCGCGTCGCCTGGATCCGATTCCGCGCGACGCGCTTTAGGCCGCGTTGGTTACGAACCGTCCGTCCGACTGGTCGAGACGACGGCGGATCTGGGTTATCACCATCGAATCGTCGGGTACACAGTTTTCATAGGTTAGGAAGTCGCCGGCCTTGACCGGCTTCACCACCTTGGCACGTTCAGCAAGCCCGAGCGGCAGCGCGCCCTTGGCGCGCGCGTCTTCCCAGGTCATGGCGAAGCCGCGGTAGTCGTTCTCGCCGATCATGCCGAGCGACTGGCCGGTGCCGAGACTGGTCTTGGCCACCGCCACCGCCTCGGCCACGGGATGGTCCAGCGGTTCCATGTCGGCGCGCTTGTAGACCACGGCGCGCGCCGCCGACAGCGGCACTTCCAGGCTGGTGAGGTGATAGGGCCGGAAGATCGTGAAATAGGGGCCCCTGCCGACCTTGAGGTCGATCATTCTCTCCAGCACGCGCGGATGCTTGGTTTCGATGATGCAGAACACCCCGGGCGCGACGCCCTTGCCGATCGAATAGTCGACAACGCCCTTGCGATGAAGCACGCCGCCATCCTCGCGCGGGCAGAGCACGCTGGCGAGTTCTTCTAGCGTCGCGGTAGGGCCGTGCATGCCTGGCACGTCGGGCACCAGTCCCGTCGCGTTGGCGATCGCCACCATCTCGATTGCCGTCTTCGAGCCGTCGACGAACTCGACCAGCATGCGCGCATTCATGTTGCGCTCGGCCGCCTCCTTCTCGTAGTCGGCCGGCACGGCGTCGAACTTCAGCGGATTGTTCTTGCCCTTGCCGGCGGCAACGATGTTGAAGCCGAGGCTTCTGGCGAAGCCGATGATCTCCAGCGTGCAGGCAGGCTCGTCGCCCGCCGCACCTGTGTAGACGACGCCGGCCTTGCGCGCCTCTTCCTTCAGAAATCGGCCGATCGTGATGTCGGCCTCGACATTTAGCATGACGATATGCTTGCCGTTCTTCATCACCTCGAGCGCAAACAGCGTGCCGATATTGGGATTTCCGGTTGCGTCGATGATCACGTCGATGCGGCCGGCGGCGGCGAGCGCATGCAGGTCCTCGGTGACCGCGATCTTGCCGCCCTCGATGGCGCGATCAATGGCCGGGGCATTGGGCGCCTGCACAATATCGGAACGATCATGGCCGGCCAGCAGCGCCGCATCGATCGCCGCCTGCGGCCTGACCTCCGAAATGGCGCCGATGCGCATGCCCGGCATGAGTGCGACCTGAACGACGATATCTGTTCCCATCTGTCCGGCGCCGGCGAGACCGATGGTGATCGGTCCTTGTTTCTCAGCGCGCTGCAGGAGTTCCGCTGCGAATTGCGGATGGGACATGTCGCTTCCTCCGGTCCTTGGCGCCGCCCGCGCCGCGATCACTCTTTGAACATTCCTATGACCGTTTGAAAAATATTTCAACCGCCATTTCGGCGGTCGTCTTAGGAATGAGCTAAAACGAGACTCCGAGACGATGCGGGGCGGGGGGAGATCCGGCAGGATCGAGGCGCGAGGGAACCCCTATGCGGCGAAACGAGGTTTGCCGCCCGGCGGACGCCGTGGACGTCGCTGACGGAGGGGCGCGCCGGTGTCAGCGCGCTTGCCGCCCTGCGCCAGCCGTCGGCGCAGCGAATCCAGCAGGCGTTGTCGTTTTCTGGCGGCGACTATGCCGGCTCCACGGCCTTCGGCTTCTGCAGCCTTGCCAACTCCGCGAAAGGAATATGGCAGCGGATTGTGTGCCCGGGCTCGGCCTCGCTTAGTTCCGGCTCCTGCGTCTCGCAGATCGCGCCGATCTTGCGCGGGCATCTCGTGTGGAAAACGCAACCCGTGGGTGGGTTGGCCGCGCTCGGGATTTCGCCGTCGAGGCGGATGCGCGAGCTTTCCGTCCGGTCGAGTTTCGGAACGGCCGACAACAGAGCTTCCGTGTAAGGGTGATGCGGGCCGGAAAACACCGCTTCCGACGGTCCGAACTCCATGATGCGGCCGAGATAGAGCACCGCGATCTTGTCGGACAGATAGCGCACCACGCCGAGGTCGTGCGAGATGAAAATGTAGCTCACATCCTGCTTCGACTGCAGGTCGGCCAAGAGGTTGAGGATCGCCGCCTGCACCGACACGTCGAGCGCCGAGGTCGGCTCGTCGCAGACGACGATGCGCGGATCGCCGGCGAAGGCGCGGGCGATCGCCACGCGCTGCTTCAGACCGCCCGAAAGCTGCCGCGGCTTGACGGCGAGATGCCGGTCGGTGAGCCGCACCGAGCGGACGAGCTCTTCGAGGCGCGTTTCCAGCGACTTGCCGGTGAGCCCGCCCAACCGCTTCAAAGCGCGGCTGAGGATATGCCGGATCGAATGCGAACGGTTGAGCGCCGAATCCGGATTCTGGAAGACGATCTGCACCGCCTTGACCTGGTCCTCCGAGCGGCTGGCAAGCCGCGGCGCCAACTGCTTGCCCTCCAGTTCGATGCTGCCGCCCTCGTCCGGCGGCACGAGGCCGAGCAGCAGCCTGGCGAAAGTGGTCTTGCCGCTGCCCGACTCGCCGACCAGCCCGAGCGTCTCGCCGGGCCGCAGGCTGACTGAAACGTCCTTCACCGCTCTCAATGCACGGCCATGGCTGGCATAGGTCTTGTTCAGCCTCTCGACCTGCAGCACTGGCGGCGCCTGCTTCGGCGCGACGGCGGCAATTTCGGCGGGTGTCGCGCGCGGCAGCGACTGCGCCTTGTCGTGATAGTGGCAGCGCGACAGCCGGCCGCCTCCAAGCTCATAGAGCGGCGGCGGCTCGCTGCGGCAGCGCTCCGTCGCCAGCGCGCAGCGGTCGGCGAAGGCGCAGCCGACGATCGTAGCGCCGATGCCGGGCAGGAAGCCGGGGATCGTGTCGAGCCGGCCCTGGTCCTTGCGCTGGCCGCCGCGCGGCAGGCAGCGCAGCAAGGCGACCGTGTAGGGATGGCGCGGATCGTTGAAGACGTCCTTGGTCGAGCCTTCCTCGACCAGCATCCCGGCATAGAGCACGCCGACCCGGTCGCACATGTTGGAAACCACGGCGAGGTTGTGGCTGATGAACAGGATTGAGGCCGAAAGCTCGCGGCGCAGTTGCGCGATGAGGTCGAGCACTTCGGCTTCGACCGTGGCGTCGAGACCCGTCGTCGGCTCGTCGAGGATCAGCATCGAGGGGTCGTTGGCCAAGGCCATCGCAATCGCCACGCGCTGCTGCATGCCGCCGGAAAGCTGGTGCGGGTAGCGCTGCATGACACTGGCCGGATCCGAGATGCGCACAAGATTGAGCATCGCGATCGCCTTGTCGCTCGCCGCCTGTCCCGACATGCCGGCAAGCTCGAAGATCTCGGTGAGCTGGCGGCCGATGCGCAATGATGGATTCAGCGCCTTGCCGGGATCCTGATAGACCATGGAGACACTTTCCGCGCGGGCGCGTCTGAGCGCCTCGGCATCGAGCTTCATCACATCCTGGCCGTCGAGCGCGATCGAGCCGCCGGTGATCGAGCCGTTGCGCGGCAGGTAGCGGACCACGGACAGCGCCGCGGTCGACTTTCCGCAGCCGGATTCGCCGACCAGCCCATAGGCCTCGCCGCGGCCGATCTTGAAGCTGACATTGCGCAGCACCGCCCGGTTGCGGCGCCCGACGCGATAGGCGACCGAGAGATCGTTGAGCTCGAGCGCGTTCCTGTCAGTCATTGAACGCTCCATGGACGCCGTCGGCCACCAGGTTGACCCCGATCACTAGCGAGGCGATCGCCAGCGCGTCGAACAGCACCGTCCACCAGAAGCCGCCGCCGATCATGCCGTAATTGCTGGAGATCGAGAGTCCCCAGTCGGGCGAGGGCGGCTGGATGCCGAAGCCCATGAAGGAAAGCGTGGCGACGGCGAAGATCGCATAGCCCAGACGCACCGTCGTCTCGACCAGGATCGGCGGGATCACGTTGGGCAGGATCTCGACGAACATCGTGTGCAGCGCGCCTTCGTGGCGAAGTTTTGCCGCCGCGACATAATCGAGCTCGCGTTCGGCCAGCACCGCCGAGCGCACCGTGCGGGCGATGATCGGTGCGAAGCTCAAGCCGATGACGACGATCACGGTGATCTTGGAGGTGCCGAGCGCGACGATGGCGAGCAGTGCGATGATCACCACCGGGATCGCCATGAAGGCTTCGAGGATACGGCTGACGATATCGTCGACGATGCCGCGGAAATAGCCGATGACGAGCCCGAGCGCGGTGCCGGCAATGGTCGCCAGAATCGTGGCCAAAGGTGCCACCGTCAGGATATCGCGCGAGCCGACGATGACCCGCGAGAAGACATCGCGGCCGATCTGGTCGGTGCCGAACCAGTGCTCGGCCGACGGTGGCGCCAGCGCGTTGATGATGTCGTCGGCAAGCGGATCGTAGGGGACGAAATGCTCGCCGAACAGCGCGCAGACGATCCAGAGCAGGACGATGCCGAGCCCGGTGAGGAAGGTTCCCGATCGCAAGAGCGAATGCAGCACCTCGCCCCAGGGGCTGCGCTGTGGCGCGGCGTCCGGCGTTGGCAGGTTCGCGGGTGTGTCTGTCGCGCTCATTGCTCCGCTCCCAGCCGGATGCGCGGATTGAGCACCGAATAGAGGAAATCGGCGATCAATGTGGCCACCGCATAGACGATGCCGATGGTAAGAATGCCGGCCTCGAGCATCGGAAAATCCTTGCCGCGCGCGGCGGTGAAGATCAGCGAGCCGATGCCCTGGTAGCGGAACAGCGTCTCGATCACGACAAGGCCGCCGATGAGGTAGCCGGTCTGGGTTGCGATGACGGTGATGGTCGGCAATAGCGCGTTGCGCAGCACATGCCGCCAGATCACCGTGCGCCACGGCAGACCTTTAAGCACCGCGGTGCGCGTATAGTCGGAATCGAGCGCCTCGATCATCCCCGACCGCGCCATGCGAGCGATATAGCCGAACAGCACCAGAAACAGCGGCAGCGACGGCAGGATGAGATAATAGAGCTGGGTGAAGACGCCGGCACCCTTCGGCCAAGCCGCCGCGATCGGCAGCCAGCGCAGCCAGACGCCGAAGATCAGGATCAGGATGATGCCGGTGACGAACTCGGGCAGCACCGTCACCGACAGTCCGCCGAGGCTGATGATGCGGTCGAGCGGCCGGTTGAGGTTGAGCGCAGCGATGACACCGCCGAGGATGCCGATCGGCACCACCAGCACGAAGGCGACGAGCGCCAGCTTCATCGAATTGCCCAAAGCGTCGATGACGAAGGGCGCCACCGGCGCGCGGAAAATGTAGGACGTGCCCATGTCGCCATGAAGGAAGTTCCAGATCCAGCTTCCGTACTGGACGAGCAGCGGCCGGTCGACGCCGAGCGAGTGATTGAGCGCGTCGACGGCGCGCTGGTCGGCAAACGGCCCCAATATCGCGCGCCCGACATTGCCGGGCAGCACCTGGCCGCCCAGGAACACCATGACACTGAGCAGGAACAGCGTCACGAGCGACAGAGCCAGGCGCCGGATGAGGAAGCCGAGGATGGCGAATACTCCTATTGGAGCCGGCTCTCCATCGAGAGCCGGCTGTCAGGGATAAGCTTGCTCCCTCGCGTCAGGCTTTCGAAGCCTTTTCGAGGAACAGCTGCGACATGGCGGTGGGCTGCACGCCCGCCACGCCTTTCGCCGTCGCAGTCAGGTAGTCGTAGAAATAGCCGAAGATCACCGGCGTTTCCTCGAGCAGCAGCTTCTGGATCTTGCCGGCTGCAGCCTTCTGCGCCTCGAGGTCGAGGGCAGCGATATAGCTCGTCGCCAGCTGGTCATAGTCCTTGTTCTTGAAATGCGCGGCATTCCAGGTGCCTTCGCTCTTCAATGGCGCCGCGAGATAGACGTTCGGCACGCCGCGGTGGCCGTAGTCGGTGATGCCCATCACCGAATCCAGCCAGTTCGATTTGCCGAACACCGCATCGCCGTAATAGGCGCTCTGATCGAGGATGTTGAGCTCGAGCTCGATGCCGATCTCCTTGACCCAGTTCTGGATCAGCTGCGCGTACTCGGGGATTTCCAGATAGCGCTCGGTGGTCAGCGTTATTTTGAACCCCTTGCCGGCGCCGGCCGCCTCCATCAGCTGCTTGGCCTGCGCGATGTCCTGCTCGCGCTGCGGCACGCTGGTGTCCGTCGACGGATAGACCCCGGCGAACGGGCTGTCATTGCCCTCCTGGGCGCGCCCTTTCATCAGGCCGGCGACCAACTTCTTGCGATCGATGCTGAGCGCGATGGCGCGGCGTACCCGCGGGTCCTTCATCGGACCGTCGTCGCAGCGCAGATGCAGTTGCTGATGCGCCGACGATTTCAGGCTGATGACGTTGACGTTCGGATCGTTGAGGACGGCGACGCCCGCCAGCACCGGCATCTGATTGATGATGTCGATCTGGCCGCCCTGCAGCGCCAGGATCTGAGGCTGGATATCGGTGAAGAAGGTGAATTCGGTGCGCTCCGGCAGGGCCTTTTCGCCCCAGTAGTTCTCATTGCGAACGAAGGAGGCGCCGACTTTGGGCGTGTACTTCTCCAGCTTGAACGGCCCGGTGCCGTCGAAGCTCTTTTCGTAATCGCCCTTGTAGCTCGCCGGGATGATGACGGCGTTGTAGTTGTCGGACGACAGCATATAGGGGAAGTTGCCGTTCGGCGCGTCGAGATGGAATTCCACCGTGTATTCGTCGACCTTCTTGCTGGCGCCCTTCGAGAGGATGCCGCTGAACACCGACAGCGCGTTGGAGGAGTTGGCGGGATCGGCAAGCCGGTCGATGCTGGCCACCACGTCCTCGGCCTTCATCTCGCCGCCTGAGTGGAACTTGACGCCCTTGCGCAGCGTGAACGTCCACACCGAGCCATCGGCATTCGGCTTCCAGCTTTCGGCCAGTGCCGGCTTGAGCACCAGATCGGGGCCGTCGACGCAGAGGAATTCGGCGACCTGCTGCATGACGAGCAGGCCGCCGGCGTCGGCGATGGTGACCGGGTCGATCGCGGCGGCCGGCACGCTGCTGCCGACGCGGATGGTGGCGCCCGGCGCGCCCTGGGCGCGGGCAAGCGAGGGCGCGGCGCCGAAGCCGGCGGCCATGCCGATGCGGCCGAGAAGCAGCAGCGACAGGCCGAGCAGGCTGCCGTGGCGCACGAAATCGCGGCGGCTGACGCGGCCGTCGATGAGGCCGTCGATGAGGTGATTTTCAAGCGGCGTGCGGTTGCGCCGGATGAGATCGAGGACGCGGTAGTTCTTGCTCATGGGTCTAAACCCTTTCCCCAGTTCTTGTGGTTGGCGAGTGCATTCCGGTTGACGACGTTCCGTGGAGTTCTCCGGTCCCGGCCATCGTCAAGAATTCAGTCGAACGAACTGTAACATGCAGTTTGGTCTGGTCCATCCGCTCCTTGAAGCGGAAAGGTCAGATTTTCTTGATGCATGCCTAGCTCCGGCGTGCAGCCCCCGATCGAAATCGTGGCCGCCTCGATTCGGTTTGCCGGTCTCCTTTCCTTTTGGCGATCTCCCAGTTCAGGTCAGCGAAAAGCCTGCTAGCGCGATCGGCGTTGCCGCGCTGCTCCCGATCTTCATCTCAGCCGATCTCGAAGAAGGGCTTGCCGAGCAGGTCCGGCACCACGTCGATGCCGAGTCCGGGGCCGTCGGGAATGCCCATGCGGCTGCCCGCGACCGGCGGCTTGTTGGAGGCGGTGCGCACTGTCACCCATTCGTGGAAGGCGATCGCATGCAGACGGCGCTCTTCCGGCGTCGACAGCGACAGATGCGCCATCGCGGCGGTGTCGATCTCCGCGCCGCCGGTGTCTTCGACGGTGATCATGAAACCGAGATCGACGGCGACGTCGCGGATCAGCCGCGTCTGCGTCACGCCGCCGAGGCGCGAGATCTTCAGCGTCAGCCCATCGGCTGCGCCTAGGCGATGGATTTCCAGCATCTCACCCAGCGATGTGACGGATTCGTCGAGCACCATCGGCTTGTCGAGCATGCGGCGCACCGACATGTTCTCCTCGATCGTCGTGCAGGGCTGTTCGAATGTGTAGTCGATGCCGCGCGTGGCATCGGTGAACTGGCGCGCCTGGTAGGGCGTCCAGCCGGCATTGGCGTCGCAGAAGATCACCGTGCCCTTCGGCACGGCTGATGCGACGGCGCTCACGCGCTCGATGTCGTCACGGACATTGCCGCCGACCTTGACCTGCAGCCGATGGTAGCCTTCGGCAACGATGCGCTTGGCAAGTGCCGCCATCTGGTCGACCGTGCCGTGGGTCACGACCCGGTAAAGTTCCGCCGTCTCGCTCTCGCGGCCGCCGAGCATCGCTACCAACGGCACGTCGGCCGCACGGGCGGCGAGATCCCAGCAAGCCATGTCAAGCGCGGCTTTGACGTAGGGATGGCCCTTGAACACCGTGTCCATCAACCTGCCGATGCCGGCCAGCCCGCGCGGGTCATGGCCGATGAGATGCGGCGCGATCTCCGGCACGCCCGCGCGCGTTCCCGCCGGAAACGCGGCCGAGTAGAAATTGCCGAGTGGCGCCATCTCGCCCCAGCCGGTCACGCCTGTGTCGGAAGTGATGGCGACGATCACCGCATCGAAACAGTCGGCGACCCGGCCCTTGGACATGCGGTAGGGCCCGTCCACGAAGGGCTGCACGACATGGTAGGCTTTTATGCTCTTGATCTTCACGTTTGTATCCGTTTGTCCGCGGGTTTGTCAGGCGCCCTTCGATGCGCGCTTTTCGAGGCTGCGCGCATAGGCAAGAAGCGCTTCGAAATCGTTGTCGATATGCTCGCGGGCATGGCGCTGGGCGGCGCGCATGTCCGTGCCCTTGAGCAGCGCCACATAGGTTTCGTGCAGGTCCTCGGCCGGCACCGGCTCGTTCCGCGCACGCTGGTGCAGGGCGAAATACATTTGCAGCCGGCTGGTCAGCCGCTGCCAGGTTTCGAGCAGCACCGAATTGTCGGCCCACTCATAGACCAGCCCGTGCAGCTGCAGCGCCGTCTCGATCTGGCGCGTGGTGTCGAGCGCCCGGGTCGCCTGCTTCACCGCTTCATGGCGGCGGTCGAGCTCGTCGAAGAAACGCTGGTCGCGCTGCGGCCAGGCGAGCTCGATGGCGAAGTCGTCGAGCACCTTGTTGAGGGAATAGGCGTCGACGATGTCCTTGGCGCTGACGTCGACAACGAAGGTTCCGGCATAGGGAATGCTGGTCAGGATACCTTCCTGCACCAGCTCGCGCATCGCCTCGCGCAGCGGCGCGCGGCTTACCCGCATCTGCTCGGAAATGCGGAGTTCGTTGAGCTTCTGCCCAGGCTCCAGCTGGCCGGTCAGAATGGCGCGCCTGAGCAGCGCGACGATCTCGGCCCTGCGCGTCGTATCCGCGATCGGACTGAAATCCAGCTTTGACATGTGGGCCACTCCGGATGAACCGACTGCAAGACAAGCAGATTGTCGACAATCCAACAAGAGGGTGGCTATCGTTTTTTTCGCGGATGGCGGGCGCGCAAACAAAACGGCGCCCTCGATGTGGGTGTCGAGGGCGCCGTCGGACCGGGACTGATGGGGGATTATCAGCTGGCCGGTTTCGTTTCCGGCAAGGGAGAAACCGGCATTCCGGGTCCGATCTTCTGCAAATTGCCGGTGATCACCTGGTCGGTCTCGGAGATGCCTGAGGTGACGGAAATCAGATCGCCGTCGGTCGGGCCGAGCGACACCAGCTTCTGGTCTACAGTGTTGTCTTTGCCGAGGACGTACAGGTATTTGCCGAGCTGGCTGGAACCCAGCGCCACCTGCGGCACCATCAGCGTATTGGGCTGCTGCTTCACATGCAGCCGCACGCGCACATACTGCCCGGGCAGCAGCGCGAACTTGGCGTTGCCGATCGTTGCCCGCGCCGTGATCGTGCCGGTCGAATGATCGATCGTGTTGTCGATGAAGGTGAGCTGGCCCTTCTGGCTGGGCTCGGTCTCGCCGGGCAACAGCACGTCGACCGCAATCGGACCGTTGGCCTTCGCCTGCTCGATCTGGACGAGGTCGGTCTCGCTCGGATTGAAGGTGACGTAGATCGGGTCGAGCTGCACCAGCGTGTTGAGAACCGTGCCGGCGACGCTCACCAGGGTGCCGACCGAGGCTTGGTTGCGGCCGATCCGCCCGGAGAACGGTGCCTTGATCTCGGCATAGCCGAGATTGAGCTCGGCCGTCCGCACCGCCGCCTGGTCGACCGCAAGGGCGGCTTCGGCCGTGCGCAAGTTGCTGGTGCGCTGGTCGAAGCTGTCCTTGGCGAGGTACCCGGCCTTGGCAAGGTCGGTGCCACGGCCGAGGTTGGACCGCGCGTAATCGAGCGCTGCCGCGTCGCGCTGCACCTGCGCCTTCGCCTGGTCGAGCGCTGCCTGGTAGTCCTCGGGCGCGATCCGGTAAAGCAGGTCGCCCTGCTTGACGTCGCTGCCGTCCTGCGCCGTCTGCTCCTGCAGATAGCCCGGCACGCGCGCCTGCAGGGTGATGTTGCGGATCGGCTCGACGCGCGCGGCGTAGTCGAGATAGATCGGCAGCGTCTTCTTGACGACGTTGACCACCGGGACCGGCATGACGAACGCCTTGGGCGCAGGTGCCGCGCCCGCAGTGCTGGCGCTGAGGCTGAGATTGCCCATGTCGAGCAGGTGCACGCTTGCCACCGAGATTGCGCCCAGCGCGACCGCCGTTCCCAAAGCGATTTTCCATTTACGCATGTTGGTCTCCAATCCTATTCGGCCGCCTGGGCGAGCCGGACGGGCTCGGCGGTCGGTTCAATCTCTTGTTGGTGCGGGGCATGGTGAGGCCCCGCGGCAGGTTCGCTCTCGCCGCCGCGCTCGCGCAGCTTCTCGATCACCGCGTAGAAGACCGGCACGAAGACCAGCGACAGGATCGTCGCCGCCACCATGCCGCCGAAGACGGTGGTGCCGATCGACTGCCGGCTGGCGGCGCCCGCGCCGGTCGCGAACATCAGCGGCAGCACGCCGAGGATGAAGGCGAAGGCCGTCATCAGGATCGGCCGCAGCCTCAGCCGCGCGGCTTCCATCGCCGCCTCGACGATGGTCAGGCCTTCCTCGCGGCGCCGTCGGGCGAACTCGACGATCAGGATCGCGTTCTTCGCCGCCAGGCCGATCAGCATGACGAAACCGATCTGAGAGTAGACGTCGATCTGCATGCCGCGCAGCAAGAGCACGACGAAGGCGCCGAACAAAGCGAGCGGCACGGCGAGTAGCACCATGAAGGGCATAGCCCAGCTTTCATACTGCGCCGCCAGGATCAGGAAGACGAACACGATCGCCAGGCCGAACACGATCGAGGCGATCGATCCGGCCTGGAGCTCCTGATAGGTGATGCCGGTCCATTCATAGCCGAAGTCCCGCGGCAGCACGTTTGCCGCCGCCCGCTCCATGGCCGCCACCGCTTGGCCGGACGAGAAGCCGGGAGCCGCGCCGCCGTTGATGAGGGCGGATGCATTGTTGTTGTAATGCGGCACGGTCTCGGGACCGACGATCGGCACCAGCTTGCCCAGTGTGCTCAGCGGCACCATCCCGCCGGACGCATTGCGCACGTAGAGGCGCGAGATGTCGTTCGCGTTTCCGCGCGCGTCCTTGTCGGCCTGGATCGTCACCCGGAACGTGCGGCCGAAAAGGTTGAAGTCGTTGACGTAGAGGGAGCCGAGATAGATCTGCAGCGTGTTGAACACGTCGGGCAGGTTGAGGCCGAGCAGCTTCGCCTTGCTGCGGTCGAGGTCGTAGTTGAACTGCGGCGTCGAGGTCGAGAAGGACGAGAACAGCTGCTGCGGATTGAGCTCCGGCTGCTTGCGTGCTTCCGCGATCAGCGCCTGCGTGACCTCGTTGAGCGCGGCGCTGCCGCGGCCCGAAAGGTCTTCCACCTGGAATTCGAAGCCGCCGGTCGTGCCGAGGCCCGGGATCGAGGGTGGATCGAATGAGAGCGCAAACGCCTCCGGTATCTGCAGCAACTTGTTGCGCACCTCGGCGACCAGCTTCGATGCGTTCTGGTCGGGCCCGCGTTCGTCCCACGGCTTCAGGATGGCGAACTCCACCGCCGAGTTCGATTGCGCGGCGCTGGTGAGGAAGTTCAGGCCGCTGATCGAGCCGACGATGTCGACGCCGGGCGTGTTCTGCAGGATGTCGCGCGCCTTCTGCGCCACCGCGTCGGTGCGCTCCAGCGAAGCGCCGTCCGGCAACTGGATGACGACGAAGAAATAACCCTGGTCCTCCACCGGAAGGAAGGTCGAGGGCAGCTTCTGCCAGACGAAATAGGTGGCGACCAAGCCCGCCGCGAACAGGCCGAGCATGGCCCAGCGCAGCCGGATCAGAATGCGCACGCCATGCGCGTAGGCATGCGACAGCCAGTCGAAGCCGGCATTGAACCAGCGGAACAGCACGAACTGCGTTTCGCCGCGATGGCGCAGGAACGCGGCGCTCAGCGCCGGGCTCAGCGTCAGCGAGTTGAAGGCGGAGATGCCGACCGAGATCGCAACGGTAAGCGCGAACTGGTTGTAGAGCCGTCCCGAAACGCCGGGAATGAAGGCGACCGGGATGAACACCGCCATCAGCACCGCGGTGGTGGCGATGATTGGGCCAGTCACTTCGGCCATCGCCGCGCGCGTCGCGGCGAGCGGCTTGAGGCCGGCCTCCAGCTGTCGCTCGACGTTCTCGACCACGACGATGGCGTCGTCGACGACAAGGCCGATCGCCAGCACCATGCCGAGCAGCGAGAGCATATTGAGCGAGAAGCCCAGCATGTACATCACCGCCAGCGTCGCGATCAACGACACCGGGATGGCGATGGTCGGGATGATGGTGGTGCGCCAGCTCTGCAGGAAGATAAAGACGACAGCCACCACCAGCACCAGCGCTTCGCCGAGCGTGATCAGCACGTCATGCATCGAGGCCGAGACGAAGCGCGTCGTATCGTAGTGCATGGCGTAGTGGACGCCCTTCGGGAAGCGCGCCGACAATTCCTGCATCTTGTCCTTGACCCGCTGCTGCAGGTCAAGCGCGTTGGAGCCGGGCATCTGGTAGACGGCGAGCACCACGGTCGGGTCCTTGCCGAAGAAGGCCGATGACGAATATTGCAGCGCGCCGAGCTCGATGCGGGCGACGTCGCGCAGACGCACGAGCGAGCCGTTCTGCGAGTTGGCGCGCACGACGATGTCGCCGAATTCCTTCGGGTCGCTCAAACGGCCGACCGCATTGACCTGCATCTCGAAGGCGGTGCCGGCCGGCGCCGGCGTTTGGCCGATCTTGCCCGCCGCCACCTGCACGTTCTGCTCGGAAATGGCGTTCTGCACATCGACGGCGGTGATGCCGAGATTGGCCAGTTTGTCCGGATCGAGCCAGACGCGCATCGAATAGCGCCGTTCACCGAAGATCTGCACGTCGCCGACGCCAGGCAGCCGCTTCAGCGGATCGACGACCTGGAGATAGGCGAGGTTGCTCAGCGCCACCGGATCGACCGAGCCGTCGGGCGAGGTGAGGTCGACGATCAGAACGAAGTTCGGGTTCTGCTTCTTGATCGTGACGCCGCCCTGGTTGACGATGGCCGGCAGGGAGGATGCGGCCTGCGAGACGCGGTTCTGGACGTCGACGGCCGCGGTGCTCAGCGGATAGCCGACGTCGAATGTGATGGTGATGGTCGAGGAGCCGTCATTCGAGCTCGTCGACGACATATAGGTCATGCCTTGCACGCCGTTGATCTGCTGCTCCAGCGGCGTGGTGACCGTATCGGCCACCACCTGCGCGCTGGCGCCTGGATAATGGGCGCTGACCACGACCTGCGGGGGCGTGATGTCAGGGAACTGCGAGACCGGCAGCAGGAAATAGGCGATCGCACCGGCGAGCACCATGATGATGGCGATCGCCGATGCGAAGATCGGGCGGTGGATGAAGAAGTTCACCATGACGCGGATGCCTCGCCGAACGGTTTTGCAAAATGGCGCAGGCGCCGGGCCCGGACGGAGCCGGAATCCTCCAAAAAGGATGGCAGGACATCGTCCGGCGCCTGTTCCGCGGCGCGCGAGCGCAGCATCCGTTCGAAGGCGTTGGGATCGACCCCATCAGCCTTCATCACCAGCCGGATCATCGGATCCCGGATGGCTTCGTCGATCGTCAGGTCTTTGCGCTTTTGCATAGGAGCGGCTCCTTGCTGCGGCCCGCATCAGATAATCACGGACCGCTTTTTTCTCGTTTTCACCGGCCGAAGCCGCATGACAGGCAGGTTTTCTGTCCTATCTCACTCTGGCAGGGCTATCGGTGGGCCTTGTCGTTTGACGGGGAGTGATATAGGTGTTACCAGTAAGTAACATCTGAAAGTTACAGACCGGTAACACCCTAGTCAAGAGGTGACCTCGGTTTTTTTGGAAACGACGAAAGGAGAGCATGATGACTGACGGCGTTGCGGAACGTTCCCGCCCCCGGGATCGCATCCTGGAAACGGCGCAGGACATGTTCCACAAGCACGGGATCAAGGGCGTCGGCGTCGACGCCATCACGGAGGCTGCCGGCACCAACAAGATGACGCTCTATCGTCACTTCGAATCCAAGGACGATCTGATCATCGAATGCCTGCGCGCCACGGCGGCGAAGGCTTCAAGGATATGGGACGAGTTCGAGGCCGAGCATCCCGGCGACAAGCTCGCGCAGTTGCATGCCTGGGTCCGCAAGGCTTCAGAGCTGCTCAGCGCCGACAGTCGCGGCTGCGACATGGCCAATGCCGCCGTAGAGCTCACCGAGACCAATCACCCGGCACGGCGCGTCATCAAGGAACTGAAGGAAGCCCAGCGCGAGAAGCTGGTTGCGCTCTGCCGCGATGCCGGCATCGGCCAGGCCGAGTTGCTCGCCGATACGCTGTCGCTGTTGCTCGAAGGCGCGCGCGTCTCGATGCAGAGCGTTGGCGCCGAGGGCCCGAGCGCGCAGTTCGTGCGCATGGCCGAGAGCCTGATCGCCTCGTTCCGGGCACGCTGAAGGCGGCTTCCCCTGATGCGGCCGCTTCGCGGCCAGGCTAGCGCCGGCGCTGACCCGTCTCCTCTCTCCCCAGGAGAGTTCGGATTGCTCGAATTGCAAGGCAATTCGACTCGGCAATATCCGGGTGAGGGGCGCTCCGCCTAAGTGCAGGCAAAGAAAAAGCCCGCTGCCGGGAGGAGGAGGCAGCGGGCTTCGATTTCGAATACGGCGCGGGAGGAGGAGCACCGCATTCAGCGCCGGTGTCTGGGAGGAGGAAGACATCCGACGCGGCAATAATTACGATTTGCCCAACCATTCGGCAACTGCGAAACGTGCATAGCTGGTGTGCAGATTTGCCGGATCAATCGTCTGACAAATCAGTGAGGCGACGGCATGATGCCATTCGCGCCTACTGCACCGGCACGTTTTCCTTCATGATCAGCCGGGGCTCGATGAATTTCTTGGTCAGGTACGGCGCCGACGAGGCGATCGAGCCGAGCAGGCGGATCACTGCTTGCTCGGCAATCAGCCGGGCGTTCTGGTCGATGACCACGTCGGCGAGATCGTCGACGAGGTAGCGGCGCGTTTCCCTGGTCAGGTCATGGCAGATGAAGACGGGCTTTCTGCGCGGCTTGGCCTCGAGCAACGCCTTGGCCACGCCGGAGCGTCCGGCGCCGACGCAGTAGATGCCGAGCAGTTCCGGTTCGTTGTGCAAGGCCTTCATGGTCGCGCTGTAGCTGGCGTCGGGCTCGTCGTTGATCTCGACGGCGCTGGAGACGGTGAGATTGGGGAACTCTTCTGCGAGCACCGAGCGGAAACCCATCTCGCGCTCCTCGTGGCCGCGGTAGGAGCGCGAGCCAACGACCATCGCGAGGTGCCCGATCCGGCCGCCAAGGAAGCGGCCCATCAGCAGCGCCGCCGTGCGTCCGGCAACCCGGTTGTCGATGCCGACATACGCCGAGCGAGGGGCCGCGGGCACATCGGAAACCAGCGTGACCAGCCGAATGCCGGCCTCGACCAGCTCGCGCAAAATGTTGCGCGTGCGTGGATGGTCGACGGCGATGACGCCAACGCCGTTGGCCTTGAGCGAGAGGTTCTCGATCGCGCCCTGCAGCGCGCCCGGCGAGATCCCGGCGAGATTGTGGATGCGGCAGGAGGCGACCAGCGGCAGGCGCCCTGCAAAGTCCTCGATATGATGGGCAAGGTCGGCCATGAAGGCGTTGCTGCCGATCGGCAGGAAGAATTCGAGATGCGCCGGCTTCGACGGCAGCACGACTTGATCGAGCGTCGGCAGATAGCCGAGCTGCTTTGCCGCCTCCAAGACGCGCTGCCGGTTGGCCGCGCTTGCGCCCGGCCTGTTGTTGAGCACCCGGTCGACCGTCGCGGTCGACAGGCCGCAGCTTCTGGCGATGTCGGCTACGGTCGCTTTCATGGGTCCGGTCATGGGATAGGATCGAGCCCCAGTCAAAAATCAAGGTCAGGCCAAATCAGCCATGCGGCTGCGGGCCGTCGGAAATCGCATCGCGGATCTCCTTGTCCGACATGCCGGTGATGACGCGTTCGACGTCCGCCACGGTGGTCTTCTTCGGATCGATATCATCGGCCACCACCTTGCCGCGGCGCATCACCACGATGCGGTCGACGACCTGGAAGACATGGTGGATGTTGTGTGCGATGAAGATGCAGGAGTGGCCGGAATCGCGGGCGCCGCGCACGAAGCTCAACACCCCTTGCGTCTCGGCAACGCCGAGATTGTTGGTCGGCTCGTCGAGGATGATGAGGTCGCTGTCGAAATGCATGGCGCGCGCGATCGCCACTGCTTGCCGCTCGCCGCCCGACAGCGAGCCGATCGGCGTCGTCGGCGGGATGTTTTTGGAGATGCCGACCTGCTTGAGCAGGTCGCGTGCCACCGTGTTCATCGCCTCCTGGTCCATGCGATTGAGGAAACGCGGCGGTTTGATCGGCTCGCGCCCCAGGAACAGGTTGCGGGCGATCGACAGCTGCGTGACGAGCGCGGAGTCCTGATAGATCGTCTCGATGCCCTCAGCGATCGCGTCGCTGGTGCTGCGGAAATTCACCTTCTTGCCGCGCACGAAAATGTCGCCGCTGGTGAGCGGCACCGCGCCCGACAGCACCTTGATCAGCGTCGACTTGCCGGCGCCGTTGTCGCCGAGCAGGCCGACAATCTCCTTTTCGTTGACGTGGAAGTTGGCGTCCACCAGCGCCTGTACGCGCCCGTAGGACTTGCGGATGTTCGTCATGCGGATCAGAGGCTCGGCCATCGTCTTCAAGTCCCTGCCTGGTGCCGGCGTTCGAGCCATGAGTGCAGCGCCATCATCCCGAGGATGATCGCGCCAATGAAGATGTTGTAGGCAAGTCCCGGAACGCCGATCAGCACGATGCCGTTGCGCATGACGCGCAGGATCAGGATGCCGAGCACCGTGCCGATAATGGTGCCGCGGCCGCCGGTCAGCGCCGTGCCGCCGATGACCACCATGGCGATGACCTCGAGCTCGTAGCCGGTGCCGCTGTTCGGATTGGCAGCCGAAGTGCGCAGCGACGAGATCACACCGGCGAGCGAGGCCATCACCGCCGACAGGATGAACAGGCCGATCTTGACCCGGCTGACATTGACGCCGCGGGCGCGCGCCGCGTTGGGATTGCCGCCGGCCGCCTGGATCCAGTTGCCGGTGCGGCTTTGCGTCAGCACATAACCGAGCGCGATCGCGGCGCCGATGAACCAGAACAGCGAGGCATAGACGCGGAACGGGCCGATGTAGAAGTCGCCGACCAGGATGTCCGCAAGCCAGCTGCCTTCGGCGCTCCAGGTGCGCTGCGGAAAGCCATCGGTGACGAAAAGCGCGGTGCCGCGCACGACGAGCAGCATCCCGAGCGTGACCAGGAAGGACGGGATCTTGAGCTGCGTGACGAACCAGCCATTGACAAGCCCGATCAAGGCCGCGACCACCAGCGCGATGGCTAAGCCCATCTCCAGCGAGGTGACCCCGCCGTTGAACAGCGTCCACATCAGCACCGGCGAGAAGCCGAACAACGAGCCGACCGACAGGTCGAATTCGCCCGACGTCATCAGCAAGGTCATCGCCAGCGCGATCAGCCCAAGCTCGACGGTGAAGGCGAGGATGTTCGAGATGTTCTGCGGCGACAGGAAATCCGGATTGATGCCCCAGAAGATGACGAGTTCGACGATCAGCAGCACCAACGGCCCGAATTCCGGCCGCGCGATGAAACTTTGGATGAAGGAACGGTTTTCCATTGGGCCCGCGATGTGAATGATTGGCGAGCCCGCTGCGATCAGTCAGGACTCGACGGTCCAGGAAGCGATCGCGGCCCGAAAGCCGCGACCGTTAATGTCAGCAATTACTTGCCGGACAGGATCTTGTCATAAACGCCGGCAGTATCCTTTTCATAGAGCGCGCCGGTGATGACGTTGAAGCCCGGAGGAATGCCGGCAGACGCCATCGCCGCCATCGAAAGTGCGATGTAGCTGGTCGCCTGCGGGTCCTGCCACTGCGCGGCGTTGACATAGCCGTTCAGCACTTCCTGGGTGGTGTCGAGCGAGTTGCCCCAGCCGACAACGGGGATCTCGCCCGGCTTGACGCCGACTTGGTCGAAGACGCGCTTGACCGAGCCTGTGACGAGGTCGCCGAGGCCGATGATCGCCTTCACCTTGCCCTTGTGGGCGGTGAGATAGTCGACCATGCGGTTGATCACTTCGGCCTGGTCGAGCGTCGCCTCGGTCACCTCATAGGTGATGCCGAGCGGCTCGAACACGCTCTTGATGCCTTCCTCTTCCTGCACGCCATAGGTGGCGCCGGGCACCTCCACCGGCATCCATACGAAGTCGCCCTTCTTCACCAGGCCCTTGTCGACCAGATACTGCGCCCAGTGCTTGCCGAAGGTGACGTTGTCGCCGCCGACATAGGCGTTGAAGTTGGCCTTCGGGTCGGGCGTGTTGAAGTTGATGATCGGAATGTTGGCCGCACGGGCCTCCTTGACGATCTCGACGAGGCTGCCCGGATCGGGGCTGGTGGTGACGATGCCGTCGGCCTTGGCCGAGATGGCGGCGCGAACAGCCTCCTGCTGCGAGGCAACGTCGCCATTGTGGAACGAGGTGTTCACCTTGTTGCCGGTGTCGGTCGCCCATTGCTTGGCACCGGCCAGGAAGTAGGTCCAGACCGGATCGGCCGGCCCGCCATGCGAAATCCAGTAGAAGGTCTTGGCCTCGGCAATCGCCGGAATGGCGATTGCCGCGATCAAGCCAAGCACGAACAGTCTCAGCCTCGAAAGCATCGATTTCCTCCCATGTTGAAAACCACCTCCACATCAGGCGCGATGCGGTCCTCAAGGGTCGCATCTTCCTGCCCGCGCCGACCGGACGCCTCTAGAGCATTCCCTTTTTCGGCCGCTGGCAAGCCTCGATCGTCAATGGATGTTGGCACAGCTCCGCACGCCATCAGCAATCCCATCAGATTGCATCAGTTACCGTGATATTTTCCCGGCAAACGCCGCTGCGCTCATCAGCCTCCAGTGATGAGCAAGCGTATGCCGTTGTGATCCGCTGCTAGATCAGACCGGCTCTGGCGAGATCGCGCATCAGGTGGCTGGCGCCGTAGGTCCAGGGCGGGCAGTCGGGCGACAGGCGCACCCGGTTGGTCAGCGCGCCCAACTTTTCCGACGAGATGGTGACGATGTCGCCGACCTTGTGGGTGAAGCCCTTGCCCTTTTCGCCGCGATCCTTCGACGGCACGAACATGGTGCCGAGATAGAGCGCCAGCCCGTCCGGGTATTGGTGATGCGGTCCCATCGCGGCTCTGACCAGCTCTTCCGGCGAGCGGCTGATCTCGGCCATCGAGCTTGCGCCCTCCAGCGAAAAACCGTCCTCGCCCTCGACGCTTAGCCGCACCGTGGCGCGCTTCACGTCGGCGATGGAAAAGGTCTCGTCGAAGAGCCGGATGAAAGGTCCAAGCGAGGCGGAAGCATTGTTGTCCTTGGCCTTGCCGAGCAGCAGCGCCGAGCGTCCTTCGACATCGCGCAGATTGACATCGTTGCCGAGCGTGGCGCCGACGATGCGGCCCGAGCTGTCGGCGATCATCGCGATCTCCGGCTCCGGATTGTTCCAGGTGGAGACCGGATGCAGCCCGACATCGGCGCCGAAGCCGACGGAGGCCATCGGCTGGCATTTGGTGAAGATCTCGGCATCGGGGCCGATGCCCACTTCCAGATATTGCGACCAGGCGCCGCGCTGGATCAGCTTGGCCTTGATCTCCATCGCTTCCGGCGACCCTGGCTTGAGCTTGGAGAGATCATGGCCGATCAGCCAGGCGATGTCGGCGCGGATGGCGTCGGCCTTTTCCGCGGAGCCGCGCGCCTGCTCCTCGATGACGCGCTCGAGCAGGCTGACGACGAAGGTGACGCCGGAAGCCTTCACCGCCTGCAGGTCGACGGGGGAGAGCAGGATCGGCTTCTTGGCGTCGCGCTGAGACTCGAAGCTGTTGGCTGCGATGTCTTCCAGTGTGCCGATCGCCTTGGCCCGGGCCGAGCGCACGTAGGCGGCCGGGTCCTTCAGCTCGCAGAGGTCGCGCACGGTAGGCGCCGCGCTCGACGTGATGTCGATGACCTCGCCTGCGCGCACCGTGACCACCAGCGGATGGGAGGCTTCGCTGATCCTGGCGCGGCCGACGAAAAGGCCGTCGCCAGGGAGGCGGGTTAAATCGGTCATGGTCTTCTGTCCTCTCGATTGTCGCGCGTCACTTTCCCCGGATTTAAGGCAAACGTCTATCCCATCGATGGCGAGGTTATGAGCCAATGGCATGCTGTCACATAGCCAAGCGCCGACTGGCCCATCGGGTCCCCTTTCAAGCTCATGAAATCAGCAATAGGATTTTCACGAGCCTCCAGCGCCTCAGGTGACCAATTGCCCGCAGCCTTTTCCGATCCGATCTGGCAAAAGCCCCCAACAGCTCCGGCGTTGCAGTCCGAGCTGTCGAGCGACGGCACGCTCGACGCGGTGATCGTCGGCGGCGGCATCATGGGTCTGTCGACCGCCTTGCACGCGGCCCGCGCCGGTCTTTCCGTCCAGGTGCTGGATGCCGGCGCGATCGGGCAGGGCGCGTCGGGCTTGAACGGCGGCCAGGTCATTCCCGGCCTCAAATATGATCCCGAATGGCTGATCGAGCACTTTGGCAAGGAGCGCGGCGAGGCCCTGGTCGACTTCGCCGCCTCGACGGCCGACGCGGTGTTCGACGTGATCCGTGACGAGAAGCTTGCGGTGCCGTTCACGCGGAACGGTTGGATCCAGGCCGCGCACACCGAGACCGCATTGAAGGCGGCGGCGAACCGGGATCGGCAATGGCGGGCTCGCGGCGCCGACGTCAAGCTGCTCGACCGAGCCGAGATCGCCGCGATGACCGGCGCCAAGGGCTATCTTGGCGGCTGGCTCGACCGCCGCGCCGGCGTCATCGATCCGCTGTCCTACACGCTCGAGCTTGCCCGCGTCGCCTCGGACGTCGGCGTCGGGATCGCCGAACAGCAGCGGGTGGTGAGGCTCACCAAGGAAGCGGGCGTCTGGCGGGTCTCCACGCAAGGCGGCGCCGAACTGCGCGCGAAGGCGGTCGTGCTCGCCACCAACGCCTATACGGACGGCCTGCTCCCCGGGCTTGCCGGGACGATTGTGCCTCTGCATTCCTTCCAGATCGCCACGGCGCCGCTGCCGGCCGAGCTTGCGGCAAGCATCCTGCCCGGGGGGCAAGCCGTTTCCGATTCCCGCCGCATCTTGGTCTATTACCGCAAGGGCCCTGATGGCCGGATGGTGTTGGGTGGACGCGGCCGCATGGCCCTGCCTTCAAGCGCGGCCGACTGGGCGCATTGCGAACGCGCGCTGCTGCGCCTCTATCCGGCGCTTGCCGGCATCGCCGTCGAAAAGCGCTGGTTCGGCCGTGTGGCGATGACCCCGGATCATCTTCCGCACCTGCATGAGCCGGAGAAGGGCCTGCTCGCCGTGGTCGGTTGCCAGGGCAGGGGCGTCGGGCTGATGAGCGCGCTGGGCAAGCGCATGGCGGGTTACCTCGCGACCGGCGATGTCAGTCAATTGCCTTTCCCGCTGTCGCCGATCCGGCCGATCCCGCTCCACGCCTTCCGCCAGGTCGGCGTTGCCGCCACCATCGCCTGGTATCGGATGCTGGATGCCTTCGAGCGCTGAGTTGAACGCGTGCAGCGCATCACCGATTTAGCTTGACAGTTTCAGGAATATGAAAAATCATTGGCGGATTTCAAAATCCGATGGGCAGCTAGCAGATGTCCACCATCGTTGCAGCGCGGCCATCGCCGGAAACCCGCATCTCGCCGGTCTTCCGCTTTGCCATGCTGTTGCCCGGCGGGCTGGTCACCTTCTTCCTCATCCTCTTTGCCCTCGGCCTTGTGCTCTTCCTTGCCTTCAGGAGCAATGACGGCTCGCTGCTCGGCGCCGGCTTGACGGCGGCAAACTTCGTAACTGTGGCCACCGATCCGCTCTACTGGACGGTGACGCTGCGCTCGCTGGTCATCGCCGGCCTGGTGACGCTCGCCACCGTCGCTACTGCATATCCGGTCGCCTACTACCTCGCCTTCCATGCCGGCCGTCGGCGCAACCTGCTGCTCTTCCTGGTCACGCTGCCGTTCTGGACCAGCTACCTTTTGCGCGTCTTTGCCTGGAAGATCGTGCTTGCCTATAACGGCGTCCTGAACTCGGCTTTCATCGAAAGCGGCCTCTGGTCGGAGCCGACGCTCGCCTTCCTCAACACGCCGGCGGCGGTGGTGGTGACGCTTGCGCACGCCTACGCGCCTTTCGCCATCCTGCCCATCTACGTGGCGCTGGATACCATCCCGAAATCGCTGCTCGAAGCCGCCTCCGATCTCGGCGCGCGCCCGTTCACGTCGTTCCGCCGCGTCGTGCTGCCCAATTCGATGCCGGGCGTGCTGGCGGCGGCTCTCGTCGTCTTCGTGCCGACCGTCGGCGACTATGTCACGCCGGCTATGGTCGGCGGCCCGGCCAGCACCATGATCGGCACGCTGATCCAGTCGCAATTCGGCAAGGCCAATGACTGGCCGTTCGGCGCGGCCCTGTCGGTCTGCGTCATGCTGGTCATCCTGTGCGTGGTCCTGGTCGCGCGCGGCGCCGACCGCCGGTTTGGCAGCCGCACATGAGCGCGGCGCGCAAAGAGGCAAATGCGGGCGGTCGCTGGCTCGGCCTCTATGTGCTTGCCTATCTCGTCTTCCTCTATCTGCCTATCCTTTTGATCCCGCTGTTTTCCTTCAACGATTCCATCCAGGCGGCGTTTCCGCTGCAGGGCTTCACGCTCGGTTGGTACGAGACCCTCTACGGCAATCCGGTGCTGTCCGGCGCTTTGGCCAACAGTCTCGTCATCGGTGTCGTTGCTGCCTCGGGGGCAACGCTTTGCGGCATCACCGTTTCCTATATGGACCTTTACGGCCGCTCGCCGCTCGCGGCTACGATCAGTGCCATAGCCCGGCTGCCGATCCTGATCCCCGGCGTCATCGTCGGCATCTCGCTCTTGATCCTGGTCAATCTCATTGGCCTCGGCCCGTCGCGCGTTGCAATCGTGCTCGGCCATATCCTGGTGGCGCTGCCGACGACGGTGGTGGTGATGCGCAGTCGATTCGCCGCGATCCCAAAGACCATTCGCGAGGCGGCGCTCGACCTTGGGTCGTCGGACTGGACAACGTTCCGGCGCGTCATGCTTCCGCTCAGCCTGCCGGCGGTGCTGTCGGCCTTCATGCTCGCCTTCCTGACCTCCTTCGACGAGTTCATCGTCGTCTTCTTCCTCGCCGGCACCGAGCCGACGCTGCCGCTCTACATTTGGAGCCAACTGCGCTTCCCGCGTTCGCTGCCGACGGTGATGGCGCTCGGAACGGTGATCCTGGCCGTGTCCTTCGTCATCGCCACCCTCGCCGAGATCCTGCGCCATCGCGGCCTCGGCGCCGCGCGCCGCAATCCAGCCTGAACCACAACAAAGAAAGAGGAGAACGAAAATGACAGTCCACCTGAAATCGATCACGGGATACAAAGCCCGCGCAGGCCTAGCCGCACTCGCCCTGGCGCTGTCGTCGACCGTCGTTTTGGCTGCCGACAAGCTGCAATATTTCACCTGGTCGGGCTACGAGCTGCCCGACTTCAACAAGAGCTTCCTCACCGCGCATCCGGACGGCGTCGAGGCGACGATCTTCGGCGATGACGACGATGCCTTCACCAAGGTCAAGGCCGGCTTCCGGCCCGACATCGCCCATCCCTGCTACGACAAGGTGGCGCGCTGGAACAAGGAAGGCCTGCTGCAGCCGATCGACACCAAGCGCATCAAGAACTGGGATTCGATCTTTCCGGTGTTCAAGAACCTGCCCGACCTGCAGGCCGGCGACGGCAAGGTCTGGATGGTGCCGTGGGACTGGGGCAACACCTCGATCCTATACCGCACCGATCTGGTCAAGAACCCGGAGGCGAGCTGGAACCTTCTGTGGGACAAGCAATATGCCGGCCGCATGGCGACCATCGACGCCGTGCATGACACGCCGATCGTCGCCGCACTTCTGGCAGGCGTAAACCCCTTCGACATGACGCCGGAGCAGATGGAAAAGGTCGCCGCGAAACTGCGCGAGCAGCGGCCACTGCTGTCGAGCTACACCACCGACATGACCTCGGTCGAGCAGGCGCTGGCCAGCGGGCAGTTGGTCGCCGCCATGACCTGGAACGCGTCGGCCACATCGCTGAAGAAGCAGGGCGTGCCGGTCGAGTTCATGAAGCCGAAGGAAGGCATGCTCACCTGGGCCTGCGGCTTCGTCATGCTGAAGGACGCCAAGAATGTCGATCTCGCCTATGACTTCATCAACAGCCGGCTCGACGCCGACTCGGGCAAGTACCTCATCCAGTCCTACGGCTATGGCAGCTCGCTTTCGACCGCCTTCGCCGGCGTGTCGAAAGACGAGCTGGACAAGCTGCAGCTGCCGGCGGATCCCGACGTGATGCTGAAGAGCACGATCTTCACCGGACCGATGAAGCAGAACGACGACGTCGCCAAGATGTTCGAGAAGGTGAAAGCCGGCGGCTGAGCGCACTTGCCTTCTCCCCCTGTGGGAGAAGGTGGATCGGCGCGCAGCGCCGAGACGGATTAGGGTGCGTGACGGATCGCCGTCTTTGCCAAGCTGGAGCACCCCTCATCCGTCGCGTTCGGCGACACCTTCTCCCACAAGGGGAGAAGGGGGGGCCTGGCGGCGCTGCGCCGCACCGGTGGAAAGACAACAAGGACTATTTGATGGACATTGTTGACGAAGCAAAACCGAAGGACGATGCCGACGTGCGTGTCGGCCGGCGCGTGCGGGCGCTGAGGCTCGAGCGCAAGCTGTCGCTGGCCGAGCTCGCCGCCAAGGCCGGCATATCGATCGGCGCGCTCAGCCAGATCGAGCGCGGCATGTCCTCGCTGCGCGTCAAGGTGATCTGGCCGCTGGCCGCCGCCCTCGACATCGAGCCCTCGGCCCTGATCGCCGACGGCGATGAAGCGGTCAACGACCTCTATTGCGTGCGCGCCGACAAGCGGCGCGCAATCCCGGTCAAGTCCGAGGGCATCGCCAAGGCGCTGCTGTCGCCGCCCGCCGCCACACTCACCGGAATGCTGGTGACGGTCGAGGCCGGCGGCGGCACCGCCGAGGCTTATGCCCATGCCGGCCACGAATTCGGCTTCGTGATGACGGGCGAGGTCGAGCTGGTGGTTGACGCCACGGCCTATGTGCTGAAGGCCGGCGACAGCTTTGGCTTCAAGAGCACGCTGCTGCATGCCTTCCGCAATCCGGGCGCCGAGCGCTGCCAGATTCTGTGGGTCAACACGACAAAACCCTCCGAGGTGCGCGATGGCGCCTGACGCGCTCGTTCGTCTAGAGAACGTCTCGAAGGTCTTCCCGGGCGGCGTGGTCGGGCTCGATGCGGTCGATCTCGACATTGCGGCGGGCGAGTTCCTGACCCTGCTCGGCCCCTCAGGCTGCGGCAAGACGACGAGCCTGCGCGTCATCGCCGGCTTCGAGAGCCCGACCAGCGGCAACGTGCTGCTCGAAGGCGGTGACATCACCGGTCTGAGGCCCTTCGACCGTCCGGTCAACACCGTCTTTCAGGACTATGCGCTGTTCCCGCATATGGACGTCGCGGCGAATGTCGGCTTCGGCCTCTCGCTGCGCAAACTGTCCGGCACCGAGCAGGCCAAGCGCGTCGGTCAGGCGCTTGACATGGTCGGGCTCGCCGACAAGCTGCGCGCCCGCATCTCCGAACTGTCGGGCGGTCAGCGCCAGCGCGTTGCGCTCGCCCGCGCCATCGTGTGCGAGCCGCGTGTGCTCCTGCTCGACGAGCCGCTGTCGGCCCTCGACGCGCATCTGCGCGAGCAGATGCAGGTCGAGCTCAAGCGACTGCAGTCCCGGCTCGGCACCACCTTCGTCATGGTTACGCACGACCAGACCGAGGCGCTGTCGATTTCCGACCGCATCGCCCTCATGAACAGGGGTCGCATCGAGCAGATCGCGCCGCCCGCGACGCTTTACGACCGTCCGGCGACGCGGTTCGTCGCCTCGTTCATCGGCACCATGAATCTCCTGCAGTCACGCTTTGTCGGGCGCGACGGCGAGCGGCTGCGCTTTACCGCCGGCGAGCTGCCGCTGGTGGCCATACCGGAAACCGGCGAGATACCGGCTGTCGGCGACGCACGAACCATCGGCGTTCGTCCGGAGGATCTTGTGGCGGCCACCGAGGCCGCCGAAGGCACCGCGCCGGCGCGGGTGAGTGGCATCGTCTTCCACGGTCGCACGCTGCGCCTTCACGCCGAACTGGGGCAGGGGACTGCAATCGTCATCGATGCCCCACGCCGCGCCGACGGTTTTCGATTCAGCATCGGCGACGTAGCGCACGTCAGCCTGCGGCGTGGCGCCAACTGCCCTGTGCTCTCGAACTGATCGCCGGCCTCACGAAGCCTTGGCGAAAAAGCCCTGATAATCGGACTTGGCCTGCAGCAGGCGCAGGATGTTCTCGCGCGAGCCGCGCACATGCGCGCGAGCGCGCTCGCCGGCCAAAGCGACATCACCGGCGCAGATCGCGTCGACGATGCCCGTATGCTCCTCGCGGGTGAGCTTCCACTCGTCCAGCCACAGAAGCTCGGTCCACACATATTGCTGGCATTTGTCGAGGATGCCGCAAAGCATGCCGTGCAGCATCTCGTTGCCGCTGATCTCGGCGATCACCCGGTGCAGATCGATGCCGACCTGCAGCTCCTCAAATTTCTCTCGTGTGCTGCGGTCGGGGATTGCCGCCAGCCGTTCGCATTCGGCGAGCATGTCGCGCAGCCGCGCCTTGTCGGCGGCGGTCGCGTTCGCCGCTGCCAGCTCGGTCGCGCGCCCGTCGAGCAGCTCGCGAATGTCGAAGGCCTCGCGGAACATGGTCAGGTTGAACTCGGCAACAATATAGCCCTGGCGCGGACGTCCGATCACCAGGCCGTCGCGCTCGAGACGGTTGAAGGCTTCGCGCACCGGCGTGCGGCTCACCTTCAGGCGCTCGGCGATCTCGTTCTCGGTCACGCGGCCGCCTGGCGGGATCTGGCCGGTGATGATCAACGCCTTCAGCTTCTCGAACACCGAATCGCGCAGCGTGTTCTTTCTCTCCTTGCTCAAGCGTCCCGCCTCCAACGGTCAGTCACGGATTCGCAGTCTAGTGCCTTTTGGCTCCTGCTTGAAACAGGGCCGTATCAAACGCTCCCGACCAGAAGCCTCAACTCATCGCCCAAAAAACGCTCGGCACATGTTGACATCGGCTTCCGGAGAATTACACTCAAAATTGTATACAAATTCGCATACCAAATCAACGATAATGGGAACACCGGTTGGAGAAGCGAAAATGACGAAGAGACTTTGCATTCACGGTCTGGCCGTAGCCGGCCTGCTGGCCTCGGCCGCCGTTCCGGCCTCGGCCGCCGACACCATTACCGTCGCCTCATGGGGCGGCACCTATCAGGAGGCACAGACCAAGGCCTTCTTCGATCCGACGGCCAAGGAGCTCGGCATCACCATCAAGCAGGACACCACCAACGGCCTGGACGACGTGCGCCTGCAGGTCACCGGCAATGCGGTGAAATGGGACATCACCGAGCTTGGCGCCGACGAATGCGCGCGCGGTTCCAAGGAGGGCCTGTTCGAAAAGCTCGACTACAACGTCATCGACAAGAGCGGCATCAACCCGAGGCTCGTCCATGACGACTGGGTTGGCATCTCCTACACGTCCGTCGTGCTGATCTACCGGACCGATGTTTTCGGCGACAAGGGACCGAAGACCTGGGCCGATTTCTGGGACGTGGAAAAGTTCCCGGGCCGGCGGGCGCTCTCCGGCAGCCAGGCGACGGAGACACTGAGCGTCGCGGCGCTCGCCAAAGGCACTCCGATCGACAAGGTCTATCCGGTCGACATCGACGGCGCGCTGCAATCCGTCGACAAGGTCAAGGGTCACATCGACGCTTGGTGGACCTCGGGCGCGCAGGCCATGCAACTCGTCAAGGACGGTGAGGTCGATATGGCGAGCATCTGGAACGGCCGCGCCGGCACCCTGAGGAAGGAAGGCGCACCTGTCAGCTTCTCCTTCGACCAGGGTGTGCTTACCGCCGACTGCGTGGTCATCCCGAAGGGCTCGAAGAACAAGGACCTCGCGATGAAAGCGCTGGCCAAGTTCGTCAGCCCCGACCTCCAGGCCAATCTGCCGCTCTATGTCGACAACGGCCCGGCCAACGAGAGGGCCTTCGAGACCGGCAAGATCCCGCAGGAGCGCATCAAAGACATCAACTCCGCGCCCGATAACGTCAAGAAGCAGGTGCTTCAGGATCCCGAGTTCTGGCGCGACAACCTCGTCGAGGCGACCGAGAAGTTCAACAACCTGATCCAGCAATAACGACTGCGGGGCGGAGCGGCGCGCCGAGGCGCTGCTCCCCCGCTATCAATGATCCGGAGTTGAAGGAGATGCTCTTGTTTCTTGCGCCGTCAGCGCTCCCCATCGGCATACACGGTATCGAGAAGCGCTTCGGGGCGCTCTCTATCCTGAGCGATCTCAGCCTCGATGTCGCGGCCGGTGAATTCCTGACGCTGCTCGGTCCGTCGGGGTCGGGAAAGACCACGCTGCTGATGATCCTGGCCGGATTCGTGCGAGCCAATGCCGGCTCGATCAAGGTCGGCGGCGAGGAGATCATCACCATGCCGCCACACAAGCGCAACATCGGCATGGTGTTCCAGAACTATGCGCTATTTCCCCACATGAACGTCTTCCACAACATTGCCTTTCCGCTGAAGCAGCGGCGCGTATCGGCGGCGGAAACGGCCGAGCGTGTCGAGCGGGCGCTGGACCTGGTGCAACTGAAAGGTCTCGGCGAGCGCCGCGTCGACCAGCTTTCCGGCGGCCAGCGCCAGCGCGTGGCTTTGGCCCGCGCCATCGTCTTCGAGCCGCGCATCGTGCTGATGGACGAGCCGCTGTCGGCGCTCGACAAAGGCTTACGCGAGCACATGCAGATCGAACTGCGCAACCTGCATAGGCGGCTCGGCATGACGACGGTCTACGTCACGCATGACCAGCGCGAGGCGATCACCATGTCCGATCGCATCGCGGTCATGAATGCCGGACGCATCGAGCAGATCGACCAGCCCGAGGTGCTCTACGCCCGGCCTAAGACGAAGTTCGTCGCCGGCTTCATCGGCGAATCCAATTTCATCCCGGTCGAATGCCGCAACGGCAGCGTCTGGTATGAGGATCGGAAGCTGCGCATGAATGACCCGGCGCCCTCCGCCGGTCGGCACTTGATGGTGGTGCGGCCGGAGAAATTGCGGCTGCTCGCCGACGCGGATCAGGCACGTCCCGTCAACGCGCTGCCGGCAACGGTCGGCGATGTCATCTATCAGGGCGACAGCTTCATCTGCTACGCGACGCTTCGCGACGGCCGCCAGGTGACGCTGCGCGACTATTGTCGCAGCGACGTGCTGGCGAAGCTGCCGGCGCCGGGCGAGCCGATCGCGCTGGGCATTGATGCCCAGGACGTCGTGCTGGTGTCGGATCAATGAGCGTCGGGTCCGCCAGTCTTGGTCACGCCGTCGGGCAGGACGGGGAACTCAACGCCTGGGCATTGCGCTCGGATGCCAGGCGCCAGGCGCTGGGGCTTCTGGCGCTGCTGTCGCCCGGGCTGCTCCTGGTATTCGCCGTCATCATCGTACCGATCGGCTGGCTGTTCTGGTTGTCGTTGTTCGACGAGAGCGGCCAGCTCAGCCTCGCCAATTACGCGCGCTTCTTCGAGCAGGCGTCCTACATCAAGACCTTCGCGACCACCTTCAAGGTTGCCTTTGTTGTCACCGGCGCCTGCGTGCTGTTCGGCTACCCGCTGGCCTATATGCTGTCGCAACTGCCGCGCCGCACCGCCTCGATCTGCCTGATCTTCGTCATCCTGCCGTTCTGGACCTCGGTGCTGGTGCGCACCTATGCCTGGCTGGTCATCCTGCAGCGCAAGGGGCTGATCAAC
Source organism: Mesorhizobium sp. M1A.T.Ca.IN.004.03.1.1 (assembly GCF_003997555.1). Taxonomy (NCBI): domain Bacteria; kingdom Pseudomonadati; phylum Pseudomonadota; class Alphaproteobacteria; order Hyphomicrobiales; family Phyllobacteriaceae; genus Mesorhizobium; species Mesorhizobium sp. M1A.T.Ca.IN.004.03.1.1. Next base: position 573,866 of record NZ_RZTV01000002.1, on the reverse strand, counting down.
AATTGGCTGATCGATCTCGGCGTGATCGCCCAGCCGCTGCCGCTCGCCAACAACTTCGCCGGCGTCGTCATCGGCATGACCCACATCATGCTGCCTTTCCTGGTGCTGCCGCTATATGCTTCGATGAAGACGATCGATGTCGACTGCCTGCGCGCCGGCATGAATCTCGGCGCCAGCCCCGCCGCCACCTTCCGGCAGATCTTTTTCCCGCTGTCGCTGCCGGGCCTCGCCTCTGGCGTTGTCATCGTCTTCGTGCTTTGCCTCGGCTTTTTCGTCACGCCGGCGCTGATGGGCGGCGGCAAGGTCATCATGTGGGCGATGCGCATGGAGCAGGCGACCAGCCTCTACTCGAACTGGGGCGCGGGTGCTGCGCTCGGCGTCGTGCTGCTTGCCGTCACGCTGGCGCTGCTCGGCTTGTTCCAGTGGCTGCTCGGCGCGCGCGCCACCGGCGTTTGGAGCCAGCGATGAGCGCGGAAAGCAGCCTGCCTATAACGCATTGGCAACGCCTCTGGCTCTATCTGCTCGGCGGGCTCGTCATGCTGTTTTTGATCGCGCCCTCGGTGATTATCGTCATCATGTCCTTCTCCGGCTCGACGCTGCTGCAGTTCCCGCCCGAGCAATGGTCGATCCGCTGGTATGAGAGCTATTTCGGTTCCGTCGAATGGCGCGACGCCACCATCGTCTCGGTGAAGGTGGCGGTGATGACGGCGATCGTGGCGACGCCGCTCGGCACCGCCGCTGCCTATGCCATCAACGCCGGCACGCTCAGGCTGACCGGCGCCATCAATGCGCTGCTCACGGCGTCGCTGATCATTCCGGTCATCCTGATCGGCATCGGCACTTTCTTCCTCTATGCCCGCATCGGTCTCAACAACACGCTGATCGGCCTCGTCATCGCCCACACCGTCCAAGCGTTGCCGCTGGTCGTGCTCACCGTCCTGTCGGGGTTGCGCTCTTACGACATGAACCAGGAGATGGTGGCGCGCAGCCTTGGCGCCGGCCGCTTCGCGGCCTTTCTCCAGGTGACCATGCCGCAGTTGCGCCTCTCGATCGTCTCGGGCGCGCTCTTTGCCTTCATCACCTCCTTCGACGAGGTGGTGGTGTCGCTCTTCATCTCGGGCGGTGAGACCACGACGCTGACGCGCCGCATGTTCAATGCATTGCGCGACCAGATCGATCCGACGATTGCCGCCATTTCGACTTGCCTGATCGTGCTGTCGATCGTCTTGTTGTCCGCCGCCCAGCTTTTCGGCCGCGGACGTTGAGAATACAGGGATACCTCGAACAGAATGCGTGATTTCCAGTTTCCAGGCCGCTCGCCGGTCCGCGCCACCGAAGCCATGGCCGCGACCTCGCATCCGCTCGCCACACTTGCCGCCATCGACATGTTGCGGTCCGGCGGCAACGCCATGGATGCGGCTGTCTGCGCCGCGGCCGTGCAGGCGGTTGTCGAGCCGCAGTCCACCGGCATCGGCGGCGACTGCTTCGTGCTCTACTGCCCGAAGGGAGAAGGCAATGTGATCGCCTTCAACGGCTCCGGCCGCGCGCCCCAGGCCGCTACGGTCGACTGGTATCTGGAGAGAGGTTTCAGCGAGCTGCCGAAGCAGGGCGCGCACGCGGTCACCATTCCCGGCGCCGTCGACGCCTGGTGTCGGCTGTTGGAAGACCATGGCCGAAAGGGCATAGCCGAAGCGCTCGCTCCCGCCATCCATTACGCCGAACAAGGCTACGTCGTACACGACCGCGTCGCCTTCGACTGGGAGGATCCGGAAACCGACCTGTCGGCCGACGAAGTGGCGGCGCGCATTTTCCTCCCGGGCGGCAAGCCGCCAAAGCCCGGTGATGTGCATCGCCAGCCGGAACTGGCGGAAACGCTGCGCATCATCGCTAAGCGCGGCCGCGCCGGTTTCTACGAAGGCGCTGTTGCGGAAGACATCGTCGGTCGGCTTCGCCAACTCGGCGGCCTTCATACGCTGGACGATTTCGCCGCGACGAAGGGCGACTACAAGACGCCGGTCAGCACCTCCTATCGCGGTCATGACATCCACCAGATGCCGCCGAACAATCAGGGCCTGACCGCGCTATTGATGCTGAACGTGCTCTCAGGCTTCGATCTCGGCGCGCTTGAACCGAATGGCGCAGAGCGCCTGCATCTGGAGATCGAGGCCGGCCGGCTGGCCTATCGCGACCGCGACAACCTGCTCGCGGATCAGGATCACGTTGCGGTGCCGGTGAAGGAACTCCTCTCCATCGCCTATGCCGACCGGCTGCGCGCCGAGATCGACCGGGAACGCGCCATGACGCATTTGCCGCGCGTCGATTTGCCGGGCAGCGACACGGTCTACATCACCGTCGTCGACCGCGACCGGAACGCGGTGAGCTTCATCAACTCGACCTATTATTCCTTCGGCAGCGGCGTCGTCGGTCCGAAGACCGGCGTCGTGCTGCAGAACCGCGGCACTTCGTTCCGGCTCGATCCGAAGCATCCGAACGCAATAGCGCCGGGCAAGCGGCCGATGCACACGATCATGCCGGGCATGATGGTGAGGGACGGCCGTGCCGTGATGCCCTTCGGCGTCATGGGCGGCGGCTATCAGCCCTTCGGCCATGTCCATCTTTTGACCAACATGATCGACTTCGGCATGGATCCGCAGCAGGCCTTGGATGCGCCGCGCGTCTTTTACAATCACGACGTCGTGGAAGCCGAGCGAAGCGTGCGTCCCGATACGGTCGAAGGCCTGCGCCGCCGCGGCCATCGTGTTGTCGAGCCAGACCATCCGCTCGGCGGCGGGCAGGCGGTGCTCATCGATTGGGAAAAAGGCACGCTGACCGGCGCCTCCGATCCGCGCAAGGACGGCTTGGCGCTCGGATACTGAGCAGCCCTTTGCTGGACATCGGCCGATCGTTCGAAACATAGTCTGGAACCATGACAACAAGCGAAAAACCCTTTGATCTTGCTCATCGCCTCGCGCCCGGCGCCGAAGATGCGCCAGCCATCGCCGCGCCCGACCGGACAGTCCTCTCGCATGGGGGGCTGCGCCGTCTGATCCAAGAGACCGTGAGCCGGCTCAACACGCTCGGCATCGGCCGTGGCGACCGCGTTGCCATCGTGCTGCCGAACGGCCCGGAGATGGCAACGGCCTTCATCGCGGTCGCCGCAGCCGCGTCCACAGCGCCGCTCAATCCAGCCTACCGGGCCGACGAGCTCGATTTCTATCTGAGGGACATCGGCGTCAAGGCGATCCTTGTCGGCAAGGACGAGCAAGGACCCCCGGTCGAAGTTGCCGAACGCCTCGGCATTGCGGTGCTGCGGCTGGCGGTGCCTGAAGGCGCGCCGGCCGGCATCTTCACCATTGAGGGCGGCCCGGTCGGGCCGCCGGTTGCCTCCGGCTTGGCCGAAGACAGCGACACCGCTCTCCTTCTGCATACCTCCGGCACTACATCGCGGCCGAAGCTGGTGCCGCTCAGCCACGCCAACCTCGCCGCCTCGGCCGCGCATATCGGCGCCACGCTGGGCCTGGGCTCGGCCGACCGCTGCCTCAACATCATGCCGCTGTTTCACATCCACGGGCTGATCGCGGCGGTGCTGTCCTCGCTCGCCGCCGGCGCCAGCGTCTTCTGCACGCCGGGCTTCAACGCGCTGCGCTTTTTCCAATGGCTCTCCGAAGCGAAGCCAACCTGGTATACGGCGGTGCCGACGATGCATCAGGCGATCCTGCCGCGCGCCGCGCGCAATCCCGGGCAACTGGCCGAAGCGAAGCTGCGTTTCATCCGCTCGTCGTCGGCCTCACTCCCGGCGCAGGTCATGGCAGAGCTGGAGGCGACTTTCGGCTGTCCGGTGATCGAGGCCTACGGCATGACCGAGGCTGCGCACCAGATGGCGTCCAACCGGCTGCCACCCGGACTGCGCAAGCCGGGCAGCGTCGGCGCCTCGGCCGGACCGGAAGTGGCCGTCATGGCGCCGGATGGAAGGCTGCTCGAGCCCGGCGAGATCGGCGAGATCGTCATTCGCGGCCCGAACGTCACCGCCGGCTACGAGAAGAATCCGGACGCCAACGCCAGCGCCTTCGCGCATGGCTGGTTCCACACCGGCGACCAGGGCGTGCTGGACGAGGACAATTATCTGCGCGTTACCGGCCGGCTGAAGGAGATCATCAATCGCGGCGGCGAAAAGATCTCTCCGCTCGAGGTCGATGGCGTGCTGATGGATCATCCGGCGGTGGCGCAGGTCGTCACCTTCGCCATGCCGCATGACAAGCTCGGCGAGGAAGTGGCTGCCGCTGTCGTGCTGCGGGAAGGCCAGAGCGCCAGCGAGGCCGACATTCGCGGCTTTGCCGCGACTCGGCTCGCCGATTTCAAGGTGCCGCGCAAGGTGGTGATCCTGGACGAGATCCCGAAGGGCGCCACCGGCAAATTGCAGCGCATAGGCCTCGCGGCAAAATTCGGTTTGAGCTGATGCGCATTACAGTCTTCGGCGCCGGCGCCATCGGCGGCTATCTCGCCGCCAAGCTGGCGATTGCCGGCCGCGTCGATCTGTCGATCGTCGCGCGCGGCGCGCATCTCGAAGCGATCGAGGCCGATGGCCTACGCCTGATCGAGGACGGCAAGGAGACGATCGCCCGGGTGAGAGCAGCGGCCACGGCCGAAGAACTCGGTATTCAGGATTACGTGGTGCTGGCGCTGAAAGCGCATTCTCTGGCGCCGGCGCTGGGCGAGATTACACCGCTGCTGGGCGAGGGGACAGCCGTCGTCACCATGCAGAACGGCGTGCCCTGGTGGTACTTCTACAAGGCCGGCGGCGCGCTCGAAGGCACGCGGCTTGATGCGGTCGATTCCGGCGGAAGGATCTGGGAGACCATCGGGCCCGGCCGCGTCATCGGCTCGGTCGTCTATCCGGCCGTCGAGGTCGATGCGCCCGGGCGGATCCGCCATGTCGAGGGCACGCGCTTTTCGCTCGGCGAGCCTTCGGGCGAAAAGAGCGAGCGGGTGAGTGTGCTGGCGCGCGAGATGGTCAAGGCCGGGCTGCAGGCGCCGGTCCGCGAGGACATACGTTCGGAAATCTGGGTGAAGCTTTGGGGCAATCTTTCGTTCAACCCGATCTCGGCGCTGACCGGCAGCACGCTTGCGGCGATCGTCGCCGATGAAGGCACGCGGGCCGTCGCCCGCGCCATGATGCTGGAGGCGCAGGCGATTGGCGAGCGCCTCGGCGTGCGCTTCCTGATCCCCGTCGACCGGCGCATCAAGGGGGCCGGCGACGTCGGCGGGCACAAGACCTCGATGTTGCAGGACCTCGAACGCGGCCGCCCGATGGAGGTCGACGCGCTGGTAACGGCAGTGCAGGAGCTTGGCCGCCTGACCGGCCAGCCGACGCCCGCCATCGACACCGTGCTGGCGCTGGTGCGCCGGCTGGCGATCCAGCGCGGCTGCTGTTAGCAGACCGGCATTCGATCCTGACACGATTTGTCAGCTACCGACGCTTCGGCGATGGCAGGTCACGAGGGAGCTCCCTATCTCGGGTCTGTCCAAACCGGGAGGAAATCATGACCACTGCCGAAGTCGCCAAGCATTTCACCGAACTCCTCAAGCAGGGCGACAGCCGCGGCGCTGCCGCGAAATACAATGCCGATAACATCGTCAGCTACGAGGCGATGGAAGGGCCCATGGCCGTTTGCAGCGGCAGGGACGCCGTAAAGCAGAAGGGCGAATGGTGGGAAGCGAACCATGAGGTTCACGGCGGCTCGATCGAGGGCCCCTACGTCAATGGCGACCAGTTCGCCTTGCGCTTCACCTTTGACGTGACGCCCAAATCTACCGGCGAACGCGTCAAAATGGATGAGGTTGGCCTCTATACGGTCAAGAACGGCAAGATCAGCGAAGAGCGCTTCTACTATTGAAGCCGATCGGCGTCTGGCATTCCGAATCTTCGTTGCAGGATCTGAAATCAGACATGGCGGCCAAGATGATATTCCGGCCGCCATGGAGAGCGCCAAATCGTCTTCACGTAGTCACGCTGGCAAAGCGGGCAAGGCAAGCCTAGGATTCGGCCAGATTCGCAATCCATCCGCCCGAGGTCCGAATTGACGATCACCATGTACGGCATCACCACCTGCGACACGATCAAGAAGGCGCGCGTCTGGCTGGAGAGCCGCGACCTTCCCTACCGCTTCCATGACTATCGCGCCGAAGGGATCGAGGCGGAAAGGCTGAATGGCTGGGTCGATAAGGTCGGCTGGGAGAGACTGCTCAACAAGGGCAGCACGACTTTTCGCGAACTGCCGGAGAAGGATAAGGAAGCGCTCGACGAGAAGAAAGCGAAGAAGCTGATGCTCGCCAAGCCCACTATCATCAAGCGGCCCGTGCTGGAGGTGGGTGGCCGCATCTTGGTTGGTTTCAAGCCGGATGTTTATGAAGAGGCGGTGAAGTAGGATTCGGCAGGCGCGGCACACTATCCCTCGTCATCCTAGGGCGAGCAACGAGCGAAGCGACGCGCGCAGACCCTAGGATTCCATGCCGCGACGCTAAAGCGTTGTGGCGGTTTAAGAGTTCTGCTCCGTTGCGTCCTTCGGTGACAGTCACGGCATGGATCCTCGGGTCAAGCCCGAGGATGACGACGAGAGAGAGGTTACTCCCTCCGCAAATACCCCATCAACGCCACCGCATTGTTATGCGCCTCGTCATGCGCGCCGAAGAGCAGCGTCACCTTGCGTGGCGCAGCAGTTCTCGCAGCTGCGCCACAGCCTCCTCGTTGCCGTCCAGCTCGGCGCAGTACCGCTTCTGGAACTCCGGCCATCGTTCGAGATCATGCCCGAACCATTTGCGCAGTTCGGTGCTCGGCGCGATCTTCTTCAGCCAAAGGTCCAGCGCGGCGTCCTTCTTGGAGACGCCGCGCGGCCAGACGCGGTCGACAAGCACCCGCTGGCCATCGCTCCTCTCCGGCGCTTCGTAGACGCGCTTTACCGCCACGTCCAAGGCTGTCTCCGCGTCGGGTCTCTCAGGCCCACTCGCCCTTGCGCATCACCGGCACGCGGCTGCCGTCCTTGCCGACGCCGTCGATGTCGATCTTGTCCGAGCCGATCATCCAGTCGATGTGGATGAAACTCTTGTTGCCGCCGCGCTCGGCTATCTCGTCCTGGCTGAGCGAGGCGCCGTTGACGAAGCACTTCGAATAGCACTGTCCGAGCGCGATGTGGCAGGCGGCGTTCTCGTCGAACAGCGTGTTGAAGAACAGCAGGCCGCTCTTCGAGATCGGCGAGGAATGCGGCACCAGCGCCACTTCGCCGAGCCGGCGCGCGCCCTCGTCGGTGTCCAGCACCTTCTTCAGAACGTCCTCGCCCTTCGAGGCCTTGGCCTCGACGATCCGACCGCCCTCGAAGCGCACCGAGATCTCGTCGATCAGCGTGCCCTGGTAGGAGAGCGGCTTGGTCGAGGAGACATGGCCTTCGACGCGCCTCGCATGCGGCGTGGTGAAGACTTCCTCGGTCGGGATGTTCGGATTGCAGGTGATGCCGTTCTTCGCCGTCGAAGCGCCGCCCATCCATTCATGACCTTCCGCCAGGCCGACGGTGAGGTCGGTGCCCGGTCCGGTGAAATGCAGCGCGTGGAAATTGTGCTCGTTCAGCCATTTCGTGCGCTCGGCCAAGACCGCGTTGTGCGCCTTCCAGTTGCCGATCGGATCCTCGACATCGACGCGCGAGGCCGAGAAGATCGCGTCGGCGAGCCTCACCACCGCGACATCGTCGGGCTCGCCCGGGAACACTTGGCGAGCCCAGGCAACATCCGGATATGCCACGATGTTCCAGTTGATGTCGAAACCGGTGATCTTTTCGAGCGCCGGCTGGTACGCCATCGAATTCGCCTTGTTGGCCCGCGCCACCTTGGCCGGGTCCTGCGCCGACAGCAGAGACGGATCCTCGCCGCGCACCGCAAGCCGCGCCGCATTGTTGGCGAAGGCTTTCGCCATGCCTTCGTAAAGCCAGCCGGCGGCGCGGTCGAAGCCGGCGTCGGCGCCATAGCGGAAACGCGCCAGCGTGATCTCGTCGTCGTTGAAGATCGGCGTCACCAGCCCGGCGCCGGCCTTATAGGCATGCTCGACGATGCGCCGGGTCAGCGGGAGCGCCGCGATCGAGGACGTCAGCACCAGGTCCTGTCCCGGCTGCAGCTGCAGCCCGACCTTGACGGCGACTTCGGCCAGCCTGTCGAGCTTCACCGGGTCGATGGTTGCCGAGACGCCGCGCGAATGTGTGGTCATGATCCTGCCTGCCGTGATTGTGGGGTCTGATCCTTACATAGACCGCTGCGCCCGGCCTTTCCACCGCGATCGACTGGGCCTCCAGGCATGATCGCGAAAAGTGCATGGCGGCGTTCGGACAAGATCATGCTCAAACGAGCTCAGGCGGCGCTGTCGAGCGCCCGGAACTGCGCCTTGGTCGCTTCGATCTCCTCGCGGACCCAGGCCTTGAAGTCGCGCACCTTTCGGCTTTCGCTTTTGGTGGCCGAGGTCACCATCCAGTAGCCGAGCCCGCTTTCAGCTCGCACGCCGAAAGGGGCGACCAGCCAGCCATCGGCCAGCGCATCGGCGGTCAGCAATTGCCAGGCGAGCATCACGCCATGGCCGGCGATTGCAGATTCCAGGCAGAGCATCGGATCGGTGAAGCGCGCGCCTTTTTGGAAAGTGACCGGCTCGACGCCGGCCGCCTTGAACCAGCTATCCCAGCTGATCATTGCCCGCTCGTCGGTGATGGCGCAGGTCCGCGCCAGGTCCTCGATCGAGTTCAGCTTGGCCGCGATCGCTGGTACGCAGACCGGAAACACTTCCTGCGCCAAAAGCAGTTCCGCGTTTACTCCCGGCCAAGCGCCGTCGCCCATCCGAATCGCAATGTCGATATCGGAATGGTCGAGATCGGCGAGCCTGCCTGAAGCGTCTATGCGCAAGAGCACGTTGGGATGGCGGGCAAAATGCCGCGACAGCCTGGGCAACAGCCATTTCGAGGCGAAGGCGGGCGCCACCGACACCACCAGGGTGCATTCCGTTGCCTCGTCGGCCAACGCCACCGCTTGCGCAAGCTCGCGGAAGCCGGCGCTCAGCCGGGCCGTGAAAACGACGCCAAATTCCGTCGTCACGAGTCCGCCGGACGTCCGCTCGAACAGCGCCTGCCCCAGCTGTTTTTCCGTGCGCTTGATCTGCTGGCTGACGGCGCTGACCGAAACATTGAGTTCGGCAGCCGCCGCGGCAAGCGATCCAACGCGGGCAACGGTTTCGACGGCACGCAAGCCATTGAGGTGGACACGGTTCAGGATCGTCATCCAGTTTTTCTAAACTTGCTGGTCTCAAATCTCAATTGAAACGTGCCGAAGAAAAGCGGATTCTAGCGAGGCAAACCGGGCTTGGAGGCAGGTCGATGAAGATTTTCTCTTTGCTGAAGGGGCTTTCCGGCGCTGAGCCAAGACAGGCTTGGCAGGACGACGGCGAGATTGCCCGCTGGACGGTCGATCCTCTGTCGCATCCGGTGCTGGACTCCATGTCGGAGCGCGAGCTCGGCGATATGCCGTTCCGGCTCACGGCCGGCCGCACGGTGTACGAGACGGCTTGCCGCTGAAGGCGGGCCAAGCCGGCCTGGCCCAACGCAATCGCATTGTTTCGCACGTGCACACATTTATGCTGCGCTGCAATGAAAGCCGCTTCGCCATCTCCCTTGCGCCTTGCCCTCGCCGGCATGACGGCTCTCGCCGTCGCCATGGGCATCGGCCGCTTCGTCTACACGCCGATCCTGCCCGGCATGATGGAAGAGTTGCACCTGACGCCGGCAGACGCCGGCTGGATCGCTTCCGCTAACTATCTCGGCTATCTCATTGGCGCGCTCGCCGCGGCCGGCGGCTGGGCGCATGGCCGCGAGCGTCTGCTGATGTTCGCAAGCCTTGCCGCGAGCGCCGTGCTCGCGGCTCTGATGGGACTGAACGAGACGATGGCCGCTTTCCTCGCCATTCGTTTTCTCGCCGGCCTGGCCAGCGCCTTCGTCATGGTTTTCATGTCGTCGATCGTCTTCAGCCATCTTGCAAAGGCAGGCCGCGGCGATCTGCAAGCGCTGCATTTCGGCGGTGTCGGCCTGGGCATTGCGGCGTCCTCGGCGCTGCTGGCCATCCTCGTCACGGCCCATGCCGGCTGGCCCGCGGGCTGGCTATGGTCGGGAGCAATTTCCGCTGTCGGCCTGCTCCTCGTCGCGATCCTCGCGGGCTCCGCCACGCCCGCCAATGGCGTCGATGGGCCTGAACCGGCGTTGCCGAAGGATAGATCGCTGACGAAGATAATCCTTGCCTATGGGCTGTTCGGCTTGGGCTATGTGGTGACGGCCACTTTTCTGGTCGCCATCGTTCGCCAGGACGGCGGCGGACGTGTCTTCGAGGCCTCGGTCTGGATGATCGCCGGTCTTGCCGGCTTCCCCTCGACCTGGTTCTGGCAAAAGCTCGCCGGCAGGATCGGGCTTTATACGGCCTATGCCGTGAGCTGCCTGGTCGAAGTGATCGGCGTCATCGCCAGCGTCGTCGTCAAAGGTTTCAGCGGGCCGCTTCTGGCTGCCATATTGCTCGGCGGCACGTTCATTGCCATCACCGCGTTCGGCCTGCAGGCAGCAAGGCAGCTTGCGCCGCAGGCGCCGCGCCGCATCTTCGCGGTGATGACCGCCGCCTTCGGCCTCGGCCAGATCATCGGTCCGATTGCCGCCGGCTTGCTCGCCCAGGCCTCGGGCAATTATGTGCTCGCCTCGATCATGGCGGCTGCCGCTCTGCTGGTCTCCGGCGTCGTTGCCTGGTCGGCTGCACCAAAATCGCCATGATTTGTGGTCTTGTTCGGTGCCGGGCGCCGGGCCGGGCATTTTCTTTCCCAGTAATGTGTGACCTTATGCCCGCCGAACAGCAACGCCGCTGATTTGCGGTCAGACCGAGGAAACCCGCCACAGTGTTCGTATCCTTCTTCCCGCAGCCGAAGCTTTTCTTCACCTCGGCCGCCCTCTGGAGCGCGGTCATGGTCGCCTTTTGGTTTCTTGGCGGCGAGCAAATTGGCGCCCTAATCGGACTGCCTCCTGCCCTAGCGGACGCGCCACCCATTATCGGCGTATCGGTGTTCTGGTCACCTCCATTTCTTTGGTTTTATATTTATTTCACCCTTGGGGTGCTGCTTTTTTACGCCTTCTGGCACTGGTATTCTCCGCACCCCTGGGACCGGTGGTCCATCCTTGGAAGTTCACTGATCCTCTTCACGACCTACTTTCAAGTCCAGGTGAGCGTGGCCATCAACGCTTGGTACGGTCCGTTCTGGGATCTTATTCAAGGTATTGTCAGCAAAAGCGTGAAAGCTACGGAACACGACGTCTATGCTCAGATAATAACCTTCCTCGGCATCGCTCTTGTTGCGGTCACCGTTTACGTTCTGACTAACTTCTTTGTCAGTCACTGGGTCTTCCGGTGGCGCACGGCAATGAACGACTACTACATGTCTTATTGGCCCAGATTGCGCGATATCGAGGGAGCGTCTCAACGCGTCCAGGAAGACACAATGCGTTTCTCACGCATCATGGAGGATCTTGGGACGAGCTTCATCGATTCCATCATGACGTTGATAGCCTTCATGCCGATCTTGCTAGCGTATTCGAAGCACATCACTGTGTTGCCATTCGTAGGTCAGGTTCCGCAACCGCTTGTTTTCGCGGCGATATTTTGGGCGATATTTGGAACAGTATGCATTGCCGTTGCGGGCATTAAGTTGCCTGGCCTGCAGTTCCGAAATCAGCGTGTCGAAGCCGCCTATCGTAAGGAGCTCGTTTACGGTGAGGACGATCCGACGCGCGCGCAACCACCGACTGTTGCCGAATTGTTCGGGCATGTTCGGCACAACTACTTCCGACTCTATTTCCACTACGTGTACTTCAACGTCGTCCGCTATCTGTATCTCCAATTGAACAACATATTCGCTCTTTTCCTGATGGCCCCGTCGATGGTCGCTGGAGCCCTGACGCTTGGACTGATCAATCAGGTGAATTCCGCCTTCAGCCAGGTAACCACCTCCTTTCAGTATCTGGTCAATTCCTGGTCGACGATCGTTGAGCTCTTGTCAGTTCATAAGCGTCTTCGCGCTTTCGAAGCGACGATTAGGGGCGAGCCGCTGCCGGACATCGACCAGCGTTATCTCGCTCGGCAGAGCGCGGAGGATCCGGCCTGAACTCGGTGCAATTCCAGGAAAAGTGCGGAGCGCTTTTCCGTCCGGGATTGCGCCCAGGCAAGAGATTGGAAGTGGGCGGCTCAGCCGCCCACGGCAACCTGTGCTTCGCCAGAGCGCTGCCGCGCCACATAGTCGCCGAAGCTGATGCACTCGACCTGCTGCATGACGCAGACCTCATCCGCGAAGCGCTCCAGCGCGTTCCAGTAGGCGCCGGCATTCATCTGCGTGAAGTGGAAGCCGAGCTCCAGCGGAAGTCGTTTGCCGTTGTATTGCGCATCGAAGGCTGCGCGAAACGCCCGATAGGCGCGGTCGGCGAACACGCCCGCCATCGACGGCTTCTCGAAGCCGCCCGAATGGCGAACATAGAGGTTGTAGTCCATCGCCACCACCCGCTTCGACTTCGGCCCTTCCGGAATCTGCGGCAATGCAAAGCGAGTGGTGCCGTTCTTCATCGCCGGCAGGGCAGGGCCGTTCGAGACACCGCTTGCGTCATATTGGAAGCCGGCCTCGGGCAGCGCTTCGTAAAGCGCCTTGCCGGTCGAGAGGTACGGCGCGCGAAAACCGATCACGGCATGGCGGGCGAATTCACGCCAGCCAGAGGGCTCGGGCGAAATGCCGTTGATCGCATAGGCGTTTTCGAGGACGCGGCGGAACGCTGAGAACTCGGCCAGCCAGTCGGCCTTGCTCCAGCCCTTGCCGTCGAAATGTCCGCAGGCATGACTGCCGATGTCGTGACCTTCGGCGGCCGCGAGCCGGATCTGTTGCAGCCGGTCCGCGACATCCTGCTCCGAGGCGGCGAAGCCGATATTCGATTTGCCGGCACCCTTGCCGGGCGCGACGTACTCGGCGCGCGTTTTCGGCGAGAGCAGGAAGACGCAGGACAGAAAATAGGTGAAATGCGCGCCGGTGCGCTTTGCAAGCGCGCGGCTGCGCTTCCATTGCGAGATCTCGCGTGCGCTGTCGAAGGAGATAAGCACGATCTGCTTTGGTTTCGCCGCCATCGGTTTCGGCGGATCGGCAAGCCCCGTGCCAACGGAGCCAAGCCAGGCGAGGCTGAACGCAAGGACGCGGAACGAACGTGGCACTGGCAACCTTTTGGGCAACCTTTGGGGCTGTAGGAAAGCCGTCTATCGCCCAAATGTAGCATCGATGCGTTCCGGCAAGGCCTGTGGGGCACTGGGAGCCTCCGCCGATTTTCCGGCGATCCCCCTTCCATGCCGACGAAATTTCGCTAAAACGCGGGGCTCAAGAAGCGCTCCGTTCCGGGGCCGCAATGGTTTTTGATTGATGTCGGACGACAGTTTTATCCGCGAAGTCAACGAAGAGATTCGTCGCGAGCAGGCGCAGGCGCTGTGGGACCGCTTTGGTCCGGCCCTGCTCGGTGCCGCGATCCTGATCGTGGTGGCGACAGCCGCCTTCGTCGGCTACCGCTACTGGGACGAGACCCGCGCCAACCGGTCGGGCGATGCCTTCTCGCAGGCGCTCAAGCTCGCAAATGACGGCAAGAACGACGAGGCGATCGCCGCTCTCGATCAGCTGGAAAAGGATGGCTATGGCGCCTATCCGCTGCTCGCCCGCATGCGGGCCGCGACCGTCAAGGCCGACAAGGGAGACGTCGACGCCGCCGTCAAGGATTTCGATGCGGTCGCGGCCGACAGCGCCATTCCCGCAGGCATCCGCGACATGGCGCGATTGAGAGCGGCGCTGCTGCTGGTCGACCACGGCTCGTTTGCCGATGTCTCCAGCCGTGTCGAGGCGCTCACCGCCGACACCAATCCGCTGCGCAGCTCGGCGCGTGAGGCGCTCGGCCTTGCCGCCTGGAAGGAAGGCAAGTCGGCGGATGCGCTGAAACTGTTCGACCAGATCGCTTCGGATGACGGCGCCCCGCGCAATGCGCGCCAGCGGGCGCAGTTGATGTCCGAGCTGATCCGCGGGTCGGGCAACGCTTCGTGACCCCGGATGACGTTCAAAGTCGCCATCATCGGCCGGCCTAACGTCGGCAAATCGACTCTTTTCAATCGGCTGGTGGGAAAGAAGCTGGCGCTTGTCGATGACACGCCGGGCGTGACGCGCGATCGTCGCGTCCATGCCGCCAAGCTTTACGATCTTCACTTCGACGTCATCGACACCGCCGGCTTCGAGGATGCGGCGGCCTCGACGCTGCCCGGCCGCATGCGCCAGCAGACCGAGATCGCCATCCGCGAGGCCGACCTGATCTTCTTCACCGTCGATGCCAAGTCGGGCCTGATGCCCGACGACCGGACCTTCGCCGACGTGGTCCGCAAATCCGGCAAGCCGGTGGTGCTGGTGGCCAACAAGGCGGAAGCGCGAGGCGCGCAAGGCGGCATGCTGGAAGCCTGGGAACTCGGCCTCGGCGAGCCGATCCCCGTCTCGGCCGAGCATGGCCAAGGCATGCCCGATCTGCGCGATGCGGTGATCGCGGCACTCGGCGAGGAACGCGCCTTCGGCGAGCACGCGCAACAGCCGGGCGATGAGATCGCCGTGAGCGAGGTGCTTATCGGCGAGGATATCGCCGACCCCGACGCCGAGCCGGCCTATGACGAGACCAAGCCGCTGCGCATAGCCGTGGTCGGCCGCCCCAATGCCGGCAAGTCGACGCTGATCAATGCGCTGATCGGCGAGGAGCGGCTGCTGACCGGACCCGAGGCCGGCATCACCCGCGATTCCATCTCGGTCGACTGGGACTGGCGCGGCCGCCGGATAAAGCTGTTCGACACCGCCGGCATGCGGCGCAAGTCCAAAGTCCAGGAAAAGCTCGAGAAGCTTTCGGTGCAGGATGGCCTGCGCGCTATCCGCTTCGCCGAGATCGTCATCATCGTGCTCGACGCCACCATCCCCTTCGAGAAGCAGGACCTGCAAATCGCCGACCTGATCATTCGCGAGGGCCGCGCGCCGGTGATCGCCTTCAACAAATGGGACCTGATCGACAACCCGCAGGAGCTTCTGGCCGAGCTGCGCGAAAAGACCGAGCGGTTGCTTCCCCAAGTGCGCGGCATTCAGGCGGTGACGGTCTCTGCCGAGACCGGGCGCGGCCTCGATCGGCTGATGGACGCCGTCATCAAGACGCACAAGGTCTGGAACAGCCGCGTCTCGACCGGCAAGCTCAACCGCTGGCTGGAAGGCATTCTGGCGCATCATCCGCCGCCCGCCGTCGCCGGCCGCCGGCTGAAGATCAAATATGTCACGCAGGCAAAAACCCGGCCGCCGGGTTTCGTCGTCTCCTGCTCGCGCCCGGACGCGATGCCGCAATCCTATGTCCGCTACCTCTCGAACAGCCTGCGCGAGGCTTTCGACATGCCCGGCGTGCCGATCCGCATGGCGCTGCGCACCTCGGAGAATCCTTTCGCAGGTCGGGCGAAGAAGCGCTGAGCCCTTTGTGGGAAAGGGTCGGCAGCGCCCCTCCCGTCGTCATTCACGGGTCTGTGCCGTGTCGCTTCGCTCCTTGCTCCGCTCGAGGATGAAGAATAGCGTGGAATCCTACGCGACCGCTCGCAAGCCCTCGCCGAAACGCGCTCCCTCCGGCAGCGTATCCAGCGCCGCCTCCAGCAATATCTCTGCCAGCCGTGCCGCCACCGGATCGAGCTCGGCATCCTTCTGGTGCAGATGCAGCGCCATCATCGGCAGGAGTGGCAGCCCGAGCACGCCCGGCGCGATCGCCCTGACAGTGGCTGGCAGGCCGATATCGGTGCGGATCGTCAGCCCGAGACCCGCGGCGACCGCCGCCCAGATGCCGCCGAGGCTGGGACTCGAGAACGCCATGCGCCAGGCGAGGCCGGCGCGGTCGAGCGTCTCGGTCGCCACGGTGCGCAGCAGGCATGGCGCCTCGAACAACACCAGCGGCAGCGCTTCACCATCGTGGCCGGCTTGCATCGGTTTCGCCGGGCCGATCCAGCGCGCCT
The DNA here is from genome assembly GCF_003997555.1 of Mesorhizobium sp. M1A.T.Ca.IN.004.03.1.1. NCBI lineage: Bacteria > Pseudomonadati > Pseudomonadota > Alphaproteobacteria > Hyphomicrobiales > Phyllobacteriaceae > Mesorhizobium > Mesorhizobium sp. M1A.T.Ca.IN.004.03.1.1. The sequence goes on along the minus strand of NZ_RZTV01000002.1, from coordinate 557,735 downwards.
GCACCTCGGCGACATGCCGGCTGTAGGGCAGGATCGTGCCGTCGTGCCAGGCCAGCGCGATGTCGAGGCTGCCTGAGACGACGCGCTCGGCGAGCTCATGGCTGCGTCCGATCCGCGCTTCGATCCGGACCTTGGGATGCGCACGGGCAAACCGGCCGAGCACCTCCGGCAGCACGGCCTCGCCGAAGTCCTCCTGCAGGCCGAGCCGCACCCAGCCTTCCAGCTCGACGTCGCGGATAGCTGAGGCCGCCTCGTCATTGAGCTCGATGAGACGCCGCGCATAGCTGAGCATCGTCTCGCCGGCTTCGGTAAGCGCCAGGCCGCGCCCCGCCTTGCGGAAGACCGGGGTCGCCGCCTGTTCTTCCAGCTTCTTCAGCTGCGCGCTGACGGCAGAGGTCGAGCGGCCGAGCCGCTCGGCCGCCTTGGCGAAACTGCCAAGCTCCATGCCGGTGACGAAGGTCCTGAGCACGTCGAGGTCGAATGTGACGCGTCGCATGAGATCGTCCTTATTTTCAGGATTATCGATCAAAAACTTGCTGATTTTCTGGATGAAGCTATGGCGCTACATCCGACCGGTCAAGACCGATCGACCGGCGCAGAGGGAATACGAGATCATGTCCGCCATCGTAACTCGCAACGATTGCCGTCGGCCCGCGGCAGGCGCCGCCGCTTCGGCTGGCCGCGCCTTCGGGCCCACCCATCGATGGAAAGTGCTCGGCATCGGCGTCGCCGCCAATGCCGGCTTCTCCGCTACCTTCTCCGGCATCCCGGCGACGGCTGTGGTGATGCGCCAGGGTTACCATCTCGACAATGCCTCGCTCGGCGCTGCGCTCGGTCTGCTCGGCCTCGGCGTGGCGCTCAGCGAACTGCCCTGGGGCGTGCTTACCGACCGCTGGGGCGACCGCCGCGTGCTGCTGACCGGGCTCGGCGCGACCGCCATGTGGCTTTTTGCCATGGCAATCCTCGTCGTGCCGACGAAAACAGCCGCTCCCGGTGTCGTGCTGCTTTCGGCCAGCCTGCTCGTTGCAGGCCTGCTCGGCGGCAGCGTCAACGGCTCCAGCGGCCGCGCCATCATGGGCTGGTTCGGCGAAGACGAGCGCGGCTTCGCCATGAGCATCAGGCAGACGGCGGTGCCGCTTGGCGGCGGGCTCGGCGCGCTCGTCCTGCCGTGGCTAGCCTTGGGCTTCGGCTTCGCCGCCGTCTTCGGCCTGCTGGCGGCTCTCTCCGCGCTCTCGGCTTGCTTTGCCCGGCGCTGGTTGCACGAACCGCCGACGCAAGGCGACGCGCATGCCGCCGCCGTCACGACCGGCCCGGCGCCGCTGCGCAACATCGAGGTCTGGCGCATCTCGGCAGCCATCGGCCTGCTCTGCTTCCCGCAGGTGGCGGTGCTCACCTTTGCCTCCGTCTTCCTGCACGACTTTGCCGGCACGGGCACATGGGTGACCAGCGCCACCCTCGCCGCCGTGCAGACGGGCGCCATGGTGATGCGTGTCTGGAGCGGCCGCTACACCGACCGCCACCGCAACCGAAGGCCGTTCCTGAGGTTCTGCAGCGCGCTGAGCGCGCTGGCCTTCCTGGTGCTATGGGTTCTGGCCATCGCTGCGGCCAGGCAGCCGTCGCTGCTGTTGCTCCTGCCCCTTATGGTGATCGTAGCCGGCATCTGCGTATCGGCCTGGCATGGCGTTGCCTATACCGAGCTTGCGACACTTGCCGGTGCCGGCCATGTCGGCACCGCGCTCAGCCTCGCCAACACTCTGGTCTTTGTCGGCTTCTGCCTGGTGCCGATCGCCATTCCCTGGCTTCTGCTTCTCTTCGCATGGCCGGGCGTGTGGCTGGCGGCCGCGATCTGCGCGGCGATCGCATGGCCGATTTTTCTGCGCACGGCCTGACGTTTTCGCCGGCTTTCCACAGCTGGCGGAGGCCGGCTTATCTGCAACATGAAAAAAACACGATCGGTGCCGTTAACCCCCCATCAAGGTTAATGCTTCATTTTGGCTCTCCGGGGTCAGTAGCGTTTCTGGAGAGTTCCGTGCATCGACGCGTTCTTACGCGGCTCGTCGCCGCCGCCGTTGCGAATAAACGTTCCTTCCTTCCTCCTTTGGTTCTGGGGCTCGGCTTCTGGGTCGGCTTTCCGTCCGTCGTCGCTTACCAGGATATGGCAAGCCTCGTGTCCGGGCTGGAGTCGCCCAGCCATCGCTGGAATGCCTATGTCGAAAAATCCGTCGCCGGCTCGGTGCACGCCGCCGAGATGCCGTTCGTCGATTCGGCCGCCACGGGCTCGATCTCCGGCTCCGGCGTGGACCTGCCTGGCGTCGGCACGGTGGCGCTCCGCGGCAAGGGCAATGTCGCCGGCGCTACGCCCGATGAGGACCGCGTCGTGCGCGCCGACAAGAAGGGCCGCCTCGTCCAGGTGTCGCCGGTTGCGCCGCCGAAGAATTTCAGCGCCGGCTCCATCTTCGAGCGTACCTCCTCGCTGCTCCGTCCGGCGATGGACAGCGGCCTGAAGCTGACTTTCGCCAAGCCCGGCATCAAGGGCAAGGAAATCCAGATCGCCCAGGCCTTCCACATCCGCGAGGACAAGAAGCCCGATCCGGATCTGCCGGCGGCTCTCATCGCTCTCGTCAACAACGACAAGCCGGACATCCTCGCCACCGCCTATGCCCAGTCGGCGCCGGACTATGCCAAGGCCTCGCCCTTTGAGGCTCTGCTGCAGGACGATCCGAATGACGGCCGCTTCATTCCGCCAATGGGCAAGGGGGATCACGCCTGGATGCAGAATCCGCTGCCGGCGGCCGTCTTCTCCAAGCCGGAACAGGAATGCCTCGCCAAGGGCATCTATTTTGAGGCGCGCAGCGAACCGGTGCGCGGCCAGGCCGCGGTGGCGCAGGTGATCCTAAACCGCGTCCGCAACCCTGCCTATCCGAAGACGATCTGCGGTGTCGTCTACCAGAACGACAACTGGTTCAACCGCTGCCAGTTCTCCTTCGCCTGCGACGGCAGGAAGAAGCGCATCAACGACGCGGTTGCGTACAAGACCGCCCAGGATGTCGCCATGGCGGTGACCGCCGGCAAGATCTTCATCCCCGAGGTCGGATCCTCGACGCATTACTACGCCAATTACGTCCATCCGGGCTGGGCGCGCGCCATGCAGCGCATGACCAGGATCGGCCTGCATATCTTCTATCGCACCTATGGCGGCGGCTGGAGCTGAGCCGTTTAGGCGGCTCGAACTGAGCCGCTTGATCGGCACCCTGCGGCGACGCTCTTTCTCGCTTGCTGCGCGCATCGATCGGAGCGGCTTGCCTCCCGGATTCGCGCCGAGTCCTCGCACAGGCGTGACGGGCACGATGTCGCACCCGGATAAGCCATTGATTTGAAAGCGGAAAATACATCGCTTTGAAGTTCGGCCCGTGGCTTGACGGGCGCGGACCCGCTAACTATGTTGCCGGCGACTTTAGAAGCGGACGGACGGTGATCGTCTGCCCGGGCAGGGGGGTTGCGATGGCCGACAAAAACGGGCCAGACGGAACCGGAGAAACCGGCCGCGGCAGGCAGCCAGAAGCCACCATCCGCGACGACGAACTTGAGCGCCGCCGGCGCGAGCTTGAAGCATCGCTTGCATCAAGACGCACGGACCGGCTCGAGGGGAAAGACGAAGCGAAAGCTGCGACCGGTTACGGTCAGGCCCTGAAACTGTCCAGCGAGTTCATCGCCGGAGTGGTGGTTGGTGTCGGCCTGGGCTGGATCATCGACCGCTTGGCGGGAATCGCGCCCTGGGGTCTGATCGTCGGCCTGCTGCTGGGTTTTGGCGCCGGTATACTCAATGTCCTGCGTTCGGCGGGACTTGCACCGGAATTCGGCAAGGGCGGCAAGCCGCCCGAACCGAAGGACTGAGGTAAGGCGCCGCAAGGCGCGAAAGAAACTTAAGAAGCCGGTTGCGGCTTTGACGGGGATTTAAAGTGGCTGCTGCTGACCAGGTCGATCCGATCCACCAGTTCCAGATCCATCCGATCATCCCGCTTCATATCGGCGGCTACGACATTTCTTTCACCAACTCCGCTCTGTTCATGGTCGTGACGATCGCCGTCGCTTCCGCTTTCCTCTACATGAGCACCGCCAGCCGCGCCCTCATTCCTGGCCGCCTGCAGTCGGTCTCGGAAATGGCCTATGAGTTCGTCGGCAACATGCTGCGCGATGCGGCGGGCAAGCAGGGCATGCAGTTCTTCCCGCTGGTGTTCTCGCTGTTCATGTTCGTGCTGGTCGCCAACCTGATCGGCCTGTTCCCTTATTTCTTCACCGTCACCAGCCACATCATCGTCACCTTCACGCTGGCGATCCTGGTCATTGGCACCGTCATCGTCTACGGCTTCGCCAAGCACGGCCTCGGCTTCCTCAAGCTGTTCGTGCCGCATGGCGTGCCTGGCTATCTGATGCCGCTGGTGGTGGCGATCGAAGTCATTTCCTTTGTCTCGCGTCCGGTCAGCCTCTCCGTTCGTCTTTTCGCCAACATGCTGGCCGGCCACATCACGCTGAAAGTGTTTTCGGGCTTCGTGGTCAGCCTCAGCGCGCTGGGTGCGGTCGGCATCGCCGGCTCGGTCCTGCCGCTCGCCATGGCGGTTGCCCTGACGGCGCTGGAACTGCTGGTCGCCTTCCTGCAGGCCTACGTCTTCGCGGTGCTGACCTGCATGTATTTGAACGACGCTCTGCACCCGAGCCACTGATCGATTTTCACCGGCGCCCCGGCGCCAGCATACCCAACGTACCAACCGCAACGATTACGAAAACCACAGGAGTTTTGAAATGGACGCAACTGCAGCAGCTGCTATCGGCGCTGGTATCGCCTGCATCGGCATGGGCGGCGCCGGCATCGGCCTCGGCAACATCTTCGGCAGCTATCTCTCGGGTGCGCTCCGCAACCCGTCGGCCGCTGACGGCCAGTTCGGCCGCCTGATCTTCGGCTTCGCCGTGACCGAAGCGCTGGGCATCTTCTCGCTCCTCATCGCGCTGCTGCTGGTCTTCAGGTAAGAACCACGCGCTGACGAAAGGGGCCGCATGGTGCGGCCCCGCCGTATGGACAGGGGAATGAGATGTTCGTGACATCTGCCTTTGCGCAAGAATCCGCGCCGGCCACGGCCGAGGGCGATACGCATGCGGGCACCGCCGTGCCTGCCGAGGAGCATGGCACGTTCCCGCCGTTCAATGCCGAGACCTTCCCGTCGCAGATCCTGTGGCTCGTCATCACCTTCGGGCTCTTCTATCTGTTCCTGAAGCGGGTTGTGATGCCGCGCATCGGCGGTATCATCGATGTCCGCAACGATCGCATCACCCAGGATCTCGACCACGCCGCCAGGCTGAAGGGCGAGGCGGACGCTGCCGTTGCCGCCTATGAGCAGGAATTGGCGGAAGCCAAGGCCAACGCCAACAAGATCGGCCAGCAGGCGAGCGACGCCGCCAAGAGCGAAGCCGAAAGCACGCGCAAGAAGCTCGAGACGGAACTCGAGAAGAAGCTCGGCGAGGCCGAGGCGAGCATCGCCTCGATCAAGGCCAAGGCGATGAAGGAAGTCGGCACGATCGCCGAGGACACCACGTCGGCCATCGTCGAGGCGCTGGTCGGCGGCAAGACCGACAAGGCCGAGATTTCGGCCGCGGTCAAATCCGCGACCCGGTGAGGAGGCCATCATGGACGCCACATCACTTGCCACGCTCTGGGCCACCATTGCCCTGATCATCTTCCTCGGCGCCGTCATCTATCTGAAGGTGCCGGGCATGCTCGCAAAGTCGCTCGATTCCCGTGCGGCCAAGATCAGCAGCGAACTCGAGGAAGCGCGCCGCCTGCGCGAAGAGGCCCAGCAGCTGCTCGGCCAATACCAGCAGAAGCGCAAGGAAGCCGAGAAGGAGGCCGCCGACATCGTCGCCGCCGCCAAGCGCGAGGCCGAGCTCCTTGCTTCCGAGGCGCATAAGAAGACCGAGGACTACGTCGCCCGGCGCACGGCGCTTGCCGAGCAGAAGATCAGCCAGGCCGAGCGCGAAGCGATCGGCGAGGTGCGTGCCAGCGCCGTCGACATCGCCGTCGAGGCCGCCCGTGCGCTGCTTGCCGCCAAGGTCGACGCCAAGGCCGGCGCCGATTTGTTCAAGTCGGCGCTGCAGGACGTGAAGGCCAAGCTGAACTGAGCGGCTCTGCCGTTGCTGACATGAAGCCGCCTGGGCAACCCGGCGGCTTTTTTGTTTTGGGCGCGAATAATCTCCCCTCTTGAGGGGGAGATGTCGCCGAAGGCGACAGAGGGGGTCGTTGCGCGTAGAGCTCAACCCCTTGTGCGACTAAAGAGGGCGTCGGTGCTTCACGCGCGACGACTCTCAGCCTGCCTTCAAGAGGGAAGATTAATCTATTCCCTCGAAGCTCTCTTCCGCTTCCGCCACCTCGACGCCGCCAAACCGGAACGGTGCGAACGACGCCCTGTGCAGTCGCGCCACCGGGCCATGCGCCTCGATCGCGGTCCGGTGGCGGACCGTCGCGTAGCCCATATGCATTTCGAAGCCGTAATGCTCATGATGGCCGCCGCAGCCGCACATCATGCGGTCGCGCATCACCTTGGCGATGATCGAGGCGGCGGCGATAGATTGCGAGCGCTGGTCGCCCTTGATCAGCGCGCGTCCCTCGCAGGTGAGCCCTGGCGGCACGTCGCGGCCGTCCGCCAGCGCCAGTTTGGGCGGCAGCGACAGTCCGGCGGCGGCGCGGCGCATGGCTTCCAGGCTGGCTTTCAGAATGTTGCTGTTGTCGATGCCTTCGGCGCTGATCGAGGCCATCGAGACGCTGAGCGCCGAGCCCAGGATTTTGAGGAACAGCGCCTCGCGCTGCAGATGGGTGAGGCGCTTGGAATCGTCGAGCCCTTCGGGAATGTTGGCCGGGTTGAGCACCACGGCCGCCGCCACCACCGGACCGGCAAGCGGCCCGCGGCCCGCCTCGTCCATCCCCGCTACCGGCCACAGCCCCTCGGCCATCGCTTTCGTTTCAATCGAGAAGTCGGGCTTCTCGACCATTTCGAAGAGAAGCGGAGAATCGGAACGCGCGCGAGCCATGGTGCGGCGAGGTTCGCATCGGCTCCGATTCTCCGCAAGTCCCTCCGGGTCGGATGGGGCGTCGGACCGGGAGGGCACCGTCTCACGGCCGGGGGACTGGGCCGGACGGGATTCTTGAGCAATTCCAGGAAGAGTGCGTAGCGGGCCTTCCGTACGAAGTTACATCAAAACAGAGGGTTAGCGGATCGCAATCCGGGCGCAAAACTCTGCCTCCCGAGTTGCCTTAGCCGCCGGCCTTCGCGGCCGGCATCATCTTCACAGCAGCATCAACTGCTCGCCGACGCCGGAGCCTGCGACGAATTGGTCGGTCCGAAGCTGCCGCCGCTCGGCATTGAGGCCGAGCCGCTTGGCGGCGATCTCGAAGCGCCGGCCGATCTGCCAGGCATAGGGTCCGGCGCCCTTCATGCGCTTGCCCCATTCCGAATCGTAGTCCTTGCCGTCGCGCATCGAGCGGATCAGCGACATCACATGCCGGTAGCGATCCGGATAATGGCGCAACAGCCAGTCCTTGAAGATCGGCGCCACCTCGAGCGGCAGACGCAGCACGACATAGCCTGCCTCCCTGGCGCCGGCGGCGCGCGCCGAATCGAGGATGCGCTCCATCTCCGGATCGGTGAGGCCGGGAATGATCGGCGCCACCATCACCGAGGCGGGGACGCCGGCATCCGAAAGCTGCCTTATCGCTTCCAGCCGCTTTGTCGGCGTCGAGGCACGCGGCTCCATGGTTCTCGCCAGCATGCGGTCGAGCGTCGTCACCGACAGCGCCACCTTGGCGAGCCCGCGCTCGGCCATGCGCGACAGGATGTCGATATCGCGCGTCACCAGTGCCGACTTGGTTACGATGCCGACCGGATGGCCACGCGCCTCCAGCACCTCCAGGATCTCGCGCATGATGCGGTATTGCTTTTCGATCGGCTGATAGGGATCGGTGTTGGTGCCGATGGCGATGGTGCGCGGCTGGTAGCCGGGCTTCGACAATTCCCTGTCCAGCATTCGCGCCGCATCGGGCTTGGCAAAGAGCTTCGATTCGAAATCGAGCCCCGGCGACAGGCCCATGAAGGAATGCGTCGGCCTGGCAAAGCAGTAGACGCAGCCATGCTCGCAGCCGCGATAGGGATTGATCGAACGATCGAAGGAAATGTCCGGCGACTCGTTGCGCGTGATGATGGTGCGCGGCTTCTCGACCTGCACCTCCGTCTTGAACGGCGGCAGTTCCTCCAGCGAGTTCCAGCCATCGTCGAACACATGCCGGCTGACCGGCTCGAAGCGGCCGGACGGATTGATGCCCGCGGAGCGTCCGCGATTGCGGTCCGGCCGCACGCGCATGCCGCTCTGGTCTATCATTGCATTTGCCATCTCGGCTCTGCCTGCTCCGAAAGCGGCAATGTCGGCGCGCACGATCTGTTCCATTTTCGCCCTCTCCCAGGGACTCTCGGCAGGCTGTCGAATCGCTCTGTTCATGAAACTATTCCTATTTTGCCAACGAGAACAAAGCAAGAACTTTTTCGTTCAGAACGCGCATCTGGCGCAGCGCCGCGCTTTCCGCTATTCGGCTAAAATGCTCAGCGTCCTCATCGAAACCAGGAACGACGAAGAAGGCCTCGCCCGCACGCTGGCCTCGCTGATCGGCGGCGCGGTCGAGGGCGTGGTGCGCGACGTCATCGTCTGCGACACCGGCTCGAACGACCAGACGCATCGCGTCGCCGAGCATGCCGGCTGCCACCTTGTCGCCGGCGGCATCGCAACAGGCATCGGCCAGGCCAAGGGCGACTGGCTCCTGCTTCTGGAACCCGGCGCCCGGCTCGCCGAAGGCTGGATCGACGACGTCGTCGCTCACGCGGCGAGGCAGACGATGCCGGCGCGTTTTTCACGCGTCCGCGGCAATCGCACGCCGTTTCTGGTCCGGGTTTTTTCGGGCAACCGGGCTCTGGAGGAAGGGCTTGTCATCAGCAAGCGCCAGGCCACGGTGCTGGCGAAAAGCGCCCGCAGCGCCGAAGCCCTGGCGCGCGGCCTCGCCACCAGAAGGCTGATTGCCGAAATCTGGGTGGCGCCGCCGAAGTGAGCGCATGCCCTCCTTCTCTCCAGAAGGCGAAAAGAGAGAAAAAGGCCGCGAACTTTGCCGGCCCATTCTATTGTGCATTGCACAAAAACCTGCAGTGGATTAGCATCTGCTTGAAGCGGGACAATCGGGATTGGGTGACGATGAAGCGGCAGACGGCTGGCGCTTCGTCGGACGCCATGCATACGAGGAACCCGATGAACCTTGGTACTCCAGACAATTCAGGCGCGGCCAGCCTGGAGGCGATCGCTCGTAATGGCAGCCTGTTCAGGCGCATCGCCGTGCGCATCCCGACCTATCTGAAAGATCTACGCGAAAATCCGGCCTGGCTGCCGATGTTCGTGCTGGCGCGCACCATGCCGGGGCGCCGCATGCACTGGCTAGGCGCCAGACGCGTTCGCCCGCTCGACAATGCGGGAGAGACGATGTTTGCCGGCGTCGATCGCGAGGCGGTGGTCGCGGCGCTTCGCTCCGATGGACTGTTTTCGGGGTTCACGCTGCCGTCGGCGATCCATGAGGAGATCGCCGTTTTTGCGCAACGCACGCCCTGTTTCGGCAATTTCGACCGCCGTCTCGAATTCATGCCGGGCGACCATGCCGAGGCGGAGAAGCGTTTCGGCCGCTCGCTGCTCAGCGGGCATTATTTCGAACGCATTCTCGATTGCCCGGCGGCGCTTGCCATCCAGCGGGATCCGCTGCTCCTCGAGGTCGCGCAGCACTATCTCGGCGGCCAGGCGAAACTGATCACGACGCGCGTGTGGTGGAGCTTTCCGACCGGCAAGGCCTCGGATGCCGACAAGAATCTCGCCTCGCTCGGCAAATACCATTTCGATCTCGACGATTGGCGGATGCTGAAATTCTTCTTCTATCTGGTGCCGGTCGACGCCGGCACCGGCCCGCATGTCTATGTCCGCGGCAGCCACAGGCGCCGCGCGCTCAAGCACCAGCTCACGCTTCTGGTCGGCCACCCCGCGGAAGACGTGCTGGACGTCTACGGTCCGGAAAGCCCTGTGACGCTGACGGGCGAGGCGGGCCTCGGCTTCGTCGAGGATCCGTTCGGCTTCCATATGGGAACGGTGCCGGCGCATACGCCGCGGCTGATGATGGAAATCGGCTTCGGCGTCTCGCGGCCGTCGCGCCGCCGCTTCCACGGCGAGCCGGTCATCCGCTGAGCCGGACGGGGCCGCTACTCCGGCTTGCCGCGGCGCCTGAGGTGCTCGTCCAGCCGCGGCATGATCTCGACGAAGTTGCAGGGCATGTGCCGGTAGTCAAGCTGCGCCTTGATGATGCCGTCCCAAGCATCCTTGCACGCGCCGGGCGAGCCCGGCAGCACGAAGATAAAGGTGGCGTTGACGACGCCGCCGGTCGCCCGGCTCTGGACCGTCGATGTGCCGATCTTGTCATAGGAAATCCGGTGGAAGACTTCCGAAAAGCCGTCCATGCGCTTTTCGAAAATCGGCTCCAGCGCTTCCGGCGTTACGTCGCGGCCGGTGAAGCCGGTGCCACCCGTGGTGATAACGACGTCCACCGTTTCATCCCTCGACCAGGCGAGCACTTTTTCGCGGATCTTCTCGCGGTCGTCGGTGACGATGTCGCGAGCCATCAGTATATGGCCAGCCTCTGCGATGCGGTCGGCCAATATCTGCCCGGATTTGTCCTCGGCCAGGCTGCGCGTGTCGGAAACGGTCAGCACCGCGATGCGCACCGGGATGAAGGGGCGGCTTTCGTTGGCCATCAGTCGGTCTCCATGCTGCGCGTCGCGGCCACGAACCAACCGGGATGGCGGCGGCGGATGTCGATCGCCGCGCGCTTGGCGACATTGCCAGTCTCGAACAGGCCGAAGCAGGTAGCGCCGGAGCCCGACATGCGGGCAAAGGCGGCTCCCGCTTTTTTCAGCGCCTTGAGCGCATCGCCAATCGCCGGTTGGATAGCGCGAGCGGCAGGTTCGAGATCGTTCCGTGTCGTGTCCAGCCAATTGCGTATGCCGTGAAAATCGAGCCGGCCGGGCAGCGGCGGCAATGCCGCATTGTCAGGTCCGGAAAGCGCCTTGAATACTTCGGGTGTCGAAACGGCGACGCCCGGGTTGACGAGGACCAGCGCAAGCGCCGGAAACTCCGTCAGCGGCGACAGTTCATCGCCGATGCCGCGCGCAATGAGCGGCCTTGCCTTGAGGCACATCGGGAGATCGGCGCCGAGCGTCAGCCCGATCCGCGCCAGCCCCGCCTCCCCGATGTCGAGCTCCCAGAGGCGCGAAAGGCCGTTGAGCGCCGCCGCCGCGTCGCTCGAGCCGCCGCCGACGCCGGAAGCGACCGGCAGGTTCTTCTCCAGCCGGATGGCGACTGGTGGCGCCTGTTGCGCGCCGGCTTCCCGCCGCAACGCGTCGCGCGCTTTGAGTACCAGATTGTCGCCATCGATTGGCACACCGGCGGCGAAGGGACCAGACGCCGAGAAGGCATCGTCTTGCGCCAGCTCGATCTCGAGCCGGTCGCCGAAGCGCGTGAACACGGCAAGGCTGTCGAGTAGGTGATAACCGTCGGCGCGCCGTCCGGTGACGTGCAGCGCAAGGTTGATCTTGGCAGGCGCAAGCCATGTCCGGGACTTGGCCTCGGCCTCCAGAATGTCGGCTGCTGGCGAGATGGTGTTCAGTCCTTGGCCAGACGGTACTCGCCGGTCTTCGGATCCTTGACCAGCGTTCCCATCGTGCCGTTGGCCGCCTGCTTCTCGGTGCGCCGGATCTTGGCCGTCACGCGCTCGGCCTCGCGTACGAAAGCGCGATAACCGAAATAGGCGGCGGCGCCGACGACAACGAAGAAAATGATCTGCGGCATCTCACAACTCCTCCCGCGTTTCTCGCGGCAAGGCCGGCCGGATGGGTCGGTCAAGCGGCCATGCTAGACGCAATCATGGCTTTTTCAAAGCCCGAAGCGCGCCCACAGCGCGCGCTCTTCCGCCGCATCGATGACGCCGCTGGCCGCGGCCGCGGCGATGTCCGGCGCCGAAAAACGCGATCCGAACAAGCCGAAACGGCCGAAAAGCCCGCGCGGCGCGGTGATCAGCCTGAGCTGCGTCTTTTCGCCGAAACGGGTCTTGAGCACGCTGCGCATGTCGCCCAGCGCATCGACGAGGCCGAGCTCGAGACCCTTCTTGGCGGTCCAGAACAGTCCGGTGAACAGATCCGGGTCGTCCTTGAGCTTGGTGCCGCGCCGTTCCTTGACGAGATCGATGAAGGTCTCGTGCACTTCGAGCTGCAAGGCTTTCAGCCGCTCGACGTCTTCCCTCTTTTCCGGCTTGAAGGGGTCGAGCACGGCCTTGTTCTGGCCCGCGGTGTGGACGCGCCGCTCGATGCCGATCTTCTTCATCAGCTCGGGGAAGCCGAAGGAGGCGGAGACGACGCCGATCGAGCCAACGATCGAGGAAGGGTCGGCGAAGATCTCGTCGCCGGCGATTGCGATCATGTAGCCGCCGGAGGCCGCCACATCCTCGACGAAGACGAGCACTCGTCTATCCTTCTCTGCCGCCAGGTCGCGGATGCGCTTGAAGATCAGCCGCGACTGCACCGGCGAGCCGCCCGGCGAGTTGATCGAAATCGCAACCGCCGGCGCGTCGAAGCCGAACGCTTTCTCGATGAGCCCGGCCGTCGAGGCGAGCGACAGGCTTGGCCGTAACTGGCCGCCGCCGGGCATGATCGTGCCATGCAGCCTGATGACCGGAATGGTGACGACTGTCGAGCGCCAGGATTTCGGCAGCAGGCGGTTGAAGAAGCGTTTCACGAAAGCTTGTCTCCACAAGAGATGCTAGAGCAAGGTCAGACCTCATCCTTGCTCCCGGGCATGTAGGAATTCGCCGCGCAACGGCAATGCCGCATCGCCGGCCTCTGATCAATCGCCGAACAGCGACGCCAGCCCGTTGTTGATCATTTCGGTCCGCTCCGTCGGCTCGTTGCCGGATGCGCCGTGCAAGGTGAGCGGAGGCCGGATCGACAGTTTTCCGCGCGCGCCGAGCACCGCCCTGACGACGATGCGGATCGCCGCCGCGTCTGGGCGCGGGTGCACGCAGAGCATCTCGGCATCGCCGAAGCGGCCTTCCATCGCATCCAGGATGGCGACAAGCTGCTCCGGCCGCGCAATCGCCGCCAGTCCGCCGCGCGGCTTGACGACGGCGGCCGCACTTCTGATCCAGCGCTCGAACAGGCCGTCCTCCGCGACATGCGCTTCTCTGCGCAGCGCGTCCGGCGTGGCGCGGTCTTGTGCCGCGTTGAAGGGCGGGTTCATGACGACGAAGTCGAACGAATTGTCGGCAAGTCCGGCTCCGTGCCGTGCCCGTCCCGCAAGCGTGACGTCGGCCTTAAGCACCGAGGCGCGGTCGCCGAGATGCGCGTTGCCGGGGTGGGCAAGCGTGGCGGCGGCAAAGGCCGCCATCTCCGCGGAACGCTCGACCAGAACCGCGTGTGCCTCAGGGCAGCGCGACAGCACGGCGAGCGTCGCCGCACCGGCGCCCGCGCCGAAATCGGCGAGCCGGCCGGAAAAGCCGGACGGGACGGCAGCAGCCAGCATCATGGCGTCCATGCCGGCACGGTGGCCTTGTCGCGGCTGCACCAGCCAGAAGCGCCCGCGATGGAAGGCGTCGACCGTGTGGGCCGGCGTGTCCGGGACGAGGGCGGTTGATGCTGCCATTATTGCCGGCGGATCTCGTTCTCGATGCCGGCATCCTTCAGGATGCGCCGCGCGGCATCGGCTTTCTCGGCATCGACCATGACGCGCCTGGGCAGGATGCCGATCGATCCGTCGAGCACGCTCATGTTCTGGTCGGCGACGAAGCAGGCGATGCCGGCGTCGCGCATGAGCGATTCGACGAAGGAGATGAGGACGGCGTCGTTGGTGCGGACAAGCTCGATCATGGAATGAAAATCGCAGGTTGCGGCGCTCATGTAAACGCCAGGGCAGCCCAGCGCCAGCCAAACCGCGCCAATTCGCCTCTTGCCGTGCGCGGTTGTGCCGACCTAGAGTCCCACCGGGACCAGGGTGTTGTCGGGCGCGTCAATGAGACGGGAGTGATCGTGGTGGGTGTCGTTCTGAATATCGAAGGCAAGCGGGAACCTGCTTCCATCCAGGATCTCATCGACCTGACGGCAGCCGACATGGGACGGGTCAACGAGCTGATCCTGTCGAAGGCCGGCTCCGACGTCGAGATGATCCCGGAGGTCGCCAACCACCTGATCTCGTCCGGCGGCAAGCGGCTGCGGCCGATGCTGACGCTCGCCGCCGCCCAGATGTTCGGCTATGCGGGCGAGGGGCACGTCAAGCTCGCCACCGCAGTCGAATTCATGCACACCGCGACGCTGCTCCACGATGACGTCGTCGACGAGAGCGCGCTTCGCCGCGGCAAGAAGACGGCGCGCATGATCTGGGGCAACCAGGCGAGCGTGCTGGTCGGCGACTTCCTGCTCGGCCAGGCTTTTCGCATGATGGTCGAAGTCGGCTCGCTGGAGGCTCTCGACATCCTGTCGAGCGCCGCCTCCATCATCGCCGAGGGCGAGGTGATGCAGCTTGCGGCTGCCAAGAATCTGGAGACCACCGAGGACGAGCACTTCGCCGTCATCAAGGCCAAGACCGCCGCCCTGTTCTCGGCCGCCGCCGAGGTCGGTCCGGTGATCGCGCTCGCTTCCCGCACCGACCGGGCGGCGCTGCGCTCCTATGGCATGAATCTCGGCCTTGCCTTCCAGCTCATAGACGACGCGCTGGACTATGGCGGCTCCAGCAAGGATCTCGGCAAGAATGTCGGCGACGATTTCCGCGAGGGCAAGGTGACGCTGCCGGTGATCCTCGCCTATCGGCGGGGCACCAAGGCCGAGCGCACCTTCTGGAAGCGCGCCATCGAGGAAAATGTCGCCGACGATGCCGGGCTCGAAAAGGCGATCGGTCTGATGACCCGCCATGGCGCCATCGCCGACACGATTGGCCGCGCCCGTCACTTCGGCGAGATCGCCCGCGACGCGCTCGCGCCGCTGGAGGCGACGCCGCAGAAATCGGCGCTGATCGACGTCATCGATTTCTGCATCAGCCGCGTCAACTGAGCGCCTGTCGGTTCTCCTTGGCATCGCCTGGCGTCCGCCGGGCGGGCGCCTGTGATTCCGCTCTGGCCGTCTCGACAAACGGCAGCTCAGCAAATTATCTATAAAACATGGCCACCACAGAGGACACGATCGCCGTCCGCATCAGCAAGGAACTGGCGGACCGCATCATTTCGGGCGCTATCGAGCCCGGATCGCGGCTGCGCCAGGATCATGTCGCCGAGGAATTCGGCACCAGCCACGTGCCGGTGCGCGAGGCCTTCCGCCGCCTCGAGGCGCAGGGTTTGGCGATCAGCGAGCCGCGCCGCGGCGTGCGTGTGGCCGCTTTCGATCTCGGCGAGGTCAGGGAAGTGGCCGAGATGCGCGCCGCGCTCGAAGTGTTGGCGCTGCGCCACGCCGCGCCGCATCTGACGCCGGCGATCCTCGACCGCGCCGAGGAGGCGACCAAGGCGGGCGACAAATCCCGCGATGTCCGCTCCTGGGAGGAGGCCAATCGCACCTTCCACCGCTTGATCTTGACGCCCTGCAACATGCCGCGCCTGCTTTCCACCATCGACGACCTGCATGCCGCAAGCGCGCGTTTCCTGTTCGCCGCCTGGCGCTCCGAATGGGAGACCCGCACCGATCAGGATCACCGGGCGATCCTGAGCGCGCTGAGGCAAGGCAACACGGAATCGGCCGCCGCCACGCTCGGCCGGCATGTGCAATGGATCGGCCAAAAACCGGTCAAGACCGCTTCCGGCAGGACTCGCGACGCCTTCGCCATCGTCGGCTAGCGCGAGAACGCAGACACAGCTGCCTTTCTGCGCTCAATGGCAGTCAAATGTCGGTTTTGGGCGCCCCGATTGCCCATGAATGGCTCAGCCCATTGCCCTCCGCAAGGCAGCGCTTGCCATCTCCGCAAAAATATGGATTCGATAATAGATCGATTGCAGGAATTATCTATAATTTCAACTCAACCAGGGACCTCACCGTGACAAACATCGCCGTTTCGACCCGCCAGTCTTCCTTCAGCCCGCTCCAACTGCACAGCCGCTCCGTTGCCTGGCAGTTCGGCGCCGTCGTCCTCGGCTCGCTGTTCCTGGCGCTGTCGTCCTACATCGAGGTGCCGATGGTGCCGGTTCCGGTGACCATGCAGACCTTCGCGGTGACGCTGGTCGGTGCGCTCTATGGCTGGCGCTTCGGCGCGCTCACCATCGCGGCCTGGCTTGTCGAGGGTGCCGCCGGCTTCCCGGTTCTGGCCGGCGGTGCGGCCGGCGTGCAGCATTTTATGGGCCCGACCGGCGGCTATCTCTTCTCCTTCCCGATCGTCGGTGCGATCGTCGGCTGGCTGGCCGAGCGCGGCTGGAACGGCAATCGGGTGATGCTTGCCTTCGCCGCCATGCTCATCGGCAATCTTCTATGCCTGGTTCTCGGCACGGCCTGGCTTGCCGCCATGATCGGCGCCGAGAAGGCCATCACCTTCGGCTTCCTGCCCTTCATTGTCGGCGGCCTCTTGAAGTCGGCGCTGGGCGCCGCGACGCTGAAGCTCTTTTCCACCTATCGGGCCGAACCGCGCGACCGCTCGTCAAAGACGCAATGACTGTCAGGCTGCGCGCCCACCATCTGCTCTGCCTGCTGACCTATGTCGGCAAAGGCTACTCGCCCGCCTTCACCGCCAATTACGACAAGGTGGTGAAGCGGCTGGGCGACGGCGAGGCGGTCCTGATCGTGTCCGGGCCGGACGACATCTGCACCCCGATGCTGGTCGAGCCCGAGCCGCACTGCCTGGGCGAAGGCGCCGCCGAGCGCGACGGGCTCGCGGCGCGCGACGTCGGCGCTCTCCTCGGCCGGTCCGTCCGGGCCGGCGACCGGCTCGTGTTGGATGCCTCCAGCCTGGCGCCGATGCGCAAGGCGTTTTCCGCCGGCCTGACGCGTCAGGCGTGCTCGGGCTGCGAATGGTCCGACCTGTGCAGCGCGGTTGCCCTCAGCGGATTCCAAGATACGCGTCTTTAGGCGGCGCTGTCTGCGGCTTCCCGCGCCGGACTTTTTGGACAAACGCCGTATTTTTTAAGCCCGATGATTGCATTGTGATTCGCTGCGGATTGAAGCCTGACCCCAAAAAGGCCATGCTTTGTCGGGAAAACATGACTCTGTGGGCGGTCCGCCAAGGGGGGATCGCGTCTGGCTGAAAGGGATACAATGCGGCAAGGACGTGCGCGCTGGCTGACGAGGCTGGCATTTTTAACGGGTGTGGCGCTGTCGGTGCTGCCTGCCCATGCCAAGGAAAACTCCCAACCGGTCCAGATCACGTCCTTTTCGGGCGCCTATCTTGCCGCCCATATTGCCGAAAGCGACAACGATCTCGACAATGCCATCGCCTATTACAAGCAGGCCCTGGCCTTTGCCCCCAATGACACCGAACTGCAGCAGAGCCTCATGCTGGCGCTGGTCGCCCAGGGCCGCTTCGAGGAATCGCTGGTCTATGCCGACAAGCTCAAGGAAGTTCCCGATGTCGAGCGCTTCTCGCGTCTGGCGCTTGCCGTCGATTCCTTCCACAAGAAGGACTACGCCAAGGCTCAGTACTGGCTGAAGCTGTCGCTCGAATCCGATCTCGACCGGCTGCTCTCCGGCGTCATGGACGGTTGGGCCAAGGAAGGCGCGGGCGATGCCTCCGAGGCGATGGCTTCGATCGACAAGCTGAAGGGGCCGGACTGGTTCGGCCTGTTCAAGTCCTTCCATCGCGCCCTCATCGCCGACGCCGCCGGCCTTTCCGCCAAGGCCGATGAGATCTACGCCGCCACCCTGGCCGATACCGCCGCCGGCGGCTCCGCGCCCGAGACGTGGATGCGCAATGCCCAGGCCTATGCCTCGTTCCTCGCCCGCAAGGGCGACAAGACAAAGGCGATGGCGGTGCTGAACCAGGCCGAAGCCTTCGCGCCTGGCAAGCTCGAAATCACCACGCTGCGCGACAGGATCAGCAAAGGCGACAAGATCGAGCCCCTGGTCGCTACCCCGGCCGACGGCGCCTCGGAAATCCTGCTCGACCTCGCCACCGCGCTCAACCGTGGCGGCGGCGAGCCTTTCGTGAGGCTCTATCTGCAATATGCGCTGGCGCTGAAGCCGGACAGCGACGCCGCCCTCGTGCAGCTCGCCGCCGTCGCCGAGCAGCTGAAGGACGGCGAAGGCGCGATCGCGCTCTATCGGCGCATTCCGGCCTCCTCGCCATTGAAGGAGCTTTCTGAGCTGCAGCTTGGCCTGAACCTTGCCGATATCGACCGTCACGACGAAGCCATCGCGCATCTCAAGGGCTATGTCGATGCGCACCCGACCGACATGCGCGGCTACCTGGCGCTTGGCGGCGTCTACTCCTCCAAGGAGGACTACCGTTCGGCTGCCAATCTCTACGACAAGGCGGTCGAACAGCTGAAGACGCCGACTGCCGCCAACTGGAACATCTTCTACCAGCGCGGCATCGCCTATGAGCGGTTGAAGGAATGGCCGAAGGCCGAGCCCAATTTCCGCAAGGCGCTGGAGCTGCAGCCCGACCAGCCGCAGGTTCTGAACTATCTCGGCTATTCCTGGGTCGACATGAACACGAACCTCAAGGAAGGCCTGGCGATGATCCAGAAGGCCGTGGATCTCAGGCCAAGCGACGGCTACATCGTCGACTCGCTTGGCTGGGCCTATTACCGCCTCGGCCGCTTCGACGACGCCGTGCGCGAAATGGAACGCGCCGTGTCGCTGAAGCCCGAGGATCCGGTTCTCAACGACCATCTGGGCGACGCCTATTGGCGCGTCGGCCGCAAGCTGGAAGCGACCTTCCAGTGGACCCAGGCACGCGACCTGAAGCCGGACCCGGATGTGCTCGCCACCTTGCAGCAGAAGCTGCTGAAGGGCCTGCCGCCGATCGAGTCCAACACGGCGCAGGAAACGCCGAAGGTGAAACCGGTCCCGCCCGCGGCGCCGAAGGGCTGAGGCGCACATTTCTGCAGTTTGGCGGGGCCCTTGGGAGCCCCGCAACGTTTTCAAAACATCTTGCGGTAGACGACGAACCCCGAGCGCTCGCCGATCCTGTCATAGAGCTGCATGGCGGTGTGGTTGGTCTCATGCGTCAGCCAGTAGACGCGACCCGAGCCCGCGGCTTTGGCGCGCTCGTAAACGCCTTCGATCAGCGCCCGGCCGACGCCGTGGCCGCGCGCGGCTTGTGAGGTGAAGAGATCCTGCAGATAGCAGTTCGGGGCGATCGCCGTGGTCGAGCGGTGGTAGAGATAATGGACGAGGCCGAGAAGCTTGCCGTCGCGCTCGGCCACCAGAGCATGCACCGGCTCGTAAGCGTCGAAAAAGCGCGACCAGGTCATCTGGGTGATCTCGCCGGCAAGCGCGGTCTCGCCCGAGCGGCCGTAGAATTCGTTGTAGCCGTCCCAGAGCGGCAGCCACTGCTCGTAATCCTGCTGGGTGACGGGGCGGACGGTGAGTTGACCGAGCATGGCGGGAACCTTTGTCGTTGCGGCTCGCCGAAGCAAACGGCCCGCGTGAGCGGCCGGCAATGGGCCACCCGCCGGCAAAGCTTCAACCTCTCCTCGATGCGGCGCCCTGCCTTGACGCTTGCCGGCCCGGCAACTAGGGAAAGCCCACTCCCAGCGCATTCCGAGGCCGCCGTGACCGTCGAGATCCCTGCCCACATGCATCCCAGCCGCTCCTTCCAGGGGCTGATCCTGACCTTGCACAACTACTGGGCAGCTTACGGCTGCGTCATCCTGCAGCCCTACGACATGGAAGTCGGCGCCGGCACCTTCCACCCCGCCACCACCTTGCGCGCGCTCGGCCCGTTGCGCTGGAACGCGGCTTACGTGCAGCCGTCGCGTCGGCCGAAGGACGGCCGCTACGGCGAGAACCCCAACCGGCTGCAGCATTACTATCAATATCAGGTGATCCTGAAGCCGAACCCGCCGAACCTGCAGGAACTCTATCTCGGCTCGCTGGAAGCCATCGGCGTCGATCCGCTGCTGCATGACATCCGCTTCGTCGAGGACGATTGGGAGAGCCCGACGCTGGGCGCCTGGGGCCTCGGCTGGGAGTGCTGGTGCGACGGCATGGAAGTGTCGCAGTTCACCTATTTCCAGCAAGTCTGCGGCATCGAATGCGCGCCGGTGGCGGGCGAGCTCACCTATGGGCTCGAGCGTCTCGCCATGTATGTGCAGGGCGTCGATAATGTCTACGACTTGAACTTCAACGGCCGCGAAGGGCCGGAGAAGGTGACCTATGGCGACGTGTTCCTGCAGGCCGAGCAGGAATATTCGCGCCACAATTTCGAATTTGCCAACACGGCGATGCTGCTTCGGCATTTCGAGGACGCCGAAGCCGAGTGCAAGGCGCTGCTTGCCGCCGGCGCGCCGGCGTCGAACGACAATTCGTCGATGCACCGTCTGGTTTTCCCCGCCTATGACCAGTGCATCAAGGCAAGCCACGTCTTCAATCTGCTTGACGCCCGCGGCGTGATTTCCGTGACCGAGCGCCAGAGCTACATTCTGCGCGTGCGCAACCTTGCCAAGGCTTGCGGAGAGGCGTTCCTGCAAACGCGGGCGGGCGGCTTGGCGACTTAGCCCAAAGTCACGCTGGCGATCTCGGCGGCGGCTGCAATCGGCAACGTGATCTGGACTGTCGCGGCATCAATCGTCCGCAGTGCCTGTCGCACGCCCGGCATCGAGAATGTGCCATGCATCTGGGCGGCGAAGCAGGCGCTCAGTGCCAGGATCTGCAGGATTCTCGATGCCGTCTTCATGGTCGTTCAGCCAATAGTTCTCCGTCTGAGCGTTGGTCGCTTCAGCACTGCGTTTGGTTCATGGGGTGTCTGTTCTTATGACGGGTGGGCTCGCGTCGTCCCGACAAAGAACTGAAAATTTCCTGAAATAGCTCGAACTGCCAACCGGCAGGCAGGGTGACAGGCGCGAGCCGAGTTGCTATGCGCCCTCTACCTCCCCCTTGATGGGGGAGGTCGCCGCGAAGCGGCGGGTGGGGGTGACGGGCGCTTCCCTATGCCAAAACTTGATCGGTTCAAGCTGCAGTCCGCACGAAGGCTGCGCGCGGCAATGACCGAGGAGGAACGCAGGCTGTGGCGGCACCTCTGGCGTATTCCGGTCGAAGGAACGCACTTTCGTCGACAAGCGTCGGTTGGCGGTTACTATCCTGACTTTATCTCCCATCGGCTGAAGCTGATCATCGAGGTGGATGGCTTCCAACATGGCTTTGATGGCCAGCAGTGCCATGATGCAGTCCGAACGAGATGGTTTGAGAGCCAGGGCTATCGCGTCGTCCGCTTCTGGAACCACGAGATAAAAAACGAACTGGATTCCGCTCTCGATACAATCTATGCGGCTGTGGAAGAACGAAAATCACACCTTGGTCTGCGCGATGGTGCCGAAGGTGCTGGCGGCTGAAACGCCGCCACCCCACCCCGGCGCTGCGCGCCGACCCTCCCCATCAAGGGGAGGGTAAGGAGCTAACTGATGCCTGACCTCCTCCTAGAACTCCGCTCGGAAGAAATCCCCGCGCGCATGCAGCGCAAGGCGGCCGGCGATCTTCGCAAGATGCTGACCGACGGCTTGATCGAGGCGGGTCTGACCTATGAGGCGGCGCGCGAATACTGGACGCCGCGACGCCTGGCGCTGGACGTGCGCGGGCTGACGGCGCGCTCGAAGGACATTCGCGAGGAGATCAAGGGCCCCTCGACCACCGCGCCCGACCAGGCGGTGCAGGGTTTTCTGCGCAAGGCCGGCCTTTCGTCGATCGCCGAGGCGCATGTCCATTCCGATCCCAAGAAGGGCGACTTCTACGTCGCCCACATCTCGAAGCCGGGCAGGGCGGCGGAAGAGATCATCGCCGAGCTGGTGCCGGGCATCATCAAGAACTTTCCCTGGCCGAAATCGATGCGTTGGGGCGCGGCCTCGGCCAAGCCCGGCTCGCTGCGCTGGGTGCGGCCGCTGCAATCGATCGTCTGCACCTTCGGCCCGGAGACCGAGGAGCCGGTGGTGGTCGATTTCGAGATCGACGGCATCCGCTCCGGCAACGTCACCTACGGCCACCGCTTCCATGCACCGGGCACGATCACCGTGCGCCGCTTCGACGACTATGTGGCGAAGCTCGAAGCGGCCAAGGTCGTGCTTGATGCCGACCGGCGCAAGGAGATCATCCTGGCCGATGCCCGCAATGTCGCCTTCGCCAACGGCCTCGATCTCGTCGAGGACGAGGGCCTGCTGGAAGAGGTCTCCGGCCTGGTCGAGTGGCCGGTCGTGCTGATGGGCGAGTTCGAGCAGGATTTTCTCACCATCCCGGCCGAGGTCATTCGCCTAACCATTCGCGCCAATCAGAAATGCTTCGTGACGTCGCGCCCAACCTCCCCGCTAGAGGGGGAGATGTCGGCGAAGCCGACAGAGGGGGGTGCCGTCCCGCCGTTCTCTCAGCGCGAGGCACTCCCCTCTGCCCTGCCGGGCATCTCCCCCTCAAGGGGGGAGATTGGCCAATCGCCACTCTCCGATCGCTTCATCCTGGTTGCCAATATCGAAGCGAAGGACGGCGGCAAAGAGATCGCCTACGGCAATGGCAAGGTGGTGCGGGCGCGTCTCTCAGACGCCCTCTATTTCTGGAAGACCGACCAGGGCGATCTGCCCGACCTCGGCACGCTGCAAGAGTCGGCGGCGAAGTTCGAGCTGGATCTAAAGAAGCCGCTCGACCAGCGCATGGCGCGCCTTGACCATCTCAATGTGACCTTCCATGCCAAGCTTGGCACACAAGGGCAGCGCGTGGCGCGCATCAAGCGCTTGGCCGAGGAATTGGCGCCGACGGTGGCGAAGTCGATCTCCCCCCTTGAGGGGGAGATGGCCGGCAGGCCAGAGGGGGTTGCTTCGGCTGGTGCGACGCATTCTGGCATTTCGAAGAGGGAAGAGGTTGGCACTCCACGCGAGACGACTCCCTCTGTCGCCTCTGGCGACATCTCCCCCTCGAGGGGGGAGATTACCGCGCTCGTCGCCCGCGCCGCGGTGCTCGCCAAGGCCGACCTGCAGACCGAGGTGGTAGGCGAGTTCCCGGAATTGCAGGGCGCCATGGGCTGCAAATATGCGCTGCTCCAGGGCGAGCATCCGTCGGTGGCCGCGGCCGCCGAGGAGCACTACAAGCCGCAAGGCCCGTCCGACCGGGTGCCGACCGACCCGGTGTCGGTTGCTGTCGCGCTGGCCGACAAGCTCGACACGCTGACAGGCTTCTGGGCGATCGATGAAAAGCCGACAGGCAGCAAGGATCCGTTCGCGCTCAGAAGAGCTGCACTCGGCGTGGTCCGGATCCTGATCGAGAACCGCATTCGCCTCGGACTGACATCGGTCTTCGCCAACGCCTTTGCGAGCTTCGCCAGCGATGCCGCACAAATTTCGGATCTCCTCGGCTTCTTCCATGACCGCCTCAAGGTATATCTCCGCGAAAGCGGTGCACGATACGATCTTATCGACGCCGTCATCACGCCGCAGTCCGACGACCTTCTGCAGATCGTTCGCCGCGTCGAGGCGCTGGGCAAGTTCCTCGACACGGAGGATGGCAAGAACCTGCTTGCCGGTACCAAGCGCGCCGCCAACATCCTGGCTGCCGAGGAGAAGAAGAAAACACGGGTCGCCGAGATTGTTGAGCCGGCGCTGTTCCGCGAGGATGCGGAAAAGAAGCTGTCGGCCGCGGTGAATCAGGCCGAGAAGGAAGCCGGCCAAGCGATTCAAAACGAAGATTTTTCCGCCGCCATGCTGACGCTTAGCGTCTTGCGTGAACCAGTTGATTCATTCTTTGAAGGGGTTCTCGTGAATGATGAGGACCAGGCCGTGCGCGCCAACCGCCTGGCCCTGCTTGCTCGCATCCGCGCCGCCACCGACCAGGTCGCCGATTTTTCAAAAATCGTCGGCTGACAACCAGAATGCCGGTCGGAAGCTGCATGCTCCGTAAGGCGCGGGAGGCCGTCGCGCCTACATCGCCTTGCTGAACCGCGGCGGCGTCGGGGCAGCTTCCGGTTGGGCTTCCGGTTGCGTCTCGCCGCCAGACGCGGTTGCCGTCGTGGCGGGGTTGTTCTCGGAAGCCTTGGTATCGCCGTTGGTGGCAGCCTGAGCCGTGCCGTTGGGGGGCGTGGCCGCAGCCGTACCGTTGGGAGGCGTGGCGGCGGGCGCGGTGCCGTTTGCCGGTGTCGCGGCCTCTTTGGCCGGGGCAGTCGCCGCAGGCGTCGCCGAAGCGCCGCCGACGATGCCGCCGCGAATGATCGTCGGCGCCTGCGCGTGCCTCTGTCCGGATTTCTCCGGGATCGCGGCCACTTTCTCATCGGTGACGGCTGGCACCGGCTCGCCGAGCGCCACAACTGACGGTGTAGCCTTGCCGGGCTCGATCGCGGCCAGCCTGACAATGGATGGCGTCGAGGTCGCCGCGCCGAGCACGACGATGGACGAAGCCTGTGCCAAGCCGCTCGTCGCCAGAAGACCGATAACGACCGCTCCTAGAGCAATTCCAGGAAAGGGACGTAACAGCTTTCCGTTCGCAATTGCATCGAAGCAAGACATACGCATCACGACAACTCTCCGCCCACCAACCGGAAATCCACACCCTAGCGTCGGCGAATTGATGCCGGCTTGCGCGGAAACCTAACATTTTAGGGATTGATAAATCGCCAATGCCCGCCCTTGCCCCTGCTTCCAAGCCGTATTACGGGACCGGCATGTTCAGGATCGGTGGTGAATTTGGCTGAGATACTTGGCGTCGGCGAGGCGATGGAAAGGGCGCTGGCGCTGCTCGAAGGCGGCGATGTTGTCGCCATCCCGACCGAGACCGTTTACGGACTGGCAGGTGACGCCACCAATGGGGCTGCCGTGGCGCGTATCTTCGAGGCCAAGGGGCGCCCGCGCTTCAACCCGCTGATCGCCCACGTCGCCGACCTCGCCATGGCGACCCGCATTGCTGCGTTCGATCCATTGTCAACAAAGCTGGCGGAAGCTTTCTGGCCCGGTCCGCTGACGCTGGTGTTGCCGCAGCGCGCGGAAAACGGCATCCATCCGCTCGTCACAGCCGGGCTTGACACGATCGCGCTGCGCATGCCGAGAGGCTTCGGCGGCGAGCTGATCGCGAGATTAGGCCGGCCGCTCGCGGCGCCCAGCGCCAATTCCTCCGGCAGGATCAGCGCCACGACGGCCGAGGCCGTGTCGGCCGATCTCGGCGGGAAGATCAAGCTGGTGGTCGACGGCGGCGCGACGCCCGTCGGCCTGGAATCGACGATCGTCAAGATCGAGGACGGCAAGCTGCGTCTGCTACGACCCGGCGGCATCGCTGCCCGGGACATTGAAGCGGTCGCCGGAATTGAGGTGATCCGCGGCGCTACCGGAATCCAGGCGCCCGGCATGCTCGCCTCGCATTACGCGCCGCGCGCATCGATGCGGCTCAACGTCGGCAAGCTCACGAGCGGCGAGGCGCTGCTCGCCTTCGGCCGCGCTCGCGCTGAAGGCTGGCAGGATGCCGTGGCGCTGCGCAATCTTTCCGAGGCGGGGGATCTGCGGGAGGCCGCCGCCAATCTGTTCGCCTATATGCAGGCGCTCGACCGCAGCGGCGCGGCCACGATCGCCGTCGAGCCGATCCCGGCCGACGGCTTGGGCGAGGCGATCAACGACCGGCTCGCGCGCGCCGCCGCCCCGCGTGACAAGATCGACTGAGCCTATCTCTTTGTTTTGACGCAATTCCGGACGGAAAACCGCTTCACACTTTTCCTGGAATTGCTCTAGGTTTGGGCGCATGAACGACCAGCCCTTCGACCTCGATCCTGCCCTCATCGACCGCTTCGCTGCCATCGTCGGCGACAGATACGCGCTGCGCGATCAGGCTGACATCGCGCCCTACATCGCCGAGCGGCGCGGCCTCTGGCATGGCCGGACACCGCTGGTGCTGAGGCCAGGCAGCGTCGAGGAAGTGAGCCGCATCATGCGGCTCGCGACCGAGACCGGCACGCCGGTCGTGCCGCAGAGCGGCAACACCGGGCTGGTCGGCGCCCAAGTGCCGGACAAGTCCGGCCGCGACATCGTGCTCTCGCTGTCGCGGCTGAACCGCATCCGCGAGATCGATGTCCTGTCGAACACCATCACCGCCGAGGCCGGCGTCATCCTGCAGACGCTCCAGGAAGCGGCCGACGCTGCCGACCGGCTGTTCCCGCTGTCGCTTGCAGCCCAAGGCTCCTGCCAGATCGGCGGCAATCTCTCTTCCAACGCCGGGGGCACCGGCGTGCTTGCCTATGGCAATGCGCGCGAGCTTTGCCTCGGCGTCGAAGTGGTGCTGCCGACCGGCGAAGTGTTCGACGATCTGCGCAAGCTGAAGAAGGACAACACCGGCTACGATCTGAAAAACCTCTTCGTCGGCGCCGAGGGCACCCTCGGCGTCATCACCGCCGCGGTGCTGAAGCTCTTTCCGAAGCCGAAGGGCAGGGAGGTTGCCTTCGCCGGCCTGTCGTCGCCCCAGGCAGCGCTCTCGCTGTTCAGCTTGGCGATGGATCGCGCCGGTGCTTCGCTCACGGCTTTCGAGCTGATCGCCAAACGGCCTTACGACTTCACGCTTAAGCATGGGCAAGGGATCACCCGACCGCTGGCGGATGACTGGCCGTGGTATGCCCTGATGCAGGTCTCTTCAGGTCGCTCGGAAGAAGATGGCAAGGCGCTGATCGAGGAGATTCTTTCGGCCGGCCTCGAGCAGGGTATCGTCGGCGATGCGGTGGTGTCGGCAAGTCTTGCCCAGGGCGACGCCTTCTGGAATTTCCGCGAGACGCTGCCAGAATGCCAGAAGCCGGAGGGCGCCTCGATCAAGCACGACATCTCGGTGCCGATCGCCTCGATCCCGGAGTTCATCGAAAAGGCGGCAGGCGTAGTCCAGACTGTCTGTCCCGGCGCCCGCGTCGTCTGCTTCGGCCACATGGGCGACGGCAATCTTCACTACAACATCTCTCGCCCGCTGGATTGGCAGGACGACCCGTTCCTTGAGCTCTACCACCCGATGAACAAGGCCGTGCACGATGTCGTGCGTTCCTTCCACGGCTCGATCTCGGCCGAGCACGGCATCGGCCAATTGAAGCGCGACGAGCTGATCGCCACGGCCCCGCCAATGGCGATCGATCTGATGCGCCGGGTGAAGGCGGCCTTCGACCCGGCCGGCATCATGAATCTCGGTAAGGTTATCTAATTCTTCCAACGTCTTGTGGCTGGTCGCATTCCGATAACCATCGGCTCCGATCAGCAAAATTTAACTGACTTTCTTAAGCGCGGCGGTAAGAAGCGAGCGCTAATGTTTCCCGCATAACGAGGCCGGAAAAACCGGCCCGGAGAGAACCGGAAAACGGCCCTCAGGAGAAACAGGAAGGCATTCGAATGAACACTGGACTGAAGCCAGTCTGGGCGGGGCGCAACATGCGTCTCGACCCGTTTCGCCTGCCGCAGATGGTAAGCTATGCCACGCGCGACGACTATGGCGATGTAACCTTCACCATCGACCCGCGCGGCGCCGTCATTCGCCGCACGCTGGAGATGAGCGGCGTGCCGGCGATCATCGCGCTGCCCGCCAATGCCTTCCGTGGTGTCGCCGCCCGCGCCATGGAGGATCCGGACGGCAATGTCACCGTGACTTTGGAACTTCTGCACAATGATCCGATGCTGTCGGTGCCGCTTTTGGTCGCCGACGATCTCGACGACGTCGCCGCCGACTGGCGCGCCTGGGCCGACGCTTATCGCCTGCCGATGCTTCTGATCGAGGCCGACGGCGTCGCCCGCACGCTGGAGGAATCGCTGGGTGCCGCAATCAAAGCGCTGCCGCCGCAGGAACGCCGCCAGGGCCGTGTCTCCAACATGCGCCGCCCGCGCTTCCTCGCCCGCCGCAGGACCGGCAATCTCGGCCTGCGTCTCGTCGTCGGCGGTGAGGAGATTATCGCGCGCGAATAGCTGCGACCCTTCCCTTCTCCCCCCTGTGGGAGAAGGTGTCGCCGAAGGCGACGGATGAGGGGTTCTCCAGGAAACGCCGAGCTCTCACTCCGCTGAAACACCCTCAACCGTCTCGGCACTGCGCGCCGATCCACCCTCCCACGACAAGGGGAGGCGCTACACCAGCGGCTTCAGCACCACCCAAAACGCCCCGCCGATCAGCCCCAGAAAAATCAGCCAGCCGACCTGGTTGTTCGACTTGAACAGCTTCAGGCACTGATCGGGATCGTTGATGTCGAGCCGGATGATCTGGCGCGCCATATGCGCGCCGGCGGCAATCAGCCCGGCCAGCGCCGGCATCGGCACTTGAGCCGAGGCAAAGGCGATGGCGAAGCAGGCAAGCGTGCCGCCATAGAGCCCGGTGAGCCAGGTCTTGGTGTTGTCGCCGAACAGGCGTGCCGTCGAGCGCACGCCGACGATGGCGTCGTCTTCCTTGTCCTGATGCGCGTAGATCGTGTCGTAGCCGATCACCCACAGGATCGAGCCGATATAGAGCATGATGGCGGGGCCATCGAGATCGCCGAACTCGACCGCCCAGCCCATCAGCGCGCCCCAGGAGAAGGCGAGCCCGAGCACGAATTGCGGCCAATTGGTGATGCGCTTCATGAACGGGTAGATCGCGACAATGGCCAGCGAGGCTATGCCGAGCGGAATGGCGAAGCTGTTGAACTGCAAAAGCACTGCGAGCCCGACCAGCGCCTGGATGATCAGAAACGCCCAGGCCTGGCGGCGCTTCACCTTGCCGGCCGGCAGCGGCCGCGAGCGGGTGCGCTCGACCTGGTTGTCGATGTCTTCGTCGACGATGTCGTTGTAGGTGCAGCCGGCGCCACGCATGGCGACGGCGCCGATGAAAAACAGGAACAGGTACCAGGGCGCGGGCAACAGCGTCAGCAGCGGATCCGTCGGCCGCGGATAGGCGCTGGCCGCAAGAGCCGCCGACCACCAGCAGGGCCACAAGAGCAGCTGCCAGCCGATCGGCCGGTCCCAGCGCGCAAGCTGCGCATAGGGCCACAGCCAGCGCGGCAGCACCCGGTAAACCCAATGGCCGCTCGGCGCGTCCGCGACGCGGCCCTGGGCTGCTTTCGACTGGATGGTTTCCATCGTGCTGGAGTGGCAGCAGCGATGGGCGCCGTCAAGCAGCCGCGTTGTCGCTCAGGCAGTGAAAACATCGTGACTGGCGAACCATGCTTTCGCTGTCTCGATGAAGGCGAGTGCCGCCTTCGATAGGCGCAGGCGCGCGTCGTGGGCGGAACAATGCGCTGCATGGGAAGCACATCAAGCCCGTTGAGAAGTTGCGCGAGGACTGGTTCCCTGTCGTTTTCCGGAGCTGAGTCGACTTTGGATTGGGCCGGGCGGGATCGGTTTCCCACCGGCAAATTGCCTCATTGCGTCTTGATGTGGGCAATCTTCCCGTGTGCAATCGCCCCCCGAAACGCCAAGATGCCTTGACCCGTCGCCCTTGGACCAATAGCGGGTTCGGGGAGACGATCAGCAAGAGGTGGCCATGAACGTTCTTCTTCTCGGCTCCGGCGGCCGCGAACATGCGCTTGCCTGGAAGATCGCCGCGTCGCCGCTGCTGACGAAGCTCCATGCTTCGCCCGGCAATCCCGGCATCGGCCGTTTCGCCGAACTGGTCAAGCTGGACATCGCCGACCACTCCACTGTGGCCGCCTTCTGCCAGGAGAAGAAGATCGACCTCGTCGTGGTCGGTCCGGAAGGGCCGCTGGTGGCCGGCATTGCCGATGATTTGCGCGCCTGGGGCATCCGCGTCTTCGGCCCCTCCAAGGCGGCGGCGCGGCTCGAAGGCTCGAAGGGCTTTACCAAGGATCTTT
The DNA here is from genome assembly GCF_003997555.1 of Mesorhizobium sp. M1A.T.Ca.IN.004.03.1.1. Classification (NCBI taxonomy): domain Bacteria; kingdom Pseudomonadati; phylum Pseudomonadota; class Alphaproteobacteria; order Hyphomicrobiales; family Phyllobacteriaceae; genus Mesorhizobium; species Mesorhizobium sp. M1A.T.Ca.IN.004.03.1.1. The sequence goes on along the minus strand of NZ_RZTV01000002.1, from coordinate 527,696 downwards.
GCGCCAAGTTCAACATTCCGACCGCAGCCTACGGCCGCTTCGGCGATCTCGCCGCGGCCAAGGCCTATGTCGAAAAGATGGGCGCGCCGATCGTCATCAAGGCTGACGGCCTTGCCGCCGGCAAGGGCGTCACCATCGCCATGAAGCTGGAGGAGGCGCTTGCCGCGCTCGACGCCTGTTTCGACGGCGCTTTTGGCTCCGCCGGCGCCGAGGTGGTCGTCGAGGAATATCTGACCGGCGAGGAGGCAAGCTTCTTCTGCCTCTGCGACGGCGCCACCGCGCTGCCCTTCGGCACCGCGCAGGACCATAAGCGCGTCGGCGACGGCGATACCGGTCCGAACACCGGCGGCATGGGCGCCTATTCGCCGGCGCCGGTGATGACGCCCGAGATGACCGAGCGCACCATGCGCGAGATCATCGAGCCGACGATGCGCGGCATGGCCAATCTCGGCGCGCCTTTCGCCGGCATCCTCTTCGCCGGTTTGATGATCACCGACCAAGGCCCCAAGCTGATCGAGTACAACACCCGCTTCGGCGATCCCGAATGCCAGGTGCTGATGATGCGGCTGAAGGACGACCTGCTCGTCCTGCTCAACGCCGCTGTCGACGGCCAGCTCGCGCACATGTCGGTCCGCTGGAGCGACGACGCGGCCCTGACCGTGGTGATGGCGGCGAGGGGCTATCCCGGCACGCCGGAAAAGGGCTCGGTCATCCGCGGTCTCGACGAGGCCGCCAGCGACGGCGCCGAAATCTTCCACGCGGGCACCGCCATCAATGGCGGCGCGCTCGTCGCCAATGGCGGCCGCGTGCTCAACGTCACCGCAACCGGCGCAACCGTCGGGGAGGCACAAAAAAAGGCCTACGGGGCGACCGATCATATCGACTGGCCGCAGGGTTTCTTCCGCCGCGACATCGGCTGGCGCGCCGTCGAGCGCGAGCAGACCGGCAAATAGGGCATTTCACCGTTTCACGGAAACGGCGAAATCTCCCGTCTATTTGTTTTGACGCAATTTCGGACGGAAAACCGCTTCTCACTTTTCCTGAAATTGCTCTAATCAGGCAGCCTTGCTCTTGCCTGGTCGCGCCCAGGCCGGCAACCAGTCCCCATGCGCTGCAAGCAGGTCGTCGACCAGCGACCAGATCTGATCGAGACCGAGCTCGGCCGCCGTGTGCGGGTCCATCATCGCCGCGTGGTAGATGTGCTCGCGGCTCTCGCTCATCAGCGCCCGCACCGTCAATTCCTGAACATTGATGTTGGTGCGGATCAGCGCCGTCAGCTGCGGCGGCAGCTCGCCGATATAGGTCGGCTGGATGCCGGAAGCATCGACCAGGCACGGCACTTCCGCCGCGCAGTCTAAAGGCAGCGAGGTGATGCAGCCATTGTTGCGGATATTGCCGTAGATGACCGACGGCTCGCCGGTCCACACCGAGTTCATGATCGAGGAGGCATATTCCTTTGACTGCTCGACCTCGATCCGGTCGGCCGAGCGGTAGGCCTCCGCCTGACCCTTCCAGCGTTCGATCTGCTCGATGCACCGCTTCGGATATTCGTCAAGCGGGATGCCGTATTTCTCGATCAGGTCGGGGCGACCTTCCTTGATGAAATAGGGCGTGTATTCGGCGAAATGCTCCGAGCTTTCGGTGACGAAATAGCCGAGCCGGGTCAGCATCTCGTAGCGCACCTTGTTGGGGCAGCGCGGGTTCCAGCCGGGCTTCGGCGCGCGGCCTTCGCGATAGGCGCGGACAAGGTCGGGATAGAGGTCGCGGTAGGAGCCGTCCGGCTGGCGATGCTCGAACTTGAGGTAAAACGCCATGTGGTTGATGCCAGCTGCGCGGTAGCGGATCTCCTCATAGGGAAGGTCGAGGTCGTGCGCCAGCTCCATCGCCGTGCCCTGCACCGAATGGCAGAGCCCAACCTGTTTGATCTGGGGGAATTTCGCGGCGATCGCCCAGGTGTTGATCGCCATTGGGTTGACGTATTGCAGCATGATCGCGTCGGGGCAGACGGCGAGCATGTCCTCGCAGATCCTCCACAGATGCGGCACCGTCCTCAGGCCCCGCATGATGCCGCCGACGCCCAGCGTGTCGGCGATCGTCTGGCGCAGGCCATATCTCTTGGGCACCTCGAAGTCGGTGACGGTGCAGGGCTCGTAACCGCCGATCTGGAAGGCGACGACGACGAAATCGGCACCGGACAGCGCCTTGCGTTGGTCGGAATAGGTCTCGGCCTTCGCCTTCACGCCGAGGGTCGCGATCAGCTTGTTGACGACGATGGCGCTCTCTTCCAGCCGCTGCGGGTTGATGTCCATCAAAGCGATCGTCGCGCCCGACAGCGCCGGGCGCTGCAGCACGTCGCCGACAATGTTCTTCATGAACACCGTCGAGCCGGCGCCGATGAAGGTGATCCTGGGATTTCTTGCCACTGTGAGCCTCCGGAATATGGTCACGCCACGTCGAAAGCGGCCCGGACGAGCCGTTCGGTGTAGGCGGTCTTGGGACTGGTGAGGACCTCGTCTACGGGCCCCTGTTCGACGATCTTGCCGTGCTGCATGACGATCACGCGGTGGCAGAGCGCCCGCACCACCTTGAGGTCGTGCGAGATGAAGAGATAGCTCAAGCCGCGCTCGTCCTGCAGCTTGCGCAGCAGGTCGATGATCTGCGCCTGGACGGAAAGATCGAGCGCCGATGTCGGCTCGTCGAGCAGGATGAATTCCGGCTCCAGTGCGATGGCCCGCGCGATCGCGATGCGCTGCCGCTGGCCGCCCGAAAATTCGTGCGGAAACCGCGACAGGATATCGCCGGGCATGCCGGCGCTGACCAGCGCCTCACGCACCCGCTCGATCCGCTCGCGCCGTGTGGCCCCGATCCTGTTCACGACCAGGCCTTCCTCGATGATCTGGCCGATCGTCATGCGCGGGTTGAGCGAGGAGAACGGATCCTGGAAGACGATCTGCATGCGCGAGCGCAGCGGCCGCATCTCGGCGCGCGTGAGATCCTGGATCGGCTGGCCGTCGAAACGGATCTCGCCGCGCCTGGCGTCGAGCAGCCGAAGCAGCGCCTGGCCGAAAGTGGTCTTGCCGGAACCGGATTCGCCGACCAGGCCCAGCGTCTCGTGACGGCAAAGTTTGAGGTCGAGATCGTCGACCGCGACCAGCTCGCGCCAGTCCGGCTTCAGGAATGTACCGTGCCGCAGCGTGAAACAGACGCGCACGCCGTTCGCCTCGAGGATCGTGCTGGACTTTTCGGGCAGCGGCTTCGGCCGGCCGTGTGGTTCGGATGCGAGCAGCCGCTTTGTGTAGGGATGCTGCGGATCGGCGAAGAGCCGCTCGGTGACGTTATGCTCGCGCATCTCGCCATGCTGCATGACATAGACATAGTCGGAGAATTTGCGCACGACGGTAAGATCGTGCGTGATCAGAACCACCGCCATCCGCATTTCTTTCTGCAGATTGCGGATCAGGTTGAGGATCTGCGCCTGGACGGTGACGTCGAGCGCGGTGGTCGGCTCGTCGGCGATCAGCACATCGGGCTCGTTGGCCAAAGCCATGGCAATCATGACGCGCTGCCGCTGGCCGCCGGAGAGCTGGTGCGGATACTGCTTGAGGCGTGCTTCGGGTTCGGGAATCTGGACATGCCGCAAAAGCTCGAGCGCTCGCGCCCAGGCCTCTTTGCGGCTCACCTTGCGGTGCACCCTGATCGCTTCGACGATCTGGCTGCCGACCGAATAGATCGGGTTGAGCGAGCTCATCGGCTCCTGGAAGATCATCGAGATGCGGTTGCCGCGCAGCTTGCGCCGGGCGCTCTCGGCGAATTTCAGAATGTTCTGTCCGAGATAGTCGACGCTTGACCTCGGCGATACCGTTGCCCGCCGCGACAAAAGCCCCATGACGGTGCGCGCCGTCACCGATTTGCCGGAACCGGATTCGCCGACGATCGCGATCGTCTCGCCGCGATAGAGCTGGAACGAGATGTCCTTCACCGCCTCGACGATGCCGTGCTCGACCTTGAAGGCGACTTCGATGTTGCGGGCGTCGATGACCGGCTGGTCGTGGCGTCCGTCATGGTCGAGCCGGACGGCGGGAGCGAAGGATTGGGCAAGCGCGATCGTCGTCATTCCTGCCACCTCAATAGGGATCGACGGCATCGCGCAGGCCGTCGCCCAACGCGTTGAAGGCAAAGACCGTGATCAGCACGAAGCCGACCGGCGACAGAATCCACGGATAGGTGCCGATGACCGAATAGGTCGCGGTGTCCTGCAGCATCAGGCCCCACGAGATCAGCGGCGGCTTCACCGCGAAGCCGAGGAAGCCGAGGAAGGATTCCAGAAGCACCACCGTTGGGATCGCCAGCGTCACGGCGACGATCACATGGCTCATCACATTGGGAAAGATGTGCTGGATGATGATCCGCCGATCGGTGGCGCCCACCGCCAGGGCCGCGCGCACATAGTCGATGCGCGCCAGCGCCAGCGTCTTGCCGCGTACTTCGCGCGACATCTGCGCCCAGCCAAGCGCCGACATGACGATGATAACGAAGGCGAGAAAGACATTGGTCGGCGCGGTGACCGGGATCAGCGTCGTCAGCGCCAGGTAAAGCGGCAGTTGCGGGAAGGCGAGCACCAGTTCGACGAAGCGCTGCATCCAGACATCGAACCGGCCGCCGAAATAGCCGGACACCATGCCGACACTGGTTCCGATCACGGTGATGATGAAGACCACCGTCAGCGCGATCATCAGTGAGACGCGCGAACCATGGATGGCGCGCGACAGCACATCACGGCCGAACTTGTCGGTGCCGAGGAAATGCACCGGCTGGCCGTCCATCGAGCCGAAGAAATGCCGGTTCGCCGGGATGAGGCCGAAGAGTTTGTAGGGCGCGCCCTCGACGAAGAAGCCAAGCAGTCGTGGATGATCGTAATCCGGGCCGACGATCGGCTGGAAGGTCACCGGGTCGAGGTCGGTCGATTCGGCCAGCGCGTAAATCCTTGGCCGCGCGACGAAGTTGCCGTCCTTGTCGTGAAAGCTAGCCATCTGCGGCGGCGCGAAGGCGATATCGGTCGCTTTCGGGTCAAGAGGCGCGAGGAATTCCGCGAACAGGGTCATGAGAAGCAGCAGCACGACCAGGCATAGCCCGGCCATGCCGGTCCAGGAGCGCTTCAGCCGGCGCCAGACAAGCGCGATGTAGCTCTCGTTGCCATGCGCGGCCGGAATCGCGGCTCCTTCGGCGGGTGGCGGGGGTGAGGGATCGCGGGCCAGCATCTAGTGCTCCCCGAACTGGCGCACGCGGGGGTCGAGCAGGACCAGCAGCATGTCGGCGATGATGTTGCCGACGATCAGCGTCGCCGACAGAACCATCATGAAGGTTGCGGTCACGTAGACATCGCCCACCGCCATCGAGCCCACGATCGCCGGCCCGACGGTCGGCAGCGCGAAAATGATCGCCGTCTCGATCTCGCCGGTCAGCATGTAGGGCAGCACCACGCCTTGATACATGACCAATGGATGCAGCGCATTGGGCACGGCATGGCGCATCACCACGGCGCCGCCAGTCAGGCCCTTGGCTTTGGCCGTCTCGACATATTGCGCGTTGAGCGTGTCGAGCAGGTTGCCGCGCATGACGCGCATATTGTAGGCGAGCCCGCCGAAGGTCGCGATCGCCACCACCGGCCAGACATGCTTGACCAGGTCGAGGAATTTTGCCCACGACCATGGCGCGCCGCCATATCGCGGCGAGAAGAAGCTGCCGATCTCCGACACGTTGAACTGGAAGACCAGCAGGTAGACGATGATCAGCGCCATCAGGAAGCGCGGCACCGTCATGCCGAGGAAGGAGATGGCCGAAAGCGTCGAGTCGATCCAGGAATACTGGCGGGTCGCCGCCCAAATGCCGAAGCTTATGCCCAGCACCGAGGCGAGCAGGTGGCAGACCAGCGCCAGGAGCAGCGTGCGCGGCAGGCGCTCGCCGACCACGTCCGCCACCGGCCTGTTGTAATACAGGCTGTAGCCGAAATCGCCGCGGGTGACGATGCCGCCGATCCAGTTGAGATACTGAACAGGCAGCGGCTTATCGAGGCCGTGTTCTTTCCGGTAGGCCTGGGCCTGTGCATCCGCCTCGGCATAGGAGGCGCCGCCCTGGTTGATGAGCTGCGATTTGATGTAGTCGGCATAGTCGCCCGGCGGCGCCTGGATGATGGCGAAGGTGACCAGGCTCAAGATGGCGAGCACGGGAAGCGCCGACGCTATGCGCATGAGCAGGAATCGCAACATGGATGGTCGGCTTCCTTTGCTGGCCGGTCGCGCCTTGGGGGCACCGGAGATTTGGCTTTGTCCGGCCGCGCCAGCTGGCGCGACCGGAGTTCTCTTCGTCAGGGAGGTTAACTAGTTCATCGGCCCCTTGTCTCCGGGCTTGCCGGGAAGCTCGTCGGGGAAGAGCTCATATTTCGCCTGTTTGTCAGCTGCGACGAAGACGCGTTCGCGGATGATCGAATCCTCGGCCCAGTTGAACATGAAGATCGGCGTTCCCTGCGGGATGTTGGAGAAGCGCTTGTTGACGATCAGCGCGCCGGGATATTCGGTTAGCCCGACATTGTAGACGTGCTCGGTCGAGATCTTTTGGAACTTCTTCATCAGGTCGGCGCGCTGGTCGTTGTCCTGCGTCGTGACGAACTTGTTCACGATGTCGACGAGGTCCTTCTCGAACGGCATCAGATCGACTTCGCCGCTTTCAGGCGCGCGATGGTTCCAACTGGTCTTGGGACCGACCGGAGCGAGTTGCTCCGTGTTCTGCACAACGGAGGTGAGCTCCTGGTCATTGCGCCGGATCAGCCAGTCGAAGCGGCCGGAATACTGGATCGCGTCGCGCTGCGTGCCGTTGACCCCGTTGAGCACGACCCTCAGCCCAAGCTTCTCCATCTGCGCCACGACGCCCTCGGCAAGGCTTTTGTCGGTGGTGTAGTCATTGTTGACCAGCATCACGATCTCGACGTTCTTGCCGCCGGCGGTGCCCGCCGGGAAGTTCACGAAGCCGTCGCCGTCGGTATCCTTGAGACCGGCCTTGGCGAGCTCGGCCTTGGCCCCTTGGAGATCGAACGGGTAATAAACCGTCGACTTGCGGTCATAGAAGCTGGTGCCGGAGGAGAAGCCGCCGGGATAGATGGCGGTGAACGGTCCCTTGACCAGCGAGTCGCCGAGCGCCTTGCGGTCGATCGCCATGGTCACGGCCTTGCGGAAATCCTCGTTGCGGTTCAATTCGCGGATCGCTTGGCCTCGCTCGTCCGGGTTGCCCCAGCCATTGGCGGAAAAATTCATACGCAGATTGTAGCCGATGAGCCGCGGACCGAAGGCAAGCCGTGCCGGCGCGTTCTTGTCAGCCGCGCGCTTCAGCGAGGCGACGAAGTTCTCGGGCTGCTCGAGATTGGAGAAGTCGCCCGAGCCTGCGACGGCCTGGACGTCGCGATCTGCCCAGGTCGAGAGCTTGTATTGCAGCTCGTTGAGATAAGGCAGTTGGTTCCCCTTCTCGTCGACCTTCCAGTAGTAAGGATTGCGCCGCATGACGATGATGTCGTCCGGGCGGTATTCGACCGGCACCCAGGCGCCCATCACCGGCATGTTCATGTATTCCGGCGGGAAGGCGTTCTTGAACTGGTCGTAGGTGTTCTTCGAATATTTCGGATGCTGCGGCTTCAAAATGTGCGCCGGGCCGGGGCAGAAGGTGCCGTAGGCCATCGCATAGAGATATTGCCTCGGAAACGCTTCCTTGAACGTCCATTCGACGGTGTAGTCGTCGATCTTCTTGAGCATCGTGCCGACGCCGAAGGTTTCCGGCGTCGCCCCGTTGAGCGGCGACACGTTGGGGTCGACGACCTCGTCGTCCCAGTAGAACATGACGTCGTCGGCGTTGAAGGGCACGCCGTCCGACCATTTGGCGCCTTCGACGAGATGCATGGTGAGCTTGTGGCCGTCTTTCGACCACTCCCAGCTCTTGGCAAGGTTCGGCAGCGGCTCGGTGTCCTTGGCATCGACCTGGAACAGCGGCGCGGTGCGTGTCAGGCATTCGGAAAGCGCGATGTCGATGCCGCCCCAGCCTTGCGTCTGGCCGGCACCGTAGTTCCAGCCTTCCGGCCTGCCGCCGATGACATGGCGCATCGTGTCACCATAGACGCCGATGCCGTCCGGCATGTTGGCGGTCTTGAAGACCAGCGGTTCCTTGGGCAGCCTGTCCTTGAGCGGCGGCAGCTTGCCGGTCTTGACGTATTTCTCCGTCACCCAGTCCGGCTCGTGATATTCGGGCAGCGCCTTGAACTCCAGGATGGAGTCGCGCGCCACATAATGGATCTTGCCCTCGGCCGGGAATGTCGCCGGCTCGGGCGGGATCGTCGGTTCAGAAGCGAAAGCGGTGAGCACCGGAATAGAAACGCCGAGCGCCAGTCCGGCGGCAATGCCAATTCTATGTAAGTTTCTCATTGTCTCCTCCCAGATGTTTTGAACGTCTGCTGCTTGCCCGCCGCTTGATCTTTATTTTGGGGGCCGTTTTCGGCTGATCTGCCTCCTGCAGGTCCGCCTGCCCGAAATCTCAGCCGGCCTGTTTCAGTCCCGCCTTTTCGGCGCGCAGTTCCTCGATCGAGCGCACGTTGCGCCGCGCCGCGCCCGCCCATTCGCGGGTCTTGACCTTCGACTTCGCAAGCCGCTCCTTTGCCGCCGGCACAGCATCGGCATATTGCGGCAGCCAGGCGGCCTGGGCGACGACCATCTCGTCCACCATCTGCCAGACCTCCTCCGGCGTCGACACCGCGCCGACCAGCGGATCGTGCAGCATGGCGAGCTTCAAGAGATCGATGTCGCCGGCGATCGCGGCATGCACCGACATGCGCTGGACGTTGATCGATGACATGCACGTGGCGGCGCATGCCTCCGGCAGTGTGATGCCGGCGGCCATGTTGATGCCGAAGCGATCGACGAAGCCGGGCGACTCGATGATGGCGTCCTGCGGCAGGTTGGTGATCACGCCGTTGTTCTTGACGTTGAAATGGCCGCGGTAGACGCGGTTTGTTTCCAGCGCCTCGAGGATGTGGCTGGCATGCTCGTTGGAGCGTTTGGCCGGGTCGATCGGCTTCGAAGCCGCTTCGAGGAACTGCGGATACTCGGTCTCGAACCAATTGCGGGTCTCGGTCGAGTAGCGCAGATAGCCGCCGGTCTCGCCATGGATCCAGTCCGACATGTCGATCCAGCGTGTGATCTCGTCGGGGCGTTTGCGGTACCACGGCAGGTATTCGGACAGATGCCCGTTGCTTTCGGTCGAATAGACGCCGAAGCGCTTCAGCACGTCGATGCGCAGCTTCTCCTGCTTCGAATAGACCGGGTGCGCTTCGAAGGCGGCGACCAACTCGTCCTTGCCGATCGCGCGGCCGTTCAGTCTGAGCTCGATGAACCAGGTTTGGTGGTTGATGCCGGAGCAGACATAGTCGAGCTCCCTGGGCGATTTCGCGCCGAGCACCTCGGCGATCTGTTCGGCGCCGTGCTGCACGCCGTGGCAGAGCCCGACCGTGTCAACCTTGCCGTATTCGATCGCGGCCCAGGTGTTCATCGCCATCGGGTTGGCGTAGTTCAGGAACTTGGCGTCGGTCTCGGCTACCTCGCGGATGTCCTTGCAGAAGTCGAGGATCACCGGGATGTTGCGCTGGCCGTAGAGGATGCCGCCGGCGCAGATCGTGTCGCCGACGCATTGGTCGATGCCGTATTTCAGCGGGATGCGGATGTCGTCGGCATAGGCTTCGAGGCCGCCGACGCGCACGCAGCTGATGATGTAGCGCGCGCCTTCCAGCGCCTTGCGGCGGTCGGTCGTCGCCGTCACTTTGGTCGGCAGCCCGTTTGCTTCCACGATCCGATCGAGGATCGCCTGGATCATCCCGAGATTGTGCTCGCTGATGTCGGTCAGCGCGAATTCGATGTCCTTGAATTCGGGCACGCAGAGAATGTCGGTGAACAGCTTCTTGGTGAAGCCGACGCTGCCGGCGCCAATAATAGCGATTTTGAAGCTCATCACCTTCACCTCGATCCAATCGAATGTTAGGCAAGGAGCAGCAAGGGAGGGTATGGCCGCGCGCCGGCAGGCGCGCTCGCCATGTGGAGCCGGAAATCCAGCTCTTTCTCCTCCCGCCCGCTCCTCCGACCGCGGGTCTTTCCCGTTCTTGAGTGAGCCGGATTATGCGCTTATTCGCCAGCGCGGCCAGAGAAGGATTATGCTTTCGAGGGTAATTTTGTGCTGCAGGATCTGATCGCCAATGGAAAGCTAATGCGCACGATTTCGCTGCCGCGCGGGCGCCAGCGCCTGCACGCCATGCCGACCAGCACCGGCTACGAGGTGCGCGAGGACGAGACTTACGACTGGGACGGGCGAAAGCGCGGCCAGACCCCGTTTACCGTGCTCCAGCATACGATCAGCGGCACCGGGCAATTGCGCTACGAAAGCCGCAATTACCGCCTGCAGGCGAGCGATACGCTGTTGGTGCTGGTGCCGCACAACCATCGCTACTGGCTGGCCAAGGGCGACCGCTGGGAATATTTCTGGATCTCGATGAACGGCGAGGAGGCGCTGCGCGTCCACAAGTCGATCCTCAGCGTCTCAGGTCCCGTGTTCCGGCTGCAGCCGGCGACCATCGATCACCTTGCCGATTGCAGCCTGCGCCTGATCAAGGGCGCCGCCTCGCCGGGCGCGGCCTCGGCGATCGCCTATGAGGCGGCGATGGCGCTTTACGACGATGTCTTCGGCTCGCACGCCTTCGCCGAAAAGCAGAGCGCCATGCAGCCAGTCATCGATCACATAAGCGCCAATCTCGACAAGCCGCTGCCGGTGGCGGAACTGGTCGAAATCAGCGGCCTCAGCCGCGCCCATTTCTCGCGCTGCTTCGCCGAGAGCGAAGGATTGCCGCCGGCCGAATTCGTCCTGCAGCAGCGGCTACATCGCGCCGCCAAGCTGCTGACCAAGACCGATTTCCTGCCGGTCAAGGAAGTCGCTGTTCTGTGCGGTTTCGACGACCCCAACTATTTTTCCAAGGTGTTTCGCCGCTGCTACGGCATCACGCCCACACAGTTCCGCACCACCGGCATGTATGCCAGCCTGGGCAATCATCGTTGACGCTGCCGTTGACTACTGCCTGCGGTGGTCGAGCGTCGTCGATGCGGTGCTGACCGGATCGGCGGCCGCGAAGGCGGCGTCGAGCTGTTCGGGCGTGCGCTGTCCGGCTCGTTTCCAGGCGACATATTGCACGATGCCGAAGCTCGGGCGCTGCGGCACGGTCTTGACCACCGGCATTCGGAATCCGTCGCGGAATTTCTCCCAGCGCGCGCCGAGCACCGCGACCATTTCCTCGATGGTCGGCGGCGTCGCCACATCGGCATAGGTGATGGTGACCTTGCCGGCGAGGCCCGCTTCGCGCGGGATCGGCACCGGGATCGAGGCGAGGTAATCCGCCGGCACGTCGATCAGGCCGCCAAAGGCCCATTGCTGGCGCAACTCATCGGCTTTCATCGGCGCGACGCTGACGTCGATGTCGTTGGGCGTGCCCGGCACGCGATAGGGGCAGCTGAAGCGGCCGCAATTCGCCTTTGCCGCGAACTGCCAGAGCGCGTAACGCTGCCAGTTGCCCATCGGGAAATGCACGTCGATGTCCGGCTTGTAGCGCGCATACCAGAGCGGCAGCCACGACAACAGCCGGTAGGTGTAACGGTTGTCGGCGATGTACTGGGCGGTCTTGCCGTTCGAGTAGAGCACCGGGAAGCGACCGAGGCGGCGATGCACCTGGCGCACGAATTCTTCCGCGTCCTCGAGCGACATCCATTGCGCGGGATCGATGCCCTCGATGTCGAGGGCAATGAGATCGTCCGGCGCCGGCTCGGCGAAATCGATGAAATTGTTGGCCTGCTCGACCGGATTGCCGGGGCGGGCGAGGTGATAGGCGCCCCATTTCAGGCCGAGCGCCTTCGCCACCACCTTGCGTGTCTGGAAAAGCTCGCGCGTCACCGCATGGCGCTTCCACAGCGCCTTGCAGAGCTTCACCTCAGTTTCGTCGCCGAAGCAGAGATAGGGCGGCGGCAGCCCGTCGGACGCCTTGTTGATGAAGCCGACGATGCGTTTGTCGGTGGCAAGCTCAGCCCAGTCGATGGAGTTATATTCGTAGGCGTCGATCACCAGCGCGCGGTCGGCATTCTTCCACGGCTCGGAGAAATCCGAGGCCTTTGCCGCCGTGCCCAGCGCAACCGCAGCCGCGAGAAGCGCCAGGCGGCGAAGAGGGCGCGCCGGCTTTTTCAATCAGAGTGTCCCCACTGACCAGAGGACGATCCTGAACCGCTATGGTTAAGGAAGTGCTGTCAAACCGCGAGGTGTTCAGCGCCGGAACAGCGACTGAACCTCTCCGGCCGTGGACGACGAAGTCTACGCTTGCAAAATCCGCGTGTTTGACGTTTACGTAAAAAGAAGGACGCAGGCCAACCCCAAGTATGGATGGCCTCGCTTCGGCTACGCGACTACGGTTGGCCGCACTGGAGGAGAAGTAGGCACAATGTATCGCGCACCGGTCGAGGACATCGCCTTCACGCTGAAGCAGGTGGCCGGCCTGAAGCCGGCGCTGGATGCCGGCACCTTCGGCGATCTGGGCGAGGACCTTGTCGACGCGATCCTGGCCGAGGCCGGGCGCTTCGCCAGCGAGGAGGTTGCGCCGCTCTACAAGATCGGCGACGAGCATGGCGCGGTGTTGAAGGGCGCTTCCGTCACCACACCGCCCGGCTGGAAGGAGCTTTACCGGCGCTGGATCGAAGGCGGCTGGAACGCGCTGTCCGGGCCGGCCGAATATGGCGGCCAGGGCTTGCCGACCATGCTAGCCGTCGCCGCGCTCGAAATGTGGAACTCCGCCGCCATGGCCTTCGGCATCGGCCCGACACTCACCATGGGCGCGGTCGAGGCGCTCGACAAGCACGCCTCCGAGGCGCTCAAGGCCAAATACCTCGCCAAGCTCGTCTCGGGCGAGTGGATGGGCACGATGGACCTGACCGAGCCGCAGGCGGGCTCGGACCTCGGCGCTCTGCGCACCCGTGCCGAGCCTGCCGGCGACGGCACCTACCGCATCTTCGGCCAGAAGATGTTCATCACCTATGGCGAGCACGATTTCACCGACAACATCGTGCATCTGGTGCTGGCTAGGCTGCCCGACGCGCCCGCCGGCACGCGCGGCATCTCGCTCTTCCTGGTGCCGAAGTTCCTGGTCGATGACGATGGCTCGCTCGGCGCCCGCAACGACGTCTTCTGTTCCAGCCTCGAGCACAAGCTCGGCATCCACGCTTCGCCGACCTGCACCATGATCTATGGCGACGGTTTTGCGGGCATGACGCCCGGCGCCATCGGCTGGCTGGTCGGCGAGGAGAACAAGGGGTTGGCCTGCATGTTCACGATGATGAACAACGCTCGTCTCGCGGTGGGCATGCAGGGCGTTGCAGTGGCCGAAACTGCCACGCAGAAGGCGATCGCCTATGCCAATGAGCGCCGGCAGGGCAAGGCATCTGATTATTCAGGGTCCGGCATGGCGCCGATCGTCCATCACCCGGACGTGCAGCGCAATCTTCTCACAATGCAGGCGCTGACGCAGATCGCGCGTGCTATCGCCTATTCCTGCGCGCACGCCATCGACCGTGCCCGTGTCGCCGAGGGCGAGGCCGCCGCTAACTGGCGCGACCGCGCCAATCTCTTGACGCCGCTGGCAAAAGCCTTTTCGACCGATGTCGGCGTCGAGGTCGCTTCGCTGGGGATCCAGGTGCATGGCGGCATGGGCTTCATCGAGGAGACGGGCGCGGCGGCGCTCTATCGCGACGCCCGCATCGCGCCGATCTATGAAGGCACCAACGGCATCCAGGCGATCGACCTCGTCTCGCGAAAACTGCCGCTCGGCGGCGGCGCGCACGTGCATCGCTATATCGGCGAATTGAAAGCGATGGCCGATGCGGTGCGCACCTCCAACATCGAAGGTTTTGGCCGCACCGCCGACAATCTCGATCGCGCGCTTGCCGATCTCGACGAGGCAACGCGCTTCTTGCAAAGGCTGTTGGCCGACGGCAAGGCCGATGCCGCGATGGCCGGCGCCACGCCCTATCTGCGCCTAATCTCGCTCGCCGCCGGCGGCGCTTATTTGGCGCAAGGCGGCCTAGCCGACCGCGGCCGCGTCGCGCTTTGCCGCTTCTTTGCCGAGAACCTCCTAGGCGAGACGCGCGCGCTCAAGGAGCGCGTCATCGACGGCGCCGAAAGCCTCGCCGCCGCCGGCAAGGCGCTGATCGCCTGAACAGCCAGTCAGCCGAAGGAACCGATCGTGACCGACCATATCCTCATCGAGCGCTGGGGCGCCGTGCAGATCATCCGTATGAATCGGCCGGACAAGAAGAACGCGCTGACGCGTGCCATGTATGCGAAAATGTCGGCCGCCCTTTCTGAAGGGGATGCCGACCCGACCGTTCGCGTCCATGTCTTTCTCGGGGTGCCCGGTGCCTTTTCTTCCGGCAACGACCTTGCGGACTTCCTGGTGATCGCCACCGGCGGCGAGGGGGGGAATGAGGTGTGGGATTTCCTGATGGCGCTGGCCAAGGCGGAGAAGCCGATGGTCTCGGGTGTCGATGGCATAGCGGTGGGCATCGGCACCACGCTCAATCTGCATTGCGACCTGACCTTCGCCACGCCGCGAACGCTCTTCCGCACGCCCTTCGTCGACCTCGGCCTCGTGCCGGAGGCCGGCTCGAGCCTGCTCGCGCCGCAGGTCCTCGGCCGCCAGGGCGCCTTCGCGCTGCTCGGTCTCGGCGAAGGCTTTTCGGCTGAGCGCGCCAAGGCCGCCGGCCTGATCTACGACATGGTCGCGGAAGACGCCCTGGAAGGCGCGGTGCTGGCTGCGGCGGCCGAGATCGCCGCCAAGCCGCCGCAGGCGCTTAAGATTGCCCGCGATCTGATGCGTGAGCCGCGCGAGGAACTCGTCGCCCGCATCAAGCTAGAGAGCGAGCATTTCCGCGAGCGGCTGAAGTCCGACGAGGCGCGCGCCGCGTTGACCGCCTTCATGACCCGCAAGAAAGGCTGAAAAATCTCCGCTCTCGGCGACATCAGGGGTAAAGCCGCGTCTTGTCCCAGCCGCCGCCGTCGTTTCTCGAGAACACGATGCGGTCATGCAGCCGGAACGGGCGGTCGTGCCAGAACTCGATCGTCTCCGGCAGGATGCGGAAGCCCGACCAGTGTTTCGGCCGCGGGATTTCGCCAATCGCATAGCGCGCCGTGTATTCGGCCACCGCCTTCTCCAGCGCGAAGCGGCTTTCCAGCGGCCGCGACTGTTTCGAGGCCCAGGCGCCGATGCGGCTGCCGCGCGGCCGCGTCGCATAATAGGCGTCGGCCTCGGCGTCGCTGACGATCTCCACCGGCCCGCGCACGCGCACCTGGCGGCGCAGCGATTTCCAGTGGAAGCACATCGCCGCCTTCATGCTGCCAAGAATCTCGCGGCCCTTGGCGCTCTCGAAATTCGTGTAGAAGACAAATCCCCTTTCGTCGAACCCCTTGAGCAGCACCATCCGCACATCCGGCATGCCGTCGGCGTCGACGGTTGCCAACGCAACGCCGTTGGGGTCGTTGATCTCGCTCTTGACGGCGTCGTCCAGCCACTCGGCAAACAGCCGGAACGGCTCCAAAGCCTCGGCGAAGTCACCGCTTGTTAACTCGCTTTCGTTCATAGTTTTCCAAATTTTTAACGTTGCGGGAGGAGTTCGCCGATTGTCGCGTATCGCGCAAGCTTTTGACAGCGGGCAATGGAGCGTTATTGCTTCGGCCAGCGCCAAGGCTGCGTTGCTGACATTGGCGCTTCCGCTCGCGGCCTGTGGCGCCGGCGGCTTCAGCCTCGAGAAGGCGGAGGTTGACCGCTCGATCATCACCTCCAGCGCGCCGTCCGCGCCCGCCGTGCCGGCAAGCAGCGACAACGACTCGGACCAGACCACGATCGGCAATGCGGTGTCTTCCGCCGACATCCAGGAGCTCGGCGGCCAGGCGGTGCCATGGGCCAATGCCGGCACCGGCTCCCGCGGCTCGATCACCGAGCTGGTGGAACTCAAGGATGGCGGCTTGACCTGCCGCCGCTTCAACGCGACGCGGGAAAGTTTCGACGGCGTCGCCATGTATCAGGGCGAGCTGTGCATTGCCGACGCCGGAGGCTGGCGCATGCAGGAGTTCAAGGCGCTCTAATTTCAGTCTCCATTGGCATCTTGCACCACTGGAATTTCTTCCTATGCGAGCGCATATAGAGGGCAACTGTGGACCCAATCTCTCTTTCAGGCAGGAAGCATGCGCGACCCCTATGAGGTGCTGGGCGTTGCCAAGAACGCCTCGGCCAAGGAAATAAAATCGGCGTACCGCAAGCTCGCCAAGCAGCATCATCCGGACCAGAATCCGAATGATCCGAAGGCGAAAGAGCGTTTTGCGGCCGCCAACCAGGCCTATGAGATCGTCGGCGACGAGAAGCGCCGCGCAGCTTACGATCGCGGCGAGATCGACGCCGACGGCAAGCCGAGATTCCAGGGCTTCGAGGGCGCGGCCGGTGGCGATCCGTTTGCCGGATTCCGCCGTCAGCAGGGCCCCGGCGGGGCGCATTTCGAATTCCGCACCGGTCGTCCGGGCGGCGATCCTTTCGACGGCAACAGCGACATCTTCAGCCAGATCTTCGGCGAGGCCTTTTCGGGTGGGCGCGGTCCAGGCCGTGGCGACCGTCGCCAGCCGGTCCAGGCGCCTGACCTCAATGTCACGCTGGACATCACCGTCGAAGAGGCCGCCACCGCGGAGAAGGTGACGGCGATGTTCCCTGACGGCCGCAAGATGGCGGTCAAGCTTCCCACCTATGTCGAGGAGGGCCAGACCATCCGCCTGAAGGGTCAGGGCGAGCAGGGGCCCGGCCAGCCGGGCGACGCGCTGGTCAAGATCCACATTCGCCGCCATCCGCGCTATCGCATCGAGGGCCGCGACCTGCATGTCGACCTGCCTATCGAACTCGCCGACGCGGTGCTCGGCGCCAAGGTGGCCGTCGAGACGCCGACCGGCAAGCTCGCGGTCAACGTTCCCGCATGGTCGAGCTCGGACAAGGTGTTGCGCCTGAAGGGCAGGGGCCTGCCGGACAAAGTAGGTGGCCATGGCGATCTCTACGCCCATGTGCGGCTGATGCTGCCGGAGGGTGGAGACGCCGATCTCGAAGCCCTGATGCGCAAGCGGAAAGGCTGATCGAAGCGGTTTTCTCCTCAAGCCAGTCTGTTTTCGACGCTTGAAGGGGCCCTGTGCCTGTGCGATAGGGCTCCACAAAGCAGACATTCTTGCGGAGAATTGCGCACATGGCGGGTGGACAGGGCCTGATGGCCGGTAAGCGAGGCCTCATCCTTGGCGTCGCAAACAATCGGTCGATCGCTTTCGGCATCGCCAAGGCTTGCGTCGATCACGGCGCCGAAATTGCGCTGACCTATCAGGGCGAGGCGTTCAAGAAGCGCGTCGAGCCGCTGGCGGCGGAACTCAACGCGCATGTCGCCGGCCATTGCGACGTGACCGATCCGGAAAGCCTGGACGCAGTCTTTGCCGACATCGCCAAGCACTGGGGCAAGCTCGACTTCCTCGTCCATGCCATCGCCTTCTCGGACAAGGACGAGCTGACCGGCCGTTATGTCGAGACGACGCGCGATAATTTCCTGCGCACCATGGATATTTCGGTGTTTTCCTTCACCACCATCGCCAAGCGCGCCGAGCCGCTGATGAGCGAAGGCGGCTCGCTGCTGACGCTGACCTATTACGGCGCCGAGAAGGTTATGCCTCACTACAACGTCATGGGCGTCGCCAAGGCGGCGCTCGAGGCCAGCGTGCGCTATCTCGCCGTCGACCTCGGCGCCAAGAAGATCCGCGTCAACGCCATCTCGGCCGGCCCGATCAAGACCCTTGCCGCCTCCGGCATCGGCGACTTCCGCTACATCCTCAAATGGAACGAGTACAACGCGCCGCTCAAGCAGACGGTGACGCAGGAAGAAGTCGGCGATTCCGGCGTCTACTTCCTGTCGGACCTGTCGCGCGGCGTGACCGGCGAGGTCCATCACGTCGATTCCGGCTACCATGTGGTCGGCATGAAGGCGGTCGACGCGCCCGACATCTCGACCGTCAAGGACTAGTTCTCTCCGCCTGTCTATCGTCCAGGCCCTGGCCCGACCTCCGGAGACCTGATGTATCCGCTCGTCTACATCGCGCGCCACGGCCAGACGCAGTGGAACGCCGAGGGTCGGCTGCAAGGCCAGGCGGATACCGATATCAACGAACTTGGCCGCGAGCAGGCGACGCAAAACGGCCGACGGTTGGCGGACCTTATCGGAAACGCCGCGGATTTCGATTTTGTCGCCAGCCCGATGCGCCGCACGCGCGAGACGATGGAACTGATGCGCGCGGCGATGGGTCTCGACCCGCTCGCCTATCGCACCGATCCGCGCTTGGTGGAGCTAAGCTTCGGCGACTGGCAGGGTTTCACCTTTGCCGAACTCGAAAAGCGTGTCCCGGGTTCGACCAAAAGCCGCCGCGCCGCGAAGTGGGATTTCCAGCCGCCCGGCGAGGGCGCCGAAAGCTACGAGATGCTGCTCGAGCGGATAAAACCCTGGTTCGACGCGCTTCGCCAGCCGACCGTCTGCGTCACCCATGGCGGGATCATGCGCTGCTTCTTCCGCTTCGTCACCGGCATTTCCAAGCAGGAAGCCGCCAGCCTCGACGTACCGCAGGACCGCCTGCTACGGCTCGAGGGCCGCACCCTGGAGTGGCTGTAGGGCCTGCGTTTCAGGCCGTGTGTTGGAGGTCGGCCGAAGGCCTCGAACGTCGCCATCCGGGAATCTGCGTTTGCGTCGCTGCGCCCCTTGCTTCGCTCCAGGATGCCGAAGCGTTCGGCGCTCGGACATTGGCAAAGGTGTCCTCTACCAACGTACTGCTACCAACGTACTGCGCCGTCCGCCAAGACCTCGCGGCGCGGATGATTCTAGTCGCTGTCCGGCGGCAGCTGCATATCGGTCACGACATTCTCGCCATTGGTCACGTCGTAGGCGAGGACGATATCCATGCCGGGCTTCAGCGCGTCGAGATCGGTTTCGGCGTTGAGCTTGTAGGACTTTCCGTCGTCCAGCGTCAGCGTCAGCGTGTCCTTGTCGACCTTCTTGATCAAGCCTTCGGTCTGGCCGGCGAACGCGGCAGCGGTGGAAATGAGCAACATGGCGCAGGCGGCGCCAACCAGGGTACGCATCGTCGTCCTCTTTGGTCATTGCGCCGGCATGAGCAACGGCGGATCCTCAACGGCGGATGGAAGAGAGCAGAAACCAACCGAATGTGTCAAAACTAAATCCTCCAGATCACAGATTGATGCATCCGATCACCGTTTGACCGCTGTGGAAAACGCCAATAGAAGGCACGCTTGAACCGGCGAACCGGGTCCGCGCCGGGCAGGGCGTTTTTTCCATGTCTCACAACACCTTCGGCCATCTTTTCCGCGTCACCACCTGGGGTGAAAGCCATGGCGCCGCTCTTGGCTGCGTTGTCGACGGCTGCCCGCCCGGGATCCGCTTCAAGCGCGAGGACATCCAGGCCGAGCTCGACCGGCGCCGCCCGGGCCAGTCGCGCTTCGTCACCCAGCGCCGCGAGCCGGACGAGGTCAAGATCCTCTCCGGCTTCATCCTCGGCGAGGACGGCGAGACGATGATCACCACCGGCACGCCGATCTCGATGCTGATCGAAAATGTGGATCAGCGCTCCAAGGACTACGGCGAGATCGCGCGCCAGTACCGGCCGGGCCATGCCGATTACACCTATGAGATCAAATATGGGTTGCGCGACCATCGCGGCGGCGGCCGCTCCTCGGCGCGCGAGACGGCAGCCAGAGTGGCGGCCGGCGCACTGGCACGCAAGGTGGTGCCGGGCATGGTGGTGCGCGGCGCGCTGGTCTCGATGGGTGAAAAGTCAATCGATCGCGCCAATTGGAACTGGAATTTCATCGGCGATGCGGAAAACCCGTTTTTCACCCCCGACCCGGCCTCGGTTCCGGTCTTTGCCGCCTATCTCGACGGCATTCGCAAGGCCGGCTCGTCGGTCGGCGCGGTGATCGAGATCGTCGCCGAAGGTGTGCCGGCGGGCCTCGGCGCGCCGATCTATGCCAAGCTCGACCAGGACATCGCCTCCGGCCTGATGTCGATCAACGCCGTCAAGGGCGTCGAGATCGGCAACGGCTTCGAAGCCGCCCGCATCACCGGCGAACAGAATGCCGACGAGATGCGGATCGGCAATGACGGCAAGCCGGTGTTTTTGTCCAACAATGCCGGCGGCATCCTCGGCGGCATCTCGACCGGCCAGGCGATCGTCGCCCGCTTCGCCGTCAAGCCGACCTCCTCGATCCTGACGCCGCGGAAATCGATCGACAAGGATGGCAAGGACGTCGAGGTCATGACCAAGGGCCGCCACGATCCTTGCGTCGGCATCCGCGCGGTGCCGATCGGCGAGGCCATGGTTGCCTGCGCGATTGCGGATCATTATCTGCGCCATAGAGGACAGACGGGAAGGGGAGGAGGGCAGTAAGGCAGCAGGAGAGTATGTTACGTCGCATTCGGCGACGCCAAACTTTTTCCGTTCCCCTACTCCCTTACCGCCCTATTCCCCAAGCGAGCTAGCGAGCGTCCATGCCATACGACCAGAAGAAGATCGTCGAAGCGATCCGCGCTTTCGAGCGCGGCGAGATCGTCGTCGTCATGGACGATGATGGGCGCGAGAACGAGGGCGACCTGATCGTTGCCGCCGTCCACTGCACGCCGGAAAAGATGGCCTTCATCGTCCGCAACACCTCCGGCATCGTCTGCACGCCGATGCTGCGCGAGGACGCAAGGAGGCTAAACCTTGCGCCCATGGTGGCCGACAATGATTCCGCCCACACCACGGCTTTCACCGTCAGCGTCGACTTCAAGCACGGCACCACGACGGGTATTTCGGCGGACGACCGCACGCTCACCGTGCGTAACCTCGCCAATGGCAATGTTGGTGCCTCCGACTTCGTGCGGCCCGGCCACATCTTCCCGCTGATCGCGCGCGAAGGCGGTGTCTTGATGCGCTCGGGCCATACGGAAGCCGCGGTCGACCTGTGCAAACTCGCCGGGCTGCCGCCGATCGGCGTCATCTCCGAACTGGTCAACGACGACGGCACCGTCAAGCGTGGACCTGAGGTGCAGGCTTTCGCCGCGCAGCACGGGCTGAAGCAGGTTTCGGTCGCCGATCTCATCGCCTATCGCCAGCGCAAGGAAACGCTGGTCGAGCGCGTCGCCTGCTCCGACATCGAGACGCCCGGCGGCAAGGCGCAGGTCTTCACCTACACGCTGCCCTGGGATTCCATGCACCATGTCGCGGTCGTCTTCGGCGACATCCGCGACGGCGAGGAGGTGCCGGTGCGGCTGCATTCGGAAGACGTCGTCACCGACGTCTTCGGCACCAGCCACCGCTTGGACCACATCATGAAGGCGATGGGCGAGCGCAAGCGTGGCGTCATCGTCTACCTGCGCGAAGGCTCGGTCGGCGTCGCCCATCAGGAGCGCAAGCGGCCACAAAGCGGCGACCGCGAGGATCACGAAGAGGCGCGCCGGCGCGAGAACGAGTGGCGCGAGATCGGGCTCGGAGCGCAGATCCTCAAGGATCTCGGCATTTCCTCGATCAACCTGATCGCCTCGCGCGAGCGCCACTATGTCGGCCTCGAAGGATTCGGCATTCACATCGCCAAAACGGAAATTCTCTGACGTTTCGGCCGACAGGCGGCGGAGAAAAACGATGGCCGCGCCATTGCCTGTCAGCCAGCAGACCGAACGATTGCTGCTGCGCCGGCCCAAACAGGCGGATCTGGAGTTTCTGGCCGATCTTTTTTCGCGCCCCGAACTGGTGGCGCATCGCCCCGACCCGACGCCGGACACGCCGCAGCAGAGCGCTGCAAGGCTCGCTCGCGACATCGATCATTGGGACAGGCACGGATTTGGTCGCTGGGCGGTCGAAGCCAACGAGAGGCTGATCGGCTTCGGCGGTGTCACCTTATCGAGCGATTTCGATGGGCTGAACCTGTCCTATCATCTTCATCCCGAGACCTGGGGGCATGGCTACGCGACGGAACTGGTCCGGGGGACCTTGCACGCGGCTTTCGGCCCCTTGCGCGCCGATCGGGTGATCGCACTGGCGCGTCCCGCCAATCCGGCATCGCGGCGCGTGCTGGAGAAATGCGGCTTCGTCTTCGAGCGGGAGATCATGCTCCATGGCGCGCCGACGGGGCTTTACGCAGTCCCGGCGGCGAAGTTCGTTCAAAAGCAGGACATATAGCCAGCCAGAGCCGGATGCATCGGTATCATCCAGCCGGAGCAATCGCCGCTTCGCATTCATTCGGGTCGCAGTCCGGCGTCGCCAGCCGACACTGGCCGGCGAGCACGGTGACCAAAGCGACTGAGCCTGCCGCCACCGACACCCAGAACCCGTTCTGCGGTCCAAAAGTGTCGACCATCCAGCCGGCGGCGAAGGAGCCTAGCGCCATGCCGATGCCGATCCCGGTGGTCACCCAGGTCACGCCTTCCGTGAGCATTGCCGGCGGCACGTGGCGTTCGATCAGGCCAAAGGCGGTGATGAAGGTCGGCGAGATGGCAACGCCGCTGACGAAGACGGCTAGCGCCAGGGTCGGCACCGTGTCGGCAAAAAGCAGCGGCAGCGTGGTGAGCGCGATGACGGCGACAGCTATCGCGAGTTGGCGTTGCAGCGGCGTGCGCAAACTGAGCGCGCCGACGATGATGCCGAGCACGAAGGATCCCAGTGCATAGACGCCGATGACGAGGCTGGCTGCTTCGGGCTGGCCCAGCTCTTCAGTAATGGCAACGGTGGTGACTTCCGTGGTTGCGAAGGTCGCGCCGACAAAGATCAGCGCAAAGGTGATGATCTGCACCGGCCGCAGGCGGATCGCCGAACCGGCCGCGCCATCCTCGGCCGGGCGAATGGGCGGTTCCGTCGAACGCTGCAGCAGGAATGCCGCCGAGCCGAAGGCGAGCAGCAAGGTGCTCACCACCATCCCGGCTTCCGGGAATAGCGCGGCGCTCAAGCCCACCGACAGCGATGCCCCAGCGACATAGACCAGCTCGTCCGCGGCCGATTCGAAGGCGAAGGCCGTATTGAGCTCGGGGCGGTCGCGAAAAATCTCGGTCCAGCGCGCCCTGACCAGCGCCGGGATGCTGGGCATTAAGGCGGCAAGCAGCGACGATAGGAACAAGGTCCACACCGGCCAGTGCTGGTTGGCCGCGACGATCAAGGTCGCGAAGGCAAGCGCCGAGACAAGTGTCGTCGGCACGGCAATCCGGCTCTGGCCGAGGCGGTCGACCAGCCGCGAGACCTGCGGCGACAGGAAGGCGTTGACCAAAGCGTATGTGGCCGAGACGGCGCCGGCCAGCCAGTACTCGCCATGCGTTTGTGACAGCATCGCCACAATGCCGATCGGCGCCATGGCGATCGGCAGCCGGGCGATGAAGGCTGCCGCGGCGAAGCTCTTCGTGCCAGGAGCCCGAAAGATTTCCGAATATGGGTTTCGCATGGTCCCGTTCCTCGACAAGGGAAGGCGCCGCAATTACATACGCAGCGTATGAATGTCAGATAGTTCATACGTCGCGTATGTCAATTAGCATACGACGCGTATGTGAATAAGACCAGGAGCCATGCACAAACCCCGCAAGGAGATGATCGCCGAGACGCGCGCCAAGCTGATCGCGGCCGCGCGCCATGCCTTCGGCACGATCGGCTATGCCGAGGCCTCGATGGACGATTTCACCGCTTCGGCGGGTCTGACGCGCGGCGCGCTCTATCATCATTTCGGCGACAAGAAGGGGCTCCTGCAGGCGGTGATCGCCGAGATCGACGCCGAGATGGCGGCGCGGGTGAACGAGGTGGCCTCGCGGGCGCCTACTCGCTGGCAGCATTTCGTCGACGAATGCACCACCTATATCGAGATGGCGCTTGAGCCGGAAATCCAGCGCATCATGTTCAGGGACGGCCCGGCCGTGCTCGGCGATCCGGCTCAGTGGCCCAACGCCAGCGCCTGCACGGCTTCAATGACCGATCACCTGTCAAAGCTGCAGGAGGAGGGCGTCGTCGTTCCCGATCTCGACCCCGAGACCGCAGCGCGGCTCATCAACGGCGCCAGTAGCCAGGCCTCGCAGCGCATCGCCAATGCCAAGGATCCGGAAGCGACGTCGAAGAAGGTTGTGGCGGCGTTCAAGCAGCTGCTGGAAGGCCTGAAAACCAAATAGCATCCGGTCGCGGCGTTCCGGGCAATCACTCGGGTCCGCGCTGCCTCAGACAATTGTCCCCCGCTCAAAATCCCTCCGACATTGACTTTGGCAGGAGCGAGCGCATCCTCTCCCGCCAATTCTCTGAGGCGGAGGGTCGGGGCCATGTGGGACTTCAGCATCGGCCGGTCGGTGTCCATCATGATGCGGACGTGGCCGTTCATCGTCTTTCGCATCATCGTCTATTTCGGCATCACGGTGGCCTACATAACGGCGACCGGCACCGGCGCCAGCGTCGGTTACGGCGTCGGCCACATCTCGACCGATCCGGACGGGCCGATGTCCTTTGCCTTGTGGGGTGGGGTCGTCGGCTTCGGCGTGGTCTCGATCGCCGTCTACTGGATCCGCGAATACATTCTCTATGTGCTCAAGGCAGGCCATATCGCCGTCATGGTCCATCTGATCGACGGGCAGGACGTTCCCGACGGCCAGGGCCAGATCGCCTATGCGCGCGAAGTGGTGACGAAGCGCTTCGCCGAGGCCAACATCCTTTTCGTCGTCGACCAGCTGGTGAAAGGCGCCATCCGCGCCATCACAGGGCTGATCGGCGGCATTGCTGCGTTCCTACCCATTCCAGGCTTAAGCGGTCTGGTGAGCTTCATCAATACCGTCATCCGCCTGTCGCTGACCTATGTCGACGAGATCATCCTCGGCTACAACATCCGCACCAATTCCAACTCGCCTTTCGAGACCGCCAGGCAAGGCGTCGTGCTCTACGCGCAGAACGGCAAGTTGATGGTCAAGAACGCCGTCTGGCTGGCGGTGATCATGTGGGGTGTTTCCTTCGTCATCTTTCTTTTGATGCTGGCGCCCGCCGCCGCGATCCTCTGGGCCATGCCGGGCCAGCTTGCCGGCTGGGCCTTCGTGTTGGCCATCGTCTTCGCCTGGGCCTTCAAGGCGGCTTTCATCGAGCCCTTCGCCATCGCTTCGCTGATGCAGGTCTACTTCGCCACCATCGAGGGCCAGGTCCCCAATCCGGAATGGGACCGGCGCCTGGCCGAAGCCTCGTCCAAGTTCAGGGAGCTGCGCGACAAGGCGCTCAGCCCCTTCGGCGGCTCGCGCTGGGATTCGCCAAGGACCGCTTGACTAGAGTCAGAGAAGATGCCTCGCCAATGGAAGGATCGCCGACAGCATCTGGCGCGAACGCCAGTCTAGCAGCGGCCTTGTCAAGCTACTTGGGCGCCGCGAGTGCTCGGGCGAGCTATTCACGTGCAGGGCTGGCGTCAGGAGTGCTTGAGTTAGCGCGGTCTATATGCGCCCTGAGTAACGCCACCGGCAGGTTGCGTATCGAGGTTTGACGCCGCAGAGAACACCGTCGACGATCAACGCTAGATCGCCGATGCTCGGCTTCTATCGAGATAAATTTGTCGCAACCGCCGGGTGACTACGCCCGGCAGCCCGTTGCCGATCGGCGCACCATCCATCCTGACCACCGGGTTCACCAGCCCGGATGATGACGTTGAAAACGCCTCCGTCGCAAGTCTGGTCTCTACTACTGTGAATGGGCGCTCCTCCACCCGCAGATGAAGTTCACTTGCGCACTGCAGAACGACTGCCCGGGTAATCCCGTGCAGGATATCGCTCGAGAGATCCCGCGTGACGATCGTCCCATCCGAAGTCACGATATGGGCGTTGTTGGAAGAGCCTTCCGTGACGTAACCATCCCTCACTAGCCATGCGTCATCGGCGCCGCGTGATTTCGCCTGCATTTTGGCCATGGAGGGATACAGGAGTTGCACCGTTTTGATGTCGCAGCGCCGCCACCGGAGATCTTCCACGGTTATGACGTGCTGGCCGCGTATGGCGACCGGATTTTCGACAAATGCCTTCTTTTGTGTGAAGAGCACCACGGTGTTGGGCGTATCCCGAGTAGGAAATATGAAATCGCGGTCGGCCGCGCCCCGGGTGATCTGCAAATAGACAAGTCCCTCGGATACATTGTTCCGTCCAATGAGCTCCCTGTGGATCTTCAAAAGATCTGCTTCGGTCAGGGAGAACGGCATATCGAGCTCACGGAGCGATCGCCGCAGGCGCGCCATGTGACTGGCAAAATCGACGAGCTTGCCATCAAGAACGAGCGTGACCTCATAGACTCCGTCGGCGAACAGGAAGCCCCGATCGAAGACCGAGATACGGGCCTCGCTTTCCGGTAGATAGGATCCACTCACGTAGACTTGGCGCATTGATCGACCTCAAAAATGCAGACCACGCTCACCGCCTTGAGCGAAACTATTGACTCTTGTCAGGGTGCAGGCCTGGGCAGCTTTAAGCGCAAATAGCGGCGCTGCCATCCTGCACCCCTCGACTGCGAAAACGCTATTCGCCAGACAGCAGACGGCTAAGGTCGGGCACAGCCAGAGAAAATTCGTCGGTTCACTCCACAGCGCTTCGCAGCGCGGCGACAAAGGCATCAAGATCGCGCTTAAGCATGTAAATGTGTGGCGAAACCCGCAAACCCTCGACGTGCTCGACCTTGCGGTATTTCACGTGGACCTGGTGTTTCTCGCGAAGGTCGCGCTCGAGTTGCTGCATGTCGATGCTGTCGATCGAAAACAGACTTATCGCAGCGAGGCTGTCCGTGTCGGTCGGCGTATGGAGCCTGAAACCGGGAATGTCCTGGACGAGACCTACCCAATATCGGGTGAGTTCGCGCAGTCGCGCATGCATCCGTTCCGCGCCGATCGCCTTGTGGAATGGGAACACGCCGGGTCTCATCTATCGCCCGACAATAAGCGCCGTAGCCCAGCTCAATCTGCCTATTCACATGAGAAGACAGAATTTAATTGCGAACGCCGGTGAATTCGCCAGACGTTGAAGCCCGAGAACGACATCGCTTGGCACAGGGTTAGCCGTGAGGAAGCGAGTGCGGAGATCCGGCCCAATCACGCCAGGAAGAACCGTCACGTTGTCGAGCGATGCGCGAACAATCCCCGGTTTTCTGAGCGGGCAACGACGGTCAGGCATTTCCAATGCGCCATTGCGCAAACGCGAAGCGCGATGGCGCGTTGCGGTTGGGGCGGGTCTATGGAACGCCGAGCGGTTCTAAGGCTTTAATCGTTCTCCGAGACGAGCGATCGCCGATTTGAGCGGCGCCTCGCCGGCGCCGCAAAAGGTCTCGCTCATCACCAGCTCGGGCAGCGGCAGGCGCTTGCCCCAGCCATGCGCTTCGAGGTCGGGCCTTGGAGCGAATTCCGAGACGCGGCCGACGCAGAGATAGGCGATCGGCGTGACGTGCTCGGGGATCGACAGCAGTCGCTTCAGCGCTTCGGGCTCGATGATGCTCACCCAGCCGACCCCGACGCCTTCCGCCCGCGCCGCGAGCCAGAAATTCTGCACCGCGCAGACGGTGCTGTAGAGGTCCATCTCCGGATTGTGCCAGCGCCCGAGCGGCGAGTTCTTCGAGCGCTGGCGGTCGCAGGTGATGCACAGGTTGAGCGCGCTTTCGCAGATGCCCTCGAGCTTCAGCTTGCGGTAGAGCGCCTGCCGGTCCGCCTCGATCGCCGGCAGTTCCTGTTCGCGCGCGGCCAAAAACAGGTCGCGCACCTGCCGCCGCCTTGTGGCGTCCCGGATGATGATGAAGTTCCAGGGCTGCATGTAGCCGACCGACGGCGCGTGGTGTGCCGCGGTGAGCAGCCGCGCCAAAACGCTGTCGTCGAGATCGTCGGCAAGGAAATGGCTGCGCACGTCGCGCCGGGTGAACATGGCCCGGTAGACGGCGTCGCGCGCCAATTGGTCAAAGTCATCGCCGCCGGCGGCGGCTGTTCGTGCCTGCATCGCTTGTCCCCTTGCGATAAGCAGTCCTCCGCCTGACCATGCGGATGACCATGTCTGCCGGGCCGGTCTTCTGGCTCGGGATCGACCCGCATCCGGCGCCTTCCCGTCTGGGACAGTGGCGTTTGCCGGCGCGGTCCCCCTCACAGCGTTGGGCACGCCACGGATTTCAACCGTGTTCCCGATTCTCCCGCGTTGCGGGCACCAGGCAGCGACGCGACCTTATCGCGAAGCCGAAGCCGGGCCAATGCCGCCAGCGACACGATTGGGCGCGATTTCCCCAATCATTCGGCGCTGAAACATGGCTATCCGTGCGACAGGTGCCTAGATTAGGCGCCATGACCACTCGTCTTTACACTCATCCGGTATTCCTGGAACACCTCACGCCGCCCGGCCACCCCGAGCGGCCCGACCGTTTGCGCGCCATCGAGCGCGTGCTCGACGACGAGGCTTTTTCGGCCCTCGACCGCGTCGAGGCGCCGGAAGGCGACGAGGCGACTATCCTTTACGCGCATCCGGAGGATTTCGTCGGCCGTGTCCGCGCTGCGATTCCCGAGACGGGGATCGTCTCGATCGATGCCGACACCAGCGCCAGCCCGAAAAGCTGGCAGGCCGCGGTGACGGCGATCGGCGCGGCGAACGCCGCCGTCGACGATGTGTTCGAGGGCCGTGCCGCCAATGTCTTCGTTGCCGCGCGTCCGCCCGGCCATCACGCCGAAAAAGCGACCGCGATGGGCTTTTGCCTGTTCAACACCGCGGCGATCGCCGCCCGTTATGCGCAGGAGAAGCATCTGGCCGAGCGCGTCGCCATCGTCGATTGGGATGTGCATCACGGCAACGGCACGCAGGACATTTTCTGGGACGATCCGTCGGTGCTCTATTGCTCGACCCACCAGATGCCGCTTTATCCGGGCACCGGTGCCAAGAGCGAGACCGGCGCCGGCAACATCGTCAACGCGCCGCTTGCGCCGAGCACCGGCAGCGACACGTTCCGCGACGCCTTCCTGTCGCGCGTGCTGCCGTCGATCGACGCCTTCCAGCCGGATCTGATCATCATTTCCGCCGGTTTCGATGCGCACCATCGCGATCCGCTGGCCGCGATCAACCTGACCGAGGATGATTTCGACTGGGCGACCGGCCAGCTGATGGAGCGCGCCGGGCGCCACAGCGGCAACCGGCTCGTCAGCCTGCTGGAGGGCGGTTACGATCTGCAAGGATTGGCATTTTCGGTCGCCGCCCATGTCGGGCGGCTGATGAAGGGATGAATGATGGCTGATGAAGCTAACCAAGACGTCAAGGCGATGAGCTTCGAACAGGCGCTCGACGCGCTGGAGAAGATCGTCGATGATCTGGAGCGCGGCGATGTTCCGCTCGACCAGTCGATCAAGATCTACGAGCGCGGCGAGGCGCTGAAGGCCCATTGCGACCGCCTGCTCAAGACCGCCGAGGACAAGGTCGAGAAGATCAGGCTTTCGCGCGACGGCAAGCCGGTTGGAACGGAGCCGCTCGACGCCGAGTGAGGTGTATTGATATTCAGGTGAGGCCGGCCTTTAAACGGCGGCTTCCTGCGCTTCCGGTGCTCAGGTGCTTCAAGTACGCTCCGCTCCGGTTCTCGGAACCTGCCATTTTAGGCTCGGACTGACCTGAATCTCAACACACCTCGGTGCACAATCTCAGACCGGTTCGGGCAGAAAGCAGGTAAGGAGTTCAAGCATGTGCCGAAACATCAAGACCCTGTTCAACTTCGATCCGCCGGCGACCGACGACGAGGTCCATGACGCGGCGCTGCAGTTCGTTCGCAAGCTGAGCGGCGCGACCAAGCCGTCCAAGCGAAACGAGCATGCCTTCAACCACGCCGTCGAGGCGATCGCCGCCGCCGCGCGCGAGCTGCTTGACAGCCTCGAAACCGCCCAGCATCCGCGCAACCGCGAGGAAGAGGCCGCCAAGGCGAAGGCCCGATCCGCGCTCCGCTTCGCCTGACGCCGGTCATGAGCTTCTTTCCGGGCAACGATCCCGAGGCCGGCGACGCCTTCGCCTGCGACCAGATCGAGTTTATGGTCATTCCCAACGCCAAGGACATTGGCGGCTTCGAGGTTCGCCGCGCCTTGCCGACGGCGAAGCGCAGGCTGGTCGGTCCGTTCATCTTCTTCGACCGCATGGGTCCGGCCATCCTGCGCGCCGGCCATGCGATCGACGTGCGCCCGCATCCGCATATCGGGCTTTCCACCGTCACTTATCTGTTCGACGGCAAGATCAGGCATCGCGACTCGCTCGGCACCGAAATGGTGATCGCGCCGGGCGACGTGAATTTGATGACCGCCGGCCGCGGCATCGTTCATTCCGAGCGCACGCCCGAGGAATTGCGCGGCGCGCCGATGTCGATTTCCGGCCTGCAGACCTGGCTGGCGCTGCCGGACAGCAAGGAAGAAATCGCCCCGGTGTTCGCGAACACGTCGGTCGTCCAACTGCCCGAAATCGATGCCGAGGGCGTTAGCGGCCGCGTCGTCATCGGCGAATTTTCCGGGCTGCGCTCGCCCGTCGCGACCGCCTCGGAAACGCTCTATGCCGATCTGCGGCTGGCGGCGGCCGCCAGCGTCAAAATCCCCGGCGACGCCGAGGAACGCGCCATCTACACGCTGGAGGGCGAGGTTTCGATTGCCGGCGACCGTTTCCCGGCCGATCGGCTTTTGGTGTTCAAACCGGGCGAGGAAATCGTCGTGTCGTCCGAGCGCGGCGCGCATTTCATGCTGTTCGGCGGAGCGTCTCTGGGCTCCAAACGTTATATCTGGTGGAATTTCGTTTCGTCCTCGAAAGAACGCATCGAGCAGGCCAAGGAAGAATGGAAGACGGGCCGCTTCGATATCGTTCCTGGCGATGAGGAAGAATTCATTCCGCTGCCGGAAGGTTAGCGCAGGATGGACGTCCTGCGCCAGGCGCGTCACTGACACGCATTTACATTGGCGCGCCGTCAGCCTATCTCGCGCATAGCAAAGCGCATATTTGAAGGTTAACCCAAGGTTAAGTTGACAGGCCGTCCCAGAGTGAACCCGAAGCCTGACACGCCGCTCCTCGACAAAGTCCGCATCCCGGCGGATCTGCGGGCGCTTGATGAAAGCGAGCTGCCGCAGCTGGCGACCGAACTGCGCGCGGAGCTGATCGATGCGGTGTCGCACACCGGCGGCCATCTTGGCGCCGGTCTCGGCGTCGTCGAGCTTACGGTTGCGCTGCACTATGTCTTCAACACGCCGGAAGACCGGCTGATCTGGGACGTTGGCCACCAGGCCTACCCGCACAAGATTCTGACCGGCCGCCGCGACCGCATCCGCACGCTTCGCCAGGAAGGCGGTCTCTCCGGCTTCACCCGGCGCGCAGAGAGCGAATACGACCCCTTCGGCGCAGCGCATTCCTCGACTTCGATTTCGGCCGGCCTCGGCATGGCGATGGGCCGCGACCTTGCGGGCGGCCGCAACAATGTCATCGCTGTCATCGGCGACGGCGCCATGTCCGCCGGGATGGCCTACGAGGCGATGAACAACGCCGGCGCGCTCAATGCCCGCCTGATCGTCATCCTCAACGACAACGACATGTCGATCGCCCCGCCGACCGGCGCGATGAGCGCCTATCTGGCGAGGCTTGCCTCCGGCAAGACCTATCTCGGCCTGCGCGATTTCGGCAAGAAGCTGACCTCCTATCTCGGCAAGCGCGCCGACAGCGCCATCACCCGCGCGGTCGAGCATGCGCGCGGTTACGTCACCGGCGGCACGCTGTTCGAGGAGATGGGATTCTTCCACATCGGCCCGATCGATGGACACAATTTGGAGCACCTGATCCCGGTGCTGAAGAACGTCCGCGACAATGGCGACGGTCCCATTCTGATCCATGTCGTCACCCAGAAGGGCAAGGGCTACGCGCCGGCGGAGGCCGCCGCCGACAAGTATCACGGCGTCAACAAGTTCGACGTCATCACCGGCGCGCAAGCGAAAGCGCCGGCCAACGCGCCGAGCTACACCAAGGTCTTCGCCGAGAGCCTGATCCAGGAGGCGCGCGAGGACGAACGAATCGTGGCGATCACCGCCGCGATGCCGAGTGGCACCGGCCTCGACCTCTTCGGCGAGGTGTTCCCGGCCCGAACCTTCGATGTCGGCATTGCCGAGCAGCACGCGGTGACCTTCGCGGCCGGCCTCGCCACCGAAGGCTACAAGCCCTTCGCCGCCATCTATTCGACCTTCCTGCAGCGCGCCTACGATCAGGTGGTGCACGACGTGGCAATCCAGAAACTGCCGGTGCGCTTCCCGATCGACCGCGCCGGCTTCGTCGGCGCCGACGGCGCCACGCACTGCGGCGCCTTCGACACGACCTTCCTCGCCTCGCTGCCTGGCTTCGTCGTCATGGCCGCCGCCGATGAGGCGGAGCTTCGCCATATGGTGCGCACGGCAGCCGACTACGACGGCGGCCCGATCGCCTTCCGCTATCCGCGGGGCAACGGCGTTGGCGTCGACATGCCGGAGCGCGGCTCAGTGCTCGAGATCGGCAAAGGCCGCATTCTCAAGGAAGGCACCAAGGTGGCGCTGCTCTCGTTCGGCACGCGGCTGCAGGATTGCCTGCTGGCCGCCGAGGAACTCGGCGCCGCGGGCCTTTCGACCACCGTTGCCGACGCTCGCTTCGCCAAGCCGCTGGACGAGGATCTCATCCGCCGCCTCGCGCGCTCGCATGAGGTTCTCGTGACGGTCGAGGAGGGCGCGGTCGGCGGCTTCGCCAGCCAGGTGCTGCATTTCCTTGCCCATGAAGGCCTGTTGGAAAACGGTCTCAAGGTGCGCCCGCTGGTCTTGCCGGACGAGTTCACCGATCACGCCAAGCCTGAGAAGATGTATGCCGACGCGGGCCTCGACACGACCGGCATCGTGCGGACGGTTTTCGCCGCACTCGCCCATGGAATGCAGGCGCAGCGCGCCTGAATCGAAACCTCAGCTCTCCGATTGAGTTTGCTGGCTGCGGCTGCAACTGTTTGTTTACGTTTTCATTTGGCCGTTCGGTTACCTTGTCTTTTGGCCGATTTTCAACGGGCGCCCTGCTAAAACCCTGGTCCTAGGCAGGGGATAAGAACAATGAATTCGTTCCTTTGCGGCATGGCCCTGCTGAGTGCCATGGTCGCGCCGGTGGCAGCCGAAACGCGTTACGACCGCAACCTCGAAAAGGCGGTGATGGACATCGTTGCCGGCAAGATGGGCAACATCCGCGGCGGCTTCTCCTACAAGCAGGCTCCCCAACTGGTGGTGCCGCAGGAAGCCGCGCCGACGGCGCCGGCTCCTGCTGAGCCGCGCGAGCAGGCCTCCCACAATGACGGCCTGATGCCGGCGGTCGAGCGCCCGGTCTCGCGGACTATTTTCTAAAACCACATATCGCGCACGCAGCGGCCGTCTCGCGGCAGGTCGTCGAACGTTTCGAGGCCGTCGAAATGCTCGATCGGCAGGTCGGCGACCGCCTCCGGCGGGGCCAGCCTGACATTGACGGCGATGCGAGTGCGGCCGCTCGAGCCGGGGCGCAACCCGCGCCAGGCGAGCACGCAGGCGCATTTCGGACAGAACAGGATTTCCAGCGCGGGCTCGGCCACCTCGACCCGCCTGTAGGAGCTCGTCCGACCTGCGATGCGGATGCGCTCGTCGACATAGTCATAGGCCCAGAGCGTGCCGTAGCGGCGGCAAAGGGTGCAGTTGCAGGCGGTGATCGATCCCGGATCGCCTTCCAGCGTCCAGTGCGCGGCGCCGCAATGGCAGGTTCCCTTCAGCATGGCTCCTCCTCGCCCGGGTGAGCGGACTATAGGCACCGGCATTCTGCCGTGCCCCGCGCCATATTCAACAGGGCTGCCATTGCCTTCGCCGCCGGCTTTCGCCAATGAAGGCCGATGAGTTCCTCTTTGCCCGCCAGCGCGCGTCCGCGTCTCGACGAACTGCTCGTCGCACGTGGCCTGTTCGCCAGCCGTTCCCGCGCCCGCGACGCGATCGAACGCGGCACCGTCACTGTCGACGGCGCAGTCGCCCGCAAGCCGGGCCAGCCCGTCGCGCCACACTGTGTCGTTGCCGTCGACGATCCGGCGCAGGCCTATGTGTCGCGCGCGGCGCTGAAGCTGATTGCCGGCCTAGACCATTTCGGCCTCGATCCCTCTGGGCATGAGGCGCTCGATATCGGCGCCTCGACCGGCGGCTTCACCCAGGTGCTGTTCGAGCGTGGCGCTACCCATGTCACGGCGATCGATGTCGGTCACGGCCAAATGCATCCGGAAATTGCCGCCGATCGGCGGGTCACGGTCATTGAAGGGCTGAATGCGCGGGACCTGACCGCCGCCGATCTTGGCGACCGCGTTCCGGATTTCCTGGTCTGTGATGTCAGCTTCATCTCGCTGAAGCTGGCGCTGCCGCCGGCGCTGGCCTTGGCGGGCGAGGGCGCCAGGGCGCTGCTTCTCGTCAAGCCGCAATTCGAGGCGGGTCGCGAGGCGATCGGCAAGGGCGGACTGCTCAAGGACCCGAGCGAGGCCGAGCGCATCGCCGCCGGTTTGCGCGACTGGCTTGCCGGCATGCCGGGCTGGCGCGTGCTCGGGCTGCATCCATCGCCGATCGAGGGCGGCGACGGCAACCGCGAGTTCCTGCTCGCCGCGATCAAGGACGCGGCATCGCCATGAGCGCGCGCTTCACCATCACAAGGCTCGGTTCGCAGGGCGACGGCATCGCCGGTGCCGATGGCGGCGAGGTCT
This sequence comes from Mesorhizobium sp. M1A.T.Ca.IN.004.03.1.1, assembly GCF_003997555.1. Lineage (NCBI taxonomy): Bacteria > Pseudomonadati > Pseudomonadota > Alphaproteobacteria > Hyphomicrobiales > Phyllobacteriaceae > Mesorhizobium > Mesorhizobium sp. M1A.T.Ca.IN.004.03.1.1. The sequence goes on along the minus strand of NZ_RZTV01000002.1, from coordinate 492,779 downwards.
TCATCCCGTTCACGCTGCCTGGCGAGACGGTCACCGCCGCGCGCCAGAAGGACCGCGCGACGCTGATGTCGGTTGTTGAGGCTTCACCGCGTAGGGTTGATCCGCCCTGCCGCCACTTCACCGAATGCGGCGGCTGCGCGTTGCAGCATTTCGAGGCCGACGGCTACCAGCAGTGGAAACGCGAACGGGTGGTGCAGGCGCTCAAGATCAAGGGCATCGCTGGTCAGATCGACGCGCTGGTGCCTTGCGCGCCGCACACGCGCCGCCGCGTCGTCTTCAGCGCTCGGCGCACCGAGGCCGGCATGCTGCTCGGTTTCGTGCGCGCGCTCTCCTCCGAGATCATTCCTATCGAGGAATGCCCGATCTCGCTGCGGGCAATCGTTGATGCGCTCGATCCTTTGCGAAGACTGGCAGGACTGGTCTGCGCGACGCCGAAAGCCTTCCACATGACCGTCACCGCCACGGCGTCCGGCCTCGATGTCGCCGTCCATGACGCGGGCAAGCTCGGCGAAAACCAGCGCCGCATCGCTTCCAATTTTGTGATGGCCGCGGGCTTGGCGAGGCTTTCGATCGACGGCGAGGTGATCGTCGAGCCGAAGAAGCCGGTGGTGCAGTTCGGCTCGGTCGCCGTCGTCCTGCCGCCCGGCGCCTTCTTGCAGGCGACGGAGGCCGCCGAGCAGACGATGGCCGGTCTCGTCTGCCAGCACCTGTCGCGTGCCAAGAAGGTCGCCGACCTGTTCGCCGGCTGCGGCAGTTTCGCGCTCAGGCTGGCGGCGAAGTCGGAAGCGCATGCCGTGGAGGGAGACGCGCCGGCGCTGGCCGCGCTCGACCGTGCCTTCCGCTTCGCCAGCGGCTTGAAGCGGGTGACCAGCGAGCGTCGGGACCTCTTCCGCAGGCCGCTGACCTTCAAGGAGTTGAACGGCTTCGACGGCCTGGTCTTCGATCCACCGCGCTCGGGCGCGGAGGATCAGTCCAAGCAGATCGCCCGCTCAGACGTGCCGCTGGTCGCGGCCGTCTCCTGCAATCCGACGACGCTGGCGCGGGATCTGCGCATCCTCATCGACGGCGGCTATCAACTGAAGAGCGTGACGCCGATCGACCAGTTCCTGTGGTCGCCGCATGTCGAGGCCGTCGCGCTGCTGGAGAAGCCGAAGCGGCGCCGGTAGTCCGCGAGAGCCGGTTCGCAAGAAACTGAAGCCTCTCTTTTCCGACGAATTTGCGCCCTAAAGCCGCCTTCTTGCAGGTCTTAGTTTTGCACTGTAGGGAAACATTCCTGCTCTTTCGGCGTTACTGAAATAAGCGGATGGCGGATGGCGGATAACGGACAGCGCATTGCCATGCAGACGCTTCTAAAATTCCTCAGCCTCATCGTTCTCATCGCTTTTGGCGCCGCGTCTGCGACCGGTGCGCTCGCGCAAGAGCAAAAACGTCTCGCCTTCGTCATTGGCAACGGCGCCTATCAGTCCGGCGAGCTCGCGACTGCCGCCAATGACGCCGGCCTGATCGCGCAGACCCTGCAGGCGGCAGGGTTCGACGTCGTCGGCGCGCGCGATGTCGATCAGGACTCGCTGCGCGGCGCGCTGCGCGATTTTCTCGGCAAGGTTTCCGCCGCCGGTCCCGATGCGGTCGTCTTCGTCTATCTTGCCGGCCACGGCGTGCAGTTCGAGGGGGAGAACTACTTTCTTCCAGTCGATGCCCAGATCGCCAGTCCCGCCGACGTGCCGCTTCAGGCGATGCGGCTCTCCGATGTCACCCGGTCGTTGGCCGGATTGCCGACGAAGGTAAACATCGTCGTGCTCGACGCGGCGCGGCCCAATGCCTTGCCGAAGATGAGCCAGCCCCTGGCCGGTGGTCTCGCGCTTGTCGATCCCGACCCGAACATGCTGATTGCGTTCAACGCGGCTCCGGGAACGGTCGCGCCGGAAGGCAAGGGCCCTTACGGCGCCTATGCCCAGGCGCTCGCCGAAATGATACGCGAGGGCGGGTTGTCGCTTGACGAGGTGTTCGACCGCACGCGGCTGCGCGTCAACGAGATGACGCAAGGCGCGGAAGTGCCGTGGCATGCCTCGAAGATCACCGCGCCTTTTGTCTTCTTCGACCGTGCCGCGGACGCGCCCGCGCCAAAGGTTTCGGAGGCCGAATCCCGGTCCAACCGGACCAGGGCGATCCGCGATTTCAACGCTCGTGACGCTTATGTCGCGGCTCTCGACCGCGATACGATGCGCGGCTACGAGGATTTCCTAGTCGCCTATCCACATGATCCGATGGCTGAGCGCGTGCGCGCCATTGTCGCTGCGCGGCGCGAGGCGATCACCTGGCGCGAGACCTGGCTGCAGGACACGCCGGAGGCCTATTGGTCGTATCTGCAGCGCTATCCGCGTGGCCCGCATGCCTGGGACGCGCGACGGCGGCTCGAACATTTCGACGCTGCCCTGGAGCCGCCGGAGGAGTTCACCGTCTATGAGTATGATTTGCCGCCGCCGCCGGAGGAGGAAGTCATCTATATCGACCGTCCGGTGCTCTATTTCGACGATCCCGATTTCGATTTCGAACCGCCGCCGCCGGTCACGGTGATCTTCCTGCCGCCGCCGCCGCCGGATTTCATCGTGCTTCCGCCACCTCCGCCGCCGGTCGACGTCTTCATCCTGCCGACGCCGGTCTTCGTGCCGATCCCCGTATTCATCAACCCGCCGCGCCACGTCGTGCCGCCGCCGAACGCCAGCATCTTCAAAAACATCCACAACACGACCGTCATCAACACCATCAACACCACGATCAAAAACGAGACCGTCAATCGGGCCGCGCAGCCGAGCGCCGGTGTTCAGCTTGACCGCCGCACAGCCCGGAAGACGACGGAAGGCGCCCTTGGTGGCCGCGCCGATGCGCTGGCGGCCAAGGTTCCCCTGCCGCCGCTTCTGCAGAAGAGGGCGGCCAAGTTCCGTCAGGCCACATCCAATCAGCAGCAACAGGGCGCCCTGCCGCCGAAGCCTGGTCAGCGTGTTATCCAGCGCCAGCAGCCTGACACCTCGCCGGAGACCTCGTCCAGAACCGGCAAGCTCTCAACCGATCACGCTTTGCCTGGAGCCGATGGCAAGAGGCTGCCGCTGGTCAACGGCAAGCCGGCGCCCGACGGCCAGAACTTGCGCGGCAACAAATTGAAGAGGCAACCCGGCAGGCAAGGCGTCTCGGGCGGCAACCAAGAGGCGATCGGAAATGCCGGTCCTGACCGGACCGGGAAGCAGGACACAGATCGGAAGAGGGGTAAAAAGCTCCGCAACCTGCCCGCCGTCAACGGCATGCCGGCCGACAACGGGCAGAGCGCGCGGGAGAAGTTCAGGCAGAACAGTCCCAAGGCTTTATCCGAACGGAGCGGTGGCAAGCCGAGGAAGCTGACGCGCAAGGATTTGTCCGCAGGCCAATCCGTGGTCGAAACGAACGATCAAGGTTCGGCCGCCGCGAGCGACAAGGGCAGGAAGGTCCGCAAGCTGCCTACCGTCAACCGGATGCCGGCCGAGAACCGGCCGAGCGTGGGCGAGCGGCTCAGAAAGAACAATCCCGACGTGTTCTCCGGTGACAACCAGGGCTCGGCCAAGAGCAAGAAGTTCCGCAGACTGCCGAGCGTTAGTGCTGGGCCAACCGACAATGGACCGGCCGTGCAGAAGCGGCTCAGGAGGAACAATCCGACCGTGTTCTCCGACGAGAATCAGGGCTCGGCCAGCGGGAACGACAGGCGCAGGACGTTGCGCCGGCTGCAGAACGAAGAAGGTTCCGCCGGCCGGGATGTCACCGTCCAGCGCAACTTCAAAGTCAACAGGCCGAACGACAATGCGCAGCGCCAGTTCAGGCAGGAAAGGCCTAACGAGCAAGTGCTGCGGCGGCAGAGATCGGAGCCTCGCCCGGAATTGCGTTCGCAGCCGAGGCCGCAGATGCAAGAGCGGAGTGTCCCCCGGGAGAAGCCGCAGCGCAAGAAGAAGCTCTCTTGCGGACAGCAGGGCGAGCCGGCCTGCAACCAGTAGGCCGGCGCGTACCTCTGCGAGCCGATTTTTCGGCCATGAACGTGGAAGGCAGAGGCGCCGGTCCGCGCGTATCAATCGTCAGAAACGGAATGCCTCGGCTGTCGAGGCCGCTCGGTTGAGCCTGGCGGCATCCGTCAGGTTTTCGGCGTGCCGCCGCGCTGATTGATCGATACCCAAATATTCGGGTTCTGCTGCGACTGGCGCTTCAGGAAATAATAGCCGGTCGCGTTCCAGGGCCGGACTTCGTCAACCAGATTGTCGAGCACGAGATCGCCCTTGTCGGTCTTCACAGTCAGGATGGTGTGGCCTTCGTTGTTCAGGTCGCGCACGACCGTCATCAGCAGCGCCTGGCGGGGAAATCCCGCTTCCATGAGAAGCTTGCGCTTGTAGAGCGCGTAGATCTTGCAGTCGCCCTTGCCGTCCACCGGATAGTCCCAGTGGTCCATCATCGTGCCCCAGTGATCATAGTTGCTAACGGGCTTGATGGCGCGGTTCGCCTTCTGGTTTATGCGCTCGAGGGTTCGCATGTTCTGCGCGGTCAGCTTGACGTTCGCCGGCCGCAGGGCAGGCACTTTGCACTCTTTCGGCCGGCGGTGGCAGAAATCGATCCAGCCATAAGGGACGCTGGTACGTCCTCCCACTGTGGCGGAGCGCAGGTCGACCGGACTCGATGGCCGCTTGAACAATGTCGACTGCGCCGCCGCCGTGTCGACGCAAAGCGACGTCACACCGATCAATGAGCAAAGGCCAAGGATGAACGAAGAGGTCAGAACGCCAGGGGAACGCAGCACTGCCAACACCACCGCAACGAGAAGACTGCTGATAGTTAAGTCGGAAGCGTCGGCCAAAGCAATTGAACAATTAATAATCTGCTAACACCATTGTGTTCGCGCTCCGGCGGGTAGCTAGGTATGAGCTTTCCGGCCGGATCGAGGTGACCGTTCTGGATGGTCGTTCGTCAGGTATCTGACGACAAGGTTGGTATCAATTGCGAGCATGGCGGCGCCGCCGCGCTTCGGCAAAGACACTCGCGTTCATCTCTTCAAGCGTCTTCTGCTTGCCGCGGTGCGGCAGCAGGCCAACCACGTCTTCCGGTTGCGTCGGGGTGAAGGCCGGCACTTGCTTCAGAAGAACACCGTCTGGTGTTTCTTCGACCTGCAGACGTGTGCCGGCACCCCAGTCCCTCCGTTTCCGGATCGCGCTGGGGAGGATCACTTGTCCCTTGGTCGAGACGGTGGTTATGAGTTTTTCGGCACCAGCTATCGCAAGCTTACCCCATGTAAGACACAGGTAACATACTCAAGCGGCGGAGTGCTATTCAAATCTGCCGGATTGAGCGTGCTCAAACCCTAGTGCCGCCCACCGTCATCTGGTTCATCCTCAGATGCGGCTGGCCGACCCCGACCGGCACGCCCTGTCCGGCCTTGCCGCACATGCCGATGCCGTTGTCGAGTTTCATGTCGTTGCCGACCATGGTGACGCGGTGCATGGCGTCGGGCCCGTTGCCGATCAGCATTGCGCCCTTGATCGGCTGCGTCACCTTGCCGTCCTCGATCATGTAGGCCTCGGTGCAGCCAAACACGAACTTGCCTGAGGTGATGTCGACCTGGCCGCCGCCGAAGGAGACGGCATAGATGCCGTTCTTGACCGAGGCGATGATCTCTTCCGGCGCGGTATCGCCCGAGGTCATGTAGGTGTTGGTCATGCGCGGCATCGGCTGGTGGGCATAGCCTTCGCGCCGGCCGTTGCCGGTCGCCTTCATGCCCATCAGCCGCGCATTCTGGCGGTCCTGCATGTAGCCGACCAGCTTGCCGTCCTCGATCAGCACATTGCGCGCCGAAGGCGTGCCTTCGTCGTCCACGGTAAGCGAGCCGCGCCGCTCGGCGATCGTGCCGTCGTCGACGACGGTGACGCCCTTTGCCGCTACTTGGCTGCCCATCAGGCCGGCGAAGGCGGATGTTTTCTTGCGGTTGAAGTCGCCCTCGAGGCCATGGCCGACAGCCTCGTGCAGCATCACGCCCGGCCAGCCGCTGGAAAGCACGATGTCGAATGTGCCTGCCGGCGCCGGGACGGCTTCGAGATTGACCAGCGCCTGTCGCAGCGCCTCGCGCGCGGAGTGCTTCCAACTCTCCTCGGTGAGGAACTCGCCAAAGCTCTTGCGGCCGCCCATTCCGTAGGAGCCGCTCTCCTGGCGGTCGCCATCGCCGACCACCACCGAGACGTTCATCCTGACCAGCGGGCGGATATCGCGCACCACCTGGCCGTCGCCGCGCACGATCTCGACATGCTGCCACGAGGCGGCGAGCGAAGCCGTCACCTGGCGCACGCGCGGATCGGCGGCGCGCAGCCAGGCGTCGATCTCCTGCAACAGCTTCGCCTTGGCCTCGAAACTGGGCGAGGGGATGGGATTCTCGTCGCCGTAAAGATGGCGATTGGTGCGCGCGGGCGCTGCGGCAAGCGTTCCGGAATAGCCGCCCTTCACCGCGGAGACGGCATCGGCGGCGCGCAGCAGCGAGGCTTCCGACAGGTCGCTCGAATGGGCATAGCCGCTCGCCTCGCCGGCGACGGCGCGCAGCCCGAAACCCCGGTCGGTGTTGAAATTCGCCGTCTTCAGCCGGCCGTTGTCGAACATCAGCGCTTCGTTCTCGCTGTATTCGAGGAACAACTCGCCGTCGTCGGCGCCCTTGATGGTATCGGCGACGATCTCTTTGACGCGGTCGTCGGAAATGTCGAATTGGCCGATCAGGCTGTTCATGGCAGGGCTGTCCGCTGGCGGTTTCGCATTCCCCCGATGTAGGGGCGAAGTGAGGTCAAGACAATCGCCGGCCTTCACACGCGATCGTCATCGCCCCGAGCCGACTGGCGGCCGCGTTGCCGCCGCTGGACTTAGGGCAGAGCCGAGAAGCCTTCGGCGAATCCCTTCAGATCGACCGGAATGCCGATGCCTTCCTCCGGCGTCTGGAACACGATGAAGGTGGCCGACGTGCCGTTCTTCAGCGTGTCGAGCAGTGGCTTCTCGAGGATCACTTCCGCGTAGCAGCCGTCCTGGAAGCAGCGCACGAAATAGGCGCGGCCGATGTCCTTGCCGTCGACATTGAGGCCGAGCCCGTTGGGCAGGAGCACGCCGAGCGGTGCCAGCACCCGCAGGATCTCCGCCTTGTTGTCGGCGGTGCGCAGCACCACGACGGAAAGCCCCATCTCCGGACGGTCCTCGGCGACGACGTTCTGCATCATCACGCATTGCTCGGAGGTTGCGCCGGCCGGCGTGTCGCAGATGATCGACCACGCGCCATGCGTCGACTTGACCGTGCCGCTGGGCGGCGCCGCGGTCTGCGGCGGCGCGGCGTTCGCCACGCTGGCGCTAAGCGAGGCGGCAAGGAAGATAACCTTCGCCAGGGGTCTCGAAAGCCAGGAAGTCATAACGGCTCCATTGCGAATCACGGCACTTTAAGCTGCGCCAAGGCCAAGTAAAGGACGAGACCGTCGCCAGCCCGCCCAGATACCGGCAATTACGCGCTTTTCCAGAGCAAATTCGCCCGAATTGCGACCACCCGGCGCGGGGGCGGCGATGGTCGGGGATGCCCTTCGGGCTGCGCGCAAAAATGCCGCACGGTTTCGCCCGCTCCTTCCTTGCGGAGGGAAATAGAGTATGGTTTGAACCACCTTAGGGACAGACCGGGATTCCCCATCCCGGCGTCGTTCGTTATTGGTGCGATCCGATTGCAGGAAGTGGGAGACGAGAGGGCGATGAGAAAATTCATGGCAAGCGCCAGACTTCTGGCAGGTGCTGCGGCCGCGGGCACGCTCTTCTCCAGCGCATCCGCCTATGCGGATCAGCCGCGGCCATGGGAAACCGCCTTCCAGGCGCCTGCGACCGACATGATGCGGCAGATCGAATGGTTCGGAAACTACACCTTCGTATTCATCGTGGTCATCACCCTGCTGGTGCTGGTCCTGCTCGCCTATGTCATCCTGCGGTTCCGCGCGAGCGCCAACCCGGTTCCTTCCCGGACCAGCCACAACACGCTGATCGAGGTGATCTGGACCGTCGGCCCGGTCATCGTGCTGCTGCTCATCGCCATCCCCTCGTTCCAACTGCTCACCGCGCAGTATACCCCGCCGGAAGAAGCCAAGCTGACCGTCAAGGCGACCGGCAACCAGTGGAATTGGGACTACGAATACCAGGTCGACAAGAGCTTCTCCTTCAACTCGGCGATCCTTCAGGACGGTGACCGCGCCAAGGCCGGCAAGGAAGACCGCAACCTCTATCCGCGCCTGCTCGCCGTCGACAATGAGCTGGTGGTGCCGGTCAACACCATGACTCGCGTGCTGATCACCGCCACCGACGTCATCCATTCCTTCGCGGTGCCGTCCTTCGGCATCAAGATGGACGCCGTGCCCGGCCGCACCAACGAGACCTGGTTCAAGGCGGAGAAGGAAGGCCTCTATTACGGCCAGTGCTCGCAGCTCTGCGGCAAGGATCACGCCTTTATGCCGATCGCGGTTCGCGTCGTCTCCGACGCGCAGTTCAAGACCTGGCTGGAGACGGCCAAGACCGACGTGCCCGCCGCCAACAAGGCGCTGATGGCCGAGATCGATGGTACCAACAAGGTAGCGGCCGCCGGCAACTGACGCCGCGGGTTAGCAAGAATTAGGGAACGGAGCGGAATATGGCAGAGGCTGCAGCTCACGACCACCACGACCACAGGCCGCATGGCTGGGTCCGCTGGGTCTACTCGACCAACCACAAGGACATCGGCACGCTCTACCTGATCTTCGCGATCATGGCCGGGATTATCGGCGGCGCGCTTTCGGTCGCCATCCGCATGGAGCTGCAGGAGCCGGGCATCCAGATCTTCAGCGGTCTGGCGCAGATGGTCTACGGCATGCAGGGTGATGCCGCCATCGACGGCGGCAAGAGCATGTACAATGCCTTCGGCGCCGCGCACGGCCTGATCATGATCTTCTTCATGGTGATGCCGGCGCTCATCGGCGGCTTCGCCAACTGGATGGTGCCGATCATGATCGGCGCGCCGGACATGGCCTTCCCGCGCATGAACAACATCTCCTTCTGGCTGCTGCCGCCGGCCTTCCTCCTGCTGCTCGGCTCGATGTTCGTACCGAGCGCGCCCGGCGCCTTCGGCGTCGGCGGCGGCTGGACGATCTATCCGCCGCTCTCGACATCCGGCCAGCCAGGCCCCGCGATGGACCTTGCGATTCTGTCGCTCCACATCGCTGGCGCCTCGTCGATTCTCGGTGCGATCAATTTCATCACTACCATCTTCAACATGCGCGCGCCTGGCATGACCATGCACAAGATGCCGCTGTTCGCCTGGGCGGTGCTGATCACGGCCTTCCTGCTGCTCTTGTCGCTGCCGGTTCTGGCGGGCGCCATCACCATGCTGCTCACCGATCGCAACTTCGGCACCGCCTTCTTCGTGCCGGACCAGGGCGGCGACCCGCTGCTCTTTCAGCACCTGTTCTGGTTCTTTGGCCATCCCGAGGTGTACATCCTGATCCTGCCGGGCTTCGGCATCGTTAGCCACATCGTCTCGACCTTCTCGAAGAAGCCGGTCTTCGGCTATCTCGGCATGGCCTACGCCATGGTCGCGATCGGCGCCGTCGGCTTCATCGTCTGGGCGCACCACATGTACACGACCGGCCTGTCGCTCGACACGCAGCGCTATTTCGTGTTCGCCACCATGGTCATCGCGGTTCCGACGGGCGTGAAGATCTTCTCCTGGATCGCCACGATGTGGGGCGGCTCGATCTCCTTCAAGCCGCCGATGCTGTGGGCGCTGGGCTTCATCTTCCTGTTCACGATCGGTGGCGTCACCGGCGTTCAGCTGGCAAATGCCGGCCTCGACCGCTCGCTGCACGACACCTATTTCGTGATCGCCCATTTCCACTACGTGCTGTCGCTGGGCGCCGTGTTCGCCATCTTCGCCGGCTGGTACTACTGGTTCCCGAAGATGACCGGCTACATGTACTCGCCGGTGATCGCCAACACCCACTTCTGGGTCACCTTCGTCGGCGTCAACCTGATCTTCTTCCCGCAGCACTTCCTCGGCCTTGCCGGGATGCCGCGCCGCACTGTCGACTATCCGGATGCGTTTGCCGGCTGGAACATGATCTCGTCCTACGGCTCCTACATCGCCGCCGTCGGCGTTGCGATCTTCCTCTATGGCGTGTTCGAGGCCTTCCAGAAGAAGCGCGTCGCGGGCGCCAATCCGTGGGGCGAGGGTGCCACCACGCTCGAATGGCAGCTGCCGTCGCCGCCGCCGTTCCACCAGTGGGAACAGCTGCCGAAGATCAAGTAAGGCCGCAGATACAGGACCGCCTGCTCGCCCGGCGGTCTTGGCCAACGGAATGATGGACTTTAAGTACGCATGGCCCTTGCCGACCACAAATTGATGGAGGAAGTTGGCTTTCGCATGTCGGAAGCCACCGCGGGCGATTTCTTCGCCCTCCTCAAGCCGCGCGTGATGTCGCTGGTCGTCTTCACGGCCTTTGTCGGCATGGTCGCGGCGCCGGTCGCCATCAATCCGCTGTTGGCGGTGATCGCGATCCTGGCGATTGCCATCGGCGCCGGCGCCTCGGGCGCGCTCAACATGTGGTACGACGCCGATATCGACGCGGTGATGACCAGGACAGCGAACCGTCCGGTGCCGGCCGGGCGCGTCACGCCGGGTGAGGCGCTGAGCTTCGGCCTCGTGCTCTCCGCGCTGTCGGTGATGACGCTGGGCGTGCTCATCAACTGGCTGTCGGCGGCGCTTCTTGCCTTCACCATCTTCTTCTACGCCGTCATCTACACGATGTGGCTAAAGCGCTGGACGCCGCAGAACATCGTCATCGGCGGCGCCGCCGGCGCCATCCCGCCGGTGATCGGCTGGGCGGCGGTGACCGGATCGGTCAGCCTCGAAAGCCTGATTCTTTTCCTGATCATCTTCCTTTGGACTCCGCCGCATTTCTGGGCGCTGGCGCTGTTCAAGTCGGACGACTACGCCCGCGCCGGCATTCCGATGATGCCGAACGTCGCCGGACACGCCTCGACCCGCCGCCAGATCTTTGCCTACGCGCTGATCCTGGCGCCGGTCGGCGTCTTGCCATGGCTGCTCGGCTACACCACCGCCGCCTATGGAGCGGTTTCCGTTCTGCTCGGCCTGGGCTTCGTCTGGTATGCCTGGAAGGTGCTGGGCATGAGCGATGCCGACCGCGCGATGAAGCCGGCCAAGGCGCTGTTCGGCTTTTCGCTGCTCTATCTCTTCGCAATCTTTGCCGCCTATCTCGTCGACAGCGTGGTCGGGCGTGCCCTCGTCATGGGGGGAGCATGATCGTGGCCGACAAGAACCTCGAACTGGTCACCTTGACCGAACGCCAGCGGAAGGCGCGGCGCAGCCGCTCCGTTGCCATCGGCGTCGCGCTGGCCGCGCTCGTCATCATCTTCTACATCGCCACCATCGTGCGCTTCGGCCACCATGCCTCCGGCCTGATACCGACGAATTTGATGTGAGGCGGCGATGAGCGGCGAGACCGGACCCATCGGGAAGAACAGCAACCGCATCGTCGTGGCGGTCTGCCTTGCCTTCTTCACCGGCATGGTCGGCATGGCCTATGCGGCGGTCCCGCTCTACAAGATGTTCTGCCAGGTCACCGGCTATGGCGGCACGACGCAGCGCGTCGAGAAGCAATATGCCGGTCGCGTGCTCGACCGCGACATCACCATCCGCTTCGACGCCAACACCAACGGCATTCCGTGGCAGTTCGAGCCCGTCGCGCGCTCGGTGACGATCAAGATCGGCGAGACCACGCAGGCGCATTACAGCGCCACCAACAAGTTCGATCGCCCCATCACCGGGCGCGCCTCCTTCAACGTGCAGCCGGAAATGGCCGGCGCCTATTTCAACAAGGTGGAGTGCTTCTGCTTCACCGACACGACGCTCAAGCCCGGTGAGACGCTGGACATGCCGGTCGTGTTCTATGTCGATCCAGACATCGTCAACGTGCCGGAACTGAAGGACTTGAAGACCATCACCCTGTCCTACACCATGTTCCCGGTCGAAAAGAAGCAGCCAGTCGCGTCGTCCGCGCCGGCCGCTGGCAGCAGCAACAAAGTTCCAGATTCCGAAGCAAGCCTCGGGGGTTGATATGGCAGACGCGCACGCAAAACCGAACCACGACTACCATCTCGTCAATCCCAGCCCTTGGCCTTTCCTGGGCTCGATCGGCGCATTGGTCACGGCCGTCGGCGGCGTTTGCCTGATGCAGTATCTGAAGGCCGGCAGCTTCCCAATATTCGGCCACAACATCGCCAATCCGTGGCTGTTTTTCATCGGCCTGATCATCGTGCTCTACACGATGTTCGCCTGGTGGTCGGACACCATCAAGGAAGCGCATGAGGGCCACCACACGCGCGTCGTTTCGCTGCACCTGCGCTACGGCATGATCATGTTCATCGCCTCCGAGGTGATGTTCTTCGTCGCCTGGTTCTGGGCCTTCTTCGACGCCAGCCTATTCCCGGGCGAGGCCGCGCAATATGCCCGCACCACTTTCACGGGCGGCGTTTGGCCGCCAAAAGGTCTGGAGGTTCTCGATCCCTTCCACCTGCCGCTCTACAACACCATCATCCTGCTTCTGTCGGGCACGACGGTGACCTGGGCGCACCACTCGCTGCTGCACGGCGACCGCAAGGGCCTGATCAACGGCCTGATCCTAACCGTCGGCCTCGGCATGCTGTTCACCATGGTGCAGGCCTACGAGTACATGCACGCTCCGTTCGGCTTCAAGGACTCGATCTACGGCGCCACCTTCTTCATGGCGACTGGCTTCCACGGCTTCCACGTCATCATCGGCACCATCTTCCTGCTCGTCTGCCTGATCCGGGCGATGCGGGGCGATTTCACCCCGAAGCAGCATTTCGGCTTCGAGGCGGCCGCCTGGTACTGGCATTTCGTCGACGTGGTCTGGCTGTTCCTGTTCACCGCGATCTATGTCTGGGCCTCGAGCGGCGCGGTAATCGAAGCCCACTGAGACCCTTTGGATTGAGTTCACGAGGCGGCTGCGGCGACGTGGCCGCCTTATCTTTTTGACCGAACGGGTCTACGGTGCTGACATGAGCGAAGACAAGGCGATCTGGCCACCCGTCGACCCGATCTCGGCCGGGCTGCGCGGCCATTGCCCGCGCTGCGGCGAGGGCAAGCTGTTCTCCGGCTTCCTCACCGTCGGCAAGCGCTGCTATAATTGCGGCCTCAACTATTCCTTTGCCGATGCCGGCGACGGTCCGGCGGTCTTCGTCATCCTCATCATCGGCTTCATCGTCGTCGGCCTGGCGCTGTGGATGGAAGTGACGCTGAGCCCGCCGCTCTGGCTGCATTTCATTTTGTGGATACCGCTGGCGCTGGTGCTGAGCCTGGCGGCGCTGCGCCTGATCAAGGGCGTGCTGATCACCCTGCAATATTCCAAGAAGGCCGCGGAAGGCAGGCTGGACAGCGGCCAATGAGCGATGCGACCTCCTCGACTGCCGGCGCTTCGCGGCCGCGCTCGGCACTGCTGCTTGGGCTCGGCCTTGTCCTGTTCGCCATTCTCCTCGGCCTCGGCACATGGCAGGTCCAGCGCTTGCACTGGAAGGAAGGGCTGATCGATACCATCGACAAGCGCACCCATGCGGCACCGTTGCCACTGACCGATGTCGAGAAAGAATTCGCCGCCACACACGATGTCGACTACACGCCGGTTACGGTGACCGGCACTTTCCTGCACCAGGGCGAACGACATTTCTTCGCCACTTGGGAAGGCGACACGGGCTTCAATGTCTACACGCCCCTGCGGCTCGACGACGGCCGCTTCGTACTCGTCAACCGCGGCTTCGTGCCTTACGATCTCAAGGATCCGGCCAAGCGGAAGCAGGGCGAGGTCGCCGGCACGGTGACGGTGACCGGGCTTGCCCGCAATCCGCTGCCCGAAAAACCCTCGATGATGCTGCCCGACAACGACGTCGCCAAGAACATCTTCTACTGGAAGGACCGCGACGTCATGGCCTCGAGCGCCGGTCTGCCAGCGGGAGCCGTGCTGGTGCCCTTCTTCATCGATGCCGACAAGACTCCTAACCCCGGCGGTCTGCCGGTCGGCGGCGTCACCATCATCGATCTGCCGAACAACCACCTGCAATATGCCGTCACCTGGTATGGCCTTGCCGCCGCCCTTGCCGCGGTGCTGATCCTCAGGCTTCGCCGCCCGGCGAAGGAGGAGTGAGCGCCGCTCTTGACAGGGCAGGGGTGCACGCCTCATTTCGCCTTCAGCTTTCCGACTGAACCGGCCCGTTTTGATGATTGAAAAAAAGCCACCGCTGACGATCAGGCTTTGCCAGCCGCGCGGCTTCTGCGCCGGCGTCGACCGCGCCATTCAGATCGTCGTGCTGGCGCTGAAGAAATACGGCGCGCCGGTCTATGTCCGCCATGAGATCGTGCACAACCGCTACGTCGTCGAGGGGCTGCAGAGCCTGGGCGCGGTGTTCATCGAGGAATTGTCCGAGATCCCACCCGAGCATCGTCAGTCGCCGGTCGTCTTTTCCGCGCATGGGGTGCCAAAATCGGTGCCGGCCGACGCCGAGGCGCGCAACCTGTTCTACCTCGATGCCACCTGTCCGCTGGTGTCGAAGGTGCACAAGCAGGCGATGCGGCACCAGCGGCTCGGCCGCCATGTGCTCCTGATCGGCCATGCCGGCCATCCGGAAGTGATCGGCACGATGGGCCAGTTGCCGGAAGGAGCCGTGACCCTTATCGAGACCGAGGCGGATGCGGCAAGCTTCGTGCCGGCAGACCCGGCGGCGCTTGGCTTTGTCACCCAGACGACGCTGTCGGTCGAGGACACCGCCGGCATCATCCGGGCGCTGCAAGAGCGTTTCCCCGAGCTTCACGCCCCGGCCGCCGAATCCATCTGCTACGCCACCACCAACCGCCAGGAGGCGGTGAAGGAGACGGCCGCCGGTGCCGACCTTTTCCTCGTCGTCGGCGCGCCGAACTCGTCCAACTCGCGGCGTCTTGTCGAAGTGGCGGAGCGCGCGGGCGCCGCGATGTCGCTTCTCGTGCAGCGGGCCTCCGAAATTCCGTGGGATGAGATCGGCAGGATTTCGACGCTCGGCCTGTCGGCCGGCGCCTCGGCGCCGGAAATCATCGTCGACGAGATCATCGACGCGTTCCGGCAACGCTTCGACGTCACCATCGATCTGGCCATCACGGCCACGGAAACGGAGGATTTTCCGGTGATGCGGGTGTTGCGCGATGTCGAACTGACGGCGGCTGACATGGCCTTCGTCAACGGAGCCGCGTAAACCCAGATGGCCGTCTACACCGACGTCAACGAAAACGAGCTCAGCGCGTTTCTGAAAGCCTATCCGGTGGGCGAGCTCCTGTCCTACAAGGGCATCGCCGAAGGGACCGAGAACTCGAATTTTCTCGTCCATGCTTCCACCGGTTCCTACATATTGACGCTCTACGAGAAGCGCGTCGACAAGGCCGATCTGCCCTTTTTCCTCGGCCTGATGGGCCATCTCGCGCGAAAAGGCATTTCCTGCCCGCTTCCGGTCACCGCGCATGACGGAACCGTCATCGGCACGCTCGCCGGGCGGCCGGCCGTCATCATCACCTTTCTCGAGGGCCTGTCGCTGAGGCGCCCGACGGCAGCGCATTGCGGCGAGGTCGGCAAGGCGTTGGCCGCGCTCCATCTCGCCGGGCGGGATTTCCCGATGAAGCGGCCGAACGCGCTTGCCATCGACGGCTGGCGCAAGCTCTGGGCGGCGTCGCGCGACCGCGCCGACGAGGTCGAGCCGGGGCTCGCGGCCGAAGTCGACGCGGACTTCCTGGATTTTGAGCGCAACTGGCCGACCCGCCTGCCACAAGGCATCATCCACGCGGATCTCTTCCCGGACAATGTCTTCTTCCTTGGCGAGAAGCTGTCGGGGCTGATCGATTTCTATTTCGCCTGCGACGACCTCTATGCCTATGATGTCGCCACTTGCCTCAACGCCTGGTGCTTCGAGAAGGACTTTTCCTTCAACCTCACCAAAGGGGCCGCGCTGCTTGCCGGCTACCAGTCGGTGAGGCCGCTTGAGGGCGAGGAAAAAGCGGCGCTGCCGATGCTGGCGCGCGGCTCGGCGCTACGCTTCATGCTGACCAGGCTCTATGATTGGCTGACCATTCCCAACGGCGGGCTGGTGATGAAGCGCGATCCGACCGAATATATCCGCCGCATGCGCTTCCACCGGGCGATCAAGTCTCCATCCGAATACGGACTGACATGAACAAGCAAATCGAGATCTTCACCGACGGCGCCTGCTCGGGCAATCCCGGGCCGGGCGGTTGGGGCGCGGTGCTGCGCTATAACGGCGTCACCAAGGAGCTGTCGGGCGGCGAGGCCGAGACCACCAACAACCGCATGGAGCTGCTTGCCGCCATCAGCGCGCTCGATGCGCTGAAGGAGCCGTGCACGGTCGATCTCTATACCGACAGCAAATACGTCATGGACGGCATTTCCAAATGGATCCATGGTTGGAAGAAGAACGGCTGGAAGACCGGCGAAAGGAAGCCGGTCAAAAACGGTGAGCTCTGGCAGGCGCTCGACGAGGCCAACAGGCGCCACAAGGTTATCTGGCATTGGGTGAAGGGCCATGCCGGCCACCCGGAGAACGAGCGCGCCGACGAACTGGCAAGGCAAGGCATGGCGCCGTTCAAGCCGAAGCAGGCGCGGCCGGCACCGGTTGCGGCTGCGCCGCAGAAGGCTGGTGCTCCGGCCAGGAAGCCCGCGCCCCGACGCTCGACCCAGAGCTATTGACGCGCCTGACGTTCTCTACCGGATCGCCAGCGCCGTGGAGAACAGGCCGAGGGCGAAGACCGTGTGCGAGACGAGGTTGAGCGCGCGCACCAGCATCGGGTTGGGCGTCCTCGACGCTGCCCAGCCGGCGCCCATGCCGGGCGCCAGCAGGAACCAGCCGGCGCCGACGGTGACGATGCCGAGGATGAAGGCCGGCAGGAAGGTCGGCGCTGCCAGCCAGCCCGTTCCCGCCAGCACGACCAGGATCACGCCGTAGAGAATTCCGACGAGATAGTGGAACGCCCAGCCCAGCGCCTTTTCATGCGTGAAGAGGGCGGCCTGACTGATATCGTCATGGAAGACCTTCTCGGGCAGATGCCGGACCCAGCGGCCGACCATGCCCCAATTCGGCCGCGGCAGCCCGAACGCCTTGTTGAGGATAATCGCCCAGACGTCCATGAAGACCGTGGCGCCGATGCCGATCGCGATGGCGCGCCAGACGATGTCGAGCATCAGAGCTGCTCGAGGATCTTGGCCGCCCCACTCTCGTCGACACCCGGCTTGGCTTCGACATTGAGCGCTACGACCTTGCTGTCATCGACGATCATCGAAAAGCGCTTCGAGCGCAGCCCCATGCCGTTCGCGGAAAGGTCGTTGTCGAGTCCGACCGACTTGGCGAAGTCTCCGCTGCCGTCGGCGAGATAGAGGATCTTGCCTTCGCCACCGGTGAAGCGTGCCCAGGCGCCCATGACATGGACGTCGTTGACCGAGACGACCGCGATAGTGTCGACGCCGCGCGCCACGATGGCGTCGTGGTTCTCGAGATAGCCCGGCAGATGGTTGTTGCTGCAGGTCGGCGTGAAGGCGCCGGGAACGCCGAACAGCACCACCTTCTTGCCGGCGAAAATCTCGGCGCTGGTCATCGGCTTGGCGCCATCGGCGGTCATCACCTTGAAAGTCGCCTCGGGCAGTTTTTCGCCAACCGAAATGGTCATGGTTTCCTCGTTCGGGAGATTGGGAAGGATCTGTGCCTGCGATATCGAACCGGGCCGCATTCCGCAACCGTTCAGAGCAATGCCAGGAAAAGTGCCCAACGGTTTTCCATTCGGAATTGCGGCTCCACGACGAATTGGCTCAAGGGAAAGGCAGCAACCCGTCCACCGCACCTTCGGCGCTTGTCAGCGTGTAGTAGAGCCCGCCGTCCGTGGGCGTCGCTGACGGCCGGTCGAGGATCGGCACGGTGAAAACAAGCTTGCCGTCCTTCTCGCTGCGCACCGGCGCGCCGAACATATAGTCGCGCTCCCCCGCGATGAAAAAGTCGACGGACTCGGCATCGCCGGGCGAATGCGCCTCGACGATGAGCGTCTCGTGATCGCCGGGCAGCACGCGGATGCCGAAATCAGATCGCGCCGGGCCGGGGAGCGTTGCAAGCGCAGTCTTCACCAGCGCCGCGTCGGTGGCGTTGTCCGGATCGGAAGCAGGATCGAGGCTGAGCCGCGTCTGCACCGGAATGCAGATCGTCTCGCATATGCCGAGAAAGACGTTGGCATCGATCGTCGCCGGCTGGTCGGGCGCCGACAGCGTGAAGGTCACCGGCAGCGATACGGGACGGTCATAGCCGGCCCATTTGCCGTAGCCGTCATCGTGGCGCTGCGGCGGCGGAAACGACAGCTTTGCATCGGCGATGTTGGTGCTGGCCGAGATGTCGATCTGCGGCGGCACACCGGCGTCGCCGGGATCGCGCCAATAGGTTTTCCAGCCTGGCTTCAGCGCGATGTCGAGCACGCCGTGGATCTTGCCCACCTCGTCCGGCTTGCCGCTGGTCACCAGCCGCACCTTGCCGCCTTCGCTGTTGTACCAGGCCGAGGATGATGCCTCGGCCGGCTGCCCCGCTGCCAGGCCGACGACGGCGCCGAGCGCCACAATATTCAGGTATCGCATGACGGTGATTTGATCGCCGGTTCTTGGCCGCGCAATGATTTCATGTTCCTGCAGGTATCATATTTGCGTGACATCGGGCAGCCTGACCATCTTTTCGGCGCCGCGGAAACGGGTTACCCTCAGCTCCATGGACTTGTTGCGCCACAAAAAGAAGACGGCCGGACGCGGCTTTCTCGACGATCAGTTCCTGATTGCCATGCCCGGCATGAAGGACGACCGCTTCACGCGCTCCGTCATCTATATCTGCGCCCACAGCGACGAGGGCGCTATGGGCCTGATCATCAATCAAACGCAGCAGATGCTGTTCCCCGACCTTCTGGTGCAGCTTGGCATCGTGAACGAGCAGGAAGCAATCCGCTTGCCGGCGCATGCCCGCGATTTCGTCGTGCGCAATGGCGGGCCCGTCGACCGCAGCCGCGGCTTTGTGCTGCATTCCGGCGACTATCGCGTGGAATCTTCGCTCAACGTCTCCGACGACATCTGCCTGACCGCCACGGTCGACATCCTGCGCGCCATCTCGACGGGTCGCGGCCCGCGTCATGCGCTGATGGCGCTCGGCTATTCCGGCTGGGGCGCCGGCCAGCTCGAAAGCGAGATCGCCGAGAATGGCTGGCTGACCTGCCCGGCGACGCCTGAGCTGCTCTTCGACGCCGACATCGAGCGCAAATACGATCGCATCCTTGCCTCGATCGGCATCGATCTCGCCCATTTGAGCGCCGCCGCGGGGCACGCTTAAACGCCTTTGCTGCGGGATCAGTCGAACCCCGCCTTGGCTTCGTCATGACCTCCGAGGAATGGCGGCGCTCTGAGCGTTTAGGGTGATAACGAAGTTGGAAGGTCGCCGCAGTTCGTAAGCGCCGAAGCAACGCTCTCTAAGCCTGAGTGAGCGGGTACTGCTCCCTCAGCGTCTTCAGCACCAGTTCGCCGGGCATCGGCGCGCCGAACATGAAGCTCTGGACATATTCGCAGCCCATCTGGCGCAGCTCCAGCGCGTCGCTCTCGTCGGAGATGCCTTCGGCGACGACCGACAGGCCAAGCTCGTGGGCCATGTTGACCATGGACTTGAGCAGCACCGCACGTTTCGGCGTTGCGTCGTCGACGAAGCTCTTGTCGATCTTGATCGTGTCGAAGGGGAAGCGCGTCAGGTAGGAGAGCGATGAATAGCCGGTGCCGAAATCGTCGAGCGACAGTCCGATGCCGAGTTGCTTGAGCTTGGTCAGCACATGCGCGGTCTGCTCGGGATTGTCCATCACCAGCGATTCGGTGAGTTCGAGCCGGAAGCAGCGCGGCTTCAAGTTGGCCCGCGCAATGACGGAGCGCACGTCGCTGACCAGGTCGCGGCGGATGAGCTGCCGGCTGGAGAGGTTGACCGAAACCGACAGCGGCGCGTCGCCGATCTGCTTCTGCCAGGCGGCCAGATCCTCGGCCGCCTGCTGCATGGCGAACAGGCCGAGCTGCACGATCAGGCCGCAATTCTCAGCCACCGGGATGAAGTCTCCCGGCGGGATCATGCCGCGCCGCGGATGATCCCATCTGAGCAGCGCCTCGAAGCCGGCGACGCTGCCATCCTCCAGCCGCACGATCGGCTGGTAGGCGAGCGTGAATTCGCGCCGCTCGATGGCGCGGCGAAGGTCGGATTCGAACTGCAGCCTGTCGGTGCCGACGGTGCGGAAGGCCGGCCGGAACGGCTCGATCCTGTCGCCGCCGAAACGCTTGGCCTGATGCATGGCAAGCTCGGCGTCCTTGACCATGTCCTCCGACGAGGTTTGCGCCGTCGTCCAGGTGATCAGGCCGATCGAGGCAGTGAGCACGATCTCGCGCTTGGCAAAGGTGATCGGATTGTTGATCGCATGCTTGATGGCATCGGCCATGGCGGCGATGCGGGCCGGATCCTGTTCCGACAGCAGCATCAGCGCGAACTGGTCGCCGGCAAAGCGCGACAGCGAATCCTTGGGCTTCAAGAGCCGGTGCAGCCGGCGCGCGATGGTCAGCAGGATGGTGTCGCCGGCCGAAATGCCGAGCCCGTCATTGACCTGCTTGAAACGGTCGATGTCGATGACGAAGACGGTCGGGCGCACCTTGTCCTCGGTGCGGGCGATCGAGATGATCGCCTCCAGCCGGTTCATGAACAGCTCGCGGTTAGGCAGGCCGGTCAGGTTGTCGTGCACGGCGTCGTGCAGCAGCCTTTCCTCGGATTTCTTCTGCTCGGTCACGTCGACCATGGTGCCGACACAGCGGATCACCTCGCCATCCGACCCGATTACGGGGCGGGCGCGCAGCGCGAACCAATGATAATGCCCGTCGGCGCCGCGCAGGCGGAAATTCTGGGCCACGCGGCCGCGGCGGTGCTCCAGCACCACGTCCAGCGTTGTGCGGAAGGTGTCGCGGTCGTCGGCATGCAGCACCGGCAGCCAGTTGCGGGCGGGGCCCGAAAGGCTGTTAGGGGCAAGGCCGAGCTGCAGGCTGATGTCGGGCTTGGTCACCACGCGGTCGCGCAGCACGTCCCAGTCCCAAACGATGTCGCCCGAGCCGGCGACTGCAAGTGCCTGGCGCTCGAGGTCGGAAAACAGGCCCTGGTGCAGCGCGCCGCCGGCAAAAGCGTGCTGCATAACGGTGAAGCCGATCAACAGGATGATCAGGATCAGACCGCCGCCGAGCGCCGGCTGGGCGATGTCGTTGTCCAGCATGCCGGTGATCGCCATCCACGAGCCGCATAGCCAGAGCAGCACCATCACCCAGCTCGGCACCAGCATGATCGCGCGGTCATAGCCGCGAATTCCGAGGAAGATGATGAGGCCGAGGCCGGTGAGCGCGGTGGCGGCAAACGAGATGCGGGCGATGCCGGCGGCGACCGCCGGATCGACGATGGCCACGCCGGCAATCAGCAGCAGCCCGAGGATCCAGACCAGCGCGCCATAGCTGAAATGGCCGTGCCATCGGTTGAGGTTGAGATAGGCGAACAGGAACACCACGAAGGTACCCGCCAGCGCCACCTCGGTACCGGCCCGCCACATCTGCTCGTTGCCGGGCGAGATTTCGATGACCTTGTTGAGGAAGCCGAAATCGACGCAGATATAGGCGAGCACCGCCCAGGCAAGCGCGGCGGTGGCCGGGAACATCGAGGTTCCCTTGACGACGAACAGGATGGTCAGGAACAGCGCCAAGAGGCCGGCGATGCCGATGACGATGCCGCGGAACAGCGTGTAGGAATTGACCGAGTCCTTGTAGGATTCCGGGTCCCACAGATAGACCTGCGGCAGCTTGGGTGAGGCGAGCTCGGCGATGAAGGTGACGACCGTTCCGGGGTTGAGCGTCACTCGGAACACATCGGCGTCGGGGCTGGTCTGGCGGTCGAGCGCGAAGCCTTCGCTGGGCGTGATCGCCGCGATGCGCGTCGAGCCGAGATCGGGCCAGAAAATACCGGAATTCACCAGGCGGAAATGCGGCGCGACGATCAGCCTATCGAGCTGCTGGTCGGTGGTGTTGGCGAGCGCGAACACCGCCCAGTCGCCGGTCGAGCGAGCGTCATTGGCCTCAACCTCGATGCGCCGCACGATGCCGTCGGGGCCGGGCGCGGTCGAGACCTGGAAATTCTCGCCCTGGTTCCGGTAGATCTCGACTGCGCCCGAAAGGTCGAGCGCCTTGTCGTCGCGGGCAATCTTGATCGGCTCGACGGCCAATGCCGGCGCAACCGCTGAAAGCGTGACGAAGAGCGCCAGGATGAGGGCGAACAGCGACGCGATTCGCGAAAAAGTCGTCACATATCAGCCCTTCGTTCCATCACCCGGCGGATCGTCCGCGATCCGGGCGTAGAGGTAGTGATCCTGCCAGATGCCGTTGATCCGGAGATAGGATCTGAGAAGTCCTTCGCGCCGGAATCCGGCTTTTTCAAGCACGCGGATCGACCGTGCGTTGTCGGGAATACAGGCAGCCTCGATCCGGTGCAACCGCAGCGTATCGAAGGCAAAACGCGACACCACCTTGACCGCGTCGGTCATCAGTCCACGGCCGCCGAAGCGCTCGCCGATCCAGTAGCCGATGTGGCCGCTTTGCGCGACACCGTGGCGGATGTTGCCAAGCGTGATGCCGCCGGCGAGCTTGCCGCTCGACTTCTCGAAGATGAAGAAGGCAATGGCCGTGCCTTGCGCATAGTCCTCGCGGTAGCGGCCGATGCGCAGCCGCCAGGCGGTGCGGTCGAGCTCGTCAGGCTGCCAACGCGGCTCCCATGGCTCCAGAAAGGCGCGGCTTTCGCCGCGCAGCGTCGACCATTCGCGGTAATCGTTGGTCAAAGGCACGCGCAACGTGACTTTTTCGCCCTTCAGTGCCGGCAGGTCGCGGCGAAAGAAAGGAAGCGCGAACACGACTTTGGAACGAAGGTTAGACGGCGAGCCTGCGAGCCGTCGTCTGCGGGCCCGCAAGCGATTCGAGGATCGCCTCGTAGGGCGCCAGCGTGCCCACGGGGCCGACCGCCGTCAGCGTCGGCTTGGTCGAGAACAGCCGCGAGGAGAGATCGGTCAGCCGCTCGACCGTCAGCGCCGCCAGCCGCTCCATCAACTCCTCCTTGGCGATCGGCCGCCCGAACAGCAGCAACTGCCTGGCGATCTGCGAGGCGCGGCTTGCCGGGCTTTCGGCCGACATGATGAGGCCGGCCCGATATTGCGCGCGTGCGCGGTCGAGCTCATCCTGCTGGATGCTTTCCCCGGCCTTCTGCAATTCGTCGATGATGACCGGCACCAGCTTGGCGATATCACTCTGTCCGGTCGCCGCATGCACACCGAAAATGCCGGTGTCGGAAAAGCCCCAGTGGAAGGCATAGACCGAATAGCACAGGCCGCGCTTCTCGCGCACTTCCTGGAACAGCCTCGACGACATGCCGCCGCCGAGGATCATCGACAGCACCTGCGAGGCATAGAAGTCGCGCACATGGTAGGCGCGGCCCTCGAAGCCGAGCACGATCTGCGCGTCCATCAGGTCGCGGTCCTCGCGGAAGTCGCCGCCGACATACTGCGCATATTGCGGGATGTTGCTGGTGGCCTTGGCGCGGAAGCCGCCAAGCTGCCTTTCCACCTCGCGCACGAAATTGTCGTGCTTGATGTCGCCGGCGGCCACGATCACCATGCGCTCGGCGCCATATTGCCGTTCGATGAAATCGTGCAGCTGCCTGGAGGTGAAGGATTTGACCGTCTCCGGCGTGCCGAGGATCGAGCGGCCGATGGTCTGGTGGCGGAAGGCGGTTTCGGTGAAACGGTCGAAGACGATGTCGTCGGGTGTGTCGTGCGCGGCGCCGATCTCCTGCAGGATCACATGCTGCTCGCGCTCCAGTTCCTCCGGATCGAACTCCGATTCCTGCAGGATGTCGGCCAGGATGTCGACCGCGAGCGGCACGTCGGCGGAAAGCACCCTGGCGTAGTAGGAGGTCGTCTCGACGCTGGTGGCCGCGTTGATCTCGCCGCCGACATTCTCGATTTCCGAGGCGATCTCGAAGGCGCTGCGCCGTTTCGTTCCCTTGAAAGCCATGTGTTCGAGCAGATGGGCCATGCCGTGCTCTTCGTCGCGTTCATTGCGTGCGCCCGACTTGACCCAGGCGCCAAGGGCAACGGATTCGAGGCTTGGAAGGGTTTCGGTGGCGACCGTCAGGCCGTTCGACAGACGGCTTACCTCAACACCCATATGGCAACTACTCCCTAACGGGCCGCCCGCGTGTGGCGGCTCACGTATTCTTCCACCATTTTCAGCTCGGATGGAAGTATGGTGTACTTTTCGTCGGCTGTCATCAAGCCGGCGAGCCAGGCCGGCAGCGCTGGCGTAACGCCGCTGGCGGCCTCGACCGCCGCCGGGAATTTGGCCGGATGCGCGGTGCCGAGAACCACCATGGGCACGGCGCCCGACATATGGCGGGCCGCAACGTGCATAGCGGCGGCCGTGTGCGGATCGAGCAGATAGCTGCTCGCTTCAAGCGTCTGGCGAATGGTTGCCGCGACCTCGTCGACGCTGGCGCGGCCGGCGTCGAACTCCGCACGCATCCTCGCCATTTCGCCCGCTTCGACGGTAAAGGCGCCGGACTGCTTCAGCCCGTTCATGTAGCGCCTGACCGTCGCGGCATCCCGGCCCGCCGCCTCGAACAGCAGGCGCTCGAAGTTCGAGGACACCTGGATGTCCATCGACGGCGAGGTGGTGGCGAACACGCCCTTGGTGCGATATTCGCCGCTTGCAAGCGTGCGTGCCAATATGTCGTTGTCGTTGGTGGCGATGATCAGCCGCTCGACCGGCAGCCCCATTCGCTTGGCGGCATAACCGGCGAAAATATCGCCGAAATTGCCGGTCGGCACGGTGAATGACACCGGCCGGTCGGGCGCGCCCAGCGACAGCGCCGAGGAGAAGTAATAGACGATCTGGGCCATGATGCGGGCCCAGTTGATCGAATTGACACCCGACAGCGACACCCTGTCGCGGAAGCCGTGGTCGTTGAACATATCCTTCACCAGGCCCTGGCAATCGTCGAAATTGCCTTCGATCGACAGCGCGTGCACGTTCGCGGCGCTCGACGTCGTCATCTGCCGCTGCTGCACCGGCGAGACCTTGCCGTTGGGGAAGAGGATGAAGATATCGGTGCGGTCGCGGCCGGCGAAGGCGTCTATTGCCGCGCCTCCGGTGTCGCCGGAGGTGGCGCCGACGATGGTCGCGCGGTTGCCCCGTTCGGCCAGCACATGGTCCATAAGCCGCGCGAGCAGCTGCATCGCCACGTCCTTGAAGGCCAGCGTCGGGCCGTGGAAGAGCTCGAGGATGAAGGTGTTTTTGCCCGTCTGCACCAGCGGGCAGACCGCATCGTGCCGGAAAGTCGCGTAGGCTTCACGCACCAGCCGTTCGAAGACGGGTACGGCTATCTCGCCGCCGAGGAAGGGTGTCAAGACGCGGATGGCAAGGTCGGGATAGGCGAGGCCGCGCATGGCGCGAATATCGGCGGACGAGAACTGCGGCCATTCGCGCGGCAGGTAAAGCCCGCCGTCGCGCGCCAGTCCGGCCAGCACCGCGTCCGAAAATCCAAGCACGGGCGCATCCCCGCGGGTACTCACATATTGCATCGTCAAGAACCCATTGCTGCCGGCCGCGTCATCCACGGCAAATTGGTTAATTTTCCGAGCCGGCTCAGTCGCATTTTCGCCGCGGCGTTGATATACGTCACCGGCTTTGTGAGAGGGAAGTGCAGTTCATGAGGTTTTATTCGGTCAACCGCCGTGTTGTCGCGGGTCTGGCGCTCACCGGCTTTATGCTTGCCGCCGCAGGCTGCCAATCGAGCGACAATGGCATTTTGAACTTCGGCTTCAGCAAGAAGGACCCGACCGCGCCGCCACCGCCGCAGGACCCCAAGGTGCTTGCCAGCCAGTTGCGCGCCTACTGCCCGAAAGTGACGCTGCGCGACGGCACCGCCTTCTTCAATACCTATGCTAAGGGCGCCGCCGCCAAGACGAAGAAAAAGAAAGTCGATGCCGCGGCGGACGCTGAAGCCGAGGCAGCCGCAGCCGCACAGACCGGACCGAACGGTCAACCCGTCGACCCCAATCGCGATCCCGCCAAGATCATTTACCAGGCCTCGATCACCGACGTGACGCGCGACTGCATTCACGAAAACGGCCAGCTGACGATGAAGATCGCGGTGGCCGGTAAGGTCGTGCCGGGGCCGCAGTTCACTCCCGGTACCGTGACGATGCCGATCCGCATCGCGGTCCAACATGGGCATGACGTGCTCTATTCGCAGCTTCATCAGTATCAGGTGCAGGTCACCGATCCGTCTGCCGCGACGCAGTTCGTCTTCACCGACACCAATGTCGTAGTGCCGGAGCCGACCGCCCGCGACTACCAAGCCTATGCCGGCTATGACGAGAACGCGCCGGCAGCGACGGACAAGTCCAAGGCCAGGAGGAAGAAGCGCGTCGCCGCGGCGGCGACAAACTGATCTGATTCGCCGCCAATCGCGCTTCCGCGGTTAGGCGTCCTCCGACCACTCAGACAATGCCGCGATTGTGCTGCCGAGTTCCGCCAAACGGCGGATGACGGTTTCGGCGCCCGCTTCGGTCAGCGAGTCGGCATGGCCGG
This sequence comes from Mesorhizobium sp. M1A.T.Ca.IN.004.03.1.1, assembly GCF_003997555.1. Classification (NCBI taxonomy): domain Bacteria; kingdom Pseudomonadati; phylum Pseudomonadota; class Alphaproteobacteria; order Hyphomicrobiales; family Phyllobacteriaceae; genus Mesorhizobium; species Mesorhizobium sp. M1A.T.Ca.IN.004.03.1.1. The sequence continues at coordinate 465,921 of NZ_RZTV01000002.1, read as the reverse complement.
GATAGCTGTGCCCCGCGCCGGTGAAGCCGATGACGCGCATGCCCGCCGTCCTGGCGCCGGTGACGCCGTGCACCGAATCCTCGATGACGAAAGTGTTCTTCGGATTGGCGCCGAGCTGTTCGGCGGCATAGAGGAACACGTCCGGTGCCGGCTTGGTCTTCTTGCTGGGGATGTCGAGCCCCGAAAAGATGCGGCCGGCGAAGAAGGGCAGCAGGCGCACCTTTTCAAGCATGAACTCGATCCGCTCGGTGCGCGAATTGGAGCAGACGGCGCGCGGCGTGGTCACCGCCGCCACCGCCTCGCGTGCGCCGTCGATGATGCGCACGTCGCTGCGCAGCTTGCGATCGACGAGTTCCTCGGCGCGGTCGATGAGCGAGGCTTGGAAGGGAAGGTGAGATTTTTCCTCGACCCGCATCAAGATGTCCTTGAAGGTCAGTCCGGCATAGGTCTCGGCAAGCTCCTCCGGCGAAATCTCGTATCCGGCCGATGTCAGAAGCTCGGCCTCGACGCGCGCGGCGATGATTTCGGAATCGACGAGCACGCCGTCGCAATCAAAGATGACAAGGTCTGGCTGGGGCATGGCAATCCGAAGCTGGGAGGAAAATGGCCTGACTGGCCCAAGCGGCGCGGCATACACCAATGGGCCGATGTTCGCAAATCAGTGGCCGCAGGCTCTCGCCCGACCTTCACCGAATGTTTACGCTGATCGGTAACCATAACGGCCAGTAAATCGTAACGCGTGCTTTGGGTGTTTTGATGTCTGCCGTGCGTCTTCTCGACGAGCTTTCCCACGCTCCCCAGCAGTCCGAATGGCTGGACACGATCCTCAAAGGCGACTGCGTCGCCGCCCTCGACAGGCTGCCCGAAAAGTCGATCGACGTTATCTTCGCCGATCCGCCTTACAACCTGCAACTCGACGGCGACCTGCATCGGCCCGACCAGTCCAAGGTGGACGCCGTCGACGACGACTGGGACCGGTTCGAGAGTTTTGAGGCCTATGACGCCTTCACCCGCGCCTGGCTGCTTGCCGCGCGACGCGTGCTGAAGCCCAATGGCACGATCTGGGTGATTGGCTCCTACCACAACATCTTCCGCGTCGGTGCCAGGATGCAGGATCTCGGCTTCTGGATCCTGAACGACGTCGTCTGGCGCAAGACCAACCCGATGCCGAATTTCCGCGGCCGCCGCTTCCAGAACGCCCATGAGACGATGATCTGGGCCTCGCGCGACCAGAAGTCCAAGGGCTACACCTTCAACTACGAAGCGCTGAAGGCCTCGAATGACGATTTGCAGATGCGCTCGGACTGGCTGTTCCCGATCTGCACCGGCGCCGAGCGCCTGAAAGACGAGAACGGCAACAAGCTGCATCCCACGCAGAAGCCGGAAGCGCTGCTGGCCCGCATCATGATGGCCTCGACCAAGCCGGGCGATGTCGTGCTCGATCCCTTCTTCGGCTCGGGCACCACGGGTGCGGTCGCCAAGCGCCTCGGCCGTCACTTCGTCGGCATCGAGCGCGAGCAATCCTACATCGATGCCGCCAATGAGCGCATCGCCGCCGTGCGCCCGCTGGATGAGGCCGACCTCACCGTGCTGTCCGGCAAGCGCGCCGAGCCGCGCGTCGCCTTCATAAGCCTGATCGACACCGGCCTGGTGGCGCCGGGCGCCACACTTTACGACGCCAAGAAGCGCTGGGCGGCCAAGGTGCGCGCCGACGGCACGCTGGCCATCGGCGACAGCGCCGGCTCGATCCACAAGATCGGTGCCGAGGTGCAGGGTTTGGACGCCTGCAACGGCTGGACCTTCTGGCACTATGAGCGCAGCGGCGGCCTCACCCCGATCGACGAATTGCGCCGCATCGCCCGCCTCGGAATGGAGCGGGCAGGCGGCTGATCCGCTTGAATCGAAAGCTCAACCGATTGCCGCAAGTGATTCAGTTCAGGCCGCAATCCCGAGCCGTTCAAGATCCGCTTGAAGCGCCTTGGCATCGGTGAACAGCACCGCCTGCCAGCCGGCGGCCTTGGCGCCGTCGACATTCTTCTGGCTGTCGTCGATGAAGAGTGTGGCGGCCGGCTCCAGGTCGAAGGATGCGACGTGACGGTCGTAGATGGCTTGGTCCGGCTTGATCAGGCCGATCTCGCCCGAGACCGTGACGCCGCGCGGCCGATTGAGAAAGTCGAAGCGCCGGCGGGCTTCGGCGAATGTGTCGGCGGCGAAATTGGTCAGCATGGTCACATCGCTGCCCCTGTCGATAAGGCCGACCATGATGGCGACGCTGTCGTCATAGGCATGCGGCACCATCTCGTGCCAGCAGCGACGGAAGTTGCGGATGTTCTCGGCATGATCGGGGTGTTCGGCGATCAGCAGCGCCTCGGCGTCTTGCCAGGTGCGGCCGCGATCCTGCTCGATGTTCCAGGCGCTGGTGCAGACATTGTCGAAGAACCATTTCCGCTCCTCGGCATCCGGGATCAGCCGGCTGAACGGAAGGTCCGGATCGTAGTGGATCAGCACCTTGCCGATATCGAACACGATGTGGCGGATGTCAGTCATTGCGGTCCTTTCAACGCGGGCGCAGCGGGGCTTGCTTTTTGGTTGCGCCCGGTATCGCTGCCTCGATTACCTTTTTCATGACGGTGGGCAGCGCTTCCCCGGGAATTTCGTGGGCTAGCGACCAGAAATGCCCGTTGGGCGCATCACCCCTGATGTGGGCATGGAAGACGTCGAGTTCGAGCGCGAAATGGGTGAAGACATGGCCGATCCGCCCGGCGCGCCGCCAGTCGGCCGAAATGGGCGCTGCGTCCGCCGTCGTAGCGCCGTCGGCCCGCGCCGTCCACGCCGTGGTCGGCACCTCGGTCATGCCGCCGAGCAGCCCCTTGTCCGGCCGTTTGCGCAGCAGGATGGCGCCGTCATCGCGCTGGGCGACAAAGGCAGCACCGCGCCTGAGCGGCTTGTCGCCCTTGGGCAGGCGGACTGGAAAGCGCTCCGGATCGCCTGACAGGATCGCGCTGCAATCCTCGCGCAGCGGGCACAGCATGCAGCGCGGCCGCCGCGGCGTGCAGATCGTTGCGCCGAGATCCATCATCGCCTGGGCGAAATCGCCGGGCCTTGCACCTGGCACGAGCTTCTCGACCAGCGCTCGGATTTCCGGCTTGGCCTCGCTGAGCGGCGTCTCCACCGAATAGAGCCGCGAGATGACACGCTCGACATTGCCGTCGACGACGGCGGCGGGCCGGTCGAAGGCGATCGCCGCGATGGCGGCCGCCGTGTAGGCGCCGATGCCCGGCAATTCCTTCAATCCCGCCTCGGTGTCGGGAAAGCGGCCGCCCCGCTGCGCCACGAGATCGGCGCAGGCTTTGAGATTGCGTGCCCTCGAGTAATAACCGAGCCCGGCCCAGGCCTTCATGACGTCCTCGGCCGGCGCTGCCGCCAGCGCCTCGACGGTCGGCCATTTCTCGACAAACGTCCGGAAATAGGCTTTCACCGCCTCGACCGTGGTCTGCTGCAGCATGACCTCGGAGAGCCAGACGCGATAAGGGTCGGGTTTTGTCCCACGCGAGAACGCACTCGGCGTCACGCGCCAGGGCAGGTTGCGGTGATGCGCGTCGTACCAGGCAAGCAGGCGGACGGCGATGCTGCTATCTCCGGATACGCACTTCTCGGCTGCGGCCTTGCGGGTCTGGTCTTGCGGTGCCATTGATCGGGTGAGTTAGGATCGGAGAACGCACATGGCAGGGAAAAGGCCCTTCGGCAATCCCGTTCCGGTGAGCGATCTCGCGACCGAGATCCTCGATCCTGTCCTGAAGAAGCGCGCCGGCATCTCGATCGGACTGGTGCAGTCCTGGGAAGAGATCGCCGGGCCGCGCCTGGCCAGCCACTCGCGCCCGGAAAAGATCCAGTGGCCGCGCCGCCTGCATGAGGACGATCCGTTCGAGCCGGCGGTGCTGATCATTGCCTGCGAAGGCATGGCGGCGCTGCATCTTCAGCATGAGGCGGGCGAGGTCATCAACCGCGTCAACGCCTTCCTGGGTTTCAACGCCATAGGCCGCATCAAGATCTTGCAGAAGCCGGTCCTTTCGGCGAAAGCGCGGCCGAAACCGCAACCGCGGCCTCTCAGCGAGGCCGAGAAATCGAAGCTGGCGCGAACGGTCGGCAAGATCGAGGATGATGGCTTACGCGCTTCGCTCGAGCGGCTCGGCGCGACCATCCTCGGACAAAAAAAGCCCTGAGCATGTCTCCCGAAAGTTCCGGCGGTTTCGGGAAAAGTCGTGGAGCGCGCTGCAAAATTGTCGTCAATATCGCATATTCGTGATCGCGCCCGAAAAATTTGGCGATTGGATTGGGGATGCCGATGCCTTAATTCGCGCCAACTCTCGCCTTTTCTAGCCCTTGCATTGCAAAATCCAACCGATATCAGGTGATTCGCATGAACCGCTCTTTGTCTCGCAGAAACCTTCTGACCACGCTGGCCGCCGTTCCGGCAGTGGCGCTGCTTGCCGCGTGCAGCGACTCGGGTGAAGAGGCAAAGGCGGCCGATGTGAAGCCCGCCAATCCGTCGACGCCAGCCAAGCCTGCCACGCCCGCGGCCGCTCAGGTGCCGGAAGCGCAGGGCACCGTCGACATGGCGGAACTGCTCAAGCCCGGCGCTTTGCCCGACAAGCAGCTCGGCAAGGACGACGCCAAGGTCACCATCGTCGAATATGCCTCGATGACCTGCCCGCATTGCGCGCATTTCAACGACACAACCTTCCCTGAGCTGAAGTCGAAATACATCGACACGGGCAAGGTGCGCTATATCCTGCGCGAATTCCCCTTCGACCCGAGCGCCGAGGCCGGCTTCATGCTGGCGCGCTGCGCCAAGGACAACTATTTCGCCATGGTGGACGTGTTGTTCAAGCAGCAGCCGAGCTGGGTCGGCGTCAGCAACACCAAGGAAGCGCTGCTGCAGCTTTCCAAGCTCGCCGGTTTTACACAGGAGTCATTTGAGGCCTGCTTGACGGACCAGAAGCTTCTGGACGATGTGAGAGCAGTCCAGAAACGCGGAGCGGACGAGTTCAAGGTCGACTCGACGCCGACCTTCTTCATCAACGGAAAGACCTACAAAGGGGCGATGTCGATTGAGGAAATGTCGGCCATCATCGACCCTCTGCTCTGACGTCCAGGCCGCGCCGAAGCTGCTTGGCTTCGGCATGTTGCTCTTTGCGGAGCGGCGCGAATGAAGTTTTCGCGCCTTCGCCTCCTCGGTTTCAAGTCCTTCGTCGAGCCCGGCGAGTTCGTCATCGAACGCGGGCTGACCGGCATTGTCGGGCCGAACGGCTGCGGCAAGTCCAACCTTGTCGAGGCGCTGCGCTGGGTGATGGGCGAAAGCTCCTACAAGAACATGCGCGCGTCCGGCATGGACGACGTGATCTTTTCCGGCTCCGGCACGCGGCCGGCGCGCAACACCGCCGAAGTCACGCTTTTCCTCGACAATTCGGACCGCACGGCGCCCGCCGCCTTCAACGACGCCGATGAATTGCAGGTGTCGCGCCGCATCGAACGCGAGGCGGGCTCGCTCTATCGCATCAACGGCAAGGAAGCGCGCGCCAAGGACGTGCAGCTGCTCTTCGCCGACCAGTCGACCGGCGCTCGCTCGCCCTCCATGGTCGGCCAGGGCCGCATCGGCGAGCTGATCCAGGCCAAGCCCCAGGCGCGCCGGGCGCTGCTCGAAGAAGCCGCTGGTATCTCCGGCTTGCACACGCGCCGGCACGAGGCGGAGCTTCGGCTGAAGGCGGCCGAACAAAACCTCGAACGGCTGGACGATGTCGTCGGCGAGTTGGAAAGCCAGATCGACAGCCTGAAGCGCCAGGCGCGCCAGGCCTCGCGCTTCAAGAACCTGTCGGCCGACATCCGCAAGGCCGAGGCGACGCTTCTGCATCTGCGCTGGACGCTGGCCAAAACTCAGGAAGGCGAAGCGCGTTCGGCGCTTGCCGTTGCCACCACGCTGGTCGGTGACCGCGCCGCAGCCCAGATGGCCGCTGCGAGGGAGCAGGGCATCGCTGCCCACCGCCTGCCCGACCTGCGCGACGCGGAAGCGGCCGCGGCGGCGGCCTTTCAGCGCCTGTCGATCGCCAAGACGCAGATCGAAGAAGAGGCCGGCCGCATCCGCTCGCGCCAGGCGGAGCTGGAGCGGCGCCTGCAACAGCTCGATGCAGACATCGCCCGCGAGGAGCGGATGGTGCGCGACAATGCCGACATTCTCGAGCGTCTCCGCGCCGAGGAAGCCGAGCTCAATTCGGACAATGCAGGTGCTGCCGAGCGCGAAGCCACCACCCGCGCCGCCTTCGAGCAGGCCGGCGCGACGCTCTCGCAGAGCGAAGCCAGGCTTGCCGCGCTGACGGCCGAACGCGCCGAGGCGGCCGCCTCGCGCCACCAGATCGAGCGCACTTTGCGTGAGACCGCCGAGCGCCGCGACCGCTTCGCTCGCCAGCTTGCCGAGGTCGATCGCGAGCTCTCCGATATTGTCACGCGCATTTCCGGCCTGCCCGATCCCGCCGAGAAGCGGCTGCTGGTCGAGGACGCGCTTGCCCGGCTGGAAGAGAGCGAGTTAGGCGCCATCGCCGCCGAGCAGGCGGTCGCCGAAGCGCGCGCCGCCGAAAGTGCTGCCCGTCCGCCTCTGCAGGATGCCAAGGCCGAATTGCAGCGCATCGAGACGGAAGCGCGCACGCTGGCCAAGATACTCAACGCCGCGAGCGGCGATCTCTTTCCTTCGGTGCTGGAGCAGATCAGCGTCGAGCGCGGCTACGAGACGGCACTTGGCGCCGCGCTCGGCGAGGACCTCGACGTGCCGCTCGACCGCAGCGCCCCGGTGCATTGGGGCGAGAGCGCGGTTCAACCGGGTGACGCGGCACTGCCCGAAGGCGTGAGGAGCCTGGCGCGTGTGGTCCGCGCGCCGGCACAGCTTGCCCGCCGCCTGGCGCAGATCGGCATCGTCGACGCCGCCGATGGCCGTCGCCTTCAAGCGCAGCTCGCGCCCGGCCAGCGGCTGGTCAGCCGCGACGGCGCGCTCTGGCGCTGGGACGGCTTGACGGCCAGCGCCGATGCGCCAACCGCTGCCGCGCAGCGATTGGCGCAGAAGAACCGCCTGGCGGAGCTCGATGCCGAGGCCGTGCAGGCGACCCGCGTCGTGCGCGAGGCCGAGGAGGCGCTGGCGCGCGCCGAGCAGGCGATGCGCCAGGCGAGCGAGGCCGAGCGCAACGCGCGTCAGGCCGGCCGCGATGCCCAGCACGCACTGGACGCCGCCCGTAACGCGCTGGCCGAGGCCGAGAAGGCCGGCGGCGAGCTGGCGAGCCGCCGTGCTGCCTTGGATGACGCCCGCGCGCGCATCGTCGACAGCCATGAAGAGACGCAAGCCGCTTTCCTCGAAGCCGAGGAGATGCTCAGGGACGCGCCCGATCTCGGCGACCTGCAGCTCCAGCTCGAGCAGGCCTCCGCCAGTGTAGCTCGCGACCGCGCCACGCTTGCCGATACGCGCGCCGTGCATGACGGCCTACGGCGCGAGGCCGAAGCGCGCATGCGCCGGCTCGACGCGATCGGCACCGAGCGCAAGAACTGGCTGGAGCGGGCCGAAAACGCCTCGACGCAGATCGCCGCGCTTGGCGAGCGCAAGGCTGAGGCCGAAGCTGAGCGCGAGCGGCTGGCCGACGCGCCCGACGAGATCGACGCCAAGCGCCGTGCGCTGTTGAGTCAGCTTTCCGAGGCCGAGGCGCTGCGCCAGGCCGCCGGCGATCGCCTGCAGGAAGCGGAGACCAAGCAAGCCGAGCTCGACAAGGCGGCGACCGCGGCGATCCAGTCGCTTGCCGAAGCGCGCGAGACCCGCGTCCGCGCCGAGGAGCGGCTGACCGCGGCCGACGAACGCCGCGCCGAGGTCGAGGCTCGCATCCAGGAAGCGTTGAACACGCCGCCGCATCTCGTCATCAAGCATACCGGGCTAGAGACCGACGACCCGATGCCGGACATGGCCGAGGTCGAGCGCCAGCTCGACCGGCTGAAGATCGAGCGCGAGCGGCTAGGGGCCGTCAATCTGCGCGCCGAGGAAGAACAGAGGGAGCTGTCGGACCGCCTGGAAATCATCGTGTCCGAGCGCGAGGACATCATCGAGGCGATCAGAAAACTGCGCCAAGCGATCCAGAGCCTCAACCGCGAGGGCCGTGAACGCCTGCTGTCGGCCTTTGAGGTGGTCAACGGCCATTTCCAGCGGCTGTTTGCACATCTCTTCGGTGGCGGCACGGCCGAATTGCAGCTGATCGAGTCCGAAGATCCGCTGGAAGCCGGCCTCGAAATCCTCGCCCGGCCGCCCGGCAAGAAGCCGCAGACCATGACGCTGCTCTCCGGCGGCGAGCAGGCGCTCACCGCCATGTCGCTGATTTTTGCCGTCTTCCTTACCAATCCGGCGCCGATCTGCGTGCTCGACGAGGTCGACGCCCCGCTCGACGACCACAATGTCGAGCGCTTCTGCAACCTAATGGACGAGATGTCGAAAACGACGGAAACCCGCTTCGTCATCATCACCCACAACCCGATCACCATGGCGCGCATGGACCGGCTGTTCGGCGTCACCATGGCCGAGCAGGGCGTCAGCCAGCTGGTCTCGGTCGACCTGCAGGCGGCTGAGGCGATGCGCGAGGCGAGTTGAGGGCGGCTTGGCGTCCGGAACCGACTGAGTTACCTCTCCGGTGCCGTGGCTGGCGCCGTGTAACGCCGGCGCACGGCCTCCAGCACGCGCTTGCGGCTGTCCTCGGGCGATAGACGCTTGTCCTTCTCGGCCTCTGCCGTCTCGCGGGCGAGTTCCTTGTCCCTGATCTGTTGGCGGAACCATTTGGAATAGTCGCCGGCGCGCAGGTGATATTCCCAGGTCTTGTCGTCGATGCCTTCTGCCATTTGGGCGAAAATAATCAGGTTGTGGGCTCTGAGGTTCATCGCCTTTTCCGGCCCCGTGAAATAGAAACTGCCGGCCTCGTCGAGCTCGCCTTCGGCATATTTGCGGCTGTGCCGCTTCAGCGATTGGTGGGGTTCGATCGCCTTGACCGTGAACGGCTTCTTGCCGTCCTGCGGCCGCCACAGCAGAACCCGGTCACCCTTCGGCGAAGGAATGCTCTTGGGCGCCTCCAGCCCGGCCTCCTTGCAGAAGGTCTTGATCACGCTCTTCGCCTTCGGACCGAGCGCGATGACCGCCGTCACCAGGCGCAGGACCCCGGTCGAAATCGCTTCCGGATGCACGGTGATCAGCACCGTGCCCGGCAGCTCGAGCGACAGCACCGCGCGCGTGTCCTCGCGGCGCCGGGGCAGAAGGTGATGCGCCTCGTCGATGATCAGCCAATGCGGCCTTGCCGTGCGGTAGCGGACGCTGCCGAGGCCTGGCAGCAATTCGGCAAAGAAGTCGGGCCGCTCGTCGACCTTCAGCGCCAGCCCGTTGACCACGATATTGGTGCTAGGCTTTTCGATCAGCTCCAGCAATTGCTCCTTGCTGGGTGTAGTCGAGCCATCACCTAGCGGAACGGCGCCCTCCAGTCCGTCATAGTCGCCCTCGGGATCGAAAATGCAGAACTGCAATCCCTGTTCGGCAAGCCGCTCGGTGAGCGCTGTGGCCAATGTCGACTTGCCGATACCGGAGCTTCCGGCGATCAGAACGGTCTCGACGGGCGACAGATAGACCTTCTTGCCGTTGGCAGTTCCCAGCAGGACGCCGCGCAAGCGCTTGCGAGCTATCAGATGATCCTGCTTTATCAGCTTGCCGATCAGTTCTTCGACACCCTTGCCGCGCGCCTCCCTCGTGACGAGGTCGGCGGTTTCCTTCACGGCGGGCAATGCGTTGGCGACGGCGATGCTGCAACCCGAAGCCCTGAGGAAGGCGTGGTCGTTCTCGGCATCGCCGATGCCCACCACATTATGCGGCGACAATCTGAGGTCCTTGAGCGCAGCCGCCAGTCCGGTGGCCTTGTTGATGCCTGAGGGCAGGATCATCACCGCGCCCTTGTTAAAGATGATCTCCAGCTCAAGGCCGAGCTCCTTGATGACGTCGAGCACGGTGGCCTGGTGCGGCTCCCAGGTGGCAACGATCGAGCGGCCGACCGAGAGCGGCTTGACGCCGCGCTTCTTCAGTCTGTCGACGAAATCGGCGGAAGGCGAGGGCGAGATTGTTTGCTCTTCTTCGCTCGCCGGCGTGTAGATCAGCGCGCCGTTTTCGGCCACCACCTTGTCGAATAGCCCGACCTCCGGAAACACCTCTTTGAGATCGGGCAGTTCGCGGCCGGTGACCAGGATGAGCTTGCGGCCGGACTTCTTCAGCTTCTTCAGCGCCGACAGCGTGCTGGCGGTGACCAGTCCGTCATGCGCCAGCGTGCCGTCGTAGTCGGTGGCCAGTGCCATGAAATACATCGGGTGATCCTCTCCGCTGCCGGTCGCTCGGTCCGTCTGGAACAAACAACGTCTGTCGGCGGAAAAGGTTTAGGCCGGCGCTATCGCCTGCCTGGCGAGAAACCTGGCGTGGAGAAATGCAACTCATCGGAAAGAGAGAAAGGTTGGCTGGGTTCTGGAAAGGCGGGGCGTTTCTGGTCTTTAGGTCTGTTTGGGGTCGGCGCGTTGCTCCTGTGCCCTCTTGCAGATCTCATCCAATTTTTTTCGGACCCGGTCGTTATCGAACAACAGCTTGGCGCGTGAGAATCCTCTGCTACGAAGCTCCCATTCGATGGCAAGCCATCCTTCATAGTCGCCAGATAACGCAAGTTTCCCGGCTTCGCGCCACATAAGCACGTCACGCTCTCGGGACACACCCTTTCTCCGTGCTTTTGCGCGAAGCATATAGGAGGTCGGGCCGATATTGTCGAGGGACCTGCCCCACAGCTCGCCGCGACCAGAGCACGGACTTCCACTTCATATTGAGAGAGCGTGATCTCGAGCTGACGCAAATATCGGTCAGTTCATTGCCGGGCGCTCGACATCCCGGCGTGCGTTCTTGCCCCATAACTCACGGACGAATTTGATCGTCTCGCCAATCGTCCGGATTTCGATGATTTGCAACGATGGAACCCGTGCGCACCGTCTCCGCTCATGGACTGCTCCTGTGAGGCCGGTGGGTTTTGGAGGTGGCAAGGGATCGAAAGCCGCGTTGAGACCACTGAAGAGAATCCGCGCTGAAATCGCCGCGCCACCCAATTCCCGCGAGAGATATATTGTTACATTTTGAGACACTTTTTTTAAATTTTGTGATTTGCTCCATACCGCTAACCTGGGCTCTTTTGGCCGCGAGCCATTCGGGCTTCAGGCATGTTGGGCAGAAAGGGTGGGGGTGTGAAAGGTCGCCAAGAATGGCCGATACGAATACCATTGTCTTGAGCGGTGACTACGGCTACCGCCAATATAAAGCATCCGGTCTCCCCGCCGACACCACTATCGATGCCAGCGAAGCCTCGTGGATTGTCGCCAATCAGGGAAGCTCCACCAACCTCTATCCCTTTGCGGTCGTCAACCCCGGCGACAACCTCGTGGCGTCGGGCGGCACGATCAACGGCACGGTCTCCCAAACCGGCGCCTGGGAGGACGTTTACGTCAACTCCGCCGCAGTCCGCGTGAATTCAGCCCACAACTTTGTCATCGACGACTGGACGATCACCAAGCCCTGGGATGGCATCCGTGTCGGCGGCACTGGCACCTTCCTCATCGAGGATACCTATGTCGGCTACTCACGAGACGACGCGGTCGAGGACGACGACGTCATCGGCGGCACCATCCGGGATTCGCTGTTCGACCACGTGTTTTCCGGAGTGAGCCTTGGCGACGGTGACGTGGATGGGTCTGACAACACGGTCACCATGGATGGCATGCTTCTAGGCATGGGAGAGTATCTTCGCAAAGGCGAGATGACGCACGGTTCGCCGTTCAAACTGGACAAGGGCACAGGCGCTGACGATATCGTTCCCAGCTTGCGCTTCATCGACTGCGTGGTGGCGATCACCGACGTTGACCACAACGGCTTGGAGCGGGTGCAGCGGGCCTGGGACAAGACGGTCGAGTCGCACGGCAATTACTATCTCAACCTCTCCGACACGCCACTGCCGGCGGATTATCCAATGCCGCCCGCCGGCTGGACGGTCCTTCAAGGCCAAGCGGCCCGCGATTACTGGGCCAACGCCAAGGCGGCCTGGCATGCAGCCCATGACGGGACGGACCCGCTGCCGTCATCTCCGACCGTGCCGACCGACCCGCTACCGTCATCTCCGACCCTGCCGACGGACCCGACCCACGGAACGACCGGGAACGATACATTTGTCGGCACTGCCGCGGCCGATACCTTTGATGGCCTGGCTGGCAACGACACATTGCGGGGCAAGGGTGGCAACGACGTGCTGACCGGCGGCGCGGGCCACGACACCTTTGTGTTTGACACCGCCTATGGCGCCGGCAATGTCGACACGCTGACCGACTTCGACGCGGTAAATGACGCGCTCTATCTCGACAACGCCGTCTTCACCCAACTCGGCGCCGGTTCCTCGTCCAGCCCGACGCAGGTGAACTCGTCGTATTTTGAGTTGCGAGAACACCCCACCCATAGCAACGATCACCTGCTCTACAACCGGGCCACGGGCGTCTTGTCCTATGATCCCGACGGCTCGAAATCGGCCCCGCAGGTGGAAATCGCCCATCTGGAGCCCGGAGCGGCACTGACCTATCACGACGTATTCGTCGTTTGATCGTTCATGCGATCGGACCATGGCATGGCGAGGGGCGGGCGCGCCCCCCGCCGTGCCTGGTTCCGACGGTCACCGATCAGAAAGGGCGGCGGACGCCGATCAGTTGCCATAAACGTCGGCCGCATTGATCGCCGCGGATGTGCATGCGCCGGCCTTTCCGGTCGGCGCTGCCATCACCAATTCCAAACCGATCGGGCCGATGGCGGCGACACCATTATCGGCGGCCAGCTTGCTGCGGCGGCGCCGCTATTATTGGAAAGCATGTAGCAACTTGAGTTTCACGCCGCCTCGTTCGCAGACGTCATTTCACTGCCAGCAAGCGATTAGCTGACTAAGGCAATTTCGAGGTTTGGACGGTTCAATTCTCTGATCGAGAATCAGACGCTTAGCGCCATCCTGGATTGGTGTTTCCTGGCGTCCCAGCCAAACTGGATGACCGGTGGATAACTTCCGATGAAAGTGAAGCTAGGCTGTCAAAAGGTCGCAACCGATAGCGCGGCTGCTTGGCATGATATATAAACATTGTCTAAAATGATCGCTTAACCAAAAGAGACGATTTCGGGGATGCCCAGTTACACGAATAGAAGGGTGCTGTCGAAGAGCGTGGTCGAAATGGGCCTGTTCTCCGCGGTGATGAACACCCTGGTGCTAGTTCTGCCTCTCTACATGCTGCAGGTCTATGATCGGGTTTTGCCCGCCGCCAATTTGGACACGCTCACCTACCTAACATTGCTTGCGCTTTCGACGCTCTTGCTCTTCGGCGTGCTCGAAGTCGTGCGGGGTGTATACGCAAGCCGGCTCGCGGCGCGACTGGATGTCTCTTTGGGCACATCGTCTTTTCTCGCTGCAATGAGTGGCCCTCGCGCTGGCCTCGGCGATGTTCAAGCCTTGCGCGACTTGGCCACCGTGCGAGGCTTCATCGCTTCGAGAACGATTTTCTTTCTCTTCGACCTTCCTTTCGGGCCGATCTTCGTAGGCCTGCTCTATTTCATCCATCCGCTGCTCTTCCTCGTGACGGTCGTCGGGGCGGTTCTCATGGTCGCCATCGCCATGCTGAACCAGGTCGCGAGCTCGCGACCTGGCAAGGAGGCGGCGGAGAGTCTCAACGCCTCGATGAATTCGGCGCAGGCTTTCGCCCGAAACTTCGAAACCGTTCGCGCACTTGGCATGGTGTCCAACGCGATAGAATTCTGGGGCACCCGTTTTTCCGGCTCTCTACACGCCTCGGATGGGCTCGCTCGCATCAATTCGTTTTATGGCGGTGTATCGCGCACCACTCGTTCGACACTGCAGATCGCGATATTGGGGGCCGGCGCTTATCTGGTTCTTCACAACGAGATGACCGCCGGTATGATATTTGCGTCCTCGATGATTTCGGCGCGCGCTCTGCAACCTCTTGATCAGATCATTGGGAGTTGGCGGCAGATCATCGACGCCAATCTTGCGTGGAAGAGGCTTTCGGCTCTCCGGTCCGGGCTCGACAACCAGGAAAACGTAGCATTGCCGGCTCCTGAAGGAGCGCTAAGCGTGGAGCAAATAGTCTATCATCTTCCGGGCGCGGCCGATGGCTCGCTGCCGCTGATCAAGCGCTTGACCTTTGAGGTCGCCGCCGGCGAGACAGTCGCGATCGTAGGGCCGAGCCAGGCTGGAAAATCGACTCTGGCGCGCCTCATCGTCGGTGCGATCGCGCCCCGCTCTGGGGCGATCCGGATCGACGGCGGCGATATTCGGAACTGGGACCCGGAACAACTCGGCCGCCATATTGGTTACCTGCCGCAAGATGTGGAACTCTTCCCGGGAACCATCGCGCAAAATATCGCGCGGTTCGACCCGAATGCGCCCAGCGAGAAGTTGGTTCAAGCAGCCCAGCGGGCCCAAGTGCATGAGCTCATCCTGGGTCAGAGGGATGGCTACTCGACGCTGATCGGCCCGACCGGCGTTCGCCTTTCGGGTGGCGAGCGGCAACGCATCGGGCTTGCTCGGGCCTTCTACGGCGATCCCAAGGTGCTGGTTCTCGACGAGCCCAATGCAAATCTCGATTCCAACGGCGAAGCCGCGCTCGAGCGCGCGATTAGCGGAGCGCGTTCACGAAAAACGACCGTGCTTGTCATAACCCATCGGCCCTCTCTCGCTTCCAAATGCGATCGCGTATTGATGCTACGCAATGGCCAGGTCGAGATCTACGGTTTGACCAAGGGCGTGCTCGATAGACTTGTCGAGCGACGCGCCCAAGCGGGGTGGCCCGCAGCCTCTCAGTCGCGCGAAGGAGTGGTGCCTTTCCCCTCATCTGCTCGAGGCGAGATAAAGGTCGCTAATGACTAGCCAAGCCATCGGCGCCAGCACGTATAGCTGGCAGCGCAACGTCGACACACGCACAGATCGCATCACGCTCGCGGGGTATGCAAGCGTGTCCGTTTTCTTGCTTGGCTTCGTATTCTGGGGCGCAATGGCGCCGATTGCCGGAGCAACGATCGCGCCAGGAGTGATTGCAGCAGCTGGACAGAATGTCATGATCCAGCATCTCGAAGGTGGCGTGGTCAGCAGCGTCAAAGCTCGAGAGGGTGACAGAGTCTTACGAGGGCAGGCGCTGATCGTGCTCGATCCAACGGTGGCGCAGTCGCAGCTCAACCGAGTCCTCAAACAGTGGGTCGCACAAAAGGCTGAGATCGCGCGGCTCGAGGCAGAACGGGATGGCCTGGAGAAAATCGTCCTGCCCCGCGATTTAGGCGCCTACTCAGACGCGTCCGAATTCAGTGACGTCTTTGCAGAGCAAACCAAGGAGTTCCGGGCTCGGCTAGCGCGCTATGGCGCAGATCAGGAGATCCTTAGGGAACGGGTGGCAGCCCTTCAGGAAGCTGTTGCCGGCTTGAAGGCGCAAAAGGATGCTGCGGCAAACCAGCTCGCGATCGTCAATGCCGAGACGGAACGCAAAAAGCACTTGCTCGACAAGGGACTGACAAATCGTTCCGAATACACCGATCTTCTGCGCAGCACCGCCGAGTTGGTAGGTCAGGAGGGATCGCTGGAGGCGCAAATCGCCAGCGCGGCCACCCAGATCGTGGAAGCGCGCCAGCAGATTGAAAGACTAACAACCACCCGGGTCGAGGATGCCGTCACGGAATTGAACAAGGCCCGGGTAGAGGTGGCCGACCTTGAGGAACAAATCAACGCCGCTCGATCGGTCCTGGTGCGAACGACCATTCGTGCCCCGGCGGACGGCATCATCGTCCGCTCTCTCTACAATTCCGAAGGCAGCGTCATTCGTGCTGGCGAGCCTGCGATGGAGCTTCTGCCGACGAAGGAACTTATCGTCGAGGCAAAGATCAAGCCTGAAGACATCGATTCTATCCGAGTCGGCCAAGGCGCGAACATGATGTTCACGGCCCTGAACGCACGGACAACACCAAAAGTGCCGGGAAAGGTCTTCTACATTTCGGCGGACCGGCTGACCACTCCCAGCACTGGACAGCCCTATTACACCGTGCGGCTTAAGATGGCCGACAAGCTGCCACCGCAGGTCAAGCCCGAGCAGATCTACCCAGGCATGCCGGTCGAAACCTTCATTTCAACCGGCGAGCGAACCTTTCTGAGCTATCTGACCAAGCCGCTGGTGGACTCGTTCCAGCGCGCCTTTCGGGAAAGATAGCCCGATCCTGCCTCCTGCGGCCTTCAACCTTACCCGAAGTGGAACTCTTCCGCCGGATTATGCGCAACCGGGTTCGGCCACTCACGGTTCTCGGTTTTCATGGCCAAAACGTCGCACGCTCGTAGCGCTCGAGGCGACGGGCTTTGTGATGGCTGTCTCGCCACGTGATCGAGGGCAAGGGCGATCACTTATTGGGTCTGCGGTCGCCTTCCTCCCTCCTTGCCATGGTGAGCTGGCCTCGAAAGGATAAGCGGGATGATCCCGCCCATCGCGAGAGTGTCGATCTCGAAGTACCGCGGTCCCTTGCACCCGGACGGCATCGAGATGCATCTCGACGACAGCATCTATCTCGGCGACAAGCGGGAGTACCGTCTGCGCCGTGGCGACTTCGTCGCCAAGGCGCACGGCGCGCGGCAACTTGCCTCGGGCAATGTATGGGCGCGGATCCCTGCCGAGAGCGTATGGGTCTTCGCGGCGGCAGCCCCGAAATAGTCATCGGTACCAACGCCGCTTGCTCTCGGGGCGGCCTCGTTTATCATTCGGTCTCGCACAATGACGTCACAGCCTCGCATTGCCCTGATCCATGCCACGCCCATCTCGATGGAGCCGATCAGATGGGCGTTCGAAGCGGGATGGCCTGGCGCCGAAACCGTCAATATCCTCGAGGACAGCCTGGCAGTGGACCGCGCCAAAACCGCTGACCTGACGAGCGACATGGTCCGGCGCGTCGAGGCCTTGGCCAGCTATGCCCGTTCGATCGGAAGCGATGCCGTGCTGTTCACCTGCTCGGCGTTCGGGCAAGCGATTGAACAGGCCGCGGCGAAGCTGGACGTTCCGGTTCTGAAACCGAACGAGGCCATGTTTGAGACGGCGATCCGCCGTGGCGGTCGCACCGCAATGCTCTACACTTTCCCGCCGTCGAGGGAAGGAATGGAGCAGGAGTTCCGGGACGAAGCCGCCCGTATGGGCCAAGCTGCCACCATCACGAGCTATTTCGTGCCGGGCGCGATCGAGGCGGTGCGTGCAGGAGACGTGGAAACCCACAACCGGCTGATCGCGGCTGAAGCCGCCAAGCTGAAGGATTTCGATGCGATCGTCTTGGCACAGTTCTCCATGGTGCGCGCGCGGGATGCGGTCACAGCGGCGACGAACATCCCCGTATCGACCAGTCCGGATGCGGCCGTCGCGAAGCTGCGCGTCCTTCTTGGCGCGGACCAACCCGCCTGACCAAAAGAAGGTCCCACGGAGCGCTCGACAGCTGCTCCGGTGGTTATTTCCAGATTTCCCGGGCAAGGCGCATGAAGTTGCCGCCTATGACGTCGCGGACCGCTCCTTCCGGCTGACCGCGACGAAGCAGAACCTCGGTCAGCTCTTTCATTTGGGCTGGTGCCGAATAGGTCGTTTCTCCCGCATATTCGCTCTTCGGCCAGAAATGCGGATTGCTGGCGATGATGTCGTCGATGCCTTCGATCTCGACCGGGAAAGCATGGTCGAGGCCGATGCCAACATGGCGTGGGCCAGCGAGATCGATCAGATATTCGACATGGTCGGCCAGCCGTTCGGAATCGGTGCGCGCCTCGCCAAGGAAACGACTGAGCCCGACAACGCCGACGATGCCGCCGGTGCGGGCGCAGGCCTTGATCTGCTCGTCCGTGATGTTGCGACCGTGGGCGCAGAGCGCTTTCGGATTGGAGTGCGAGAAGATGACTGGCCGGTCCGTGTACTCCATCACGTCCATGGTGGTGCGATAGCCGGTGTGGCTCACATCCACGAACATGCCGAGGCGGTTCATCTCGTCGATCACCTGCCGACCGAACGCGGTCAGACCCGGGTCTTCGTCATGGCATCCGCCGCCGGCAAGGTTGTTGCGGTTATAGGCGAAAAGCATCTGGCGCACGCCAAGGCCATGGTAGAACTCGACCATCTCAATCCGGCCGTCCAGGGCGTTCATGCCTTCGATGTCAAAGGTGACCGCCAGCTTGCCTTGCGCCTTGGCAGCGAGGATTTCGTCGGCCGACGAGACGAGCACGTAGTGGGCGGGACGCGCCAGGATCCAGTGGCGGAAGCAGCTGAGATTGGTCACCGTCATTTCCCAGGGCAGCAGATCGAACCCGACATCGATGGACAGATAGTCGACACCGGCGTCTCGCCAGATCCGCAGGTTGTTCAAGTCCGCGGCAGGATCCGGCATGAAGCCGGAATGGGCGTCCCAGACGACTTCGCTATCGAGAATGGACCGGGCTCTGGTTTGAAGGTTCATTGCCGTTCGTACCGGAATTTGCACCAGCCCCAATCTCTACCATATTGGCTAGAATGGGGAAGTTGCGTCCGGTACGCAGAGCAGGTGCAAACTGCCTGAAGCTGGATCTGCCGTCACGCGCAACGGAATCCGAATTGGCCTTCGCCAGCATCTTTCTGCCGAATGACTTCCGGCAAAAACGGGTTGCAGATAGGACCGCCGACGATCTTGTCGGCTCACGAATGGCTCAAACAAATCGAAATTCGCCCTCGCGAGCAAAGCGCCCGCAAAACGCGGACGCTCGCAGCCGGCAGCAACCTGTGTCGATCGTCCGTTACTCTTCCGTCTTGCCCTCGAAATCCAGAAGCTTGCCAACAGGCACGTACTTCTGCCCGTCGAACTGATAGAGCTGCAGTGCCTCAATCGGGAAAATATCGGAGCCGGCTTTGGTGTTCAGCTTGATCCCGTCCAGCAACAGTGGATCGTCCCACTTCTGCATGTTGAAGACGGTGTCGAGGAGCTCAGCCCGGGTCGGCTTCTTCATGTGCTCGAGCGCCTTCACAAGAGCATCGCCGGTCGCGTAGCCGACCTGTCCGATCGTGTTGGCGAAGACGAAGTTGACCTTGGCCGCGGCGATATCGTCCAGATACTGGTCGATACCCGCATCACCGGTTTTTTCCGGGCTAACGATCGGTTTCAGGAAATTCGAGGTGATGATGCCCTTGGCGTTCTCGAGCCCCACCGCCTGCAGGATCGGGTAGGCCGAGGAAAGGTTGGTGACGAGCGTCAGCGGCTTCCAGCCGCTCTCGGCCTGGAAGCGGATTGCTTCACCGCCTTGTTGCGGCGCGGCGATGATCACCAGCGTATCGGCGCCGGAAGCCTTGAGCGCTGTCAGTTGCGTTTCGACGGTCGGATCCTGCGAAGTCACCGGTTGCCGATCGACGACCTTGACGCCTGAGCCGTCGATGGCCTGGTCGAAGGCCTTCATGAAGGTTTCGCCGGTCTCGGTGTTGAGATAGAGGAGCGCGACCTTTGCCTCGGGCTTGTTGTCCTTCAGATAAGTGGCGAACGACGCCGCCTCGGTCGAGAAGGCCGGGACGAACCCTATTTCCTCTTGCGGCGCGTTCAGCTTGTGGACGCCTGAATATATGAAGACATTGGGGACTTTGCGTTGCTCGATATAGCGTCCGATGGCCACATTGTTCGGCGTGGCAGCCGTGCCGACGAGAGCGAAAACTTTGTCCTGCTCCACCATCTCGCGCACATTCGCAAGCGTTCGCTGCGGATCGAGCATGTCGTCCTTGATCACGAGCTCGATCTTGCGGGTCTTGCCGTCGGACATCTTGACGCCGCCCTGGGAATTGGCGGCCTCGACCCGGGCGCGGATGCCTTCTGCGACCGCGCCGACGACGGCGACGGGACCGGTGAGCGGACCGGTGATGCCGATCTTGACGGTGCTGTCGGTGATGCCCGGTGCCTCGTCAGCTTTCGCCGGAGCGACACCGACGGCTAGCGCAAGTATTGCCGCCGTCACAAGCATTCTTGGCATGCGTAAACATGGTCTCATAACTTCCTCCCTAATTGGCTGATTGATCCGGCTTTGCCGTTGGCGTTCGACCGCGCCGTCAAGGCAGCGGCAAGTCTCTCCAGCAGACCGGCAACCCCTCCGCGCGCCAGAAGCATGATGCCGATTAGTGCCAGCGCGTAGATGACGTTGCCGAGTGCGAGATTGATGCTGGACGTCCAGGTCGGGACGAAGGTGATGAACAGCCCGCCGATGAAGGCGCCGACAATGCTTGTCGAGCCGCCTACGATGCTCCCGATCACGATGGTGATGGAAAGTGGGGCGAGAAAGGACTGCGGGCTGATGAAGCCATTGAGGATCGCGAAGACGCCGCCGCCAAGTCCGGCGAGCGCAGAGCTGATGGCGAACGCCCACAGCTTGGTCTTGGTCAGGTTGACGCCGAGAGCCTCCGCGATCTGCGGACTGTCCCGTTGCGCCTGGAGCGCGCGGCCGACGTCGCCGAGGAGAACGAGATAGACGATGAATGCCGCGACGCAGGCGCACCCCAGCGACACCAGATAGAGCCAGAGCTCGGAGTAATCGGCCAGGAACGCAGGCGGCTCCAGGGAATCGATCGGCAAGCCGGAGACTCCGCCCGTCCAACTGCCGAGCTTCAACAGAAGCTGCGGAAAGGCCGCCGCGACACCAAACGTGATGATCGCAAGTTGCAGCCCCTGCAGACGCAGGGCCGGCAGTCCGACGACGAGACCGGCCAGCGCGGTAAAAACAGCTGCCGCAGGCAGGGTCGCCAACGGGTGGACGCCATAGGTCGCGTTCAAGAGGGCGGTGACGTAGGCGCCGATGCCGAACAGCGTCCCCTGGGCGAGGCAGATCTGCCCGGCAAACCCCATAAGCAGGTTGAGGCCAAGAATGGCGACCGCATAGGAGATGGCGATGCTCACCTGCTGCAACTGGAAGCCTGACAAAGTGGCCGGCAGCAATGCGGCGACCAGCACAAAACCAGCGGTTGCCGCGACCGTGCGCCGAATGTCGTTGCTCATAGCTTGGTGACCTTCTGTGAGCCGAACAGACCGACCGGCTTGACCAGCAGGACGAAAAGGGTGAGCCCGATCGGGACCGCGATGCGCATGTCCGCACCCAGAAAGCCGATGTAGTTGGCGCCAAGGCTCTCGCTGACGCCCACCAGAAGGCCTCCGGCTATCGCGCCGAGCGGACTGTCCCAGCCGCCAACGGTTGCCGCGGCAAGGCCGTAGAATAGGATCGGGGTCATCATGGTCGGGCTCAAAAACAGCCGTGGCGCGACCAGCACCGCCGCGATCATTCCGATCGCCGCGGCGAAACCCCAGCCGAGCATCAGCATGCGCTCGACGTTGATGCCCACCAGAACGCTGCGAACGCGGTCGAAGGCCGCGGCACGCATGGAGAGCCCAAGCCTTGTGAAGGCGAAGAGGGAGGCGATGGCCGCGGCCAGGACAATGAGGATCAGCAAGGTACCGGCCGACGAAGCCAGCACCTGTACCTCACCGAGGCTGAAGCTGCCTTCGGGAAAAAGGCTGGGGAACGGCTTCTGCTCGGCGCCCCAGAGCCACGTCACCATCGCCTGGAAGAGCACAAACATGCCGAGCGTGACGACCACTGTCGCCTCGACTGGTGCTGCCAGGAGCGGGCGGACGAAGACCCGAAACGCCAAGATTCCCAGCACAAAGGAACCGGCCAGGCCGATTGCAATCGAAAGCCACAATGGCAGGCCCCACAGGCATAGCTGCCAGGTGCAGTATGCCGAGAAAGTCGCCATTTCGCCTTGACCGAAATTGACGACGTTGGTGGCGCGAAAGATCAACACCAGTGCAAGGGCAAGAGCCGCATAGATGGCGCCGGTGGCAAGACCGCTGAGGACGATTTGCAGGAAAAGGGTCAAGCCCAGCCTCCCAACTGCAACGCCGAGGCCGTCGACCTGCGCGCCTTCGATCCGAGAGCCTTGGCCAAGGGAACCCTGGCGTTTGAGGACGGGGAAATGGCGGTTACCACCATCAGGAATGGCAGTCCGGCGGTATCGTGAATGTCGATGAAGGAGGCTGCATCGAGGCGGTCGGCCGACGCCCGCCTTGTAAGACGCGAGACCAGCACGAGGGCAATGACCAGCACGGCGTAGACTCCGCCTGGGGCAATGCCGCAAACAATGATCTGGTAAAACGTCGCCACGTTAGTCCCCAAGGTAAGATTTCTGGATATGCTCATCTGCAAGTATCGCGCCGGCTGAGCCGCCGGCCACGATATGCCCGGCCTCGATGACATAGGCGCGGTCGGCGAACTTGAGCGACAGGTCCGCGTTCTGCTCCACGACCAAGAGCGTCAAGCCATCGATGTCGCGGAGTTCCTTGAAGATCGCGAATATTTCGCGCGTGATGACGGGTGCGAGACCCAATGACGGCTCGTCGCATAGCAGCAGTTTTGGCCGCGACATGAGCGCTCGCGCAACCGCGAGCATCTGCTGCTCGCCTCCGCTCAGATTGCCGGCCAGTTGGGAGCGTCGTTCGCGCAATCGCGGAAAGCGATCGTACCACCGCTCCTTGTCCTGTCGGACCTGGCGGGCATCGGAGACGATTGTGGCGCCCAGCGTCAGATTCTCGTCGACCGTGAATTCCGTGAAAGTGCCTCTGCCCTGGGGAATCTGCGCTAAGCCGCGTTGCAGACGCCGTTCCGGCGCCATCTTTTGCAAGTCGCTTCCCATATAGGCGATCTCGCCGGCCGAGCGGATCGTGCCCGAAAGGGCGCGCAGCAAAGTGGTTTTTCCCGCGCCATTGGCGCCGAGCAGGACGACGAATTCGTTCTGCGCGATTGCGAGCGAGCAGTCAAAAAGCGCCCGTACCTTGCCGTAGGAGGCCGAGAGATTGCGGACGTCAAGCAGTCTCACGTGCTCCTCCCGAGATAGGCGCCGATGACGGCTTCATTGGTCCTGATTTCTTCGGGGCGTCCTGACGCCAGATTTCGACCGAGGTGGAACACATGGATCCGGTCGCACAGGCTCATCACCAGACCCATGTGATGCTCGATCAGGAGGATCGAGAGCCTGCGGCTGTGCCGGATCGTATTGACGAGGGTGCCGAATTCGGTGACCTCGCCATGGGTCAGTCCGCCGGCCGGCTCATCCAGCAACAGGAGCTTGGGCTCGGCCGCCAGGGCGCGTGCGATCTCCATCCGCTTTTGCAAGGGATAGGGCAGGGAGTCGGCGCGCACGCTCGATAATGCGGCCATTCCCAATTCATCCAGAATTGATTCAGCCTTGCGGCGGACCGTCTTCTCCTCGGCCCACGCACCGAAGGGATTGAGAAGGGCACGCGCGACTTTTCCACCCATCTTGTGGTGTGCGCCGAGCATGACGTTCTCCAGGACGCTCAGCGAGCCGTATACGCCGACATTTTGGAATGTCCGAGCGATCCCGAGACCGATGATGTCGCGCACCGCCGAATTGGAGATTATCCGACCCGACAGCTCTACGGTGCCGCGTTGAAGGCGTGCAAGGCAGGTGATGGCATTCAGGAAGGTGGTCTTGCCCGCGCCATTCGGGCCGATCAAGCCGCAAATCTCGCCATCGCCGACGTCGAGCGAGACATTGTCGAGCGCCTGCACGCCTCCGAAGCTGACCGATACGCCATCCGCCGCGAGCACCGGCAGATAGGCTTTGATATGTTCCTGCACAGCCACGCACTCCTCCCAGGCGTGCCAGCGGAACCGGCGCTTCCGCGTCTGTCCCACTTTAGATACCATATAGTATTTGAAGTCTGAGTCGTATGTCAACCGACTTCGCCGGTGCACCTGCACTAAGGCGAGGCGGGTTCCGGCCACCTGCCCAGTCGGATTGACAAGGTTAGTGAGATACGCTTTGGTATTTGAAATCTGACCGGTATCCAGAAGGGGCCGGTCATGGAGAACTCAGACCGGGGAGGACGGTGTGACTTCATCCTGCCGCAAGGTGCCGCGAGCGTGTGCCCGCTATCCTGTAGCCAACAACGGTAATGCGACGTGATTGGCGTTGCCCGATCGCCGCAGGAGGCCGTTATGCTGGCGGTCGCCATTTGCGGCCTTTTGTCGTTCGCCTTGAGCGGCCTGATGCGATGGGGGCGCGTCGATCGCCGTTGGTACGATCTCTTGATCCCGCTCGGCTTCTTCCTGTCCTACTGGTTGACCTACAATCGCCTTCCCTCCTTCCCTCCGGTCGGCGCCGTCAGCAAGGTGTTCTACCTGGCGGCGGTTGGATCGATCCTGGGCGTGGCGACGGAATGGACAGGCAGCCGCAGGCTCGGACAGTTGCTGTTGGCGGCAATGCCGGTCGCCTCAGCAGCTTACATCGGCGATACGATTGCCCTGGCGCAGCCTCTCGACCTGGTTGTCGCCGCTCTGGCCGGAGCGGCAGCGCTATATGCACTTCATCGGGAAGCTGACTATCCCGATGAGGGATCAGGCCTGCGCCCTGCGATCATGCTCGCGGTTGCCAGCGCAGGCTTTGCTCCCATTGCCTTCATGGGGGCTTCATCATCCAGCCTGCAACTGTCTCTTGGCGTCGCCTTTGGCATCGCCGGCATCGTGGTTGGGCACCTGTCCCGGCCGAATTACCGCTTCGGATGGGCATCCTTGCTCGGCGGAGCGGCGGGCATGATGGCTGTGGCGCAGACCGTCGCGCTGATCACCCGCAAGATCGACCTTCTCGCCCTTGCGGTGCTCCTGCTGCTTTTCCTGGTCTCTTCGGCCTGCCGCGTGATCCTCGATCGTCTCGATCAGAAAACCCCTGCACTCGCCACGTTCGTCTTCGCAGGGTTTTGCCTGGTGCCGGCCGTCGCGGCAGTCGCAGTCATGCTGGCCCGGAAGGGGTTCAGCCTTCCGCTGTGAATTCGCTTTTCGTGCATCAACAAAGGAGGATGGAATGAATTACAGACTGAAACTAGCTTTGCTAGCTGCACTCGCAACGGCGCCAATCGGGCCGGCAACCGCACAGCCGATCACGTTCGACATCGATCCGGTTCATTCCGGCATAGTGTTCTTCATCAATCATCTCGGCTTCTCCAACGTCATCGGCGTCGCAAAAGAGTTCTCCGGGGAATTCACCTTCGACAAGGACGCGCCTGAGGCCAGCAAGCTGCAGGCCAAGGTCAAGGTGTCCAGCATCTCCACCAACAATGCCCAGCGCGACAGCGACATCCAGGGCGCCGACTGGTTCAATGCCACCGAGTTTCCGGAGATCACCTTCGTCGGCGCCAAATTCACCAAGTCCAGCGACAAGCAGGGCACCATCACGGGCGATCTCACCATCGCCGGTGTGACCAAGCCGGTGACGCTCGACGTGACCTTCAACGGCCAGGGCAAGAACCCGTGGGACGGCAGTCTTGAGGCCGGCTTCAGCGCGACTGCCAAGTTGAAGCGCAGCGACTTCGGCATGACGGCCAATCTTCCCCTGATCGGGGACGAGGTCACGCTGCGCATCGAAACGGAGGGGCGCGGCCGCAGCTGACGGCGGCTTCGCGTTGTCCTGAGCGCGCCGGACGTCCTCGCGGATGTCCGGCGGTGCTGACTGATAGGCTGCGCGTGGCAATCGTGCCGCAACATTCGCCCATGTAGCGGCAACGAGAGACCATGGCGCGCCGACGATCGGCGCGCCATGGTCTGGCTCGGCTCTCGGGAGGTGGCTGCGCGCTTAAGCGATCGACGAGCGATCGTCGGCTTCGAGGCCTTGCCACGAGCCACGCTCGTAGAGCCACCTGGCCGTATTCTTGATGCCGCCAAACGGAAAGACATGCAGCTGCGCGATTGCCGACTCCGGCTTTGCCCGCAGATGGTGCTCGATCGGGCCGACGAAGCTCTCCGGCGAGTGACTGGTGGCAAGGGCGGCAAGCGAGGCGCTGCGCTTTTTCAAGAAATTCAGCGAATTGCCGACGCCGCACAAGGCGGCGTATTTTAGCAAGGTCGTGATCTTGGCAGGACCGGCCACGCCAAGATGGATCGGCAGGTCCACCCCGGAAACCGCCAGGCCGTCCGCCCAGGCGATGAACTTGTCCGCGTCGAAGCCAAATTGGGTGACGACACGCATCTTTGCCCCGGTCCGCTCGGCCCAGGCGCTCTTCATCCGGAGCGCTGCAATCGCCGCCTCGTCGCCAAAGTCGCGACTGCCTTCCGGATGGCCGGCTATACCAACCTCGGTGATGCCGTACTTGTCAACGAAACCAGTCTGGAGCACCTCGAAAGAGGAGGAAAATGAACCGGCTGGGGTAGCCACGTCGCCGCCGATGATGAGCAAGTCGCGGACACCCGCTTCCTCAGCCAAAGCCTTCACCCGCGTTTCCAGCGCTTGGCGCGTGGTCAGTCGGCGAGCGGCCATATGGGGAACCGCGGTGTAGCCAAGGTCCGCGACGCGACGCGCTGCCTTGACCAGGGTCGGCGTGTCCGCCAGGCCGATATCGGTGATGTAGACCCGGACCCCCGACGGGAAAAGGCCCGGCAGGTCAGGGGAGTCGATCACCTGGCTTGGCGCCATCTCGATCGAGGCGTCGATAGAGGAGGGGCGGATAGCAGCTTTTTCCATGCGCGTGGCTCCGTTGTTAGGCGAAGACGACGGTCTTGCGTCCATTGAGCAAGACCCGATCCTGAAGGTGGAAGGCGACCGCGCGGGCCAGCACGCGGCGTTCGATGTCCCGACCCTTGCGAACGAGGTCCTCGGGCGTGTCGGCATGGGTCACATGTTCGACGTCCTGGGCGATGATCGGACCCTCGTCCAAGTCTTCGGTGACGTAGTGCGCCGTTGCTCCGATCATCTTCACGCCGCGCTCATGCGCCTGGTGATAGGGCTTGGCGCCCTTGAAACCCGGCAGGAAAGAATGGTGGATGTTGATGCAGCGGCCGGAGAGATAGGCTGAGAAGTCGTCGGATAGGATCTGCATATAGCGGGCCAGCACGATAAGCTCGGCGCCGCTATCTTCGATCACGCGCTTGATCTTCGCCTCCTGGGTGGCCTTGGTCTCATGGCTGATCGGGAAGTGGTGGAAGGGAATGGTGTCGTCGGAGGTTAGGTTGAGACCTTCTCGCGGATGGTTGGAGACGATGGCGACAACCTGCATGGGCAACTCGCCCAGTCGTTGGCGGTAAAGCAGGTCTACCAGGCAGTGGTCGAATTTCGAGACAAGCAGCAGAACCTTGCGGGGCAGGTTCTGGGGCCGCAATGTCCATTGCAGGCCGAAGCGGTTGACCTCCTCGGAAAAACGCCCGGCGAGATCATCGAGGGGCGAAGGCAAATCGAACGCTACCCTCATGAAGAACCGATCCGTCTCGGAGTCGTCGAATTGCTGGGCCGCGGTGATGTTGGCGCCATGTGCTGCCAAACGGCTCGCCACGCCGGCGACGATGCCCGGCCGGTTCTTGCATTGGAGCGTAAGCAGATAGGACTTTTCCATACCCGGTCTCCGGGTTGACGGCCGAGCTGAAGGGCAAGGCGGTTTCTCGCGTCGCAAGGCGACACCGGCAGGAGGTCCCGCCAGTCTGTTGTCGTCGGGTGCGGTTGCCGTGAGGAGAGGGCGGCCGTGATGCCGCCCTCGGTTCAGGCGTGCGGCTTAGGCGTTCTTGCGATAGCTGGTGCGTGCGTGCGCGTCGATCGGCGCCGGGTGGACGGTGGCGCGGATCTTGAACTGCACGTGGTCTTCAACCTGCACCTTGGAGGATGGCTTGGGCTCGCCCCAGACCACCACCAGTTCGGTGCCAGGCTCTGCCACTGCCGCATCCACGACCGCGATCGACATCATCGAACGGTAGTTGGCCGAGTATCCGGTATGAAGCGAACGCCCGGCCAAGCTTCCGTTTGGCGCCTCGACCCGGTCGTAGTGATAGGTCGCGTAGTGGGCGATCGGAAGGTTGATGAACTTCGCTCCGACACCTGGCTGGTACATCGAGGCCCACGCCTTGGCGACGTCGTCGCCGTTCCACTGCAGCGTCACCTTGCGGTTGGCCGTGGTCTGGCCGTCGGCGACCTGGGCCTCGAGGGCCTTGCGGCCGATGAAGTCGTGGTCGAATTTGACGATCTTTCCGTAGCCCACGTCGTAGGGCGAGAAGTAATAGTCCTCGATGTTTTCGGAAAAGAAGCTTCCGCCTAGAGACACATTGGCATCGATCTCGTCCGCGCTAAGCCACTTGCGGAAGCCCGCCGTGCTCTTGCCCGAGTAGAACGCCGGCAACGGGCGCGGAAGCCATCCGGACTCGAGCGAGTTGGTCAGGTAAGCCCGGCCGCCGACCTGAATCATGTTGTGCTTTTTGCCCGCCTCGAGCAGAGCGGCCCGAACGACCTCATGATCGGCCCAGGGCCCGACGAACTCGAAGCCTGGTTCGCCCGCCATGCCGTGGCGAAGCGCGCGGACCATCTTGCCGGCGATCGTGAAGCGGGTGCCGTGGAAGAACTTCACATCCGGCGGCTCGCCGCCGATGAGTTCCCGGATCACGTTGAACGCGCCAGGTCCCTGGATCTCGTAGCGGTAGCACAGCGGATTTCCCTTGCGGGCATAGGACGGATTGTCCCGCACAAGCTCGACGTCGTAACCGCCGGTCTCGGCATGATACTGAAGCCAGTTGATCGTCGGCGGAATGCCCACCGCCTGGAATTCGTCTTCCTCATAGCGGAACAGGATGTTGTCGCCGATGAGCTGGCCCTCGTCGTTGACCGCTACATACTGCTTCGCGGCGTTGACGGGAAAGTATTCAACGCTGTTGATCGCCGTGTCGCGGATGAGCTTCAGCGCATCCTTGCCGCGGATGTTCAGGTCGGCGAGATGGTGCGACTGGTCATAGAGCACGGCGTTGCTGCGCCAAGCGAGCTGTTCGTCGCGCCAGTTGGTGAATTCCGGCGTCACCGGCGTGCTGACGATCGGCGGGCTCTGCGATTCCCAGAGCATGGTTTGGGCGCTTCCAGCGTCAGCGATCTTCTGTTCGAGATTAGCAGCCATTTTCAATCCTCCTGTGCAGCTCCTTTCCGGCTAAGCCCTTGCAGGACATCTAACAACCCAATAGGTTCGATACAGGTGATCGAAATTTTGCATAGAGAGTAGGCGCCATGCTGTCGGAGGAACTTGCCCAGATCGACCTGAGTGCTTTGCAGGCATTGGTTATGGTCAACGACTGCCGGTCCTTTTCAGAGGCGTCGGAGCGCCTCGGCGTCAACCAGTCGACGATCAGCTATTCGATCAAGCGGCTTCGAAAGGCCTTCAACGACCCGATGTTCGTTCGGCAGGGCAACTCGATCCTGTCGACCGACAAATGCCGTCAACTCGCCCAGGAAGCGCGCGATGTCCTCGAGCGCATGCAGGCGTTGTCCTCTCTGCAAGGTTTTGATCCCGCTACGTCCACGGGCAGCGTGACGATCTCCTGTAACCATCACGAGCGTATGTTCCTGATGCCGGCCTTCGTGCGCCAGGTCCAGCAGCAGGCGCCCCAGATCCCGGTCAACATTTTTGAATCCGCCGTGCACGGCAAGCAGCAGCTCAAGGAAAACATTTGCGATATCGTGCTCGGCCCGGTGGCGATTTTCGGCGATATCTACTACCGGCGTAAACTCTTCACCGACCGCTACGCTTGCATCATGGATTCCAGCCATCCGCTTGCGGCCGGCGAACTGACGATGGATCGCTACCGGCAGACGCGGCATATCGCCGTGACCCACAATGGCCAGTGGGAGGCGTTGTACTTCGCGGCGCTTCGGGCAATCGACGTCAGGATTACGCCGAGCGTGATCGTGCCGAGCCACGACAATCTTGAAGCATTGATCCGGGGCACGGAGCTGGTCGCGACCATTCCCTATCGCCTGGCCCGCCGGCTTTCGGACAAGTTGACGTTAAAACCTTTCCCTCTCGAGGTGCTGATCCAGATCGACATGTATTGGACCGAGCGTTCTCACTATTCGGGCCTGCATGCGTGGACGCGCCAGATCCTCGCCGACGTGGCGGCAACGATCTGAGCGGTCCGAAGCCCAGCCGAGGCTGGTGTGGTCTCTGGGATGGTAACCGCCGCGTCAGACAGTGGCGCCGAGCATGATCACGGAGATCGTCGCCGGCTGGTCGCCTGGATTGCGCCATGCGTGACGAGTGCCCTGCTGGACTACGGTGTCGCCGGCATTTAGCTCGACAGTCCTGCCGTCATCGAGTTCCAGGATCAGTCTGCCCTTGACCACCGTGACGTAGTCGACGGTCGGGGTCTGGTGCATGCCAGGGCTGTCCGGCTCCATCCGCTCGGCAATGCCAGGTGACGCCTCGATGAGTTCGGGACCAGCTACCGCGGGGTTCCATTCCGATGACATGTAGACGCTGTCGGGAGGGAAAGTAATGATCCAGAACGATGATCCGCCTGCCGGCATGACCATGGTGCCGGTCGTCTCCATGGGGTCCTTGTTGTCGATGCTCCCCAGCTCTGGCGCCCCCTCGATTTTCCACTGTGGCGACGATACGAAACCTGGCGTGTGGCGCAGGACCATTTCCCCAGGGGAGGGACCGTCACTGACGACCACTGACTTACCGGCGTTGTCCCTGCCAGTGACGATGCGCCGAACCTGCATATCAAACCTCCCAGGTAGATGTTCAAAGTCACAGTGCCGAGATGAGGCAAGCGAGCGCCCAAAAAAGCGGGAATTCCGGTCCCATCTGCTGCCAGCGCCATTTGGCGCCGTTGATCTTCACCACTGCGTAGGCTGCTCCGAGCAGCACGACGATCGCGCAACCGGTTGCTGCTTTCGAATAGACGTTGAAAATCATGCCGAGCGCGGCAAGCACCTCGAGGACGATTGTCAGGACAAGGAATGCCTTGCCAGGCTTCAGACCGGCCTTCTCAAATGTGACCGGCGCCTTATCGAAGTTCCTGACCTTCCCGATCAGATGCGGCAGGAACCAGACTCCACATAGGATCCTCAGGCAGTCCTGAGGCTGCAACTCGAACGGCATTGTACGTCTCCTCCCCAGCAGCGTGACGGCTGCAGTCGTTGTGAGCGGGCCCGGTTTTGGCCGCCAGCCACCCTGCGAAATCGAGCGTAGGCCCGAGGGCAGCAGCGATGGTTGGTACCGGCACCGCAAATCGGGTCTTGCGTCTCCCAATCCAGATACTGTACGGTATCCACAATCCAATAGGAATGTCAACTCGATCCGGTTGGCGGTATTTGAGGAGGAACATCGTGACAGTGATGATGCGCGCCGCACGGTTGCATGCGGTAAACGAACCAATGCGGATCGAGGAGATCGCCAAGCCTCGAGCGTGCGGAACAGATGTCGTGGTCGAGGTCAAAGCCTGCGGTATGGTCCCGAACCTCGCCAACGTGCTGAACAACTGGGAGAACTGGTATCCTCACCAGCCGCTGCCTCCCAAGCCCGCGACGTTTGGCCTTGACCCCGCCGGCATCGTGCACGAAGTGGGCGAGCAGGTCGTTGCCTTGAAGCCCGGAGACCGTGTCTACGTCAATCCGTTGCGTTCGTGCGGTGCCTGCCACGCCTGCGCCAGCGGCAACCAGATGAAGTGCGACTACTTCACCTTCGCCGGATATTTCGGGTTCAATCGCAACAGCCTGGAAATCTACAAGCGCTATCCCGGCGGCGGCTTCGCTCAATTCATGCGCGCGCCCCAGAGCGCCATCGTCAAGATACCCGACAATATGACGTTTCCGCAGGCTGCCCGCATGGGCTATCTCGGCACGTCCTATTCGGCGCTCAAGAAGCTGGGCAACCTTGCGGGCAAGTCGCTGATCATCAACGGCGCGACCGGGACGCTGGGTGTCGGCGCCACCATGTTCGCGCTCGCCATGGGGATATCCACCATCTACGCGGTCGCGCGCGGCAAGCCATTGCTGGAAAAGCTGAAGCGCCTCGCGCCGAACCGGATCGAGATTTTTTCCAGCCTGGACGGCAAGGTCGCGGACTGGGTGCGCTCCAAGCACCACTCCGGCGCGGATCTCATGCTCGACAGCCTTGGCGCGGTGGCCGACGTCAACGCCATGAGGGACGCGATGATGGGCGTCAAACGCGGCGGCACCATCGTCAACATCGGCGGTACGGGCGCCGACATGCTGTTCAACACCAAATGGTGGATGGACAATTCGATGGTGCTCACCGGTTCGGCCTGGCTCAGCACCGCGGAGGGCATCGAGATAGCGGAGCTGGTCCGGTCCGGCGCGGTCGATCTGTCTGCGCTGGAAGCCCACACCTATCCGCTGGACCAGATCAATGAGGCGATCAACGGCGTAGCCTCGGGCGACGGTGGCTTCACCAACTATGTGCTGGAGCCCTGAGCTGCGGTTGGAGAATGCCATGATAATCGACTGCCACGGTCACTACACCACCGAGCCCCCGGCGCATCATGCCTATCGCAAGGCCCAGGTGGCGTTTGCCGAGGGCCAGCGCGACGCAGGTCCGGTCTATCCCGCCATAAGCGACGAGACGCTTCGCGCGACCGTCGAAGAAAACCAGCTTCGTCTTCAGCAGGAGCGCGGCTCGGACGTGACAATTTTGTCGCCCCGGGCCTCGGGCATGGGTCATCATGTCGGCAGCGCTGCGCTGAATGCCGAATGGTCCCGTGTCTCCAATGATCTCATTGCGCGCATCGTGGACCTGTTCCCGCTGAACTTTGCCGGTGTCTGCCAGCTGCCGCAGTCGATGAGCGGTGACCTCGCTCCTGTGCTGGCTGAACTCGAGCGCTGTGTGGACGAGCTCGGCTTCGTCGGCTGCAATCTTAACCCCGATCCGTCCGGCGGCTTCTGGTCCGCGCCGCCAATCTATGACCGCTACTGGTATCCGCTCTTCGAGAGGATGGTCGAGCTCCAGGTGCCGGCCATGATCCATGTCTCGGGCGCGTGCTCGGCCTGCCTGCACACCACCGGTGCGCACTACATCAATGCCGACACCACGGTGTTCATGCAGCTGATCCAGGGCGACCTGTTTCGCGCTTTCCCAGACCTCAAGCTAATCATTCCCCACGGCGGCGGCGCGGTTCCCTATCACTGGGGCCGCTATCGCGGGCTGGCAATCATGATGGAAAAGCCGGATCTCGCCACGCACCTGATGCGCAACGTCTATTTCGACACCTGCGTCTACCACCAGGCGGGGATCGACACGCTGTTTCGCGTGATCGGTCCGGACAACATCCTCTTCGGCTCGGAACTGCTGGGCGCGGTCAAGGCGGTTGACCCGCTGACCGGCTTCAACTTCGACGACACGCGCCGTTACATCGATGCTTTGGGCCTCGACGAAGCCGACCGCGCGGCGGTGTTCGAGGGCAATGCGCGCAAAGTCTACCCGCGGCTGGACGAGAGGCTCAAGCGACAGGGTCGCTAGCGAGGTCCGGCTGGCACGAATCTCTGGAGATATCAATGGCAAAAGTCGTCACAAACACCGAACGTACGCCGATCGAAGTGTGCGACGCACTGGGCGCGCTGGGGGTGGCAACCGTTCACGAGGCCCAGGGACGCAAGGGGCTGCTGGCCTCGCGGCTGCGTCCCATCTATGACGGCGCCAGGATCGGCGGCAATGCGCTTACCTGCGAGGTGGCGCCGGGCGACAACTGGACCATTCATGTTGCATTGGAGCAGGCGCGGCCGGGCGATGTGCTCGTCGTGACTCCGATCTCTCCATGCGAAGACGGATTTTTCGGCGACCTTCTGGCTGAATCGGCGATGGCGCTCGGCATCCGAGGCCTCGTGATCGATGCCGGCGTGCGCGATGTGGCTGCTTTGCGAGCGATGAAGTTCCCGGTCTGGTCGAAGGCGATCTTCGCTCAGGGAACAGTTAAGGAGACGCTGTGCGATTGCCAGGTTCCGATCATCTGCGCCGGTGCCCGCATCTGCCCTGGCGACGTGATCGTCGCCGATGATGATGGCGTCTGCGTGGTGCCCCGTGCCAATGCCGAGTTGGTTGCGAGAACGGCACGAGAGCGGGAGGCGGCCGAGGAAGACAAACGTCGCCTCTACGCTGCAGGCAGGCTCAGCCTGGACGTCAACTCAATGCGCGAACGGCTGCGGTTGAAGGGACTTGTCTACGAATAGGCACCCGCCGTCCACGAAGGAGCATCGGTCGGCCTTCCAACGTGGCGTGGCATGGTTCGCGTCAGGACGCTGCAGTCCGCTTGCGCACGGCCTTTCCGTTCTTATGTCTAAAAAGATGAGCCTCGTGCATCGACGTCAGCGCGACTCGAACCATTTCGCCGGGCGCCCTGTCGTCCATAAAACTCGACATGCCGCCATAGACGAGTTCGAGGACGATACCGCCGACATAGAGTGGCCGGGGTTCCGCATCCCCATACGGAAACAGCTTCTCCGACAACAGCCTGCCCAGCCCTTCCCACTGGTCCCTGAACAGGCGCAGGTGCCGATCCTCCAGCGTGTTATCGCGGCGCGCGATGCGCAGCAGGTCGATGGCCAGCGTTCCCCAGCGCTTGTCCCTGGCGCGTTGGTTGGCCCATTCGCAAATGGATTCGATGACATCCTTCGGCTCGTCAACGCTGCGAAGCCTTTCGGTCAGTTCGACCACATCTCCGCCGGCGTTGCGCTCCAGCAGTTGCAGGAAGATGTCTTCCTTGTTCGTGAAATTGGAGTAGAAGGCCCCCTTCGAGAAGCCGGCCTCCTCTGCGATCCGCTCGATCGATGCGCCGGAATAGCCGTCTCGGGCCACCATCTCGCTGGCCGAAGCCAAAAGCTTTTCGCGCGTCAAGGCTTGGCTTTGTTCACGGGTCAGTCGCGCCATCTTTGATCATCCAATGAACGTATCGGGATACCCAGCGTATCTGAGCAAGCAACTTAGGGTCGTCGACCTCCAAGGGCAAGCGAAGGTGAGGGGTCAGTTGCGGGATTGCTTTGGTGCACGGCAGGATGGGTTCAGCCGACAGTGGTGCAAGCGGCGTCGAGGTAAGAAGCATCGAAGGCGTGCAGCGCTTGGCTCCCAAGGGCCTCATCGAGCAAATGCGCGCGGATCATCAGGTCGATCGTCGTGCGCAACGCGTTTGCCGGCACGGCCAGCTTGTCCGGCCACATGCCCATGTCACGCATGTATCCTAGAGCACGATTGGCCAGGGTGGAGCTTTCCGGCGTGGTGATGCGTTGGAAGATCGGCAATGTTACGTCCTGCCGCGCCGGTTCATTGGTGATCGCATGGGCCTCAATCAGGGCGTTGATGAAGCGTATGACCACATCTCGATTGGCTTGCAGCCACGATGATCGGCCGATGACCGCGGTGAAGAGGATCTCGGGTATGAACTCATTGACCTCGCCGATCAGCTTGTAGCCTTGGTCCTCGGCCAGGAAGTTCCACGGCGCGGGCTGGGGAGCACAGTCGACTTGCCCGGCCTGCAGCGCCTCCCACCGTTTAGTATGAATACCCGCAAGCACGAATTCGTAGTCGGCGGGGTAGTGCAGTCCTTGGGAAGCCAGCACAATCTGCGTGTAAATCGCAGTACCCTCGGTGAGCGAGGACGTGCCGATCCTCTTTCCTCGAAGGTCCGCCAGGGTGGCGATTTCTGGCCGCGCCACGAGAGACATCGGCAGCCGCACTGCATTGGCCGCAACAATGCGCAGTTCTCCACCGTTCACGAAGTCCGCGACTGCTCCTTCTGGCGGCGTAATCGCAAGGTCGGCCTCACTCTCAAGGACAGCTCCCGTTGCCTTGTCGACGCTGCCGAAGCGCTTGTATTTGATGGCAATGCCGTGCTTGCCGA
This sequence comes from Mesorhizobium sp. M1A.T.Ca.IN.004.03.1.1, assembly GCF_003997555.1. NCBI lineage: Bacteria > Pseudomonadati > Pseudomonadota > Alphaproteobacteria > Hyphomicrobiales > Phyllobacteriaceae > Mesorhizobium > Mesorhizobium sp. M1A.T.Ca.IN.004.03.1.1. The sequence goes on along the minus strand of NZ_RZTV01000002.1, from coordinate 430,084 downwards.
ATAATCCCAACTCGTCTGCAAGGAAGACCGGAAGCCAATTGAACCCCTGCGCTCCGCCCGCGAGGCGAAGCTGGGCAGGCGTGGAAGGATCAGCTGTCGTGTTTTCGGCCATTGGCTCCTCCCGCCGTATTCAGCACTGGGCGTCTAAATACTATAGGTATTGGAATTCCAATCGGTATGTCAATCGGCCACGCTTTTTTCCTCGCAGCCCGGCTGACTGAGCTACCGTGAACAATGGTCCGCGTGCTCTCGATCGCGAAAAGCGGCCAACAGGGGCTACGGCCCTTGGCACCATACCGCACATGCTATCGTGAATTCGAAGCGGTCCTAAACGGCGCCGCTTCTCTTAAGTCCAGTTCCGGACGCCAGATTCTTGCTGCCGGTCCACGCATCCAAGGCCCTAGCCGAGTGCCCTAGACGAAGACCTGATCGATTGAGCTAAATCATTGAATAAAAGATAAAAATGGTTGGCTGGGGCGCCAGGATTCGAACCTGGGAATGTCGGTACCAAAAACCGATGCCTTACCACTTGGCGACGCCCCAGCAGCCGGGCGGTGCCCGCTGCGCGCGGCCTTATAGGACGAGCCGGTCGAAAGCTCAATGCTTGGACCGCTGACATCCAAAGTAATCTTGCCGCATGTCTGCGCCGGCGGATTGCCGCCGCGTTCGGGCGTAATCTGGAGGGGAGATCGATCCGGCGACCGGAATTGCGGGCTATTCGCCCCACACGGCCAACTCGTTGCCGGCCGGGTCGGTGAAGTGGAACCGCCTGCCGCCTGGGAAGGAAAAGATCGGCCTGATGATGCTGCCTCCGCCATTCTCAACGGCCTCCAGCGTCTCCTCCAGGTTTTCGGAATAGAGCACGGGCAGCGGTCTGGCGGGCGCTTCGCCCGCAGCGGCCTGGAAGCCGCCGTCGAGCCCCTCGGCAAAAGCGGAGTAAGTTGGCCCGTAATCGGTGAAAGACCAGGAAAACGCCGCGCTGTAGAAGGATTTGACGCTGTCCAGCGTGCCGCCGGTGGCCGGAAGTTCCAGATAGTCGAGTTTTCCCTCGAGTTTCATCGCGCTACTCCACTTTGTTCTTGTTGTGTTCTATCTCGCGCAACTCACACCGGCAAGTCTTTTTGACGCAGCTTTTGCTTAATCGATTGTAGTCGCGGCGCTTGCTTTGCCGGCGCTTGCCTTTCGCAATGCAGCATCTTATCGCTCGGATCGGAAGGGCGGGGACCGGGGCCTTGGCCCGGGTGTTGTCTATCTTCCAAGGGACCTGGAGGGCATGCATGACCAAGTGGGTTTACACCTTCGGCGACGGTGCCGCTGAAGGCCGAGCCGGTGATCGCAACCTGCTCGGCGGCAAGGGCGCCAACCTTGCCGAGATGTGCAGCCTCGGCCTGCCGGTGCCGCCGGGCTTCACCATCACCACTGAAGTCTGCAATGCCTATTACGCCAACGGCCGCACCTATCCGACATCGCTTGAAGCGGATGTCCTTGCGGCGCTCGACCATATCGGCAGGCTCACCGGCCGCAATTTCGGCGATCCGTCGAAGCTGCTTCTGGTCTCGGTGCGCTCCGGCGCCCGCGCTTCGATGCCAGGCATGATGGATACCGTGCTCAATCTCGGCCTCAACGACGAGACGGTCGAGGCGCTTGCCGCCGATTCCGGCGATGCCCGCTTTGCCTATGACAGTTACCGCCGCTTCATCCAGATGTATTCCGACGTCGTCATGGGCCTCGATCACGAGGTTTTCGAGGAAATTCTCGAGGACCAGAAGGCGAGCCTCGGCCATGAGCTCGACACCGAGCTGACGGCCATCGAATGGCAGGGTGTGATCGCGCTCTACAAGGCCAAGGTCGAGGAGGAGCTCGGCAAGCCGTTCCCGCAGGACCCGCGCGAGCAACTCTGGGGCGCCATCGGCGCCGTGTTTTCGAGCTGGATGAACAACCGCGCCATCACCTACCGTCGCCTGCACGACATCCCGGAAAGCTGGGGCACGGCGGTCAACGTCCAGGCCATGGTGTTCGGCAATATGGGCGACACCTCCGCCACCGGCGTTGCCTTCACCCGCAATCCCTCGACCGGCGAAAAGCAGCTCTATGGCGAATTCCTGGTCAATGCGCAGGGCGAGGACGTGGTGGCCGGCATCCGCACGCCGCAGAACATAACCGAGGCCGCGCGCATCGCTGCGGGCTCTGACAAGCCCTCGCTGCAGAAACTGATGCCGGAAGCTTTCCAGTCCTTCGTCGATATTTCCGACCGGCTGGAGAAGCATTACCGCGACATGCAGGACCTCGAATTCACCATCGAGCGCGGCAAATTGTGGATGCTGCAGACCCGCTCCGGCAAGCGTACCGCCAAGGCGGCGCTCAGGATTGCCGTCGAGATGGCGAAAGACGGGCTGATCACGAAAGAGGAGGCGGTTGCCCGCATCGATCCGGCCTCGCTCGACCAGCTCCTGCATCCGACCATCGATCCCAAGGCGGCGCGCGACGTCATCGGCGTCGGCCTGCCGGCCTCGCCGGGCGCGGCCACCGGCGAGATCGTCTTCTCCTCCGGTGAGGCCGAGGATGCCAAGGCGCAAGGCCGCAAGGTCATTCTCGTGCGCGTCGAGACCAGCCCGGAGGACATCCACGGCATGCATGCCGCCGAAGGCATCCTCACCACGCGCGGCGGCATGACCAGTCATGCCGCCGTGGTGGCGCGCGGCATGGGCAAGCCCTGCGTCTCGGGCGCCGGCTCGCTGCGAGTCGACTACAAGGCCGGCACGCTGATCTCGATGGGCCAGACCTTCCGCAAGGGTGACATCATCACCATCGACGGCGGCAACGGCCAGGTACTGAAGGGCGCCGTCGCCATGCTGCAGCCGGAGCTGTCCGGCGACTTCGCCGCCATCATGGAATGGGCCGATGCCGCGCGCCGCATGAAGGTGCGCACCAATGCCGAGACGCCGCTCGACGCGCGCATGGCGCGCTCCTTCGGCGCCGAAGGCATTGGCCTTTGCCGCACCGAGCACATGTTCTTCGAAGGTGACCGCATTATCGCCATGCGCGAGATGATCCTGGCCGACACCGAGAAGGACAGGCGCTCGGCGCTCGACAAGCTTCTGCCGATGCAGCGTTCGGATTTCCTCGAGCTGTTCGAGATCATGGCGGGCTTGCCGGTGACGATCCGCCTGCTGGACCCGCCGTTGCACGAATTCCTGCCCAAGACCGACGCCGAGCTCGCCGAGGTCGCGACCGCCATGAATGTGCCGGCGGACAAGCTCAGGCAGCGTACCGAGGCGCTGCATGAGTTCAATCCGATGCTCGGGCATCGCGGCTGCCGTCTGGCGGTCTCCTATCCCGAGATCGCCGAGATGCAGGCACGCGCCATTTTCGAGGCGGCGGTTCAGGCCGGCCACAAGGCCGGCGCGCTGGTGGTGCCCGAAATCATGGTGCCGCTGGTCGGCCTCGTGAAGGAGCTGCAATACGTCAAGGCGCGCATCGATGCGGTCGCGCAAAGCGTCATGCAGGAGACCGGCACCAAGATCGACTATCTTACCGGCACCATGATCGAGCTGCCGCGCGCAGCCATCCGCGCCCATGTCATTGCCGAAGCGGCCGAGTTCTTCTCCTTCGGCACCAACGATCTGACCCAGACGACTTTCGGCATCTCGCGCGACGATGCGGCCTCCTTCCTTGAAACCTACCGGCAGAAAGGTATCATCGAACAGGATCCGTTCGTTTCGCTGGACATCGACGGTGTCGGCGAACTGGTGCGGATTGCGGCGGAAAAGGGCAAGGGAACACGACCCGACATCAAGCTCGGCATTTGCGGCGAGCATGGCGGCGACCCGGCCTCGATCCGCTTCTGCGAAGAGGTCGGCCTCGACTATGTGTCATGCTCGCCTTACCGCGTACCGATTGCCCGGCTGGCTGCGGCCCAGGCGGCCGTGGAGGCCGCGAAGGGAAGAGCCAAGCGCGCCTGAACGGCGCGCTCCATCTTACGATTTCGTATGGAAACTCACGCGAACGTGCGCGCGCTGGTTCTCAATCTCGACATCGTTCCTGGGCAGTTTCTGGTTCCGAATTACTCGGGGCGTGAAACAGATGTTGCAGATTTCCCCCACCTCTTTCCGATCGATCCTGATCATGCAGACCAAGTTCATAGGCGACATCGTGCTTGCCTCTGCCTTGGCGAAGAACCTTCAGCTCGAATATCCAGGTGTGAAGGTCGTGTTCCTGTGCGATGCCAGGTTTGCTGGATTTCTAACAGCGCATGGCATCGCAGCGGAGGTCGTTTCGTTCAGCCGTGCCGGCATGCGCGGCACGCCGCTCCAGCGCGGGCGCGAGCTTGTCCGGGTTGTGCGAACTTTGCGGCGGCACCGCTTCGACATGGTCATCGACATCACCGATTCCAAGACTTCGCGGCTGGTGTCCGGATTGGTTCGTGCCCCGATTCGTGTCGGCCACTATCCGACGGAGCGACCTCTGCGCTGGCTTGAGCGCCAGCCTGCCAATGTCAGGATGAAGCCGTACGGATTCGGCGAAAAACATTATCTCTTCCGCTATTTGTCGCCGCTCGAGGTGCTCGGCGTCGACCTGCGCGTCAGGGCACCGGCTATCCGTCCGCTGCCCTTCGAAACGACGCAAGCGCTCGCCTTGCTGAGCAAGCATCATTTGCGGCCAAATGCCTTCGTGGCGGTGCATGCGGGGGCGAGCTTCATCGGGCGTCGCTGGCAGCCGGAGCGCTTTGCGGCCGCGATCGAACGGATATCGTCCGAAACTGGCCTGGACGCTGTGCTGATCGGCGGCCCTGATGAGCACGAGGCGGCGGACAAGATCGTGGCGGCAGCGAAAACGCCGGTCGTCAATCTGGTCGGCACGCTCTCGCTCGAAACGTTGCTGGCGCTGCTCAAGGAGGCCAGGTTATTCCTCGGCAATGAGAGTGGCCCGATGCATATGGCGGCCGCAGCCGGCACTCCGGTCGTTGGTCTGTTCGGCCGGACCAATCCTGTTCGATGGGGCCCGGTCGGGGTCCCCAGCATCTCGTTGCGCCCCTCCATGCCCTGCGATTGCGTCGGCGGCGACCTGTGCCGTCGGACCGATTCGAGCAAGGCATGCTGTGTCTGGCGCCTTGAAGTGGATTCCGTGGTCGAGGCGGTGCGCGAACTTTTGGCGCGTACCGACGTGGCGCTTGAGCAGGCGGTCTAGCTCAAGTCTGCTAAAGGCGTGTTGAGCTTTTACAGCTACTCTCCATGCAAATTGTCGCGCGGTGGCTTTTCGGATGCGAACCGTTCCGATTTTCGCCTAGATGCGCGTCTTGTTGACGCCATATTGCGGTTGAGCGGCTTGACGGGCCGGGCATGGGAATGACGGGTTTGCTTCAAAAATCTCTTTGCGCGATCGCGCTATCGCTTGTCGTGGTCTCGGCTGGCAATGCCGGGACGCTGGTCGAACCGACGTTGCATCTGACGCCGCAAGGCGGCGGTGGCCGTGTCGCGCTCACGCTGGACGCCTGCGGCGGGAAGACCGATACGCGCATTCTTTCGGCCCTGGTCGAAAACAAAATTCCCGCGACTATCTTCGTCACCGGCATCTGGCTGAAGCGCAACGCCGCCGCTGTCGGGATCATGCGCGCGCATCCTGATCTGTTCGAACTGGAAAACCACGGTGGCCGCCACATCCCGGCGGTCGACACGCCCCGCAAGATCTACGGCATCAGCAGTGCCGGCAGTCCTGATGCCGTTCAGGCCGAGGTCGAGTCGGGTGCCGCGGCGCTTGCGAGCGCCGGCGGCCCGCCGCCGAAATGGTTTCGCGGCGCCACCGCCGAATACAGCCCGTCGGCGATCGCCATGATCCGCAAGCTGGGCTTCAAGGTCGCGGGCTTTTCCGTCAATGGCGACGGCGGCTCACTGCTCGGCGCCAAGGAAACCGCCCGGCGCATCGCCGCTGCCAAGGATGGCGACGTCATCATCGCTCACATCAACCAGCCGACCCATGCCGCGGGCGAGGGTGTCGTCCAGGGCCTGCTCGCCCTGAAGCAGAAGGGCCTGACCTTCGTTCGGCTGGACGACGCCGACGACGTCGGCAACGACGGCACCACGGATTGATCGGTGGCGGAGGTTGATGACGACGGCTGGGAGGCTCAGCGACCTCGGAGATCCGCGATGCTTTCCGCCGCAGTCTATCACTCCGGCTTAGTCTCGACCGTCACCTTGCTCGTATAGAACGCGCCGTGATCGCGGATCTCGACCACTTCGTCGAAAGGCTGCTCATAGGCCCACATCGCGTCCCTGCCGCTGTCGCCGGCCGGCAGCACGCTCCAATAGCTCGCGTTGCCCTTGTAGGGACAATGCGTCGAATGCTCGGTCCTGGCGAGCTTACTGAGATCGATATCGTCGAAGGGAATATAGAAAACCGCCGGGTAGGGCGGTTCCGACAAGAGCCTGGCCCGGGTAGACCGGGCGATGACGACGTCGCCGGCGCTGACCGTGACGGTGCCGCGATAAGGCTCGATCGTTATCACCTTGTCGGGATTGCGCTGAAAGCCGGGGGCGGGGTTGGCACGCTTGTCCAAGACGGGTCTCATCGGCAGTTTGAGGAAGGTGCGTGGCGGTTTTTCCGTTCGGAACCGCTTCTCGTCCGTCAAAGGTGGATCGGCCCGACGCCTCGCGCAAGGCGGCGCGATGACGCGTCGCGTGCAGCGAAATAATGTTCTAACCGCCGACAGTCAGGCGGCGGCCTTGAATGCGTCCATGAGGCCGGCATAGGCGGCAGCGATGCCGGCGACCGGATTGCTGCTTCTCGCCGCTGTCTCGACCTTCAGCGCGCCGCCGGCGGTCGGCAGCGTGAGCAGCAGGAACTGGCGGTTACCGCCGTCGCCGACGCTTGCGGCGGCGACATACTGGCCTTCTCCATCATTCTCGACGCACATCTTGAACAGCAGCGTTCCGCCGACGGCCTCCAGCGCGCCGCCGACGACTTCGGCAAATTCATCGTCGGAAACGGTTTTGGAGTCCGGCGTCAGATCGTCCAGACTTTCGGCAAGCGTGCTTTCGAGGGCTTTTTCATCGAGCTGCACGTCCATGCGAATCTCTCCATTCGCCAATCTCACCCAGCCCATTAATGAACCTTAACGGCGACGATGGCCGGATTATGGCGGGTTTCACGGGTCATTCCGCCCATCCGACCGCCTTGGACTTATGGTGGCTGGACAATCCGCCGGATCATTCCACAATGCGTGAAACAATGACGCGAAAGCGCGAAAAAGGGGAGGAGCCGAGATGCTCGGACTGATGCAGGAATGGCCGCTGCTCTGCCATAAGCTGATCGATCACGCCGAACGCCAGCACGGCGGGCGCGAGGTCGTGTCGCGCTCGATCGAAGGCCCGATCGTGCGCACCACCTTTGCCGACATCCGTCATCGGGCGCTCAAAGTAGCGCAGCGGCTGGAGCGTGACAGCTTCGGGCTCGGCGACCGCATCGCAACGCTTGCCTGGAACACCGCCCGCCACATCGAGGCCTGGTACGGCACCATGGGGATCGGCGCGATCTACCACACGCTCAATCCGCGCCTGTTTCCCGAACAGATCGCCTGGATCATGAACGACGCCGAGGACAAGGCGATCTTCGTCGATCTGACCTTCGTGCCGCTGCTGGAAAAGATCGCCGGCCAGGTCAGGTCGCTCAGGCAGGTGATCGTGCTGACCGACCAGGCGCATATGCCGCAAACCTCGTTGCCGAACGCTGTCGCCTATGAGGAATGGCTTGCCGAGGCCGACGGCGCCTTCGCCTGGAAGACATTCGACGAGAACACGGCTGCCGGCATGTGCTACACGTCGGGCACGACCGGCGATCCGAAGGGCGTCGTCTACAGCCATCGCTCGAACGTGCTGCACGCCATGATGGCCGCCATGCCCGATGCCATGGGCGTTTCGACGCGCGACGTCGTCCTGCCCGTCGTGCCGATGTTCCATGCCAATGCCTGGGGACTCGGTCAGGCCGCGCCGATGATCGGGGCCAAGCTGGTGATGCCAGGCTGCAAGATGGATGGCGCCTCGATCTACGAATTGCTCGACTCCGAAAAGGTAACTTTCAGCGCCGCTGTGCCGACGGTATGGATGATGCTGCTGCAATATCTCGAGGAGACCGGCAAAAAGCTGCCTTATCTCAACAAGGTCGTCATCGGCGGTTCCTCCTGCCCGCGCGCCATCACCGCCAAGTTCCAGGACAAATACGCGGTTGAGGTGGTGCATGCCTGGGGCATGACCGAAATGTCGCCACTCGGCACGTTGTGCACCATGAAGCCGGAATATGAAGGGCTGACCGGCGATGCCAGGCTCGATATCCAGGGCAAGCAGGGCCACCCGCCCTTCGGCGTTGAAATGAAGGTGACAGACGACGAGAACAACGCGCTGCCCTGGGACGGCAAGACCTTCGGGCGACTGAAAGTTCGCGGCCCGGCGGTCGCGCGCGCCTATTACGGCGGCGTCGGCGCCGAGCAGTTCGACGCCGAGGGCTGGTTCGACACCGGCGACGTCGCCCATATCGACGCCAGCGGCTATATGCAGATCACCGACCGCGCCAAGGATGTCATCAAATCGGGCGGCGAGTGGATCTCCACCATCGATCTGGAGAACCTGGCCGTCGGCCATCCCGATGTGGCGGAGGCGGCCGCCATCGGCGTGCCGCACTCCAAATGGGGCGAGCGCCCCCTGCTGGTGGTCGTGCGCAAGCCGGGCAAGGAGCCGAGCAAGAGCGATATCCTGACCTTCATGAGCGGCAAGGTGGCCAAGTGGTGGATGCCCGACGACGTCGCCTTCGTCGGCGAGATTCCCCACACGGCGACGGGCAAGATCCAGAAGACCACCTTGCGCCAGCAATTCAAGGAGTATCGGCTGCCGACGGATTGAGGATTGTTAAATCTTTCGGCTTCAAGGCTGGCGCAAAAAGCTCTAAGTCTCGATGCGGACTGGGGTAATGCGGCAGACGATGGCTACAATTCCTGAACGGCAGACGTCGAGGGCGGCCGGCTGGTCGCGGCGGATCGGGGCATTCTCGCTCGTCCTTTTGCTGACCGTCGTTGCCGGCTACCGGCTCGACTTTGTCGACACCCCGCCTTTCCTGTGGGTGCTGGCGCTCGTTGCGCTGCTTGCGGCGCTCGCGCTGCTGCTCGCCGGGCTTGCACTGTCGAGGCTGTGGAATTTCGGCGACCGCGGCGGCCGCGATCTCAGCGTCGGTGCCCTGCTGGCAGTGCTGGTGCTTGCGCCTTTCGGTGTCGCCGCCTACTGGGCGACCATCTATCCGCCGCTGCGCGACATTTCGACCGACGTCGACGACCCGCCGGCGCTCGACACCAGCGACCGGACAAGCGACATGACCGCGCTGTCACCGCCGACGCCCGGCGAGCAGAGCCTGCAGGCGGAAGCATATCCGCTGGTTAGCGGGCGGAGCTACAACCTGCCCTTCGAAACCGTGGTCGATGCTGTCGAGACCGTGCTCGACCGGCGGGACTGGCAGCTGACCGCGCCCTATCCCGACATCAACGGCCAGAGCGAGGCGACGATCACCGCGGTCGCCAGGGGCTTGGTGCTCGGCCTGCCGGCAGATGTGGCCATCCGCGTCGCCGACGACGGCGATTCGGTCGTCGTCGACATGCGTTCGGCCTCGCGCTACGGGCGTCATGACTTGGGCGACAATGCCGACCGTATCACCGATTTCCTCGCCGAGCTCGATCAGGAGGTCGCCGGCCAAGTCGGCGCGGCGCCGGCCGAGTGAGTCAACCGGCAGGCCTGAAAATCCCGTCGATCGCCGGGTCGCCTTCGCTGGCGACGAGACCGCGGGCCACCAGGTCCTCGAGATGCGCGAGAACCGAAAGGCCGGCTGCTCCGTGCAGCCGCGGGTCGGTGTCGCGATAGATCGCCGCGACCATCTCCTTGATGGTTCGGTCGCCGCTCAGGATGCGTTCCAGGATCGCCTGCTCGCGTATCTTGCGATGAGTCTTCAGCCCGCGCATGAAGCTGCGCGGCGCGGTCACCGGTCCGCCATGGCCGGGCAACAGCAGGCGGTCGTCGCGCTCGATCAGCCGGTCGAGCGATTTCATATAGTCGGCCATCGCCCCGTCGGGCGGCGCCACGATGGATGTGGCCCAGGCCATGACATGGTCGGCCGAAAACAGGATGCCTGTCCCCTCCAGCGCAAAGGCCGCGTGGTTGGCGGTATGCCCTGGCGTCAGCACGGTGCGGATCGCCCAGCCGTCGCCATGGGTAAGGCTGCCGTCCGCCAGCGCAATGTCGGGCACGAAGCCCAAATCGGCACTGGCATCCAGCGGATTGATCTCGCCGATGCGCAGCCGCCGCGCCGGCCGATGCGGGCCCTCGGCGAGCACGGGAGCGCCCGTGCGTTCTTTCAGCCGCGCCGCGAGCCGCGAATGATCGCGGTGGGTATGGCTGACGAAGATATGGCTGACCGGCCTGCCGCCTATTGCCGTGAGCAGCGTTCCGAGATGCTCATCGTCGTCCGGACCTGGATCGATCACTGCCAGCGTGTCGCGGCCGACGAGGTAGCTGTTGGTGCCGTGGAAGGTGAACGGGCTCGGGTTCCTGGCCGTGACGCGCTGGACGTCCGGAGCGACCGTGACCGCCTGGCCATAGGCAGGATCGAAGCGTGCGTCGAATTCAAGTGTCATGCCGGGTCCTGCTGCTCGCGGCAAAATGATTGCCGCATCCTGCCGAAGCCAATATAGGAAAATCAATGCATGTCGCCCAAAACTGCGCAGCAGTCTTGGGAGAACGACACGCATCAGGACGAAATCTTGAAGCGCGCCGCCTGAACTCGTTTCTCCGCGACGCGCCTCAAACACAGCAAATCAGCCACGATGGGGAAGACCATGGCAACTGCAACCACGATGCGCCCGCTCGTTTCTCTCGCTCTGCCCGACCAGGGCGCGGCCCGGCTTGCCAGCCAGCTCTTTCTGGCGCTTGCAGGAACCCTCCTGCTCACCCTGTCGGCGAAGACGAAAGTGGTGTTGGGTCCGGTCGACATCTCGCTGCAGACGCTTGCGGTGCTGCTGATCGCCTCGGCCTTCGGCATGCGTCTTGCCGTCGCGACGCTCCTTCTCTACCTCGCCGAGGGCGCTTTTGGTTTGCCGGTGTTCCAGGGCACGCCGGAAAAGGGCCTCGGCATCGCTTATATGATGGGCTCCACCGGCGGCTACCTTGCCGGCTTCGTGGTGATGGCGGCGATCGCCGGCTGGGCCGCCGACCGCGGCTGGGACCGCCACCCCTGCAAGCTGTTCGGCGCCATGCTTGCCGCCGAGATCGTCATGATGACGATGGGCTTTGCCTGGCTGGCGGCGCTCATCGGACCGGAAAAGTCCTGGCAGTTCGGCGTCGCGCCGTTCATCGCCGGCGACCTGATCAAGGTGGCGCTGGCCGCGAGCCTCGTGCCGGCGGTCTGGGCGCTGCTCAAGCGCTCCTGATCGCGACCAAATGACAAAGGGCCGGTGGGCGCTTGGCGCCGGCCCCTTTTGCGGCACAGCCGGATTCGCTCGAAATCGCCGCATGCCGGATGTAGAAAGCAGTGAAATAGCGTCGGGAAGAAATCAAGCCGACAATTGACAAGCCAGTGCCCGAAACATAAGCACGGGCAACTTGGCGTCGAGGCGGGGGCCGCGGTAGTTCAAGGAGAGCTTGTTGAAAGGAATTATCCTTGCCGGCGGCAGCGGAACACGCCTCTATCCCCTAACATTAGCGGTTTCTAAGCAAATACTGCCGATCTACGACAAGCCCATGATCTACTACCCGCTGAGCGTGCTGATGCTAGCGGGAATCCGCCAGATTCTGGTCATATCAACTCCGCGTGACTTGCCGGTCTTTCAGGCTTTGCTGGGCGACGGTTCCGAATTCGGTGTGGAGCTTTCCTATGCCGAGCAGCCTCAGCCGAATGGTCTAGCCGAGGCTTTCATCATCGGCCGCGACTTCATCGGCAGGGACAGTGTGTCGATGATCCTCGGCGACAACATCTATTTTGGCGGCGGCCTGTCGCAACTCTGCCGCGAGGCAGCGACGCGCGATGGCGGCGCCTCGGTCTTCGCCTACTATGTCGACGATCCGGAGCGTTATGGCGTGGTCTCCTTCGACAAGGTCACCGGCAAGGCCTTGACGATCGAGGAGAAGCCGCAAAAGCCGAAGTCCAACTGGGCCGTGACCGGTCTATATTTCTACGACAATGATGTCGTCGACATTGCCTCCACGATCCGCCCTTCGGCGCGCGGCGAGCTCGAGATCACGGCGATCAACAATGTCTATCTCGAGCGTGGTGAATTGCATGTCCGCCGCCTCGGAAGGGGTTACGCCTGGCTGGACACCGGCACGCATGACAGCCTGCTCGAAGCAGCGTCTTTCGTGCGCACCATCGAGCATCGCCAAGGCATCAAGATCGCCTGCCCGGAGGAGATAGCGCTGGAGCAGGGTTGGCTCGACGCTGAAAAGGTTCTGGAGCGCGCCGCGCGGCTGGGCAAGAATGAATACGCTGCCTATCTGCGCAAGCGGGCCGCCGACCTGACGGAGGAACGGTTTGCTTGAGGTCAGGCCGCTCGGCCTCGACGGCGTGCTGGAGATCGTGCCCAAGCGGCACGGCGACGCGCGCGGTTTTTTCAGCGAGACCTGGAATGCCGGGCGTTTCGCCGAGGCCGGCATCGATCTCGCCTTCGTGCAGGACAACCACTCCTATTCCGCGGCCGCCGGCGTGCTGCGCGGACTGCACTACCAGTTGCTGCCGCGCGCCCAGGATAAGCTGCTGCGCGTGATAAGCGGCAGCGTCTTCGATGTCGCGGTCGACATCCGCCGTTCCTCGGCGACGTTCGGCAAGTGGGTGGCGCTGGAAATATCGGCTGAGAAGGGCAACCAGATCCTGGTGCCGAAAGGGTTTGCGCACGGCTTCGTCACGCTCGTTCCGCACACGGAAGTGCTGTACAAGGTGACCGACACCTATTCGCCCGGGCATGACAGGTCGATCCGCTTCGACGATCCCGAAATCGGCATCGAATGGCCGGCGATCCCAGGCGGATTCCAGCTTTCGGACAAGGATCGCAAGGCGCCTCTGCTCGCCACGGCGGAGGTGTTTGCGTGAGAGAGGGCGGCATGAATTTCCTGGTCACCGGTGGCGCCGGCTTCATCGGCTCGGCCGTCTGCCGGCATCTGTGCGCCAACCCGGCCCACCGCGTCACCAATCTCGACAAACTGACCTATGCCGGCAACCTCGCTTCGCTCAGGCCGATCGAGAATGCGCATAATTACCGTTTCGAGCAGGCCGATATCTGCCACGAGCGAGCGGTGCTTGAGATTCTGCGCCGCGACGACATCGACATCGTCATGAACCTCGCCGCCGAGAGCCATGTCGACCGCTCGATCGACGGCCCCGGGGCCTTCATCGAAACCAACATCGTTGGCACCTACCGCATCCTGAACGCCGCGCTCGACTACTGGCGCGGGCTGTCGGGGGAGCGCAAGGCCGGCTTCCGCTTCCATCATGTCTCGACCGACGAGGTGTTCGGCGACTTGCCCTTCGAAGGCGGCATGTTCGTCGAGGAGACGCCCTATGCGCCGTCCTCGCCCTATTCGGCGTCCAAAGCCGCTTCCGACCATCTGGTGCGCGCCTGGCATGAGACCTACGGCCTGCCGGTGGTGCTCTCCAACTGTTCGAACAATTACGGCCCTTACCATTTCCCCGAAAAGCTGATCCCGCTTGTTATCCTCAACGCGCTCGACGAGAAGCCGCTGCCGGTTTACGGCGCCGGCGCCAATGTGCGCGACTGGCTGTTCGTCGAGGACCACGCCCGCGCGCTGGAACTGGTGGCGACGAAAGGGCGGCCGGGCGAGAGCTATAATGTCGGCGGCAATTCCGAGCGCACCAATCTCGGCGTCGTCGAGACGATCTGCGATCTGCTCGACCTGAGGCGCCCGCGCGCCGGCGGCATGAGCTACCGCGACCTGATCACCTTCGTCACCGACCGCCCTGGTCATGACCGCCGCTATGCGATCGACGCCTCCAAGATCGCGCGCGATCTCGGCTGGGCGCCGCGGGAGAATTTCGACAGCGGCCTGGCGAGGACGGTCGATTGGTATCTCGACAACAAATGGTGGTGGGCCCCGATCCGCGAGCAGCGCTACAATGGCGAGCGGCTGGGCCAGGGTCCAATGGGAAACCGCCCGATCGAGAACGGCGCGATGGAAGACGCGGCGATCGAAAACAGCCCGGTCAGGAAGGGCGGAAACGGGCAGGCCGAGACCAGGGAGGGCGCCGCGTGAGGCTTGCCGTCACCGGACGCGAGGGCCAGGTTGCCGCCAGCCTGATAGAGCGGGGCAGCAAGGATGTCGAGGTCGTTCCCGTCGGCCGGCCGGCGCTCGATCTGGCGCGCCCCGAGACGGTGTTTGCGGCGCTGGCAGAGGCAAGGCCCGACATCGTGGTTTCGGCCGCGGCCTATACGAATGTCGACCAGGCCGAGGACGAGAAGGAATTGGCCTTCGCGGTCAACGCCACCGGCGCCGGCAAGGTGGCTCAGGCGGCAGCAGGCCTCGGCGTCCCCGTCATCCATTTGTCGACCGACTATGTCTTCGACGGCGCCAAGGACGGCGCCTATGTCGAGACCGACGCGACCGCCCCGCTCGGCGTCTACGGCGCCTCCAAGCTCGCCGGCGAAAAGGCCGTGGCGGCGGCCAACCCGCGCCACCTCATCCTGCGCACCGCCTGGGTCTACAGCCCGTTCGGCAGGAATTTCGTCAAGACCATGCTCAGGCTGGCTAGCGACCGCGACGAGATTTCGGTCGTCGCCGACCAATGGGGCAATCCGACTTCGGCGCTCGACATCGCCGACGCCGTCCTGCATGCGGCGGCGAGGCTGCGGGACGACAAGAATTTCGCCGCCTTTGGTATCTACCATCTGACAGGCAGCGGCGAGACCAACTGGAGCGGCTTTGCCCGCCACATCCTCGACACAAGCCGGGCGTTTGGTGGCCCGTACGCGACGGTGCGCGATATCGCGACAGTGGATTATCCGACCAAGGCAAGGCGGCCGGCCAATTCGCGGCTGTCGAGCGCGAGGTTTGCGGACGTGTTTGGGTGGCAGGCGCCGGAGTGGCGGGTCGCGGTGGAAAGCGTGGTTCGCCGGCTGGGGGACCTTCCAATCGGACAAACAATACCGGGGCCTCAAGGGCATCTCTGAAGGGTTGTGATGATCTCAGACTCATCAATGCTGTGGTTTCGACTTGCGCAGTTCGACATAAGGCTTCGCTATCGGAACTCGACCTTCGGCCCACTGTGGATCACTTTGAACACAGCGATATTCGCGGCAGCGGTCGGCTTTCTGTACGCGGTTCTACTCAACCAACCGATAAAAGAGTATCTGCACCATTTGGCGACGAGCATAGTTCTTTGGCAGTTCCTATCGGCGACTGTTGTTGAGGGTGCCGAGAGCGTGATCAATGCCCATGATCTCATTTTGAACACAAAGATGTCTTCAGCATCTTGTATATTTCGATGTGTCACCAAGAATTTTATCATACTTCTTCATAATTTGCTCGTTGTTCTGGTGACGATGGTGATAGCTTATCCGAACATTGGGTTGAATCTTCCGATGTTTGCTGTCGGTGTCGCGTTGCTGGTATTTCACGCGACGTGGATATCGTCCATTGTCTCGGTTGTTTCGGTGAGGTTCAGGGACGTCCCGTTGATCACTGCATCGGCGATGCAATTGCTATTTATACTTTCGCCGATCCTTTGGACAGCGAAGGTTCTACCCTCTGAATCGCTATTCCTGGTTCTCAATCCCATCTCCTACATGATCGACGCCGCGCGTACGCCAATCCTGAATGGGGGCACAAACTACACAAGCGTGCTGGTTTCTGCCGTGATCGCTTTGCTGGGCAGCCTCGCCGCATACGCCCTCTACCGAAGAACTCAGCATCGAATCCCCTATTGGCTCTGAACTCTGAAGCCAGCAGTCAAATTGGAGTCCAATGTCACAGCCATCGATTCGACTAGCCGACGTCGCCGTTCGAATCCCGATCTGGTCCGCCCCCGCTAACCGTTCGCTCAAACAGGCGGCGCTCAGATTTACGACCGGCGGTCGTCTCTTGGCCGGTGACTCCGGTCGTTTCGAGGTAGCCGCGCTCGACGGTGTTTCGCTCGACCTTCAGCCTGGCACGCGATTGGGCCTGTGCGGACACAATGGTGCCGGCAAGACGACGCTGCTGCGGGTACTGGCAGGTATTCTGAAGCCCACGAGCGGGACTGCCACCATAAAGGGAGATACGGCCGTTTTAATAAAGCCGTCGATGGGTCTGTCTCCCGAACTTACCGGACGAGAGTTTATCAAGCTTCAGAGCCTTATGGCTGGAATATCGCCAAAGGAGGTTGAGCAGAAGATTGATTCGATCATCGATTTTTCGGAGCTCGGCGACTTCATCGACCTTCCGGTCCGCACATACTCGGCAGGTATGCAGACACGATTGTCATTTTCAGCTGTTACGGCTTACCCCACCGACATCGTGCTCTTGGATGAGGGATTGGGAACCGGCGACGAATCCTTCCAGAAGAAGGCGCGCGATCGGATGGACCATTGGCTAAACAATGCGGCGATCATTGTTCTGGCGTCTCATTCCGATGTATTGATTCGTTCTATGTGCCACTCGGCAGTATTTCTCGAAAAAGGTAGAATCGTGAGAGAGGAGATTTTCAGTTAATGCGTCGACGGCTTACAACAGCGCTTGCCGGCGCGGGATCGCGGCTGTTCGGGCACCAGGAGTTGAAGCAGTCCTATCACAAGGTCTTCGATCCGAAAGTCCAACTCCAAAGCTACAAGGGTCGGCTTGCCTATCTTTGCCTCTCTGCGGCTCACCGCTTTGGGCTCCTCGCCGATCTGCAGTCCTCCTATCTCGCGGGTCTCCCGCTGGTTCCTGCGATCGCGCCTCCGAACCACGTTTATGATCGCGATTTCCTCAATCTACGACTGAACCGTGTCTACGATTTGCCGGACGTCGAGATTGATGAGCACCGGCCACAGACGATCAATGTTCTCGTTCCAGCTTTCGATTTTAAATCGATCTCTGCAGGTTTTTTTGGCGTCTTCCAGATGGCGCTTTTCCTGCGGAAGACGGGCGTGAATGTTCGTCTTGTACTGTTTGATAACTTCTATTTCAACATTTCAGAATTTAGGGAGAAGGTTCTGAAGTATCCCGGAATGGAAAAGATTTTTGACGAATTGGAGGTAGAATATATCGGTGAGAGACGAGCACCGTTTCGTATCTCACGATACGATTACGCCGTCGCAACTGTCTGGTATTCTGCCTATTTTGCAAAGAAGATACACTCGTTTACTGAGGACGAGAGATTTATATATTTGATACAAGATTATGAAACATTATTTTATCCGGCCAACAGCTTACACGCGATTGCTGATAAAACCTATGAGATGGACTATCATGCGATTTTCTCAAGTGAAAGCCTAATGACATTTTTTGACAGGAATGACGTCGGAGGCATCAAATCCCGCAATATGTCATATACATTCTTTAACAATGCCTGTTCTGCTAACCTCTTGGCAAAGGAAATATTCATTCAACGTAATCGATCGAAGGCAAAGAAGAAGATCGTCTTCTATTCCCGCCCGGTCGTGGACCGGAATATGTTCGAACTGACGGCGTTGGCGCTGTCGACGGCATTCAGATCAGGGATATTCGACCCCGAAGAGTGGGATTGCGTAGGCATGGGCCTTGGTGAGGGTGTTGTTGAACTGCTTCCGGGCGTTCGTTCGGTTTCGCTGCCCAGAATGGATTTAAGCACCTATATCGAGGAAGTTGCCAGTTTTGACATCTGCCTTACCCTGATGGCTTCACCTCACCCGAGCATGATACCAATGGATTTGGCCGCGTCGGGCTGTGTTGTCGTGACGAACACGTTCAAGACCAAGACCGAGGACTATCTGCAAAGCCTGAGCCGAAATATAATTCCAGCGGCACCGGGGTTGGATGAGATCGTCGCGGCATTGGAGCTGGCAAAGCTCAAAAGCCAGAATCTGGAAGAGCGATATCGATTGGCAAACGCCATGAAATATCCCCGCAGCTGGGACCAGTCACTCAGTGCCAGACACCTTGATTTTTTCAAACGTCACATGCGCATTCGGCAACCTAGAGCCTAGGCGGTGAAAGAGAGAGGGCTTAATGTCGGCCCCGTCGGCAGGCGCCGCACCGCGAAGGCAGTGCCCTAAACGTTAGAAATGATAAGATGGCTACATCACACAGGGCGATCAGGCTCGAGTCGCCCGGCGCCCAAAGAACCTTGATCGTGGTTGGTTGCGGCCGGGGCGGAACCAGCCTAATTGCCGGGGCCGCCGTCATACTAGGCGTCCCAATGGGCACAAAGGCAGACTCGCTTAATCACGAGGACATAGAACTCGTCAATCTAGCACAAGGGCGAGACTTCGACGGCAATCTGATTGACGATGCTCCGGATGTCGTTACGGACAAGCTCAGGAACCTGATCCAATCGAGAAATGACGCGAATGATCTTTGGGGATGGAAGGATCCTTCCGCCGACCTCTACTTGGCGGCGGTAGCGGACATTTTGCGCAATCCCCTTGTCCTCTTCGTCAACCGCGACATGGCAGCTATCGCCCAGTCCGAGGTCAATCAAACGCAGTGCTCTATCGAGCAGGCGTTTGACCAGGCGCTTCTACGGTTCGACAGGTATTGGGAGTTGCTGCAAAGGCTGCAATGGCCGACTTTGCTCGTAAGTTATGAGCGCGCGGCGCTGGATCCGGAGGCGCTTCTTTGCGAAATCGCGGATTTTGTCGGGCTTGAGCCTCCGGTTGAAGGGCAGCGTGATTTGATCAGAAGGTTTGCTTCCGGGCGAGGCTATCGACAGATAGCCTGAGGCGGTGTGGGTGTGTCAAAAAAGCCTGGCTTAGGAGGCACCTAGCGCTTGCTTTGGTGGGACCGTTCGAACGCCCAATGCTGCGAACTCAGGCGATTACACGTAGGTTTGCGCACCGGAATTTGAGATCGGTCTCATAAACGGGTTTGAGACCGATCTCATATAGCGGGGTAGAAGCCTCTTGGGTTCTCCTGTGGTGATCATAGTTTTCTGGATTCTCTATCAGGGTGGCTTATTGTGCCAACGCCAAGGTTTACTAACCATGCTCAGTGCCCGCTCACGCATAACGAGAGTTATTAGTGAATCGGCTGGAGCAGCTTAGGAGGAACCTCGACAAAGACACTATGGTCGGTGTCGAAATCGGGCCTTTTTTCAACCCGATTGCCCCCAAGGCAGAGGGTTGGAAAACGACCGTGATTGACTATCAGGATGGTGAGGGCCTTCGCAGGACTGCACGGAATCATCCCGAACGGACTATTCGTAGCAAGGTCAATACAATCGAGGACGTCGATATCGTCTGGGATGGCCGGCCACTCGACAAGGTGGCGCTGAAAAGAAATGCGGCAGGGTACGACTTCGTCATTGCCAGCCACGTGATCGAACATACTCCTGACATCCTGGGTTTCCTTCAGCAATGCTCGCGCCTTCTGAAGCCAGACGGAGTCGTCTCGCTCGCCGTTCCTGATATGCGGAAATGCTTTGACCTGCTGAAGTCACCGACGAGCATTCGCGAAATCCTAACCGCTCATCGAGAGCGCCGTATTAGGCATACCCCTGAAGTACTGTTTGAAGCACGCGCGTGGGCAACAACCCGAGACGCCAGGGGGGCATGGGTTGCTGGAAACCACTTACCTATTGGTTTTGCGCATTCATTTGGCAAGGCGCTGCGAAGATACAAAGCCGATATCAGGCAGATGGGTAAAGCTAGACCTTACGTCGATGCGCATACATGGTTTTTTACGCCGGCATCGTTTGAGCTTGCCATCATGGAACTGAATCAGATCGGGCTTCTTTCCCTTAAGATCGCCTGGCTGGAAGAAAACCAAGGTTCTGAGTTCATTGTTCAGATGAGGCGCGCTGATATCATTGAAGCAATGCCGCCAGACAAATTCGACGCGGAAAGGATAAGGTTGGCGCTCAAGCACTACGCTGAGTTCGACAGCGAGGTCGGGCCAAGCTACCGTGAGATACCCTCGGCGCCTGAGCCGGAACGAGTGATTGTCGAAGTTCCGGTAGAACTGAGGGTTGAGGTGCCGGTCGAGGTGTTCGTACCGATAGAGCCTCCTATCGAGCCGACCTTGGACCTGATGAGGCGATTGGCTTCTCGTATTCGCCGAAAAATGCTGTCGCTCGTGGGATTGGCCTAGATTGATCTTCTTCCCACTTGTGCCGACGCCCCTGAATGTCGGGGTCTAAATAATGTCCACGATGTTGGGATTGCTACGCTCCGCCCGGAAGCGCTTCGCCCATTCGAGACTGAGTGAGTCCGACTGCTTTTCAACCGTGACCTTGCTCAAGTCCAGACTGGGGGGCGAGCTCAAATCCATCAGATCGGCGACCTGATGGACCACGTTGCACGGGTCCATGATCAGCGTTTCGTATTCGAGCCGCAGGGGTTCGATACCCGTTCGAGCGAAGAACATCTCCCAGCGTGCCCTTTCACGGGCAATGGCGACGAGCTGATTCTGGATCAGGTCGGCGTCGAACATCGCCATCTGCTTCGCCGGTTCGCTTGAGCGGTACTGTCCGGTCTGTAGGGCCCTTGCCCAGGAAATTGCCTGGCCGAGGAGGTCACGTCTTGAGAGCAGTACAAATCGGAGATTGGGAAGGACGTCAAGCCAGCCTATTTCTCCCGAAATCCAGTCGTGCTGGTGAGCGAAGATTTTTAAGCCGTAGACGCCGTTGGGGGTAGCCCCCATCGTCAGGATCATCTTGATCTGTCCGGGAACGTCTTTGGGATAATCCGGGTCATCGAAATATCGACGCCCGCCCCAGTTGAAATACTCAAGTGGGTGTCCAAGCAAGCCAGTGCTACTCAGATGCTGAGAAAGGAAATTGCTGCCTGATCGGGGCGAGGTACAGATGGTGTAGCCGCGAAGTTCTGTATAGTCCAATCCGCCGATCTTAGTCAATTTAAAGACTCTCTGCGAGACCGAAGGATTCTTCGGACGAATAGCGGGATCATGCTGCTGTAGAGTCGTTTTATCTCTAGCGTGAAGTCTGAAAGGACCGAAAGCTTCTCGTCAATTTCGCGTAGCATGGTATGGTTGCTCTCCGCTTTTGCGGCAATACGTGAAGCGGCTTCGTTGAGCATGATATCGCGACTTTTGGCAATTTCGGGTTCGAACGAACTGACCTGCTCGCTAAGGTTTGCTAATGAAGCGAAAATGCTTTCCAGAATGTTAGTGTTTGACTGCAACAGTTCTAGAAGCGCGTTTGGTTCCGGCGAATCTGGCCACCCGTGCAGTTCTTTTACGATATGGTACCATCTCCGGTGCGGATGCGAGACGCCGATTTCTTCAATCCAGGAGGCTGTCGCGAGGCATTGCTCGTCAGCGTCCAACGCCTTTTTGGTTTGCATGGCCTGATTATAGATTCGCAGGTGTTCATCAATGAAATACGTGTGACCCGCCACCTTTCGAAAATACGCACAAACCGCTATGGCATCGCCTGCATCGAACCTGGAGATAGCATCCATCAGATGCTCGACTGTGGTGGGCTTGGCCAGAAGGCCGACGCCGAGATTCATTCTACGCCAGTCATCCATGTTTGCAGTATCGAGTAATCCGGCAAAGCCACGCGCGTCGCAGACGACGACGGCGCATCCCACGGCGGCGGCCTCGATGGCCATGCGAGCGGTCGCAAATACGATATCATAGCTTAGCAAGTCGTGTTCGAGCTGATGTGAAAATCGACCGGTAGCAGGCCCCAACTCGTCCAGTTGAATATCACTTCTTTCGCAGGCTTCACGAACCGCTGCCTGATGCTCAAAATTTTTGGTCAAGAGCAACCCTCTCGTGGGCCGAGCAGGCAGCCGCGAGCGCTGCTTGAAGCGACTGAGATCGACTGCGTTGTAGACGAGGCTCAACTGAGCGGCGGGTATTCCCCGCGACAGGCATTTGAGCCGGCAGGCTTCATCAACAGCGATCCAGTGGCCAATCTGGGGATGAAGCATTGGGGCCTCAACCTCGAAGAACGCGCTGTGACACGAAAATACTGCCGGTACATTTGGGAACCTGGCCAACGCTGTCAGGCAAGGCGTCAGATGCTGAGCATGAATTACATCGGGTTTTTCAACGATCTCTGCGATCCGGTCGACCACGTGGTGCCCTCGTCGGCGCATTCTGTCTGCCATGTCGCCAAGTGTCGGTGCCAGCAGCATCGTCTGATGCCCTGCGCTCCGAAGTCCATCGGCAAGCAATTCGACAACCGCTTCCGACCCGCTGTTGCGCGACAGGGACAGATTGGTGATAAGAATTCGCAAAATGATTCCTCGCTTTTTTGCAATGTCTGCAACGAGCGACAGGGATGCAAGAGTTACTGACGGCGTCTAGTCCGAAAGACGTTTGCCAAACAAGCTCTGCCGAGCGCGGACCTGGAGCCGCGTTCTATAAAAACTCACCGCAGGGGTGTTTGATGCGGTCACAACCTCGAAGGGGATCATTTATTGTCCGCAAAACTGGAAAATATCGTGATTCTCGCGCATCCGGGGCACGAACTAAGGGTCTACCATTGGCTTGAGCGTGCAAAACCCAGAGTCTACCTTCTGACGGATGGATCGGGCGGCAGCCAGACATCGCGCACCCGCTTTTCGCGCGATCTGGTTGAGGCTGTTGGCGCGACGCCCGGCGCCGTATTCGGTGAAATCCCTGATACGGTCTGGTACGATGCGCTTCTGGCTAGAAACAGCGATTTCTTTATTGATGTGCTGACAAAACTAGCAATGGATCTGGCGGGCCTGAGAAACCTTCAAATCGTATCGGACGCAATCGATGGCTACAATCCAATGCATGACTTGGCTTTCGCCTACGGGCAGGCGCTCACCGCGCTGTTGAAAAAGACGGCGAAGGTGAGCAGACAGCTTTGCTCCGCTGCTGTTCCGGGCGTGGCAGGAACATCCGAACTCGTCATTCAGCTCGATCGGGAAGCACGAGCAAGAAAGGCAGCCGCAGTCGAAAGCTACAGACCGCTCGCCCGTGAAGCCCGCCAAATATTAGAGCGGGACCCGCATTGCTTCGACAGGGAAACCCTGATTTCTCAAGATTTTGACTGGAACGGCTCCTGGTCACCGGACTGGGAGCTAATCGGCAGGCAGCGCGTCGCCTCTGGGCTTTACCGGAAATGTATTATCTATAAGGACAATGTGCAGCCAATTGCCCAACGTCTGCAATTTGAAAGTGAATCGCGGGTTGTGCTTGCAGCGACTGAGGCGAGAATGGTGCCTTAACTGCACATGCAGCCGAAGGAAAAAACCCCTAGCTCTCCCCCCAACTCCGCGCTAATGCCATAACCGGAGACGGGGTTGGGGATTTGCAATCTGGAGTGGCGGCGGACGGTGTTCTGTCCCGCGCCGCTCTGATAGTATTCCCGCGCCTGGAGTTCAGTACTACCCAATGACCGCCTATGTAGAAGCCGTATCGGGCCTCCGACCGAAGATGCGGCGCGCCATCATCATGGTCCAGGACCTCGTCATGGTCCTGATCGCGGTGGCGCTCAGCCTCACGCTCTCGCAGTCGCGGCTTTCCTTCGATGCGTTCTCCTCCGGCGGGCTGGCCTGCTGGGCGCTCATCGTGCTCCTCGCCCATCTCCTGTTTCGCACCTGCGGCCTCTACAGCACCGTCTGGCGCTTTGCCTCGACGCCCGACTTCTTCAACATCCTGAAGGGCTGCGGCAGCCTGACGGTGGTTCTCTATCTGGCCTCGATTGCCTACCGCTCCTTTTTCCAGCCGGTCGCCGGTCTCAACGAGCGCCAGTTCATCGTCTTCTTTCTGGTCTCCTTCACCATCATTTCGGCACCCAGGCTCTACTATCGCTTCCTGCGCGACGGCGCGTCCTGGCGCATCCTGCGCCGCGCCGCCGGCGATGCGTCGATCAAGCAGGCGCTGTTCATCGGCCGGCTGAGCGAGGCCGACGTGATCGTCCGCTTCACCCGCACGGCGGCGCCGACCGAATATGCCATTGCCGGCATCATGGCCACGGAGGCCGGCGCGCCGCTCGGTACGCAGATCCAGGGCGTTCCGGTCGTGGCGCTGCGGCCGCGTCTGGTCGAGGTGCTGGAAGAGTATGTCAAGGGCACGGAAAACCTCGACCTCCTGATCTTCGGCAAGGGGGTCGAGCGCGAGATCGAGGACTATGCCGAGCTGGTGCGCGTCGCCCGCCACAGCGGCATCGCCGTCGTCCAGTTCTCCGGTCTTTCGGAGCTGGGGCAGGGCGGCAAGCTGGTTCTCGATGCCGTCGAGATGGAAACCATCATGCGCCGTTCGGCGGTCGCCACCGACATCGCGCGCATCGGCGTCTTCGTCGGCGGCAAGCGCGTGCTGGTCACCGGCGGGGCCGGCTCCATCGGCCGTGTGCTGGTCAAGCGCGCGCTGGAGCTCGGCGCCGAGGCGGTGCTGGTGGCCGACAATTCCGAGTTCGGCATCTTCCAGCTCGATCAGATCATCGACGAGAAAGACCGCGACCGGCTGGCCAGCCGCATCGTCGATGTCACCGACCGGCCGCACATGATGCGCCTCGTCAGCGAGTTCAAACCCGCGATCATCTTTCACGCCGCGGCGCTGAAGCATGTGCCGCTGCTGGAAGAGAACTGGGAAGCGGCGATCGAGACCAATGTCTTCGGCACGCTCGCCTGCGCCGAGGTCGCGGCCGAATGCGGGGTGCCGCAGTTCCTGCTGATTTCCAGCGACAAGGCCGTCGACCCGACCTCGGTGCTTGGCGCCACCAAGCGCGCGGCCGAGCAGATCGTCTCCTCGCTGCATGAAACGCACGCCGAGCCGTCGCCTTTCCATGCCGGCGGGCTGAACGGCCACCATGCCGGCACCCCAACTGTGCGTCGTCCCGGCACCAAATTCATCGCCGTGCGCTTCGGCAACGTCTTCGGCTCCAACGGCTCGGTGGCGACCATCTTCCAGGCGCAGATCGAGGTCGGCGGGCCGGTCACCATCACCGACCGGCGCATGACGCGCTATTTCATGACGGTGGCCGAGGCCGTCGATCTCGTCATCATGTCGGCCGCCGATGCCGAGCGGCGCCAGGGCAGGGACGACTATGCCATCTACATGCTCGACATGGGCGAGCCCGTGCCGATCCTCGAAGTCGCCGAAACCATGATCCGCATGGCCGGCAAAAGCCCCTATACCGACATTCCGATCCGCTTCACCGGCATCAGGCCCGGCGAGAAGCTGCACGAGGCTCTGCATGGCGAAAGCGAGGAGGTCGTCAAGCTCGACATCGCCAAGATCTTCGGCCTGAGGACCGACGTGGTGGAGTGGCGGAGGATCGAGGCCGCGCTGCCGGCGCTGGTGGCCGCCATACGGGACCAGGACAAGGCCGCGGCCCTCGCGATCCTGGCCGGGCTCAACCGGGCAGGGCAAGGCATTGGCGGCGCGCCCGAGCGGGCGGTGCCGAAAGCGGCCGGACAGATCGGTTAGCCCTGTGCCGCCCTCCCGCAATTGGCTATTGAAGCCTGTTCGAATGCCCTGCGGGTTCTGAAACAGTGACCGGGAAAGATCAGCGCGTGGCCGTTCTCATGGGCACGAGGGATGGCGCCGCCTTTATCGGCGAGCAGTTGCAATCCTTGCTCGACCAATCATGGCCCCATGTCGATCTCTGGGTTTCCGACGACGGCTCGACGGACGCCACGCTCGCGATCCTCGAGGCGTGGCGGTCCCGCTGGAACAAGGGCTCCCTTACCGTGGTGCAGGGCCCGCGAAACGGCTTCGCCGCCAACTTCCGCTCGATGATCATCGAGCCGCGCGTCGATGCCGATTACTACGCCTTTTGCGACCAGGACGATGTCTGGGAGCCGGACCGGCTGGAGAGCGCCATTCGCTGGATGGAGACACAGGATATGGCAATGCCGCTGCTGTTCTGCTCGCGCACAGCGACCATTTCCGAGACCGGCGTCCCGGCCGGCCATTCGCCGCTGTTCCGCCGCCCGCCATCCTTCCGCAACGCCCTGGTGCAGAGCATCGCCGGCGGCAACACCATGCTCTTCAACCGCGCGGCGCGCGACCTCCTGGCGAAGGCATCGGCAAGAACCGAATTCGTCAGCCATGACTGGTGGGCCTATCTCGTCGTGACCGCTGCCGGCGGCAAGGTCCGCTACGAGCCGCGGCCGCTGGTCAGATACCGGCAGCACGGGGCGAACCTGGTCGGCGCCAACGTCTCCTGGAAGGCGAGGCTTTCGAGGCTCGGGCGGCTGTTCCAGGGCCAGTTCGCCACCTGGACGGACAGCAATCTCAGAGGCCTTGCCGTCAACCGCGACCTCGTTACACGCGATGCAGCACGCTGCCTTCGCCTCTTCATCAGGGCGCGCAAGGGCAGTGCCCTCAGGCGCTTCAGCCTGCTCGGCAAAAGCGGCGTCTACCGGCAGACCCTGATGGGCACGCTCGGCCTCTACCTTGCCTTTCTTTGGCGGCGGATCTGAGCCGTGACGGCAAAGCGGGCTTTCGACCTGACTATCGCGCCCGTCATGCTGGCGGTTACGTCGCCTGTTGTGCTGATCGCCATGCTGGCGGTCAGGGCGACATCGCCCGGACCGGCCATCTTTTCGCAGCCGCGCGTCGGGCGGGGCGGCGCTGTCTTTGCCTGCCACAAGCTGCGCACCATGCATCGCAACACCCCGTCCTTGCCAACGCACGAGGCGCCTGCCGGGTCGGTCACCGCGGTGGGCAGGGTGCTGCGCTCGACCAAGATCGATGAGCTGCCGCAGCTCTGGAATGTGCTCAAGGGCGAGATGAGCCTTGTCGGTCCCCGTCCATGCCTGCCGACGCAAACGGAGCTGATCGGCTACCGGCAGCGGTTGGGCGTGCTCTCGGCGCTTCCGGGCATCACTGGGCTGGCGCAGATCAAGGGCATCGACATGTCCGATCCGAAACTCTGCGCCGAGACCGACGCTGCCTATCTGAAGGCCGCTTCGATCGGCCTCGACCTCAGAATATTGCTGAAGACATTCTACCGGGCCTGAGCGGCCTTCTTTCGCGCCAATTCCTCAAGCCGGCCGAGCGTATCGGCTTCCGGCATCCAACCTTCCGCGACCAGCAGCGACGGATCGCAGATCTGGGTCGCGGTCAAGGCTTGCCATGATGCCTGCCTGCCGAGCAGCCTTGCCGCCAGCCGCAGCGGCATCGCAGGCATGGGAACAAGCCGCGGCGGACGGCCGAAACCACGCCGGAACGCGGCAATGATTTCCGACATCGCCAGCGGAACTGAGTTGCCCGCGACATAGGCCGGGTGGAGCGGTCCCGGACGGCTGACAAGGTGCAGCACCGCGCCCGCCGCCGTGTCGGACGCGATCAGCGAACGCACACCTGCCAGCACGCCGGCCGGCAGCGGCAGGGCGGTGTCGGCAAGCCGCATCATCAATGCCATGTTGCCCCTCATGCCCTCGCCATAGACGGGCGGCAGGCGCAGTGCCGTGGCATCCGGGCGTCCGGCGTAAGCCTCGATCAGCCTGATCTCGCCTTCGCGTTTGGATCGGCCATAGGCGCATTGCGGGGCAGGGGCCATCGCCTCGTTGATCGTGCCGCTGAAGCCGGGACCGGCCACGGCCCGGATCGAGGAGAGATAGATGAAGCGCCCGCCGCAACGTGCGGCCGCGGCCTTGGCCAGGCGCGCGGTCAGCGTCGCATTGACGGCCTGATAGTCGGCGTCGCTGGCGTTCCGATCGTTGTTCAGCGCCGCGCAGTGGACGACATGGCTCACCTCGCGCATCAATGCCAGGAAGGCGTCGTCCGGCGCATCGGCGCCGGGCAGCGCAAAGACCTCGCCCGCAGCCTGCAGTCGTTCCGGCCGGCGGGACGCAATGCGCATGTCGAAGCCGGCCTGACGCAGCCGGCCGGTCACCTGGCGCCCGATCAGCCCCGTCGCCCCGGTGACCAGGACCTTCATGTTCGCCGGCCGGCGGCCGAAGGAATGGCTGCGCTCTTGCCGGTCGGCGGCACCGTTCGTCCGCAAGCCAGATAGGTTCCCGAAACCAGGAACACCATCAGCGTCGAATCGAGAAGGTCCTGACCGACCAGGATACCCGTCAGCCCGCCTATGAGATAGGTGACCATCGTGACGATGATCATCGTTGCGCCGAACCGTTCCGCTGGGCCGGCGCTGCGGAGCAGCGCTCTTGCCGCGTTCCAGGCCGCGACGACGAAGATCGCCGCCAAGGCGAACGCCCCTAACAAACCGGCCTGCACCGCCGCGGTCAGAAAACCGCTATGGTAATGGTTGTAGCCTGCGTCCATGCCGAATTGATCGTGAAAACCCTGTTTCATCAGCGCCCGGCTGCCTGTGATGCCATGTCCGAAAATCGGAGCCTCGTGAAACGCCTTCGTGCCGATCTCCCACATCGCCACCCGCAGCCCAAGCGCCGTCGTATGGTCGTTCTTGGTGGTGAGCGCATCCAAGTCGCTGAAAAGGAAGTCAGCGCGATTGGCAATGACGGGAAACGCGATCGCGGCGAGCAGCAGGCAGGCGCCGCCGGCAATCAGCGCAATGCGCGCGAGTTTCAACCCGCTGAGCCGGCGCCGGTTGATCGAGAGCACGGCGATGCCCGCCAGCAGCAGCGCCAGCCAGATGATGCGGGAGCCCGAATAAAGCACCGCCAAGCTGCCCGCAAGCGCAGCGAACTTCAGCAGCTTCCAGCGCTTCTCGATCCCCGACAGCGCGCCTGCGAGGCTCATCGCCGCGGCCAGGCAGGTCACCGTCGCGAATACGATGGCATTCCCGGCACCGCCTTCGGCCCTGGTGCCGATCCAGTAATACTGAACGACGGCGAGCAGCAGCGCGCCGAAACATGCCGCGGCGCTCGCCAGCACGACGATGCGTACAAGCACGGTCTTTTCCGTGATGCTCCAGGTCGAATAGGAGATCGGAAAGAAGAGGAAAGTGATCAGCGGCAGGAACAACCGCAGATCCGCCGCCAGCGTGCCGTTGACGATCGAAGCAAGGACGATGGCCGCGCAATAGGCACAGATCGCCACCGTCATGGCAAGCATCGACCGGTCGATGTTGAACCGCCGCCGTCTGATGGCGAGCAGAAATACGGACCAGAGCGCGCCGCCGTTGAAAACGAAGCTGACCACCGATCCCAGCACGGGCGGCGAGAAGAAGCAGACGATCGAGAAATAGATGTTGATCTGTGTCGGCGTGAGATGCCGCCGAAGCGATGTAAACGGGTTCAATGCCTTGCTTCGCAATCTTCCAGGTTGTGCGCAGACCCGCCGGGGTACCGAACAATTGGCTTTGACCGATCCCGTTCTGCCGCGCCTCGCCTGCTCCCGCGCCGGTATAGCGGCTGGCTCCGATCTCCGATAGGGCGACCGAAGGATGTCCAGCCAAAAATCGGCGGCGTGGACGAAAGCTCTTGGAAGTCAACCTAGCCGATCGAAGCAAATAGGTTTGTTCGGCCCCTTTCAATTGCTCGGCTTGTCTGGGAGAATTTTCCGACTTATCAAGCTCACTTGGAAAATTCATTCCCAAAGCGCTGTGCCCGGCGCGGGTCTTGCATTGTTATGGGCGATGGCGATCTGCTAGAACGCCCGCGACAAGTGTCCAGGGCTTGACGGGCTGTTTTAGCAAACCGCGCCAATCGCCTGCTGCAAGGCCTGGCCGGCACGAAAGAACGCTCAATAGCTTATGAATATCGCGCTCACCCATCTGCAGCGGCTAGAGGCCGAATCCATCCACATCTTCCGTGAGGTTGCGGCCTCTTTCGCCAAGCCGGTGATGCTGTATTCGGTCGGCAAGGATTCCTCGGTGCTGATGCATCTGGCGATGAAGGCCTTCTATCCCGCCAAGCCGCCATTTCCCTTCCTGCATGTCGACACGACCTGGAAGTTCCGTGAGATGATCGCCTTTCGCGATCAGATGGCGCAGAAGCTCGGCTTCGACCTGCTTGTTCATGTCAACGAAGACGGCGTGCGCGACGGCATCAACCCCTTCGATCACGGCTCGAACACCCACACCCATGTCATGAAGACGGTGGCGCTGCGCCAGGCGCTCGACAAATACGGCTTCGACGCGGCCTTCGGCGGCGCCCGTCGCGACGAGGAGAAGTCGCGCGCCAAGGAGCGCATATTTTCCTTCCGCAATGCCCAGCATGCCTGGGATCCCAAGAACCAGCGGCCGGAAATGTGGAAGATCTTCAACACCCGGATCGCGCCGGGCGAATCGATCCGCGTCTTTCCCCTGTCCAACTGGACCGAGCTCGACATCTGGCAGTACATCCTGCAGGAGAACATCCCGATCGTGCCGCTCTATTTCGCCAAGGAGCGGCCGGTCGTCGAACGCGACGGCATGCTCATCATGAAGGACGATGACCGCATGCAACTGCGCCCCGGCGAGAAGATCGAGAACCGTCTCGTGCGCTTCCGCACGCTGGGCTGCTATCCGCTGACGGGCGCCATAGAATCGGATGCCGACACGCTCGAAGCCATCGTCGGCGAGATGCTGACCGCCCGCACCTCCGAGCGCCAGGGCCGCCTCATCGACCGCGACGAGGCAGGTTCCATGGAAAAGAAGAAGCGCGAGGGGTATTTCTGAGCATGCGCCACATCCTGGCCAAGAGCCTCGCCCCAACCGATTCGATCCGCGACTACATGGCCGCGCAGGAGAAGAAATCGCTGCTGCGCTTTCTCACCTGCGGCTCGGTCGACGACGGCAAGTCGACGCTGATCGGCCGGCTGCTGTCCGATACCAAGCAGATTTTCGAGGACCAGCTCGCCGCGTTGGAGAACGATTCTCGCAAGCACGGCACCACCGGCGACGACATCGACTTCGCGCTGCTCGTCGACGGGCTGGAGGCCGAGCGCGAGCAGGGCATCACAATCGACGTCGCCTACCGCTTCTTCGCCACCCCGAAGCGCAAGTTCATCGTCGCCGACACGCCCGGCCATGAGCAATACACGCGCAACATGGCGACGGGCGCTTCGACCGCCGACCTCGCCATCGTGCTCATCGATGCGCGCCAGGGCGTGCTGCGCCAGACCCGGCGCCATTCGATCATCGCCTCGCTGCTCGGCATCCGCCACATCGTTCTTGCCGTCAACAAGATCGACCTCGTCGGCTTCGACAAGACCGTGTTCGACCGGATCGTCGCCGACTACGGCGACTTCGCGCAAAGCCTGGGCTTCAACAGTATCGTGCCGATTCCGATGTCGGCGCGCTTCGGCGACAATGTCACCAGCCGCTCGGAGCGCACGCCCTGGTATTCCGGGCCGTCGCTTATCGAGCATCTGGAAACCGTGTCTGTCGACGAGGCGGCGATCGAATTGCCGTTCCGCTTCCCCGTCCAGTATGTGAACCGTCCCAATCTCGATTTTCGCGGCTTTGCCGGAACCATTGCATCCGGTTCCGTTTCCAAAGGCGACGAGGTCGTGGTCGCCAAATCGGGCAGGGCCTCCCGGGTCAAGCGCATCGTCGCGCATGGCGGCGACCTTGAGCAGGCTGTTGCCGGCCAGGCCATCACGCTCGTCCTCGAGGACGAGGTCGAGGTTTCGCGCGGCAACATGCTGGTATCGCCGGCCGCACGTCCGCAGGTCGCCGACCAGTTCGCCGCCAATCTGGTCTGGTTCGACGAGCAGGCCCTGCTGCCCGGCCGGTCCTATATCCTGCGCACCGAAACCGATCAGGTGAGCGCGACCGTCACCGATCTGAAATACCGCGTCAACGTCAACGATTTCGCGCATGAAGCGGCGAAGTCCCTCGACCTCAACGAGGTCGGGGTGTGCAACCTGTCGACCCGGGCGCCGATCGCCTTCGATCCCTTCGCCGAGAACCGCACGACCGGCGCCTTCATCCTGATCGACCGCATCAGCAACGCCACCGTCGGCGCCGGGATGATCCTGCATTCGCTGCGCCGCGCCGAGAACATCCATTGGCAATCGCTCGACGTCGGCAAGCGCGGCCGCTCTGACCTCAAGAACCAGCGCCCGGCGGTGTTCTGGTTCACCGGTCTGTCCGGTTCCGGCAAGTCGACGATCGCAAATCTTTTCGAGAGGAAGCTGTTCGCGTCCGGCCGCCACACCTACATCCTCGACGGCGACAATGTCCGCCACGGCCTCAATCGCGATCTCGGCTTCACCGACGCGGATCGCGTCGAAAACATCCGCCGCGTCGCCGAAGTGGCCAAGCTGATGGCCGATGCGGGCCTGATCGTTATCGTCTCGTTCATCTCGCCCTTCAGCGCCGAGCGGCGCATGGCGCGCGAGCTGATGGGCGAGGGGGAATTCGTAGAGGTGTTCGTCGACACGCCGTTCGAGGAATGCGCCCGCCGCGACCCGAAGGGCCTTTACGCCCGCGCCTTGAGCGGCGAGATCAAGAACTTCACCGGTGTCGATTCTCCCTACGAGACGCCGGAGAACCCCGAGATCCACCTCAAGACTCTCGGCAGGACGCCCGAGGAGATGGCGGAGGCCCTGGAACATTGGCTGACGGAGCGCGACGTTGCCGAAGAGCAGTATGACGATGGCGGCGGCATCTGACGACGCGGCAATGCTTGGCCTGTTCGAGCGCCTCGCGCTCGATGCCGGCCGCGCGGTGATGCGCGTTTTCCACGAAGGCTGCGCCGTCGACAGCAAGTCCGACTCTTCGCCGGTGACGGAAGCGGATCGCGAAAGCGAAAAGATTATCCTGGCCGGCCTGCGCGCCGCTTATCCGGACATCCCCTGCGTGGCCGAGGAGGAGGTTGCGGCGGGTATTGCCACGCCCGACCTCGACGGCGCCTTCTTCCTCGTCGATCCGCTCGACGGCACCAAGGAATTCGTCAACCGCCGCACCGATTTCACCGTCAACATTGCGCTGGTGCGCCACGGCGCGCCGGAAGTCGGCGTCGTGTTCGCGCCTTGCGCAGGACGTTTCTTCTCCGGTCGGCCGGGAACGGCGGAAGCGATCGACGTTGACGGCGACTATCGTGTCGCCGGCCGTCGGCCAATCACCGTGCGGGCAGGCGGCACGCCGCTCGCCGTCGTCGCCAGCCGCTCGCACAACACGCCGGAAACCGAAGCCTTCATCCGCGATCTCGGCGCCACCGAAATCGTCTCGATAGGCTCGTCGCTGAAATTCTGCCTGCTCGCCGCCGCCGAGGCTGACGTTTATCCGCGCTTCGGCCGCACCATGGAGTGGGACACGGCCGCTGGCGATGCGGTGCTGCGCGCCGCCGGCGGCATGACCCGCACGCTGGACGGCCAGCCGCTCCTCTACGGCAAACGCAACCAGGCCACTGACACGGATTTTGCCAACCCGTATTTCATTGCGACGGGGAAGGGCGTGGAGGTTTAATCTCCCGCTCAAGGGCCGAGATCAGGCAGCCGCGACCTGCGCCGAGTTGGAGCCGATATAATTGCGGATCGTCTCGATGATCTTGTCCTGGTCGGCTTCGCTGAGATAGGCGTGCATCGGCAGACAGAGGATCTGCTTCGGCAGCTTCTCCGAAACCGCAAGACCGGTCGGCGTACGCGGATAGTCGCGGTAGGCGATTTGTTCGTGCAGCGGCTTCACGTAATAGATGACCGACGGGATGCCTTTTTCGCTGAGATGCGCCTTCAACCCGTCGCGTTTCGGCGTCTCGATGGCATATTGTGCCCAGGCCGAGCGGCCGTGGCCGAGATTGCGTGATGCCTTGACGATGTCGCCAAGCCCATTGGCGTAACGGTCGGCGACCGCCTGGCGGGCCAGCATCTCTTCCTCGAGGATGGCGAGCTTCTCGATCAGGATCGCCGCCTGCAGCGTATCGAGGCGCGAATTGATGCCGACGCGGATGTTGTCGTACTGCGTCTCGCCCTTGCCGTGGAAGGCGAAGGAGCGCAGCTTGTCGGCGAGCGCAGCATCGTTGGTGAACATCGCGCCGCCGTCGCCGTAGCAGCCGAGCGGCTTGGCCGGATAGAAGCTGGTCGAGCCGACATGGCCGAAGGCGCCGCACATCGTGCCGTCGGCCGAGCCGCCCATCGACTGGGCGGCGTCCTCGATCACCACCAGGCTCTCGCGCTTTGCGATCGCCATGATCGCCTCGTAGCCGGCGGCAAGTCCAAACAGGTCGACCGGGATGATCGCCTTCGGCTTCAGCCTTCCTTGCTTCTTGATCATGTCGATCGCCGCCTCGAGGCTGGCGATATCGATGTTGTAAGTGTCGGGATCGACGTCGACGAAGACAGGCTCGGCCTTGGCGAGCGCCACCACTTCGGCCGTCGCGGCGAAGGTGAAGCTTGGCACGAACACGGCATCGCCCGGACCGATGCCGGCCGCAAACAGCGGCAGAAGCAGCGCATCGGTGCCGTTGGCGCAGGCCACCACATGCTTGACGCCGACGTAAGCCGCGAGCTTGTTCTCGAATTCTGCGACTTGCGGGCCGAGGATGTAACGGCCGTCTTCGACCACCGTGTCGATCGCGGCCTTCAGCCGGTCGCGGATTCGTTCGCGCTGCGCGCCAAGATCGATGAACTGCATGTCGGCCTCAGATGCTGCCAGTAAACCGGCCCGCTGGTACCAGACTTGTCACGGCTGAAAAAGCCGCCCATGGCCAGGGCGAATTGCGCAAGTGTCGCAGCCTGTTACCGTTTTTTGCCTGCGCATTGCCAGAAGAAGCCGGAAATCCGGGCTTCCAAGCGTATTCGAAGCGGCTCTTGTCGCGCTGTTCCGGCCCTTCGAAACATAAAGTGATCGCTCGGGCACGGATCGCCGGCGGGACCGGTCAGCCGATCAGGCGATTTCGTGCCGCCATGGCGGGTTGGCGCCGGCCCGAGATACCGTCACGGCGGCCGCCTTGGCGCCAAGCTCCAGCGCGCTGCGGATGGCTTCCTCCGAGAGGCCGCCGATCGCTGCTTTGGTGAGCAGACCCTGCTCGTGCAGCGAGGCAAGGATGCCGGCATTGAAGGTGTCGCCCGCGCCGACGGTGTCGACCA
Source organism: Mesorhizobium sp. M1A.T.Ca.IN.004.03.1.1 (assembly GCF_003997555.1). Lineage (NCBI taxonomy): Bacteria > Pseudomonadati > Pseudomonadota > Alphaproteobacteria > Hyphomicrobiales > Phyllobacteriaceae > Mesorhizobium > Mesorhizobium sp. M1A.T.Ca.IN.004.03.1.1. The sequence goes on along the minus strand of NZ_RZTV01000002.1, from coordinate 395,066 downwards.
CCTCCACCTTCCGCGGCACCACCGTGACCTTGTGCTCCCTGCTGTAGCCGACGGCGCCTTCGCTGCCATGGGTGACGACGATCAGGCTGGGACCGCGGTCAAGCCAGTTACGCACGACCTCCTCGTGCGAGCCCGCTTCGTCGAACCAGTTGAGGTCTTCGTCCGACAGTTTGACGATGTCGGCCATCGCCATCATCTCGCGGATGCGCCTCAGATGCTTGGCCTTGTCCGGAATGAAGTTGGGCCGGATGTTGGGGTCGAGCATCATCACCCGGCTGTTGTGCTCGCGCCGCATGAACTCCTCATAGGCCGATCCCGCCGGTTCCGAGATCAGGCTGATCGCGCCGAACAGCATCGCCTCGATCTCGGCGCCGAGCTTCGGCAGGTCCTCGATGGCGAGCATGCGCCCGGCGGTGTTCTCGTCGTAGAACGTATAGGTCGCCTGGCCATCGGTGAGCCGCACGAAGGCGAGCGTGGTCGGCTTGGGCGAGGTGTGCGCATAGGTCGAGCTCACCTTGCTGGCTCCCAGCGCCTCGCGGAGCTGGCCGCCGAACAGGTCGGAGGAGAGACCTGAGAAGAAGCCTGCCGGAGCGCCCAGCCGTCCGAGCGCGACCGCCGTGTTGAACACCGCTCCGCCGACATAAGGCGCGAAGGCCGCTTCGCCTTCCGCTGTCGTGCGCGGCAGCATGTCGATCAAGGCTTCGCCACAGCAGAGGATCATCGTGTCTCGGTCTCCGGCGGATGGATCACGCCCTTACGGATGATGATGTTGGCATAAAGCCTTGGCTCGCTGGTCGCGACGATCGCATGCGCGGCCTTGACGCGTGCATAGAAGTCGGCCCCCGCCAGCGCAATCACCTTGCGGCCCGGCGCGCGTTTGGCGCAGACCGCTTCCATCTCGTGATGCACGGGATCGGCGAGCGCCGGATCGCCTTTGACCGAGGCGCGGAACAGGGCCTCCGGCACCGCCTCATCCACCGGCAGCACGCTCAAAACGGCGTCCAGCACCGAAATGACGGCATGGCCGTCGGCGCGGATCAGCCTGCGCGCCTGTTCCTCGGCCGGATAATTGCCGTCGACGATGGCGATCTCGTCGCCATGGCCCATGGCCCTGAGCGTCGCCAGAAGCTGCGGACCGAGCAGCGACGGAATGCCGATCAGCATGGTCAGGCGCTCCTGGAAATCGTCGTCGGTCCGATCAGGAAGCGTTCGGAAAGCGGCAGGCTGGCGCCGCCAAGCGCCCGCGCATGGATGCCGACCGTTCCTTCGCGTACGACCGGCAGCTTCAGCCCCTCGGCGTCGATACCGGTGATCGCGTCCGTTACCGCATCGACAAGCCTCCGCCGCACGTCGAGCGGCATCCAGCCGTCGATCACCGCGGCCTCGAAATCGATGACCGACGAGGCGGCAACGATCGCATAGGCCAGCGCTTGTGCAGCACTTGCGATCCAGTCGTCGAGCTCGGCGCCGATCTCGCCCCATTCCTGCGGCGAGGTCCACAGATAGGAGCCGTCGATGCCCTTGGCGCTCAGCGCCTTTTCCAGCATGGCGATCGAGGCGACATCGATAAGCTGTGTCGGCTTGCCGTCCGGCCCGGGCACCGGCATCGAACCCAGGGCGCCGGCATTGCCGGTCGGCCCGCCGAACAGGCGGCCGTTGAGCACGATGCCGCCGCCGGCAAAGGCGCCGATATAGAAATAGACGAAGTCGCGCGCCGCGCCTGCCTGGCCGAAGACGAGCTCTGCCCCGCAAGCGGACGTGGCGTCGTTCTGCAGATAGACCGGAAAGTCGCATTGGGACTGGATGTCGGCGCGGATGTCGCGATGGCGCCATTCGTCCATGATCTCGCGTGGCGCGCCGGCTGTGTCGGCCCAGCTCCAGAGCTCGAACGGCATGGCGATCCCGAGCCCGGCGATGCGCTTGTCCTGCGCCGGTGTCAGCTCGCCGCGCATTTGTTTGATCCCTGCGCTGACGAACTCCACCGTCTCGCGCGGCGCCGGATAGCGATAGGAATTCTGCAGCATCGATCGCACATTGCCGAGGAAGTCGATCAGCACCAGCTCGGCGCTGCGGCGGCCGATCTTGAGGCCGATGAAGAAAGCTCCTTCCGGATTGAGCGCCATCGGGATCGACGGCTGGCCGATCTTGCCGCGCAGCGGCGCCTTGCGCACCAGCAGCTTGTCCTCTTCCAGCTCGCGCATGATGACGGATACCGTCTGGGCCGACAGCCCGGTCATGCGCGCGATGTCGGATTTGGCGAGGCTGCCATGCTGGCGCACCAGTGACAGCACCAGCCTTTCATTGTGGTCGCGCATGCCGCTCTGGTTCGTGCCGCGATGCAGCCGGCTCTCCAGAGCCTCGGGCGAACCGTGCCTCGCAATGCCGGTCTCCACCCTGTTCCTCCCGTCGGTTTCCCCACACTGGCTTTTCGTTCAGAATGAGTGAACAGCGCAAGTCTGTCAATAATAAATAAGAGTGATTTAATTATTGACAGATGATGCGGACTGGTGTCTTTTTGGGTGGCGTCCACGCTGGGAAAAATGGTTGGATGCGCTCGAGGCGCCGGGTTGGCCGGCGTCCGGAATGGTTCCATTGGGAGGAAATCGTGACCAAGAAATCGCTGCTGAAGTCCACCGTATTCGCGGCGGCCGGGCTGGGCCTGCTCGCATTCGCCTCGTCCGCATCGGCTGCGGGCGTCGGCGCCTGCCTGATCACCAAGACCGACACCAATCCCTTCTTCGTGAAGATGAAGGAAGGCGCCACCGCCAAGGCCAAGGAACTCGGCGTCGACCTGAAGACCTATGCCGGCAAGATCGACGGCGACAGCGAGAGCCAGGTCGCGGCGATCGAGAGCTGCATCGCCGACGGCGCCAAGGGCATCCTGATCACCGCCTCTGACACCAAGGGCATCGTGCCGACGGTGAAGAAGGCGCGTGACGCCGGCCTGCTGGTGATCGCCCTCGACACCCCGCTCGATCCGATCGACGCTGCCGATGCGACCTTCGCCACCGACAATCTGGAGGCCGGCAAGCTGATCGGCGCCTGGGCCGCCGCCACGCTCGGCGACAAGGCCAAGGACGCCAAGATCGGCTTCCTCGACCTCACTCCCTCGCAGCCGACCGTCGACGTTCTGCGCGACCAGGGCTTCATGATGGGCTACGGCATCGACGTGAAGGATCCCAACAAGATCGGCGACGAGGACGATCCGCGCATCGTCGGCCACGACGTGACCAACGGCAATGAGGAAGGCGGCCGCAAGGCGATGGAGAACCTCCTGCAAAAGGACAACACCATCAACGTCATCCACACCATCAACGAGCCGGCCGCTGTCGGTGCCTACCAGGCGCTCAAGGCCGTCGGTCTGGAAAAGCAGGTGCTGATCGTTTCGGTCGACGGCGGCTGCCCGGGCGTCAAGTCGGTTGCCGAGGGCGTTATCGGCGCCACCTCGCAGCAGTACCCGCTGCAGATGGCGGCGCTCGGCATCGAGGCGATCGCCAAATTTGCCAAGGACGGAACGAAGCCGAAGCCGACCGAAGGGAAGAACTTCTTCGACACCGGCGTCAATCTCGTCACCGACAAGCCGGCCAACGGCGTCAAGTCGATCGACACCAAGGAAGGCCTCGCCAAGTGCTGGGGCTGACGCTCTGACGGTTCACAAAGCTTGCGGCTGGGGGCTTGATCCCCGGCCGCATCGGGTGGACGATGCGCCTTCGTCAAGCGCGGACAATCCTGGCGACAGACCGGAAGAGGCGTCGACGGCGCGCGCAGCAATGAGAAGGCTGTGCGCATACGGGAGGATACATGTCTCAGATTCAGGAATTCGAGAAGGTACTTTCGGGCAGCGACTCCAGCGTCGCGGCCTTCGACGAGCACGGCAAGTCATTCGTCAAGCGCGCCCAGCATTTCCTGCACTCCACGCCGGCGGCGGTGCCGCTGATCGTGCTGGTGCTGTCGGTCATCATCTTTGGCGTTGCCATCGGCGGCCGCTTCTTTTCGTCCTACACGCTGACGCTGATCCTGCAGCAGATCGCCATCGTCGGCATCCTGGGGGCTGCCCAGACGCTGGTCATCCTGACCGCCGGCATCGATCTTTCGATCGGCGTGGTGATGGTCATCTCGGCGGTGGTCATGGGCAACTGCGCCATCACCTATGGCATGCCGACAATCCTGGCCGTGGTGCTTGGGCTTGGCGCAGGCGCGGTTTGCGGCATGCTCAACGGCTTGTTGGTCGCCTATATGAAATTGCCGCCCTTCATCGTGACACTGGGCACCTGGAACATCGTCATGGCCACCAATTTCATCTACTCGGCCAATGAGACGATCCGCGACGCCGATGTCGACGCTCAGGCGCCGCTGCTGCATCTCTTCGCGCTGAGCTTCAGGGTCGGCTCCGCCGTGCTGACGGCCGGCGTCATCGCCATGGTCCTGTTGGTGCTGCTCTTGTGGTATGTGCTCAACCACACGGCGTGGGGCCGCCATGTCTATGCCGTCGGCGACGACCCGGAAGCGGCGAAACTCTCCGGTATCCAGACCAAGTCTGTGCTGATGGCCGTCTATACGCTTGCCGGTCTGATCGCCGCCTTCGCTGCCTGGGTGTCGATCGGCCGCAACGGCTCGATCTCGCCGTCCGCCGCCGTCACCGACTATAATCTGCAAGCGATCACCGCGACCGTGATCGGGGGCATCTCGCTCTTTGGCGGCCGCGGCTCCATCCTCGGCACGCTGTTCGGCGCCATGATCGTCGGCGTCGTCTCGATGGGCCTCAACATGCTGGGCGCTGACCCGCAATGGAAAGTGCTGCTCACCGGTGTCCTGATTATCGGCGCCGTGGCGATCGACCAGTGGATCAGAAAGGTTTCGGTGTAACCATGACCCAGCAGGCTGTTCTCACCGCGCGCGGTCTGACCAAGCGCTACGGCCGCGTGACCGCGCTCAACAACTGCGACTTCGATCTCTACCCGGGAGAAATCCTGGCCGTGATCGGCGACAACGGCGCCGGCAAGTCGACGCTCATCAAGGCGATCTCCGGCGCCGTGCATCCCGATGAAGGGGTGATTGAGCTGGACGGCAAGCAGGTCCAGTTCAAATCGCCCATCGAGGCCCGCGAGGCGGGGATCGAGACCGTCTACCAGAACCTGGCATTGTCGCCGGCGCTGTCGATCGCCGACAACATGTTTCTCGGCCGCGAGATCCGCAAACCGGGTCCGCTCGGCAGCTGGTTCCGCATGCTGGATCGTCCGGCGATGGAAAAGCGCGCCCGCGACAAGCTGACCGAACTCGGCCTGATGACCATCCAGAACATCAGCCAGGCGGTGGAGACGCTTTCGGGCGGCCAGCGCCAAGGCGTCGCCGTGGCTCGCGCCGCCGCCTTCGGATCGAAGGTGGTGATCATGGACGAACCGACGGCGGCGCTCGGTGTCAAGGAAAGTCGCCGCGTCCTCGAGCTGATCCTAGACGTCAAGAAGCGCGGCCTGCCGATCGTGCTCATCTCGCACAACATGCCGCATGTCTTCGAGGTCGCCGATCGCATCCACATCCACCGGCTTGGACGGCGTCTATGCGTCGTCGATCCGAAGCAGATTTCGATGTCGGATGCCGTCGCGCTCATGACCGGCGCCAAGAAGCCGCCGGAGGACGCGCTGGCGGCCTGATCTCCGCCCCACCATGGTAATTGGCCGCAGGTGCATCGGATGGACACCCCGTCCTAAATCGATTTAACATTATATGCTGCAGCGCGGCAAACTGGGGTAGGAGAAACGGTGAAAGCCGCTATGATCAGGCCAACCGAACGAGAGGCGATATGAAACCCGCCATGACGATCGAAGCCCCCGCTCTCGACCACCCCGATCCCAGGACGCTCGCCGAGGAAGTCCTGATGTCGCTCAAGTACCGGGTCGGCAAGGACACCACCGTCGCAACGCCCTATGACTGGCTGACCGCCTCGATCAAGGTGGTGCGCGACCGCGTCGTCGATCACTGGATCCAGGCGACCAAGGAAGCCTACGACCAGCAGGAAAAGCGCGTCTACTATCTCTCGCTCGAATTCCTCATCGGGCGCCTGATGCGCGACGCCTTCTCCAATCTCGGCCTGATGGAGAACATGCGCGAGGCGCTGGCATCGCTCGGCGTGGATCTCGACTTGATCGCCGGCCTTGAACCGGACGCAGCCCTCGGCAATGGCGGTCTCGGCCGGCTCGCCGCCTGCTTCATGGAAAGCATGGCAACGGTCGATATTCCCGCCCACGGCTACGGCATCCGCTACGCCAACGGCATGTTCCGGCAGGAGATCCATGACGGCTGGCAGGTCGAGCTGCCGGAGACCTGGCTCGACCACGGCAACCCGTGGGAGTTCGAGCGGCGCGAACGTTCCTTCGAGGTCGGCTTCGGCGGCTCCGTGGAATCGATCACCTCAAAGGACGGCCGCCTGGAGCGCCATGTCTGGAGGCCCAATGAGCATGTGCTGGCAGTCGCCTATGACACGCCGGTGGCGGGCTGGCGCGCCAAGCGCGTCAACACGCTGCGGCTCTGGTCCGGCATGCCGATCGACCCGATTCTGCTCGACAAGTTCAATGCCGGCGACCACATCGGCGCGCTCGCCGAAAGCAACAAGGCCGACGCGCTGTCGCGCGTTCTCTATCCGGCCGACTCGCACATGGCCGGGCAGGAGCTCCGGCTGCGCCAGGAATATTTCTTCTCGACTGCTTCGCTGCAGGACATCGTCCAGCGGCATCTCAGCCAGTACGGCGACCTGAGATCGTTGCCCGACAAGGCCGCGATCCACCTGAACGACACCCATCCGGCCGTCGCCGTGCCGGAGCTGATGCGGCTTCTGATGGACGTTCACGGCATGGATTTCGACCTTGCCTGGGACATCACCAAGCGCACCTTCGCCTACACCAACCACACGCTGCTACCGGAGGCGTTGGAAAGCTGGCCGGTGCCGCTGTTCGAGCGTCTGTTGCCGCGCCACATGCAGATCGTCTACGCCATCAATGCCCAGGTTCTCCTGGAGGCGCGGGCCACCGGAAAATTCTCGGGCGAGCAGATCGCCCGCATCTCGCTGATCCAGGAAAATGGCGACCGCCGCGTGCGCATGGGCAATCTCGCTTTCGTCGGCTCGCATTCGATCAACGGCGTCTCGGCGCTGCACACCGATCTGATGAAGGAGACGGTATTTGCCGATCTCCACAAGCTCTATCCCGACCGCATCAACAACAAGACCAACGGCATCACGCCCAGGCGCTGGCTGATCCAGTGCAATCCGGGCCTGACCGCGCTTGCCCGCGAAGCGATCGGGAACCGCTTCATGGACGACATCGAAGCGATCAAGAACCTCGATCCTCTTGCCGGCGACTCCGCTTTCCGCGAGAAGTTTGCCGCCGTGAAGCGCCAGAACAAGGTGAGGCTTGCAAACCTAGTCGCCGACCGGCTCGGCATCAGGCTCGATCCTTCAGCGCTGTTCGACATCCAGGTCAAGCGCATCCACGAATACAAGCGCCAATTGCTCAACATTCTGGAGGCGATCGCGCTCTACGACCAGATCCGCTCGCATCCCGAGCGGGACTGGATGCCGCGGGTTAAATTCTTCGGCGGCAAGGCGGCGCCGAGCTACCACAACGCCAAGCTCATCATCAAACTGGCCAACGACGTCGCCCGGGTGATCAACGGCGATCCCTCGACGCGCGGCCTGCTCAAGGTTGTGTTTGTGCCGAACTACAATGTCAGCCTCGCCGAGGTGATGATGCCGGCGGCCGATCTTTCCGAGCAGATCTCGACCGCCGGTATGGAGGCTTCCGGCACCGGCAACATGAAGTTTGCCCTCAACGGCGCCTTGACCATCGGCACGCTCGATGGCGCCAATGTCGAGATCAAGGAGCGCGTCGGCGACGACAACATCTTCATCTTCGGCCTCACCACCGCCGAGGTCGCCGAACGCCGCGACAACGGCTACAATCCGCGCGGCGTGATCGCGTCCTCGCCGGAGTTGTCGCAGGCGGTGTCGGCGATCTCCTCCGGCGTCTTCTCGCCTGACGATCCCAACCGCTACCGCGACCTCATGAACGGCCTTTATCAGAGCGACTGGTTCATGGTGGCGGCCGATTTCGACTCCTACGCCGCCTGCCAGCGCGAGGTCGACGATGTCTGGCGCAACAGTCCCGACTGGTACGCGCGCGCCATCCGCAATGTCGCCCGCGTCGGCTGGTTCTCGTCCGATCGCACCATTCGCCAATACGCGAAAGAAATCTGGAACGTACCTGTCTGATGTGATTGCATGAGGCCGCCGACAACGTGGACGTGCATGTCGCCCAAAAGTGCCTAGCCGTTTGGGCCCAACATATGCACAAACCAGAATAGTTCCCAGGGAGGGACGCCGCCTGATGAGGAAGCCGCGCGCGACCGCTGCAACAAGCGGGCCGGACGGACTGGCGCCAGCCGGCGATGTCGCGGCCATTGTCGCCGGAACGCATGGCGATCCCTTTGCAATTCTGGGTGTGCACGCGGCCGGCAAGGGCTTTGTCGCCCGCTGCTTCGTACCCAATGCCGAATGCGTCACCGCCTATACGCTCACCGGCAAGGAAGCCGGGGAACTCGTGCGCAGCAACGATGCCGGCTTCTTCGAGGGCAAGCTTTCGATCCGCAAGCGTCAGCCGTTGCGCTATCACGCGAGGAATGCCGGCGGCGACTGGTGGCTGACCGACCCTTATTCCTTCGGCCCGGTGCTAGGCCCGATGGACGACTACTACATGGCGGAGGGCTCGCACCTGAGGCTCTTCGACAAGCTCGGCGCCCATATCATCGAGCATGAAAGCGCCACCGGCGTGCATTTCGCGGTATGGGCGCCCAATGCCCGGCGCGTCTCGGTGGTTGGCGCCTTCAACGACTGGGACGGCCGCCGGCACACCATGCGCGACCGCAAGGACACCGGCATCTGGGAGCTGTTCATTCCGGACCTCGGCGCCGGCCAACCTTACAAGTTCGAGATCATCGGTCCCGACGGCGTGCGCCTGCCCCTCAAGGCCGATCCGTTCGCCTTCGAGTCCGAGCTGCGCCCGGCGACCGCTTCGGTGACGGCGCCGCCGATGGCGCATCAATGGGGCGACGAGGCGCATCGCAGCTTCTGGCAAAAGGCCGATCCGCGGCGCGAGGCGATCTCGATCTACGAAGTCCATGCCGGCTCGTGGCAGCGGCGCGATGACGGCACCTTCCTCACCTGGGACGAGCTCGCCGCGCAGCTGATTCCCTACGTGGTCGAAACCGGCTTCACCCATATCGAGTTCCTTCCGATCTCGGAGCACCCCTACGATCCGTCCTGGGGCTACCAGACGACCGGCCTTTATGCGCCGACCGCGCGCTTCGGCGATCCCGACGGCTTCGCCCGCTTCGTCGACGGTGCGCATCGTGCCGGCGTCGGCGTCATCCTCGACTGGGTGCCGGCGCATTTCCCCGTCGACGAGCATGGGCTGGTGAAGTTCGACGGCACCGCGCTCTACGAGCATGCCGACCCGCGCCAGGGTTTTCACCCCGACTGGAATACCGCCATCTACAATTTCGGCCGCCGCGAGGTGGTGTCGTTCCTCGTCAACAACGCGCTGTTCTGGGCCGAAAAATACCATGTCGACGGTTTGCGCGTCGACGCTGTCGCCTCGATGCTCTACCTCGATTATTCGCGCAGGTCAGGCGAGTGGATCCCCAACGAGAAAGGCGGGCGCGAGAATTTGCAGGCGGTCAGCTTCCTGCAGAAGATGAACAAGGAGCTTTACGGCCATCATCCCGGGGTGATGACGATCGCCGAAGAATCGACCTCATGGCCGAAGGTATCGCAGCCGGTGCATGAAGGCGGGCTCGGCTTCGGCTTCAAATGGAACATGGGCTTCATGCACGACACGCTGGAGTATTTCTCCAAGGAGCCGATCTACCGCAAGCACCATCACAACGACATCACCTTCGGCCTTGTCTACGCTTTCTCCGAGAATTTCGTCCTGCCGCTCTCTCATGACGAGGTCGTGCACGGCAAGGGCACGCTGCTCCACAAGATGGCAGGCGACGACTGGCAGAAATTCGCCACGCTGCGCGCTTACTACGCCTTCATGTGGGGTTATCCCGGCAAGAAGCTCCTGTTCATGGGCCAGGAATTCGCCCAGCGCCGCGAGTGGAGCGAGGAACGCGCGCTCGACTGGAATCTGCTGGAGCACGCCCCGCACCGCGGCGTCCGGCAGGCGGTGCGGGACTTGAACTACCTCTATCGTTCGCGCCCGGCGCTGCATGCGCGCGACTGCGAGCCGGAAGGCTTCTCCTGGCTGATCGTCGACGATCGCGACAATTCGGTCTTTGCCTGGCTGCGCAGCGCGCCGGACGGCAACCCGATAGCCGTCATTTCCAACTTCACGCCGGTGCCGCGCGAGAACTATCGCGTGCCGCTGCCGAAGGCGGGCGAGTGGCGCGAGATCATCAACACTGACGCCGCCGAGTATGGCGGCTCCGGCATGGGCAATGGCGGCATGATCGTGGCGAGCGGGGAAGGGGGCGGCACGTCGGCGACGATGCTCTTGCCGCCGCTGTCGACGATCATGCTGGAATTCGTCGCGAACGAAGCAAAGGTCCGGACAGCTTAGGAGGGAGGCAAACGATGGCAGAGATCAAGAGAACCCAGCCGCTGGCGCGCGATGCCATGGCCTATGTGCTGGCCGGCGGCCGCGGCAGCCGCCTCAAGGAGCTGACCGACCGGCGCGCCAAGCCCGCCGTCTATTTCGGCGGCAAGACGCGCATCATCGATTTTGCGCTGTCCAATGCGCTCAACTCCGGCATTCGCCGTCTCGGCGTCGCCACCCAATACAAGGCGCACTCGCTGATCCGCCACCTGCAGCGTGGCTGGAACTTCCTGCGCCCCGAACGAAACGAGAGCTTCGACATCCTGCCCGCCTCGCAGCGCGTCTCGGAAACGCAGTGGTACGAGGGCACGGCGGATGCGGTCTACCAGAACATCGATATCATCGAGGCCTATGGCCCCGAATACATGGTCATCTTAGCCGGCGACCACATCTACAAGATGGATTACGAGCTGATGCTGCGCCAGCACGTCGATGCCGGCGCCGATGTCACCGTCGGCTGCCTCGAAGTGCCGCGCATGGAGGCGACCGGCTTCGGCGTCATGCATGTCGACAAGAAGGACACCATCATCTCCTTCATCGAGAAACCCGCCGACCCGCCCGGCATACCGGACAAGCCGGACCATGCGCTGGCCTCGATGGGCATCTATGTCTTCAAGACCAAGTTCCTGATGGAGCAGTTGCGCCGCGACGCGGCCGAGCCAGGATCCAGCCGCGACTTCGGCAAGGACATCATCCCCTACATCGTCCAGCACGGTAAGGCGATCGCCCACCGCTTCGCCAAATCCTGCGTCCGCTCCTCGCACGAGTCGGAGCCTTACTGGCGCGACGTCGGGACGGTGGACGCCTATTGGGAAGCCAATATCGACCTGACCGATGTCACGCCCGAACTCGATCTCTACGACCGGGATTGGCCGATCTGGACCTATGCCGAATTGAAGCCGCCGGCCAAATTCGTGCATGACGAGGACGGCCGTCGCGGCGAGGCGATCTCCTCGCTGGTGTCCGGCGACTGCATCGTTTCCGGCGCATCGCTGCGCCGCAGCCTGATCTTCACCGGCGCGCGCATCAATTCCTATTCGAAGCTCGAGGAAGTGGTGATGCTGCCCGACGTTCAGATTGGGCGCAACGCGCGCCTCAAGCGCGTCGTCATCGACCATGGCGTCCACATCCCGGAGGGGCTGGTGGTCGGCGAGGATGCGGCACTCGACGCCAAGCGCTTCCGCGTTTCGGAAAAGGGCATCTGCCTGATCACTCAGGATATGATCAACAAGCTGTCAACCTGATAGGGTTGATCGGCAAGTTGTCAGTCTGATCAACAAAGCTGTCACTTTAGCCGTGGATCTTAGGCGCATGCAGGTTCTGTCCGTCACGCCCGAAATCTTCCCGCTGATCAAGACCGGCGGGCTTGCCGACGTGACCGGTGCCCTGCCGATCGCGCTCGCCAGCAAGGGCGTGGCGATGCGCACGCTCATCCCCGGCTATCCGGTGGTGATGGACGCTTTCAAGAAAAAGAAGGCCGTCTATCAGTACCCGCTGCTGCAGGGCGGCAAGGCTTCGGTTCACGCCGTCAAGATCGGCGAGCTTGAGCTCTTCGTGCTCGACGCGCCGCATCTTTTCGACCGCCAGGGCGGGCCCTATGGTACCGCCTCTGGCTCCGACTGGCCCGACAACTGGCGGCGCTTCGCGGCGCTGAGCCAGGTCGGCGGCGACATCGCCGGCGGCGCGATCTCCGGCTACCAGCCAGACCTCGTGCATGCCCATGACTGGCAGTCGGCAATGACGCTCGCCTACATGCGCTACGGCAATGCGATCGGCGTGCCGTCGCTGATCACCGTGCATAATCTTGCTTTTCAGGGACAGTTCGGCTCCGGCATTTTCGGCGAGCTCGGCCTGCCGGGCGTGGCGATGCAGCTCGATGGCGTCGAATATTATGGCGGCGTCGGCTTCCTCAAGGCCGGCCTGCAGGCCGCCTGGGCGATCACCACGGTGAGCCCGACCTACGCGCAGGAAATCCGCTCGCCGGAATTCGGCATGGGCCTCGACGGCCTGATCAACATGCGCGCCGTCGACCTCTACGGCATCGTCAATGGCATCGATGTCGACATCTGGAACCCGGCGACCGATAAGCACCTGGTCGCCAACTATTCGGCCGAGACGCTGGAAGCGCGCGACCTGAACCGCAAGGCCGTGGAGGACCGCTTCAGCCTCGAGCCTGACGACAGCCCGATTGTCTGCGTGGTCAGCCGTCTGACCTGGCAGAAGGGCATGGACATTTTGGCTGCCGTGGTCGACGGCGTCGTTCAGCGTGGGGCACGACTGGCGGTTCTGGGCTCGGGCGATGCCGGCCTCGAAGGCTCGCTGCTCGCCGCGGCCGCGCGGCATCGCGGCCGCGTCGGCGTCGTCATCGGCTATGACGAGGCGCTCTCCCACATCATGCAGGGCGGTTGCGACGCCATCGTCATCCCTTCACGCTTCGAGCCCTGCGGCCTGACCCAGCTCTATGGATTGCGCTATGGCTGCGTGCCGGTCGTCGCCCGCACCGGCGGCCTCGCCGATACGATCATCGACGCCAACGAGGCGGCACTTTCGGTCGGCGTCGCCACCGGTTTTCAATTCGCGCCGAACAATGGCGGCGCCCTCCTGCACGCCATCCGTCGCCTGGTTGAGGCGCATGCCAGACCCGCCGCCTGGGCCTCGATCCAGCGCCAGGGCATGAAGGCCGACGTTTCCTGGGACAAGAGCGCCGAGAAATATGTCGAACTCTATCGCTTGCTGCTTTCAAAAAGGGCTGCCTGAGGCATGATCAAAACCGTCCCTACCAAACCCTATACCGACCAGAAGCCCGGCACCTCCGGCCTGCGCAAGAAGGTGCCTGTCTTCCAGCAGGAGCACTATGCCGAGAACTTCATCCAGTCGATCTTCGACGCGCTGGAAGGTTTTCAGGGCAAGACGCTGGTGATCGGCGGCGACGGCCGTTTCTACAACCGCGAGGTCATCCAGACGGCCATCGCCATGGCCGCTGCGAACGGCTTCGGCAAGGTGATGGTCGGGCAGGGCGGCATCCTGTCGACGCCGGCCGCGTCCAACATCATCCGCAAATACAAGACCTTTGGCGGCATCATCCTGTCGGCCAGCCACAATCCGGGAGGCCCGCACGAGGACTTCGGCATCAAATACAATGCCGGCAACGGCGGCCCTGCGCCGGAGAAGATCACCGACGCGATCTTCGAAAAGTCCAAGACGATCTCGAGCTTCAAGATCGCCGACATCGGCACCGTCGACATCGACACGATCGGCACCTTCCAAGCCGGCGGCATGGCGGTCGAGGTGTTCGACCCGGTCAAGGACTATGCCGAGCTGATGGAGAGCCTGTTCGACTTCGACGCCATCCGCGCGAATTTCAAATATGGCTTCCGCATGCGCTTCGACGCCATGCACGCGGTGACCGGCCCCTATGCCAAGGAGATCCTCGAGCGTAGGCTCGGCGCCCCGGCCGGGACCTGCCGCAATTTCAAGCCGCTGCCCGATTTCGGCGGCCATCACCCCGATCCGAACCTGGTCCATGCCAAACATCTCTATGACGAGATGATGGGGCCGGACGCGCCGGATTTCGGCGCCGCTTCCGACGGTGACGGCGACCGCAACCTGATCATCGGCAAGGGCATCTTCGTAACGCCCTCGGATTCTCTGGCGATGCTGGCCGCCAATGCGCATCTGGCGCCCGGCTACAAGGAAGGCCTGAAGGGCATCGCCCGCTCGATGCCGACCAGCGGAGCGGCCGATCGCGTCGCCGAGAAGCTCGGCGTCGGCATCTACGAGACGCCGACCGGCTGGAAGTTTTTCGGCAATCTGCTCGACGCCGGCATGGCGACGATCTGCGGCGAGGAAAGCGCCGGCACCGGTTCCAACCATGTGCGCGAGAAGGACGGGCTGTGGGCCGTGCTTCTGTGGCTCAACATCCTCGCCGTGCGCGGCGAGAGCTGCAAGGACATCGTCACCAAGCACTGGGAAACGTACGGCCGCAACTATTATTCGCGCCACGACTATGAGGAGGTCGAGACAGACCGCGCCAACGCACTGGTCGACGAATTGCGCGCCAAGCTCGGCTCGCTGCCCGGCACCAGCGTGCGCGGCATGAAGATCGCCAGTGCCGACGACTTCGCCTATCATGACCCGGTCGATAGCTCGGTCAGCAAGAACCAGGGCATCAGGATCCTGTTCGAGGGTGGCTCGCGCGTCGTCTTCCGCCTCTCCGGCACCGGCACTTCCGGCGCCACGCTGCGCGTCTATATCGAGCGTTACGAGCCCGACAAGGCGAGGCATGACCTCGACACGCAGGAAGCGCTCGCCGACCTCATCGCCGCCGCCGACGACATCGCCGGCATCAAGAGCCACACCGGTCGCAACAAGCCGAGCGTGATTACTTGAAAGTGGTGAGGATTTCCCCTTCTCCCCTTGTGGGAGAAGGTGGCCGAGCGAAGTTCGGACGGTTGAGGGGTGCTCCAGCTTGGCGCAAACCCGTGTCCAGAACATCGACGCCTCATTCCTTCCAACGCCCCTCATCCGTCTCGGCGCTGCGCGCCGATCCACCTTCTCCCACAAGGGGAGAAGGGGAGAGGCCCGCATGACCCTCGGCGCCAGCATCACTCCCGAAGGCATCCGCTTTGCCGTTTGCTCCTCATCGGCCAGACGTCTTTGGGTCTCGCTCTTCGACGACAGCGGCGCGCGCGAGATCGACCGGCTGGAACTCAACCCGGAAGGCGAGGGCGTGCATGCACTCCTTGTCCCCGGCCTTGGGAACGGCACGCGTTACGGTTTTCGCGCCGACGGTGACTACGTGCCGGAGCGCGGCTTATGGTTCGATCCGAACAAGCTTCTCGCCGACCCCTACGCCGTCGAGGTCGATCGTCCATACCAATATCACTGGAGGCTGGCCGCCAAACGCAATGAAGGCGCCGACACGTCCTCGCTCATGCCAAAGGCAATTGCGCATTCCCTGCCCAAACCGCAGCCGCCCCAGCCGCCGCTGTTCCGGCCCGGCGGCCTGATTTACGAACTCAACGTCCGCTCCTTCAGCAGGCTGCATCCGGACGTCCCCGAGGCCCAGCGCGGCACCATCGCCGCGCTTGCCCATCCGGCTGTCGTCGAGCATCTGAAGCGTCTCGGCGTCTCCGCCGTCGAGTTGATGCCGATCCCGGCCTCGATCGACGAGCGCCATCTGCCGCCGTTGGGGCTGAACAATGCCTGGGGCTACAACCCCGTCACCTTCATGGCGCTCGATCCGCGCCTGGCACCGGGCGGCCTGAGCGAATTGCGCGATACCGTCGCGGCGCTGCGTGAAGCGGGTATCGGCACGATCCTCGACCTCGTCTTCAACCACACCGGCGAAAGCGACCGGCTCGGGCCGACACTGTCGCTGCGCGGCCTCGACGCCCGGACCTATTACCGGCACATGCCGGACGGCCGACTGGCCAATGACACCGGCACCGGCAACACCGTCGCCTGCGACCACCCGGTCGTGCAGAGGATGGTGCTCGACACGCTGCGCCATTTCGTCCGCCATGCCGGCGTCGACGGCTTCCGCTTCGATCTGGCGCCGGTGCTCGGCCGCGTTGACGGCACGTTCGATCCGGAGGCGCCGCTTCTCGAAGCCATCGCCGGCGACCCCGTGCTCGCCGACCGCGTGCTGATCGCCGAGCCATGGGATATTGGCGCGACCGGCTACCAGCTCGGCAATTTCCGGCCGCCATACCTTGAATGGAACGACCGCTATCGCGATGACGTCCGGCGCTTTTGGCGCGGCGACGCGGGCGCGATCGGCGCTTTAGCCACGCGGCTTGCCGGTTCCTCCGATGTCTTCGGCAGGGCGGGCCAGCCGGTGAGCCGCAGCGTCAATTTCATCGCCGCGCATGACGGCATGACGCTGGCCGACATCGTTGCCTATGAGAAGAAGCACAATGCGGCCAACGGCGAGCACAATCGCGACGGCCACAATGACAATCTGTCGTGGAACAACGGTGTCGAGGGCGAGACCGATGACGCCGAAATCGCCAAGGCCCGCTTCGGTGACCAGCGCGCGCTGCTTGCGACGCTCTTTGCCTCGCGCGGCACCATCATGCTGACCGCCGGCGACGAGTTCGGCCGCACACAGAAGGGCAACAACAACGCCTATGCGCAGGACAACGCCATCACCTGGCTCGACTGGGCCGGCCGCGACCGGGCGCTGGAGCGGTACACAGCAGCGCTTGCGCAACTGCGCCGTGCCTTTCCGCCGTTATCCGACACGAATTTCCTGACCGGCAAAGCTGCAGACGGAATGGAAATCCCGGACGTCGAGTGGTTGACCGAAACCGGCGTGCCGCTCGGCGAGGCCGACTGGAACGACCCCGGCCGACACCGCCTCGTCATGATCCTCGGCGATAGCCAGCGCGGTCGCCTTGCCGTCATGGTCAATGGCGACCGCCGCCAATGCGTCTTCACCTTGCCGCTGCGAGATGGCTACGAGTGGCGTTCGGCGATCGACACGCAGGCGATCGACCTGGCGCGGCCGCTGCCCGGCCGCACCGTCAATTTCATGATCGAGCGCAGGGCGGCCGGAAACGCCCACGCCGGGAAGGGTCCGTAATGGCTGGTGGGAATGCCGAATGGTGGCGCGGCTGCGTGGTCTACCAGATCTATCCGCGCTCCTTCCAGGATACGACCGGCGACGGCAGCGGCGATCTCAAGGGGGTAACGTCGCGTCTTGCCCATGTCGCTTCGCTCGGCGTCGACGCCGTCTGGCTCTCGCCCTTCTTCAAGTCGCCGATGGCCGACATGGGCTATGACGTGTCGGACTATCGCGATGTCGATCCGATGTTCGGCACACTGGAGGATTTCGACGCGCTGGTCGCCGAGGCGCACCGGCTCGGCCTCAAGCTCATCATCGACCAGGTGATCTCGCATTCGTCCGACAAGCACGAATGGTTTGTCGAGAGCCGCGCCAGCCGTGACAACGCCAAGGCGGACTGGTATGTCTGGGCCGACGCCAAGCCGGATGGCAGTGCGCCCAACAACTGGCAATCGCTGTTCGGCGGGCCGGCCTGGGAGTGGGACGCCACCCGCCGGCAATACTACATGCACAATTTTCTCACCGCGCAGCCGGATCTGAATTTCCACAATCCGGAGGTGCAGGATGCGGTGCTTGACACCGTGCGCTTCTGGCTGGAGCGCGGCGTTGACGGGTTCCGGCTGGATACCGTGAACTACTATGTCCACGACCGCTGGCTGCGCGACAACCCGCCGCTGGCTTCAAGCGTCGCCGGCACCAACGCCGCCACCACCACCTACGCCTTCCAGGAGCATCTCTTCGACAAGACGCGCCCCGAGAATCTCGATTTCCTGAAGCGCTTGCGCGCGTTGCTCGACGAATATCCGGACCGTGCCGCCGTCGGCGAAGTGGGCGACGAGGAGCGCTCGCTGCAGACGCTCGCCGCCTACACCTCCGGCCGCGACAAATTGCAGATGTGCTACACTTTCGACCTGCTCGGCCCGCAATTTTCGGCCGCTCATGTGCGCGGCTGCGTCGAGGCGTTCGAGAACGCGGTTGCCGACGGCTGGGTCTGCTGGGCCTTCTCCAACCACGACGTCATGCGCCATGTCAGCCGCTGGACGCAGCCGGGCGAAAATCCTGATGCGGTAGCGAAATTCGCGATCGCGCTGCTGTCCTGCCTGCGCGGCTCGATCTGCCTCTACCAGGGCGAGGAGCTTGGGCTGGAGGAAGCCGAGCTTGCCTATGAGGACCTGCGCGATCCGCTGGGCGTCCGTTTTTGGCCGGGCGTGAAGGGCAGGGACGGCTGCCGCACCCCGATGGTGTGGGAGGCCGGGACCGAAATTGGTGGCTTCTCCGCGGGCAAGCCCTGGCTGCCGGTACCGCCGTCGCATCGCGCCCGCGCGGTCGATGTGCAGGAGGGCGAGGACGGTTCTGTCCTTGCCGCCTATCGCTCGATGCTGGCCTTGCGCAAGCGCCATCCGGCGCTGATCGCCGGCTCGATCCGGTTCCTAGGGGCGGAGGGCGATGTGCTTGCTTTCATCCGTCAGCGCGAAAACGAGAACTTGCTATGCGTCTTCAACTTCGCCGGTGAGCCGGCGAACTGGACGCTGCCGGCCGAGATCAGCGATGTCGAGATAACGGTTCTTGCCGTAGACGTCGCCGGCGTTCTTGGCGGTGTTCTCGGAGAAACTGCGCTGGCGCTGCCGCCTGTAGGGTACTTCGTCGGGAGAATTGGCTGACGGTCGCTACTGCACCAGCACCGAGCGTCCGCAAGTCGCGCCGGTGACCCGCACATAGGCCTCGCCGACATGCACGCCAAGCACCGCAAGCACATTGTAGACGAGGTTGTCGACCGGCGCGGTGACGCCGTTGAGCAGCGTCGTCACCGCCGGCTTCACCGTGCCGAGCAGGGTGGTCGCGTCGAGACCGAGGCCGAGCGCGTTGACCGTCAGCGACAGGTTGTTCACCAGCGAGGTGGTGAGCGACTGCGTCAGGTTCTTGGTCGACACTGTCTTGATCGCCTTGTTGGCGATCTCGGTGGCGCTGAAGGTCAGGTTCGTCGGCGCCATGCTGGTGACCGAGAAGGCCGACGATCCCTTGATCTGCAGGAGATTGAGGTTGGCCAGCAGCATCTTGAGGCTGACGTCGGCGATGTCGGCGTCGCTGAAGGATTGCGGCTTGCCGAAGTCTGCGAAGCCGCTGGCGTTGCTGTCGGCGAGATGGGCCGCGACGACGCCCGGCTGCGCGGCGATGGAGACCTTGATGCTGGAGGGCCCGGTCGGGCAGCTGATGTCGGTCAGCTTGGCTTCGGCATAGGCGACCTCGATATTGAGCGGCAAGTTGACGGCAAGCAGCTTGACGCCGCCCCCCAAATTCATTCCGGCTGTGCCATTTCCGGTGCCGTTGCCAAAGCCATTGCCGTTGTTCCCGTTTCCAATCCCGACGCTGGGATTGAGCTTGATGCGCGTCTGCGCCGTGCGCACCACTGTGCCCAATTCTCCCACCGCCAGCCATGGCGAGGACTGCATGGGTTCGCCGATGGCGACCTGGAGCGTAGTCGATGTCAGTCCCGGTATCGTCGCCCCGAGGTCGACCGTAACCTGGTTCGTGCCGTTGGCGAGCGCCGCGGCTGCGCTCACCATGCTCATGGCGCTGGCGCTGACCGAAAGCCCGGCGGGCTTCTGTCCGAGCCCCAGACTGCCCACCGAACCGAGGTCGACGAGATGGCCAAGCGGGATCTTGACCGAGTTGGTGGCGCTCGAGGCCATGGTCTGCAGCGCGAGCTTGGCGGTGCGGTCGAGCCCGGGCACGTTGGCCATCGCGGTGGTGATCTGGCCGACCGTTGCCTTCGAGCCGAGCACATCCGAATAGGTACCGCCGGTCAGACGCAGCTGCGTCGCCAGCGCATCGGTGAAGGAGAGCACGTCGACATCGGCCGAGATCAGCGAATTGTAGTCCATCACGCTGAGTGAGAGGTTGCCGCCCAGAAGCGCGCCGAGCAGCGCATTGAGGATGCCGCCATTGACGCTGGCGAGCCGCGATCCGACCGAGAATGCTGCTGCGGGCTGGGCGCTTGCGGTGGCTGTCGTGCCGATCACCGGCGGGGCCATCACCGAAGCGGCGAAATAGAGCGTGCCGAGCTTCTTCATCGACACCTGGACGGCATTATAGGGCAGCTTGCCCGCTTCGAAGCGGCTGCCGGCCGCGATGGAACTGACCCCCGAATAGCGTCCGGGCACGACCTCGACGACCGCCTTGCTGCCGGTCGGCTCGATTTTGGTGCCCTGCTGCTGCACGGCGACGGACGTGATTCCGTTGTCCCTCAGCGTCGTCAGCACGGCTTGCTGGGCTTTGTTGATGTTGGCGGCGGCGGTGATCGCGGCGAGGTCGACGATCGACTGCGCGGCGCGGCGTTCGTTATAAAGCGAGCCCTCATCGATCGCGAACGCGGTCAGCGTCAGCGCCACTGGCGTGCAGAGCGCGGTCATAACCGCGAAATTGGCGCGCCGGTCGGCGATCAGCCGTCGCGCAGCGTCCATCACTCTCCCCGCGGAGTAGCGCATCATATGCCTCCGACCCGGATCGTCGACTGGCGCTGGATCGTGGTGCCCGGCAACGGCAGCGTCCGGAACAGGCTCCAGATCGGCAGGTCGCGCGCGTCATAGCTGACTGAGACGATGAACTGGCTGCCGTCGACGGTACTGTCCTTGGCGTCGACCGTCAGCTTTTTCGGGTCGACAAAAGCATAGCCGGCGACGTCATGGCTGATGAAATCGGTGACCAGCGCCTGGCGCTCCGTCTGGTTGAGGCCGGCGATCGCCGTTCGCGCCGCGTCGGCGGCGATCTGCTGGACCGAATGGCTGGCGCCGAAATAGATTCCGTATGCAATCATTCCGAGCAATAGCAGGATGAAGATCGGCGCCAGCATGGCGAATTCGACCGCAGACGTGCCCGCGGCGTCAGCCCGGAAACGGAACCAAGGAGCAAGGAAATTTCGGTTCTTCAGCATGGGCCGGAGAATGCCAAAACCTGCTTGCAAAAACAGAAAACGGCTGGGACAACCGAAAGGTGCACACAGTTGAACGGGACGCCTAAGCTTTAGATATCGCTGTTTTAGCGAAACGCTGCTCACTCAACGTCAAGCAGCGGGCAGTTGAAATAAGATATTCCTCTGTCTAGTCTCCCGCCACCAGCCGCCGGAAGGGAACCGGGGCGCGCTCAAAAGGGACCCGTTGACGGTTCCGGGGCGTCAACACTCAAGGCGTGGTTGAGGGGCCGCGCCAACAAGGGAGAGACTTCATGCTCAAAAACCTGCTGAAGGCGACCGTGTTCGCCACCACGATGGCCTTGGCGACCGGTGCTTTCTACACGCCCGCCTTTGCCGAGACCGTCTACAATCGCGGATCCGCTGCCGAGGCGGAGACGGTCGATCCGCACAAGACGTCGACGGTCTACGAGGCCGATATTATACGCGACCTGTTCCAGGGCCTCGTCATGCATGACCCGAAGACGAACCTCATTCCGGGCGCCGCCGAAAGCTGGACGGTGTCCGACGACGGCACTGTCTACACCTTCAAGCTGCGCAAGGACGGCCTGTGGTCGGATGGCAGCCCGGTGACGGCGGACGACTTCGTCTACTCGTTCCATCGGCTGGAAGACCCGGCCACCGCTGCAGAATACGCCTCAATGCTGTATCCGGTGAAAGGCGCCGAGGACTTCAATACCAAGAAAGGCAAGGCTGAGGATATGGGCGTGAAGGCGATCGACGCCAACACTCTGCAAGTCACGCTGAAGGCTCCGACGCCCTACTTCCTGGAGATGCTGACCCACCAGGCGACCTATCCGGTCAACAAGGCTTCGATCGACAAGCTCGGCGCGGACTGGATCAAACCGGGCAAGCTGGTCTCCAACGGCGCCTATACGCTGGCGGAGTGGATTCCCAACGACCACATGAAACTGGTCAAGAACCCGAAGTTCTGGGACGCCGCGAGCGTCAAGCTCGACGTGGTCAACTACATCCCGACCGAGGATCGCTCGTCCGCGATGAAGCGCTTCGAGGCCGGCGAACTCGATAGCTATGGCGACCTGCCGACCGAACAGCTCGCCGATCTCAAAACCAAATTCGGTGACCAGATCCGTGTGGGGCCATATCTCGGCACCTATTATTATGCGGTCAAGACCGACAAGGCGCCTTGGGACAACGTCGAGCTGCGCAACGCCATCTCGATGGCGATCGATCGCGACTTCCTCGCCGAGAAGGTCTGGCAGAACTCTATGCTGCCCGGCTATTCGATGGTGCCTCCGGGCATCGACGGCTACACGCCGGCACTGGCCAAATACGCCGACATGTCTCAGATCGACCGCGAGGATGCGGCCAAGAAAGTGCTGGAAAAGCTTGGCTATACACCCGAGCATCCGTTGAAGATGGAGATCCGCTACAACACCTCGGAGAACCACAAGAACACCGCGGTCGCCATCCAGGAACAGCTGAAGCCGCTCGGCATCGAGGTGACGCTGCTCAACACCGACACCAAGACCCACTATGGCTTCCTCGAGCAGAAGGGCAACTACGACGTCGCCCGCGCCGCCTGGATCGCCGACTACAAGGATCCGGAGACCTTCCTCGGCATCTCGCGCAAGGCGAGCGGCAACAACTACTCGAACTATAACAGCCCTGCCTATGAAGCCGCCATGGACAAGGCGGCCGCCGCCGGCGGCAAGCCTGAGGAGCGCATGAAGGACCTCGCCGCAGCGGAGCGCATCCTCGTCGACGATGTCGGCCAAATCCCGCTGCTCTACTACAGCTACCACGACATCGTTTCCTCCAAGCTGCATGGCTTCGAGGACAATGTGATGGACATTCATCCGTCTCGCTTCATCTCCAAGGACTGACAAGGAACCTTGGCCGTGCCGCCGCTCTCTTTTAGGGAGCGGCGGCCGCGGTCTGTCGTCGTGCCGGGCCGAAAGTCGCATTGGATTTTCGGCGATCGCGGTGCGAAGATCAGAGATGCCAGCGCGCCACGATCTCGTCTGGAGAGCCGTCGCCCTGGCTGAAGCGGGGCGCCGATGCTGCGTTATGTCTTCCGGCGGCTATTGACCGCCATCCCGACGCTGTTCGTCATCGTGACGGTGGCGTTCTTCCTGATCCGCGTCGCGCCAGGCGGCCCGTTCAACCAGGAGCGGGGCTTGAGCCCCGAGATCAGGGCCAATCTCGAAGCCCAGTTCGGCCTCGACGATCCGCTCTGGCTGCAATATCTCCACTATCTCGGCAATCTTTTGCGCGGCAGTTTCGGACCGAGCTACAACCTGCCGGATTTCACCGTCACCGAACTCTTCGCCAAGGGCCTGCCGATCTCGGTGCAGATCGGTACCTCGGCGCTGGTGCTGGCGCTGCTGCTCGGCTCGATCCTCGGCACGATCGCGGCGCTCAACCAGAATAAAATAGCCGACTATTCGGTGATCGCCTTAGCCACCGCCGGCAGCACCATCCCCACCTTCGTCACCGCGCCGGTGATCCAGCTCGTCTTCGGCCTTTCCTGGAAGCTGTTGCCGATCGGCGGCTGGGGCGACGGCGCCTTAATCAACAAGGTCGGGCCGGTGCTGACGCTTGCCCTGCCGCAGATCGCCATCGTCGCCCGCCTGATGCGCGGCTCGATGATCGAGAGCCTGCGCTCGCACCACATCCGCACCGCCCGCGCGCTCGGCCTCTCCGACTGGTCGGTGGTGGTCAAGCACGCGCTGCGCGGCGCCGTGCTGCCGATCGTCTCCTTCACCGGTCCGGCGGCGGCGGCGCTGCTCACCGGCTCGATCATCGTCGAGACCATCTTCTCCATTCCAGGTGTCGGCCGCTACTTCGTCGACGCCGCGCTCAACCGCGACTACACGCTGGTCATGGGAACTGTGGTGGTGATCGCGCTCTTCACCATCGTTTTCAACCTGATCGTCGATCTTCTCTATGCGGTCGTCGATCCGAGGGTGCGCTATGACTGAGCTTGCCGTAGCCGCTCCGGAGCCGATCGTCGGCCGCTCGCTCTGGGGCAATGCTTGGGCGCGGCTGAAGCGCAACCGCGCCGCCATGTTCAGCCTCTACTATCTGGCATTCATTGCCGTCATCAGCGTATTCGGCCCTATGGTCGTGCCGCATGAATACACGACCATCTACGGCGACTATGTGCGCACGCCGCCGAGCCTGTCGGCCTATCCGAAGCCCGACATGATCCAGGGTGCGCTGAGCGACGCGATCAAACGCATGCGCGTCGACATCAAGGAGTGGCACCAAGACGGCAGCCGCGTCGTCGTCACCGTCACCTCCAAGAAGCCGATCGACGACCGCAATATCCGCTATCTCGACCGCTCCGACGCCTTCGACGACACGAAGATCGAGAGCAAGTCGCCCGATGGGCTCGAAATGACCATGAGCTCGGCCGTCAAGCAGCAGTATTTCTTCTTCGGCACCGACAACACCGGGCGCGATCTCTTGTCTCGCACGCTGATGGCCGGGCGCATTTCGCTCGCGATCGGCCTGCTTGCCGGTGTCGTCGCCGGCGTCATCGGCGTGATCTACGGCGCGACGGCCGGCTTTGCCGGCGGCAGGGTCGACGAGGTGATGATGCGCATCGTCGACGTGCTTTACTCGCTGCCCTTCATCTTCTTCGTCATCATGCTGGTGGTGTTCTTCGGCCGCAACTTCGTGCTGATGTTCCTGGCGGTGGGGGCGGTGCTGTGGCTCGACATGGCGCGCATCGTGCGCGGCCAGGCGCTGTCGATCCGCAGGCAAGAATACGTTCAGGCGGCGGAAGCGATGGGCGTCGGCCAGCGCGGCATCCTCGTGCGCCACGTCATCCCCAACCTGCTCGGGCCGGTGGTGATCTACATGACGCTGCTGGTGCCGCAGGTCATCATCCTGGAAAGCTTCCTGTCCTTCCTCGGGCTTGGCGTGCAGGAGCCGATGACCAGTTGGGGCGTGCTGATTTCGGTCGGTGCCAAGAACATCGGCTATGCCAACTGGCTGCTGTTGTTCCCGGCCTTCTTCCTCGTTTCGACGCTGTTCGCGCTGAACTTTGTCGGCGACGGCCTGCGCGACGCGCTCGACCCCAAAGATCGATAAGGATGGGGATCGCTGACATGGCTTCCGAAACGATCCTCAGCGTCAAGGACCTGCGCGTCCGCTTCCAGACCCTCGACGGCACGGTCGAGGCGGTGAAGGGCATCAGCATAAAGGTCAATGCCGGCGAGACCGTCGCCGTCGTCGGCGAATCCGGATCCGGCAAGAGCCAGACGATGATGGCCGCGATGAGCCTGCTTTCCTCCAATGGCGAAGCGACCGGCCAGGTCGACTACCGCGGCCGCAACCTCCTGGAGATGACCAAGAGCGAGCTCAACAAGGTTCGCGGCCGCAAGATCAGCATGATCTTCCAGGAGCCGATGACCTCGCTCGATCCGCTCTACACCATCGGCAACCAGCTCATCGAGCCGATCCGCCGCCATCGCGGCCTGAGCGCCCAGGCCGCACGTGAAGAGGCGCTGAAGCTGTTGAGACTGGTGCACATCCCCGATCCCGAGCGGCGGATGAAATCCTATCCGCACGAAATGTCGGGCGGCCAGCGCCAGCGCGTCATGATCGCGATGGCTTTGGCGAACGATCCCGATATTCTGATCGCCGACGAGCCGACGACGGCGCTGGACGTCACCATTCAGGCGCAGATCCTGATGCTGCTTGCCGAACTGCAGCGCAAGCTCGGCATGGCGATCGTCTTCATCACCCATGATCTCGGCATCGTCCGCCGTTTCGCCGACCGCGTCTATGTCATGCGCCAGGGCGAGGTGGTGGAAGAGGGCGAGGCGGAAGCGCTTTTCGCCAATCCGCAGCACGCCTACACCAAGATGCTGCTCGCCGCCGAGCCGACCGGCACCAAGGCGGCCGCGCCCGCCAATTCGCCCGTGCTGCTCGAAGGCCGCAACGTCGAGGTCGTCTTCAAGATCGGCGGTGGTTTTCTCGGCGGCGAGCCGCTGATGTTGCGGGCCGTCGACAAGATATCGATCCGGCTGAAGCGCAACCAGACGATCGGCATCGTCGGCGAGTCCGGCTCCGGCAAATCGACGCTCGGCCGCGCGCTGCTGCGGCTGCTCCCCAGCGACGGCGTCATCCGCTTTGGCGACCGCGACATCTCAGAGGCCGACCGCCACGCGATGCGGCCGCTGCGGCGCGAATTGCAGCTCGTCTTCCAGGATCCGTTTGGCTCGCTGTCGCCGCGCATGACGGTTGGCCAGGTCATCACCGAAGGGCTTTTGGTGCACGAGCCTTCGCTGACGGGCAAACAGCGCGACCAGCGTGCCGTCGAGGCGTTGCGCGAGGTCGGCCTCGACCCCAACGCGCGCAACCGCTACCCGCATGAGTTCTCCGGCGGCCAGCGCCAGCGCATCGCCATTGCCCGCGCTATGATCCTGAAGCCGAAAGTGGTGGTGCTTGATGAGCCGACCTCGGCGCTCGACCGCTCGGTGCAGAAGCAGATCGTCGAGCTATTGCGCAAGCTGCAGTCGGACCACGGACTGTCCTACCTCTTCATCAGCCACGACCTCGCAGTGGTGCGCGCCATGGCCGACTACATCATCGTCATGAAGCAGGGAAAGATCGTCGAGGAAGGGCCGGCCGAGGAGATCTTCGGCAATCCGCGGGAAGCCTACACGCAGACACTGATGAAGGCGGCGATCGATACGACCAGGTTCCGCATCAGCGCTTGAGACTTCCGCTGCTCGGCGACGCCCTAGTCACTGCGAGGACGGGCAGCGGCTCTTCCTGGCCGCGATGATCGCCTGCTGCTGTTGCTGCAGCCGCTCGATCCTGGCGGTATCGCGATTGGCCACGACCGTCTTCACGCGCTCGCCGCCGAGCAGCCAAGTCGGCACGCTGGTATTGGCGACCTTGCCGCGGCTGATCGCCGTCCGCGAAATATCGGTGGCGGTGTCGCCGAGCGCGCTGTTGAGCTCGGCGCAGCTCATCCCGTCGTATTTCGCCGGATTGATCGACGCAACACTCGACGAGCAGCCTGCGATCAAGGTCAACGGCAAGAGAGCCCGCAGCGTGAACTTCATACTCTTACCCCGGTCTCGCCGTTCCAAAAATCGTCCAGCAGCTCTCGAATGGGATAGCGGCAACCATTAGGCCAAAGTGAGGGCCTATTGTCGACCATTTATCTGATTGATTGATTGACGGCAGGCTTTTGCGGAAGGCTGGCGGCGGCGAAAGCGCGTGGCTTGATATCGATGCGGATACAGAGCCACAAGAAACGCCGGACAGAGGTCCGTCCGAATCGAGAGCCGTAAAATTGTATTGCGGTCCGTTACCGATCCTTAGGCATGGTTGAAACTGCTCTGCGGCATTAACGCCACGGTTGCGTTGCGTCTGCGATATTGCCGGCTGCACAACGCAAGGTGGGGCCTCCATGATTGACCAGATACGCTCGCTGCTCGAGCAGCATCCGATGATTCCGCTGAATTTCGGCGCGCTCGCCGACGACGCCAATCTCTATGACGCGGGGCTGACCTCCTTCGCCTCAGTGCAGATGATGCTGGCGCTCGAAGAGGAGTTCGACATCGAATTCCCCGAGACGATGCTGACGCGGCGCACCTTCTCTTCGCTGGCCAGCATCGCGGATGCGGTTTCGCAGTTGACGCGCAAGGCGGCGTAGCCATGAACGTGTTGAGAAAGATAGAGGCGGCCTCGCTCGCGGAGGCGCCCGAAGCCGCGACCGAGCGCATGCGCCGCGTCGCCGAGATCGCCGCCGGCCATGCCGACCCCGTCGACAAGGAGGGGCGTTTCCCGGCGGAGACGATCGAGGCGCTGAAGCGCGAGCGCCTGCTCGGCGTGGCGATCCCGATCGAGCATGGCGGCGAGGGGCTCGGCACGATGCAGATCGCCGACCTCATCGTGCAGCTCGGCCAGGCCTGCGGCTCGAGCGCGATGATCTATGCCATGCATCAGATCAAGACGTCGAGCTTTGTCACTCACGGAGGCGCCAGCGATTGGCACCGCGCTTATATGCGGCGCATCGCCGACGAGCAGCTTCTGATGGCTTCGGCGACTACGGAGGCCGGCATCGGCGGCAATTTGCGCAACTCGATCTGTGCGGTCGAGGTCGCCGGCGGGCGCTTCGCGTTGACCAAGGAAGCCACCGTCATCTCCTATGGCAACTATGCCGACGCCATCCTCGCCACGGCGCGTCGCGCCCCCGATGCGGCCAGCTCCGATCAGGTGATGGTGGTGATCCCGGCCGACGGCAACCGCACGCTTGAGCGCACGTCGGTGTGGGACACGCTCGGCATGCGCGGCACCTGCTCCGACGGCTTTCATCTGGTCGCCACGGGTGACGCGGCGCAGATATTCCCGAAGCCGTTCTCCGAGATCGCGGCGCAGTCGATGCTGGCCAGCTCGCACATCTTCTGGGCGGCGACCTGGTTCGGCATCACCGCCGACGCCTTCAATCGGGCGCAGGCCTTCGTCAAGGCGGCGGCGCGCAAGCAGCCCGACTCCATGCCGCCGGGCGCGCTGAGGCTTGCCGAAGCGGCCGCCCTTTTGCAGGAGATGAAAGGCCACCTTGCGGCCGCCATCCACCGCTTCGAAGCGGCCGCGGGCGACGACGACGCGCTGTCTTCGATCGGCTTCGCCGCCGAGATCAACGCGCTGAAGGTCGCGGCCAGCGAGAAGGCCGGCGCCGTGGTGCGTCTCGCCATGCTGGTCAACGGCATTCTTGGCTACAAGAACGGTACCCCGTTCAGCGTCGGCCGGCACCTGCGCGACGTGACCTCGGCGCCGGTGATGATCTCCAACGACCGCATCCTTTCCAATACCGCGACGCTCATGCTGATGAGCCGCTTCGACACCGGCCTGGGGAGCTGAGATGGACGCCAAGACATTCGACTCCAAGTCGCTGCTCGACAGCCTGTTCGAGAACGGCATCCTGTTCGAATCCGGCGTCGACGGCCTTTATGGCCGTTCGGGCGCATTCGAGGACGTGATCGAGCGGTTCGAGCGTCTCGTCACCCGCCACGGCGCGCCCGACAAGGCCACCCGCATCCATTTTCCGCCGGGCATGAGCCGCGCGACGCTGGAGAAGAGCGGCTACATGAAGAGCTTCCCGCAGCTTGCCGGCTGCGTGCATTCCTTCATGGGCGGCGAGCGGGAGCATGCGCAACTGCTCGGCATGATGGCTGACGGCGGAGACTGGACGGAGCTGCAGAAGGCGACGGACCTCGCGCTGACGCCTGCCGCCTGCTATCCGCTCTATCCCACCATCGCCGCGCGCGGCCCGGTGCCAGCGCAGGGCCTGCTTTTCGAACTCTCCTCCTACTGCTTCCGCCACGAGCCGTCGAAAGATCCGGCGCGCATGCAGCTTTTCCGCATGCGCGAGTTCGTCAAGATCGGCACGGCCGAGCAGGTGCGCTCGTTCCGCGAAAGCTGGCTGAAGCGCGGCAGGGCCATGATCGAGTCGCTCGACCTGCCTTGCGAGGTCGATCTTGCCAACGATCCGTTCTTCGGCCGTGGCGGCAGGATGATGGCCAACAACCAGCGCGATCAGGGCTTGAAGTTCGAGCTGCTGATTCCGGTGACCAGCATCGAGAAGCCGACCGCCTGCTTGAGCTTCAATTATCACCAGGACCATTTTGGCCAGACCTGGGGCCTGAAGTTCGCCGACGGGGAGTTCTGCCATTCGGCCTGCGTCGGCTTCGGGCTGGAGCGCGTGGCGCTGGCGCTGTTCCGCCACCATGGGCCGGACACGGAAGCCTGGCCGGCGGCGGTCCGCGACGTGCTCTGGAGCGTGTGAGATGCTGAGGGCTATCGCCGGCCTCGATCCGGCCAGCTACCGGCCGCACTGGCTGCATGATCCGCAAAGGCGGTGGCCGCAGACCAACTGCTATGTCGACCTTCTGATCGAGGTTCTGCACGCGACCGGGCACGATCCGGTCGCGGCGCTCGGTTTCACCGCGGCGCAGGATTTCGAAGGTGATCAGTTCACGTTCTTCAAGTTCCCGACCGCCGACCTGCAGAGGCTGGCGGGGCTGGACATCCAAGAGCTGGCGGTCTTCGACCGGCTGGAGACGCATGTGCTGACGCAAGTCGAGCTCGGCCGGCTGCCGCTGGTCGAGGTTGATGCCTTCTACCTGCCCGACACCAAAGGCCTCACCTACCGCAGCGGCCATTCCAAGACCACGGTCGGCATCAATGCGCTCGATCCCGAGTCGCGGCAGATGCGCTACTTCCACAATGACGGCTACTTCGCGCTCGAGGGCCAAGACTATGACGGCATCTTCGGCCAATGGGATGGTGTGTCGGCGGGCGACCTGCCGCTGTTTCCTTACGCGGAATTCGTGAAGCTCGACGCCACGCGCCCGGCCCGCGACGCGGTCGGGACCGCAGCGGCGCTGCTCGCGCATCACCTGAAGCGGCGGCCGAAGCGCAATCCGCTCGACGCCTATGCGGCCGCGTTCGGCCGCCACGCTGAAAGGCTGGCGACGAAGTCGCCTGCCTATTTCCACACCTATGCCTTCAACACGCTGCGGCAGGTCGGCGCGAATTTCGAACTTCTTGGCAGTCATCTCGAATGGCTGGGGCAGCACGGCGAAACCTGTCTGGCAGAGGCGGTGCAAGCCGCCGGTAACATTGCCGAGGGCGCCAAGGTCATGCAGTTCAAGCTCGCCCGCGCGATGGCGCGGCAGCGCTTCGACGGCTTGACCGAAGCAATCGCGCCGATGGCGCAGGCCTACGAAACGGTGATGGACGTGCTGGACGCCCGCATGGCCGGTGTCGCCTCCAAGGCGGCCTAGCGGGCCGGCCGAGGCGCATTTGATGATGGGTGGGGGAATGGACGCCACGGTGTCGATCGCCGGCACTGCCGGATTGCTGGATCGGGGTTGGCGGATGGCCATCTCGGCGGCAGGTGCCTGGGCTTCGCCGAATGACATCGACGCAAATGCCGAATGGCTGGACGCGGCCTGTCCCGGCACGGCGGCCGCCACGCTGGAAAAGCATGGCTGCTGGGACCGCAAGCAGCCAACCCGACTGCACGACCGCGATGTCTGGTACAGCCGCAGGCTCGACGCGACCGGTCCGGTGCGGCTGGTGTTCGAGGGGCTGGCGACTGTCGCCGAGGTCTGGCTTGGCGAGCGGCTGCTGCTCACCTCGACCTCGATGTTCGAGCGCCATGAGGCTGCGGTAAGCCTTTCAGGGGGCGAGCAGCTCGCCATCGTCTTTCGCAGTCTCGACCGCCATCTGGAAACGGCGATCGGTCCGCGCGCCCGCTGGCGCCCTCGCATGATCGACGATCAGCGGCTGCGGCTGGTGCGCACGACCCTGATCGGCCATATGCCGGGCTGGTGCCCGAGCTTCGATGTCGTCGGGCCGTGGCGTCCCGTCAAGCTGATCCACGAAAATGGCGGGCAGCGCATCCTCGATGCCGACATGCGCGCCAGGCTCGACGGCACGACCGGGCATCTTGCCGTTGCGATAACCCTCGCCGAACCCTTCGTCAATGCGCAAACGGCGCATGTCAGCTGTGCCGGAGTGCGCGCGCCCCTCAAGTTCGAGACACCCACCCGGCTGACGGCGGAATTGGCCATTGCCGATGTCGCCCCATGGTGGCCGAACAGACATGGCGAGCCGGCGCTGCACGAAGTGATGGCGACGCTGGGCACGGTGCGCAGCCGGCTGGGCCGGGTCGGATTCCGCCGCATTGAGATCGATCGCGGTGCCGACGGAGGCGATTTTCGCCTGGTCGTCAACGGCGTGCCGGTGTTCTGCCGCGGCGCGGTCTGGACGCCCTCCGATCCCGTGCGACTGCCCTGCGAGCGAGCCGAAATCGAGCCCGACCTCGATCTCGCGCGCCAAGCCGGCGTCAACATGCTGCGGGTCGGCGGCACCTTCGCCTATGAAAGCGATGCCTTCCACGAGCTGTGCGATGAGATGGGCATTCTGGTCTGGCAGGACCTCATGCTCGCCAATTTCGACTATCCGGCGAAGAACGAGGCTTGGCGGGCGGCGCTGTCGCGCGAGGTGGAGAACCTGTTGGGGCGGCTTCGGCATTCGCCGTCGCTGGCGGTGCTGTGTGGCGGCAGCGAGGTGGCGCAGCAGGCCGCGATGCTCGGCATGCCGGTGGCGATGGATCCGACACCCTGGTTCGACGATGTCGTGCGTCCGGCCGCGCAGGCGATCCTGCCCGATCTGGCGCTCGTGTCCTCCTCGCCCTCCGGCGGCAGCCTGCCCTTCGCCGCGGATGGCGGCCCGACGCACTACTATGGCGTCGGCGCCTATTGCCGGCCGCTGGAGGACGCGCGCCGCGCGGAGGTGCGTTTCGCCAGCGAATGCCTCGCCTTCGCCAACGTGCCGGAACAGGCGACGCTCGATGAGCATCTGCCCGTTCCGCCCGGCCACGATCCGCGCTGGAAGGCCGGCGTGCCGCGCGATGCAGGTGCGTCGTGGGATTTCGAGGACGTGCGCGAGCATTATCTGGAGACGCTGTTCGGCGTCGACGCTCGCCGGCTGCGCATGGAGGATCCAGCGCGCTACCTCGACCTCTCGCGCGCTGTCATTGCCGAGGTGGTTGAGCGCACGATCGATGAATGGCGCAGACCGGCCTCCCCGACGGCGGGCGCGCTGGTGTTCTTCTGGAAGGATCTGCTCCCGGGAGCAGGGTGGGGCGTCGTCGATTCTGCCGGTCGGCCGAAATCGGTCTGGCATGCGCTGAGACGCGCCTTCGCGCCGCTCCGGCTGACGCTGAGCGATGAGGGCGTCAACGGGCTGAGCGTCCATCTCGTCAATGACACGGCAAGGGCAGTCGAGGCGACGCTATCGCTTGCCTGCCTGCGCGACGGCGTCACCCCGGTGGTGGCGGCGCGCCGGCCGGTCACTCTGCAGGCGCGCGGGACGCAGTCGCTTGCGGCATTCTCGCTGCTCGGCGCCTTCTTTGATCTGTCTTATGCCTATCGCTTCGGCCCAGCGGGGCACGAGGTAACCGTGGCAAGGCTGGAAGACCGCGACGGCGAGATCCTGGCCGAAGCCTTTCATGTGCTTCCCGGCGTCATGACCGCGCGACGCGATGTCGGCCTGTCGGCAGGGCTGATGTGCGGCAGAGACGGCTGGCGCCTGCGGCTCGCTTGCAAGCGCGCCGCCTATCACGTCGCCATCAAGGATGGGCTGTTCTTCCCGCGCGAGAACGGCTTCCACCTGATGCCGGGCGCGGTGAAGGAAATTGGCCTGGATGGGCCGGCCTCTGCCACTCCGGCCGGCGTCGTGACGGCGCTGAATGGCGATCGCGAGGTGGCCTACGATGCGCCGCAAGCCGACAATGTAGAGACCAGGGCGGAGATCATGCGTTCGTTGCGGCCTGCCGGGAGCGTGGCATGAAGGGGGTCGTCTTCGCCGACACGATCGGCTGGCTTCATGAAGGCAGGGGAACCGGGCGACGCGGCCGGGGTGTCGTGATCGCCGGGGCGCATGGCCACGAGGACCTGTGCAGCCGGCGTTTCCTGCGGCTTCTGGCTGACAAGGTGGCCGAAAACGGTCTGCCGGCGCTGCAATTCGACTATCCCGGCTGCGGCAATGCCGCCGGGGATCATTCAACGCCCGGTCAGGTGCAACGGTGGACGGCGAGCATAGGCGCGGCGATCGATCGGCTGAAGCAGGATTGCGGCGTGGCGGACGTCATTTTGGTCGGCTTCCGGCTTGGTGCCCTGCTGGCCCCGCTGGCGGCGGCCGGACGCGACGACGTGGCGGGTCTCGTGCTGCTCGCGCCGCCGTCCTCCGGCAAGGCCTATGTTCGCGAGGTCACAGCCATGTCGCGCATGATCGACGCGCCGCTGGCCAGCCGTTCGGCGGGCGAAGGGGTTTTCACCGAGGGGCGCGAGGCCGCCGGGTTCCGAATTTCGCATGAAACGCTGGCCGATCTCTCGGCGCTCGATTGGCGGCATGCCGCGGCTGGCCTTCCATCCCTGCCGATGCTGGTGCTTACAAACGGCAAGCCGCTGGCTGCCGAAGAGGTCGGCGGCGACACGGCGGGCGCTGCGGAGATCGCGACGGCCGAGTTCGATGGCTATCCTCTCTTGATGTGCGACCCGACCGCCAACCGGATTCCGGCCGCCGCTCTCGATCGCTGCGCCGCCTGGATCGCCGACCAGCCCGGCGAAGCGGCAGCGGGAAAGGCCATGCCGCGCGATGTGTCGCAGATCCTGGACGGTCCGCATTACACGGAAAGCCCGGTGCTGATCGGACCGGCGCCGATGATCTGCGGTGTGCTTTGCCGACCGCGCGAACGCCAGACCGAGGCCGAGCCGGTGATCTTCCTCAATGCCGGTGGCGTGCCGCATGTCGGCTGGGCGCGCGGCACGGTGGAAGCGGCGCGAGCCCTGGCGGCGGAAGGCGTAGCCTCGCTGCGCGTCGACCTGCCCGGACTTGGCCTCAGCGATCCGACCGAGGAAGGGCGCCTGTTCCTTTATGACCGGCGCACGCGCCATGATGTAAGTCGTGCGATCAACTGGATGGAGCGAGCCGGCTACCCCGGGGTCGGCCTGGTCGGCACCTGCGCCGGCGCGTTTCAGGCTTTTCACGCCGCGCGGGCCGATCGGCGGGTACGGATGCTGACCATGATCAACCCGCTCTGCTTCGCCTGGAACAGTTCCTACGCGCTGGAGATGGCGGTCTGGAAGACTTACGAGACCTCCAAGGCCGTGCTCGGGCAGAACGCTGGCGCCATGCAGGAGAGCCGCGAGCCGGCCGCCCCCGCATGGCGCGGGATCGTTTCGCGATGCGCCCGGCTGATCATCCGGCGCGGGCTGGAGGCGATCAAGTCCACATTGTCGATGCTGCATCCGGCCGCGCTGCTTGGACAGCGGCGGGTGGAACGCTGGATGCGCGACCTATGCGGCCGCGGCGTGCGGGTCCTCCTCGTAACCTCGGAAGGCGATCTGAGCCTCAAGGAGATCGCCCGCCATTTTGGCTCGGAGGAAGAGCGGCTCGATAGCATTCGCGGCGTGACCAGGGTCTCGCTGCCGAATGCCGACCACACGCTGACGCCGTATCACGCACGGCGCGCCGTGATCGCTCGCCTGATCGACCATGGCGGCATCAGGCGTGACGGTTATGCTCGTTCCGAGCCGGTGCGCGCGACGGCAAGCCCTTCCTTCCTGGCGCCGTAGGCGATCATCAGTTCGGCTTGAGCATTGATATGCGGCAAGCGCGTCGCGTCTTGAAGCATCACGCAGCGATACGGTTCTCTGCGCGAAGCCGAAAGGTTTGAATAATCAGGGAAACTAAAGACTTTCGGGAGATTTCGTTCTGGTCGGAGTGGCAGGATTTGAACCTGCGACCCCATCGTCCCGAACAAGCTGTCTTGCCAGAAAAAGCCCGGAATTCCGGGCTTTTGCGATTAATGATCGGCCGCTTTTGGGGCCTTTGTTCACGTTTGTTTCCGGGGTTTCAGGTGGGTTTCAGGTGGGAGACGCCCGATCGCACGATGTTGCTCTTCTGGCGCGGCGCCGGCGCCTTGGCCGTGATCGCCGCTGCGGCGTCGGCCTGGAAATCGGGGTGATGGTGGTAGTAGTGCTTGCGCAGCACGGCTTCCGTCATGCCGCAGAAGTCGGCGGCCTTGGAAAGCTCGACGCCGTTCTGCATCAGCCACGTCGCAGCAGTGTGACGCAGCGTGTGCGGGGTGACGTCGGTGACGAACACTTGCGTCTCGACGCCCTTGACGATCCGCGCCTCGTACCAGCCGAGGCCAGCGCTCTCGCAGGCCGACTTGAACGCCTTGCGCACCGATCGAACCGGCCCGCCTTCCCATTCGACGATGAAATCGTGCGCGATCATGCGGCCGATCGTGCGGCTTTTGCCGCGTCCCTTGGTCTTGATGTCAACCGGGGTGCGCGCCCAGCGGCGCATGTGCGCCAGCAGCCGGTCCGGCAGCCTGACCGGCGGCTGTCGCTTCCTGGTCTCGACCATGTCGGCGGCTCGCCTGAAGAAGACGCCGCGCTCAAGGTCGACGAAGCCGCGCCCCACTGTCGGCCGTGTCGCGGCCCCGCAGATGGCGGCGGATCGCGTGCCGGTGTAGAGCCCGGTCAGGATGAAGCGCGCCACGTGCCGGCCGGTCCGGCGATCGCTCTCTTGCCCCTTCCAGGTCTGCCGCATCTGCCAGGCTGCCCAGAGCAGCCTCGCCGCCTCAGATCGCGTCAGCGCGCGCTTGGCCTTTTCCGATCGCGCCGGCAACACGATCTTCGGCACGGCCGTGATGTATTTTTCGGCGTGATAGTGGTTGATCGCCGCGCGCAGATCCTCGAGCTGCCGACGTGCCATCGCCGGCGTCGGCAGGATCCGGCCGTTCTTGGCCGGGCCGTTGACATATTCGCGGCAGAGTGCGCCCGAGATGTCGGCGACCGTGCCGGTGAAGAAAGTCAGAATGGCGAGCAGCCGCGCGGCCGTTTCCTTGCGATAGCTCTGCGACGGATTGAGCGCGACGACGTCCTCGGCATAGACGTTGATGACGTCCGCGATCTTTACTTGGTCCGGGTCGCGGTTGCGCTGGCGCGTTGGCTGATGTTTTTCGCCGATGTATTCGGCGAGCTGCCTTTGAGCTTCAACAAGCTCGCTCTTGCCGCAGCCAGTTGGATGTCGTCGTCCGGCGTCCTCGATGTACCAGCCGGCCTTGCTGCGCAAGCTGCCGTCGGCCTTTCGGCTCTCGGACCGCCAGACGAGTCGAATTCCCTTGCTTGGACGCGGCATAGCTTCCTCATTCTCCCGATTGCTGCGAGTGTGGTGTATTCCTTGCCGGCGATGATTTCCGTCTCTAACCGCCCGCGGTCGCGCTCCTTGCGCAAGCCGGCTGGGCCCATCGAGCCATCAGGGAAAGCAATCCGGGCCGCGATGTCCAGCCGCAGCGGCGCGTTTTCCGTGTACTCATCGGACCCGTTCATGGAGTGCCGTTGCCGCTGGTGTTCATGGCGAAAATTGCACGTTCAGCACGTCCGCGCCGCGATACCGAGATAGCGCTGCAGGCGGTCGATGAAGGCAAGCTCTGCTTTCATCGCGCCCCACGGTTCGATCGCGCCGACAAGCTTTGGCGGAGGCAGCGAAACGCGCGGCAGACAAGCGCTGTTCGGCCTGGCTCCGAACAGGGCCGCGGCCTCGGCAACCAGCATGCGATTATCCATGTCGCGGATCTGACGGCCATAGGCCGGCACGGTGTCGATATCGGGCAATTCAGCCGCCTGGTAGATCGCAAGGTCGATGCTGCGCTTGGCCGACGCGATCGCGCGGTGGGCGAGCTGGTCGATGAAATCTGCAGCCAATCCCGCGTCGCTCGCCAGTCGGCACATGTGATGCTGGATCAGATCGACTGCCGGCCTGGTGATGTCGCCGAGCGCGTATTCATGCCCGTCATGAAGAAGGAAATAGCCGGCGGCCAAGCCGTCGCCGGTTTCGCGGAACAGCGCGTCGGCACCCATCACGCAATGCTGCGCCACGGAGTAGGCCGGGCAGCGATAGAGACCATTGAACCGCGCGAGCTTGGACAGTGTGTTGGCCATATCGGCGAAGCTGATGTCGGACGCCTTCGGTTCGAGGAGGTCGAAGGCCGACCCATCCGGCTTGAACGTTGGGATCATGGCGGGTCTCCCGCCAAGCGCCTTGCTTGCGGGCCTCATTGGTGCACCTGCGGCATGGCTGCTTCGACGGCGTTGATAACGCTCGAGCGAACGGCCGGGAAGATCGGCAGCCGGTCGAGGTAGCCCGACAGCACCGAAATGCAGCGTTCGCGTTGACCCGACCAGGGGTCGAGCAGCAGCGCGCCGCGGGCCGCACAATACTGG
The DNA here is from genome assembly GCF_003997555.1 of Mesorhizobium sp. M1A.T.Ca.IN.004.03.1.1. NCBI lineage: Bacteria > Pseudomonadati > Pseudomonadota > Alphaproteobacteria > Hyphomicrobiales > Phyllobacteriaceae > Mesorhizobium > Mesorhizobium sp. M1A.T.Ca.IN.004.03.1.1. The sequence continues at coordinate 357,083 of NZ_RZTV01000002.1, read as the reverse complement.
CCCCAGGCCAGGATGAGGCTCTGTGTAGGCTGCGCGTCGCCGGGCAGCGGTGGCCGATTGGGCGCGGCGTGCCGGGCCTTCTCAATCATGTCCGCAAGCAGATCCGGGCGGATGGTGATCTGCTTGGTGCTGGCGAGCAAAGCCAGACGTGCGGCGCTGTCCTGAAACTCGATGATTTCGGCGCTTGTGAAGCCGGCGCCGACCAGGTCTTCAAGCCGAACGCCGCCGCCGACAGCGAACAGATCGCGCATAGCCTCGGCCATTTCGAGGCAGCGTGGATGGAGCTCGACCGCGGCTTCCGGAAATTCGCGGCGGGTTTGCGATGAACGTTGGACTTGATCCAGCAATACGGGTCTCCTCGAATGGAAATCAGAGCGCGCCGACCGTGACAGCGGCGCAGAACAGGGTGGCGGCAATGAAGGCAATAGCAGCGAGCCGCTTCGCGACGGCTTCATCCTTGTGATAGCGTTCAAACCGTGCGCTACGGGCAGGGGGGATTGGATGAAAAATCTGGTGCGGGCTGCTGCGTTGCTGTTCGTCATGCCCGGTCCGGCCTTTGCCTACAGCGATGCGCAAATGGCGGTTATATCTCATGTCGGCCAGGCGATCGCCGGCACCAAGATCTGTCCGAAGTTGGAAATCAACGAAGGCGCTATGGCCCTGATGCTCGCCGCCGAGGACGTCAAGCTCGACGACCCGATGGTTCGCGCGGGCATTCGGAGCAAGGTCGAGGAAACCGTCCGGGCCTGGCAGGGCAAAAGCGAAGACCTCGCCTGCGCGGCAGTGCTGATGCTCTACGGGCCGAGCGGAAGGATCGCGGGACTGCTGCGCTTCAGAGATCGATTTCACCGCCCGGCTCCAATTGGTAATTTCCAAGAGTAGGTATTACCTACCTACCTTGTCAAGGCCGGGTAGGTTTGTTTGCAGCCTTGGGCTGTGGATTTGTCGCACTGGCTCGCTCAGTTTGTACTTGTTTTGTTCTCAAGGCCGAGTCAGATTGACGCGGCTAAGGAGGCGGCATTGCTGACGTATTTTGTGGTTCAGAGTTTCAGGCTGACGCCTAAAGGGGCAATCACGCCCGGAGAAGCGGTGGAGGTCCAGGACGTCGAGCATGCTCTGCGCCTGGCACAAAAGCTTGCGGCGAGCTCTGCAGGCGTGGTTGCGTTCAGCCGGACCGGCGATCCTTCCACCGGAGAGTTCGAGGATGCCGTTGTCCTGTACGCCAACGGGGCAGTGCCGCTCCTCGAGCCTGAACTCCCCATTGCGTGTTGAAGCGCGGGGGGCTATTCAGAGCCGAGAGCAGCAACAGCAGCAAGAAGCTTCGCGGGCTCAACCGGCTTCTGCAGGCATGGAATGCTTGCGAACTCTTCCGGAATCATCTCCGCGTCGTAACCGGTCAGGAAGACAAAAGGTATGTTCCTCGCTTTCAAAGCGAAGGCCAATTCGAAGCTGGGTCCGCTGCCGAGGTTCACATCCAGCAGTGCACAGTCAGGTCGCTTTTCTTCCAAGAGTGCACGGGCGTCCTGGGCGGTGCTAACGGGACCGGAGACGCACGCCCCGGCATTCTCGAGGATCTGCTGTGCATCGTCGGCCAAGTAAAAATCATCCTCGACGATCAGCACTGTACGGCCGGCGAGAAGTTCGACGATCATGGACTCTTCCCGCTGGCGCTGAGGAGGTCGGCCGGCACGTCAGTTTGCAGGACGCTTTCGCTCGGCTTGAGCGGGAGGGCAATGCGGCAATGAAGACCGCCGGCGGTCAGGCGCATCTCGCCCGTGCCCTTCAACTCAAACGGGACCCGACGCGTGATCAGCTCTGTTCCGAATCCCTTTCGGATGTTTCCACGCGTTGAGATCTCCAAACCGCTTTCTTTCCAGTGGAACTGCAGCCAGTCCTGGCCTTTTCGCTCTCTGCGCTCCCAACGCACGTCGATTTGGCCACCGGGTGCGCCAATAGCGCCATATTTCGCAGCATTTGTGGCGAGTTCGTGGATTGCCAATGTCAGCACTTCAGCGGCTTTGGGCATGAGCAGGACGTGCGGCCCCTCGATCGAAATTCGCGAGGAATCGGCGGCTTGTGCCAGCAGTTCGTCGCGCACGATGCTATCCAGAACGACACCTTCTCCGGCCCAGCGTGTAAGCAGGGTCTGAGTGCGCGCTAACGCGGCAATCCGACCGCTTAACCGCTCTCGAAACTCCTGCGTTGTCCCCCCGGTGTCGCCCCTCTTCACGAGGGAGGCGACCGTCGCCAGAACATTGCGGACGCGATGTTGTAGCTCGGCGGTCAGCACGGCCTGGCGCTCCTCGTTGCGCTTGCGCTCGGTTATATCCTTTCCGATCTTCAGAAACCCTCGGATGGTCCCGTCCTCATTGCGAAGGGCTACCGTCTGGCCGTCAAGAAAAACGCGCCCCCCACTCTTGCTCTTATGCCAACGGATATTGGGAGCGACGCCCTCGGAGCGAGCGCGGCTGAGTTCATGCTCCGGCACGCCATTTGCCTGGTCCTCGGGCGTAAAGATGGAGGAGGTTGGCCTGCCAATCATTTCTTCTGCGCTCCAGCCGAACACGGCCGCCGCGCCCGGCAGCCAGTCGGTGATGGTGTCGTCCGGATCGCTGAGAATGATCGCATAGTCGCGGGCGTTTTCCACGATCAACCGGAAGCGTTCATTTCCATGCTCCAGTTCGCTTAGCAGCCTTCGAAGGTCATACTGGCGCTGACGCCCGCGCAGCGCTGCTCGCGTGGAACTCGTGAGAGTAATCGTCTCGACAGGGCGTTCCAGCAGCGTAACATTGCCGAGCGATGAAACAAGTTCGGCTCGCCAAGTGGCGGCCCGTTGGTGAGCCAGGTGGCTCGTGAGAATGATGAAAGGCAGGTCTGACCAGACAGGCTGGTTCTTTGTCCAGCTGATCAACTTGGCAATGTCCCGGCCAAACAGGCCTTCCTCTGTGGCGATCACGGCAAGGCATTGCGGTCCTAAACGTGTGACCAACGAGGTAAAGTCGGCACACACGATCGCTGCAATTCCGATGCGCGATAGAATTTCGACTGCTGCAGGGCCATCTCGCCCGATCGGAGCCAGCACAAGCACGACGCTGCCCTCCATACTAGGCGTCATCCCTGGCAGCGCGCACCGTTGGCAGCTCCTGATCGCTATTGTAGATCGGTGTGCCCGAGAAAATACCGGAGAATTGCGTCAGCGGCGGACCGAGCGCAATGCCCGCCGGAGTCAGCTGGAACTCACGGATGGTATGCTCGTGATTGCCGCTCCGCTTTTTGACCACCGAAAGTGCCCGCCGGACCGACCCGCCGAATTCGAAATAGCGCAGCATGAGCACCGCGTCGCTGAGATAGCTAATGTCGAGGGGAGTATCCATCGGGCCAACCAGGCCATGCTGAGCAAGTATCAAGATGGTCGTTACCCCCTGCTGTCCGAGATAGGTCAGCAACTCGTGCATCTGCAGGATCAAGAACCGCTCATCGGGCATCGCATTGAGATAGCCGTTCAAGCTGTCGATCACGATTATCCGGGCACCGTCGCGCTCGACGCTCGCCCGTACGCCCGCGGCGAATTCGCCCGGGGACAGCTCAGCCGGGTCGATCTGTTGGAGCCGTATATTTCCGGCGGCCAGAGCCTCATCCAGCGGCATCCCCAACGTTTGCGCTCGCGCCTCTATTGTGCCCCGGCCCTCATCAAAAGCAAAGTAGACCGCGTGCTCGCCACGGCCCGCCGCAGCCAGCGCGAATGTCAAAGCCAGTGACGATTTCCCCACCCCGGCGGCGCCGATGAACAGGGCATTGGTTCCCCGCTCAATTCCACCGCCAAGCAGGTTGTCGAGTTCGGCGTTGCCGCTCGGAGTAGCATCTCCCGCAAACTTGCTGTGGTGCTCGGCTGCAATGAGCCGCGGGAAGATTCTGAGTCCGCCCTTGACGATCGTGAAGTCATGGAAGCCGCCGCGGAACTGAATACCGCGCATTTTCATAACGCGGATGCGACGGCGCTCGGCCCCATAATCCAAGGCGAGCTGCTCAAGGTTGATCACGCCATGGCAGATCGAGTGAAGCTGCAGATCGGTGTCCGCCGATGAAAGGTCGTCCAGCAGCACTACCGTGCAGCGTCGCGCGGTGAAAAAGTGTTTGAGGGCAAGAACCTGGCGTCGATACCGCAACGAGTTCTGTGCCAGCAGACGCAACTCCGAAAGGCTGTCAAAGACTACCCGCGAGGGATTCAGCGCCGCAACCTTCTCGAACACAAGGTTTGTCGTTTCGCTAAGCTCGACTTCGGCCGGATGGAGAATCGTCAGTTCCCGTTCGGGATCGAGAGACGTCTCGGGCGGGACCAGCTCGAAAACCTCGATTCCGTCCAGGTTCCAGCCATGCCTCTTGGCGACCAGCGCCAACTCGCGCCGCGTCTCTGACAGGGTGACGTAGAGGACGCGCTCGCCAAGCCGTACGCCCTGGAGAAGGAATTGTAGCGCGATTGTCGTTTTGCCGGTGCCGGGGCGGCCTTCGTAGAGATACATCCTATCGGGATCGAGTCCGCCCCCTAAGATGTCGTCGAGGCCTTCGCTGCCCGTGGATACCCGCTCGGTGCCTGTCTCCTCCGCCCGGAAGAAGTCCCCCTCAGCTAAATCCTTGTCCGCCACGACTTCGTCCCTCAATGCAAGCGGGAAAAGCTGGCCCGCCGAACCGGAAATAACGGCAAAACGGAGCTCGGGTTCCCGACGCTCCTCTGTCCACCGCCCGGGCGAAAGAGCGGCCGGGTCCGCCAAGTGGTCGCGTCAGCCAATGAAGCTTATCTTGGGACATTGGCGGCTGACCAGCTCAAGAACAGACATTGGCGGCTGACCAGCTCAAGAACAGCGGCTTGGCCCGAGCCGGATGAGCCCAAAATCACGTCGTTCCTGGAGGCGCGAACCTCAAAGGTAAATGCAGCCGTGTTTTTTGCCGCTCACAATGCAGAAGGCAAAGGTCCGTTCTTCTCGAGATGATGTCGACCCCGGATGACCAGGAAGGGAAACCGACAAGGGAAGACAATGAAGGGGAACGATACCCGGCGTTCGCTGAAGCGCCATAGGGAGGTGCGCAACGGAGATCTTATCGACCGAACGCGGGCACTATTGCCAACAGCGCCAGACAAATCGAGCGATCCAGAAAGCTGCTGTCGCTAACGCCAGCAGCCTCAGTACTGCCCTACGGCACTTGGGCGACCGTGGCGGGCAGCCAATTAGCGTGCGACCCGAATGGTATGGTGCCCGGTTGACTCCGTCGTGTGGAGTTGCACCTGGTTACGGCCCGCTTGCTTGGCCAGATAGAGCGCTGCGTCGGCGTGACGCTGTAGCTGCTCCGGTGAGATGGCCTGGTCCGCGCTCTGAACCGCTACTCCAATGCTGAGGGTAACGCGGCGAACGCGAGAGCCTGGGTTAGGAATGGCTGCGGCCTCAATGCTCTTTCGAATGCGATCGGCCACCGAGGTCGCCTCTTCCTCGGTCACCCCGGGCAAAAGCACGAGGAACTCTTCGCCGCCGTAGCGGGCCAGGAGATCGTGATCGCGCCTGACGTTTTCCTGGATAATGCGGGCGACCTCGACCAGACAGCGGTCGCCTTCTGCATGGCCGAGGTGATCGTTGAGTTTCTTGAAGTGGTCGATGTCGCACATGAGCATTGCGGCACCGTCCAGGCAGCGTTTGTCGCTTCCCCAGATGCGGCCGAGCGTTTCCGTCATCCAGCGCCGGTTGGCGATGCCGGTGAGCGGATCGGTCCTTGCCAGCATTTCCAACCGATGGTTCGCTTTGGCCAGTTCGGCGACCCGGCGCCGATCGCGAAGTTCAAACAGGAAGGTCTTCTGAGCCAGAATTGTCATGATGCGTCGCGCGGCGACGGTTGCGAAGATACCACTGGCGAAGAACAGTGTCGCAGCGACGGCGCTCCCCAAGCCGATGGCCGGGTTCTGCAGCTGAAACACAAGATACAGCCCGAGCGCCAGCCCGGCGACGGCAACCGTCCAGGCCAGCGGGATACCGAAGATGATGATGGCGGTAATGGCAACGAACAGCATGACATTCAATTGCCGTTCATAGAACTCGCCACCAGCGCTTACGCCGACCAATGCGACGGACAGCAGGATGAGGAACATGCCCGCAATCAGGGAGGTTCCTTGCAGCCAGGCCGACTGCGGTTTTCGCCACGCGAAAACAACCGCCACTGCCACGGGCGGGACGATGGCGCCCGGCAGCAGCATGGAGTGCGCGACAGACCTAGGCAGCATCAGCATGTTGAGTGCCAGGGTTAGCACGTCCAGCAAGGCGACCCAGATCATCCAAGCGCGAATGATTTTCGCCGTTTGCGGCCAGACACGTGCCCGAAAGCGGTTCCTTATCTCCCCGTTTAGGCGGATGTCGCGCGTGCGGCGTGCCAGAAGCCGGTCGACTTCGGCGGCGAGGGCAGGGTTTTCAAGTCCCTCGAGGTGCATCGGATCTGACACGGTCGCTATGCTCTAGACAGCCTTCCTCGTCGAACTCGTCTGACCCATTGGGTCGCTAAGAACCCGTTAGCATGCCTGGTTAAGATGAAGATTTGATTTCCAGCGGCGATAGCACTGCGATCAGCTCCTGAGCCGCGATCTGCTCATGCCTTCTTCGCGAATGCCCACACCATCAGCGGGTATTCCTCGTCGTTGCTGAGATCCCGCCACAGGCCGTAGGCCCGCACCGGCCCGCCGATATGCGCCCTCGCACAGGCCTTGTTGCCCCAGCCGAAGGCCTGCACGTCGTCTTCTGCGAAGCCGCCCTCGATCATGACCTGCTTCAATCCCGCCGGCGTCCAGCGGTTGTAGTCGTGCGGGCGGGCATGCACCCGGAACAGGAAAGGCGTCGCGACCATTGCCCAGCCGCCTTGTTTGGTCATTGCATGGATGTTGGCGGCGGCCGCGAGCGGCCGCTGCACGTGCTCGAGCACCTGGTCGGCAATGACAATCGAAAATTGCTCGTCGGTGCGGTCGCGGCAGATGTCGAACTCGGGGAAATCGACCGAGCGGTAGTTTGGGCACATCGCGCGCCAGTAGCGGTTCCAGCCGGGTGAGATTTCGATGACGTCGCGGGATTTGCGATTGGCTGCTTCGAGGAAGGCGGTGAAAGCCTCGATCTGGCGAATGCGCAGCCAGTTGCGGGAATCGTAGCCGATCAGCCGTTTCACCGCGCGCTTGCCACGGTCCTTCAGCGCGCCGGCAAGGGTCGTCGTCATCTCGACCTCCTCTGCAGCCCGCCGCAGAGACGATTTTACATCGAGAAGCGTACAAAAGGATGACGGAAGAGGGGAGCCGGCGCAGAAAACGCCGTCTCCCATAGCCAGTCACTCAAAGGATCAATAATCGCCGTTGTAATACCGGTCATCGCAGGGCGCGGTGTAGATTTGGCCGTAGCGATCCCGATAGCGGCAGAGCTGCTCGCCGCGGCGCTGCGGGGTCGTGGCGCTGCCGACGACGGCGCCGAGCAGCGCTCCGCTCGCCGCGCCGATCACCGTCGACTTGGTGTTGCCGCCGATTGCCTGGCCGACCAGTGCGCCGCCGGCGCCGCCGATAAGCGCGCCGGTGGTGGCACGCTGCTGGCCCTCCGTTTGGGTCTCGCATCCGGCAAGTGCCGCGGTCATCAGCACCGCCACAAAAACCTTCTTGATCATCATCTCCAGAACTCCTTCAAGCCCCAAAGACCAACTAAAACAGGGGCGTACCTGGCCGAAGTGGGCTCGCATTGCGGCGGAACGGCGGCGGAGCCTGCTCACGAAATGAGTCAGGGTTTCCCGGTGGTTGAAGGCCATGGTTGCCAAACGGCAAAGGCGACCCTCTCGGCAGTAACCCTTCAGCGGGTCCTCAATGGAACAATGATGGTCGCGAGCTCCTGATTGTCGGCGTCAGCCATGATCTGTTCAAGAGAGCTAGGTTCTGGGATCGCCTCGCCATCATCAATCAGACCCTCAACATGAAAGGCGAGAGCCTGTTCGGCTAAGTCGCGCGCTTCGCCGAGGCTTGCGCCGGCGGTAACGACGCCGGGGAAGTCAGGAAAGGACACTCCGTAATCGCTGGCGTCTTCTTTGTGGATCAACCCGATGTACTGGCGCATTCCTTCCTCTTGCCGCGCGGCGGCCGGCCCCTAGCTTAGAACACCCGCACGACGGTGCAAGATGGACAAGTCTGCAACGGCTCCCGCCGGCCCCCTCGGGAGGCCAAGGATCCGTGCGGCCGAGTATCTGCGCATGTCCACAGACAGGCAGATTTACTCGATCGACAACCAGAGAGATGCGATCCGCAATTATGCGAAGGTCATGCGTTATGACATTGTTGCGACCTATGAGGATCCCGGGCGAAGTGGCCTCAGCCTCGTGGGACGCCCAGGCTTGCAGCAGCTGTTGGAAGATGTGGAAAGCCGGCGAGCCGATTTCGAGACCGTCGTTGTCTACGATGTGAGCCGTTGGGGGCGCTTCCAGAATACCGATGAAAGCGCCACCTATGAATACCGGTGCCAGATGGCCGGAGTGCGGATCGAGTTCTGCGCCGAGCTGTTCGTCAACGATGGGAGCATCGGGTCCGACGTCCTGAAGGCAATCAAACGCAGCATGGCCGCGGAGTACAGCCGCATGCTCTCGAACAGGGTCTTCGCCGGTCAAAGCCGGATAGTCGCACTGGGTTTCAGCGGCGGTGGCCCCGCCGGCTATGGCTTCAGGCGCCTTCTTGTTGACGGCTCCGGAAATCCCAAGGCGATGCTTCATCGCAACGAGCGAAAAGGGCTGGCAAGCGATCGCGTCATTCTAGTGCCGGGGCCGAAAGAGGAGGTCTCCACCGTACGGTGGATGTTCAATCAATTCGTGACGAAGGGAAAAACGGAAGCCGAAATTGCGACCGCATTGAACGCTCGCGGCCTGGTTACTGAACGCGGCCGACCATGGACCAAAGCATGCGTGGGCACGATACTGACGAGCGAGAAGTACATCGGCAACAATGTCTGGAATCGAATATCCCATAGGCTTCTGCACGACCGGGTAAGAAATCCGCCAAGCGCATTTGTTCGCGCCGACGCTGTCATCGAGCCGCTCGTGACCCGGGCGCTTTTCGATCGTGCGCAAGCTATCAGGCGCGCGCGCGCTTACCTCAGGCCCGATGAGGAGCTGCTTGCCGATCTGACCAAGCTCCTGAAAGAGCGGGGGAAGCTGTCGAGCCCAATCATTGACGCCGCCCCCTTCTGTCATTCAGCCTCCATTTACGCGCACCGATTTGGAAGCATGAAGGCCGCCTACCAGTTGATCGGATACGACGCCTCGGCGAACTATCGGAAACTCGATGTCAGCAACCGGCTCAAACAGATCCGGCAGCAAGTCGTCGAGGAATTGATGTCGAACATTGACAAGGTCGGTGGTTCGGCACTGTACGATCCCAAAACAAAGCTTTTGTGCGTCAATGACGAATTCTCCATCGCGATATGGATCGCGCGCTATCGGATTATCGTCACCGGTTATCCACGCTGGATATTTTGGAACCGCGGTCTCGTTGGGCCAGATGTGACGATTTTGATCAGAATGGAGCCCGATCATCAAACTGTTCGTGACTTCCTCATTGCGCCCGCGCATCAAGCGCAATCCGCCCTTCGCATGCTCAACGCAAACAACGGCGTGCGCCTTGATGCCTTCCTCTTCGCTTCGCTCGATCCTGTCGTGGAGATGGGGAGACGAGAATCGGTTTCGGCGATCCCATGACAGTAACCAAGGCCGAGCTTCGTCGCTTCGTCGAGAACAACCGGCATGCCACCCGTCTGACGAGCAATTTGCAGGCGCCGCAGAATCCATTGCGTGGCCCGGCATTCTTGCGGACCTATAAACGCCAATTCGATCGGATGCAGGATTTCATCAGAGAAGCCGCCGCAGTGCGGCATCAACTGGAAGTCGTCGTCAATGCCACCGGTCAGATCCTGGCCAACGCGTCGTTCCGCGCCTTGCTGCAGGCGCATGGTCTCGGAACGCTGCCTTGGATCCTGGCGCAATCTTCGGCGAGAGGAACGGAATTCCACGAGGACCAGCAAGGCCCGCTCAGTGTCGCGGCCGAGCCGCAGCTTGTCGGCGGTGTCTGTCTCGAGGCTCTCGACCTCCTGAACGATTTCGGCGCCCCCTTGAAGATTTTCCCCTTATTGCGAGAGGTCGTGCCGAGCCGGCAGGTTGAAATCGTGCGTCTCATGATAGCGTTGGACCGGGTGCAATTTCGAGTGGCGAGAGTGTTGATCGCGCTCACACCACGATCGCAGCTCACCGACCCTTGTGCGCCCAGAAAGCAATATGAGGGCATCTCTCCGTCGCAGTTGGCTGCCATGGAAACCGACCTGGCCAAGGTCAGCCGTGAATATCTGAGCGCCGCCAGCACCCATGGCGCAACAGTGCTCAACCTGGTCGCCGTTACGAGTTATTTCGACAGGTTGTTGAACAATCCGAAGTTGGTGCGGTTTATGGCGCGCAATTTTGCCGGGCACCTTGAGGTGTATCAGGAATTGCTCGACTTTCGCGAAAGTGGGTTTCAGAAACGTGCACCGATCGCTGAACAAAGCGCGTGGATTTGAGCTCTCCCTCTTGCCGTCGAACCCGGGGCTCTTGCTTAACTGATTGTCTGGCCGCATCTTTCTCTTGGGGAGAGAGGGCTTGGACAAGGCTCGATATAACAATCGCTCTGACCGGTGGCGAGGGCGGCGCGCAGGCGCGAAACGCTCGCGCGCTAGGCGATGGGCAAGCGTGCCGCTTCGTCTTGTGCTCGTGACGGTGGCTGCGTTTTCTGCCTTGCTCACGCAGTTCGTCATGCACAACAGCGGATCGCTTCCGGAAATCAGCCTGCAGAACATCATCAAGCCGAGGCCGGCATCAATCGCCGGCGTCGCCTCGGTCATCGACGGTGACACAATCGAGATCCACGGCCAGCGCGTGCGCTTCAACGGCATCGACGCGCCGGAGAGCCGCCAATATTGCGACGATGCGAAGGGCTTCGAATATCCCTGCGGCCGCCGCTCCGCCGAAGTCCTGGACAAGTTCCTGGCGGCCTCGATGCCGGTGCAATGCTCGTTCGTGACATGGGACCGCTACGGCCGCTTTGTCGGCAACTGCACGCGCGCCGACGGGACCGACGTGGCCGCGTGGATGGTCGAGCACGGGCAAGCGCTGGACTGGCCGAAATACAGCAACGGCGCCTATTCAGCGCAACAGGCCAAGGCGCAGTCGGCGAAGCTCGGCCTATGGGTTGGCAACTTCCAGGCGCCCTGGGACTGGCGGGCGCAGCACAGCGACGACCTGGAGGCGGCGTCGACGCCAACCTTCGCGGTCGGCAGCGGCAGCCCCGGCTGCAACATCAAGGGCAACATTTCGGCCGAAGGCGAACGGATCTATCACGTGCCCGGGCAGAAATATTACAGCGTGACCATCATCAACCAGGCCAAGGGCGAGAGGTGGTTCTGTTCTGAGGCCGAGGCCGTCGCGGCAGGCTGGAGGAGGTCTAAGCGCTAATAGCCATGCTCCCTTGATAGCCGGTCAGATAAACTTTTGCTATATCCACGGCGTTGGACGCAAGAATTCTTAAAAACTCCGATGACTTCAATACCTTGTCTGCATCAGGGAAGCTTGTAGTTGAGGTAGGATGGGCAATCTGATTGCGTTCCTCCATAATCTCGCTCAATTTCGCCTGCGCTGCACTTGAAGCTTCTTGGTCGACGCTCTTTTGCAGAAATAGTTTTACGCTAGCCTGCTTGCCAACGTCACGCCAAAAATCTGTTAAGCCCAGAGTTTTTAGCAATTCCTGAAGCAATTCTGGCCGCATATTGGATCCTGTAATAGATAAAACTTCAGACTTTATCGAAAAACTCTGTGAGGACCCTCTACTATTAAGCACAAGACTTTCAAGCAAGGAGTCAGCCATGGCATCGGAATAGCCAAACTTTTTAGGATTCTGGGCTACCTCCAAGGTCTTGTACTTGAGTGACCGCTGAATCTGTTGCGGGAGGTTCTCGTATTTATCGGTCCTGCTCGAGATATCGTCGGCAATTGCCTCAACAACTTGCTTCATGCAATACTCGAATCGTCCGGTAATATAAAGCAAAAGTGAACCCGAAAATATCGGCAGGTCAGTGCGTCTAGCTTTTGATTCGGTGTGGAGAGCCAAAGCCTCAGCCCAAACCGGTATGGCCACTGGTTGCCTGCCGCAGGAATCGGTTGAATGCTCGTCATTGCCGGATGGGGATGGAGCCTCGCTGGCGCCGAAATCGCGGAAAAGTTTGGTGAGATTGAGCAGGCTGTCAACCCTCTCCAAATCATTTTTAAAGTCAGTCAGGACAATGTCCAGCGAATGCGGCATCGGTTAGCCCCTAAGAATACTTGCGGCCACACTCACGCGATCGCGGATTGATTCCACGGTATTCCCGCGCCCAACCAGTACATCGTAGGTGTCCCTGTCAGAGAGAAAGTCACTTAACTTTGAACGAATATTCGAGCTATTTCCTTCAACGTCGAGTTCAGGAGATCTACTTAGAGCTATCATCATTGCGTCATATAGGGGCCTGCTCGGACGGTTAGTTTTGGGTAGTCGGAACGGTCTCCCTTCAAAAGTGTTTGAAAGGCGGGTTAAAAGGACTAGAAATTCTTGTTCCATGTAAGCAAGGTCGCGGCTATCCAGCGCGGCATTCCTAGCCATGAATCTGTCCAGTATCCGCCGAAGCGACCCGCTTCGACCGTTTTCAATTGCGTCCCGAAGCGCATAGAACCGAAGCACGAGTTCCGCGTCAGCGAGAGATGCATACAATGGATTCTTGAGCAGCGCCTCGGAAGGCTCACGATCCTCGTTCGGCCGGTAAGGAGGTATATCCCAAATCCGAGTGAAAACGTCCGCGCGCGCAAGGCGGATTAACAGTGCGTTCAATGGCCCCGGATATAAGGAGTTTCTGAGTTCTTGCGGGTTTAGCCGGATACCTCCGGTGTTCAAGCGGTCGAAGAGCACACGCCGCACATCCAGTCCGTCGTCATCCACGACCTTAGTTTCAGCGAGGAGAACGACCGCAGATATGCTGCGGCGCAGCAGCCCCCTTTGCAACACGAGCGGCAGGTCGTTGAACCGCATTCGGTTTAGCTCCGCCCAATATTCCAGGCCCGTAAGCGCAAAATTGTTTGCGAGAAACGAATTTATAGTCTCAAGTCGTTGGCGACCATCGATGACCTCATAACGGTTGTAGTCGGTTTCAAACAAAAATACTGACGGAATAGGAATATTGAGAAGAAGAGACTCGATTAGTAATGATCTTTTCTTATTACTCCAGCGAAGGCGTCTTTGATATGCGGGATCGGTATCGATTAGCTCATTGTCGGGTCGAAGTGCATGAGCTAGATAGTCGAGTTGATAGTCTTTTGTTTCACGAACTACACGAAGCTGGCTCTTTGCGTACTTCTCGGCAGGATCTGTGATATCACCGAAAACATCGCTTACATCGGAAGCTTCTTCCTCGGCGAACCAATCATCTATATCATCGCGTGTTACGCTTGAACGTCTATTCATGGCATTCCTGTTAAGGCGGCGTGACTTGGGAAGAGGAATCAAGAAGTGGTAAGTTCTCCAGAGAATCCCTAACCCAAAAGCAGCTAAATGGGAAAATCATTGCTTTGCGAAACTCCTCTCGGTTATCGCGCGTTGTACTTTCCCACCACCCGATGGCAGATGGGCCAGTCGACGCGACTCTCGGTGAATGTCTTCGCCGGCCGGTACTGCTCCAACGTCCACTCCCGGTCGTTCATGCCGACCAGGCGCTTGATGATCGCTTCCTCGTCGCCGCGCTCCTTGGGCGGCGTGTGGAAGAACACGGCATCGGAGTCGCGCGCCGGCTGCAGATGCGGGTTCACCAGCGCGGTGTCGCCTGGCCAGTAGGCCGGGATCATCGATTCCCCACGCACCAGGATGCCGTAGCCGCCGCGGACATTCTGCAGCACCGCCGGGCGCTTTACCCAGTCGATCGCCTCGAAGGTGACGATCATGTGGCCTTCGCCTCCCATGGCGGCGGCATAGATCGGCAGGTCGCGGCCGCCGACCAGCTCGTCGCCGGGGATGATCGGCGTGCGCGATGCTCTCGGCTTCGGCTCGCGCACGATCGGTACAGGTGCTGCGCCTGAGGCGTCGAGCAGCCAGGCGACATCGGTCTTGAGCAGCGCGGCAAGTTCGGGCAGTCGCTCCATCGAGGGGCGGGTGGTGTCCGCCTCCCATTGCGTGACCGACACGCGCTTGATGCCAAAGTGATCGGCGACGTAGTTCTGCGTCAGGCCGGCAGCTTCGCGCGCTTGGCGCAGGCGCTGGCCGAGTGTCGTCGAGTCGGTGCGTATCGTCGCGATCATGCCAGCATAGTAATTATTGCTTACTTTTTTGCAAGCAATTGCGTGTTGACATAGTAGGTAGGTAATACCTACCATTAGGCCATGATCGAAATCGTCAGAATCGCAGCCGCCAAGGTTGGCGGATTGGGTGCGCTCGCCTCGCATCTGGGCATCCGCCACCAGGCTTTCTATTCCTGGAAGCGGGTGCCGGCCGAACGCGTGCTGGACATCGAGCGCGCCACCGGCATCTCGCGCCATGCGCAGCGGCCGGACCTCTTCGGTCCCGAGATCCTTGCCGGTCCCGCATCCTCCCAAGCCCTGACCGGCAGCGGCGAGGAGGCGCCGCGATGAGCCGCGCCTCCTCGATCAAAGTACCGGAAAACGGCGGAGAAGGCCAGAAAACATCGGTCGATTTCACGCTCTTTGCGCTCTTCCTCGAAGCCCGGCGCATTCATCGCGGTAAGTCGCCGACGCGTGTTGCGAGGGAAGCCGACGTCGAGGTCGACGCTGTCTTTCGTGCCGCGCGCGGCCGCGATCCTGGCGCCGATCAGTTCCTCGCGCTCTGCGCCTGGATCGGCGAGGAGCCGGCGCTGTTTTTCAAAAAGGAGGCCAGGCATGGTCAGGCTCGCTGCCTATGACTATCGCGAATTGGGCAAGCTCTTGCGGGCGAAGCTCGAGGAAGACGGCCGCGGCTGGCGGGCATGCGCCGGCCACATCGGGGTAAGCGCTTCCGACCTTTCGCGCATCTGCAACGGCCAGAGCGTCTCGGCGCCCAAGGTCATCGCCGTCTGCGACTGGCTGAAGCTTTCCTTCCGCGCCTTCTACCTGCCGCCGCCGCATGACACCGGCGCGATGTTTCACGGGACGAGCACTGAAACAGGGAGCACCTGCGATGCTTGCTAGAACTCCAAAAGCAATCTTCGGAACACCCGGCAGCATCGACGCGGCGACGCTGTTCAAGCTCCCTTTGCCGATGCAGGCCGAGGGCGTGCGGCTGCTGTTCGAAATGGGCCAGAGCCTCGAGCAGGTGCGGGCGCGGCTGGGGCTATCCACCCGGCAGGTGCGGGCGCTTGCCGCGGAGGAAGGCACGTTCTCGCGTGGCGGCGAGGGGATCGGAAAAGAGTAACAGGAGCCGCTGTTTTGAGCATGCAGTCTGGTGGCTTCGTCATTGAACAGTTCGTCGAGGAGGCGCGCGCCGTCTCGATCGACGCCGCCGCCAAACGGCTCGGCCTGAAATTCACCGGCCGCCGGCACGAGCACCCGCAGCCTTGCCCGTATTGCGGCGGCACGGACACCTTTGCGTTCAACACCGCCAAGAACAAATGGAACTGCCGGGCCGGTGGCGCCGGCGGAAATGACGGCATCGGCATGGCTGCCCACTGCGAAGGCCTCGACCTGCATCGTCGCGCGGCCTTGCTGGAGGCGTGCTCCATTTTGCTCGACCGACCGGTTCCTAGCCAGGCGGGAACCGAAAATGCCGACGCGGCGAACGCTCGACGCAGGCGTCTCGAAGAACGCCGGCGGCTGAATGAAGCTCGGGCGGCTGAACGCGCCGAACGGCGGGTCGACTATCGCGAGCGCGAACGGCAAAAGGCCAGGTCTATTTACGAAGCCGCGGCACGCGTCGGCCGGTTCGGGCGGCTGGTCCCCGAATATCTCGAGGCACGCGGCTGCGGGCGCATTGGCGCCTCGCAATGGCTGCGCTACGCATCGGAGCTGGCCTACTGGCACGGCAGCGATGAGCGCGGTCGGCCGAGTGAGCTCCATTCTGGGCCGGCGATGGTCGCGCCCTTCCTCAAAGCCGACCTGGATGCGATCGGCTGCCACATCAGCTGGATCGATCTGGCGCGGCCGCCGAAGTTCCGGCCGCTGCTCACCGATCCGGCGACCGGCGAGCCCCTGCCGACCAAGAAAATGCGCGGCTCGAAGAAGGGAGGGCTGATCCCGCTTTTCGGCGATCCTTCCGCGGCACGCTGGGTCGGCGGGGAGGGGATCGAGAACGGCGCGGCCTTTGCCTGTTGGGAGAGCTGGCGCGAGGACACGTTCTATTTCGCCGCCGGCGATCTCGGCAATCTTGCCGGCCCGGCCGATCCCGCCTCGCGGTTCGCCCATCCAGAATTGAAGAAGCCAGATTCGAAAGGCGTGCCGCGACCGGTGATGATTGCCGGCCCGATTCCTCGACCTGGTCAGGACCCCGAGGACGCCATGTGGGTGGGCGAACAGGTCACCGAGCTCGTGCTGCTCGCCGATGGCGACTCCGAGCGCGTTGTGACCGCGGCGGCGATGGCGCGCGCCCGTGCCCGGCATGCGCGGCCGGGAAGGGCGATCCCGATCGTCTGGCCGCGGCCTGGCTGCGATTTCGCCTCCATGGCTGCCGAAGCCGCGAAGAGGGTGGCGTGAGCAGCAAGAAGCCCGCCATGCCGGACCAGGTGGCCGCCGTGCTCGAGGAAGCTCAGCGCCAGGCGGCCGCCTATGCCAATGAGCCCCGATCCCCCTTGCCTGGCGCGGGTGAAACGCGGCGGCAGCTTCCCGAACAGCCCGACGAGCAGTCGGTGCTGAGCGACTGCGCCTCGGAGCCCGAGACGGATATCGGGAACGGCCGGCGTTTCCTGATCCGCTACGGCTCGCGCGTGCTGCATGTGGCGCGCGTCGGCTGGCATGGCTTCGACGGCACGCGTTGGAAAGAGGATGAAGACGGTTCGGTGGTTCGGCCCCTGGCGCAGAAAACCGCGGAATTGATCTCGGCCGAGGCCGCGCTGCTGACCGCGACCGAAGATGAAGAAAGGGCCCTGGAGGCCGGCCGGAACGCCCGCCTGGAGCGCAAGCGCTTGGGACCGCCAAGGAAGGACTGGGACGCCGAAAGGCTCGGCCGGCTGATGGAACTGGAAGAGATCATCGACGCGGCCAGCGAGGCGCAGAAGAGCGCCAATGCCAGGAAATCGTCACGGCATCGTCATGCGAAAAGCTCGGCCGGTTCATCGAAGCTGGACAACATGATGAAGGAGGCGCTGCCGCATGTCGCGAGGATAGTGGGCGACCTTAACAAGGACATCTATGCCTTCAACTGCCGCTCCGGCACGCTTCGCTTCGTGCGGATGGAGCACGAGGAATCCGACCCGCAGGATCCCGTCTATGAATGGCAACCGCGCCTCGACCTTCACAACCCGGTCGACCTGATCTCGAAGAGCGGCGAAGCCGAGTATCGGCCGGGTGCCGCGGCGCCGGTGTTCGACGCCTTCCTGAAGGAAGTGCAGCCCGATCCGGAGATTAGGGGCTTCCTGCAACGCTTTGCCGGCTATTGCCTTCTCGGCCTCACCGTCGAGCAATGCCTGGTCTTCTTCTACGGCGCCGGTTCGAACGGCAAGTCGACCTTCGTCGA
Organism: Mesorhizobium sp. M1A.T.Ca.IN.004.03.1.1; assembly: GCF_003997555.1. Taxonomy (NCBI): domain Bacteria; kingdom Pseudomonadati; phylum Pseudomonadota; class Alphaproteobacteria; order Hyphomicrobiales; family Phyllobacteriaceae; genus Mesorhizobium; species Mesorhizobium sp. M1A.T.Ca.IN.004.03.1.1. The sequence continues at coordinate 339,340 of NZ_RZTV01000002.1, read as the reverse complement.
CCTGCTCTGCTCGATCTTCGGCGACTTTGCGGTGACGCTGTCGATCGACAGTTTCGCCGGCGATACCAGGCGAGGGGGCAATGAGGCGACGCCGGATCTCGCGCGCCTGCTTGGGGCGCGGCTGGTCGCGGCATCGGAACCCGAAATGGGCGTGAAGCTGAAGGACGCGCTGATCAAGACGCTGACCGGCGGCGAGAAGATCGCGGTGCGGCGGCTGCACCAGGATTTCTTCGAAGTGCTGCCGCAGTTCAAGATCCTGCTTTCGGGCAACCACAAGCCGCGCATCGATGACACTTCCGACGGCATCTGGCGCCGCGTCTATCTCGTACCTTGGGAAGTCCAGATCTCGAAGGACAGGATCGATCGGGACCTGCCTAAGAAGCTGCGCGCCGAAGCCGACGGCGTCTTCGCCTGGCTGGTGCGGGGAACGCTCGACTACCTGAACTATGGGTTGCGACCGCCGGAAAGCGTGCTTGCCGCGACCCGCGAATACCGGGAAGAGAGCGATCCGATCGGCGCCTTCCTGCGCAACGCCTGCATCGTGACCGGCAAGGAGGATGACGAGACTTCGCCCGGTGACCTGCACCTCGGCTATGCCAACTGGGCAGCCCGCGAGGGTGCGGCGGAGTTCAAGTCGTCGACCTTCTCGCGCAAGCTTCCCGATTACACGCGGCTGACATGGCGATCGTCTGAGGGCGCAATGAAGCGCTTCTGGAAGGCGAAAAGCGGCACGACGATTTACCGAGGCATCAAGGTCAAGGACGAGTTCGTGCGGCCGCCCGGCCGCGATCCAGGCCCTTCGCCGGAGGCATACGGCTTTGAGGGCTGACCCTTTCCCCACTTTGGCGCCAAGGCCGCGAGGGACGGTAGATTGCGAGTTGGGGAAGGGAGCCGGACTGAAAGGGTTTGGGAAAGCACCAGGTTAGGAAGCAAGGGACGCTGGGGTCGATTTTTCTCGATTTGCCCGTGCGCGAATGAGATCAAACAAAGGGCAAAGAGGGATGGCGGGTGTTTCATGTATGGCGCGGATTTCATCGTCCCTTGCGCCCCTTCCATCCCGGCATCCCGCTTATCCGGCTGACTTTGTTCGCCTTCATGTTTTTTCGATTTGGGACGAAGAGCAGCGAGTTGGGTCGATAAGAGAAAAATTGGGACGAAGGAGTGAAAGCACATGAAGACGGTGAACATAGAAGAGCTGTTGACCTGGGCCTTCGTCCATGAGCTGCCGAAGGGCGGTGGCGTGGAAGGTCTGGAAAATCCGCATTCGGCCTGGCGCATGTTGCAGGCTTCCTCATGGGGCAAGATCACCAGCTTTGGCGAGCTTGGCGCGCTGATAGACGCCGGCCGCAAAGACTATGACAATTTCTGGATCGAGCAGGGCGAGCCGCATGAGGATGCGGTGACCGTTGGCCGGGCGGTGGCCGCGCTGGCCGCTTGCGAGGTCATCAAACCGCAGGGCTGGAATGGCTTGGCCGATTGGCCGGATACGCACGGTTTGGCCGAGCTGTACGTTGCGCGGGCGGTTGAGCGCTATAGCGCCCGCTCGCAAGCGCAGCGGGGCGAAGGCGTTGTCAGCCTGGTCGTCGGAACCGCGATCCTCGGGCGGGAGCCGGACTGGACCGCGAAGCCTGCCAGGGTTCGGCTGGCGGAGCGCGGCGGCAAGCCGGCCTGGTTCGTCATGAAGCACGTCATCGACGACAACGGCCAGGCCTACGACATCGAGGTGCATGGCTATGACGAGCGCCTCAAGCGGCCGGCGAAGGGCGCTTACCGAAAGTACGAGTTCGCGACCGATCCGAGCGGCGACATCATGGGCCGGCTCGACTACCAGATCTGGGTCGCGGCGCTGCGCAGGCTCGAGGCCGAGCTCGGCCCGCAGCTGATCGCGCATCGGCTGGTGTCTTCCGATCGCACGATGACGCCCTGGCTTGAAGAGGACAGACCGGGTATTTGGCTCGCCGAGAGCACGGCTGACCAGCGCGCGAAAAAAACTGCCTCCGTCCGTTGACGCGCGGCAGAAACTTGACATAGACCTGATCACGGTAAGAAAGAACTCGCCCCGGCGCTCCTCGCGACCGGGGCTTTTCATTTTCGGAGTGCGAGCGTGAACGGCCTGCTGACGATCAGGTGGGCCGATCTGTCTGGTCTCAAGCGGCTGGACAACGCGCTGGGCCGCTTGAGCCAGATGCAGCGCAGCTTGGTGCTGGCGCGAGCCGTAAATCATGTCGGCGATCGGTTGCGCACCAAGCTGACGCGGACGCTCGCGAACCAGACGGGCCTGCCGTACCGGACGATCCGCAGGGCGATCAAGGCCGAGCGGGCCAACTATGGCGAGCTCGCCTACGTCATGCGCACGCAGGGCGGCGACATCTCGCTCAAATACTTCAAGCCGCGCGAGACGCGGGCAGGCGTGACCGCTTCGCCTTTCGGCACGCGCCGGCTGTTTGCCGGAGATTTCAGCAAGGCAGGCCGGTTTCCAAATCGCGTCACCGCCAAGCGCTTGGGCGGCCACGTCTACGCGCCGGACCGCTCCTCGACCAGGTGGGGCAGGCCGGTATCCTTCGTGGACTCGGGTGTCATCATTCCCGCCGAGATGGTCAAGGGCGACACGGCGCAAGCGTTCACGGCCTTCGCCAACCGCGAGCTGCCGCCGAGGGTCATGCACGAGATCAGCTTCATGCTCCCCGGCTTCTTCGACTGACCGGGCAAGGCAGCCGCGCCGCCTCCCAAGGTATAGGGACCGTATCCCACTCCTCGACCTAGGACGGGCAGACCGGCCCCTGGATTTCTGCCAGTCGCACCATCGAAAAAGTTGGGTTGTCAGGGTTGTCAGCGGCTCGAAGGAAGTTGTCTGGATGCCGTCTGAAGAAACCGTGATGGCGACGCCCGCCGAGATCGCGGCGCGCGACGGCGTTACAAAGCAGGCCGTCACCAAACTGGTGCGGCGACTGGTCGAGGAGCATGACCTTCCGGTCGAGCGCGACGCTCGCGACCGGATCATGCGGTTTTCGCTGGCGCATTACGACTACTACCGCGGCGAGTTCGCTAGCTCCGAGAAGATTGCGGCAGCTCGCAAGGACGCGCCGTCAGCTCCGTCGGCCAACTCCAGCACGTCGCGCGACGAAGCGCTTCGGCAAGAAGCCTGGCTCAAAGTCGGACGCGAGAAGCTGCGTCGGCAGGAGCATATCGGCCAGCTGGTCCGCGCCGACCGGATGCGTGAAGCCCTGACGGTCTGCGGCCGGGAGATCCAGTCGAGCATCGCCCGCCTGCAGAACAAAGCCGACGACATGGCTTTGGCAGTTTCGCGAGAAGGCGCTCATGGCCTGCGCGTGCTGTTGCGGAGCATCGCTTTCGAGTTGAACACCGAAATCGCCGATCGGCTCGGCGCCATCGTCGAGAAAGCTGCCGAGCATGACGACGTGCTCGAGGACGAAGAGATTTGAGCATCCATGTCGGGCCTGGCCATCCGGGGGCGCTCCGCCTGGCCGGCGTAGCACTGGCGGAGGCGATCAGGCCGCGCCCGCCGGCGCGCTTTCGTGACTGGCTGCCCGACAACATCGTGCTTGTCGACGGGCCTAAGAAGGGAGAACTCTGGGCGCTTGAAGATGCGCCATATCTCGGCGAGATCGCCGACTGCCTGTCGCTCGAGCATCCCTGCAATCTGGTGACGGTGCGCAAATCGCAACAGACCGGCGTCTCGATCCTCGCCCTTGCCTGGTCGCTCTACATCGCCGACACGGCGCCGGACAACACCATCTATGGCCTGCCGTCGATCGACTTCCTGCAGGACATGAACAGCCAGAAGCTGCAGCCGCTTATCGAGGCGTGGCAGGCGAAGACTGGCAAGCAGGTGATCTTCCCGGCCGTGAGCCGGTCCGGCTCGGGCTCTACCATCTACGAGAAGCGGTTCGCCGGCGGATCCCTGATGCTGGCCAACGCCAACGTCGCGACCGATCTCTCGGGCAAGACCACGCGCTACGGCGTCAAGGACGAGGTCTCCAAGTGGCAGACCCATGTCAGCGGCGACGATCCGGAAACGCTCTTTTTCGGTCGCTTTACCGCCTTCCGGCGCACAAAGGCCTTCAAGATCTTCGAGCTGTCGACCCCCGAGATCGACACCGGCGACGAACTCGGCGATCTGCCCGGGCACTGCCGGATCGACCGTTCCTTCAAGCGCTCGGACCAGCGTTTCTGGAACATTGCCTGCGTTGAATGTGGCGAAGAGTTCGTCCAAGCCCACGAGGGCTTTCATCTCGATCGACTGCATCCGCACAAGAGCTTCTATGTCTGCCCGCATTGCGGGCACATCATCAGCGAAACCGAGCGGGTCATCGGCGTCCGCAATGGCCGCTACATCGCCACCCTGACCGGTCCTGACCGGCACCCCGGGTTCCATGTCGATGCCTTCATCTCGCTGATGATGAGCTACGAAGCGATCGCCGAGGACATTCTCAACCACTCGAAGCCCGGCGGTCTCGGCGACAAGGGCATCTTCAATCTGGTGTACGGCCTTCCCGCAAAGGTGAAAGGCAACGCGCCGGAATACGAGCGGCTGATGGAGCGCCGCGAACCCTTCGCGGAAATGGAGATCCCTGCCGAGGGGCTTATTCTCGTCGCCGGCGCCGACGTGCAGCACAATGGCATCTGGACCGTCGTCGTCGCCTTTGGCGAAGACCGGCAGTGCTGGGTGCTGGGGGTCCGCTTCTTCGAGGGCGCGACGGACAACGCCGGCGAAGGCGCCTGGACGAAGCTCGGTGAGTTCCTCGCCAAGCCGCTCGACGACGCTTTCGGCGGCTGGCGCCGTATCGAGGCGATGTCGGTGGACGGCGGCGACGGCGGCCGCACCAACCAGGTTCTCGAATGGTGCCGGCGGCGCCCCAATGCCTATGCCGTCAAGGGTGTCGGCGGGCGCGGTGTGCCGGCAATCAGCGTCCCGGCCAAGAAGTCGGTCACGAAGCGCGGCAAGCGCAAGCGTTTCGGCAGCGCGATGCTATGGCCGGTCGGCACATGGGGCCTCAAGTCGGAACTGTTCGCCAATCTGCACAAGCCCGGCCTGCGTTCCGGCGAGCCGGCCGATCCGCCGGGCTATGTGCATTTCGGCGACTTCCTGCCGAAGGAATATTTCCTGCAGCTCACGGCGGAGGCCTTCGTCGCCGAGGTGGTGCGCGGCAAGTTCCACGAGGAATGGAAACGCCTGCGGCCGGACAATCACTGCCTCGACGCGCAGGTCTACGCCATGGCGATGGCGGAAATGCTCGGGCTGTCGACCAACAGGGCAGACGACTGGGCGGCGCTGCGCGAGCGGCTGAGACCGGCTTCGGAGCCGGATCTGCTTCACGGCCTGCGCCATGCCCCGAGGCAGGAGCCCACGGACCCGACAGAACCGACGACGGACGAGGCCTCGCAAGCCCGTCGCGAGAAATGGAAAAGGCGCGCATGAAGTTGCTGGAGCGGATATTCGGCAGGGAAGGCGCGTCCGCTCCTCGTCCGTCCGCAAATGCCGGGTATCTGCGCGACAGCCATTCCCGGATCCTATCGACGCGCGGCACCGCGCTGCGCGATCATCGCGACCAGGTCCGCACCGCCTGGCGCCGCGCGGCCGGCCTTGCCATGGACATCATCCAGAATTCCGGCCGCCTGAGAGGTGCGGTCGACCAGGTCATCGCGGACACCGTCGGGGTCGAGCTGATCCTCAATCCGATGCCGGACCTGGCAAAGCTTGGTTACGACAGGAAGGAGACGGACGATTTCATCAAGCTGTTGAAGGCCGAGTGGAAGCGCTGGGCGTGGAACGCGCGCGAATGCGACCTCAAGGGCAAATTCATCGTGCCGCAAAAGGTGGACATCGCTCTGCGCCATGACGTCGTCTTTGGCGAGGCGCTGATGCTGATGGACTATATGTCCGCCGGCAATCGCCGCCGCTATGGCATCACGTCCGGCACCAAGATGTGCCTTACGACGCCTACCGCTTTGGTGCAGGACACCAGTGAATTCGAGGGGCTGTATCAGGGCGTTATCCACGATCCGAACGGCCGTCCTGTCGCCTACCGTCTCGCCGAGAAAGAAACCGGCATCGTCGTCAAGCGCGACCATCGGGCCTTTGACGCGCAAGGGCGCCAGATGGTCGCTCATGTGTTCGACCCGGTGGACGGCAACGACGTGCGCGGCATTTCTCGGCTCGTCGCGGCCTTTCGCGAATACCTGCAATGGGAGACGCTGGTCGACGTGACGATCCAGACCGGTATCCTGCAGACCGTCTTTGCCCAGGTGCTGACCAGCGAAAAGCCTTCGGCAGAGGCCTTCGAGGCTCTTGAAGCGCTCGGCGAGAGCCAGGACGGCAAGGAGCTGCGCGCCCAGTTCCGCGACTATTTCCTTGCCGTCATGGACAAGGCGGCCGAAAGCGAAATCTCGGTCGGCAGCGATCCGAAAATCTCGCATCTGGCGCCGGGAGAGAAACTCGACCTGATGTCGACCGGCATTCCGGGGCCGCAATTCCTGCCCGTGTCCAACGAGCTGCAGCGTGGCATGGCGCGCGCGATCGGCATCAGCGTTGCCAGCTACACGATGAACTACGAGGGCGCGACCTATTCCTCGACCCGGATGGAAGGGGCGTCCCTGCACCCGGTTGTCACCCGCCGTCGCGATCGCATCGCTTCGCCGATCTGCCAGATCGGCTTCGAGCATCTGGTGGACGAGCTGATCGGCACCGGCCGGCTGCCGTTCAAGGGTGGCTACGCGGCTTTCTCCGCAAACCGGGACAGGGTGCTTTGGGCAATGTGGCAAGGCCCGGCCAAGGCCACTGCCGACGACCAGAAGAGCGCCAAGGCGGCGAGTGAACGGTTGCTCAACGGGACCTCGACGCTTGACATGGAATGCGCGGAGATCGGGGCCGACGCGGAGGAGGTCTTCGAGCGCCGGCTCTACTGGCACAAGCGCTATGTCGAGGCGGGCATGCCGTCGCCGTTCGGTCAGGGGCCGGGCGACGCGAAGGACGACGTCATCCAGGACCAGAAGGCATCGAAGAAAAAGGAAGATGCCTGATGCCGGCCCTCGTCACCATCAACGGCGTTGCCGTCGACCAGGATGACCCCTGCGCCCTCTATCAGGCGCTCTATGCGGTCAAGCTGCGCGCGCTCGCCGGCGAGCATGTCGAGGAACTTTCCATCCAGTCCCCGGTGACCCGGGAGCAGCTTCGTTTTTCCGGCGCCGACATCATGGCGCTCGACGCCGAACTTTTGCGCCTTGCGGCGGCCTGCTCGGCAAAGAACGGAAAGCGTTCGCGCTACGCCAAGACCATGCGGTTCATCCGCTAGGAGCTTCCATGACATCGCTGATCCATATCGCCGACCGGGTGCTGAACCGGCCGCTGCTGATCACGCGTGACAAGGCCGAGGTGGTGCTTTCCGTCCTTGCCGGCAGGCTCGGCGTCAATGCGCCCGAGAGTTCGCGATTCGAGGGGGGATCGGTCGTCGAGGACGAGAACGGCGCCCGTCGCGCCGTGCCTTATCGCGTCACCGGCGACGGGGTTGGCATCATCACGGTCACCGGCTCCCTGGTCAACCGCGGCGCCTGGGTCGGTGCCAGCTCCGGTCTGACCTCCTACGAAGGGATCGGCTTCCAGCTGAAGTCGGCAGCTGCCGACCCGGCTGTCAGGTCTGTCATTCTTGACATGCATTCGCCAGGCGGCGAAGCCGTGGGCGCCTTCGAAACCGCGGCCCTCGTGCGCGATCTTGCCGCAAGGAAGCGGACCGTCGCGGTCGTCAACGGCATGGCGGCTTCGGCCATGTACGCCATCGCGTCCGGCGCGAACGAGATCGTCACCACGGAAACCGGCATAGCGGGCTCGATCGGCGTCGTTCTTCTGCACGCCGACTTCAGCCGGCAGCTGGACCGCGACGGCATCACGCCGACGCTCATCCACGCCGGCGCCCACAAGGTCGACGCCAACCCTTTCGAGCCGCTTTCCGACGCCGTCCGCGACGACCTGCAGGCCGAAGTTGACGCCTTCTACGGCGCCTTCCTCGGCACGGTGGCCAAAGGCCGGGGCACCAGGCTCACCGCGGCAGCGGCGCGCAAGACGGAAGCGCGCACGTTCATTGGCAAGGCTGCGGTCGACGCCGGTATCGCCGACCGGGTCGGTTCGTTCGAAAGCGTACTTGCCGAACTTTCCCGCGCCTCCACGCCGAACGGCGGGCGCTCAACCCCGCAGAAAGGGAGCACATCCATGAGCGAGACCACCGGCGCGGCCGCCGCCATTGAACTTGCCGGCATTCCGAAAGCCGATCACGACGCGGCCGTTGCGGCTGCCGAGACCAAAGGTCATGCCACCGGCGTGGCGCATGAGAACAAGCGCCTGACGACGGCCCTTGGCGCCGAGAGCGTAAAAGGAGACGGCGGTCGCATGGCGGCGGCGCTCGACCTGGCGACCAAGTCGCCTGCCATGACCGGTGAAGATGTCGCCGCGTTCGTCGTCGCCAACGTCGCGGCGTTCAAGCCGGTAGACGCAGGCGCCGAGGTCTATGAGAAATCGCGCCTTGCCGCGGCCGGCCTCGCGCAGCCCGGCGCTGGAAAGTCCGCGGCGGCATCGCAGGAAGCGGCCAACCGGATCCTGGCCAATTACCGCGCCTCGACGGGGGCACCGGCCAGGCAGGGCTGATGCCTCGCACCATCCAACCGCAACTACTCACCTGAAAGGGTCGATCATGACCAGCATTCCCTTTGCGCAGCCGAGCATGGCGGCACGTGAAGTATCCGAGACGTTCACCTCCGCCGAAATCTTCAATTCGGCCATACCGCACCCTGTCACCGAGGACTTTCCCGTGGCAGGGGATGTAGCGCTGCCGGCTTTCTCGGTTGTCGGCCTCGCGGCCACGGACACCCTGGCCATGGCGACTTTTGTCCATGTGCCCGGCAGCAAGGCGACCGGCCGACTGGTGTTCTCCGGTGTCGGAGCAGTTGACGACGCCATCACCATCGGCGCGACGGTCTATACCTTGAAGGCTGGGCCGACCACTGTCGCCGGTCAGGTCAAGATCGGTGCGACGGCGGCGGAGACCGCCAGCAATTTGATCGCGGCGATCAACGGCGGAGCTGGTGCCGGCTCCGCATACGGCTCGCTCACCACGCCCCATCCCGATGTCAGCGCTCAATCTGATGCCGCCGGCATCGTCGGTATCGTCGCCAAGGCCGCAGGAGCGCCCGGCAACGCGATCGCAACCACCGAGACCGGCGCGGCCATCGCATTTTCGAACACCACCCTCGTCGGCGGGGCGGATCAGATCGGTGTGGCGCCGCTCGGCATCACGACTGCTCCGGTGGTCGACACCGATGTCGCGCAGCGCGTCGCGATCTACCGGGCCGGCAATTTCAATCCGGATGCGCTCAATTGGGATGTCTCGTTCAACACGGATGACAAGCGCGAGGCGGCTTTCCGGAGCGCGCCGGCGCCCACCAACATCCTCGTCCGCAAGCGGCTCTGAGCGCAGGGCGCAAACCCTCAACCCAATCGCGGCCCCGGCCGCATCTTTCACAAGGGCCACGACCATGGCGGATTTCGACAACTACGAACTTTGGGATACGCACACCCTGCTCGGTGTGTTCCGCGAACTCGACATCGTGCCGAGCTACTGGCTCGATCTTCTCTTCCCCCACCAGATGTCATCGACCGACGAATATATCGACCTGGAGAAAATTCCGCGTTCGGGGCGGAAGCTCGCGCCCTTCGTCGCCCCGATGGCGCAGGGCCGGGCGATCTACGAGGAAGGCGCGCGCGTCGAGCGCTTCAAGCCGGGTTATGTCAAGGCCAGCGATCCGGTGTCGCCGCTGCGGGCTCTCACCCGCCGCCCGGGCACCTTGCTCGGTCCCAATGCGCAGAGCCCCGCGGCGCGCTACGATGCGGTCAAAGCCGACATCCTGCAGTTCCATCGCGTTGCGGTCGAAAGGCTCTGGGAATGGATGGCCGCCAAGGCCGTCATCGACGGCAAGGTCGTCATTGAAGGCAAGGACATGCCGCAGCGGCTGGTCGACTTCGGTCGCGCCGCCGGACACACCGTGGTGCTCGGCGCCGGCGCGCGCTGGGGCGATCCCGGGGTGTCCATCCTCGACGACATCCAGGGCTGGGCGGACACGATGCATTCGGCCGAATTCGGCGGCGCGCCGAACCGCATCACCGTCGGCACGGATGCCTGGGGTGTCATGCGACGCGACAGCGAGATCCTTGCCGAGATGGACTTGACCCGGCGCGGCAATGCCGACCTGACGATCAAGACCGGCCTCATGACCACCGGCGAGGTCCGCTATGGCGGCACGCTCGGTGGCGGTATCGAAGTCTGGGTCTATAAGGACTACTACACCGTCAACGGCTCGGTCACTCCGTTCATGTCGCCCAAGGATGTCGTGCTGACCGGTCCGAACGTGCAGGGCTATCGCTGCTTCGGAACGATCGTCGACGTGCATGCGCAGTTCGAGGCGCTGCCGATCTTCCCGCGCAACTACATCCCTGAAGGCGATGTGGCGATCGAGCAGATCCTCACCCAGTCGGCGCCGCTGATGGTGCCCGTCAATCCGAACGCGACGCTGAAGGCGACCGTCCTCGGCTGATTGCCCCGGTCCGACATCTTTTCTCGGCAATTCAACACAATTGGAGAAAGCATCATGGTCAAAGCCGTTGCTTTGAGCACCGTTCACCTGTGCAAGTCGCCGGGCGAGAAGAGCCTGGAAGGCAAGACAATCAAGCGCGCAGAAATCGAGGTGAAGGCGCCTGGATCAATCATCGACGTCGACAAGAAGCAGCTCGACGATCTTGTCGCAAAGGGTGCCGCGCGCCCAGCCAGCAAGGTTGACCTCGTGAAGGCGGACGAGGCCAGCCAGATGGACCTCGGCCAGGCCTGAGGCCTCACCTTTTCGGAGCCTTTCATGGATATTCGTGCAGCCCGATCGCGCCTTGTCCATGAGACGCGCTCCCGCATGGGCGACCTGATCACCATCCGCGCCAAGCTGCGTGGCGAGATGTCGGTGGCCGACGATCCGTCGCGCCCGGCCATGGTCGACCTGAAAGGCCGGTTCGACATCGACCCGGACCTTGAATTCCTCGGCGGCCGCGATCGCGGCATGGCCCCGACCCGCTACGCCGGCCGGCTGTGCACCGTTTCGATCCCGCGCGCCCACATGGCCTGGCTGCCGAAGGCCGGCGATCAGTGCGAGGTCACCAGCCGCCCGGCCGAGCCGATCTATTCGATCGAGCGCGTCGTCGATGACCTGCCCGAGGTCATCGTGTTCTATCTGTCGAACCTGAAGGCGGCGTCGTGATCTCCGCCGAAGGCGGCAACCGCGCGTCGGGCACGTTTGCCCGGCCGTCCGCAGCGAGCGGCGAAGCCGCGGCGAGCCAAGAACAGAACGGATGAGCCTGGTCAACGCCATGCTGCGCATGCTGGCCGTCCAGGCGCTGCGCGGCAACACCATCGCCGCCGACGGCGTCACCGATTCCTCGATCGAGGCGTTGTCTTCGATCATGAGCGACCGGCAGGCGCCGGTCATCCTGGTGCGCATCGACGAAACCAAGTATGCCGCCCAGAACGAAGGCTTCTTCGTCACCTCCGGCACCGTGACCTTCGCGCTCGACCTCATCGTTGCCTCGAGCGTCACCTATCAGACGACCGACGGCCAGGCGGTCAACCAGATCGAGATCGCGCCGACCGATGCCGGTCTTGAATTCTCGCTCGACATGCTCGACCGGCAGTGGCGGCGCGTGCTGTCCGATCCCAACAATGCCTTCGCGGAATGCTTTCGCTCGCTTGTCGCCGCGATCGGGCCGGTGAAGGCCGCTCGCGGCGTCGATCCGGAGGGCGGCCGCAAGCACGCCATCCGCATGGTCGAGATTGAGATCGAGCCGGTCTGCGATCCCGCTCCGGGCGCCGAGCTGCCTCCCGTCATTGACGCGGCACTGACCAAGCTGGCGACGGTCGCGGACTACCAGTCTGCGGTCGTCATCATGCGCGGCGAGTTCGCCAAGGGCGTCGACCTGATGAGTTGGCAGAAGATCCAGTCGACCCTGATGACGACGGCCGCGGTGCCGGCCATGCTGGGCGTCGCACCGCCCGATGCCGGCGAAGTCGTCGGGTTCGACCAGGTCGGCACCGTCATCAACGGCGAGCAGACCGAACTGACGGACGATATCCTGCCCGATCCCGATCTCGGCGGGTCCGCCTGATGCATGACACGGAACTGGTGAAGGTCATCCTCGGCCTGCAGGCCGATATCGCCGCGCTAAAGCGCATGGTCGCCGGCAACCTGCGGTTCGGCACGGTGAAGAAGGTCGATCACGACGCCAAGCGCGTGCAGCTCTTGCTGTCGGACGCCAATGGCCGCGAATTCCTGTCGCCGCTGCGGCCGTGGGGCGAGATCGCCGGCACCGAAAAGTCCTGGCGGCCGCCGACGCAAGGCCAGCAGATGATGCTGGTCGCGCCGCATGGCGACATGCGCCAGGCGGTCGCGCTGCCGATGACCTATTCGGACCAGAACGCATCCCCGTCGTCCGATCCGGGGACGCGGATCCTGTCGACCTTCGGCGGGGCGACGATGCTGTTCGACGGCGGCGGCTACCGCGCGGAACTGTCGGCATCCCGCGTCGACCTCGGCGCGGCCGAGGGCAAGAAGGTCGCCCGCATCGGCGATCGCGTCCATGTCATGTCGGGATCTTCGACCGGCCTTTGGCCGATCGTCGAGGGCTCCTCGAAAGTATTCGCCGCCGACTAGGAGGCCCCCATGAAACTCGTTGTCACCAAGCGCGCGCCGCACCTTGGCGTGGCCGGCACCGCCGTCGAAATGACGCCGTCGCAGGCGGCTTATGAGCGGCTGCGCGGCCATGTCGTCGAGCCGGCGCAGCCGAAGGCTGATGGATCGGCCGACGCTCCGGCGAAGGGCAGACGCGGGAAGCGCAAGTGACGCAATTCGGCATGGACCGCTCGACCGGGCTGCGGCAGAGCGGCTGGGACAACGTCATCCAGGCGATCGAGATCCTGCTGACGACACGCTATTTCGAGCGCGTCTTGCGTGAATATGTCGGCAGTCCGGTCCCGGCGCTGCTCGGCGAGCTCGCCAACGTCCAGACCGTCATCCGCTTCCAGTGGTGGGTCGCGGCCGTGATCCTGCTTTTCGAGCCGCGCCTCACGCCGACGCGCATCTCGCCGCTGACACTCGACCGCGCCGGCGCTTCCGCCTGGGTCATCGAAGGCATTTACCGGCCGCGCGCCCATCTCGGCGACTTCACGCCGGCCGGCACCGTCTCGCTGCGCCTCGGTCAGGCCGGCGGCCAACTGATCGTAACGGGGTAGCGATGCTCGATCTTTCCACGCTCGAGGGATTGCCGACACCGCAGGCGATCACCGTCACGTCGGAGGCCGACGCTCTCGCCGCGATCAAGGCCGTCTTCATCGACCTGGCGACCAGCTACGGGCTAGACGTCACCGGCATCATCGATCTCGAGGGAGAGCCCGGCAGCATCCAGCTGCAGGTCGGCGCCTTTCGCGAGGTGCTCTACAGGGCGGCGATCAACGACGCGGTCAAAGCCAACCTGCTGGCCTTCGCGGCCGGCGCCGATCTCGATCACCTGGCTGCGTTCTATGACGTCATCCGCCTGACCGGCGAAACTGATGCCAGGCTGCGCGCCCGCACTGTGGTCGCCATTTCCGGCCGCTCAACAGCCGGCTCCGAAGACTGGTACAAAAGCGCCGCCTTCCGGGCCAGCATCCGGGTCAAGGATGTCGCCGTCTATCGCGTCGGCACCGGACCGGACATCCGCATCGCCGTGCTTGCGACCGACAATTTCGGCGAGCCCGACGCAGCGCTTCTGGCGGGCGTGAACAACGAGGTGCAGAAGAACAGCGTCCGCGTCATTTCTGACCGCGTCACCGTGGTTTCCGCCACCAGCGCCACGGTCAATGTGGCGGCCGACATCTGGCTTCTGCCGACGACGCCGATCACAGTGTTCGACAGTCTCGAAACCCTGCTTCGGCAGGCGATGGCCGAGGAGGGCGGTCTCGGCTTCAACGTCACGCGCTCCTGGCTGACAGCCAAGCTGCAGGCGCCGGGCGTGCAGAGAGTGTCGCTGACCGTTCCGGTGACCGACACGACGGTGGATGACGGCGCCGCGGTGAAGCTTGGCACGGTGACGCTCACCTTCAAGGGCCGCGACCGGTGAGCGAACGGCAGAACCTGCTGCCGCAGAACGCGACGGCCTTCGAGCGCGCGCTCGCGGAATCGCTCGACCGGCTGCCGGAGCTTGAGCCCGGTTTCGACGAGCTGCGCGGCTTCAAATTCGCGCCGGTGCAGCCCTCGATCCTGCCCTGGCTCGTCGTGGAATACGGGCTCGGCGCGATTACGCAATATCTTCCCGATCTCGCCTCGGTTATCGAATACGGTCTCCGCTGGCAACGCGTGAAAGGCACGCCGCAGGGTGTGGCCGAAAGCCTGACATGGGTCGGCTACGCCTTCTCGACCTTCTACGAGGCGCCGGTGCGCCGCACGCGCTGGCACCTCTATGAGCTCGAGCTCGACCGTTTTCGCGACAACGAGGACGATCTCGGCACGATCGAGGCCGTGGTGCGCCTGTCGGACCCGGTCCGCTCCGAGTTCTACCGCGCCTGGAACGGCTAGAATGTGCGCGAGCACGACTGGGCCTACACCAGGTGGGGCGACGGCATCTGGGGCGACAACTCCGGCGTGTTCCTCCACGCCGGCGGCGTCAAATGGTCCTTCGGCCGCACCTTCGATGCCGGCCAGCACGATCTGACGGAAGCCGAGCTGACCGCGCTTGGCGCCTGGATCGAGCCGGTCGAGGGCGGGTCGATCGGCTGGGGACCGTTCCCCTGGAACACGCCCGGCCTGAAATGGGTCTCGGACGCCGCTCTGTCCCGGGCGCAGATCATCGCCACCGCGCTGCTCGCCAAGTCGTGCTGGATCGGCGTCTATCGTGAGGACGGCTCGCCGATCGGTTTCCGCAGGGCGCGAGTCTATAGGCCGGTCAGCGCTTCCTTCGGCGGCTACTACCATGCCGCCGGGCAAAGCTGGGTCGTGGCAAGTGGCGCCGGTCCGAACCTTTATGTCGAAGCCATGATGGATTTCGGCGAAGGCGAGGGCGAGACCATCCAATCCTGGAGCGTCACGCTCGGCGGCGCGCCCGTCGGCGCACACCCCGCCGGTATCCGGTGGCTGCCCGGCGCCGCAATCGCGGGTGGCGCCATGGTCGGCGGCTTCGATATCGCGCCGGCGCTTCTCGGCAAAACCTCGCGCGAACGCTTTCGTGCGCTCTTGAAAATCAGCTGAGGCAAAATGGCTTACGAGCACGAGTCGAACCTGACCGGCGCCTATGACCGCGCACCGCAGTTTCCGCTGTGGGACAGCGTGCTCAACCGTGAAGGCAAGATTGGTCAGGCGGCCGAGATGGTCGAGGCCCAGACCATCCTTCAGCGGAAGATCCGTTCGATCGGCAATCTGGTCGCGCGCGACGGCGACCGCGTCGAAGGCGCCGACATCATCATCGACGTTGAGGCGCAAACCGTCACGCTGATCGCCGGCAAGCTCTATGTGGCGGGCCGCGTTCTCGACGCGCCGGCGGCGGTGCTGACAAACGTGCCGATGACAGGTGCCGTGCACATCGGGGTGCGCCTGCTCAAAACCTATGTGACCGAACTGGAGGAGCCCGCTCTGCTGGGCCTGATGCCTGGCTCGCTCTCCGAGGGGGAAGCCGGCGCCGCGCGCGTCGTGTACGCGCTCGCCTGGGGCTTCTCCGGTGACGGCGGCGTGGGCGACCTCTACTCGGTCTACCTGCTCAAGGATGGCGTCGCGATAGACCAGACGCCGCCGCCGAACCTGACGGGCATCAACGCGCAGCTCGCGATCTACGACTTCGACGCCAACGGCAACTATATCGTCTCGGGCTGCTCGGTCTCCGCGCTTGGCAAGGATGGAACGGACCAGGTCTTCTCGATCGCCGAGGGCGTCGCCAACATCAAGGGCCAGAAGCGGACCCGCTATGCGGCGCTGCGCCACCGCGAGACGGAAACCTTCGATCTGTTCCGCATCCCGACCGAGGTGCATACATTCGGCGCGAACCCGACGATCGTCACCCTCAATCACGGGCCGATCGCCACGATCCGCGAAGTCCTGGTCCGAAGGAAGTCACCGAGACAGTCGTGCGCGGCGGCACGCCGAACGGCTCGGACGCGCTCACCAACACCGGCGTCACCGCGATCCTGGAAGTGAAGCAGGGCGCGACGACCTATGCGACGCCGGCCGACTATACCAAGGCCGGCGACCTGGTGTCCTGGGCGGCCGGCGGCGCCGAGCCCGCGACCGGGTCGAGCTACACCGTCAAATACCGCTATCTAGGCATCGTCTCGGCAACGGATATCACCGCAACCACCATCACCGTCGCCGGCGGCGTCAATGGCGGGCAAATCCAGGTCGACTATGACTTCAAGCTGCCGCGCGTCGACGTGCTCGGCTTGGATAGCGACGGCAATTCAGTCTACCTGAAGGGCGTTTCGAGCCGCACCAACGCGCTGCCGCCGACGGTGCCCGCCGACGTGCTGCCGCTCGCTTTGGTCGAGAACATCTGGACTGGCACGCCGAACGTCACCAACATCGGTGTGCGCGCCTATACCATGGCCAAGATCGACCGGATGTATAACAGCCTGGTCGACGCGCTTGATCTGATCGCCCTCGAGCGCCTGCAACGCGACATCGACAGCCGCGAGCCGATCTCGAAGAACGGCGTCTTCGTCGATCCCTTCACCTCCGATCGCTACCGTGACGAGGGCGAGCCGCAGACCGCGGCTGTGTTCGGCGGCCTGCTGCGGCTGGCGATCGACCCCAGCTTCCATTCGATCAACCTGGCGGGCGTGACGCTGCTCGGCTGGACGGAAGAAGTGGCGGTCGAGCAGGCGCTGGCCACTCGCTGCACCAAGATCAATCCCTATCAGAATTTCACGCCCCTGCCGGCGTCGATGACAATCAATCCGCCGGTCGACTACTGGACGGAGAGCGCCACCGAATGGGCCTCCGACAGCGCGGCGGCTCTGTCGTCGCCGGTTGTCATCACCACGTCGAGGTCGACCGCCGGCCGCACCACGACAACCACGACGACCACGCAGAAGGAGACCATCGAGAGCTCGACCCGCGAGGAGACGCTGGCCTATCTGCGCCAGATACCGCTGCAGTTCACGATCAAAGGCTTCGGTGCGGGCGAGAACCTGACCAAGCTCGAATTCGACGGCATCGACGTCAACCCTGGCGGCCTCGGCGCCGACGGCTCCGGCCAGATCGTCAGCAGCTTCACCATCCCGGCCAATGTGCCGGCGGGCTCAAAGGGACTGGTCGCGCAGGGCGCCGGCGGCTCGAAGGCTGCCGCCATCTTCGTCGGGCAGGGCACGATCGACATCGAGACGCTGCGTCGCGTCGTCACTACGACCGTGCAGCAGACCTCGGTGACAGCGCCGCGCGAGACCGGAGGTGTCGGCGGCGGTGGCGGCGGCAATGGCGGCAGCCGGTCCGACCCGCTGGCCCAGACCTTCACATTGACCGAAGGCCGACACATCGCCGGCGTCAACCTCAAGGTCTGCCTGGTCGGCGACCCGGACAGCCCGATCGTGCTCGAGCTGGTCGAGGTCGCCAACGGCATCCCGACCGTCAACGTGATCGCCCAGGCGTTCTACGACATGAACGACGCGGTGATCGGGCACTGGACCGAAATCCGCTTCCCTTACCCCATCTGGCTGGCCGGCGGCATCGAATACGCCTTTGTCGTGAAGACAAACGACGGCAATCATTCAATCAAGACCGCCAAGCTCGGCGACTTCGACGCCGACCTTCAGCAGCCAGTCGCGGCGCAGCCTTATTCGGTCGGCGTCATGTTGTCGTCGTCGAATGCCGTCACCTGGACGCCGCATCAGGACGAGGACATCTGCTTCCAGTTGATCGCCGCCAAGTTCGCGCCGACGACCAAGACCGTGAATGTCGGCACCTTCGCCGCCGCCGACATGAGCGATCTGCTTATTCGAGCCGAGGTCGAGCTGCCGACCGCCGCTGCCGCACTTCACTTCGAGGTCGAGCTCGATGACGGTTCGGTCACTCTGCTCAATCCGGGCCAGGCCTGGGAATTGCAGTCCTTCTACACCGGCAATGTCGAGGTCCGCGCCGTGCTCTCCGGTTCGGCCAAGGTCTCGGCTGTCGTCTTCCCGGTCATCCTGGCGATCGAGGGCGAGCTGCAGACGTCCGGCACCTATGTCACCCGCGCTTTCGACATGGGCACCGGCGTCGACATCCTGTCCTATCTGAAGACCAAGATCCCGACCGGCGCGACGATCGTAATGCACGCCGATGCCGCGAACGACGTCTG
Source organism: Mesorhizobium sp. M1A.T.Ca.IN.004.03.1.1 (assembly GCF_003997555.1). Classification (NCBI taxonomy): domain Bacteria; kingdom Pseudomonadati; phylum Pseudomonadota; class Alphaproteobacteria; order Hyphomicrobiales; family Phyllobacteriaceae; genus Mesorhizobium; species Mesorhizobium sp. M1A.T.Ca.IN.004.03.1.1. Next base: position 320,946 of record NZ_RZTV01000002.1, on the reverse strand, counting down.
GACAGCGGTTCCTCAGGTGACGCAGACGCCGCTTCAGGATGCCGGCTGGGTCGAGCGCAAATACAGCGTCATTGGCTTCAACGCCAATCCCGTCGGCCGCATCCGCATCACGCTGACCGGCACGCCGGCGGCGCGGCCGATGGCCTACGACTTCCGGGCGATCTCCGCCCCGTAACCCTCGCCGAGGATCGCCATGCCAGTAGAAAACACGACGCCGAACCGGGGGTACCAGCTTCCCTTCGGCAGCAACGAGCTTGCGAATGACGTTCTTCGGCTGGTCGCGGCCTTCTCTGCGATCGACGTCGATGTTGCGGGGATCCTGGTCTCAGTCGCGAACCGGGCGCTCCTGTTGCATCAACACACGATTGCAGACACGACGGGGCTGCAGGCCGCTCTCGACAGCAAGCAGGACGCATCCGAAAAGGGCAACGCGAACGGCTATGCCGCTCTCGACGGGACCGGAAAGGTTCCGGCAGCTCAGCTTCCGTCGACGATCTTCGGCTCGCTCTCCTATCAAGGAACTTGGAACGCGAACACCAACACGCCAACCATCCCGGCGGCGTCGGCTGCGAACAAGGGCCAGTATTACAAGGTCGCCACGGCCGGCGCGACAATTGTCAGCGGTATCACGGATTGGCAAGTTGGCGACTGGATCGTTTCCAATGGCATCGGTTGGGACAAGATCGACAACACTGACCAAGTTTCTACCGTGGCCGGGCTTGTGGGCGTGATCACGGCCGCCGCGCTGAAGGCCGCGCTCGCGATCGCGGCGACCGATATCACCGACGCATCTGCCAACGGCCGGTCTCTTATCCAGGCAGCGAACTACGCGGCGATGAAAACGCTGCTCGCCATCACCGCCGCTGACATCACCAACGCGTCGGCCAACGGCCGATCGCTGATTACGGCCGCCGACTATGCCGCAATGCGCAGCCTTCTCGGGCTTGTGATAGGCACCAACGTGCAGGCGTTCGACGCCAACACTCTGAAATCGGACGCGGATAAGACCTTGACCGCAGGTTACCTCGGAACAGACGTTCCGGACGGAACGAAATCGTCAGGAACATACACGCCTACGCCGGCCGGCGGCAATTTCCGGTCGGCTACCAACAACGGCGCACACACCTTGGCGGCACCCACCGTCGCAGGTTCGTATTCGATTATCATCGACTATACCAATGGGGCCACGGCGGGAGTGCTCACGGTGTCCGGCTTCACGAAGGTCACCGGAGATGCCTTCACCACAACCAGTGGATCGAAGTTCCGTCTCTTCATTTCGAAGGGCCAGGCCGGAACTCATCTCCATGTGCAGGCCCTGCAATGACATTTCCAATGCCCGGCTTTTGTCCTGCAGCGGTCGTGGCCGCTGCGACCCAAGGGTCGAGCCTCAATGAAATTGTAACCGCAGACAGCACGTCTTTTACCTTTACCACGCTTACCGCTGGCGTGACTGCCGATGCCTATCCGATCATTGGGCTGATGGCGCGATCGGCCTCGTCGTTCGACATCATCTCTGTCACGCTCGGCGCCCAGCCCTGTATCGAATTGTACAAGCAGTTCAATGGGACAACGGCTTTGGCCTTCTTCTCTGCGCCGAGGGGCGCGACCGGAAATCTCGTCGTAACGTCTAGCGCGACGATGGTCCGCGGTGCGGCGTGCCTCACACCGGTCTTCAATCTGAAAAGCGCAACGACCCCCACTGCGGTCACAGTAAATCTAAGCGATCCTATGAACGCGACGATCAGTTGCGAAGCTGGCGGGTGGATCGGCGGTCTCGCCTACAATGGTTCGACCTCGGACAGCATATCGTGGACTAACTTGACCGAGAAATTCGACGTTCGCCCGGAGAGCGTTGCTGTGCTCAGCGGCGCTTCTGATGTCTTCGCGACTGCACAGACTAACCGCAGCATCACAGCGAATCCGCTGAATACTGGGAGCGGCCAGATCATGGTCCTGATGGCTTTGCGGTAAAAACTGGCCTTGCCATCTAAGCTTTAGCCGATCTCAAGGCGCGCTCGCCGGCTTTGGTGATCTCGAGAACATAGTTTTCACCGAAGTCGCCTTCGCCCTGAGTAATCTGGGCAAGATCGGAGTCGAGAAGAGGGCGCCACACTGCCCAGTCCTCGTTTGCCTTGGGATATCGTGGCAAGAGGCGGAGCTTTGCCAAATCGTCGGCCGTTACCACAGGCCGACGACGTAGAAATCTGGCGGCGAACTTCCATCCGATCACGGCCACCAACAGCGCTGCAAAGAGCCACGTCCACATGGCTCGTTCTTATCTGAAAACGGCCGAGCGTCCAACCGCTCCTGCTTCCCAACACTTTTTCCCGCATCCACAGGAGAGACTGTCATGACCGACCCCGTCTTCGGGATCACAATCCGCCGTGACGCCAACGAGGCGGCCGTGCCGTCGAATGCGCTGATGAGCGTCGTTGGCATCTGCATGCCCTTCGCCAAGGCGCCGACGGCTCTGCAGGCGGCTTTCGACGCGGCATTCCCGGCCGGTGTCGCCGTCCGGCTGAATTCGAACGACACGACCAGGCTGGCGCTCTGCGATCCCGATTCGCTGTTCGTCGACGCCGTTGAGGGCATCAATGCACAGCTCGGCCCCTACCAGGTGGCCGCCCAGCTCGTGGTCAACCGCGTCGCCGAGGGCGCCGACATCGCCGCCACCATCGCCAACATCGTCGGCTCGTCGGTCGCCGGCACCGGCATCAACGCTTTCGTCAATGCCGGCGCCGATCTCGGCGTCTATCCGCGTCTCATCCTGGCCCCCGGCTACACGACCCAGCAGTTCGGCGCGCTGACCGGCCTGACGCTGACCACGCAAGGCACCAACATGACCGCCGCCCCGGCCGTGGAGTTCACCGGCGGCGGCGCCGATCCGAACAAGGTGCTGCCGACCGCGCACGCCGTCATGGGCACCGGCCCGGAAGCTCAAAAGGTGGCTTCGCTCGTCATCGACACGCCGGGCGCCTATCTGTCCGCGCCGCTCAACGTCTCCTTCAGCGGCGGCGGCGTCGACGCCGGCAAGGTGCTGCCGACCGCGACGGCAGAAGTCGAGGAACTCGCCAACGCCGTCTGCGCGGCGCTGCCCGAGGTGCTGAACAAGATCCTCGCCGTTGCGATCGTCGATGGGCCGAACGGCCTTGCCGCCTTCACACAGTGGCGCGAGACCCTTTCGTCCGACCGGCTGATCCCGGTGACGCCCGGCATCAAGCGCCTCGACGCCTCCGGCGACGTCGTCACCAGGCCGGCCGCGCCCCGCATCGCCGGTGTCGCCGTTCGCCGCGACTACGAGAATGACGGGCGGCCGTTCCGCTCCTGGGCCAACCAGGCGCTCTACGGCATCGTCGGGCCCGAGCAGAACTATCGCTTCTCGCTCACCGACGGGTCGACGGAAGGGCAGGAAATCCTTGCTGCACAGGGCGGCATCATCGTGCGCGGCGACAGCGGCGACGATTTCGCCATCGCCGAAGGCGGCTTTGTTTATATCGGCACCGACAACCTGTCGGACCAGACGATCTGGCAGCAGTATCACAAGGTGCGCGGCCGCGACTTCATCGAGCTCACCTGCCTGCGCACGCTGCGGCAGTTCCTGGGCAAGTTCAACCTGACCACCCAGACCATCCAGTCGGTAGTGAACACCGTGCACGATATCCTCGCCAAGGCGGAAGCCAACGGCGACATCCTCGGCTTCAAATGCCGCTTCGACCCGCAGCTCAACAACGCTCAGGATCTGCGCGCCGGCCATATCTATATCGACGCGCAGTTCGAAGAGGCTCCGGTGTTCCGTCGCCTGACCATGACGAGCCGGCCTTATGCGCCCGCCCTGCAGGCGACGATCGACGAGCTTTTGGCTCGCCAAAATCTCGTTTCTTGACCTGCCTCACGCCGCGCACCGGCGGCTTCGCCGCCTGCGGCTCCGGCGGGGCGCGGCACGAGCCGCGACGCCCATCGGGCTTTGCGGGCTTCGCCCGTACACTCTGAAACCTCTCAAAAGGAACGCCAGTCATGGCCGAGAAATTGCTGCTGCTGGAACAGGTCAACCTCTTCGTCGGCGACCAGGACCCGGAAGATTCGAACCACATCAAGCTCCAATCGCTTGGTCTGCCGACGCTGGAGCAGGTGACCGTCGCCCATCTCGGCGGCGGCGCGCCCGGCGAGGTCGAATTCGGCATGAACGCCATCAAGGCGCTGCAGCCGACCTTCAAGCTCGCCGGCTTCGCCAAGTCGAGCTATCGCGCCGTGGGCGTCGGCACCGACCAGCCGCTGAACTTCACCGGCTACGGCGTCTTGAAGAACAAGCAGACCGGCGACGCCTTCCAGGCGAAGACGGTCATCCGCGGCATCGTCAGCCGCATCGCGCCCGACGCCTTCGACCGCGCCTCGGCTTTCGGCCATGATCACCAGATCGGCGAGGTGACGCACTACGAGCTCTCGGTCGACAACGAGGAATGGTTCTACTGGGACTATTTCACGACCCGTCGCCGCCAGTTCGGCGTCGATGAGCTGGCCAAGGCCCGCGTGCTGCTGGGCATTGAATGATGGCGCCCAAGAACGCGATAGAGGACTTCATGACGGGCGCCGACGAAGCGCCCGTCATGGCCGCCGAGGCGCCAGCAGAGGCCGCCGTCGAAGGGGAGGTCTCGCTCGACCTGTCCGATGCCGATTACCGGTATCTGACGCTGCGCCGCGCCATAAAGCGCGGCGGCGAGAAGATCGCGAGAATCAGGATGCGGCCGGCCATGCTCGAGGATATCGACGACTGGTCGAATGCCGAGATCAGCAATCGCGAGCTGCTCGCCCGACTCTGCGATCTTCCGCCTGAGGTTCTGAAGAAGCTCGCCTGGAATGACGCGGAAGCCTTGATGGAAATCTTCCACCAGGTCGTGCCGGAATTCGTTTTCGCCGCTGCAAAGGATGATGCCTGATGACGAGGATGTCGGCGGAGCTGATCGTCAGCCTGCTAGATCGCGTTTCGGGCCCTGCGGCAAAGGCGCGGACCAGCCTGACCGCGCTGCAGCGTGCCGAACGCGATGTCTACCTGGCGCGCAACAACACGCGCCTGACGCGCACGCAGGTGGCCGAGGAGCGGCTGCTGGCGGCGCAAGATGCCGAACGGCAGAAGCGGCTGGCGCAATGGGCGACCTTCGGCAAGGTAGCCGGCGTTGCCACCGCCGCTGCCGGTTATGTCGCGATCCGCACGGCGCGCGACTACGCGCAGCTCGAGCGCACGATCGGCCGCATCATCATCAATGCCGACAAGCCGGCGACCGCGATCAGGCCGACGATCGCCGTGCTGCAGGAGCTGGCCGATAAATCGAAGATGCCGTTCGACAATGTCGTGCAGGGGCTTGAGACGCTTATTGCTTCCGGCCGGTCGCTTGAGGACGGCCTCGCATTCCTGCCGGCTGTCGCCCGCACCGCGCAGGCATCCGGCGCCGAGATCTCCGACATCGCGCTCACAGCCGATGCGCTGGCCAACTCGCTCGGCATCACCGCCGAGAGGATGCAGGAGGCCTTCGACATCCTCGCCTTCGAGGGCAAGGCCGGCAAATTCGAGTTGAAGGACATGGCGGCGGAACTGCCGGCCATCGCGCCCGCCTTCGCCGCGCTCGGCTACAAGGGCACCGAAGGTCTCAAGCGCCTGGCGGCCATGCTGGAGATCGTGCGCAACCACACCGGATCCTCGGCGGAGGCCGCGACCAATTTCTCGAATATCTTGCAGAAGGCTTATGGCAACGAGGTCGCCAAGAACTTCAAGAAGTATCATATCGACATCCGCAAGGAACTCGACCGCACCAGAAAGGAGGGCGGCGACGTCATCCAGACGCTGGTCGAGCAGACGCAGAAGGCGCTCAAGGGCGACCTCTCGAAGCTGCCCCTGATCTTCACCGACATCCAGATGCAGCAGGGCATGCGCGCTTTGCTGACGCAAATGCCGGAGCTGCAGAAGCACCTCGACGCGCTCGGCAGCTCGGCCGGCACCGTCGCGAAGGATTTTGCCCAGATCACCGGCGATGCCGAAGGCAACTGGCAGCAGCTGATCAACAACATTCAGGAAACGGGGAGGGTGCTTGGCGACCTCTCCGGCAGGGCACTCAACCCGGTCCTCGAAAAGGTCAACAGCCGTCTGTCCGACATGATGGCCGTCGACAAGGGCTCTGAGACGCTGCGGGCAAGCGGCCGCGATCCGCTGGCCTATATGGGCGAGTTCAAGGATCGCTACAACAAGCAGCATCCCGAGCTTGGGTTCTTCGATCGCTTCACCGGCGCACCGGCCGAGAAGGCGTTCCGCGATGCGCTGGCGCAGCTCGGCCGCGGCGAGATCAAGAGTGTCTTCGATGCGCTGCAGACGAAGATCCTCGAAGATCGCCAGACGCGCGAGCCGAACACCGGCATGCCGGGCTCGAGCACGCCGATCCCCACGCCACGTCCGAGGAACTGGGCAGAGATGACCCCTGCCGAGCGGCAGTACCAGATTTACGCCCAGGGGCGGCATGCGCCAGCCAAGGGCGGCCAGGCCTATGTGCCGCCGTCTCCGGGCAACCCAGGCATCGGCCCGAACGTTGCCGGCTTCGACGCCGATGAATTCGAGCGCCGGCTGCAGTCCGGCGGCGCGAATGCCGGCGCCAAAATCGCCGAAGGCGGCATGCAAGCCGGCCAGAACGCCGCGCAAACGTTCAGCTCCGGCGTCGCCGGGGCCGGGTCGGCCTTCGGCAAGAGCGCGGCCGCGGCCTTCATCGCCGGCGTCAGCGGCTTACTCTCTTCCGCCAAGGCGGACCTGATGCGGCCCGTTGGGTCGCTCGGTGGCAGGACCACCGGCCAGCAGGTGCAGTCCGCCACGCGCGGGCAAGCGATCGACTTCGGAGGGTCGCGCTGATGCTGATGAAGATCGGGCTGGTCGAATGCGATCTCGCCTTCAACATCGACAGGCATGCGCGTGAGACGACGCACGACTATGCCGAGAAGCCGGTGGTCGGCGCGATGCCACCTCTCGAAGATGTCGGCGTGGGGTCGGAGACGTTCACCGTTTCCGGCCGCCTGATCCCCTCGAAGCTCGGCGGCCTTGGTACCTTGAACATCCTGCGCAATGCGCAGCTCACCGGCACGCCCCAACTGGTCACGCTTGGCGACGGCAGCGTGTTCGGCTTCTATGTCGTCCAGTCGATCAGCGACGAGCACGCATTCCTCGATCGCGACGGCGTCGGCCAGGTCGTCGACATCACCGTCAAGATGCAGAAATCGGCGGCGCCGGCGGCGAGCGATTTCTTCGCATCGCTGTTTTCGCTGCTCGGCTAAAGGCACGCGAAAACGATTACTTTCCTTGGAACCGAACCGCTGTCGAGAGCGTAGTAGACCAAATGAGGGAAGGGACCTTATGGGCGGCGGCACGATTCTGGTCGTTGAGGACGAACCTCTCATCCTCTTGGAAATCGAAACCGCATTGGAGGAAGCGGGCTTCACCGTGCTTAGCAGCAGGAATGCTGAAGAAGCTCTCAGCGCCTTCGATGCCAAGCCCGAAAAATTCAAGGCGCTCATCACCGATATTCGGCTGGGACCGGGCAAATCGGGGTGGGATTTGGCGCGACTCGTTCGCGAAGCCAGTCCAACCATGCCAGTAATTTATGTGAGCGGTGACAGCGCCATCCACTGGCCTGCAGAAGGCGTTCCCAACAGCATTATGATTGCTAAGCCTTTTTTCATGCCGCAGGTCATAACCGCTCTGGCTACGTTGCTCAATGAGCAGCCGCCAGTAGCCAAGAACTAGAGCAACTACCAATCTTGGAAGATATCGTCATGACAGAGACAGTCACCGTCAAGACGGAGGGCACCAGTCTGTCGACGTTGCTGGCACGCCACTATCGCATGGTCTTCGCCGGCATGGTGGCGAAGACCTTCGCCCTAAACCAGGATCTCGCCCGGTCCGGTCCATATCTCCCCGTGGGTCGAATCGTGACCGTGATGACGCCGCCGGAAATGGCAGCCGAAGGCGCGGCTTCCAGGCCAGTGATCGATCTCTTCGAATGACAGCGGGCAAAAAGCCCGCAAGCCCGACCGGGCGTCGCGGCCTATGCCGCGCCCCGCCGGAGCGCCTGCGGCGCGTGAGGCAAAATGAGAAAAGGTCATTTCCGCGTCGTGGTCGGTGGGCAGGATGTCACCTCCCGTTTCGTGCCGCTGCTGATCTCGCTTTCGATCACCAAGAACGGCACCGAGGCAACGCAATCGGCGACATTCATGCTCGACGATCATGATGCGACGGTGCGGTTTCCGAAGACCGGTACGCCGGTTTCGATCGAGCTCGGCTGGGAAGGCGGCGCGATGCGCCGCTTCGATGGCGAGGTCGATACCTGCGACTGGTCTCTTGATCGCGGCTCCGGCAGCGTGCTGACGGTCACTGCGCGCTCGGCCAGCCTCAAAGGCAAGGTCAAGCAGCCGACCGACCGCCATTGGGAAAGGACAACGCTCGGACGGGTGCTCCAGGATGCTGCCGGCGACGCCGGTCTGTCGATCAAGGTGCATTCCTCGCTTGCCGGCCGGCAGCTGGAATATGAGGCGCAGGACAATGAGAGCTTCTTCGCCTTCGCCGACCGGTTGGCGCGCGAGCACGGCGCGACGTTCGCCATCAAGGGCACGCAGGCGGGGTTCGTCCCGCGCAACGCCGGTGTATCGGCGACCGGCCAGCCTCTGCCGACCATCGTCATCACCCGAGGCATGGTGATATCGGCGAGCGGCCTGACGCCCGTGACCGACCGGCCGCGCTTCAAGAAGAAGAAGGGCCGCTGGTACGACATCAAGCGCGCCAAGCAGGTCATCGAAGAGGTCGAGACTGGCGACGATGTCGAGCCGGAAGACGTGCTGCGCTTCATGGAGCCGGACGAGGCCTCGGCGAAGACCCGCGCCGATTCCGATCGTGTCGACGGCGCGCGCAACAAGGGCTCCGGCTCGGTGACGATTGAGGGCGAGCCGACGGCCGAGCCGGAAGGCACGGCAATCATAGACCTGCGGGCCGGTGTCGACGGCAGCTACACCATCGCCTCGATCACCGACACGCTCGACCGCGGCAGCGGCTACACCACGCAGATCTCGCTAGGCAACCCGCAGGGCTCGGCCGGGACGGACAGCCGCTAGGCCGAGAGCAACTTGACCATCGTCAGCCGCCGATGCGCCAGTCGGCGTGCCGAGTCTTGAAATGCCTCTCGCTCGGCTTCGAGCAGGAAATCGAGCGTCATCATATCGAGCAGGAATTCGTCGACGGCCTCGGCCAGTACCTGCGACTTGGCCTTGAGATCAGCGAGAAGCGCGCGCGCTTCTCCCGCGGCGTTGGCGCCGCCGGCGTCGATCAGCGTTTCGAGCTTCCTGAAACATTCCATCCCGCAATCCCCCTGCCGCCGAGCCCCTCAATCGCCGACGGGCAGGAAAGTTCCCAACCCTCAGGAAAAGTCATGACCGGATCTCGCGAGCAGGAATCGCTCGCCCGCGTGCTCGCGCACGAGGGCGGCTACAGCAACCACCCGGCCGATCCGGGCGGCGCCACGATGAAGGGTGTGACCCAGCGTGTCTACGACGCCTATCGCAAGAGCAAGGGGCTGGCGCTTCGGTCGGTGAAGCGCATCACCGGCCAGGAACTCTTCGAGATCTACGATCGTCAATACTGGGACGCGGTGAAGGGCGATCTATTGCCGTCCGGGGTCGACTATGTCGTGTTCGACGGCGCGGTGAACTCCGGCCCGAAGCAGTCGATCATCTGGCTGCAACGCGCGCTCGGGCCGCTCTACAAGGGCCGGCTCGACGGCGTGATGGGGGTGGGCACCATCGCGGCCGTCCAGGCCTGCAACGACCACGATGCCCTGATCGATCGGATCTGCGATCAGCGCCTGATCTTTCTTCAGCACCTGAACACGTGGCCGGTGTTCGGTCGCGGCTGGTCTTCTCGCGTCGCGGAGGTTCGCTCGATCGGCCAGTCCTGGGCGACCGGCCTCACGCCGGAGATTGCGAGCTTCGTCGGCGGCGGCCAGGCGAAAGCCTTTATCGAGGACGCCAAGATCGCCCCATCGACCGCACCGGCCGATGCGGCCACCGGCGCCGGTGCCAGCGGGCTTGGCCTTTCCGGCTACCTCTACGATCTGCAGAACCAGCTTTCGCCGTTCTCCTATACCAGCGAATGGATCGGCAAGGTCGTCGTCGTCCTGGCAATCGCAAGCACGCTGCTCGCAATCGGCGGTCTCGCCTGGCGCTGGTGTGCGAACCGCAAGGCGAAGCGGCTCGCCACGGCTCTCGGGGCGGAGGCGACGTGATGGAAAACCTCGCTTCCGTCTTTGCCGTGATCCTTTCTCGCGCCCTGCGCACGGCCGCTGCCGTAAGCCTGGCTGCTATTGCCGGCTTCCTCATCTGGTGCCTGGTTTGACCCTCCTGATCACCCTGCTTGTCGGGCGCCTCGGCGTCTCGCGCCTAGTGGCCGGCGCTATCGCCTGGGCGACCATTGCGGCGCTCGTCTCGGGCGCCGCTTTCACCGTCTACGAAGTCGTCAAGCACCGCGGCGCCGAAGAGGTCCGCGCCAAGATCGAAAAGGAAAACCAGGATGCGATCAGAACCGGCATTGATGCTCGCATGTCTTTTGACGACTGCCTCGACGCTGGCGGCGTGTACGACTTCCGCCGTCAGCGGTGCGCCGGCGCTGCGCTCGGCCATCGGTAGCAGCCTCGCCGGAGCACAGGGCAAGACGATCGCCGATCAGAACAAGATCGACAGGACGATGGCGCCAAGCTGCGCGATCGGCCTCTACACGCCGGCGGAATGCGACCGTCACACCAGGGCCAGCGCCGCGCGTCGCAGCGAACTGAAATAGCGGGCATCGGATAATGCAGATGACGGACTTCAATTCAAACGTTGTGTTCCTGATCACTGTCATCGGCGCCGTTGGCGGGCTTTGGTGGCGCATCGAGGCCGCGATCAAGTCGGCGCGCGACGAGGTCAAAAAGGATGCGCGCGACGCGCACGTCCGCGCCGACACGGCGATGGCCTCGATCTCCTTGCTGACCGAGCAGCTTGCCGCCCACAAGCTACACGTTGCGGAGACCTACATCACCAAGGTCGGCCTTCGCGAATTCCGCGACGAGGTGATGACCGGCGTGCGCGACCTCAAAGGCAGCGTCTCGACGCTGCACGAGCGCATGGATCGCTTCATCGAGGGCGACAGGATGGTCGGGAAGCGAACACAGGAACCATAGCCGCAACTTGGGAACCAAACGTGAACGGATCATGGCTCTGGCACGTTCTCACGATCTCCTCGTGACGGGTGATTGGAAAGGTGTGAGCGTTTTCGAACTGCTCCTGTCTCAGACCAAACCGTTCGGCAACGAGGAACGGATAAACATGTCCGGACCGTCTATTAATCTCAACCCGATCGCGGTCCAGTATCTCGGGATTGCCTTCCACGAGTTAGCGACCAACTCCGCGAAATATGGCGTACTCTCCGGAGACGAAGGGTCCATCGCGGCCAGCTGGGAGGTGGCCGGCTCCGGGCCGTCACGAACCTTTCGCCTAACCTGGGCCGAAACAGACGGGCCGAAGGTCCAGACCATCGGCCAAAGCGGCTTCGGAAGCGTGGTGTTGAAGCGCGTGGCGCCTGAGGCGGTGGGGGGTACGAGCAATCTCGAATATGGCCCGCAAGGAATTGTCTGGACGCTTGAAGCGCCATTCTCCGGCGTGGAAGCGATCATTGCCGCCTAAGCGGGCGATAAGATCGGCCGGCTCCGCTCGTCGGCAGACTGACGCATCTATAGCGGCGTCACGTGCTTTTGGTGCAGGTAGGTCGTGTAAAAATCTCCTGCCCGGACTAATCCTTTCCAGTCGACCGCCTTGAGCCTCGAGCCCGAGGTGGAGATCAGACCATCGCGGCGAAGTTCTTGAAGCATTCGGTTGACGTGAACGGCGGACAGCCCCAATGCGTCGCCTAGCACAGCTTGGCTTATCGGCAATTCCGCCACATGGTCCTGAATCTGGCCGACTGCATGGAGACGCACGATGAGCTCACACAGGATGTGAGCCATGCGGACATAGGCATCCCGCCTTCCGACATTGGTGACCCATTCTCTGTAGATCGCTGCGTCGATCAGCGTCGAGCGCCAGAATACGTTGGCGATGGACGGGTGTCTGGCACAGATCGCGCGCAGCACATCGTGGCGCATGAACCCCACTCTGGCGGGCGTTAGTGGCGCGAAGGTGCAATCCATGACGGAAAGATGAATTCCGTGGAGATCAGGGAGGTCTCCCGGCACAAAGATCGATGTGATCTGCCGCTTTCCTTCGCCGGTGAACTTCGCAGACGCCACCAGCCCGTCCAGAACGGCGAAGGAATGGGACGGTCGGTCGCCCTCGGCCACAATATCCTGGCTCGCCCGGTAGTCGCGCTCCTGAACGCCGATGCCCTCCAGAATCGCGACGTCGGCTCGTGAAAGATCGGAGATGACCTGGAGCTTGCGGATAATCAGGTCAGAGGAAGAACCTGGCAACACTGAGCTGATCGACATAAGGCCGAACCGCTATCGGGCCCGAATGTTCCCCCTTGGGGCGCCTTACTCGACAACTGCAACCGACTGGGCCGACGGGATGTCTTTCATCCCAAGGCTCGAGCAGTTCTGTTTGATGGTCGTGCTGCCGGACCACTGGATAGTGTCGGCCACGACCTGGGTGCAGCCGCCGCTCCCTGAGAAGTTGCCGAGATAGTTGACCTGCTGCTTGGGGAAATAGATGGCGCCGGTCAAAAGCGAACTCGCCGTGCCGTTGAAGGTGCTCGATGCGCTGCTGCCGGTCCTGTCGCCGTAGAACAGCACGCCGGAATAGGTGCCGGAGGTCGGCGCGCTCAGCGTCACCGTGGCGTTGCCGTTCATGCTGACGGTGTGGCTGCCGGACATGAACATTGTCACACCGGTTCCGGATATGACGGCGCCGGCGTTGACCTTCAGATTGCCCTGGACGACATAGGTGCCGGGCTGGAGCGTCACATTGCCCTTGAGGTCCATGCCGCTGCAGTATGTTCCGGGCTGGAGTGTTTGCGACGTTTTGCTGCCGTTGACGGTCTTGCATGGGTTGCCAGCCGCTGGCGCTGGTAGGCTGGAGAAGGGGTCCGACGCCGGCAAAGCCTGGGTGATTGGAGACTTGCAGACGGTGGTCACCGGGTTGCTGAGCGAAACGCCGCCGACCGCGATCAGGCAGTCGGCCTGAAGCCCTGCCGACCCCTGGACCTTGACGGCGTCGGACTGCATCGAATTCGACATGACCGAGCAGCCGGTCAGCTTGACGCTGGTGTTGCCCGAGAAAAGCGCTGCTTGATAGGCGGACGGATTGAGCGCCAGCACGCAGGCCTTGGAGGCGTCGGTGATGAGCGCTACCGCCCTGGCTCGCTCCGGCACTTTGCTCTCGGAAAAGATCGAGGTGAAGACGCGATCGAGGTTCTGATTGAGGATGACCTCCACCGCCTTCTTGGCCGTGTTCGGCCCCGAGGTGGGCGGTGTGTGGACGGTGATGGTGCCATTGCCGAGGCCGTTGTCGGTCGCCGACTGGGTGGCGGCAGCAGTGATCGTCGCGGTGGAGGATCCCTGAATCTTCTCCAGCGCGCCGGCATAGGCGGCGGCATCCGCCGTCGCCTGCAGTTTCAGGCTCGAATAGTACCAGTAGGACGTCTCGACGCCGAGCCCCGCTCCGCCGACCACGATTGGCAGGGTGAGCGCGAAGATAATTGCAACGTTTCCACCCGCGTCCCGACCTGTCGCGCGCGCTAGTTGCCGAATGCGTATGAGGATGTTGATCACAATAACATTAGTAGTGGCTCATATATTAACTGACGGTAAAAGCAGGACTCAAATATGGCCGGAGAACCCGCCGGGTTCGTCGCCCAATAGCCTAGCCCTAAGCCCGACGAGTGTGCCGACCGGGGGGACCGGCATCAACGCTGGTGTCAGCTTTTTCCGTGCTCAAGTGGAAACAGAGATGAGTCAGCTCGCCTATGCAGATGGCAACGCCGGTGGCGAGGCTTCGTGCCAAGGGCAACCCAATGGCTCCCGCAGCGGCGCGACGCCAACAGCAGCTAGCTACTCCTGAAAGAAAGATCGCCGGGCGAGGAACCCCAAATCCTCAAGCCCGGCGCACTCATCCTGATCCCCATCAGGAGTCCGGTGGAGGAACCGGCAATCTCTTCGATGCAAGACTGGCGCCAGCATTCCCGTCCTAAAACGACACAGATGTGTTTGGTCTCAGCCGGCCAAGGCGTGCTGCGCACATGCTTTCATGATCGGCATACAGCTCCCTTGGCGAGCAATCAGGGGAGCGGGATCGGCTTGTCGCTGAGTGTGCGCAAGTAGGCAATCAGGTTGACCCGTTCAGTCTCGTCCGGAACGCCAGGCGTCTCCATCTTAACGCCCGGCGTGGTGAGCATGGGCCCGAAAAGATATCTGTTCAGGTCCTCATACGTCCACACACCTTCCCAGCTTAGCAAGGCGTCCGAATAATCCATATTTCCCGTGGAAGCCTTGTCGCGGCCGACGACCCCCCACAAGTTCGGTCCCGTTTTGCTCCCTGCCTGGGGCTCGCCATTGTGGCAACCGTGACACACATGGGTGAAGTAGGTTCGGCCATTCTCGACGTCGGCAGCAGCCAACTTCATCGAGATCGGAGCCGGTGTGGGCAAGACGACGCCGTGCGACATGAGATAGTCAGCGATTTCGCGTTGCCCCTTGCGTTTTGCGAGATGGATCGGTGTCTTGCCGTCCTTTGTCCTCGCATTCACGTCCGCGCCGGCCTCGACCAGTGCCTTAACGCAATCGATGCAACCGAGATTGACCGCGATGTGGATAGCGTTTTCGCGGCTGCGCTTCGAATTTGGATTCGCGCCGCCGTCCAGCAACAGATTGATCAGGTCGATCCTGCGTTTTGCCAAAGCTGGCATGAGGGCAGGACCCAAAACCTGTGTCGGGGCGGCGTTGACGTCCGCACCGCGTTCAATGAGCAGTTTTGCCGCTGCGAAATGCCCACCCTTGACCGCAAGATAGAGTGGCGTCGCTTTCCCGTCACTCTCATCGACGCCGGCACCTGCGTCGAGAGCTGCCGTGATCGCCCCGACATCGCCGTTCATGGCGGCGTCGTGGATGGCGGCGGCATACGATGCCGTCGGAATGGGCAGAAGCAGTAACAGAATGAAAAGCAAAACGTCGCGCATTCGGCATCCCCTGTGCAACCGGAGGACGTTGGCACGCTTCGAGAAGCGCAGAGTCTAGTTGGAATGCCAAATCGCGGCAAGGTGTTTCAGTAACTGCTAACGGAACCGAAGCCGCCATTCGATATTGAATCAAATTCGAGTTTTGCATTGGGGTTCGTATGCGTAAGCCTGCCGGGGAAGCCCGGCTGTCCTTTGTCAGGCCTCTTGAGCCAATCCGGGTTGAAACACCGCCAGTCAGCAATGATTGGCTGCACGAAATCAAATATGACGGCTACAGAACCCAGGTCGTCCTCGACTGGGCCGGCGCGCGCGCCTTCTCCCGCAATGGGAACGACTGGTCGCAAAGGTATTGGCCTATCGTCGCTGCCGCGGAAAAGCTTCCTGCCAAGGCCTTCATCATTGACGGGGAAATGATCGCGCCCGATCCCGATGGCCGGCCGAACTTTCATCAGATGCATTCGCGGATGGTATGGAATGCCGAACAACTCGCATTCGTCGCTTTCGACATCCTGCACCTCGACGGCCAGGATCTCTGTTCCGTGCCGCTGATCGAGCGCAAGGCGAAGCTCTGGGAACTGGTGAAACCGGCGAAGGGGATCATCCAATATAGCGACCACGTAGAAGGGAACGGCGCCGCATTCTTCGAAGCCGTTGAGAGGATGCGCCTGGAGGGCATGGTCTCGAAACGGCGCGAGAGTCCCTATCGAAGCGGGAAGGTCGATACCTGGGTTAAAACGAAGTGCTGGGATGTCGGCGACTTCGAACTTCTCGGCATCAAGCGCGAGCCAGGGAAGCCCGCCGCAGCGATCATGGCGCGCGGTGGCCGATATGCCGGCACGGCGTTCATAACGCTGCCCAGCGGCCTCAGGGAACGGCTTTGGAAGCGTGTCGAAGCGGCCAGGGCCTCGAAGCCTTCCCGGCGTGTCCCCAGCGCCTTCGCCGATGATGTCGAATGGCTGAAGCCAGGCATCATTGGCCGCGTGAAATTCCTTCGCGGCGAGCACACCCTACGCCATGCGAGCCTGCAGGACTTTCGCGAAGGATAGGAGGTCACCGCCATGGGTCACTTGAAGGCATACCTGTAAACAACCATGGCGGCCTCATCCGTCACCCGGACCCAGCGTTGTTCGTCCCCGCGTGTATTCGTCACTTCACTGCCGGTGGCCGTCTCCGCTGCCACCCACGGCGTATTTGCCTTGATGGTACGACGGGCAACAACACTATCACCATCCATCTCTTCGACCCGACAGGCCATCATGTGCGACCCCGCTCCCTCCATTCCTTATCTGAACAGAGATCGAGCACGCTTTGTTCCTGAGCAGAGCGGCGACGAGACTTTAGCTGCCGCTCGGCCGCTCCACGGGTTTGTGGAACCTCATCAGCTTCGCACAAACTGGCGTTTCTACCTCGGCTTGATACTGTGGTATGTAGACGCCGCAATTCCATTTGATGGAACCACGGATATTCTGCTCCAGCTGGCGTGGTGCGCATCGTCCGGCGCAAATGACGATCGATCAGGGAGGAATGCCATGCGCGCAATCGCACTTTTCATCGCCTCGGCGGCCACGATCTTCATTGCAAGCCCTTCGCGGGCGCAGGATGCAGCCGCAGGCGAGAAGGTCTTCACCAAGTGCAAGGTCTGCCACATTGCAGACCAGGACCAGAACAAGGTCGGCCCATCTCTGCACGGCGTCATCGGGCGCACGGCGGGCACGCATCCCGGTTTCACTTTTTCCCCTGCTATGATCGAGGCCGGAAAATCCGGCATCAAATGGGATGAGCCCACGCTGACAAAGTATCTTCATGACCCCAGGGGGATGGTCAAAGGAACGAAGATGGCGTTTCCCGGCCTCAAGAACGATCAGGACGTGGCCAACGTGATCGCTTACCTGAAACAGTTTTCCAAGTAAGGCCCGTCGGCTTCACGCTCATGAGCTGCGGCGGGCTTTCGTCACAAACTCATGATTCGCACGCTACACTCCACGAGATATGATTCACCGCCGCGCGGGGAATTGTTTTCGCCCCCGCCTGTGAGGGAAAAATGGCGAAATCACACTTGACGGCGTTGGACGCCGAAATCCTGAAGAAGGCCTTCCTAAACGAAGTTCGCTATAACAAGACGCCCGAAGCCGAGCGGCGAGAGCTGGCAGCGAAAATAATCCGGGCATATACCGGCTCTCAGACCGTCGATCCCAAATTGGTCGATTGGATGTGCACAGAGATGACATAGAGCGCTAAGCTCTGAACAGGGAACATCGCGACACGCGAGCGGTTATAGACTGGGCGGCACGGTTTTGTCCTCCGGTTTGCCGGCCGTCTGAAAGCAAGACGGAGCCCGCTCGGCCCTCACGAGCGGGCTCTAGGTCGATTCTGGCCCTGCGACCGAAGTCCAATTCTCATTCGCATTGGTCTTATCGGCGAAGCATGCCCCTCGACGTCCGTTCGCTTCCATCCCAAAATTGTAGCGGCAATGCACCGGTAAGGATGCTTAGTAAGAGTTGATTCAACCCTTGCTAGTATCGGTGGGTGGTGGCGGCTCCGGCCAGGGGTAGGGTTGCCTGAAAGCCGAAGCCGCCTGCGCGGCCGATGGGACAGACCGCGCTGTCTCAAAATAGGACAGCGCGGTCTATAATCAGTTAAGGCTAACGTATTCCCCGCCTCCCTCCTTCGTATATTTGCAAGGTTTCAACGGAACGGACGCTCTCGGTGTTACTTTGTGGCTGCAGGCAGTCCAGGTCACTGGGGATTTGCCGCTCAGCCCGTCGCCTGTTCCCCCATAGCCTGGCGGCGGGCTGTCGCTATCATCAGCACTGCGAGGGCCGGTCGGCAAACAGACAGATGCCCGCTGGACCTACATCATTTTTAAATGACGGCGCGCTGCTGCCCCGCCAGATCATGGCCAACTTCAACAAGGGGATTCGCCATGAAGCGCACCTATGAAAAACCTACCCTGGTCAAGCGTGACCGCCTGTCGGCCGTCACAGCCAACATCGTCGTCTCGCTCGCGAACGGCGCGTCGTCCCGATAGGACGATGCCCGCCACCCCAGGCAACGGGATGGCGGGCATCTATCCACTCTCTCTCATGCCGCCGAACGAAGGGACACATGTTCGCCGGCTCTATCAAATGATGTAGCGAGGCGAAGGTTTCAGCATAGGGACCAAAGCGCCAGCGTATCCGACTTCGGTCGCATCGAAGGGAACATTTCCACAAGTCGGCAGGTCAGGTTTCGCGGCGCGGTCTGCCCGACGTCGCGCCGTTGGGGTTGCGCAGACCCCGGAGCCCGTTCGTCATCCCTCAAGGCGGCGGGCTCGTGCATTGAAATTTCGGCTGCCGGGCTCTTCAACATTCCTTAGCCGGAACCATATTGCGTTGAGACGCTGAGAATGCCTGACAGGGACGTGCTCGAATTGTTGCAACAATCAGCGTTGGCCGTTCGGCGGTCGCGCGAACTGCTGGGAAGAACTGGCAATCACAAGACTGCGACACGGCCAAAAGCGACCAGACGAAACGAGCGGCAACGCGATACGTGTCGTGCGCAAGAAAGCGGCCGGTTGAGTGAGTCGCGAAATAGTTAGGGAACCGAACCGAGTTCCAGTAGGTTAACCACTATCGCCGGTAACGACCCATCGGACATCGGCGGCTGAGAGACAGCCATCTAGCGCTCCCGTCTGAACTAGACCGGAGCGACCCATGTCTCCCGATATCCCTCATCGTCCGTTGCAAACCGAACAGGATCGGCAGCTAATCGCGCAATCGAAGGATTGCGTCGAGCGCTCCCGACAGTTGCTCATCGAGACGGAGCCTCTGCTTGATCCGCACCGGCCGCGCCCGCAACCACGACAACGCCTTAAGGCCGATCAAATTTCAAACTGACCAACTACCGCCGGTTTCATGGCGCTTGCAAGGGCCGGAACATTCCACCAGTCGGCAGGTTGGGTTTGGCAACGCGATTTCTGCCGAGGTCGCGCCGCTGGGTTGCACAGACCGCGGAGCCCGCTCGTCCCCTCACGAGTGGGCTTTGGCTTTCGCTGGGATCGCTCAACGCAGCACGTGCGCGAGCGGCGTTTGCTTTCCTTATGAATGCCGGCTTCTAGATGGCATTCTGGCGGGAATTTGCAAGGCGGCGCGGCCGCAGCAAATAATCCGGCCTTGTCAGTAACGGCACACCCGCACGCGTTCCAGCACCCGGCGGTGATGATGCCAATGCCTCACCCACTTGACGTGGCAGTGGCGATAGTGGCGGTGCCGGTAGTGGTAGCGATGCGGATAGCGGGCCACGTAGCCGGGATAGTAATCGCCGTAATAGCGCGGGCCGTAGTAGCGGCCGCCATAGTCGTAAAACGGACCGCCGCCGTAGAAAGGACCACCGTTGAATGGGCCACCGTAGAACGGGCTGAAGCCGCCGAATGGACCGAAACCGAGACCGAAGAACCCCTGCGCATCCGCAGGCGCGACCGTGGCTGCCGCGGTGGCAACGGCGATCACTGAAGCAAGTAGCAGTTTTTTCATGGCAACCTCCTCCTGAAGGCTGATCATCGGTTAAACGCGGCGTAGCAAACCATGTTCCCGGTCGCTAATATTCCCGGTTGCACGAGGAGATTGCCGCGAAGCGGCGACAACGGGCCGGTATGGAGCCCGCTCGCCCCTCACGAGCGGACTCTTGGTCTTCTGACTCGGAAACCTATTTCGTCCGGATGAGCGACGGCTGGACCTTTCAGGAACTTATCGAGGCGGGCATGTCGGTCACTGGCGGCTGCCTCGATTGCCATCGTCACCACAAGCTCGATCTGCCCGCGCTACGCGACCGCTTCGGCGCCGATGCTCCGGCTATGGAATGGGACTTGCGGCCGAGGATGAAATGCGGCGTTTGCGGCGGCAAGCGGATCACGCTGACTTATTCGCCAGACACCAGCCCAAAAGAGCTTCACCGCAAAATAGTTCTTAGCAGAATATGGAGCGTGCTCTCGCGAACGCTCAAAGACTGACGCGAATGGGCGCCCGGCCTGCGAGGAGTCGGGGGACGCTTGAGCTAACAGGCCGGGCCGTTTGCCCTGTGTGAGGAAGGGAGGGCATGTCCGTACTATGCACCACCTTTCGACGGCCTGACAGTAGGACTTTAGTCGAAGCTAATAAAAAGCCCGTCGCAGCTAATGAGCGTAAGCGACGGGCTTCCTGCGATTACAGCGGCTACAGAGTCGGGGGAACACTCGACCGCTTATTTGTTAACCACTGATCCGGGTTTTCGTTCCATAATGGGACAGTAATGCCCGCTGAGGGCGGCCTGGCGGGCTAGCTTACCAAAGCCGGGCGACGGACCTGCTTTGCTATCCAGGCCGCGTTGAGTCGTTGCGCGTCGGAGTTTTCGATCTCATTTCAAGTGCGCGCCGGAACGCAATAGCACCCACATCGCAACCGTGCTTGGAGGGGCCGTTCGAGCTGATGACGATCTTGGCTTGCGCTACGGTCAAACCGTACTTCTCAGCGAGTGTCTCGGGATCGTAAGTGTCTTTCCAAAGTTCGATTGTCTTGGACATGCAGCCTCCAGGCGAAAATGCAATACCAAAGCCCGCCGCCGGGAGGATTTGGCGACGAGCTATGGAATGGACACAGTAGCGGAACATGACGCTGGGCTAATAAAGCGTCGGGCCTGGCTTTTGTTCCAACCCCTTGGCAAGCCTCCTATATCGCCCAGCATGACCGGCTGGACTCTCCAAGGGCTGATCGACGCGGGCATGTCCGTCACCGGGGGCTACCTCGACTGCCAATGGCATCATCGGTCATGCCAGGTACAGCCATACGCCAGAAAGCCCTAGCGCCAACTCTGAGCCCGATCCGGACGGACGTGCTCCGACCGCGCCATCTTCGGAGCCCGGCGGTCGTTCCGCTTGGCGTAGTATTGAAGATGCGGCGGGGGCGTCCGCCGCATCGACCTCTTTGCCCTTCGCGGCTTCAGTCGGTTTTCACCTCGATCCTCTTCACCCGCGAAAGTGCTTCTTGGGTCTTTGGAAGCGTCACCGTCAGGACGCCATTCTTGAATTCGGCGTTCGCCTTGTCCGTGTCCACGACGGAGGGCAGCGGGATCGAGCGATAAAACGAACCGTATGAGCGCTCCGACAGGTGGTAGCCCTTCTTGCTCTCCTCACGCTCGCTCTTCTTCTCGCCCTTGATGGTGAGGGTGTTGTCCGTCAGCGAGACATCGACGTCCTGCCGGTCAATGCCGGGAAGCTCGACCGAAACCTCCAGCGTGCTGTCGGTTTCGGCGATGTCGGTTCGTGGGCCCCCGACTTCCCGGCGGCCGAGCGCGCCGAAGGGTTGATCGAACCGTCTCCAGAAATCCTCGAAGATGCGGTTCACGTCGCGCTGCAGGGAAAAGACGGGGTTGTCCTCCTCCCGCTTCGCAATTTCGCCGCCCTTATTGTTGCTCCATGGAATCAGGTCTCTGATTTGCATCGTCAACCTCCTTTTACCCTCCATTGCTTAAGCCATCTTGAGTTGGATTTTGCGAGCCTTGGCCGGCGCCGCCTTGGGCAACACCAGTCGCAGGACGCCGTTCTTCTGCGACGCCTCGATGCCATCGCGGTCGATGTCCTCGGATAAGGTGAAGACGCGCTCATAATCGCCGGCGCTATATTCCGCATAGACCTGACGATAATTCTCATGCTGTTGATCGGCCGCGTAGCCGCGGATCGCCAGTGTCCGTTTCTCAAGGGTGATATCGACCCCATCCGAGGCGACGCCTGGCATATCGACGAGAAGGACCACGTTGTCCTGCGTCTCATAGATGTCGGCGCGCGGTATGAACATGGGCCGCGAGCGGGTCCGCTCCCCTCCGTCAAGCTTGCTGGGGACCTGGCGTTCGGTGGTCTTCAGTTCCTGAGCCATGTTTTCCTCCTCTCATCCCTTGATCTCGATCTTCTTCGGCCGATCGGCTTCGGGTCGCCGCAGCTCGACCTCGAGCAGCCCATTGGCAAAACGTGCCTCGACCTGTTCCGGATCGACGCGGAACGGCAATTGCACCGTCCGCGCGAAGCTTCCATAGGGGCGCTCGCGACGGTGCCACACGGATTTCTCGTCCTCCGCCCCCGCTTGGCATTCGCCCTTCAATGTGAGTGTGTTCTCGCGCACCGTAAGATCGACCTCATCGGGCGCGATCCCAGGCAGTTCGGCTGTCAGCGCTACGCTATCCTCTCCGACCCAAAGATTGACCGGGGGAAACTCCTGGGCCGCACTGGTCAGGCCGGCCAGGCGCTGATTCACTTCCTGTTGCATGCGCCGCATTTCCAGAAACGGATCGAATCCGACGCGGCCCAAATCCGATAGCAGCATGGGTATCCTCCTTCGATTGACACCAGACGTTGCAACGCACGGAGCGCGCGTGCACCGGAGCGAACTGGATCGAAGGCAATCGGGGCGCGATCAGGCATGACCGAGACGGCCGAAAGCGCCAACTCGCAATCGCGAGGAGGGAGGTTCGGGCAAACGCCGGAACACATCCTCTATGCGAGCGACATGAACCGAACTCGATCCATGATAGGACCGTCGTTCCCGTGCCAGGACCCGATAGCGGCATCCGGCAAAAATGAGTTAGGTAAGGCAAATTGCGTTTCAAGAGGTGATGAGACGCTCGGCGAAAGGCGCGGCGAGAGCCCGCCCGGAGATTTCCGGGCGACCCGAAGAGCAATCCTACATCACGAACGAATCAGCCCGCAGCAAGCCTACTCGGGCGCTGCAAACGATCGAGCGGGTTGGCGCCTCGCGGACACAAGGCCGGCTCGCTACAACTCCTTCGCATGGCCTGCTGGTCTGTGTGATCTATGGGACAGACCTAAAAGATTCCCACGGCGGTCTTGACGATCAAGGAAAATGTTCCTCTTTTGTTCTCATGCCCGAGACCTATGACCCGAAGCGGCGGGACTATCCGTTGTCGACCCTGAATGACACCATGCGCCTGGTTCGGGTGCGGTGCCGGTATTGCAAGCGGCAGCACAATTACCACCCGTCGGATCTGATCCAGATCTTCGGTGATGTCGACGTCGACTCGCTCGCCTACCGCATGAGATGCGAGAACGGCGGCGATCACGGCATGCTCGATGTCGAGGCCTTCGTCCCGACCGGCCGCGAAGGCGTCGGCTTGCGCATCCGGCGCCTGGTGGCGATCAAGATCAACCGGGTGCCGGTTTGGAAGGAGGAAGGTCCGAAATGACGAACGACCAATTCGAACGCGCGCTTGAGGCTCTGCTCGCAGCCGACCCCGGGCCGGTGTCGATCAAGGCCGGCGTAGCCGCGCTGCGCGCGATCGGGAGCGACGAGCCGGGTGGCGAGCTGCAATCGCTGGTCGGAACGTTCGCAGCCGAACGGGGCAGGGCGATACGTTTTGACCTCTGAAGCGAGCAGGGCGACACCATCATCGGGCCTGACCGTGAGTTTCAGGTGGGATATCAGGTGGGAGGTAAAATCGGGAGGAAGCTAACTGATTGTTTTTTCTGGTCGGAGTGGCAGGATTTGAACCTGCGACCCCATCGTCCCGAACGATGTGCGCTACCAGACTGCGCTACACTCCGTGACCAGACGGCGGGCTTATAGCCGCCACTTTCCGATCCTGCAAGCGTCAATGGCTGCACTTGTGTCGCATTTCTCGGCTTTCACCAATCTTGCCCGGATGGCATGCGATTTAGCCGTCGGATAAAGCCCGGCTTAAAGGCTTTCGTGATAAGCCGCGCCCTCTATAAATCGGCATTCCGGCTCTCTGGAGTTTCGACCATTGACCTTCACGATTGTTGGCGAAGCCCGGCCCAACAGCTTCGAATTCGAGACCTCGGCGCTGATCAAGGCGTCGGGCTTTCGCGAGTACGACGCGCGCTGGTGGGTCGGCCATCCCGGCTCGACCAAGGCGCCGGAGCTCAATTTGATCGGCGTCCAGGCGCTCGGTATGGGTCTGGGCACGCTGATCCGGCGCCTGGGCGTTGGGCCGGATATCGTCACCGGCCATGATTTCCGCTCCTATTCGCTGTCGATCAAGCTGGCGCTAGTCTCCGGCCTGATGGCGGCGGGCGCCCGGGTGAAGGATATCGGCCTGGCTTTGTCCCCCATGGCCTATTTCGCGCAGTTCGCGCTCGATACACCCTCGGTCGCCATGGTCACCGCCTCGCATAACGAGAATGGCTGGACCGGCGTCAAGATGGGGGCGGCGCGGCCGCTCACCTTCGGTCCGGAAGAGATGGGCGCGTTGAAGAAGATCGTGCTCGAAGCCGACTTCGACCTCCGCGGCGACGGTGCCTACGAGTTCATCTCCGGTTTCCGGGAGCTCTATGTCGATGATCTTACCAAGGGCAAACACATCTCGAAAAAGCTCAAGGTCGTTTGCGCTTGCGGCAACGGCACGGCCGGCGCCTTCGCGCCGGAAGCGCTGGCGCGTGTCGGCTGCGAGGTGATCCCGCTCGACGTCGAGCTCGACCACGCGTTCCCGCGCTACAATCCCAATCCCGAGGACATGCAGATGCTGCGTGCCATCAGCGAGAAGGTGCTGGAGACGGGCGCAGATGTCGGACTGGGCTTCGATGGCGACGGCGACCGCTGTGGCGTCGTCGACAACGAGGGCAACGAGATCTTCGCCGACAAGGTCGGCCTCATGCTCGCGCGCGATACTTCATCGCTCCATCCGGGCTCGGCCTTCGTCGTCGACGTCAAGTCGACGGGGCTCTTCGCCACCGACCATGTGCTCAAGGCGAACGGCGCCACAACTGACTATTGGAAGACCGGCCATTCCTACATGAAGCGCCGCGTTGCCGAGCTCGGTGCCGTCGCCGGCTTCGAGAAATCCGGGCATTTCTTCTTCAACCCGCCTATCGGCCGCGGCTATGACGACGGGCTGATCACTGCGATCGTCGTCTGCCAGATGCTCGACCGCAATCCGCGGAGCTCGATGGCCGATCTCTGGCGCGCGTTGCCGCTGACCTACGATACGCCGACCATGTCATCGCAATGCCCCGACGAGGTGAAGTACGGCGTGGTCGACCGCGTCGTGGCGGATTTTCAGACGATGCACCGCGAAGGTGCTGACTTTGCCGGCCAGAAGATCGTAAAGCTCATCACCGTCAACGGCGTGCGCGTCGTTGCGGAGGACGGCACCTGGGGCCTGGTGCGCGCCTCCTCGAACAAGCCCGAGCTTGTCGTGGTGGTGGAGAGCCCGGTATCGTCCGAGCGGCGCCGGCAGATGTTCGAAGCCGTCGACGCCGTGCTGCGCCGCAGTCCCGAAGTCGGCGCCTACAACCAGACCTTCTGACAGGGCAGCCATGAGCCAGCGCATCGTCAGTTTCGTCATGAGCGGCGGCGTCGGCTCGCGGTTATGGCCCCTGTCGCGCGAGGACAATCCCAAGCAATTCCACGACCTTTCCGGCGACGGTTCGATGCTGGCCAAGACCTTGCGCCGGCTGGCCGCGCGGCCTGAGGGGCAGACGCCGATCTTTCTCATCGCATCGGAGCGCCATGCCGACCGCGTCCATGCCGATCTTGCCGGCATTGATCTCGCCGGCGGCGGCCCATTGTTCGAGCCCACGGGGCGCAACACCGCCGCTGCCGTGGCGCTTGCCAGCCTGCGCACCCTCTCCGAATTTGGCGATGAGCTTGTTCTCGTGGTGCCCTCCGACCACGAAATCTCCACCGCGCGGCAGTTCTGGCGGAGCGTTGAAGCGGGTGCTGCGGCGGCGAGAACCGGTCGCTTGGTGGTGTTCGGGATTAAGCCGACGCAGCCCGAAACCGGCTATGGCTATATCGAGGTCGCGGCCGATCGCGACGGCGTGTTCGACGTCTCGCGCTTCGTCGAGAAGCCCGACCTCGCCACCGCGCGGGCTTATCTCGACGCCGGCAGCTTCTATTGGAATACCGGCATTTTCCTGTTTCGCGCCGGCGCCATGCGCGCTGCCTTCGCCGCCTTCGAGCCCAGGATCTGGCAGGCGACGGAAGCCGCTTATCACGCGGCGACCAACGATCTTTCCGGGCTCTACATGCCGCTGGAACTTTACTCGGCGATCCCGTCGACCTCGATCGACTACGCTATCATGGAGCGGGCCAAGGACATCGCCATGGTGGCGGCCGGATTCCGCTGGAACGATCTCGGTTCGTGGCAGTCGCTGCTCGATGTCGGCCCGTCCGACAGCCACGGTAACGTCATTCTCGGCGATGTCGTCGCCATCGATTGCGAGAACTCCTACATCCGCGGCGACGGCCGGCTGCTGTCGGCCATCGGCATGAAGGACGTGGCCATCGTCTCGACGGCAGACGCCACCTTCGTGGCGCCGGTCAGCCACAGCCAGCACGTCAAGAAGATCGTCGAGCAGCTGGAGAAATCCGGCCGGCTGGAGACGAGGTTCACGCCGGCGCATGACCGCGTCATCGAGAGCGGCGCCTGGCGGCGCCGCGTTCGGCACTGGCTGTTCGAGGAGACGCTGCCGCTGTGGTCGAGGTCAGGTGTCGATGAGCGCCATGGCGGCTTCCATGAGGCGCTGGGCTTCGACACCGCGCCGTTGATGAAGCCGAAACGCATGCGCACGCAGGCGCGCCAGATCTATGCCTTCGCCGTCGCCAAGGAGCGCGGCTGGGACGGCCCGGCGGATCGGCTGATCGCTCATGGCCTTGACTTCATGGCAGGCCGGGGCCGCACCGACAAAGGCGGCTGGGTGCGCACGCTCAATATCGACGGCTCGGTCGCCGATCCGGTCGAGGATGCCTACGACCATTCCTGCGTGCTGTTGGCGCTTGCGCACGCGCATATGTCGGGTCATCCCGATGCGTTGCGGCTCGCCGAGGAAACGTTTGCTTTCCTCGATGCTCATCTCGAGGACAGCCGCATGACAGGTTTTCTCGAAACCTCCGACGGCGAGGGCGAGCGTCGCTCCAACCCGCACATGCATCTGCTCGAAGCCTTTCTCGCTTGGCACAGAGCCACTGGCGAGCGCGCCTACCTGCGCCGCGCGGCGCGCGTCATAGATCTCTTCCGCAGTCATTTCTTCGATGCCGAAAGCTGGACGCTGGGCGAGTATTTCGACGACGGCTGGAAGCCCGTGGCGGGCGAGAAAGGAACATGGACCGAACCCGGCCACCATTTCGAATGGGCCTCGCTGCTCGCCGATTTCGCCGCCCGCAGCGGCCAGGCCGAACTCACCGGCTTCGCCCGCAAGCTCTATGCCTCGGCTGTCGCCAACGGCCTCAACCGCGCCACCGGCCTTGCCTATGGCGCCGTCTCGCGCCAGGGCCTTCCGCTCGACACGGTCTCGCGCAGCTGGCCGCAGGCCGAGGCGATCAAGGCTGCGATCGCGCTCGACGGCTCGGGTGGGCCGGACCTCAAGCCGGAGATCGAGGCGCGCGTCGGCCACCTGTTCCGCTGGCACATCGACCCGGCGCCGCTCGGCCTCTGGATTGACCGAATCGACGAGCGCGGCCGGTCATTGGCGAGCGACGTGCCAGCCAGCATCTTGTACCATCTGGTTTGCGCGCTGACGCAGTATCTGGACGGGACGGCCGAGAAGGGGTGAGGGGGCAACTGGCGGCAACGCAGAAGCTGCCAATCTACCCTTGCGGGGGAGATCGCTGTCACTGCGGGCTTTTGGCCAATCGCCAAGTCAATACGGGCTCGCCACATCCCCCGTCTCGACATAGATCGCCTTCAGCTGCGAATAGTGCGCGAGCGCCGCCAGCGAGTTCTCGCGGCCGATGCCGGACTGCTTGACGCCGCCGAAGGGCATTTCCACCGGCGTCAGATTGTAGGCGTTGATCCAGCAGGTGCCTGCCTGCAGCTCGGCGATGACCCGATGGGCGCGGGGCAGGTCGCGGGTGAAGACGCCCGCAGCGAGGCCGAATTCGGTATTGTTGGCGCGTTCGATCACCTCGTCCTCGCTATCGAATTTCAGCACGCTCATCACCGGTCCGAAGATTTCCTCGCACGCGATGCGCATGCCATCGGTCACGCCGGTGAACACGGTCGGTTCGATGAAGAAGCCACCTTCGAAGCCCTGCAGCGACGGCACGTTGCCGCCGCAGGCAAGCGTCGCACCCTCCTCTCTGCCGGCGGCGATGTAGGAAACAACCTTTTCCTGCTGCGCCTTGTTGACCAGCGGCCCCATTTGCGTTTCCGGATCGAGTGGATCGCCGATGCGGATTTTTTTGGTGCGCTCGATCAGCCGCTCGACGAAGCGGTCATGCAGGCCCTTCTGCACGAAGACGCGCGTGCCGTTGGAGCAGATCTGGCCGGTCGAATAGAAATTGCCGAGCATGGCGCCGCCGATGGCGTTTTCGAGATCGGCATCGTCGAAGACGATCAGCGGCGACTTGCCGCCGAGCTCCATCGTGGCGTGCTTCATTTTCGAACCGGCAAGCGACAGCACCTTGCGGCCGGTCGGCACCGAGCCGGTCACCGAGACCTTGGCCACGACATCATGGCCGACGAGTCCGGCGCCGACATCGCCATAGCCCTGCACGACGTTGAACAGCCCGTCGGGGAGGCCCGCCTCGCTGTAGATTTCGGCCAGCGCCAGTGCCGAGAGCGGCGTGTTCTCCGACGGCTTGAACACCATGGCGTTGCCCATGGCTAAAGCCGGCGCCGACTTCCAGCCGGCGATCTGGATCGGATAGTTCCAGGCGCCGATGCCGACGCACACACCAAGCGGATCGCGCCTTGTGTAAGCAAACGGTCCGCCGAGATCGATCATCTCGCCGTTGAAGGCCGCCACTGCGCCGGCGAAATATTCGAGGCAATCGGCGGCCGAAGGCGCGTCCGCCACCAGCGTCTCCTGGATCGCCTTGCCGGTGTCCAGGGTCTCGATGCGCGCCAGGTCGGCATTGCGGGCGCGCAGGATGTCAGCGGCGCGGCGCAGGACGCGGCCGCGCTCGACCGGCTTCATCCGTGCCCAGGCCGGCTGCGCCGCGCGCGCGGCCTCGATCGCCAACTCCAGCACGTTCGGCGTCGCCGAATGCAGCGTGGCGATGGTCTCGCCCGTCGCCGGATAGATCACCGGCAGTGGCGCGCCGCCTTCGTCCTCGATGTAGCGGCCGTTGACGTAGTGCGATGCCGTTGGCTGGGCGCGCATGGTCTTCTCCGTTCGTAATCGCCGGGGCGGGGAGGGCGCCCGCCGGATCATGCGCTATCTGTCTGCCACCTGCCAGCGCCGATTGATCCAGGGTTCCTGGTTGGATGGCGCGAGCGGCGTGCGGCCAAGGATGTGGTCGGACGCCTTCTCGCCGGTCATGATCGACGGCGCGTTCAGGTTGCCGTTGGTCACCCGCGGGAAGATCGAGGAATCGGCAACGCGCAGCCCCTCGACGCCGATCACCCGGCATTCCGGATCGACGACGCTGGTCAGGTCGTCGGCGCGGCCCATCCTGCAGGTGCCGCAAGGGTGATAGGCGCTCTCGGCGTGATCGCGGATGAAGGCGTCGAGCTCGTCGTCGGTCCGCACATGGGCGCCCGGCGAAATCTCCTTGCCGCGGAAGCCGTCGAAGGCCTTCTGGCCAAAAATCTCGCGCGTCAGCCGGATGCAGTGGCGGAACTCGCTCCAGTCGTCGGGATGCGACATGTAGTTGAAGCGGATCACCGGTTTCGCTTTCGGATCGGGCGAGCGCAGGCTCACCGAGCCGCGCGACTTCGACCGCATCGGCCCGACATGCGCCTGGAAGCCATGCGACTTCGCCGCCGCCTTGCCGTCATAGCGCACCGCCGCTGGGATGAAGTGATACTGGATATCGGGGTAGTCGACACCGGCCTGCGAACGCACGAAGGCCGCCGCCTCGAAATGGTTGGTGGCGCCGAGGCCGGTCTTGAAGAACAGCCACTGCGCGCCGATCATTGCCTTGGAGAACGGGTTGAGCACCGAATTCAGCGTGATCGGTCTGGTCGCTTCCTGCTGGATATAAAGCTCCAGATGGTCCTGCAGATTGCGGCCGACACCCTGCCGGTCGGCAATGACCTCTATGCCGTTTTCCTGCAGATGTGCGCCCGGACCGATGCCGGACAGCATAAGGATCTTCGGCGAATTGATCGACGACGCCGCCACAATCACCTCACGTCGCGCCTTAACGACCTGAATCTGTTTGTGAGCTTCGATCTCGACGCCGACGGCACGTTGATTCTCGATCACCACGCGCCGCGCGAAACCTTTGAGCAGGCTAACATTTTTTCGTTTGAGCGCCGGCTTCAGATAGGCATTGGCCGCGGACCAGCGGCGGCCGCGCCAGATGGTCTGCTCCATCGGCCCGAAGCCTTCCTGCTTCGATCCGTTATAGTCGTCGGTGAGCTCGAAGCCGGCCTGCCTGCCCGCCTCGAGGAAGGCGCCGTAAAGCGGGTTCTTGCGCGTGCCGCGCTGCACATGCAGCGGGCCGCCCTGACCGCGCCAGCCGTCCTCGCCGCCGTCGGAATCCTCCATGCGCTTGAAATAGGGAAGCACGTCGGCGAAGCCCCATCCGGCAGCACCCTGTTCGGCCCAATGGTCGAAGTCGCGCGCATGGCCGCGAACATAGACCATGCCGTTGATGGAGGACGAACCGCCGATCACCTTGCCGCGCGGGGTGGCGAGCACGCGGCCGCCGAGATGCGGCTCCGGCTCGCTGGCGAAGCCCCAGTCGTAAAGGCTCATGTTGAGCGGGATCGACAGCGCCGACGGCATCTGGATCAGCGGCCCCATATCGGTGCCGCCGAACTCGATGACGATCACCGAATGCTTGCCGTCTTCCGACAGCCGGTAGGCCATGGCCGAGCCGGCGGAGCCGGATCCGATGATGACGAAATCCGCTTCAAGCATTGTTCATATGCGCCATAAAGTCGGCGAGCGAGACATTGCCGCCGGTAGCCACCACAAGGACGGTTTTGCCCGCCACATCCACCTTGCCGCCGAGCAGCGCGGCAAGCGAGGCCGCGCCCGAAGGCTCCAGCACCAGCTTCAGCCGCTCGAACGCGATCTTCATTGCACCCCTCACCGCGGCATCCTCGACGGTGACGCCGCGAACCCCGGCAGCACTCACCGCCGCGAAGGGCGCCTCGCCTGGCTTGCGCGCCATCAGCCCGTCGCAGATCGATCTCGGCCCGATCGGCATCGTCTCGATCGCGCCATGCGCCAGCGACGCTCCCATGCCGTTGAAGCCTTCCGGTTCGACGGCGATGATCTCGGTGTTCGGCGACAGATAATGGAAGGCGAGCGAAACGCCGCCGATCAGCCCGCCGCCGCCGGCCGAGCAGAACACCAAATCGGCGTGGGCCTTCTTCGCCGCCAACTGGTCGAGCGCTTCCAGCCCGGCCCCTGCCTGGCCGGCGACGATCTCGGGATCGTCGAAGGGATGCAGCAAGGTGAGCTGCTCGGTCTCGGCGATCTCGCGCGCCTTGGCGGCGGCGACTTCCTCGCGGGCACGCTCGCCATGATCGGTCAGCACCACGCGCGCGCCATAGCCGGCGGTCGCGTCGCGCTTGGCGGCAGGCGCGTCGATCGGCATGACGATGGTGACGGGAATGCCGAGCGCCTGGCCGGCAGCCGCAAGCCCTTGCGCGAAATTGCCGGAGGAATAGGCGACCACGCCTTTCCTCGCTTCGTCCGGTGACAGCCGCTTAAGGCGCCAATAGGCGCCGCGCACCTTGAAGGACCCCGCCCATTGCAGCGATTCCGGCTTGACGAACACCCGCGCGGCGCCGGCTTCCCTCGCAAGTGCGGGCGACTCCAACAGCGGCGTGACTTGCGTCGCCGTCGAGGTCACCGCATAGGCCTGCTTCAGGCGGTCGAGGGTGGGAACCAGAACGTCTGCCATCATTCGCCTCGCGGATATCGTTTGCTCTCTTCGAGGTTGTCGAGATTCATGTGATTGCGCATGTAGCGCTCCGAGGCTTTCTGCAGCGGCTGGAAATCCCAGGGGTAATAGGCGCCGTTGCGCAGCGCCGGGTAGACGACCCAGCGGCGTGCCTGGCTTTCGCGCACCGCGGCATCGAACGCGGCCATGTCCCAGCGCGCCCGGACCTTTTCCATGAACGCCGCCACCAGGGCAGCGTTCGCCGGATCCTCAGCGAGGTTGTTCCGTTCGAGCGGGTCGGCCTCCAGGTCGAACAGCTGCGGCGCGTCGAGCTCGCAATGGACGAATTTGTATTTGCCGTCGCGGATCGCGGCCAGCGGCGCATAGGAGCCTTCGGCGGCATATTCCATGACAACGGGTGCGGTGCGCGGCTTGCCGCCGAGCAGCGGCAGCAGCGACTGGCCGTCGGTCCACGGCGCGATTGCAGCGATATCAATGCCGGCGAGGTCACAGAGCGTCGGCGTCACGTCGAGATTGGAGACGGGCGCCTCGATGAGGCCGGCTGGCACGCCGTTGCCGGCGATCATCAGCGGCACGCGCGCCGAGCCCTCGAAGAAGCTCATTTTGAACCACAGGCCGCGCTCGCCCAGCATGTCGCCGTGATCCGAGCAGAACAGGATGATGGTGTCGTCAAGCATGCGAGTGCGCTTGAGGACGTCCAGAAGCTCGCCGAGCTTATCGTCGACATAGGAAATGTTGGCGAAATAGCCGCGCCGGGAACGGCGCACCTGCTCGGACGTGATCTCGAAGGACTGATAGTCGCTTGCCCGGTAAAGGCGCTGCGAATGCGTGTCCTGTTCGTCATGCGGGATGAACGGCGTTTCGGGATCGAGCGTCTGGCAGTTCTCGTAAAGATCCCAGTACTGCCTGCGCGCGACATAGGGATCGTGCGGGTGCGATAGCGAAACGGTAAGGCACCAGGGCCGATGTCCCGCATCGTCCTGCTCGCGCGAAAGCTGGTACAGCTTTTGCTCGGCCAGAAACACCACCTCGTCGTCATACTCCATCTGGTTGGTGGTCTCGGCAACGCCGGCGCCGGTGACCGAGCCGAGATTGTGATACCACCAGTCGATGCGCTCGCCGGGCTTGCGGTAATCCGGCGTCCAGCCGAAATCGGCCGGATAGATATCGGTGGTCAGCCGCTCCTCGAAGCCGTGCAACTGGTCCGGTCCGACGAAATGCATCTTGCCGGACAGGCAGGTGTAATAGCCGGCGGAGCGCAGATGATGCGCGAAGGTCGGGATCGAGGAGGAGAATTCGGCGGCGTTGTCATAGACCCCGGTGCGCGACGGCAGCTGGCCGCTCATGAACGAGGCCCGGCCGGGCGCGCAAAGCGGCGAGGCGGTGTAGTTGTTGGCGAAACGCGCCGAGCGAGCGGCGAGCGCCTTGAGATGCGGCACGTGCAGGAAATCCGCCGGGCCGTCGGGGAAGAGCGTGCCGCTGAGCTGATCGACCATGACGATCAGGAAATTGGGTCGTTCGGTGGTCAAGGCAGGCTCCGTCCGCTGAGCTTGGTTTCGAGATAATCTTCGACGAGCGCGATCGCTGTCTGCGCATCGGGCACGCCGTCCTTCAGCGCGCGCCGAATGTAGAGTCCGTCGATCAGCGCCGCCGTCGCTTCCGCAGCGCGGTCCGCTTCGGCCCTCGGCAGAATGCCGGTCAGCCCGCTCATCAGGTTGGAATTGAGCCGCCGCGCATAGATACGAAGCAGCCGCCGCAACTCGGTCGATTTCTGCGCCTCGACATAGAAGGCGAGCCAGGCCGCGATGATCTCCGGCTGGAACTGCTCGTCGGAGAAACTGACCGCAACGACCGCCGAGACGCGCTGGCGCGGTGTCGCGGCGACGCGAAGCGCTCGTCTTGTATCGATGTTGAGCTCGGCAAGGATGTGCCGCATCGTGGCGAAGAGCAGCTCGTCCTTGGCGCCGAAATAGTGATGGGCGAGCGCCGACGACACGCCGGCGCGGCCGGCGATCTCCGACATGGTGACGTCCAGCGAACCGCGCTCGCCGATTGCCGAGATCGTCGCGTCGATCAGCGCCTTGCGGCGCAGCGGTTCCATTCCGATTTTCGGCATGCGAGGGGTCCGGTTCGAAGCGAGATTATTTTTTATTGACGCATCAATCAATAAAAAATCGGCATCGGATCAATCGATCGTATCGCTCTGGCCCCATCCCTTCGGCTGGAAAACGGTTCACTATTGAACAATATTGAATGTCATGCCGCGACCGGACGTGGTAGGCTGCGCGGCAGATGGAGGCTGTCATGACCGCATGCATCGTCGGCTGGGCGCATTCGCGTTTCGGCAAGCTCGAAGGCGAGACGCTGGAGGGCTTGATCACCAAGGTCGCCGTGGACGCGCTCGATCATGCCGGCATCGGCCCTGACGATGTCGACGAGATCGTGCTCGGCCATTTCAACGCCGGCTTCTCACCGCAGGATTTCACCGCGAGCCTGGTGCTGCAGGCCGACGATCGGCTGCGCTTCAAGTCGGCGACGCGCGTGGAGAATGCCTGCGCCACCGGTTCGGCTGCGGTGAGACAAGGCGTCCGCGCCATCGATTCCAACGCCGCCCGCGTCGTGTTGGTGGTCGGCGCCGAGCAGATGACCACCACACCTGGGCCCGAGATCGGCAAGAACCTGCTGAAAGCTTCCTACCTGCCCGAGGATGGCGAAACGCCGGCCGGCTTTGCCGGCGTCTTCGGCAAGATCGCGCAGGCCTATTTTCAGCGCTATGGCGACCAGTCGGATGCGCTCGCCATGATTGCCGCCAAGAACCACAAAAACGGCGTCGACAATCCCTATGCCCAAATGCGCAAGGATTTCGGCTACGAGTTCTGCCGTCAGGAAAGTGAGAAGAACCCCTTCGTCGCCGGTCCGCTGAAGCGCACCGACTGCTCGCTGGTCTCGGATGGCGCCGCCGCGCTCGTGCTCACCGACACCGCGACGGCGCTGAAGATGCGCCGCGCCGTGACCTTCCGCGCCAATGAGCACGTCCAGGATTTCCTGCCGATGTCGAAGCGCGACATCCTTTCCTTCGAGGGCTGCGAGCGGGCTTGGGGCCAGGCGCTGAAGAAGGCCGGCGTCACGCTCGACGACCTCTCCTTCGTCGAGACGCATGACTGCTTCACCATCGCCGAGCTTATCGAATACGAGGCGATGGGCCTGGCGAAGCCCGGCGGAGGCGCGAAGCTCGCACTGGAAGGCGTGACGGCCAAGGACGGCCGGCTGCCGGTCAATCCGTCCGGCGGGCTGAAGGCCAAGGGCCATCCGATCGGAGCCACCGGCGTCTCCATGCATGTGCTCACCGCCATGCAACTGACCGGCGAGGCCGGCGGCATTCAGGTGCCTGGGGCAAAACTCGGCGGCATCTTCAACATGGGCGGTGCTGCGGTGGCCAACTACGTTTCCATCCTCGATCGGATCAGGTAGAAGCGGCCCGCATTGAAGCGGCGCCCGGCGCGCGCTTGCGGGAGGCAGCATGGCAAATCCGGTTCTGGTCGAAGTCACGCGCGGCGCGGTGGTCGAAAGCGCCCATCGCGGCGCGGTTTCTGTCTTCGACGCCGACGGCAAGCCTGTCTGGGAGATCGGCGATACGGCGCGACCGGTGTTTCCGCGCTCGGCGGTGAAGGCGATCCAGGCGCTGCCGCTGCTCGAATCCGGTGCTGCCGACGCCTACGGCTTCGGCGATCGCGAATTGGCGCTGGCCTGCGCCTCGCATTCAGGCGAGCCGGCGCATGTCGAACTGACGCAAGCAATGCTCGCCAAGGCCGGTCTCGATAAGACGGCGCTCGAATGCGGCGCGCACTGGCCGTCGAGCCACGTTGCGACGATCGCGATGGCCCGCACCGGCAGCGCGCCCAACCCGCTCCACAACAATTGCTCCGGCAAGCATGCCGGTTTCCTCTGT
Source organism: Mesorhizobium sp. M1A.T.Ca.IN.004.03.1.1 (assembly GCF_003997555.1). Classification (NCBI taxonomy): domain Bacteria; kingdom Pseudomonadati; phylum Pseudomonadota; class Alphaproteobacteria; order Hyphomicrobiales; family Phyllobacteriaceae; genus Mesorhizobium; species Mesorhizobium sp. M1A.T.Ca.IN.004.03.1.1. Next base: position 284,993 of record NZ_RZTV01000002.1, on the reverse strand, counting down.
ACCTGCGTGCATTCCGGCATTGCCCATGGCGGCTACGTCAAGGCCGGCCATGCGCTGCAGGAGATGGTGCGCGACGCGATGCAATCGGTGACCGGCGCCGCGCATGATGTCGACCATTGCGGCACCGACGGCTGCTCGATCCCGACCTATGCCGTGCCGCTGAAGAGCTTTGCGCTGGGCTTTGCGCGTATGGCGACGGGCAGGGGCTTTGCGCCCGAACGCGCCAAGGCGGCGAAGCGCCTGCTCTCGGCCTGCATGGCCGAACCGTTCCTGGTGGCCGGCACCGGTAAGGCGGACCTCGCGCTGATGCGGGCCGCGCCCGGCCGCATCTTCGTCAAGACCGGCGCCGAGGGCGTCTATTGCGCGGCCTTGCCCGAGCTCGGTCTCGGCATCGCCTTGAAATGCGATGACGGCGCCAGCCGCGCCTCCGAGGTGATGATCGCCGCCGTGCTGGCCAAGCTGCTGCGCAGCGACGAAGCGCTCGCGGCAAAGCTTGCCGAACTCGCCCATCCGCCGGTCGAAAGCCGTATCGGCGCCAAGGTGGGCTTGCTGCGGCCGACGGCGGCGCTGGCCTAACTGACCTTGTTCCGCTCGACGGTCAGATGCGCGTAGCCGGTAAAGGTTGATCTTGCCAGATCGCCCGTCACCGGATTGGCCCAGCGCTGGCCGATGATGGCGCCGTTCTGCGCGGCGTCGATGATATTGTCCGAAATGACCGCGCTGCCGGAACCCTCGACGACGCTGACGACGATGCCCGTGCCGGACTTGCGGATGATGTTGCCCGTTGCAACCACATTGCGCAGATAAGGACCCCAGCCGAGCTGCATGCCGTAGAGGGGCGCGTTCTCCACGACATTGCCGCAGACGGAGGTTTCGGCCTCGGCGCTGATGCCGACGCCGAAGCCCGGCGGGTCGGCGGTGTAGGGGCCGACGGTCGAGAGGTTGCGCACGATATTGTTCGAGCACACGGCCATGCGGCCGCCTTCGTTGAAGTTTACGATCGAGATGCCATTGGCGGCACCGTCGACCAGATTGTTGCTGAGGATCGCACCCTCGAAGGAGAATTCCGAATAAATCCCCGTCTCGCCCGAGCGCGAGCAGGTGTTGCCGGTGATCTGCAGATTGCTGGAGCTGTTGGCGCGGATCGCCGAGAAGGCGCAGTCCGACACGACGTTGGCGGAGATAATGACATTGCCGGCGCGGAAGGCGTTGATACCGTTGCCGTTCTGGCCGGTGCCGCCGCTCCTCGCGCCGATGCGCTGCACGCGGTTGCCGCTGACGATGGTGCCGTCTTCCGCCTGCTGCCAGCGATGCACGAGAATGCCGCCATTGGCGCAATCCGAGACGGTATTGCCCGAGATCTCCAGCCCGCCGGCCTCGACCGAATAGATGCCGGCGTCTGCCGCACCCGAAATATCGCAGCGCCCGATGCGGCCTGAAACATGTTCCAGCGCCAGCCCGTTCTTGCCGCTGCCTGTGACCTGGCAATTGTCGATGGCGAGATGCGCGACGCGGCGCAGATCGAGCAGCCCTTGCGTATAGTCGGCCAGCCAGCGGTTGCTGCCGTCCAGCACCAGCCCGCTTAGCTCGATATGCTCGGCCTGTTCCGCCATCATCAGGTGGCCGTTGCCGCCATAGACGATGCGGGTCGCCCCCGGGACGCCCGAAAGGCGCACGCGGGCAGGCAGCTTCAGGTTGGAGACAAGATAGGTGCCGGGCGGCAGAAACACCGGCGCATCGCGGTCGCTGGCGTCGCTGAGCATCTTGGCGAAGGCCTTGCTCTGGTCGTCCAGCGCGCCCGGCTGCACGCCGATTTCGATGGCGTTGATCGAGCCGCGCATCGTGGCCTTTTCAATGCCGGGCAGCATCTTCGCCGACGCCTTGCCGGCAAGGAGGCCGGCAGCGGCGAGGCCGGTGGTGCGGGCAAGCAGCGTTCGTCTGTTCAACATCGGCACAGGTCCTGGCGTTTCAACCGCTCCATCGCAGGATTCGTGCCAAGGCAGGCTCGCAGGCAAACCGCTTGTGCAGTTGCCTCACCAAGCTTAAGTTCATGTTATGAGTAGAGCTTTCACCCGCGAGGAAGACAGCGAAAACGCCATTGCCGGTGTCGGCGAACGGCCGATCAGTCCGCACCGCAATCTGGTTACGGAGCGGGGACTCGCGATGATCGAAGAGAATCTCTCCGAATTGCGAGATCAGATGGCCAAGGCCGAAAGACGCGGCGATCGCGAGCGCCTCGCAATAGTGTCCCGCGACCTGCGCTACTGGACCGCGCGGCGCGAGAGCGCGGAGCTTTCGGTGCCGGAGTCCGGCAGCAATGTGGTCCGCTTCGGCATGGGCGTCACGCTGGAAAACGGCGACGGCAAGAAGGTCCACTGGCGCATCGTCGGCGAGGACGAGGCCAACCCGTCGAAAGGCAGCATCTCCCATGTCTCGCCGATGGCGATGGCCCTGTTCGGCAAGAAGGTCGGCGAGGTCGTTGCCGTCAACGGCAAGGAGTGGGAGATCGTCAAGCTGTCGGACAAGGCCGAGAACTAGGCCTTGAGCTTGACTGTATGGTCGCGGAAAAACGCCGCGGCTCCGGTCTCATCGATTTCACCTGCGGCGACCATCATCACCAACTGGATAACATCCTGCTGTTCGGCTTCTACGCTTAACCCGTTGAGATAGAGAAACAAATCGGCCGCGGCAAAAGCCGTGCGCTTGTTCCCGTCAACGAAGGGGTGGTTCTTCGCACTGCCGAAGAGGTAGGCCGCCGCGAGTTCACAAAGATCGGGCTCGCCATACGCTTCCTTCTGTTGGGGGCGGGCGAGGGCAGATTCTAGCAAGCCCTGGTCGCGTATACCGGAGGCTCCGCCATGGAGGCGCAACTGCTCAGCGTGCATCGCCTCCACGAATTCTCGCGAATGATGCTCGGTCATTTAGCGAGCGCGCGGTAGGCAACCTCGTATTTCTTCATCCGTTCGCGCGCGATCTTCATCTTACGCTCGAATTCTTCGGCAGAGGCTTCAAGACGGCGCAAGCGCAGCTCCTGGCCCTCCTGAACGACAATGACGTTGTCGCCCGCCTTCAGGTTTAGCCGGTCGAGAAGCTCTTTCGGCAAAATCAGACCTTCGGAGTTGCCAATCTTTCGAATGGTGATGTTCATGGTAGGTCGTCCTGTTGCAACGGCCATTATAACTGGAGGGCCTGTTGTTGCAACGGAAATTATAACAACCGATTGGGAACTACTGACATGGTCGCCATCAAGAAGCGGTTGAGGACGGGATCCTCTTCCTCTCTCGATTGGCGCATTAGCTGTGCCGATAAGCCTTAAGCAACGAGTTGCGTTTGACCAGTCCCGACACAGGGTATTCACTCGACCGACAGCAGCCTGTCCATCAGCCTGTCCGCCGCTTGCGGGATGACGGTCCCCGGCGGGAAGATTTCGGCCGCCCCAGCCTTCAGCACCGCGTCGTAATCCTGTGGCGGGATGACGCCGCCGGCGACGATCAGCATGTCGCCATGGCCGAGCTTCCTCAGCGCCTCCTTGAGCTCGGGGATCAGCGTCAGATGTCCGGCCGCGAGCGAGGACGCGCCGATGATGTCGACATCATGCTGCACCGCTAGCTTTGCGATCTCCTCGGGCGTCTGGAACATCGGTCCGACGGTGACGTCGAAGCCGAGATCGGCAAAGGCGCTGGCGATCACCTTCTGGCCGCGATCATGGCCGTCCTGGCCCATCTTGGCGACCAGGATGCGCGGCTTTGCACCGGACTTCTTCTCGAAGGCTTCGAGCTTGTCCTTGAGCCGATCGACCGCCGGATTGTCGCCGAGCGCGTCGCGATAGACGCCGGAGATGGTGTGCACGGTGGCTGCATGGCGCCCGAACACTTTCTCCAGCGCCAGCGAGATCTCGCCGACGGTCGCATTGGCCCGCGCCGCGCGGATCGCGAATTCGAGCAGGTTCTCGCCGCTTTCAGCCGCGCGGGTGAGGGCGGTTAGCGCATCCTCCAGGGCCGCGACGTCGCGCGTGCCTTTGAGCCGCTGCAGCTTCGCCAATTGCCGGGCCTTGACCTCGGCATTATCGATCTTCAGCACATCGACCTCGATATCGGCTTCCGGGCGATGCGCATTGACGCCGACCAGCACCTGCTCGCCGGAATCGATGCGTGCCTGGGTGCGCGCCGCCGCTTCCTCGATGCGCAGCTTCGGAATGCCTTTCTCGATCGCCGCCGCCATGCCGCCGAGGTTTTCGACCTCCTCGATATGAGCGAGCGCGCGGGCCGCCAGATCATGCGTCAGCCGCTCGACATAGGCCGAGCCGCCCCACGGGTCGATCATGCGCGTGGTGCCGGATTCCTGTTGCAGGATGAGCTGCGTGTTGCGGGCAACGCGGGCCGAATGGTCGGTCGGCAGCGCCATCGCCTCGTCGAAGGAATTGGTGTGCAGCGACTGCGTATGTCCCTGCGTTGCCGCCATCGCCTCGATCATCGTGCGCGTGATGTTGTTGTAGGGATCCTGCGCCGTCAGCGACCAGCCCGATGTCTGGCAATGGGTGCGCAGCGACAGCGAGCGCTCGTCCTTCGGCGCAAAATTCTTCTTCATCAGGCTCGACCAGAGCAGCCGCGCGGCCCTGAGCTTGGCGACCTCCATGAAGAAGTTCATGCCGATCGCCCAGAAGAAGGAAAGGCGCGGCGCGAACCGGTCGATGTCGAGACCCGCGGCGACGCCGGCGCGCGCATATTCGATACCGTCGGCGATCGTGTAGGCGAGTTCGAGGTCGGCCGTCGCGCCCGCCTCCTGCATATGATAGCCGGAGATCGAGATCGAATTGAATTTCGGCATGTGCCGAGAGGTATAGGCGAAGATGTCCGACACGATCCGCATCGAAGGCTTCGGCGGATAGATGTAGGTGTTGCGGACCATGAACTCCTTCAGAATGTCGTTCTGAATGGTCCCGGAGAGGTCCTTCTGCGCGACACCCTGTTCCTCCGCCGCCACGATATAGAGCGCCATGATCGGCAGCACGGCGCCGTTCATGGTCATCGACACCGTCATCTCGTTGAGCGGAATGCCGTCGAACAGCTGGCGCATGTCGAGGATGGAATCGATCGCCACGCCCGCCATGCCGACATCGCCGGCGACGCGCGGATGGTCGCTGTCATAGCCGCGATGGGTCGCGAGGTCGAAGGCGACCGACAGGCCCTTCTGGCCGGCCGCGAGGTTGCGCCGGTAGAAAGCGTTGGATTCCTCCGCCGTCGAGAAGCCGGCATATTGCCGGATCGTCCAGGGCTGCTGGACATACATGGTCGGGTAGGGGCCGCGCACGAAGGGCGGCAGGCCCGGATAGGTGTCGAGATTGGCCAGGCCCTTGAGGTCGGCCTGCGTGTAGAGGTGTTTCAGGGCGATGCCTTCCGGCGTCATCCGCTGGCCTTTGAGCTCGACCGGCGCGCGGCGCGGCGCCGACCAGCCGATCTGGCTGAAATCCGGGATCATGAGCCGGCTCCGATCGACTGATCGATGCGAACTGGAAACAGCGGCTCGCAGGTCGCCACACCTTCTGTCAGCGCGGGCCGGCGTTCGGCTTTCAATGTCTCGACGGGGCGCTCGCTGCCGGTGCGGAACAAGGTGGTGCCGATGATGCCTCGTTCGCCGGCCCGATAGACGGCATTGCGCTTCGCGGCGGCCGTCTGCACACGGTTCTGGATATAGCCCTGCTGCAGGCTGTTGAGCACGCCGCCCTCGGCCTCGATGCGCTGAAATTCTTCCCAGGCCGCCGCGCAAAGACCGTCGGTCAGCGCCTCGACCGCTCCGGAGCCGCTGGCCGGATCGGCCACGTGATGGAGATGGCTCTCATGCGCCAGGATCAGCTGCGCGTTGCGGGCGACGCGGCGCGCAAAACCGGCCGGCAGTCCATGCGCGATGGTATGCGGCAGGATCGAGACGGAATCAGCGCCGCCGGTCGCGGCGGCAAAAGCGGCAATCGCGGTGCGCAGAATGTTGGTTTCCGGATCCGCCATCGCCATCATGCGGTAGGAGGTCTCGGCGTGGACGTTCGCTGTCGAGGCCGGGATCGAGCAGGCTTCCTGGATCCGCGTCCAGAGCTTGCGCAACGCCCGCACCTTGGCCATCGACAGGAACTGGTCCTGGTCGACGCTGAGGGCAAAGCCGATATAGGGCGCGGCATAGACCAGCGGCTGACGCGCCTTCTCGAACATCCTGAGATAGGACACGGCGGAAGCCATCATCGTGCCGAGTTCCTGCGCTTCGGTGGCGCCGGCATTGTGGAAGACGCGGCCGTCCGCTTCGAGCAGCACGCCGGGCACGCCCATCGAGAAGAAATGCGCCAGCGATTGCGGCATTGACTCCTGCAGCGCCTCGATCGAGGTGCGCAGCCGTCCGGTGCCGGCGAAGATTGCCGCCGGGTCGATGCCGAAGGAAAGGTTGAGCTTCGCCGGATCGGAGCGGCGCCGGGTCAGGAAGGCGAGCAGCCAATCCGCCACGGCGCGGCTCCACGGATGCGCATCGATGCGCACCTGGACCCGGTTGAGCGGCACGCCGTCGAGCACCGTTTCCAGCGCCTCCGCGGTTCTCGGCAGCCCGTAGCCGAACGCATTCGGCGCACCCTCGAAAACCAGCGACAGGCCGGTCGCGCCCTCAGCGATGTCCTGCAGCGCCTGGGCGCTGGCGCGGGCGATATCGGGATCGTCGATGCGCTGGCTGACGATCCATGGCGACTTCGGATTGGTGCGCACCAGCGGCTCGGCTGTCGTCGAACGCTCGCTGAGCGGCTCGATGCGGATGCCGTCATCGGTGTGCGAAACAAGCTTCTGTTCGAAAGCGCCGCCGGCAAGCGCTTTTTCCGCCAGCGCCAGCCAGCGCTTGGCGTCCGGGTTGGGAAGGTCGACATCCCTAGTCAAGGCGCCGGCGCCCATCGCACTCCTCGTCTCTCGGCCGCATCAGTCACCAGTCTATGGTCCCCCGCCGCATATCACAATGCGACATCCGTCGCGGTTGTTCCGGAAGCCGCTAACCGATTGCCAAACATGCGCAAAATCCGCAAGCTAAGTAAGGTGGTTTCGCTGCCAGCGTCAAATTCGAATAGCGCCAAATTTGATGGTGGGCATTGTCGCCCGCCGATCGCGTTATTATCCTCCATGAGACCGGGCGTTTTTGGCGGAAGAGATTGCGGAGACCGGACATATGGCTGACCACACCAGCATCTTCATCGGCGCCAGCCGCAAGCCTGATGATTCCTACCAGCGCGCCGAGGAACTCCTGCTGCGCTACGGCAACCGCCACGGCCTGATTACCGGCGCCACAGGCACCGGCAAGACGGTCAGCCTGCAGGTCTTGGCCGAGGGCTTTTCAAATGCCGGCGTCCCGGTCTTCTGCGCCGACATCAAGGGCGACCTTTCCGGCATCGCCATGATGGGCGAGGCCAAGGATTTCCTGGTCAAGCGTGCAGAGCAGGTGAAGCTCGATCCCTATCAGTTTCAGGAATACCCGGTCATCTTCTGGGATCTGTTCGGCGAGCAGGGTCACCCGATCCGTGCCACCATCTCGGAAATGGGGCCGCTGCTTTTGTCGCGGCTGATGAACCTCACCGAAGCGCAGGAAGGTGTCATGAACATCGCCTTCCGCATCGCTGACGAAGAGGGCCTGCTGCTGCTTGATCTCAAAGATCTTCAGGCGCTGCTCGCCAACATCGCCGAGCGAGCCGACGAGCTCAGCGCACGCTACGGCAATGTCACCAAGCCTTCCGTCGGCGCCATCCAGCGCACGCTTCTGGTGCTTGAGCAGCAGGGCGCCGCGAACTTCTTCGGCGAGCCGGCGCTGCGCATCGCCGATTTGATGCGCACCACCCGCGACGGCCGCGGCGCGATCAGCGTTCTGGCCGCCGATAAGCTGATGATGAATCCCAGGCTCTACGCAACTTTCCTGCTCTGGCTGATGTCGGAGCTGTTTGAGGAACTGCCCGAGGTCGGCGATCTCGAGCGGCCGAAGCTGGTCTTCTTCTTCGACGAGGCGCACCTTTTGTTCGAGGACGCGCCGAAGGTGCTGGTTGATCGCGTCGAGCAGGTGGTGCGGCTGATCCGCTCCAAGGGTGTCGGCGTCTATTTCGTCACCCAGAACCCGCTCGACATTCCGGAAAAGGTTTTGGCCCAGCTCGGCAACCGCGTGCAGCACGCGTTGCGCGCCTATACGCCGCGCGAGCAGCAGGCGGTGCGGACGGCGGCCGACACCTTCCGGCCCAACCCGGATTTCGACTGCGCCACCGCGATTACCCAGCTCGCCACCGGCGAGGCGCTGGTCTCGATGCTGGAGGATAAGGGCGTGCCGGCCATGGTACAGCGCACATTGATTCGCCCGCCGTCGTCGCGGCTCGGGCCGATCACACCCGACGAGCGCCGCAAGGTCCTTGCCGAGAGCCCGGTCGCCGGGCAGTACGATCAAGCGGTCGATCGCGACTCGGCCTTCGAGATACTGCAGAAGAAGACCAGGGAGGCGCAGGAAGCCGAAGCGCAGGCGCAGCAGGCGGGCACCGGCGGCTCGCGCTGGACAATTCCGGGCTTCGACGATGTGTTGGGAGGGTCGGGCCGCCGGTCCTCCAACCGTCAGACAGTGGCCGAAGCCGCGATCAAGTCGGTGGTGCGTTCGGTGGGCTCTTCCGTCGGCCGCGCGATAGTGCGCGGGATACTAGGCAGCCTGGCGCGCGGGCGGTAGCGCCCAACTGAGGCGCGGCAATCAGAGGGCAGGGCGCTTGGCTACGGCAAGGCCGATGCCCAGCGCGATCATCGCGCCGCCGGACGCCTCCCGGAGCCGACGTATCATGCCGGACCGGCCTGCCGCGCCATCCCTGATGCGGCCGGCCGCGAATGCTACCACGACATCGGCCAGCGTGTTGAGCGTCACCGACACGAAGCCGAGCACCATGAACTGCAAGGCGACGTGGCCGGCGCCGAGATCCAGGAATTGCGGAATGAAGGCCAGGAAGAAGGCGGCCGTCTTCGGGTTCAACGCCTCGACCAGCACCCCTTCGCGAAACGCTCGGCCAGCGCCGACCGCAGGCGTCGGCGCGCCACCTTCCAGCATTGTCTTTGCCTCGCGGCGGGCGGACTGGAAGGTGCGCAAGCCGAGCCAGACGAGGTAGACGGCGCCGATCAGCTTCAGCGCCGTAAAGAGTTCGGCGCTCGCGAGCACGAGGGCGGAAACGCCCAGGCTTCCGGCAAGCACATGAACCATGCCGCCCAGGCCTGTCCCGAAACTGGAGGCGATGCCTTCAGCGCGGCCTCCGGCCAGGGTGCGCGCGGCGACATAGAAGATGCCCGGTCCGGGCGTGATGGCGAGCAGCAGCGCCGCGGCGAAGTACAAGGCGAATTGTGTCAGGTCCGGCATGATCGGCTCGCTGGCAATTGGACTGGGTCGGATGTCAAGACGGGATCAGTTGGGCGACGTCGCGATCCGAAGGCCGGTCGCTCGCTGCTAGACCAGTGGCGACACCGGCGCGATCGGCCGCGTTGCGGTTCTGGCTCATCTTGCGCTTGCCTTGGAGCCGCGTGATCGGCATGCGCAAGCCGACAATGCCTTTGAGTTGCGCCTGGATGAAATCCGGCGGCGCATCCGATACGGACCATGGCGAGGGGCGTCCGCCTTCGTGGAGATTGGTCAGGCGCGTGACGATCTCGAGCAGCCTTTCGGCGTCCTCGAAGAAGTCGATCGGCCCATAGGCATGAACGGCCAGGTAGTTCCAAGTCGGCACTACCTTTCCGGTCTCCTGCTTGGTCTGGTACCAGGCCGGCGTCACGTAGGCGTCGGGGCCCATGAAGATCGCCAGGCCATCGCCCAGCACCGGTGCGCGCCACTGCGGATTTGCCTTCGCGACATGGCCGTAGATCGTTCCATGCTCGCCCTCGCTCTCGTTGAGCAAGAGCGGCAATGGCGTCGCCTGCGGTCCTTCCGCCGTGGCGGTGACCAGCGTCGCCAGCCGTGCTGCGCGGATCGTCGCCATGAGGCTCTCCCTGTTGTCATCGCGGAAGGCGGGCGGAATGTACATGGCGGAAACTCCTTGCGTTGCATTTAAAGATGCAGGAAAGCTGGCTTGCTTGGAACATCCAGTTTTGCAGGTTTTCGATGGTCCAGTTGGAGCAGGAAGGCGTGGCGCGCCGGATCATCGCGGCGATCAAGGCGCAAATCCACAGCGGCGTTTACCGGCCCGGCGATCGGCTGCCGTCGTCGCGGGCCTTTGCCGCCGAATGGGGCGCGTCGCGAACCACGGTGACGGCGGCCTACAACCAGCTCGACGCCGAAGGCTATCTGATCATCCGGCAGGGCGCGCGTGCCATCGTGGCTCCGGGACTGGAGAGGCCGTCAGGGGCGGCTTCCATCGCGGCTGCCTCGCCACGCAACCTCTCGACCTTCGCGCGCAGGCTGCTGGCTCTGCCTTCGCCGGTGGAACAGCAGCCGGCCAAGGTTGCGGATTTCCGCTATGGCGACCTGTCCGGGGCGGACTTCCCGGTCCTGGCTTGGCGACGGGCCTCGAACAAAGCCATTCTGCGGCGCGGCGCACGGTTGCGCTATGGCGACCCGCAGGGATCGCTTGTTCTTCGCAGCGCCCTTCAAACCTATCTCTGGCGCGCACGCGGCATCAACTGCGCGCCGGACCAGATCGCCATCGTCAACGGCTCCCAGCAAGGGCTCGACCTCTGCGCGCGGCTGCTGCTCGACTCCGGCGACCCGTTCGTGATCGAGAATCCGGGCTATCTGCTGGCCCGCCATGCCTTCACGGCCGCGGGCGGCGTCGCCGTGCCAGTTGCAGTCGACGCTGACGGGCTGAGGACGGATGCGCTGCCGCCGGCCCGTCTGGCTTACGTCACGCCATCGCACCAGTTTCCGCTCGGCGGCGTGCTTTCGGCGGCGCGGCGGCATTCCCTCCTGGCCTGGGCCACGGCATCAGGCGCCTATGTCGTCGAAGACGATTACGACGGCGAATACCGCCACGACATAGCCCCCATCCCGCCTCTGCAGACGCTCGATCCAGGCTCCGTCATTTATGTCGGTACGCTGTCCAAAACGCTCTCGCCCACCTTGCGGCTCGGTTATCTGGTCGTCCCCGCCGGCCTGCGTCGGGCCTTCAGCGAGGCAAAGCGCCTGACCGACCGGCATGCTCCGATGCTGGAGCAGGACGTGTTGGCCGACCTGCTGACGAGCGGCGCTTACGAGCGCCACGTCCGCAGCATCCGCAGGAAAAATGCCGAGCGCCGAAAAGTCCTGCTGCGGGCGCTCGCCGATCATATCGGGCCAAAGGTGACTGTTGCTGGGGCCGACACGGGCCTGCACGTCGTGGCCTGGTTGAACGGCATCGATTCTGGATGCGAGCCGGCGATCATCGCCGACGCACGTGCTGCGGGGATCGGCCTCTATCCGGTATCGCCGCTCTATGATCCGGCCGAGCCGCGGCCCGAAACGGCGGGCTTCATCATGGGATATGCTGGTCTCGACGCGGAGGCGTTGCGCCGCGGCGTTGCGGTGCTGGCGGACATCCTCGCCAAGCACCGCTGACGAACGCCGGATCAAAAGATCTCGTCACTCTCCTGCGGCACCGGCCCCAGCAGGACAGAGTCGTCCGGCACGCCGTTGTCGATCGGAATGGCCCGGCGCTCGGGCATATCGGCCATCGGCTGGCCAACATCTGCTGTGACCACGACCGGCGTCTTGTTGGGCACGCGGTCATAGAGGTCGATGATGTCCTGATTGATCAGGCGCACGCAGCCCGACGAGACCGACTTGCCGATCGACCACCACTCCGGCGACCCGTGCAGACGATAGAGCGTATCCTGGTTGCCTTTGAAGAGGTAGAGCGCACGCGCCCCGAGCGGGTTCTTGAGCCCGCCGGGCATACCGCCGTTCTTGGCGCTGTATTCCGTCAGTTCCGGCTGGCGCGCGACCATCTCGTCCGGCGGCGTCCATTTCGGCCACTTCTGCTTCCATTGCACCACCGCATCGCCCGACCATTCGAAGCCGGCGCGGCCGAGACCGACGCCGTAGCGGATCGCCTGGCCACCCTCACGCACCAGATAGAGGAAGTGGTTGGTGGTATCGACGACGATGGTGCCCGGGCGCTGTCCGGTCGGATCGGGAACGATCTGGCGCAAATATCTGTGATCGATCTTGTTTACCGGGATGGCCGGCAGGTCGAAGCCGTTGTCGGACATCGGCCCATATATGGTGGCGTAGTCGCCGAGCGGCGGCTCCACAGAGGCCGGCGCCGGCTGCACGGCTGCCGGGCGAGGACCGGTGGTGGAGCAGGCGGAAATCGCCGAAGCAGCGCCAAGGGCCGTGAGATTGAGGAAGCCACGGCGGCTGATGCGGAAGGAAGCGTCTGACATGGTTGCCTTTTCTAGGTCTTGAATTCGCAAGAATGCATGAATCCGCTGGCCGGCGCCGACAGCTGCAATAACAGTCGGCGGTGATAGGCGGTTCCAATTCTGGCCTCAGGGTGGACAAACAAAGGCGAAGCTGTGACCGCGACACATCTGTTGCGCGGCAGCAACAGCACCTCAAACCCCTGCCAGAAGGCCTTCGAGCGAGGGCAGGATCAGCCCCGGCGGAAAATCCCGGTATTCGTCTGGCTGATTGGCGCGATTGATCCAGACGGTGCGGAAGCCGAACCTAGCGGCGCCCGCGACGTCCCAGCGGTTGGAGGACTGGAACGACACCGCCCCCGGATAGAGCCGCCAGCCAGTGACCACCATGTCGTAGACCGAAGGATCGGTCTTGAAGCGCTTGATCTCGTCGACCGAGAAGACGTCGTCCAGGATCTGGTCGAGGGCGGCCGATTTCACCGCCGCCCGCAGCATTTCCGGCGAGCCGTTGGACAGGATTGCGAGCTTCGCTCCCGCTGCTTTCAGCGCCTTCAATACCGCCGGCACCTCCGGATAGCAGTCGAGCCGCCAATAGGCTTCCAGCAGCCTTGCCCTGAGCGCCGGATCGGCCGACGGCACCTTGCGCAGCGCGAAGTCCAGCGCCTGCTCGGTCAGTTGCCAGAAATCGGCATAGGCGCCCATCAGCGTCCGCACCCAGGAATATTCGAGCTGCTTGGCGCGCCAGATTTCGGAGAGAAGCTGGCCGTCCGGCCCGATCTCGCCCGCATGGCGGCGCACGGCGGCGTGCACGTCGAACAACGTGCCATAGGCGTCGAAGACATAGGCTGCATGGTGCATAGGAAGAGTTTTGCGGCGCCCGGCCCTGCCGCGCAAGCGCTGATTGCGGTTAATGCATGTCGCCCAAAAGTGGGCAGCGGTTTTCGGAAAGGATCGCATAACACAAGAACCCAACACACATGGCCCATCCCTTTCCGTGCGCCGTGCTTTAAGTGCCTCTGGCCTCAAGGATTTTTTCCGATGTCGGTTGACGCCGGCCGTCAAAGCGTCGTCCTATGGCGGCCGGAACTCATCCATACGGACGGCAAACGATGACACTGGCGGCGGCGGCGCAGTCCGCGACATGGACCTATGTGGACGGCGACTGGTACGAGGGCAATGTTGCCATTCTGGGACCGCGCAGCCACGCCATGTGGCTGGGCACCAGCGTGTTCGACGGCGCCCGCTGGTTCGAAGGCGTGGCGCCCGATCTCGATCGTCACGCCGGCCGCGTCAACGCCTCGGCGATCGCGCTCGGCCTGAAGCCTTCCATGACGACGGAGCAGATCGTCGGGCTGACCTGGGACGGCCTGAAGAAATTCGACGGCAAGACCGCCGTCTATATCAGGCCGATGTACTGGGCCGAGCATGGCGGCTATATGGGCGTGCCGGCCGACCCGTCCTCGACCCGCTTCTGTCTCTGCCTTTACGAGTCACCGATGATTCCGCCTTCGGGCTTTTCGATCGGCGTCTCGCCGTTCCGGCGGCCGACCATCGAGACCATGCCGACCAACGCCAAGGCCGGCTGCCTCTATCCCAACAATGGCCGCGCCATCCTCGAGGCCAAGATGCGCGGCTTCGACAACGCGCTGGTGCTCGATATGCTGGGCAATGTCGCCGAGACCGGCACCTCCAACATCTTCCTGGTTAAGGACGGCCATGTGATGACGCCCGCCGCGAACGGCACCTTCCTCTCCGGCATCACCCGCTCGCGCACGATCAACCTGCTCGGCGACTATGGTTTCAGGACCACCGAGAAGACGCTGTCGATCCGCGATTTCCTCGAGGCGGACGAGATCTTCTCGACCGGCAACCATTCGAAGGTGGTGCCGATCACGCGCATCGAGAACCGTAGCATTCAGCCTGGACCGGTCGCCAAGAAGGCGCGGGAGCTCTATTGGGATTGGGCGCATTCGACTTCCGCCGCCTGAGCGGATAAAAAGGCGTTCGGCGCTTCGTTCCGGAGTTGTCCCAACCCATTCCAGACCTATCTTAGTCCGGTAGTTTCACCGGACTTTTCCTGAGGGAGTACCATCCATGGCTTTTGAGTTGCCCGCTTTGCCCTACGACTACGAGGCCTTGCAGCCTTACATGTCGAAGGAGACGCTGGAGTATCACCACGACAAGCACCACAAAGCCTATGTCGACAACGGCAACAAGCTGGCCGCCGAGGCCGGAATGGGCGACCTGTCGGTCGAAGAGGTCGTGAAACAGTCCTTCGGCAAGAATGCCGGGCTCTTCAACAATGCCGCCCAGCACTACAACCATATCCATTTCTGGAAATGGATGAAGAAGGGCGGCGGCGGCAACAAGCTGCCGGGCGCGCTGCAGAAGGCCGTCGATGCCGATCTCGGCGGCTACGACAAGTTCAAGGCGGACTTCGTCGCCGCCGGCACCACCCAGTTCGGCTCCGGCTGGGCATGGCTTTCGGTCAAGGACGGCAAGCTCGCGATCTCGAAGACCCCCAATGGCGAGAACCCGCTGGTTCATGGCGCTTCGCCGATCCTCGGCGTCGACGTGTGGGAACACTCCTATTACATCGACTACCGCAACGCGCGGCCGAAATATCTCGAAGCCTTCGTCGACAGCCTGATCAACTGGGATTATGTCCTGGAACTCTACGAGAAGGCGAAAGCTTGATCGACCCTTCCGAAAAGCCCCGGCATGACCGGGGCTTTTCTTTTGCCGGCGCAGGAGGGCAATTCCAGTCAAGAAAATCGTTGCGGCGCGGAGGGAATAATTCCACTGCATCGCCCGTTAACGTCTAGTCGCGAACTCTCTTCACCATGGAGCCAATTGAATGAGAAAGCTTGTCATCGCCATCTCTTTGCTCGCTTTTGCCGGCTCGGCCGCTTATGCCGACCCGATCAAGGATCGCCAGGCCCTGATGAAGGAACGCGGCAAGCTCGCCGGCCAGTTGTCCAAGGTCGTCAAAGGCGAGGAGGCTTTCGACGCCGCCGCTGTGCTGACGGCGCTAAAGGCGCTGGAGGCGAACGCCGAAAAATTCGATGCCGAGAAACTTTTCCCGGCCGGCAGCGACAAGGGCGACACCACGGCGGCGCCGAAGATCTGGGAAGACATGCCAGGCTTCAAGGCGGCCGGGGACAAGTTCCTGGCCGACGTCAAGGCGGCAGTGGCTTCGCCGCCGGCCGATGTCGATGCGCTCAAGGCGCAGCTCAACACCATCGGCGGCGACTGCGGCACCTGTCATGAGACCTACAGGATCAAGAAGGGCTGATCGCCTGATATGGCGTGGCTGAAGAAGCTCGTCGGCGCTGTCATCGTGCTGGGCGGCGCCGGCGCGGTCGCCGGCTGGGCGTTGTCAGCGCCCGTCAGGCTTGATGCCGCGACGGTCGCGCAGCTTGGCCCCGGTGATGCTGCGAAAGGCAAGCGCATCTTCTTTGCTGGCGGCTGCACATCCTGCCACGCCAAACCGGGATCCAAGGGTGATGCCCGCCTGGAGCTTGCCGGCGGGCTGGAGCTGAAGACGCCGTTCGGCACCTTCGTACCGCCCAACATCTCGCAGGATCAAAAGGACGGCATCGGCGCCTGGAGCGAGGAGGACTTCGCCAATGCGATGCTGAAAGGCGTTTCGCCCTCCGGCGAGCATTTTTATCCGGCCTTCCCTTATGCCTCTTATGCTCGCATGAAGCCGGCCGATATCGCCGACCTCTATGCTTTTATGAAGACGCTGCCGGCGGTCGCCGGCAAGGCGCCCGGCCACAAACTCTCCTTCCCCTTCAACATCCGTCGCGGCATTGGTCTTTGGAAGCGGCTCTATGTCAGCCCTGAACCGGTCATTGCCTTGCCCGGGGGCGCGCCCGACAAGGTGCTGGCCGGCCGCTATCTGGTCGAGGGCCCCGGGCATTGCGGCGAATGCCACACGCCGCGCGACTTTGCCGGCGGCGTCAAGAAGGCCGAATGGCTGGCGGGAGCCGTGGCCGCCGAGGGCTCGGGCGTGGTGCCCAATATCACCCCGCAGGGCGGCACGAAGGACTGGTCGGAGGCCGACATCGCCAACTATCTCGAAACCGGCTTCACGCCGGATTTCGATTCCGTCGGCGGTGCCATGGTCGACGTGCAGCGCAACATAGCTCAGTTGACGGCCGATGACCGCGCCGCGATCGCGGCCTATCTGAAGGCCGTCCCGCCGCATCCCAACAGCTATCCGGCGCGCAAGCCGGCGAGCTGACCGATGCATATCGGCTGCGCGACACCATCGATGCGATCTGCCTGTGATGTCTCAAGTCCATATTAGTTGACTTTAATAGTCATGTATCATACGCGCTTCGGCCAGTTTCCAGGCGGACCGAAGCCTTGCCCATGCACTCTCTCGACCTTGTGTCTGAATTCGCCCGTGGCGAGCAGCGCGCAGCACTTCTCTTCGCCGACGGGCGCAGCCTGTCTTATGCGGAGCTTGACGACCTTGCGCAGCACTTCGCCACACGTCTGGGGGATGAGGTAAAGCACTCGTCGCTATCTCAGCGGAACCCTCCGAGCATGCGGTCGTCGCCTATCTTGGAGCCCTGCGGGCGGGTCATGCGGTGGCCATGCTGCCGGCTTGCGACAAAAGGGTCTGGGACGATTTCCTGGCGGCCTTCCAGCCGGATTTCACCTATCGCCGAGCCGATGGCCGCTGGCGTCTCGTGAAGGAAGCCTGGCCCGCGAGGGACATTGAGCCGCTGCATCCCGATCTCGCGCTGCTGCTGATGACGTCCGGCAGCTCGGGCGCCGCCAAGGCGGTCAGGCTCTCCTATGCCAATCTCGAAGCCAATGCGCGCGCGATAACGACCTATCTCGAACTCTCGTCCGCCGACAGGGCCGCTCTCATGCTGCCGCTGCATTATTCCTACGGACTGTCGGTTCTCAATTCGCATCTGATTGCCGGCGGCAGCATCCTCTTCCCCGGTGTTTCGGCCATGGACGGCGATTTCCTGCAGATAATCGCCGACGGTGGCTGCACCAATCTGTCCGGCGTCCCGTATTCCTACGAACTCCTGGAACGGATGCGTTTCCGCGACAATAAGCTCAGGGGTTTGCGCATGATGACGGTGGCGGGTGGACAGCTCAGCCCCGACGTCATCCGCCTGTACAGGGATCATTTGCGCGCCGCGGGTGGGCGTTTCTTCGTCATGTATGGTCAAACCGAGGCGACAGCGCGTATCGCCTTCGTGCCGCCGGAGAGCCTGTCCGACCGGGAGGAGCGGATCGGCGTCGCCATCCCAGGCGGCAGCCTCGGCCTTGTCGACGACAAGGGGGAGCCGGTCAACCGCTCGGGCATCCCGGGAGAACTTGTCTATCGCGGCCCGAACGTCATGATGGGTTACGCCGAGCAGCGTTGTGATCTGGCGCGCGGGGCTGAGGTCGAGATCCTGAACACCGGCGATATTGCCGTCCAGGACGAGCAAGGTTTCTTCCGCATCGTCGGGCGCAAGAGCCGCTTTGCCAAGATTGCCGGCCTCAGGATCGGCTTCGATATCATGGAGCGGGCCCTGGAGCGGGCGGGCATTGCGTCCGCGGTGCTCGGCGACGATCGAGGCCTAGAAGCCTATGTGACCGGCCCCGGCTCGGCAGGCCGGGCACAGCGTATCCTGGCCGAAGTCAGCCGCTTGCCCGCCAATCTGATTCGAGTTTCGACGCGTGTCGACGTTCCCAGGCTAGCCTCGGGCAAGATCGACTATGGCTGCCTGCAGCGCGAGATGTTGCTGGGACGGGCCGAAATCCGCTCCGAACGTGGCGGCGTGCCTGGAGCCTATGCCCGCGTGTTCTATCCGCTTCCGGTCGGCCGCGCTGACAGCTTTGTCTCCCTCGGCGGAGATTCCCTTCGCTTTTTGCAATTGGCTCTGGAACTCGAACGGCTCGGCTTGGAACTGCCGGACGGCTGGGAACGACTAAGCGTTGGAGACCTGACAAATCTTTATTCGGCGAAACGGTCTTTCATGCGGGACCAGGCAAACGAGACGCCTGTCGATATCGTGCTGAGGGCCTTCGCCATCCTGCTGGTGGTCGTGCATCACGAGACCCTGTGGCCTATCCCGGGCGGCTCCGGCATCATGATGCTGCTTGTCGGCTACAGCCTTGCGCGTTTTCAGTCGGTCCATTTGCTTGCCGGTCGGATCCGGCACGCGCTGAAACCTGCGATTAGCGTCCTGATCCCTTATTTTCTCATAGTCGCCGCTTACTCCCTCGCCTGGCAGGCGATCCCTTGGGCCTCGATGACCCTTACCGGCAACTTCGGCTATGCCGAACCGGAACGTCACGAGATGATCCCGTATCTCTACTGGTTCATCGAGGCCTATGCGCAGACGCTGTTGGTCTTCGCCCTCGCCTTTGCCGTTCCGGTTCTACGCAAGTTCGCCCAGGCTCGACCCTTTGCCTTCTCGATCGGACTATTGGCGTTTGCCGCCGCTGCGCGCTTTGCAGTCCCATTGTTCGTGGACTTAGGCAGCCGCCAGATCTTCGCGATCTACTGGGTCTTCCACCTTGCGGTCTTCGGCTGGTGCGCCGGTTTGGCCGACACTCCCGCCAGAAAACTCCTCGTGACCGCATTTGCCACTGCCGTATTGGGGTATCTAGCCTTTTGGGAGTCGGTCTGGCTGGGGACGACGGTCAAGTATTTGACGATCTTCGCGGCGCTCTCGGCTCTTCTTTACCTGCCGCGTGTTCGCCTGCCTGCTGGGGTGGGGCGGGCGGTTACGCAGGTCGCCGTCGCGGCTTTCCCGATCTACTTGGTCCATCGCTTCGTCCCGGAGCTTTTGATGGCACCTGTCGCAGGCTGGCTCCCGGCTCCAGGCTTCCAACTGCTTGCGATCGCCGGCGGCGTCGCTTTAGGCGTCATCGCCGGCAAAGCCTTGGCCGCCATCCGACACCTGCGCGGCAGATTGGCCATGGAGCGCTTGCCGGAATTGCTCTCGGCGTGAGACGCTTCGACCGCGGTCGCTCCGATTACGCGTGGCGGTCGCCCAAAAAATCGAAGCCGTTTTCGAAGAAGTGGTTGTAGTCGCAGGTCAGTTCCTCGCCGGGCGCGATGTCGCGCAGCGCGTAGGTTTCTTCCGGCGAGGAGACGTCGCAGTTCGGCTCGTCGGCATGGTTCATGTAGCGCGCATCGTCCGCCTCGAAGACGATATAATTCCGGTCGCGCCTGTCCGGATAGGAGTACCGATCGAGGTAGGACTTCACCGGGCCGCTTTCGTTCTCATAAGTGTCGACCGAAATGCGGCGGTCGAATCTTGGATCGAGCTTCCAGATCAACGTGCCCTTTGGAATGCGGTGTTTGGCGAAGACACCGATGCCCTGGATGGGCGATTTGTCGAGATAGACGTCGACGAGCAGCATGACGAACCCTGCGAATGACGGATGGCGCGGCCCGAACCGGCCGCGACCAAAAACGAGGCGCATTGCGTAGCGCGAGGTGCTCGCGATTGCGAGGGAAAAATCAGGCCGTGCCGGTCAATTTCAACGCAAAGGCGTAGATATACGCGATCTCCTCCAGGCGCGAGAACCGGCCCGAGGCGCCGGCATGGCCGGACTCCATGTTGATCTTGAACAGCACCGGATTGTCGCCCGCTTTGCGGTCGCGCAGCCGCGCCACCCATTTGGCCGGCTCCCAATAAGTGACGCGTGGGTCGGTCAGACCTGCCAGCGCCAGGATCGGCGGATAGTCGAGCGCCGCGACATTGTCGTAGGGCGAATAGGCAGCGATCGTCCCGTAGTCCTCGGCCGAGGCGATCGGATTGCCCCATTCGGGCCATTCCGGCGGCGTCAGCGGCAGGCTGGCGTCGAGCATGGTGGTGAGCACGTCGACGAACGGCACCTCGGCGACGATGCCGCCGAAGCTTTCGGGTGCCATGTTGGCGATCGCCCCCATCAGCATGCCGCCGGCCGAGCCGCCCTGCGCGACGATGCGATCGTGCGACGTGTAGCGCTCGGCCACGAGATGGCGCGCTGAGGCGATGAAATCGGTGAAGGTGTTCATCTTGTGCCGACGCTTGCCGTCGTCATACCAGCCGTAGCCCTTGTCCTTGCCGCCGCGCACATGGGCAATGGCGTAGACGAAGCCGCGGTCGACCAGCGACAGGCAATTGGTGTTGAATGCGGCGGGAACCGTGATGCCATAGGAGCCGTAGCCGTAGAGCAGGCAGGGCGCCGAGCCATCAAGGGGCGTATCGCGATGGTGGATCAGCGAGATCGGCACCAGCTCGCCGTCGGCAGCCGGCGCCATCAGCCGGCGCGTGACATAATGCTCCGGATCGTGGCCCGATGGCACCTCCTGCGTCTTCAAGAGAACGCGCTCGCGGCTGCGCATGTTGTAGTCGAACACCTGTGCCGGTGTCGTCATCGACGAATAGGTGAAGCGCATGACTTCGGTGTCGTATTCGTAGGAGCCGGAAAGGCCGAGCGAGAAGGCCTCCTCGTCGAAGGCAATGAGGTGCTCCTCGCCGTTTGCCCGATCGCGCACCACGATGCGCGGCAGGCCCTCCTTGCGTTCCAGCCTGACCATGTGGTGCCTGAAGCCGAGCACCGACAGGATCAGCCGGCCGGGCTCGTGCGGCACCAGTTCCTTCCAGTTGGCCTGCACCGGATCTTCGACCGGCGCGGTCATGATCTTGAAGTCCTTGGCGCCGTCGGCATTGGTGAGGATGAAAAAGACGTCACCACCTTCCTCCAGGTCATATTGCAGGCCGGTCTCGCGCGCCGCCACCAGCTTCGGCTCGGCGAACGGCTCGTCGGCGCGCAGAAGCCGGTATTCGGAGGTTTCATGATCGTTGATGCCGATCATGATCCAGTCGTTGGAACGCGTGCCGCTGACATCCATGAAGAAGCCGGCATCTGTCTCTTCGTAAATCAGCCGATCGTTCTCCGGATTGTCGCCAAGCGCGTGGAAGAACACTTTTGACGGGCGGTGGCTGTCGTCGAGGCGGGTGTAGAAAAAGCCGTCGTCTCCGGCATTCCACACGCCGCCGCCACCCGTATCCGGAATCTGATCGGTGAGTTCTTTCCCGCTGGCGATGTCCCGCACGCGCAGCGCGAAGAACTCCGAGCCCTTGTCGTCGAAAGCCCAGAGCAGCTTGCGATGGTCGGCCGAATGGTCGAATCCGCCAAGACGGAAATAGGGCTTGCCTTCGGCTTCCGCATCGCCGTCGAGCAGGATCTCCTCAATGCCGCCATCACGCGGCGTGCGGAAGTAGCGCGGTTGCTCGCCGCCGAGCTTGAACGACGAGCCATAGGCGTAGGGACCGTCCTTCATCGGAACGGTGGAGTCGTCCTCCTTGATGCGCCCCTTCATCTCGGCGAACAGCTTGCGGCGCAGCTCGGCCGTGTCGGCCATCAGCGTTGCCTGGTAGGCATTCTCGGCCTCGAGATGAGCGCGGATCGCGCCGTCGAGCAGTGCAGGGTCCCTGAACATCGCCTGCCAGTTGGCGGCCCGCATCCAGGCATAGTCGTCGGTGCGGGTGATGCCGTGATGAACGTCGAAGATGGGGCGTTTCTCGGGCCGCGGCGGGATGGCGGTCGGGAAGACGGAGGTTGTGGTCATTGCGTCTCGCTGTGGAATTGCCTGAAAATTTGCTTGAATGGCGAATGAACGCGTCGCTCAGCAGCGGTTCAAAGGGCGGGGTTCAAGGTGGTCTACACAAAGTAAGTCGAAAGGGGAAAAGATGAAATCCTATGTTCGAGCCGCCGTGGCTTTCGCTGTCGCTTCGGCGGTCCTGACCTTTTCCGGCCAGTCTCATGCAACCGTGTTCGCGGCCTGGCAAGTGGCTGGCGTGCCGTTCGGCGACACGCTCAACGCGCGCAAGTATCCGTCAAACACATCGCAAAGACAGGCGGCCTATCCGAATGGCACCGTCTTGCAGATGACCGGTCGTTGCACGGGCGGGATAGATCTGCTCGACATTGCCGGCCAACCGCACTGGAAGCAGCGGCAGGCGATCCGCTACCGCTGGTGCGAGGTCTGGCACGATCCGGCGCAGAACGGTGATTTTGTTACCGGCTGGGTCTACGGCAAGTACATCACACCCCACTGAGAGGTTCGTCGAGGCGACTTGGCTGTTCGACGCGAGGATGAATGTCCGCGCCATGATCCATAGGATTCTTCGCCCACCGGGCGGCCAAACATTAGTTTAGCCAAGCATAAAGAACCTGTTTTGACGCGACCAGAGGTGTAAAAGCGTGCTTGGCGCCACGTCAGGCTGCACTGGTCCGGCCAAAAAAATCTCGCTAAGTTACACGACACACGAATTTTTGAAGCTGAATCGGCAATATTTGATGAATATCGCCGAATATAATTCAATAGGTGAATTGACTTACTTGCAGCACAGGGTCATTAAGATGACGCGACGCGAATCGCAGGGCTTGCCTGCATGAATTTCGCGCGATGCCCGATCCAGAAAAAGGGCGCAGTCTAGAAAACAAACTCTCGTTGGGGCCTGAGCACAATGGATATCGTCGAAACACCTTCAAGGAATGGGGACGCGCTAATCGAGCTGACTGCCGATGTCGTCGCGGCCTATGTCAGCAACAACCCGGTGCCGGTCGGCGAACTACCGAACCTGATTGCCGACGTCCATGCCGCGCTCGGCCGCGTCGGCGGCACGACGGAGCAGCCTTCGGCCGAGAAGCAGAAGCCGGCCGTCAACCCGAAGCGCTCCGTCCATGACGACTACATCGTCTGTCTCGAAGACGGCAAGAAGTTCAAGTCGCTGAAGCGCCACCTTATGACACATTACAATCTCACCCCGGAAGAATACCGCGAGAAGTGGGGCCTGGACGCCAACTATCCGATGGTTGCTCCCAACTACGCAGCCGCCCGTTCGCAGTTGGCCAAGAAGATGGGCCTCGGCCGCAAGCCCAAGGGTCGCCGGTAGCAGCTTCCGCAAGTCGGCAAAAGCGACGGCGCCCGCGGGGCGCCGTTTTGCTTTTGAGGTATTTCAGGGATGTCTTGCTGCGAACGGGTGAACCCGCCGCAGTGCGGCTTGTTGCCGGGCTTGGGGCAGAGTCAGGCGGTTTGCTTCAAGGCGGCTTCGGCGTCGCGCTTGATGCGCTTGACCATCGAGCGAAGGCCGTTGGCGCGCTGCGGCGACAGATGCTCGTCGAGGCCGAGCTCTTTCAGCGTCACTTCCGCATCGGTGTTCTGGATTTCACTGGCCGGCCGGCCCGAGAACAGCGCCAGCATGATGGCGACAAGGCCGCGCACGATGTGGGCGTCGGAATCGCCGCGAAAGCTGACCACCGGATCGACGCCTTCTCCCTGCTCGGTGGTCAGCCACACCTGGCTGACGCAGCCCGGCACCTTGTTGGCCGGTGTGCGTTCCGCCTCGGGAAACGGAGGCAGCGCCTCGCCCAGCTCGATCACATAGCGGTAGCGGTCCTCCCACTCGTCGAGCAGGGAGAAATCGTCGCGGATCGTTTCGATCGAGGTCGTCATTGCCCGCATATAGTGACCCGGCGCCGCCACGTCACGGAAAAAGAAAGACGCCGCGGGCGTCGAGAGGTCGGGCGGGCCCGCGGCGTTAGAGCATTTCCAGAAAAAGCAATCTCAGTTCTTCGCCGTCAGCATCGCCGGAATGTTGACCTTGGCGGGCAGCACGATGTCCTCGGCGACGCTGCCGGTGGTCTCGCCAGACGTCTGCGCTGCCTTCGCAGCGGGCGCGGCCGTCTTTTCCGACTGCTGGTCATCAAGCATGGCGGCGGCGATCTTGGCTGTCTCCTTGGCGCGCACGGTGATGGTGTGCATGGCCGATTTGCCGGTCTCGCAAACATCCGGCTTGCGCTCGCAGATGCCGGCGATGTCGCCGACCGCCTCGCGCGCCGCAAACAGCGCCTGGATCGGCCCGACTGCCTCGCGGCCATCCTCGTCGGGGCCGACGCTGAGCGGCAGCGCCAAGAGCACCAGCGAAAACCAGAAAGCCATCCTGATCAGAAAGCCCATCTCGATGCCTCGTCGTGATCGGATCATGCATCCATCGGCATGACCTCTTTTTATGGACATGACAATGGCACGAAGGCGCGAAGCGTGGCTTGCGCCGAAGCCGCGAATTTTCTTCAAATTTTAGATGAATTGGAAAGGATTGGTTTTCGCTATTGATCTAACTCAAATCTGATCCACTGTATTAACTTTGAAATAGCCATCTATGCGGCTGTTTCAAAAGAAAAATTCTGGAAAGGGCGAGCATCGGCACTGGGTTTTCAGGAAGCCAGGCGAGCCGCGCTGTGGCTAACGCTCCATTTACCATGGCGGCAGATCGACGGGCTTTGGGGTGTCGGCCTCCCGATATTTGCCGCGGGCAGGGCGCTCGCCTTCTCTGCCTTATCCATTCCTTAAACGCTGGATGCGACTTTCAATCCAATCAAGAGTCACCTGCAGAAGCAGGGCAATTCACGACCGGGTCCGAGTGCGTTGAGTTCGATTACGGCCAGATACGTTCCTCTGCCTGGCGCGGTTGCCGCCGGCTGCGAACGCATGGTTCATCCGACCGTCACGGACGAGGCTGAGCGCCAGCGCCAGCGCCGCTTCATCGGCGTCATGCTCGCCACTCCCTTCCTCGCCGCGGGTGCGGCGGTGACGCTGGTCACCTCAAGTCTGGGCGCCGCCGTTACCGTGGCTGCGATCTTCGGCGCTTTCGGTCTGTGCTGGTTCGCAGCGCTTCTGGTTGCCGCCACCGGACGCATGACGCTCGCCGGCCGTGCCTCGGTGGCGACGGGCGGCCTCGCGCTTGCTGGCGCAATTGCCGCGGCGGGTGGTCTGGCGTCGCCAGTCGCGCTGCTTGCCGTGGCTTTGCCGGTCGAGTCTTGGTGGATCGCCGGGTCGCGCCGCGCAGCAATTTCGGGCGCGCTGGCGGCATTCGGCGCCATCCTGCTGCAGCCTTTCGCAAACCAGTTCCTGCCGCTCGGCGAGTCCGCGATCGCCGGTTGGCACTGGCTGTTGCCGCTTGCCTGGGCGCTTACGCTCCTGCCGCGCGCGGCGGCCTTCGCCAATCCCGCCGACGCGCGTCAGGCTGAGCCTGCGGTGGACCGTCTCGAAGAGACGATCGATGCCGTCGTGCTGCGCGTCGGCCGCCAGGGCGAGGTGCTCGACGCTTCGGCCAAGGCGCGTTCCATTCTGAAGTTGGCGCCGGAGCTCCTGCTCGGCGCGGGCTTGTTCGAGCGCGTCCATCTTTCCGATCGCGTCGCCTATCTCACCGCGCTCGCGGACATGCGCGAGGGCGCGCCGAAGCGCCGGCTCGACCTGCGCATCCGCTTGCCGCGCGACGGTGGCGGCTCGGCCGACAATTTCCGCCCGTTCCGCCTTGAATTGCTGCGCGGCGCGCGAGAGCAGGACATCTTCACCTTCGTCCTTCGTGAGAATGACGAGATCGCCGCGCTCCGCGAAGAGCTTGCCACGGCGAGGGAGGCTGCGGCTGCCGCCGAAGTGGCCAAGGGGCGTTTCCTGGCGGTGGTCAGCCACGAGCTGCGCACGCCGCTCAATGCCATCATCGGCTTCTCCGACATGCTGCTGCACGAGATGTTCGGCGCCTTCCGCGATCCGCGCCAGAAGGAATATGTCGCCCTGGTCAGGGAGTCCGGCCAGCATCTTTTGTCCGTCGTCACCTCGATCCTCGATGTCTCGCGCATAGAGGCAGGCGCCTATGCCACCGAGCTCGAGCCGTTCCGCTTCGCCGATGCCGCCGACATGTGCCGCTCGATGATGCGGCCCCTGGCGGAGGCCAAGAGCATCGCGCTTGGCGCGCAGATCGCGCCTGACGCCGGCGAGATCAATGCCGATCGCCGCGCCGTGCAGCAGATCCTGATCAATCTCGTTTCGAACGCCGTGAAGTTCACGCCTGATGGCGGCAGCGTGGTGATCGGCGCCAAGCGGGTCGGCTCGCGGCTGCATTTCTGGGTGAGTGACACCGGCATCGGCATCGCCGACGAGGATATGGCCAACCTCGGCAAGCCGTTCATGCAGATCCAGAACGACTATACGCGCCGCTTCGAGGGAACCGGGCTCGGCCTGTCGCTGGTCAAGGGGCTGGTGGCGCTGCATGAGGGCACGATGTCGATCGAGAGCGCCCCGGGCGAAGGCACGACGGTGACGATCAGCCTGCCGGTGAACGGACCGAAGCGGCGCTCGGGCGCGCCGGCCGACGTGCTGCCGGTGCCGATTGCAAAGCCGAAGGGGGATGCAAATGGGGACAGCAATGGCTCGCTCCGCAAGACGGCCTAAAGTGGTCGAACCCGAGCGCGGGTTGCTTGCCGAGAGCGCTGGGGCGCTCGGCCAGATGATCTCGCGCAATCCGGTTCTGGTCGGCGGCTCGACCGCCTTCCTGGTGACGCTCTTCTACGTTTCGGCCAACGCGCTCTGGTACCAGCCTTTTCCGCACACGGGCGCCTTCTTCGCCACCAGGAGCATCGAGAATTTCCCGCATGCCGTCTCGGATGAGCCGGAGACCACCATCAACATCGTGCGGCAGGCGCAGCCCGCTCCCAAGCCCGATCCGGTCGTCCAGCAGGTGCAGGGCATATTGAAGGACCTCAATTTCTACGACGGCACCGTCGACGGCCTCACGGGCCCAGCCACGCGCAAGGCCATCCAGGCCTATCAGCTCAAGGTCGGGCTGCCCGCCTCCGGCGATGTCGACGGCGCGCTGCTCGCTCAGCTTGGCGCCAGGCAAACGACTGCGGCCATTCCGCATCCGGCCCCGAGACCGGCCGATAGGGCGACGGCCCAGGCCGCCGGACCAGCGGCCATTCCGGTCGCCGCCCAGGCCAGCGGCGCAACGCAGGCGCCCGACGCCCGCATCGTCAAGATCCAGGCTGGCCTGAAGGCCTTCGGCAATGACGATATGCAGCTCGACGGCGTCGTAGGCGCCCGCACCAAGTCTGCGATCAAGGAATTCCAGGCGCTGTTCGGCCTGCCCGAGACCGGCGAGCCGGACGAAGTGGTCTATGCCAAGATGCGCGAGATCGGCCTGACAAACTGAGGGCTGCCGGCTTTTCGGTTCCATTGCCGATGCTGTAAGGAACCGGGCATGCCATCCGGAACCCTGCCATGCGCGTGACTACCGATCTGTGGGTATCGGCCCTTCTGCGCCGTGTCTTCACCGCCGGCGGTTTTGCTGCCGTGGTCAAGCGCGGCGCGACCGAGGCCGGCGCCGTCTTCGTGTTGTCGCGCGACCGGCTCGGCGAAGTGGCTCTGTACGGACCGGCGCCGCAAACGAGCTACGATTCGGCCAAGCCCGACGAGCGCTTCTTCACCTTGCTCGATTCTGGCGACGATAGCTCGGCATTCGATGCAAGGCTGGAAAAGGAAAAGAGATTCGATCCCGACATCTGGGTGGTCGAGATCGAGGCCGGCTCCGTTCCGGTCGAGGAGCTTGTGTCCGTGAAGGCGGAATAGAGGCGGCGGCCCGGCGTCCCGACCGGCCACGGAAACGCTGTGCACTTCCCTGGAATTGGGTCAGGACGCCTTGCGGCCGGCGGCCTTGTCATCGCTGTTCGATGCGTGGCGCCCTGTCTCGATGGCATTGCCGCGGATCGCCCGAGACAGCGTTTCGGCTTTCCAGGCCCGCACCTTGTCGAGCGCTGCCTCGCGATGCAGCAGCCGATAGCGGTCGAGGAACAGACGGATTGCCTGGGGATGCGGAAACTCGCCGGGATGGACCGCGACCGCGATCAGGAAGGCCCTGTCTTCGCTTAGGTCGAGCGCCTTGAGCGCCGCAAGCAGCGCTGCGTAGCCCGATTGCTCTGTGATTGAGCGGGCTGTGGCAAAATCGATGTCGAGCGCATCGGCAAGCGCTGTCTGGAAGAAAGCAAGGTTGCCCGTCAGCGCCGTCTCGCGCAGCTTCAGATAAGTCGGCTGTCCGAGGAACAGGTTGACAGCGGCACTTTCGCCGGCGGGCCGCATCATCGAGCGCAGGCGTCGCCGCGCGTTTTCCTCAGGCACGCCGGGATCCGGGCGGTTGTCTTCTGTTGCGGAAGCTGGCGCCGGTTTCACCGGCGCGAGCTTCGTGACCGTCTCCGGCGGCCGCGTGTTGACCAGCGTCGGCTTCTCCAGCGCGCGGATCAGGTGGGCGATGGTTGCGTTGAGTTCCTTGCGGCGAGCGATTGCGCGCGCGTGCGGCAGGCCATGGCGGCCGATCAGCGCGATGAGGTCGATGTCGCTCAGCGCGTCCGAGCGGGTAAGCAGCGGCGCCGCGATCTCGACCGGCTCCTCGGCCAGCCGCCGCACCAACGCGGCCGGCGCATATTCGCATTCGGAAAGGGCGGCGGCGACATAGCGGCGCGATTCGACCGACACTTCGTCGAACAGCGGCAGCGTCAGATCCTCGAGTTGGGCGATTTCGCGCCGCGACGGGCGCGTCAGCGAGCAGAAGGCCGACACGGCGGCGCGGAACAGCCTTTCGGCTTTTCCCGCTTCGGTCCGGATAGCGATGTGCCTGAAATCCGAAGAAGACACGGAGGATACGCCCGATACTCGACACAGACCCGGCCCCGCGCCTCCGGCCGGGCCGGTTTCGCGTCTCCAGGGAACAAACATCAAATTAGCCGCGATCCGTTAGCGCTCCGTTAACCCTCTGCCCGCCTTAATCGACTTTGGAGGCGTTGCGTTGTGCTCCGGTCAAACCGAGAGGAATACGCGAACCATGGGCATGGTCTTGTCTTTCGTGCCGCGAGCGGCACCCGTCAATCGAGTAACCCACGACACCGACACGGCAGCGGCTGTCATCATCTTCCCCGGCGTCCGCTATGAGCCACAGCCGCAGGTCGGCGCGGCGCGTCCGGACGGCCCGGACAAGCCTGGGTCGCCACGGCCACTAGTGCCGCATCACTGAGCTGACTCTTCAGTATTCCTGCAGCTCGCAGGCACTCTGTTCGAGAAAGCGCGACACGATCGGCTTCCAGCTATCGTCCGGCACGAAGGCGCGGACGACAAAGATTCCCTCCTCGATCGGCGCCTCGACAAAGATCGCGCCCTGCAAGTCCTCGGGAAGATCTCGCCGCACGTCGATCATCTGCGCCGGTGTCAGCACCACGGCATCGAGCTTCTCGCTGTTCGCATTGTGGTCGTTGAAGGAATAGATGTTGTGGCCGCTGCGGTCATACACCGAGGCCGACCAGAACGGCACGTCGCCGGGCGCCCGGATCCGCACCAGCCCGTCGGCGAGATTGAAGCGGCAGGCGGCCGCGTAGAACATGGGGTCGACCGACTTCACCACAGGCGCACCAGCGACCTCGGCGTCCAGGCGCGTCATCTTGTAGAGGTCGGAGGCCATTGCCAGCCGCGACCAGGCATCGCGCTCGGAAAATTCCGGCACCAAAAACAGCACCGCGATATGCACGATACCGGCGCCGAGCAGGCCGAGGACCAGGGCGTGCAGCAGGCTACGCATGGCAGCCCGCCTTCAGAATGCGCGGCAGCGTCACGTCGGAAAGCCCGGTGCTGCTCGCGATCGGCGTGTCGTAGAAGGTCAGCACGAAATACATCTTGCCGAAGCCAGCCGTCAGGAGCCAGTTGCCCGGGGCAGGGCGGTCGCCGACGGAGATGACGACCGAATTGTCGGGCCGGCGCAGCACTTCGTAGGATTGCAGGGCCGCCTGTCTCGCCTTGCCGGTGTCGATGACGCCAAGCGACTGGTCGGCGGCATAAAGCGTCCAGAACCGGGCCGTCGGGTAGCCGCCTTCGATCGAATAGGCGCATTCCCGCTTCAGCGGCTGGCCGGCTGCGTCGCGCTCGGCGACGAAGGACAACCCCTCCGCCCGGCCGAGCGCCAGCACGCCCTCACGCGCCACGCGCGCCTTGGAGTAGGGGTCGGAGCCTTCCGTGCCGATTTCAGGAAAAGCTGTCCATTGGCCGATGCGGATCGCGCCGACGCCGTCCTGCGCGTTGAGCGCGTACCAGACGCTGCCGCCGCCAAGGCCGATGGCCATGGCAAGCGAAAGCAGCGTGAGGGAGACGGTCTTGAGCATGGAAGGCCGGAACTGAGGAGGTTGCCCGGGATATCGCGGCGCGGGGCCTCGTGGCAAGCCGGCTTGCCTTGGGCATGGCGATATTCAGGTGGTTGCGGCCTGCAGTAGTATGACGTTCCCATGTCGGCGACCGGCCTGTCACGGACAAGTCCGCACCGCGCCCCTTCTGATTCTCGGCGGCGCTGCACGTGGCCATCCAATCACTGACTTGTCAGGCGCCGATCCGATGCCTGTGCTTGCAGCCGCCGCCATTTCGTTCCACATCGGTCGGGATGAAGGGCGAGACAGGAGAGCGGCGTCGGAATTTGGCGTGGGCTTTGCCCGCATCGCTGATGCTGCATGCGCTCATCGCAGCGTTTCTGGTCTATACCTTGCCCAAGCCCGCCCAACAGCCGGATGAGGAACAGCCGGTCAATGTCGCGCTTGTGCCTCCGCCCGAGCAACCTAAGCCGAAGCCTCCGCCCGCACCGCAGCCGAACGAACTCAAGGCCGAGAAGCCCCCGGAACCGAAAGCCGAAAAACCGCCCGAGCAAAAAGTCGAAAAGCCTCCAGTGCCGGAAAAGCAGCCGCCGAAGCCACCGCCGATCGCGGTGCTAAAGCCCGTTTTCCAGTATGGCAACAAGGACACCGGCCCCAGGAAATCCCTGGATGGAGCCGGCAACCGGGACAACACGCCGTCGCCGGCCAAGGATAGCGATAGCAAGCCGCCCGCCGTGGCGAAGCCTGCACAGAAGCAATCTGCCGCGCCGGCAGATGCCGATCAGCCGGCGGATCAAAGCACGGCTGACGAGAAGCCGGTAATCGCCGCGACGGACGCCGAGCCCACGCAAAGTGAGGAGAAGGCAGCCCAGGACACGGATAAACAGCAGGCTGCCGAGCAAGAGGCAGGAGCGCCAACCGCCGAAAAGCAAACAGCCGCGGCGCCGACGCCGATGGATGCCAAGAGCGGCGATAAGGTCGATCTTCCGGCCGTGACCGAAAAGCAAAAGCCCAAGCAAGCAAATGCGCTGAAGTTCAGGCCTGCAAAAATCTCGAAGTTCCGAAGCAAGAGCGCCGGGACGCCAAGTTCTACCAACGCCGCCGTTGCTGCGTCGCCGATCTATTCCGGCCTTCCGGGTGTTCGAAAGCTCTATTCGCAGGGCGCTACCGGCGACGCGCTGGCCACAAACTCTATGAGCGAGGTGCCTCGCGACCAGCGGGTTGCCAATCTTTGCGGCAGCGTTTTGAACGAGGAATTGCAGGGCGCCTCCTATTCTCCCAAATGGCTGCCATCCATTCCGCTGAAGGTGGGCAATGTCCTTAACCCTCCGGTGGCCGCCTTCAGCACGGCAACCACATGGTACCGCCTAAGCTTCCGGTGCGAGGTCGACACCGATGCGACAAGGGTCTTGTCGTTCAACTTCCGTGTCGGGGCTGAGATCCCACCCGGCGAATGGGCCGGACTCAGATTGCCTAGTCTCCGCTAAGCATTTCACTCGAAAGAGGGACCGGTTTCGGGGCAAGCGCATGCGTCGAACGAAGGTTCAAAGCGCGGACAGCGTCTCCGGCAGGGTAGGTGCGTTGAGAGCGGGTGCCGCCTGGAAGGCTTTGGTCATTGCCCTCAGCGTCTGCGTGGTGCGGCTGGAAAGCACTGGCGGGCGCTCGGCCTCTGCCTGCGCCGCGGCATCGGCAGCCTCCTTCTTCGCCTCTTCCTCGGCCTTGGCCGCGACCTCCGGGTCGACCCAGGGATGATCGAGGCCAGGGATCGGCTTCAGATCGATGTTCTGGTGTGCATAGGCCATCAGCCGCTGCCAAACCATCGCCGGCAGCGACCCGCCGGTCATGTTGTTGGTCGGCGTGAAATCGTCATTGCCGAGCCAGACGGCGGCCGTGTAGTTGCCGGTGAAACCGACGAACCAGGCGTCTCGGTAGGACTGCGTGGTGCCGGTCTTGCCCGCGACGACGATGTTGGGAAGCTGCGCGCGCCGCGCCGTGCCGATCGCCGGCACCGCGGCCAGCATGGTGTTCATGTATTTCAGAGCTTTTTCCGACAGCACACGG
The DNA here is from genome assembly GCF_003997555.1 of Mesorhizobium sp. M1A.T.Ca.IN.004.03.1.1. NCBI lineage: Bacteria > Pseudomonadati > Pseudomonadota > Alphaproteobacteria > Hyphomicrobiales > Phyllobacteriaceae > Mesorhizobium > Mesorhizobium sp. M1A.T.Ca.IN.004.03.1.1. The sequence continues at coordinate 252,603 of NZ_RZTV01000002.1, read as the reverse complement.
TGCGGCGGCGGCGCGTCCTTGGCCCAGTCATAGACGACGTCGCCGGTGCGGGTGACGAGCTGCGTGATGCCGTGCCGGGAACCGACAAAGCCGTTCTGCGCGAAGACGCTGTAGCCTGTCGCCTGGTCCATCACCGTCATGAGGGACGTGCCGAGCACCATGGTCTTGTGCGATTCCAGCGGCGATTCGACACCCATGGATTCGGCCATCGCCTTGATCGGCCCGATACCGAGATAGTCCTTGGCGAGCCGCACCGGCACGGTGTTGATCGACTTGGCGATAGCCGTGAGCAGCGTGACGTTGCCGGCCGAGCCGCCATTGTAATTGTGTGGCGACCAACTGCCCCAACTGACGGCGCCGCCGGAAACCACCGAGTCCGGCGTGAAGCCGTGCTCCATCGCGGTGGCATAGACATAAGGCTTGAACGACGACCCGGTCTGCCGCAGCGCCTTGGTGGCGCGGTTGAACTGGCTGGCGCCATAATCGCGGCCGCCGACAATGGCGCGCACCGCGCCGTTGGTCTCGATCACCACCACCGCGCCCTCGGTAACGTTGTATTCCTTGCCGAACTGGCGGAGATGGAATTCGACCGACTCTTCGGCCGCTTTCTGGATATTGGCGTCGAAGGTCGTATGGGCGACCAGCGAGTGTTGGCCGGGCTTGGCGATCTTCTTGACCTCGTCGAAGGCCCAGTCGAGGAAATAGTCGGGGCTCTTCTGCTCGCCGCGGTCGACGACATCTGCCGGATGCAGCCGCGCCTGCAGCACCTGGCCCTCGGTCATGAAGCCGGCGTCGACAAGGTTGGAGAGCACCACATTGGCGCGCGCACGGGCGGCCGGCAGGTTGATGTGCGGGGCGTATTTGGTGGGCGCCTTGAACAGGCCGGCCAGCATTGCCGCCTCGGCGAGGTTCAGGTCCTTGACGCTCTTGCCGAAATAGAAATCCGCCGCCGCCTCGATGCCGAACGTGCCGCCGCCCATATAGGCGCGGTCGAGATAGAGCTGGAGGATCTCCTTCTTGGAGAGATTGGCCTCCAGCCAGAGCGACAGGAAAGCTTCCTTGATCTTGCGCTCCAAGGTGCGCTCGTTGGACAGGAACAGGTTCTTGGCCAGCTGCTGGGTGATGCTGGAGCCGCCCTGGACCACCGAATTGGCGCGCACATTCTCGAAGATCGCGCGCGACAGGCCGAGAACGTCGATGCCGTAGTGATCGAAGAAGCGGCGGTCCTCGGTCGCCAGCACCGCCTTGATGACGATATCCGGCATCTCGTCGACCGGCACGGAATCGCGCTGAATGATGCCGCGCTGGCCGATCTCGTTGCCGTAGCGGTCGAGGAAGGTGACGGCGAAATCGCCCTGGTTGCGCCAATCGCCGGCGGTGATCTCAAACGCCGGCATGGCCAGCGCCAACAGCACCACGAAGCCGCCGGCTCCCATGGTGAACCCTTCACTCAGCACCTCGATGATGGCGCGCCGCCAGCCATGCAGGCGGAAGCGGCGGGAAAAGATGGTTGCGGCCTCCCAGAATTCGCGCGCTTTGAAGCTGATCTCGTAGAGCGAGGAATCGAGCCACGCATCGACGGCAAGAGCCGCCGAGGCGATCCGGCCTCTTCTCTTGCGTGGTTTCGAAGGAGTTGGCATTCCAGACTTCCGCCCCAATGCGCTTTCGCCCGAAAACAGCATGCGGGCAGTTTCAGGTGGCACCCTGCCAAACTATTCGACCATTTTATCACTGCTCACAAGGGCAGCGAAGCCACAGCACAAGCTTTGTTGAATGGAGGTCAATCGGCCGTGAACGGCGGGTAGTCATCAGCGCGCCGCGATGAAGCGCATGAAATGCGCCACATCCGCTTCGGTCGGCTCCTGGCCGGTGAAGGAGCGCAGATAGGCGGCGAGATGGCTGACGCGGGCCTCGACCGGTTCCTTGAGGTCGAGCACGTAATAGCCGATCTGCATGTAGTAGAGCACACGCGCTCGGATGAAGGCGTCCTCGTCGTCGTAGCCGTGCCGGCGGTACATGTCGCGGATGGCGCTGAGGCGCTCGTCGTCGGCCTGGTCGATCATCTGCCGCACGTCTGCCGAGCGCCTCGCCCATTCGCGCACGGCGAAATCGAGCCTCGGGTCGAAGAGGCGCTCGTCGGCCCAGCATTCGAATACGTTCATCACGCCCATGATGATGGTTTCGGCGGGGCGCCGGGCGCGCTCGACGATCGCAGTGGTATTGGTGTCGTGCCAATGCTTGAGCAACTGGTCGAGCAGATCCTGCCGGCTTTCGAAATACCAGTAGAAGCTTGAGCGCGACACGCCGAGCTTCTGGCCGAGGGTGAGCACGCGCACGCTCTCGATACCGTCTGAAACCAGCGTCTCAAGCGCCAGATTGATCCAGTCCGAGCGCGTGACCTTGATGTTGCCGAGAACCGGTTCGGCCTGCGGGGCGGTCATGATCATGGCCGCACAATAGGCATGGCGGGAAGCGGCGCGCAAGCGATCTGTACACTTGTGTCTAGACACTCCTGTACAGGACGTGTATCGTAAGGCTCTCCAACGAGAGGGAGAGGCTCGTGAAATCGCATTACCGGGCAGTCGTCATCGGGGGAGGCGTGGTCGGCGCCTCGGTGCTCTATCACCTGACGCGCTTCGGCTGGAGCGACGTGGCGCTTATCGAGCGCGCCGAGCTGACGGCCGGCTCGACTTGGCACGCGGCGGCCGGCTTCCATGCGCTGAACGCCGATCCCAATGTCGCGGCGCTGCAGGACTACACGATCAAGCTCTACCGCGAGATCGAGGCCGAGTCCGGCCAGGATGCCGGGTTGCACATGACCGGTGGCGTCAACATGGCAAGCGATCCGCAGCGCTGGGAATGGCTGAAATCGGCCTGGGCGGTGTTCCAGTCGGTCGGCATCGAGACGGCCCGCCTGGTGACGCCCGAGGAGATCAAGGAGATCTGCCCGATCGTCGACGTCAGCGATGTGCTGGGTGGCCTTTACGATTCCAACGAAGGCCATCTCGACCCTTACGGCACGACGCACGCCTATGCGGGCGCCGCAAAGAAGCGCGGCGCCGATGTGATCCTGCGCAACCGCGTGATCGAGCTCAGCCAGCGCGCCGACGGCGGCTGGGATGTGGTTACGGAGAAGGGCGCGATTGTCGCCGAGCATGTCGTCAACGCCGGCGGCCTGTGGGCCAAGCAGGTCGGCCTCATGGCAGGCGTCGACCTGCCGGTGACGCCGATGGAGCACCATTATTTCGTCACCGAGGACATTCCGGAGGTCGCTGCCCTGGACAACGAGCTCGGCCTTGCCGTCGATCTCGACGGCTTCTCCTATCTTCGGCAGGAGCGCAAAGGCGTGCTGCTAGGTGTCTACGAGCAGAATCCAAAACATTGGAACATGGACGGTGCGCCCTGGGACTACGGCATCGAGCTGATCCCCGAGGACATCGACCGCATCAGCCCGGAGCTTTCGAAGGCGTATCAGCGCTTCCCCTGCCTGGCCAAGGCGGGCATCCGCAAATGGGTCAATGGCGCCTTCACCTTCACCCCCGACGGCAATCCACTGGTTGGCCCGGTGCGTGGCTTGAAGAACTACTGGGTCGCCTGCGGCGTCATGGCCGGCTTCAGCCAGGGTGGCGGCGTCGGCAAGTCGCTGGCCGAATGGATGATCTACGGCGAGCCGCAGGCCGATATCTTCGGCATGGACATCGCCCGCTACGGCGCCTTCGCCGCCAACCGCGAGTATCTCCGACAGACCACGCGCCAGTTCTACGCCCGGCGCTTCGTCATGACCTTCCCCAACGAGCGGCTGCCGGCGGGCCGGCCGCTGAAGCGGCCCGGCGCCTATGACGGCATGAGCGCGGCCGGCGCCGAGTGGACGGCCTCATGGGGGCTGGAAATCCCGGCCTATTTCGCGCCAATGGGTTTTCGCGAGGAGACGACGCTGAAGCGCTCCAACGCCTTCGACATCGTTGGCGATGAGGTGCTGCAGGTGCGCCGCGCCGCCGGCCTCGTCGACACCACGGCCTTCTCGCGCTATGCCGTGTCCGGTCCCGGCGCCGAGGCCTGGCTCGACCGGCTGCTTGCCTGCAAACTGCCGAAGCCTCGGCGCGCGAAGCTTGCCCCGATGCTCGGCCATGACGGCAGGCTGAAGGGCGACCTTACCGTGCTCAACTGGGGCGGCGGCGACTACTGGATCATGGGCTCCTATTACCTGCGCGAATTCCACATGCGCTGGTTCGAGGCGCACATGGCGGACGGCGTCTCGGTTAACGACATCTCGGACGCGATGTCCGGCTTCCTGGTGACCGGGCCGAATGCAAGGAAGGTCGTCGAACGCACCACGCACCAGGACGTCTCCGCCAAAACCCTGCCGTTCATGGCCTGCGCCGAGTTCGACATCGGCATGGTTCGCGCCCGGGTCGCCCGGTTGTCGATCGCCGGCGAGCTCGGCTTCGAAATCAATTGCCCGGCCACCCTGCACGGGACGCTGCGCGAGACGCTGCTCGTCGCCGGCGAAGATCTTGGTCTCGCCGAGATCGGCTACTACGCGCTCAACGCGCTGCGGCTGGAGAAGAGTTTCGGCATCTGGTCGCGCGAGTTCACGCAGGGCTACACGCCCGGCCTGACCGGCCTTGACCGGTTCGTCGCCTTCGACAAGGGCGATTTTGTCGGCCGCGAAGCAGCTCTCAAGGAGCGCAAGGCGGGCGTCGCCCGGCGGATCGTGACCCTGGAAGTCGATGCCGTCGACGCCGACGCCAGCGGTTTCGAGCCTGTCTGGCACAAGGGCCGGCGCGTCGGTTTCGTCACTTCCGGCGGCTACGGCTACACGGTTGGCAAGAGCGTCGCCCTGGCGTTGCTCGATGACGATTTCGCCGGGGAGGGGACGCAACTTTCCGTACACATTGTCGGCGTCGAACGGCCGGCGCGCGTCATCGCGGCCTCGCCCTATGACCCCAAGGGCGAGGCAATGCGGCAATAGGGAGGATTGGGCATGATTGATGAGGCCGCACGCGATCAGAGGCGCGAACGCCGGCGCGGACGCACCGGCGAGGCCGGCAGCGAGTCCAGCCGCCGCCCGAACTATCGTTCGCTGAAGAACCCCTTCCTGCCGCAGCCGGTCTTTTCCGACGATCAGGTCGCCGCAATCCACGACACGGCGCTGCGCGTGCTGGAAGAACTCGGCATCAAGGTGCTGCTGCCGGAGGTGCGCGCCATTCTTGCCAAGGCCGGCGCCCTGGTCGACGAGGACAGCCAGATGGTGCGGATCGGCCGCGACATGGTCGAGGCAGGCTTGGCGTCCGCGCCGCGCTCGATCCCGGCCTATGGCGGCGCCCGCTCCCGTGACCTTATCCTCGAGCTTGGGTCCATGACATTCCTCGCCGGCTCCGGCGCCCCCAACGTTACCGATCTCGAGCGCGGAAGGCGGCCCGGCACGCTCGCCGCCTTCGAGGAATTCATGAAGCTGCTGCAGCATTTCGACGTGCTGCATATGCTCGGCCCCTGCATCGAGCCGCAGGACGTCGACACGCGCTTTCGCCACTTTGCCACCGGCCGCGCGCAGCTCACCTTGTCCGACAAGTTCCCCTTCGTCTTCGCCCGCGGCACACCGCAGGTCGAGGACAGCTTCGAGATGGTCCGGCTGGCGCGCGGCCTCTCGCAGGAGGAATTTCGTAACGGCGCCTACTGCTACACCGTCATCAACACCAATTCGCCGCGCCAGCTCGATATCCCGATGGCGCAAGGCATCATCGACTTCGCCAGGTTCGGCCAGGTGTCGATCATCACGCCCTTCTGCCTGGCGGGCGCCATGGCGCCGATCACGGTCGCCGGCGCGCTGACCCTGCAGCATGCGGAGGCGCTGGCGGGGCTGACGCTCGCCCAGATCGTGCGCCCCGGCGCTCCGGTGGTCTATGGCTCGTTTTCCTCAAATGTCGACATGAGGTCGGGCGCGCCGGCCTTCGGCACGCCGGAGCACATCAAGGCGACCTTGGGCGCCGGCCAGCTCGCGCGCTTCACCGGCTTGCCTTGGCGTTCCGGCGGCGGCAGCGCCGCCAATGTCTCCGACGCGCAGGCGGCGCATGAGACGCAGTTCGCGCTATGGGGCTCGGTGCTTGCCGGCGCCACCGTCTGCATCCATGCCGCAGGCTGGCTGGAAGGCGGCTTGAGCGTCTCCTTCGAAAAGCTGCTCACTGACATCGAGGCGCTGCAGACCGTCGCCGAGCTTTGCGCCACGACACCGGGTGATGCCGACGCCATTGGTTTCGACGCTATTGCCGAGGTGCAGCCCGGCGGCCATTTCTTCTCGGCCGCCCACACCATGGCCCGCTACCGTACCGCCTTTTACGAACCGCTGGTGGCCGACTGGTCGAATTTCGGCAACTGGACGCAATCCGGCGGCAAGACCGCGACGGAGCGCGCCACCGGCATCTGGAAGCAGATTCTTTCCGATTTCCAGCCGCCGGCATCCGCTGCCGCCACCGCCGGCGTGCTCGACGAGTTCATCGCACGTCGCACCGAAGAGGGCGGCGCGGCGCCGGTGTCGTGAGGTCAAGGCAGCAGGGCAACCGCTGTACGCGAATAGGTCTTGTCGCTGACCTGGGAAAGCATGAAGGCCGCCACGTCGGCGCGCGCCAGCGTCGGCAACAAAGATGTCGCTCGGATGCCGTCGCCGTGGCGGAACCGGCCGGTAGCTGGACCCTTGCCGAGCTTTGGTGGTCGCACGATCGTCCAGTCGAGGCCGGACTGCGCGATGAGCCTTTCCTTCGCTTCGTGATCCGCCGCTTCATGGCGCAGCACGAGCGGCACGACGATGCCGCCGAGCAGCGGCCCCAATTGCCGCCGGCTGTCGCGGACGCCGAGGAAGGATTGATAGATGAGCCGGGTTGGCCCGCTCCGTTGCATAGCCTCGACGATGAAGCCGATACCGGCAATCACCGCCGCGTCGTGCTTCAGTGGCACGCCGACACCGAGGCAGCTCAACACCGCGTCGTGACCGGCAATCGCGCCCTCCACCGCCTTGCAGTCGGCGACGTCTCCGACGATCACACTCAGACGGTCGTGGCTGATGGCGAGCTTGCGCGGCGTGCGGACGAAGGCGGTGACCAGATGGCCTTCTGCCAGCGCCGCCGAGACGAGGGCGCGGCCGGTCGCGCCCGAGGCGCCAAAGATCAGAAGTTTCATTTCCGGCCTCCCTGGCCAGTCTGCCCCGCTTCGTCAGCCAGGCTTGCGCCCCGCGACGAAAGCGACCGGCGCTCCAGCCGGGCCGGGCAGCAGCCTTGTGTAGACGTAGTCGCATTGCTCCACCAGACCCTGCGCGACGCCTTCCTCAAAAACCGTGCCGCCCCACACCGTGACACCCGTGATTCCCTGCATGCCCGCCGAACCGGAACGGCGCATGGTGCGGCTCGCCCCCGAAACTCTCGGCAGCCGCCCGGTTTTGCTTGTCTATCGCCGCGAGATCGGTGATGAGGCGCCTGTGCGCCGTCATCCGTTTCGTAACTGTGGTGATCAGGGATCAGGCAACGGTGATCAGCGGCAAGGCTTGATGGCATTGCCTCAAGCCGCCGTCCGACGATCTGGCGAAACGGGTGCAAGGCGGCTACGCTGCGATGAGGACAAGGCAGGCGAGAGGAACCACATATGACGGCGCCTGGCGATTTGATGCAGGCCTTGTTCCTGCGATTGAAGACCGATGCGTCGCTGTCGGCGCTGCTGGGCGGCGCCGGCCTGCTCGAGCGCGCCGACGCCAAAGCCGCATTTCCGCACGTCACATACGGCCGCACTAGCGCCTTCGACCTGGACACCGGCGCCGACGACAACGACGACCAACTCATCACGCTCCACATCTGGTCGAAGGCGCAGGGAGAGGCCGAGACGCGGCTCATCATGGACAGCATCAAGGCGCGCCTCGACGGCGCGGCCCTCTCGATCGGCCCGCGTGGCCAGACGCGGCTGTCGCTGGAATTCGCCGAGGCGCGCTATGACGACGACCTCGCGGTGCACCACGGGCTGCTGCGCTTCCGCGCGCTGACGCAAGAAAGTGTCTGAGAGACCAGCTTTTCCTTGTGCAATTCCAGGAAAGTGCGCACCTGTTTTCCGTCCGGAAGTGCGAAAAAACAAAGAGTTAGAGCAATTCCGCGTTTCCTTGAAGCGATGAACGTCTCTAGAGCTGGGCCTGGATGGCGGCCTTGTCGATGACGGACCAGACCTCGCGTATTCGCCCGTCCTGGATTTCATAAAAGACGTTCTCCGCGAAGGTGACTCGCCTGCCGTTCACCGCTAGGCCGAACAGCATGCCCTTGGGCCTGCAGTCGAAATGCAGGCGGGCCGCCACGCGTGGTGGCTCTGAAACCAGAAGCTCGATGTTGAAACGCAGATCGGGAATGGCCTGAAAATCGCCTTCCAGCATGCGGCGATAGCCCGAAAGCCCCACCGTCTCGCCATTATACTGCACCTCCTCGCCGACAAACTGGCCGAGATTATCCCAATCCTGTTCGTTGAGGCAGGCAATGTAGCCCTTGTAGAGATTGGCAAGGTCGTCATGGCTCATCGCATTCTCCCCGTCCTCAACTGCTTCACAGCGCAGATTAGAGCATATGCTAGCCGCGAAAACCGTAGCCGCGCCGGTGATTTTCCGGCTATCAATCCATGCCTAGTGTTGATGGGCCCAGGCAGTTGGACTCGCATTTGTTCGTCTCGCGGGCAGGGGGTATGGCGGGCATGGATTTTCGGCCGTTCACCGTTCATTTCATGTTCAGCACAAATGCGTTAGTACCGTGATCATGAAAACGTTCCGCTCCCTTACTCGCGCCGCGGCGCTGGCGCTTGCCGCAGCCGGGCTTTTTGCGTCGCAGGCGACGGCGATGCCACTCGTCGAGCCATCGGTCGACCAGCCGGTCGTACTTGCTGCCAGCGATTGCTATGCGATCGGCCAGCAGATCGCCGCGCAGAACGGCGGCACGCTCGCCAAGGCCTCCCAGGCGACCCGCGGCGGGCAGCAGGTCTGCGTGATCGTGGTGCTGGTCCCCGGCAAGGAGGGCCAGCGGCCGCGCCGTACCGAGATCGTGGTGCCGCTGGACTGACGCCCAATTCCCTTTAACAGGCTTAAGTTTCCTGGCCGGCGGAATCGGCCTATACCTCCACCCTTCAACAGGCTCCGAACCATGCGCGTGCTCGTCGTCGAGGATGACAAGGATCTCAACCGGCAGCTGACGGATGCGCTGGTCGATGCCGGCTATGTCGTCGACCGCGCCTATGACGGCGAAGAGGGGCATTTCCTCGGCGACACCGAGCCTTACGACGCCGTCGTCCTCGACATCGGCCTGCCGCAGATGGACGGCATCAGCGTCGTTGAGCGCTGGCGCCGCGGCGGGCGCAAGATGCCTGTGCTGATCCTGACCGCGCGCGACCGCTGGAGCGACAAGGTTGCCGGTATCGACGCGGGCGCCGACGACTACGTCACCAAGCCTTTTCACATCGAGGAGGTGCTGGCCAGAGTGAGGGCGCTGATCCGCCGCGCCGCCGGCCATGCCTCATCCGAGCTCACCTGCGGGCCGCTGAGGCTCGACACCAAGGCCTCCAAGGCCGACGTCAACGGCGTGCCGCTGAAGCTCACTTCCCACGAGTTTCGGCTGCTTGCCTATCTGATGCATCATATGGGCGAGGTGGTATCGCGCACCGAATTGGTCGAACATCTCTACGACCAGGACTTCGACCGCGACTCCAACACCATCGAGGTGTTCGTCGGACGGCTTCGCAAGAAGATGGGCATCGACATGATCGAAACCGTGCGAGGCATGGGCTATCGCATGCGAGAGCCGGAGGCGTGACGCGGAACCGCTGAAGCCGACGATGAGAACGTGGCTTTCAAAGCTGCGGCTCTGGCCGCGCTCGCTGACCTTCCGCGTCATCGCCTTTTCCACGATTTGGGCGATCCTGACGCTCGTCGTCATCTTCACGCTCATAACCACGCTCTACCGCCAGGCCAGCGAGCGCGGCTTCGACAGTCTGCTTTCGGCGCATCTGTTCAACCTGATCGGCTCCGTCGGCATTTCCGACAATGGCGCGCTCATCGGCTCGCCCGACCTTGGCGATCTGCGCTTCTCGGAGCCGAATTCCGGCTGGTACTGGTCGGTCGAGCCGGCCTCCGAAGACGTTCACGGCGAACTCCATTCCTCCTCGATGACCTCCTCGATCCTGTCGCCGAGCGTCGCCGAGGTGCCGTTCAACGCGAACTTCCAGCGCAGCTATTCGACCGAGGGCATCAAGGGCGAGGAGTTGGAGGTTTTCGAGAGCGAGTTCGTGCTCGATGCCAAGAACCGCGCCGCGCGCTTCCGCGTCATGGGCAATCACAGCGAGCTCGAGCAGGAGATCGCGAGCTTCCAGCGCCGGCTGCTCACTTATCTGTCGCTGTTCGGCGTCGGCATGATCGCCATCAACGCCATCGCCATCCTTTTCGGCTTGCAGCCTTTGCGCCGCGTGCGCAACGCGCTGGCCATGGTGCGCGAGGGCACGGCGCAGCGGCTCGACGGGCGCTTTCCGGCCGAGATCGAGCCTCTGGCCAGCGAGACCAATGCGCTGATCGAGAACAACAGGCGCATCGTCGAGCGCTCGCGCACCCAGGTCGGCAACCTCGCCCATTCCCTGAAGACGCCGCTTGCCGTCCTGATCAACGAGGGCCGCGCGCTCGGCGGCGCCAAGGGAGAGCTCATCGCCGAGCAGGCTGCCTCGATGCAAAAGCAGGTCGACCATTATCTGCAGCGCGCCCGCGTCGCTGCCCAGCGCGACAGCGTCGTGTTCCGCACGCCGGTGGCGCCGCTGGTCGGCCGCATGGTGCGCGTGCTGCGCAAGCTCAACCCGCAGACACAGCTTTCGCTGTCGCCGCCGGCCACCGGGATCGTCTTTGCCGGCGAGCGCGAGGATCTTGAGGAATTGCTCGGCAACCTCCTCGACAATGCCATGAAATGGGCGAAAAGCGCCGTTGCCGTCTCGGTCGCCGCCGTTCCGGGAAGCCCCAACCTTTTTGAAATCGTCATAGAGGACGACGGCCCCGGCATTCCCGAGGACAGCGCGCGGGAAGTGTTGAAACGCGGCAAGAGACTCGACGAGACGAAGCCGGGAACGGGGCTTGGATTGGCCATTGTCGCCGACCTCGTCAACGAGTATGGAGGCGCCCTTGCGCTGGAACGGTCCAGCATGGGCGGCTTGAGGGCAGTGGTAAGATTGCGGAGCCTTCAATAATGTTTTTATCGATTTCCGTGCGGCCGCTTGCGGCCAAATTTCCGACAAATATCAATACTATGGGCTCGCTATCCTTCCCGCTGGCGCGGTTCCCGATCCATCTCGCTCCAGAAGTGCTTTTCGCCCAAGAAGCCCATCCCGCTCAAGAGAACCGGTTGCTGGTATGAAGATTCGCGTTGCGCTCGTTTCCGCCCTGATGGCCGTGTCGGGCTGCACCACGCTGGGCAGGACCGGCCCGACCTCTCCGGTCACGCCCGTCGCCACGCCGCCGGCCGCCAGTAAGGTGGGAGCCGGCATCGTCGCGGCCATGAATGGCGGGCTCATCGGCGGCTCGATCGGTTCGGGTCTGAGCGATGCTGAAAAGCGCAAAGGCCTCGAGGCCGAGTACAAGGCGCTGGAATACAACGCCAGCGGCCAGAAGGTGACGTGGAAGGGCGACAGCTCGACCCATTATGGCGAGGTCGTTGCCGCCCAGCCCTACCGGGTCGGCTCGCAGGACTGCCGCCAATACACCCACACCGTTTACACGAGCGGTTCGGGCGTCACGGCGCGCGGCACCGCCTGCCGCAATGCCGACGGCAGCTGGACGCCGCTGACCTGAATTAGCAACGATCGGCGCAATTTGACATTGATCAAGGACGGCCGGCGCGTCTGCCGCCAAAGCGTCGCAGGGCGTCCGTGTTGGCAGGGCAGGGCTCTGCCTTTATTGGAATAGCCATGCTGTTCTGGGTCATAGCTGCAATCCTTACGCTGGGCGCCAGCCTGGCGGTGCTTTTGCCGCTGGCCGGCGGCACGAAAGCCGCATCGACCGCCGGCGATCACGATCTCGAAGTCTATCGCGACCAGCTTTCGGAACTCGACCGCGACATGGCGCGCGGTCTCATCCAGCCGGGCGAGGCGGAGGAAGCGCGCGCCGAGATCGGCCGCCGCATTCTGCGTCTCGGCTCGCACAGCCAGGCAAGCGCGCGAGCGCCGCGCCCTGCGCGCGCCGCGAAGCTGGTCGCCACCGCCGCCGTGCTGGCGGTGCCGCTGGTTAGCTGGGGGCTTTACGGCTCACTCGGCTCGCCGGATCTGCCCTCGCAGCCGCTGGCCGAACGGCTGGCCAAGAACCCTGCCGAGTCCTCGGTCGACGAGCTGGTTGCCCGCGCCGAGGCGCATCTCGCCGCCAATCCCTCGGACGGCAAGGGCTGGGACGTGCTGGCGCCGGTTTATCTGCGCCTGCAGCGCTACGCCGACGCGGTGACCGCCTATCGCAACGCCATCCGCCTCGACGGCGACAGCGCCGTGCGCCAGGCCGGCCTTGGCGAGGCGATCGCCAACGCTGCCGGCGGGATCGTCACGGCCGAGGCTCAGGGCGCCTTCGACGCGGCCTTGAAGCTCGATCCCGCCAACGCCAAGGCCAATTTCTATCTGGCGATGGGCCTGGCCCAGGAAGGCAGGAAGGCGGAAGCCGCCGCCGCTTGGCAAAAGATGCTCGGTCAGCTTGCGCCCGATTCGCCCTGGCGCAGCGCCGTCCAGCAGGCGCTCGCCGAAACGGCCGAGCCGCCGGCGGCGGCAGGCAAGCCGGCGACCGGCCCGGATGCCGGGCAGGTCGAGGCGGCGCGGCAGATGGCGCCGCAGGACCGGCAGGCAATGATCGAGACCATGGTCGCCAGCCTCGACGACCGGCTGAAACAAAATCCGCGCGACGAGGAAGGGTGGATGCGGCTCATTCGTTCCTATGTCGTGCTCGGCAAGGCCGACCGGGCGCGCGACGCGCTCGGCCGCGCGGTTGCCGTCTTCGGCGCCGACAGCGAGCAGGCCAAGAAATTCACCGCCTTTGCCGCCTCCCTCGGCGTGACGGCGACGGAGTAGGCCATGACGCGCAAGCAGAAGCGATTGTCGGTGATCCTCGCAGGGTTGGCCTTCCTCGGCGCTGCTGCCGGTCTTACCTTCTACGCGCTCGGCCAGAAGGCTTCGTATTTCTACATGCCCGCCGACCTCGCCGCCGCAACCGTCCAGCCCGGACAGCGCATTCGCCTTGGCGGGCTCGTCGAAAAAAACACCATCGTTCGCGGTCAGGGCGCGACCGTCGCCTTTTCGGTCACCGACATGCAGAAATCGGTCAAGGTCACTTATACCGGCATCCTGCCCGACCTCTTCCGCGAGGAGCAGGGGGTCATCACCGAAGGCGCTTTCGGCCCGGACGGCGTCTTCGTTGCCGATAGCGTTTTAGCCAAGCACGACGAGCGCTATATGCCCAAGGAAGTCGCCGACCGCTTGAAAGCCAAGGGCGTGTGGCAGGAGAGCAAGAGCCAATAATGGTTGAGACCGGACATTTCGCGCTCGTCCTCGCCTTCGCGCTGTCGCTGGTGCAGATGCTGGTGCCGTTGGTCGGCGCCCGCACCGGCAACCAGCGGCTGATGGCGGTCGGCGGCCCGGTCGCGGTCACCGGCTTTGCGCTGACCGCGCTGTCCTTCACCGCTCTTGCCACCGCCTATGCCGGCTCCGATTTCTCGGTGGCGAGCGTCTGGGAAAACTCCCATTCGCTGCAGCCGATGATCTACAAGATCACCGGCACCTGGGGAAACCACGAAGGCTCGATGCTGCTCTGGGTGCTGATCCTGACCTTCTTCGGCGCGCTCGTCGCTGTCTTCGGTTCCAACTTGCCAGCGACGCTCAAAGCCAATGTTCTGGCCGTGCAGGGCATGATCGGCGCCGCCTTCTTCCTGTTTATCCTGGCGACGTCCAATCCCTTCATCCGGCTGAACCCGGCGCCGATCCAGGGCCGCGATCTCAACCCGATCCTGCAGGACCTCGGCCTCGCCATCCATCCGCCGCTGCTCTATCTCGGCTATGTCGGTTTCTCGATCTGCTTCTCCTTCTCGGTCGCAGCCCTGATCGAAGGCCGCATCGACGCCTCCTGGGCGCGCTGGGTGCGGCCCTGGACGCTGGTCGCCTGGATGTTTTTGACCGGCGGCATCGCCATGGGCTCCTATTGGGCCTATTACGAGCTTGGCTGGGGCGGCTTCTGGTTCTGGGACCCGGTCGAGAACGCTTCCTTCATGCCCTGGCTCGCCGGCACGGCGCTCCTCCATTCGGCAATCGTCATGGAAAAGCGCTCGGCGCTGAAGATCTGGACGCTGCTGCTTGCCATCCTCACCTTCTCGCTGTCGCTGCTCGGCACCTTTCTTGTCCGCTCTGGCGTGCTGACTTCCGTGCATGCCTTCGCCACCGATCCGGCGCGCGGCGTCTTTATCCTCTGCATCCTGATGCTGTTCATCGGCGGCTCGCTGGCGCTGTTTGCGCTGCGCGCTTCCACCCTGACCGCAGGTGGCCTGTTCCAGCCGATCTCGCGCGAAGGCGCGCTCGTGCTCAACAATCTGTTCCTGACCACGGCGACCGCGACGGTGCTCGTCGGCACGCTCTACCCGCTGGCGCTTGAGGCCATCACCGGCGGCAAGATCTCGGTCGGCGCGCCCTTCTTCGACCTGACCTTCGGCCCGCTGATGCTGCCGCTGCTCGCCATCGTGCCGTTTGGTCCGCTGCTTGCCTGGAAGCGCGGCGACGTCCTTGCCGCCTCGCAGCGCCTGATGGCGGCCTTCGGGCTGGCGATCGCCGCGATGCTGGTCACCGGCCTGTTTATCGATGGCGCCTCGGTCTTCGCTGCGCTTGGCGTCGGCCTCGCCGTCTGGCTTGTCGCCGGCGCGCTGACCGACCTTGCCGTCAAGTCGGGCATCGGCTCGGTGGCGCCGGCCGACGTGCTGAGACGCTTTGCCGGCCTGCCGCGCTCGGTCTTCGGCACCGCGCTTGCCCATCTCGGCCTCGGGCTCACCTTGCTCGGCATCGTCGGCACGCTTTCGTTTGGCACGGAGAAGATTCTCACCATGCGCCTCGGCGAGACGGTGGAACTTTCCGGCCACACGCTGCGCTTCGAAGGACTGTTTCCTCAGAAAGGCCCAAACTTCACCGAGGAGCGCGGCCGCTTCCTGCTGATTGGCGCCGATGGCAATGCCGATGGCGAGATCACCTCTGCAAAACGCTTCTATCCGGTGCGGCAGACGGTAACGACCGAGTCCGGCATCAGGACGCTGGGTGTGAGCCAGCTCTATCTGTCGCTCGGCGATGAGGGCAAGGACGGCTCGGTCGTCGTGCGCCTGTGGTGGAAGCCGTTGGTGACGCTGATCTGGGGCGGCGGACTGGTGATGATGGCGGGCGCCGCCGTGTCGCTGCTCGACCGCCGCCTGCGCGTTGGCGCCCCCGCGAGGCGCCGCAAGCCGGCTGCCGCTGCCTTACCCGCGAGCCCGACATGAAAGCGAAGTTTTCGCTCGCCTCGCTGATCCTCCTGCTGGCGTTGGTCTTCGCCGGCGCGGCACAGGCGGTGAAGCCCGATGAGGTGCTGCCCGATCCGGCGCTGGAGGCTCGCGCACGCGCGCTTTCCGAAGGCTTGCGCTGCATGGTCTGCCAGAACCAGTCGATCGACGAATCCGACGCCGATCTGGCCCGCGACCTGCGCGTCCTCGTGCGCCAGCGCCTCGTCGCCGGCGATACCGACCAGCAGGTGATGGATTACATCGTGTCGCGCTACGGCGAGTTCGTTCTCTTGAAGCCGCGCTTCAGCCTGCGCAACGCGCTTTTGTGGGGCACCCCGGCGCTTTTGCTTCTGGCCGGCGGCATCTTCATCGTGCTCAGCACCCGTTCACGCCGCGCGCCGGGCAGCACGCTCAGCGCCGAGGAACAGGCGGCGCTGGACAAGCTGCTGCGCGATTAAAGCGCCAACATTACAAAATTTTCATATATCGGAAATGGCGCCGTAATGTGCGCCTCACTAAGTCTCTTTTCCGAGGATGCTCTCCTGAGCGCATCCACTTCGAAAGAGGAAACGAGACCCATGAATATTGCCCCCGATTCATATTCAAGCACCCGCAAGCGCCTGATGGCGGCTGTCGCGTCCCTGGCCGTGATTGGTGCTGTCGGCGCAGGCGCGCTTGCCACCGGCACTGCGCCCGTGCTGGCCGATGCTGTGCGTGTCGAGGCTCCGCAGGTTCCGAGCTTCGCCGACGTCGTCGAGCGCGTCTCGCCGGCGGTGGTCAGCGTCAAGGTGAAGGCCAAGATCCAGCCGACGGCCGATGACGGCTCCGACGATCAGAACGGCTTCGACAACCTGCCGGATAATCCGCAGCTGCGCCGCTTCTTCAGGGAGTTCCGCGGCTTCGGCGATCAGGGCGGCCAGTTCGGCATGCCCCGGTTCAACCACCGCAACCACGGCAATGGCGAGCCGCGCCCCGTGGCTCAAGGTTCGGGCTTCTTCATTTCTGAGGACGGCTACCTCGTCACCAACAATCACGTGGTTTCGGAAGGCTCCGACTTCACCGTCGTCACCAATGACGGCAAGGAGCTCGACGCCAAGCTGATCGGCACCGATCCGCGCACCGACCTCGCCGTGCTGAAGGTCGATGGCGGTGGCAAGTTCACCTATGTCGACTTCGCCGACGACTCCAAGATCCGCATCGGCGACTGGGTCGTGGCGGTCGGCAACCCGTTCGGCCTCGGCGGCACCGTCACCGCAGGCATCGTTTCGGCCCGCGGCCGCGACATCGGCGCCGGCCCCTATGACGACTTCATCCAGATCGACGCCTCGGTCAACCGCGGCAATTCGGGCGGTCCGACCTTCAACCTCAACGGCCAGGTGATCGGCATCAACACCGCCATCTTCTCGCCGTCGGGCGGCAGCGTCGGCATCGCCTTCGACATCCCGGCCTCGACCGCCAAGCAAGTGGTCGAAGACCTGATGAAGAACGGCTCAGTCCAGCGCGGCTGGCTCGGCGTCGAGATCCAGCCGGTCACCTCCGACATTGCCGAGTCGCTCGGCCTGAAGTCGGACAAAGGCGCGCTGGTTTCGAGCGCGCAGGACGCTGGTCCCGGCAAGAAGGCAGGCATCGTCGCCGGCGATGTCATCACCCAGGTCGACGGCAAGGACGTCGCCTCGCCGAAGGAACTCGCCCGCATGATCGGCGCTTATGCGCCGGGCAAGTCGGTTGATGTCACTGTCTGGCGCAACGGCAAGAACGAGACGGTCAAGGTGGACCTCGGCACGCTGCCTTCGAGCGACAAGCAGGCCTCGAACGAAGACGGCAACAAGCAGGCGGCTCCCGCCAAGGCCGATACGCTTGCCGATCTCGGCCTCACCGTCACCAAGTCGGAAAACGGCAAGGGCCTGGTGGTCACCGATGTCGATCCGGACAGCGATGCGGCCGACCGCGGCATTCAGCCCGGCGACGTCATCACCTCGATCAATTCGAACGAGGTGAACACTACCGACGACGTTTCCAAGGCCATGACCGATGCCTCCAAGTCGGGCCGCAAGGCCGTGCTGATGCAGATCACCCGCGACGATAGCAACCGCTTCGTCGCGCTGCCGGTCGGCAAGGGCTGATCAGATAGAGCGGTTCAAGCGCTCCTCGAGAACGCAGAACCGCTCTAACTCTCTGTTTGACGCAATTCCGGACGGAAACCCGCTTCACGCCTTTCCTGGAATTGCTCAGCGACTTTTCCTTGCGGCGGTTTCAACACCCCCGAGCCGCCGCCGGGAAAACATGGGGCCGAGCACGTCAGTCAGTCACCGTGTTTCGCTCCGCGGCAGCGGGTTTCCCATCACCCGCTGCCGCTTGCCAAGCACGGTGCCCGCAAGTGGGTACCGGTCTGGGATCACGACATGCGGCTGGCGAACGCAAAGGCGCTGAGTCATGGCTGCCCCTCAACCCTCCAGTGAAATCGCGTATAACGGCTCCATGAAGATTCTCGTCATGGAAGACGACCGCGAGGCTGCGGACTACCTGCAGAAAGCCTTCGCCGAGGCGGGCCACACCGCCCATGTCGCCGGCGACGGCGAGACCGGCTTCGCGCTTGCCGACGCCGGCGACTATGACGTGATGGTGGTCGACCGCATGATGCCGCGCCGCGACGGGCTGTCGGTGATCGCAGCGCTCCGCTCGCGCGGCAACACCACGCCGGTGCTGATCCTGTCGGCGCTGGGCGAGGTCGACGACCGCGTCACGGGGCTGCGTGCCGGCGGCGACGATTATCTCACCAAACCCTACGCATTTTCCGAATTGCTTGCCCGCGTCGAGGTGTTGAACCGTCGCGCCGGCGCCCGGGAAACCGAGACCGTCTACCGCGTCGGCGATCTCGAGCTCGACCGTCTGTCGCATTCGGTCAAGCGCGCCGGCCGCGAGATCACGCTGCAGCCGCGCGAGTTCCGCCTGCTGGAATATCTGATGCGCCACGCCGGCCAGGTGGTGACGCGCACCATGCTGCTGGAAAATGTCTGGGACTATCATTTCGATCCGCAGACCAACGTCATCGACGTTCATGTCTCGCGCCTGCGCGGCAAGATCGAAAAGGGTTTCGACAAACCGATCCTGCACACCATCCGCGGCGCGGGCTACATGCTGAAAGGCGGCTAGAGCATGATCCCAAACCGAAAGTCAGGGAACGTTTCGGAAAAGATGCTGCAACAAGGGGTTACCGTGCAGCCAATCGTCATCCTGATCTAGGCGAACATGGCTCTTTCCCTGCCGGCCATCATGAAGACGACGGCGGCCCGGCTCTCGGCGCTTTACCTTCTGCTTTTCGCTCTCTGCGCCGTGCTGCTCGTCTTTTACATGACGTCGCTCTCGGCGCGCATGCTGACGGCGCAGACCCAGGACACGATCAATGACGAGATCCTCGGCTTGGCTCGCGCATACAAAAATGGCGGCCTGCCGTTGCTGGTGCGCGTGGTTGAAGCCCGCTCGCGCCAGCCTGGCGCCAACCTCTATCTGATCGCCGACGCCAACGGCCAGATCCTGACCGGCAATGTGCAGAGCCTGGAGCCGGGAATCATCGAAACCGAGGGCTGGACGACGGAGCCCTTTTCGTACCATCGCTTCGGCGAGGGCGAACTCGACCGGTTGCGTGGTGGTGGCACCGATCAGAGCGCGCCGTCCCCGGGCGACAGCAGCGCTCGGTCGGAAGGCGAAGAAGGCCACAACGCTATCGCGCTGGTGCTGCGACTGCCCAATCAGATGATCTTGCTGGTCGGCCGCGATCTTGGCGAGCCCGAGCGCTTCCGCGCCGTCATCCGCCGCGCGCTGATGCTGGCGCTGGGCATGATGGGGCTCGGCGGCCTCTTGATCTGGTTCTTCGTCGGGCGCGCCGCGCTGAAACGCATCGACAGCGTCTCCGACGCAAGTCGCCGCATCATGGGCGGCGACCTTAGCGGACGGCTGCCGGTGACCGGCGCCGGTGACGAATTCGACCGCCTGTCCGAAAACCTCAACACGATGCTTGCCCGTATCGCCATGCTGAACGAGGGGCTGAAGCAGGTCTCCGACAACATCGCTCACGATCTGAAGACGCCGCTGACCAGGCTGCGCAACCGCGCCGAAGCCACCCTTGCCGGCAAGCGCAAGACGACGGACTACCGTCAGGCGCTGGAGGGAACGATCGCTGAGTCCGACCAGCTCATCAAGACCTTCAACGCCATCCTGATGATCTCGCGGCTGGAGGCCGGCTATTCCTCCGAGACAACCGGCCCGGTCGACCTCGCCGCCACGGTGAGCGATGTCGTCGAGCTCTACGAGCCGGTGGCGGAAGAGGCGGGCGTCGTGCTGGAAACCGCGGTGCCGGAAGCGGTGACCATCAACGGCAATCGCGAGCTGATCGGCCAGGCGCTGTCGAACATCGTCGACAACGCCATCAAATACTCGACCGGCGCCGCCGAGAGCCCGAAGGTGCGGGTCACGCTGGAGCGCATCGGCGGCGACGTCAAGCTCGCCGTTTCCGACAATGGCCTTGGTATAGCCGATGATGCCGACCGCGCCAGGGTCACCGAGCGTTTCGTGCGGCTGGAGAAGAGCCGTTCGCAGCCGGGCTCGGGCCTGGGCCTTAGCCTCGCCAAGGCGATCATGACTTTCCACAACGGCAGGCTTGATCTTCTGCCCGCCAATCCCGGATTGTCCGTAGTCATGAGTTTCCCGGCCCGGGAGACGCATTGATGGCGGCCAGGATGGCAAAAAAGAAGATCGATACGGAATGGCAACTCCGACCGACGCTGGCGCTTCGCCCGCTCGGCGGCGACCATGCCCGGAGGGAATTGTCCGAGATCGCCGACGCGGCCGAGCAAGACGGCCTTCCGCGTCTGGCCGCGTTCCTCGCCGGCCAGGGAGCACTGCAGGAATTGCTCGCCGCCATCTTCGACCTGTCGCCGTTCCTGCGTGATACGGCCCGCCGCCGACCGGCCATTCTGGACACGCTGTTCGACCAGACGATCGAAGCGCGTCTCAACGAGATCGGCGAGGCGATCGATCGCGCGGCGCGGGCCGATAATGTTTCGGAATCGAGCCTGATGATGGAACTCAGGCAGTTCAAGGTCGAAGCGCATTTCCTGGTCGCGCTGGCCGATCTGTCCGGCGAAGCCGAAACCGCGCTGACGGTGCGCCGTCTGAGCGACCTGGCGGATGCTTGCACACGCGCCGCGGTCGATTTCCTGCTGCTCGACGCGCACGGGCAAGGAAAGCTCAAGCTGCCCCATCCGGAAGACCCGGCGCGCGGCTCGGGCTGGATTGTGCTCGGCATGGGCAAGCTCGGCGCGCATGAGCTGAATTTTTCCTCCGACATAGACCTCGTCGTCTTCTTCGATCCGGAGGCGCCGGCGGTGGTCGATCCGCTCGATGCGACGGAGCTGTTCTCGCGCCTTACCCGCCGTCTCGTGCGCATCCTGCAGGACCGCACCGAGCATGGCTATGTCTTCCGCACCGATCTGAGGCTGCGCCCCGATCCCGGCTCGACCCCGCTGGCGATTCCGGTCGAGGCGGCGCTTCGTTATTACGAGGCTCGCGGCCAGAACTGGGAGCGCGCCGCCATGATCAAGGCGCGGCCGGTGGCCGGAGACCTTGCCTCGGGCTCGGCCTTCCTCAAGGAATTGCAGCCCTACGTCTGGCGGAAATACATGGATTACGCCGCGATCGCCGACGTCCATTCGATCAAGCGCCAGATCCATGCCCACAAGGGCCACGGCGAGATCGCGGTGAAAGGCCATAACGTCAAGCTCGGCCGCGGCGGCATCCGCGAGATCGAGTTCTTCGTCCAGACGCAGCAGCTGATTGCCGGCGGCCGCTTCCCGGAACTGCGGGGCCGCGAAACGGTGCCGATGCTGGACGCGCTCGCAGCGCGCGGCTGGATCACCGCCGATGCGCGCGATGCGCTCACCCGACAATACTGGTTCCTGCGCCGTGTCGAGCATGCCGTCCAGATGGTGGCCGACGAGCAGACACATGTCCTGCCGGAAGAGGACGAGGAACTGGAGCGTATCGCGCTGATGCTCGGCTTCACCGGCGAGGCGGAATTCGCGGAAGCTTTCCGCGCCTCGCTGCAGCAGGTCGAGCGCCATTATGCGGCGCTGTTCGAGACGGCACCCGAACTGTCGGCCGGCGTCGGCAATCTGGTCTTCACCGGTGATGTCGACGATCCCGACACGCTGCAGACCTTGCATCGCCTCGGCTTTCAGCGGCCGAGCGACATCTGCCGTGTCATTCGCGGCTGGCATTTCGGCCGCTACCGCGTCACCCAGTCGGCGGAGGCGCGCGAGCGGCTGACGGAACTGACGCCGGCGCTGCTGAAAGCCTTCGGCCAGACGCGCCGCGCCGACGAGGCGCTGATCCGCTTCGACGAGTTCCTCGCCGGCCTGCCCGCTGGCATCCAGCTCTTCTCGCTTTTGCAGTCCAATCCGGCACTGCTCAAGCTGATGGCGACGATCATGGGCGCCGCTCCGCGGCTCGCCGCCATCATCACGCGCCGCCCGCATGTGTTCGACGGTCTGCTCGATCCGGCGTTGCTCGCGGAACTGCCCGACCGTGCCTATCTGTCGGCGCGGCTTGCGGCTTTCATCGACGGAGACCGCGCCTATGAGGATGTGCTTGACCGGCTGCGCATCTTCGCCTCCGAGCAGAAATTCCTGATCGGCGTGCGGTTGCTTGCGGGCACCATCGATCCCGGGCGCGCCGGTCGCGCCTTCTCGGACCTGGCCGACCTCACGATCGAAGCGGCGCTCAACGCGGTCATCGCCGAGTTCGCTTTGCGCCATGGCAGGATTGCCGGAGGCAGGGTCGCGCTCCTCGGCATGGGCAAGCTGGGCAGCCGCGAGCTCACTGCCGGCTCGGATGTCGATCTGATCCTGCTTTATGACCACGACGCGGATGCGGAAGACTCCGATGGCGAGAAGCCGCTGGCGCCCTCACACTACTACACCCGCATGACGCAACGGCTGATCGCCGCCGTCTCGGCGCCGACGGCCGAGGGGGTACTTTACGAGCTCGACCTCCGCTTGCGCCCTTCCGGCAACAAGGGGCCGGTCGCCACCCATGTCGACGCCTATAAGAAATATCAGCGGCAGGATGCCTGGACCTGGGAGCATATGGCGCTGGCGCGAGCACGCGCCATCGGCGGTGACGCAGCGCTTTGCGCCGAGGTCGAGGACGAGGTCGCGGCGGTTCTCGCCCAGCCGCGCGACGGCGCCAAGGTGAAGGCGGATGCCTCCGAGATGCGGGCGCTGATCGACACGGAAAAGCCGCCGCGCGATCTCTGGGACATCAAGCTGATCCCCGGCGGCCTGATCGACCTTGAATTCATCGCCCAGGTCGCGGTCATCACCGGCGCGGTCGAGGCTGGTAGGCGGGCAACCGCGACGGCGGAAGTGCTGGCGCGGCTGGCCCCCGGTTACGCGGCGCCTGATGTTCGGCAGGAGCTTTGCGAGGCCTGGAGGCTCTATCTCGCGCTGACTCAGATGATCAGGCTCTGCCTTACCGGCGAGTTCCAGCGCGACGATGTTCCGCCTGGGCTTTCTGATCTGCTTCTGGCGGCCACCGACCTGCCGGATTTCGGTGTGCTCGAAGCGCATCTCAAAGAGACGTCGCAAAAGGTTCGGAAGGATTTCGACCTTCTGCTTCGCGCGGGAGCGTCGATCTCGCGAGGTTAATCCACGCGTCATTCCTTGGCGCCGGCGTTTCGAATTTCAGCGCGCAAATTAAGCCGCCACCTTGACCATGGGCGGCGCCTTCTTCAGCGGGATGCGCACCGAAACGATGGTGCCGACGCCTTCGGTGGAGCGAATCTTCAGCGCGCCCCCCTGCAGTTCGGCGAGCGAACGCGAGATGGCGAGGCCCAGGCCGGAACCGGTGTGGTTCTTGGAGAACTGGTTTTGCACCTGCTCGAACGGCCGCCCGAGCTTGCTCAGCGCCTGCTTCGGGATACCGCAGCCATTGTCCTCGATGGTGAGCACCAGCGCGCCTGAGGCGCTGCGCGCCCTGACCGTGATCTTGCCGCCCTGTCCGGTGAACTTCACCGCGTTGGAGAGCAGATTGATTGCGATCTGCTTGATCGCGCGGCGGTCGGCGTAGAGCCGCATCGCATCGGCGATGCGCGTCTCTACCGTGATCGACTTCTCCGCCGCCTGCAGCGAGATGACGCGAACCGTTTCCCTGATCAGCGGGCAGAGGTCGATTTCCTCGCGGTCAAGCGAGAACTGGCCGGCCTCGATCTTCGACATGTCGAGAATGTCGTTGATGACGCCGAGCAGGTATTTGCCGCTGCCGTTGATGTCGCTGGCATATTCCTCGTAGCGCTCGGAACCAAGCGGTCCGAACAGGCCTTGCTGCATCAGCTCGGAGAAGCCGATGATGGCGTTGAGCGGCGTGCGCAGTTCATGCGACATATTGGCGAGGAATTCGGACTTCGCCCGGTTGGCGGCCTCGGCGCGCTCGGTTTCCTTCATGTATTTGCGATTGAGCTCGACAAGCTCCTTGGCGCGTTCCTCCTCGGCGCGGCGGGCGAGGCTAAGATCGTGGATCGTCGCCATCAGGCGGCGCTCGCTGTCGACCAGCTTTTCCTGATGCAGCTTGATCTGGGTGATGTCGGAGCCGACTGAGACGATGCCGCCGTCTCTGGTCCTGAGCTCGTTGACCTGCAGCCAGCGTCCGTCGGCAAGCTGGCGCTCCAGCGTGACACCGCCATGCGGCCCGTTGGCGTTGGCCAGCCTGCGCTCCGAGGCGAAGGCGAGCATGCGCTCCTCCAGCATGTCGCGGGTCGCGCCCGGCATCACGTCACGGTCCGAGAGCCCGTTGTCCTGCTGGAATTTGGAGTTGCACATGATCAGCCGTTCGGCGGCATCCCACAGCACGAAGGATTCGTTGATGTTCTCGATCGCCGTGCGCAGCCGCATGTCCGCCGCTTCCGAGCGCAGCGCGAGATGCCGCTGCTCGGTGACGTCGACGGCGATGCCGATCAGTTGGATCTCGGGCGCTTCCGGGTCGATCACCTGGGCGCGGGCGCGCATCCACACCCATTGGCCGTCGGCGTGGCGCATACGGAACACCTGGTCGATATGGTGGATCTCGCGCTCGACGATGCGGTTGGCGAGCTCGAAGAGGTCGCCGTCGTCGGGATGGATGATCTCGTCGACCTCGCCGAAGGACAGCATTGTGTCGCAAGGCTCGTAGCCCAGCATGTCGTACATCGAGCGCGACCAGTACATCTTGCCGCGCACCATGTCCCAGTCCCACAACCCGCAGCGGCCGCGCACCAGCGCCATGTCGATGCGCTGATGCGCTTCGAGATAGATGCGGTCGGCCGCCTGGGCGCGCGCCGCCTGGCCGAAATAGGCGTAAAGGATGACGATCAGCACGCCGGCCGTCAGCACGAACAACGTGACGTTGAGCGACACCGTCTTGCGCCAGCTGTCGAACACCGCCTCCTTGGGCACCAGCACCGCCGCGGCGTTGTTGCGGTCGCCGGTGAGGCTGACGGCGGCGAACCAGTCCTTGCCGCCGATGCTGACATCCATAACGCCGGCGCGGTCGCCGAACATGAACAGCGGCTGGCCGCCGAGCACGAGGCTGTCCAGCGAGCGTCCCTGCCAGCCGGTCGACAATGGCGATACCGCGACGATCTTGAAAGCGCCGTCGGTGATGGCTAGCACGTGGCTGCGACCCATGGCGCCCTGGCGGCTGGTCTTCTCCAGAAGGTCCGTCGCATTCACGCCGGCTGCGTTCGGGTCGGCCGTAATCGCCTGTGCCATCTGGCCGGCGGCTAACGCCAGCACCGACTTGGCGTCGCGTTCGACCTCGTCGCGGTCGTTCACCAGCGACAGGAAGCGCAGTGCGGCGATGACGATCAGGAAGATGATGATCAGTGCGGGGATGGAGCGGCGCAGCAGCGGTTCCGCCGCCAGCAGCCGCTGGTAGGCGGGTTCGGCGATCAGACGCGCATTGCCGGCAGGCCCGCCGCTCCTTGCCTCGCGACGCGCAAAAGCTCTCCCTCCGGGCGCGCCCCACGCGTCCGTCTTGGCCATAAATGGCACTCCCCGATTTGCCGCATACTTGACGATCCGGCTACGCCGCACGTCCGAATCGTCAATAAGGAATCAAAGGTGATTCGCCTTGTCCAGAGGCGCGGCCAAAAAAGATTAAAAGTTGATTGAAATTCGTCGAAACTGCTGATCTCCCCCACGAGGGAGATTGCTAATCACACCAGCGTCCGCTCCACGATGTCGCGCAGGTCGGCCGACAGGTTGTCGGCGTTCGCGATCTGCAGCAGTGCCTGCCTTGCCTTGTTCTGTCGGACCGGTTCCAGCGAGCGCCAGGACCTGAGCGCCGTCGCCAGCCGTGCTGCCACTTGCGGGTTGCGCTTCTCGACCTCCAGCACGGTCTCGGCGAAGAAGCGGTAGCCCTGGCCGTCGGCGAGATGGAAGCCGGTCTGGTTGGCGCTGGAGAAGGTGCCGATCAGCGAGCGCACCCGGTTCGGATTCGCGATCGAGAAGGCAGGGTGCTGCATCAGCGCGCGCACCTTTTCGACGGTCAGCGGTCCCGGCACTCCGGCCTGGATCTGGAACCATTTGTCGAGCACCAGCGCATCGCCGCTGTATCTCGTTTCGAAGGCCGACAGCGCCTCCTCGGCTTGCGCGGAGCCGGCATGGCGGTGCGCCAGCACGGTCAGCGCCGCGGCGCGGTCGGTCATGTTGGTGGCGGCGTTGAAATGCCGCGCGGCAAGCGCCGCGCCTTCGGGCAGGAGCGACAGGTAATCGAGCAGGATGTTGCGCAGCGCGCGGCGCCCAGCGCTTGCCGAGTCGGGCGTGAACGGACCGTTGTCGGCCAGGCTGGCGTAAAGGGCCGAGAAGATCTCGCGATTCGCCATGGCAATCGTCCGCGCCAGCGCCTCGCGGGCGACGAAAATGGCGTCGGGATCGATGCCCTGGCCGATGTCGCGCGCAATATCGGCCTCGCCGGGCAGCGACAGAGCCAGCGCCCGGTAGGCCGGCTCCAGCGTCTCGTCGCGGGCAATGCTTCCGGCAAGCTCGGCGAGCTTTGCGTCGAAGGCCGACTCTTTGCCGCCCAGCAGCTGGCGGAACGCCGCTATGAGCGCGTCGGTGAGCAGCGTGTTGAAGGCCTGCCAGCGCGAGAAAGGATCGCTGTCATGGCTGGCCAGGAAGAACTGGTCGTCGGCCTTCTGCTGCACCGAGAGCGTGATCGGCGTCGAGAAGCCGCGGTTGAGCGACACCGAAGGCCGCTCCGAAACCCCCGAGAAGCGCACCGTGTGCCGCCGCTTTCGGACATGGATGATGCCGTCCTCGACGGTGGCGCCATCGACGGCTGCCCAGGCGACAGGCTTGCCGCCGGCGCCGACCAGGCCGAAGGCCAGGGGAATATGCATCAGCCGCTTGCGGCTTTCCGACGGCGTCGGCGGCACCGACTGTTCGATCTCCAGCGTGAATGCCTTGGCCGCCGCATTGTAGGAGGAACTCACCGTCAGGTTCGGCGTGCCGGCCTGATGGTACCAGAGCGCGAACTGCCCGAGGTCTCGGCCCGAGACGTCCTCGAACACTTTGAGGAAGTCCTCGATCGTCGCCGCTTCGCCGTCATGCCGCTCGAAATAGAGGTCCATACCGGCTCGGAAGGTTTCCGCTCCGAGGATGGTGCGGATCATGCGCACCACTTCCGAGCCCTTCTCGTAGACTGTTGCCGTGTAGAAGTTGTTGATCTCGCGGTAGCGGCGCGGCCTGACCGGATGCGCCAATGGCCCCTGGTCCTCGGGGAACTGATGCGCGCGCAGCGTGCGCACCTCGGCGATGCGCTTTACCGCGCGCGAGCGCTGGTCGGCCGAGAATTCGTGGTCGCGGTAAACCGTCAGCCCTTCCTTCAGGCAGAGCTGGAACCAGTCGCGGCAAGTGATTCTGTTGCCGGTCCAATTGTGGAAATATTCATGCGCGATGATCGCCTCGATGTTGGCGAAATCGGCATCGGTCGCCGTCTCCTCGTCGGCCAGCACATATTTGTCGTTGAAGATGTTGAGGCCCTTGTTCTCCATGGCGCCCATGTTGAAGTCTGACACGGCGACGATGTTGAAGACGTCGAGGTCGTATTCGCGGCCGAAGACCTCCTCGTCCCATTTCATCGAGCGCTTCAGCGCATCCATCGCGTAGCCGGCGAGCCGCTCCTTGCCGGGCTCGACATAGATGCCGAGCTCGACCTTGCGGCCGGATAGGGTGGTGAAGCTTCCCGCGACCTTGCCGAGCGCGCCAGCCACCAGCGCAAAGAGATAGGAAGGCTTCGGGAAGGGGTCGTGCCAGACGGCATAGTGCCGGCCATCCGCGAGCGCCCCGCTTTCTACGGGGTTGCCGTTGGACAGCAGCAGCGGCGCCTCGTTGTGCGGCGCCTCGATGCGCACGGTGTAGACCGAGAGGACGTCTGGACGATCGAGGAAATAGGTAATGCGGCGAAACCCCTCCGCCTCGCATTGGGTGCAATAGACATTGTTGGAGCGATAAAGGCCCATCAGCGCCTCGTTGCTGGACGGCGCGCTCTCGGTCTCGAGACGAAGCTCGAAGCGCCGTGCCGCCGGCGGCGTCGGAATGGTCAGCTGGTCGGGCGTGGCCTGATAGTCGGCTTCCGGGAGAACCTGCCCGTCGATGGCAACGCCGAGCAGCTTCAGCCCGTCGCCGTCGAGCGCCAGCGGCGTAGAAGCGGCGACCCCCTGGCGTCGCTCGACGGTGAGCACGGCAGTGACGCGGGTGGCATCCGGAGACAGACGGAAATCGAGGCTGGTCCGCGGAATGAGATAGTCGCTGGGGCGGTAGTCTTCGAGCTTGAAGACATGGCCGGTATCTGTGCGCATTCCGTCGTTTTTCCTATCAATTCGGGTGGGCAGTAGGCTTTGCTGGTGAGGGAATTCTAAAGTCCGCGCTCTTTACACCAAACGGTCACTCGACAAAACTGCGCCAAGGTCTATTTCTGGGCTTCGTTTTCCGACCATCGTCACGAGGCAAGATGACCGTCGATCATGCCGTCGGCCACAATATGCTGCGCGGCATTGCGCTGAAGATTGTCTCCGTGGCGGTCTTTGTCGGCATGCAGACCTGTATCAAGGCGGCCGGCGCCGTGCCCGCCGGACAGATCGTCTTCTTCCGCTCCTTCTTTGCCATCTTGCCGATCATCGCCTTTCTGGCCTTCAAGGGCCAGTTCGCCACCGCATTCACCACGAAACGGCCGTTCAACCACATCGCGCGCGGCGTCGTCGGCGTCGGCGCTATGGGGCTCGGCTTCTTCGCGCTGACCAGGTTGCCACTTCCCGAAGCGATCACGCTGAATTATGCCCAGCCGCTGCTGGTCGTGGTGTTCTCTTCGATCTTCCTGGGCGAGACGATCCGCGTCTATCGCTGGAGCGCGGTCGCCTTCGGCCTCGTCGGCGTGTTGATCGTTTCCTGGCCGGAACTGACGCTGTTGCATTCCGACGAGGCGCTCGACGACCAGGAGGTGCTTGGCGTCATGGCGGCGCTGATCGCCGCGGCGATCTCGGCCGTCGCCATGCTTCTGGTACGCAATCTCGTGCAGACCGAGAAGACGGCGACCATCGTGCTGTGGTTTTCCTCGACGGCGAGCGTGCTGGCGCTGCTCACCCTGCCTTTCGGCTGGCAGATGCTGACGCCGATGCAAGCCGCGCTGCTTGTCATGGCCGGCTTCTGCGGCGGGCTCGGTCAGATCCTGATGACGGCCGCCTACCGCCACGCCGAGGCTTCGGTCGTGGCGCCTTTCGAATATAGCTCGATGATTCTCGGCGTCGTCATCGGCTATCTTGTGTTCGGCGATGTGACGTCGCTCAACACGCTGATCGGCGGCATGATTGTGGTTGCCGCCGGCATCTTCATCATCTGGCGCGAAAGGCAACTTGGCCTCGAGCGCACGCGCACCCGAAGGGCGACGCCGCCGCAGGGGTAAGCCTACGAAGCGGCCGTCCGCTCCTTCGCCAGCCGCACCAGCACGGTCCGCGTCTGGTCGTCGGCGGGGAAGAAGGATTCGATCGCCAGCTCCGACAGCGTCACGTCGAGCGGCGTACCGAAGACGGTGATCGTGCTGATGAAGGACAGCACCTGATCGCCATGCGCGAGCCTGAGCGGATGGACGATGCCGCTTGGCTCGACCGGCGCCGGCCGGCTGCTCCTCAGCCCGGACGGATAGCCGTGCAATTCCTTCTCCAACTCGATCAGCATGGAGTCGCCGGTGGCGTCGTTCTGGTGCTTGAGGCGCTCGAGCAGATGCGCGCGCCATTCCGCGAGGTTGACGATGCGCGGCGCGACGCCACCGGGATGCAGGCTGAGCCTCAGCACATTGACCGGCGGCTTGAGCAGCCACGGCTCCGAGACGTCGGCCAGGAACGGGCCGATCGCCGCGTTGGCGCAAACGAGGTTCCAGTGCCGGTCGACCGCCAGCGCCGGGAAGGGCTCGTGGCCCTTGAGCACCGTCTCGACCGCAGCCATCGCCGGCGCCAGCGTCGTATCGGTCAGCGGCCTTTCGCTGAAGCTCGGCGCGAAGCCGGCCGCGAGCAAAAGCTGGTTGCGCTGGCGTAGAGGAATGGCAAGCTGCTCGGCCAGATGCAGCACCATCTCGCGCGAAGGCTGGGCGCGGCCGCTTTCGACGAAGGAGAGATGCCGCTGCGAGATATCGGCTTCCATGGCGAGGTCGAGCTGGCTCATGCGCCGGCGCGTGCGCCACTCGCGAATGAGGCTGCCGGCGGAGACGTCGGGTGTTGTCATGGGGGATGAGTAGGCCGGCGAGGGGAGTAATTCAATTACCTGAGAGGTTATCGCTCCCCTTCTCCCTTGTTGTGGGAGAAGGGAAGGTGCTTCACCCCAACGCCCTCAGTTTCGCCTTCACCTCGAGAAAATCCCGCCACGCCAGCTTCTTGTGTGCAGGCGTGCGAAGCAGATACGCCGGATGCAGCGTCGGCATCGCTGGAATGGCAATGCCCGACTGGGTGGTGTGGACGCGCCAATTGCCGCGCAGGCGCAGGATGCCCTCGGTCGTGTTGAGCAGCGTCTTGGCGGAAGGGCCGCCGAGATTGACCAGCACCTTCGGATTGACCAGCTCGATCTGCCTTTCGATGAACGGGCGGCAGATCTCGGTCTCGTGCGGCGTCGGCGTTCGGTTGCCCGGCGGGCGCCACGGAATGACGTTGGCAATATAGGCCGATGTCCGGTCGAGGCCGATCGCTGCCAGCATGCTGTCGAGCAGCCGTCCGGAGCGGCCGACGAAGGGCAGCCCTTCGAGGTCCTCGTCGCGGCCCGGCGCCTCGCCGACGAGCATCAGGTCGGCATTCGGGTTGCCGTCGGCGAAGACCAGGTTCTTGGCGGTGAATTTGAGATTGCAGCCGTCGAACGCCGCCATCTGCTGGCGCAGTTCGTCAAGCGTCGAGGCGCTCGCCGCCAGCTGCCGCGCGAGCTTGATCTGCCCCTCGTCGGGGACCGTGGCGGTGGTGAGCGTCGGGCGCCGCGGCGCATCGGGCACTTGGCTTGCGTCAAGTCCCGTCGATGCCGCCGGCCGTTCCGCCGCCCGGCCTGCCTCCAATCCGGGCTCCGATGCCGGCCGCTCCAGGGGCATGCTTTCACGCGCGGTTGCGGCCTGCGCCGGCGCGCGCTCGGCTTGCTTCGGCTTGGCCTCGGCGAAGCGGTTGACAGGTGTGTCTTCCAGCGCCTCGTCAACGCCGGCGCTGGCATAGAAGGCCAGCAGCTCTGCGATATCGATCGGGTTGTTGGGGGAGGCGGCAGTCATGGCGCCACCATCGTCCGCGCGGCAAAGATTTGCAACCGCCCGGAATTCGCCAGTCAGCGCAATGTCTGTCAGCCCGTCGGTATGCGCGGATCCTGCACCAGGAAAAATGTCCAGCGCGGCGTGTAGTCGGTGATCAGGAACTCGAACGTCGCCGTCTTCAGCGGGTCGACCTTGCCGTTCTTGAACAAGAGCCGGTCATAGGGTTCGAACTGGCGGTCGAAATCGGCGAAGTTGCTCGAGACGATGTTGTCGGGATTCTTGTTGCGCTGGTCGAAGGAGAGACCGTCGCCGAACACGCTCGGCTGGTCGAGGATTTCCTGCAGCTCGAACTGGAACTCGACCCAGGGCAGGGAGCTGTTGTTGAGCACGTCGATGCGCATGTACATAACCCCATTGGCCACGTTGCCGGCCCTGCCGAAGGCTTCGATCGGCCGGATCGCGCGGATGGTCAGCGTCACTGGCGTCGCCGAATTCAGCTCCTCGGTGATGACCAGCGGGTCATCCTTGGTGCCAATTCCGGAAGCGCCGGTGATGCGGAAGCCGCCGAGCTCGTCGGAAAAGGAGTAGGCGCCGGCCGCCCAGACTTTTTGCGGATCGGCCTGGGCGGCGCCGAGCGAAAAGAGGAGCGGAAGAACCGCGCGGCAGAGCACGCCGAGCGTGAAGAGTAAGCGCTTCAATGAAAAGCCGATTGGCTCGGGAGTGCGCATGGGGCCAAGTATTGCCGATAAGCAAGCCGTCGAACAATTAAAAACGTGCCGGACAGGCCTGGCCTTCCAACTGCATGGCCCTGGCCTATGCTTCGCCGTCGCCTGTCCGATGGCCGTTTCGTATGGAACACCGCGACTTTTTGTCGAAATCGGCTTTGTCACGTCAGCGCCGGTTTCGCGTCGCGAATTGATGCGCTATGCAGCGCGTGAGCCAGCAAAATGCGAGAATAGGGCAAGCCAGCGAGGGGCAGATGAGCGAAATCGAACGCGAGAGCATGGAATTCGACGTGGTCATCGTCGGCGCCGGTCCGGCCGGCCTTGCCGCGGCGATCCGTCTGAAGCAGCTCAACCCCGACCTTTCCGTCGTCGTGCTGGAAAAGGGCGGCGAGGTCGGCGCCCATATCCTATCCGGCGCCGTCGTCGACCCGATCGGCATCGACCGCCTTTTGCCGGGCTGGCGCGAGGAGGAAGGGCACCCTTTCAAGACGCCTGTCACCGACGATCATTTTCTGGTGCTCGGCCCCGCCGGGTCCTTCCGCCTACCCAACTTCCTGATGCCGCCGCTGATGAACAATCACGGCAACTACATCGTCTCGCTCGGCAATGTCTGCCGCTGGCTGGCGACCAAGGCCGAGGCGCTCGGCGTCGAGATTTATCCGGGCTTTGCCGCGGCGAGCCTTGTCTACAACGAAGCCGGCGCCGTGACCGGCGTGATCACTGGCGACATGGGCGTCGAGAAGGACGGCACGCGTGGCCCGGCCTACGCTCCGGGCATGGCGCTGATGGGCAAATACGTGCTGATCGGCGAGGGCGCGCGCGGCTCTTTGGCCAAGCAACTGATCGACAAATACCAGCTTGCCGACGGCCGCGAGCCAGCCAAGTTCGGCATCGGTCTCAAGGAACTCTGGCAGGTCAAGCCTGAGAACCACAAGCCGGGGCTGGTGCAGCACTCCTTCGGCTGGCCGCTCGACATGAAAACCGGCGGCGGCTCCTTCCTCTACCATCTCGAAGACAACCAGGTGGCGGTCGGCTTCGTCGTCCATCTGAACTATAAGAACCCCTGGCTCTCGCCCTTCGAGGAATTCCAGCGCTTCAAGACTCATCCGGCGATCAGAGGCACCTTCGAGGGCGCCAAGCGGATCGGCTATGGCGCTCGCGCCATCACCGAGGGGGGCTGGCAATCGGTGCCGAAGCTTTCATTCCCGGGCGGCGTGCTGATGGGCTGCGCGGCCGGCTTCGTCAACGTGCCCCGCATCAAGGGCTCGCACAATGCGGTGCTGTCGGGCATGCTGGCGGCCGAGCATGTCGCGGACGCCATTGCCGCCGGCCGGGCCAATGACGAGCTCGCCTCCTATGAAGACGCCTGGCGCGGCAGCGACATCGGCAGGGACCTGAAGAAGGTGCGCAACGTGAAGCCGCTGTGGTCGCGCTTCGGCACCATCGTCGGTGTCGGTATCGGTGGTCTCGACATGTGGCTGAACACGCTGTTCGGCTTCTCGCCCTTCGGCACGCTGAAGCACGGCAAGGCCGACTATGCGACGCTCGAGCCCGCCTCCAAGCACCAGAAAATCGCTTATCCGAAGGCGGATGGCGTCTTGACCTTCGACCGGCTCTCCTCGGTGTTTTTGTCCAACACCAACCATGAGGAAAATGAGCCCGTGCACCTCATCGTCGGCGACATGGCGCTGCAGCAGCGTTCCGAGCACGACGTGTTCGCCGGGCCATCGACCCGCTACTGCCCGGCCGGCGTCTATGAGTGGGTGGACAAGGACGGCAATGCCGCTGCCGATCCGTCCGCCAAGGACGTGCGCTTCGTCATCAACGCGCAGAACTGCGTCCACTGCAAGACTTGCGACATCAAGGACCCGAACCGGAACATCAATTGGGTGCCCCCGCAAGGCGGAGAGGGGCCGGTCTACCAAGGCATGTGAGCCCCACGTCTGGCCGGGCCGGCTCGCCAGCCGCCATCCTGTGGGAGAAGCTGGTTCGAGCCGGGTAAGAGGCGGCACCAAGAGCAATACGGTTGCGACGGCGCAACCTCAAGGCTGTTGAATCCGCTGCCTGCTTGTGTTCCCTTTCCCTGAGGATAGGGAGGAGACGGTTATGCGCCTGGCGGTTCTGACATGCCTTGTCGCGCTCGGCGCGCTCTGCGCGCCGCAGGCTTCGGCCGGCACCAAGGTGCTGGTCCAGACGCGCACCTATGACATTGCCGGCAATTCGGGCGCGGCGCTCATCGAGGCGATGGGCAGCAGGGGCCCCAAGCACGGCTTCATGACGCATGCCATCGCCCAGACCGCCTATACGGCCGACTGGGAGCTTGGCGTTATCCAGGACAAGGGCTCGTGCCGGATACGGCAGGCAAACGGAACGCTCAGTCTCTTCTACACTTTCCCCCGCTTGGCGTCGCCAGCCACGCCTGCATTGAAGGAGCGCTGGAACCGGTTCTTCGCCGGCGTGCGCGCCCACGAGGGAACCCATGGCCGCATTGCCCGGGAAATGATGCGCGTCACCGATCGCTCGATCACCGGTCTTAGGGTCGCTAACGACCCCTATTGCTACAAGGCGCGCAGCGAGGCGCGCCGGCGCATCCAGGCCGTCTATGCCGAATACGAGGCCAGGCAAAATGCCTTCGATGCCCGCGAGCACCGCGAAGGAGGTCATGTCGAGCACCTCGTCGCTGCTTTGATCAGGCCTTAGCGGCACAAGCAGAAACCGGCGATGCGGCGGGAAGCAATGCGACGCTAACCGCCCGTGTTGCCAAGTTGTGCGTTTGCCGCCAGCGCCGACTGATGCTCGTCCTCGGGCTGTCGGCCGTCGGACCGCAACGAGAACTCGATCAGCACCGGCAAGTGGTCGGAACCGGCGTCTTCCAGCCGCGTCGCCGAGTGGATGGTCACGGCGCCCTTGCTGAACACCTGGTCGATCGGCAGGCCGGCGAAGCGCCGGATGAAATCCGGTAGCTTCCGATGGATCCAGGTCGGCCCGGCCGACGGCATAACGCTCAGTCCGCCGAGCGAGGCGACACGACGCACTGCAGCGCTCCACGGCACGGCGTTGCAGTCGCCGGCCATGATGGCGGTTTCGCCGAGCGCGGCAAGCGGCCCCGCCAGCTCGCCGATCTGCCAGTACTGCTCGCGCGGCCACGGCCAGCTCAAATGGATTGCCGCGACATCGACGCCGGTGCCGCCGAAATCGATCGTGGCGGTAGCCATCGCGCCGCGCGGCTCGCAATGCGGCGCCGTGCCGGCGGCAAAAGGCCGTCGCGAGAGCAGCGCGACGCCGAACACGCCGTTGGGGTAAGGGCAGAGGATGCGGTACGGATAGGCGCCGGTGATATAGCCGAGCTCTCTCGTCCACATTCCCGACACCTCGTCGAGGGTGATCACATCAGGGTTGGTGCGGCCGATCAGCGACAGCACCTTCTTGGGCGTCGGATTGTCGAAGCGAAGATTGATCTGCAGCAGGCTATAGACGATACGGTCGGCAGGTTTGGCGACCGCCTGCTGCGGCCACAACCTGGGCAGCGCGCTGGCCGTCGTGGCGAGGCAGGCGAGGGCGAAGAGCAGCGCTGCTGCCGCCTGCAGCCGGTAGGAACTGGCAAGCAGCGCCACCGCCAGCAGCGCCGTGAACACGCTCAGGTGAATACGAAAATGCGAGAACGAATCGAGGGCCGGATGCAGCGCGCCGAGGAATCCGGCCAGCAGCGCGGCCGTGAGTGCCGTCATCGCCAGGAATGCCACCCCAGCCGTCATGTTTGAGCGCGCGCCGCCTGTTGTCATGGTCAGTCGTGTTCTGCCGAATGTCGCCGGCATCTTTTTGCAGCGACATACTCTCGCTCAGGCCTGCTTATCGGCAAAATTGCGGCCCGGGCAAGACGATGAGTTGCCTCGGCTACTGGAAAGCAGTCTCGGAGAAGCTTCTCAACTTGCGCGAATGCAGCCGCTCCATCGGCATTTCGGCCAGCTTCTCCATCGCCCTGATGCCGATGGTGAGGTGCTGCGCCACCTGCCGCTTGTAGAATTCCGTCGCCATGCCGGGCAGTTTCAGTTCGCCATGCAAAGGCTTGTCGGAGACGCACAGCAGCGTGCCGTAGGGCACGCGGAAGCGGAAGCCGTTGGCGGCGATCGTCGCCGATTCCATGTCGAGCGCGATGGCGCGCGACTGCGAAAGGCGCTGCACCGGTCCGCGCTGGTCACGCAGTTCCCAGTTGCGGTTGTCGATGGTGGCGACGGTGCCGGTGCGCATGATGCGCTTGAGATCGTAGCCGGAAAGTCCCGTTACCTCGGCGACCGCTTCCTGCAGCGCCACCTGGATCTCGGCCAGCGGCGGGATCGGCACCCAGACCGGCAGGTCGTCGTCGAGCACATGATCCTCGCGCACATAAGCATGGGCCAGCACATAGTCGCCCAGTGCCTGCGTATTGCGCAGGCCGGCGCAGTGGCCGAGCATCACCCAGGCATGTGGCCGAAGCACCGCGATATGGTCGGTGATGGTCTTGGCGTTGGACGGGCCGACGCCGATATTGACCATGGTGATGCCGCCATGGCCCGACTTCTTCAGGTGGTAGGCCGGCATTTGCGGCAGGCGCTGTGGCGGGGTGCCTTCGCTCGCCGCGCCGGCCCCGGCCTTAGTCACGAGGTTGCCCGGCTCGACGAATTCGCTGTAACCGCCGCCGCCGCTCTCCATCAGCTCGCGGGCCCGCGCCACGAACTCGTCGATGTAAAACTGGTAATTGGTGAACAGCACGAAATTCTGGAAATGCTGCGGGCTGGTCGCCGTGTAGTGCGTCATGCGGTGCAGCGAATAGTCGATGCGCTGGGCCGTGAACGGCGCCAGCGGCCTCGGCTCGCCGAACGCCACCTCGAAAGTGCCGTTGGCGATCTGGTCGTCCGTGCCGTCGAGATCCGGCACGTCGAACAGGTCGCGTATCGGCCGCCTGATCCGCTCGGCAGCCGTGCCATCGACATAGGTGCCCTCCAGGAAGGCGAAATGCAGCGGGATCGGCGTCGTCGATTCCGACACCGTGACCTGGACGCCGTGATTGCGCATGATGAGCCGAAGCTGCTCGACGAGATAGTTCTCGAACAGCTTTGGCTGGGTGATGGTGGTGGCAAAATGCCCGGGCGTCGGCATATGGCCGTAGGCCTGGCGCGAGTCGATCTGCGTGAACGAGGTGGTGGTGACGCCGATCTGCGGATAGAAGGCCCGGTAGCGCCTGCTCTCGTCGCCGCCGGCGGCGAGCTTGGCGAAGGAATCGCGCAGGAATTTGGTGTTGCGGTCGTAGAGCGCCTCCAGCGCCGCGACCGCCTTCTTGGCGTCGTCAAAACTCTGCCTGCCGAAAGGCTCCGGCATGACGACCGATTCGATGGCTTGGGGGTAGATTCGCTTTTCCATGGCCCAATATAGGGATTTGGAAGAGCGCTTGGGAGGGGGAGGCGGGCGCGAAGCCCGCCTTGCGGAGTATTTTTCTCTGGCCGTGTCAGCCACGCTGCAGGCTGACCAGCAGCACGAAGCCGATGCCTGCCTTCTTCGGCGTTGGCGCCTCGATGACCGAACCGGCGTCGGCGCGCATCATCGGCACCGCCAGCACAGGAGCGGCAAGCACCATCAGGATGAGCATCGCACGCGGCAGGAGCCGAAGAGCTTTGAGGGTGGAGGCAGCGATGCGGTTCATGGTGGTCGTTCCGGTTTCGAGTATTGGTCGTTTCAGCGGCCGAAATGGTTCATGCAGTCCAGCCGGCAGGTATCGGGCCATTCGCGGTGAGCGCGCCGGACGGCCGGCTTCGGCCACGAGGATGGCGAAGAACATGCCGAACAGGCTCATCAGCAGGCAGACGATGGTGAAGCGGCGGACAAGCATTGGTCTCTCCTTCAATGGCGAGGAGAATGCCCGAACGCCTCTGAACCGGTTCTGAGACCGGTATTCATCTGCGGTTCAAATTGGCTGATGGGGTCATGACCCGGCCAAGGCCTGCGAAATGCCTTGTCCAGCGCTGCGCTCAGAAACGGCGCTCAAAAAGAAAACGGGGCGCCGGGCCCCGTTTTTGCATCGTCATCCGTTCGACTGTCAGAGCTTGTGCCAGGTCTGGGTCTTGCAGATCAGCCCGCCCAGAACGCAGCCGCTCATTTTTAGCGAGGTGCCGGAAAGCGTCGCCTTGCCGGAATAGGTCTTGTCGGTTTCCGGGTCTGTTATTGTGCCGGTGTACTTGTTGTCGCCGGTCGCCTTGAAGGAGCCGATCGTCTTGCCGGCATATTTGCCGGACTTGAGCGTGATGGAAAACGCCCCGCCGCCGGCGATCGCCGCTGTCGATCCGGCCTGCGTCTTCCAATTGCCCTCGATCGGGTCGGCCGACGCGGCGCCTGCCATCATCAAGGTGGCCGCCAGGGCCAGGCTGACTTTTCGAAACATGCTTGTCCTCCCTTTAGGGTTCCGGCGGGCCTCGTTCCGCCTCTCTGTCCCTTACGCAAACGTAAAGCTAATCCAGCCATCGCCAAAACGAAAGCGGTGCCGCGACGGAAGCTTGTAAGGATTTCGGCCGCGTCGGTCGCTGGAAATGAACGGATGGCGAAAAAGGCTTCGGTTTCCGTGGTTAGCGAAGTCTTGATTCCCGCGCCTCAAATTTTCGACGAATTTGGCGCAGATCGGCTGAATTGCTGGATTCCTATGCTTAACGGTTCTTCGCGTTTACCTCTTGTTTTAGCTTTGTTTTCTTCAAATTAAGCAAGCCATTTAACGACGGATTCAAGGCGAGCCGTCATCCTCGAAAGCATCGAAAGAGCGGCCCGCCCAGGGGAATTCCAGGGACAGAAGGAGGCAGCTCTCGGGAGCAGACAGGGGATTGAAATGGCACGCTTTGAAATGCTTGAAGCCGGCTTCGGCGCCATGGGGGCAACTGCCCAGGCCGACATTCTTTTCGAACTGGGCATGATGTATGCGACCGGCCGCGATTGCGAGACCGACGTCATTGCCGCCCACAAATGGTTCAACATCGCCGCGATCAAGGGATCGCTCCGCGCCGCCGAGCTGCGCTCGGAATTGTCGGCATCGATGTCGAAGGCCGAGATCGCCAAGGCGCTGCGCGAAGCGCGCGAATGGATGACGATGCACTGATTTTGCGGGGTAAGGGCCGGAAGCTCTTAAGGGACAAGGCCGCAAAAGGCCGGTTAACCAGACCAAGAACGCGGCAGGTCAACGAACTCAAGCCGTGCGACAACACAGGGAAGCGAGCGGGTTCAGGTGCGCGGGGCGCCGGGAAGCTCGACTGCAAAAGCCGCGACCGGCCGGGACAAGGCCGGCGCGGCTTTTGCATTTGCGCAGTCTCCGGCTGTATGGGAACGGCGGCTTGGCCCAAGAACTCCCCGTCGGAATGAACCAAATCCCGATACATTGTGCTCTCGACAGTTCCGGCGAAGGGTGAAATTGTCCCGGCTCTCTGGAAGAAGCGTGGCCGGAACGGCCGCGCGCAAGTGGAGGAGTTCTATTGTCATGAAAAGATTGGGTATTTTGAGCGCGGCCGCATTGGGCCTGACGATGAGCGCATCGGTTGCCTTCGCCGACGACATCACGATTTCGGTGGTCGGCCCGATGACCGGGCAGCTCGCCAACATCGGCGACCAGTTCAAGCAGGGCGCGCAGGCCGCGGCGGATGCCATCAATGCCGCCGGAGGTGTCAACGGCAACAAGATCAAGATCGACATCCAGGACGACCAATGCGATCCGAAGCAGGCCGTGTCGGTCGCCAACCGTATCGTTGCCAACGGCGTCAAGTTCGTCGACGGCCATGCCTGCTCGGGCTCGAGCATTCCCGCTTCCGCCGTCTACGCCGAAGCCGGCACCCTGATGATGAGCCCGGCCTCGTCGAATCCGGAACTGACCGACGCCGCGGCCAAGGCCGGCTGGCCGACGATCATGCGCCTCTACACGCGTGACGATGCGCAGGGCGCTTTCATCGGTCCATGGATCGCCAAGAAATATGCCGGCAAGAACGTCGTCGTCCTGCACGACAAGAGCGCCTACGGTCAGGGCGTTGCCGATGCTGTCAAGGCGACCATGAATGCCGGCGGCCTCAAGGAGGTCGACTATGAAGGCATCAATGCCGGCGAGAAGGACTATTCGGCTTTGGTCACCAAGCTGAAAGAGCTCAAGGCCGACGTCGTCTATTTCGGCGGCTACCATCCGGAGGCCGGCTTGATCCTGCGCCAGGCAGCGGAGCAGAACGTCAAGTTCCAGCTGATCATGCCGGACTCGATCGCCTCGCCGGAATTCTGGCAGATCGCCGGCCCGGCCGGTGAAGGCACAATGTTCGTCTTCCCCTCGGATCCGCAGTCGAAGCCGGAAGCGAAGGAGGCCGTGGCCAAGATCAAGCAAGGCGGCTTCACACCGGAAGGTTTCACGCTGTTCTCCTATGCAGTGATCCAGGCGGTGGCCGAAGGCGTCAAGCGCGCCGGCACCGACGACCCGGCCAAGGTCGCCGAGGCGCTGAAGGACGGCAAGCCGATCAGCACCGTGGTCGGCGACGTGATCTTCGACGAGAAGGGCGACCTGAAGAACGCCAGCTACGACATCAACCAGTGGCACGACGGCAAATACGCGCCGATCAAGCCGTAATTCGTTCTGCAGATCGATTGGAAATGGCCGGGATTTGTCCCGGCCGTTTTCGTATGTGCCTTGGCACTGATTTGGAGGCCAGTTCGGCGCTCTACGGCGCCCCCCTGGAGTCCTGCCGCCCCAGCCAGTTTGTCCCGTTGCCGATCCAAGGCGACCGGCAGCTCAGCCCCGTGCGTCCTCGAACCGCACCAGCACCGTGCCGTCGCTCACTTGCGCGCCTTCGGCCGCGATCTCGGCAATCACCCCATCATGGGGTGCGGCGATCGTGTGCTCCATCTTCATCGCTTCGAGGATTAGGAGCGGCTGGCCCTTGATAACGGTATCGCCCGCTGCCGCGCGCACCAGCTTGACCGATCCCGGCATCGGCGCGCGCAGGCTGTCCGACGCGGCCGCGGCCTCATCCGCCTTGGCCAGCGGATCCGGCACCGTGAATGTATATCCGACCGCTCCTTCGAACACCGTGACATGGCCCGGCCAGCGCGCGCTGCGCGGCATGCTCCTGAGGTCGTGCGCGTTGATCGCGTCATGCGGCGCCTCCAGCGCCACCTGGAAGCGGCCGTCAGGCCGCGCCGATACCCGGGCCAGGATGTTCTCCTCGCCGTAACGCAACCGGGTGCGGCGCGCCAGCGTATGGAAATGCGCATAGCCG
This sequence comes from Mesorhizobium sp. M1A.T.Ca.IN.004.03.1.1, assembly GCF_003997555.1. Lineage (NCBI taxonomy): Bacteria > Pseudomonadati > Pseudomonadota > Alphaproteobacteria > Hyphomicrobiales > Phyllobacteriaceae > Mesorhizobium > Mesorhizobium sp. M1A.T.Ca.IN.004.03.1.1. The sequence goes on along the minus strand of NZ_RZTV01000002.1, from coordinate 211,293 downwards.
GCGAGCGAGGACCACGGATCGGCGGCCGGACCCGCCGTGCTTGCGTCGGTCGCTGCCAGCGCCGCCGCGGCGATCGCTTCATCGCTTGGCGGGGGAACAGCGACGAGAGCATCCTGATGCCGGCCGATCAGGCCGGTGTCGATATCGCCCGCCGCGAAATCGGCGTCGGCGGCGAGTGCTGCAAGGAAGGCGGTGTTGACCGTCGAGCCGGCAACTTCGGTTCGGGCCAGCGCCTTGTGCAGCGCGCCAAGCGCGGTGGTTCTGTCCCTAGCGTGCACCACCAGCTTGGCGATCATCGGATCGTAGAAGGGCGAGATCGCATCGCCGGCCCGCACGCCGGTCTCGATGCGCATGGCGGCATCCTCCGGCGGCGTGTCGGGGAATTTGAGATGATAAAGCGTGCCCGTCGCCGGCAGGAATCCCTTGGCCGCGTCCTCGGCGTAGATGCGCGCCTCGAAAGCATGTCCGGCAAGGGCGATCTCGTTCTGCGCCTTCGGCAGTTTTTCGCCGGCGGCGACACGAAGCTGCCATTCGACCAGATCGACGCCGGTGACCATCTCGGTGACGGGATGCTCGACCTGCAGCCGTGTGTTCATCTCCATGAACCAGAAGCGGTCGGCTTTGAGGGCCTCGGAAGCATCGACGATGAATTCGATCGTGCCGGCGCCCGAATAGCTGATTGCCTTGGCGGCCTTCACCGCCGCTTCCGTCATCGCCTTGCGCAGCGCCGGCGTCATGCCGGGGGCGGGCGCCTCCTCGATCACCTTCTGGTGGCGGCGCTGCGCCGAGCAGTCGCGCTCGAAAAGATGCACGACATTGCCGAAATTGTCGCCGAACACCTGGACTTCGATGTGTCGCGGCTTGTCGACATATTTTTCGACCAGAACGCGGTCGTCGCCGAAGGCAGCCTTGGCCTCGCGCCGCGCTCCGGACAGCGCCTCGGAGAAGTCGTCCGGATGGTCGACGCGCCGCATGCCCTTGCCGCCGCCGCCGGCGCGCGCCTTGATCAGCACCGGGTAGCCGATCTCGCGCGCTTTTGTGGCAAGCAGCACAATCTCCTGCGCTTCGCCGTGATAGCCCGGCACCACCGGAACGCCGGCCTTTTCCATCAACCGCTTGGCGGCATCCTTCAGCCCCATGGCGCGGATCGAGGCGGCGGACGGGCCGATGAAGATGAGGCCCGCCGCCGTCACCTGGTCGACGAAGTCGGGGTTCTCCGACAGGAAGCCGTAGCCGGGGTGGATTGCCTCGGCGCCTGTGGCAAGCGCCGCGGCAATGATCCTGTCGCCGCGCAGATAGCTGTCACCGACCGGCGAGGGGCCGATATGCACCGCCTCGTCGGCCATCTCGACATGCAGCGCTCGCGCGTCGGCATCCGAATAGACGGCGACTGTTCGCACGCCGAGCTTGCGCGCGGTGCGGATGACGCGGCAAGCGATCTCGCCGCGATTGGCGATCAGGATCTTGCCGAACATGGAGCCTCCCGAGTTTGCGACGGGCAGCGCCAATTCGGCAGGCGCGGGCCTACTTCGATGCGGCGATCTCGCAGGCGCCGCCCGTAGTCACCTTGTAGTGCGCGCGCGTGGCCAGGCAGGATTTCATCGCCAGCTCTTCCGCAACCTTTTGGGACGGCGCATTCAGGTGTCCACCACAGATGATGTAAGACGACATGATCCGGGCATAAGGCGTGGTCGCGTAGGCTGAATGGCCGCTCGCCGCCAAATAGGCCTTGTACGCCCTGTTGCACGGATCCTTGGGATTGCGTGGGATGTAGGGTGGAAAGCGCTTGTCCCCCTCGCTTCCAGCCAGCGACCCGGCGACGACAGCGCCGCACGAGGCGCATATAAGCATTCCTGCAAGTATCGACGCGGATGCTTTCCGCAGATATTCTCGTATCATTTTTACCCCATCCCCATGAGACAATGCAGGATGAGCAATATCGAATATTTGCCGGCGTCGCTAGATGGTCACTCAAGAATCTCGATCTCGTGAACGGGTGGAACGTCTTTGTCATAAAGTTCAGGCTCCCCCAATCGCAGCAACGGCTGAGCTGTATAGTCTGGCAGTCAGATCGTCGAAGCAGCAGAAAGTGACGGTCTCGGGGATGGCGTTTTCGCCTAGAAAAACAGCAACCGTGCCGACGGCTACTTCGGCAGCCTGATCTTTCGGATAGCCGTAGATGCCGGTCGAGATCGCCGGAAATGCTATCGTTCGACAGTCCTTACCGGCGGCAATCTCCAGCGAGCGCCGATAGCAGGAGGCGAGCAACTCCGCCTCGCTCTCGCCCCCGCCGTGCCAGACCGGGCCGACAGTGTGAATGACATAGCGCGCCGGCAGCCGGTAGCCTTTCGTCAGTTTGGCATCCCCGGTCCTGCAGCCGTTCAGCGTGCGGCATTCGGCGACCAGCTCCGGCCCGGCGGCGCGGTGGATAGCGCCGTCGACACCACCGCCGCCGAGCAGCGAGGAATTGGCGGCATTGACGATGGCATCGACCTTAAGCCTGGTGATGTCGCCGGTATGCACGCGGATCCTATCGCTGACGCCGCTCATCGTCACATCCTGAACACGCCGAACTTCGTTTCCTCGACCCCGGTATTGAGCGCCGCCGAGAGGCTGAGCGCCAGCACCTCGCGCGTCCTGGCCGGATCGATGATGCCGTCGTCCCAAAGCCTTGCCGAAGAATAGAGCGGGTGACCCTCATGCTCGTATTTCATCAGGATCGGCTTCCTGAATTTCGCTTCCTCTTCGGCGCTCCACTCACCGCCCTTGCGCTCGATGCCCTCGCGCTTGACCATGGCGAGCACCGTCGCCGCCTGCTCGCCGCCCATCACCGAAATGCGCGCATTCGGCCACATCCACAGGAAGCGGGGCGAATAGGCGCGGCCGCACATGCCGTAATTGCCGGCGCCGAACGAACCGCCGATGATCACCGTAAGCTTCGGCACGCGTGCCGTGGCGACCGCCGTGACCAGCTTGGCGCCGTCCTTGGCGATGCCGCCGGCCTCATACTTTCGCCCGACCATGAAGCCGGTGATGTTCTGCAGGAAGATCAGCGGAATGCCGCGCTGGCAGCAGAGCTCGATGAAATGCGCGCCCTTCAGCGCGCTTTCCGAGAACAGCACCCCATTGTTGCCGAGGATGCCGACCGGCATGCCGTGCAGATGCGCAAAACCGGTGACCAAGGTGGTGCCGTAATTCTGCTTGAACTCGTCGAACTCGGAACCGTCGACCAGACGCGCGATCACCTCGCGAACGTCATAGGGCTGGCGCAAATCAGTCGGCACGATGCCGTAGAGTTCATGCGGATCGTGAAGCGGTGATACTGGTTTCTGTAAGTTCAGGCTTACGGCCTTGTTCCGATTCAGGTTCTTGACGATGCGTCGGCAAATGGCCAGCGCGTGCTCGTCATCCATGGCATAGTGGTCGGCGACGCCGGAAAGCCTGGTGTGGACCTCGGCGCCGCCGAGCTCCTCGGCGCTGACATCCTCGCCGGTGGCAGCCTTCACCAGCGGCGGGCCGCCAAGAAAAATGGTCGCCTGGTTGCGCACCATGATCGTTTCGTCCGACATCGCCGGCACATAGGCCCCGCCCGCCGTGCAGGAGCCCATGACGCAAGCGATCTGCGGGATGCCGGCTGCCGACATGTTGGCCTGGTTGTAGAAGATGCGGCCGAAATGCTCACGGTCGGGGAAGACCTCGTCCTGGTTGGGCAGGTTGGCGCCGCCGCTGTCGACCAGGTAGACGCAAGGCAGCTTGTTCTGCAGCGCGATCTCCTGCGCGCGCAGATGCTTCTTCACCGTCACCGGATAATAGGTGCCGCCTTTCACCGTCGCGTCGTTGACGACGACCATCACCTCCCGGCCTTCGACACGGCCGATGCCGGTGATGATGCCGGCCGACGGAATATCCTCGCCATACATCGACCATGCCGCGAACTGGCCGACCTCGAGAAAAGGCGAGCCGGTGTCGAGCAGTTGCGCCAATCTTTCGCGCGGCAGCAGCTTGCCGCGGCTTTGGTGGCGCTCGCGCGCCTCGTCCGAGCCGCCTCGCTCGATGCCCGCCGCCTTCTCGGCGATATCGTCGACCAGCGCCCGCATGCGCTCGGCATTGGCGCGGAAGCTTTCCGAGGAGGGGGAGATTTGGGTTTGGAGTGTGGCCACGTTATTCCTCACACCTCTTGATGCCGCAACGCAACCAGTGTAACAGCCCGCACCCGGATGCTGCGTGCGCAGCGCGGCATCTTTTGTACGAATGACACCTCAGGAGGCGACGATGAAAGGCATCGATATGCGTTTCAACAAATGTCTCCCCTCGGCCATGGCCTGACGCCGCCGAAGGGCGGCTTTCCACGTCCCGGATTCGAGCAAAAGGAACACGGCGCCTGCAAGCGCTGTGGGTGTCACTATGTATGTGCGGTTTGTAACGCCGCTGATCCATCCGAAGAGCCGGGTAGAGAGCGGCTTTTTCCATGCGTCCTGGTACTTGTACCGGAATGGCTGCCCGGACTGGATCCATGGCGAACTGGAGGATCAGTTCGACTGGTTCAATCGGCATTTGCCCATTCCTGGCCGGGTTGGGCGGCATTTCAAGCGCCGTGAGCCGATTTGGGGCGTCTGCTGGTTCCACCCGAACGCCAAGGAAGCCATCAGCCGTGCGCGCTATTGCGCCTGGCTGATCGAGGAGGGCGGCTTGCCTGTGCGCTCGATCACGTCCCGGCGCCAGCGTGAGGTTCTGTGGCGCGATGAGCATCAGATCGTCGCCAAGCCGACCGACGACCTGCCCAAGGCGTTCGGCTGAGGTGACGGAGGGAGACATCACACTCCCTCCGCCATGATCTCGCGGCCGATCAGCCAGCGGCGGATCTCGCTGGTGCCGGCGCCGATCTCGTAGAGCTTGGCGTCGCGCAGAAGCCGCCCGGTCGGATAATCGTTGATATAGCCGTTGCCGCCGAGCAGCTGGATGGCATCGAGCGCCATCTGCGTCGCCTTTTCGGCCGCGAAGAGCACGCAGCCGGCGGCGTCCTTGCGCGTGGTCTCGCCGCGGTCGCAGGCACCGGCCACGGCGTAGACATAGGCGCGCGCCGCGTTCATCGTCGAATACATGTCGGCAAGCTTGCCCTGCACCAGCTGAAAACTGCCGATCGGCTGGCCGAACTGCTTGCGCTCATGCACGTAAGGCACCGCCACGTCGAGGCAGGCCGCCATCAGCCCGATCGGCCCGCCGGAGAGCACGGCGCGCTCATAGTCGAGGCCCGACATCAGCACCTCGACGCCGCGCCCTTCCTCATGCAGCACATTCTCGAACGGCACCTCGACATTCTCGAAGACGAGCTCGCCGGTGTTCGAGCCGCGCATGCCGAGCTTGTCCAGTTTTTGGGCCACCGAAAACCCGGCAAAGGTTTTTTCGATGATGAAGGCGGTGATGCCGCGCGAATTGCGCTCCGGATCGGTCTTGGCATAGACCACCAAGGTCTCGGCATCGGGTCCGTTGGTGATCCACATTTTCGAACCGTTGAGCACATAGCGGTCGTTGCGCTTTTCGGCGCGCAGCCGCAGCGACACGACGTCCGAGCCTGATCCGGATTCCGACATCGCCAGCGCGCCGACCTTTTCGCCCGAGCAGAGCGCAGGGAGGTATTTCTCCTTCTGTGCCGGCGTTGCCCAGCGGTTGATCTGGTTGACGCAGAGATTGGAATGCGCGCCGTAGGAGAGGCCGACCGAGGCGGATGCGCGGGAAATCTCCTCCATCGCCACGACATGCGCGAGATAGCCCATACCGCTGCCGCCGAACTCGGCATCGGCGGTGATGCCGAGCAGGCCGAGCGCGCCGAGCTCCCCCCACAGATGTGCCGGGAATTCGTTGGAGCGGTCGATATCGGCCGCGATCGGCGCGATCCTGTCTTGTGCGAAGCGCCTTACGGTATCGCGCAACGCCTCGATGTCGGCATCAAGCCCGAAGTTCAGCGTATTCGTGTACATGGCGTTCCTCCCGGCGCATGACCCCGAAATCGACTTCGATAAGGATAATGCGCGAAATCAAAGTGCCGCGGCCTCCTTTGCGCGTCGGACGGGACGCGTTGCGCTGCCGGCGCCGATCTTCGCGCCGACGAGCCGCCTTGTCATCGAAAGATATGTCGTGGTGACTTCAGAGATCGACAGCCGCTCGCCCGGACGGAACCAGACGATGACGCCGGTCATCATCTGGATCAGCGCCATGGCGGTCAGGCCGACATCATCGATCTCGAAGATGCCGGCGTCGGCGCCGTCGCGCAGGATCGCGCGCAATTCCTTCTCATAGGCCGTGCGCATCTTGAGGATCTGCGTCAGTCGCTCATGCGAGAGGCTGCGCAATTCCATGTTGGAGACATGTGTGGCGCGGCGCCGCTCGATATGGAAGGCAATGTGGTTCTCGACATAGGCGGCGAGCCGCGCCGCCGGATCGGCCGCTGCCGGGCGCGCGTCATCCCAGGCCTTGAGCAGGCCTTCCATATGCTCGCGCATCAGCGTGAACAGCAGATCCTCCTTGGTGGGAAAATAGCGATAGAGCGCGGCGGCCTGCACGCCGACTTCGGTCGCCAGCTGGCGCATCGACATCGCCTCATAGCCGAGCCGCGCGATCAGCCCGACCGCCGCCTTGCGAACGGCCGCCTCGGTTTTTTCGCCATCTGAACCCGTGGTGCGTGCCATGTTTGCCTCTGCCAAGCAGATAATAAAACGAACGTTCAATTAATTCAAGCGGGCAAGCGAAGGTGTTCAGGCCGAAGGGCAATGGCCTGCCATCGGTCTGACGCAAGCCTCGGCTGGATCTGTAGAGCGGAGCGACTTAGTCGCCGCGGAAAGCGCGGCTCGCCTGATCGGTCAGGGGCTTAAGCAGATAGGAAAGCACCGTGCGGTCGCCGGTTCTCAGGAACACCTCCGCCGGCATTCCCGGCTTCAGTTCCAGCGATCCCGCCTGTTTGAGGCTGCTTTGCGTCAGCACGATGCGCACCGCGTAATAGGCGACCCCGGCTTTCTGGTCCTCGATGAGGTCGGGCGAGATACGGTCAACCTGGCCCTCGACTTCCGGCGTGATCTGCTGGCTGAAGGCCGAAAGGCGAAGCGTGGCGTTCTGTCCGATGCGCACCTGGTCGATGTCCTGCGGCGCGACGCGCGCCTCGACCACCAGCGCGTCGGCGCTCGGCACGATCTGCATGATTGCCTCGCCGGGCGCGATCACGCCGCCGATCGTGTGCACGGCCAGCTGATGCACCCGGCCCGATTGCGGGGCGCGGATATCGATCTGCTTCAGCGTTTGCTCGGCCGCGATCTGACGCTCGCGCAGTTCGCTCATCTTGCCGTCGATCTCCCTCAGTTCGCCCGCCACTTCGCTGCGCAGGTCCTGATCGATCTGGATGATCGCCAGTTCCATCTCGCTGATGCGCCCTCGCGTCTGCGCGGCGGCGGCGATCAACTGCCCGTTTTCGCCGTCGAGCCTTGCCTCGGCGCGTTCGCGATCGGCCAGACGCGAGATCGGCACCAGCTTCTTTTTCCAGAGGTCCCGCATGCCCTCGAGCTCGATCTTGGTGAGGGATATCTCCTGCTGCTTGCTCCTGAGCTGGGCCTCGATACCCGCGATCTCCTGACGGAACTGCACGATGCGCTCGCGTAGCTGTGAAATCTTGCCCTCGCGCGCCTGCCGCCGCAGCGCGAACAGCCTGTTCTCGCCGTCGATAAGATGACCGATCTGAGGGGCATGCGCGTTTCCCGACAGCTGCTCGGGATAGAGCACCGCCTGGGCGCCGTCGCGTTCGGCAATCAGCCGGGCGCGGCGGGCAGAGAGCTCGTCGAGACCGTTGTCGACGATGGCGAGATTGGCACGCGCCACCGTGTCGTCCAGCCGCACCAGGACATCGCCCGCCTCGACCGTGCTGCCGTTCTGCACGTTGAGAGCGCCGACGACGCCGCCTTGCGGATGCTGGACGGACTTCACGTTCGAGCCGACGACCAGATGGCCGCCTGCGACCACGGCTCCGGCAAGACTGCTTGATGCCGCCCAAAGGCCGAGCCCGCCGACAAGCAGCGCCGCTGCGATTGCTCCCGCCCGGACGTTCCTGCGAATGGCCTGACGCAAGCGCTGCTGCTGGGGCGAAGCACCTTCGATCGGCTTCGAACCGCGGTCGAGCAGCGCGATCGCGCGCGCCCTGGCGGACAATACGATGTCGCGCACCACGCGCAACGCATCGGCTTTGAAATCGGGAGTTGCCGACCTCATCTCAGCCCGCCGATCCGACCGCATGCAGCGGTTTCGTCACCGGCTGCAAAGCCTGCCGTGCGATCTCGCTCTTCAGCCCGAATGCCTGCTGTCTGCCGCCATTCAGCACCAGCAAGTGGTCGAGCGCGGCGAGGGCGCTGGGACGATGCGCGACCACGATGACGATGCCGCCGCGCGCTTTGATGCCTTCGATGGCACGCGTCAGCGCTTGGTCGCCCGCGGCATCGAGGTTGGAATTCGGCTCGTCGAGCACGACGAGGAACGGATTGCCGAACAGCGCGCGCGCCAGGCCTACACGCTGACGCTGTCCGGCGGAAAGTGCCGCGCCGCTCTCGCCGATCTCGGTTTGATAGCCTTCGGGCAGGCGCAGGATCATGTCGTGCACGCCGGCAGCCTGGGAGGCCTCGATGATCGCCTCCGGCATGGCGTTCTCGTCGAAGCGGCTGATGTTCTGGGCGACCGTACCGGCGAACAATTCGACATCCTGCGGCAGATAGCCGATATGGCGGCCAAGCGCCTGCGCCGGCCACTGCTCGATTGCAGCGCCGTCGAGACGGATCTTGCCGCGCATCGTGGGCCATACGCCGACGAGCGCGCGCACGAGCGAGGATTTTCCGGAGCCGCTCGGGCCGATCAGGCCCATGCCGGAGCCGGCGTCGAGCGAAAAGTCGATATCCTCCAGCAGGATGCGCCGTCCACCAGGCGCCGTCACCCCGACGGTTTCCACAGCGAGTGTCGCGTTTGGCGCCGGAAGCTCCATGCCGCCATCGTCGACCGGAAAGGCGGCAAACAGATCGACCAGCCTCTGCCAGCTCTGGCGCGCGCTGAGGAAGTGCTTCCAATACGCGGTGGCGAGCTCGATCGGCGCCAGCGCCCGCGATGTCAGGATTGAACTGGCGATGATGATGCCGGGCGTGGCCTGCTGGTAAATGACCAGATAGGCGCCGAGCGCCAGGACCATCGACTGCAGCATCATGCGCATGATGCGCGAAGCCGCACCCAATCCGCTCGTCAGGTCGCTCGCCTGCGCCTGCGCCTCGCGGAAGGCGTTGTTTGCTTGGCTCCAGCGCCCGGCCAGCCTCTCGCCCATGCCCATGGCGGCCAGCACTTCGGCGTTGCGGGCGCTCGCCTGCGCGATCGCGCCGCGCCTTGTGCCGAAGCCCGACATTGCCTTGGTCGGGGCGCGGACCAGGCGATCGGTGAGCCCCGTCAGCGCGATCAGCAGCAGCGCGCCGATGAGCGCCGCGACGCCGATCCAGGGATGGAAAAGAAAGCAGATCACAACATAGAGCGGCATCCATGGCAGATCGAACAGCGCACCCGGGCCGGGGCTGGAAAGGAAGCCGCTGACCTGGTCGAGATCGCGTAGCGCCTGCAGGCCTTCGCCGCGATCAGGCGTTCTGAGCGGCAGCCGCACGAGGCAGTTGAAGACGCGGCCGGCGATGAGCTCGTCGATGCCGGCGCCGATGCGTGTCAGCACGCGCGCACGGATCGCTTCGAGGACGCCCTGGAAGGCATAAAGCACGGCGACCAGAATGATCAGCGCCACCAGCGTCGGCACGCTGCGGCTAGGCAGAACGCGGTCATAGACCTGCAGCATGAACAGCGAACCGGACAGCATCAGCACGTTGATGAGGCCGCTGAGGCCGGCGACGGCCGCATACGGGCCGCGGAAGGAGGCGAGCGCCTTGCGAAGCTCGGAAGGTTTCAGGTCAGCTAAAGGCGAGCGTGTCAGATGGTTACCCCCGAAAAAACCGCGCCCGGCTTGAGGCGGGTTGGCGGGCCGCGATCGAGGCGCGGCCCGCGGTCAAGATCAGCCGACGAGTGCCGTCGTTTGATGGTCGGAATGGCCGGCAATCTGCGCCAGGATCTTGGTGATCGCGGACTGCGCCGCATCGGCCGCGTTGGCAAAGACCGGATTGTCGGCCGGCAGGTGGTCGTGCAGCCCCGCTGCCGCCCGTTCCACAGCCTGCTGGACATGGTCCGACAGATCCGGCGCGTTGTCCGGATTGGCGTGCGAGGCGTGACGGAACAAGAATTGGTCACTGTCCAAGGCCACCGCATCATGCTTGGGCGCGTCGGTGGAGTCGGTGAGACCAGGCGTGCCCCGGTCGCCAACAGGATGCTTGCCGAAGAAGTCGGCGAGCCAGTTTTTGGTGCCGTTGCCCGTGTTCGGTCCGCTGGTCGGCGCGGCCGGGGCGTGGCTTGAATCGGATCCTGAATCTTCTGCCGATGCCGTCGCCGCGAGCGTGCCCGATTTCATTGCCGGGTCGATCAGGTCGCGCTTGACGTTCTTGGTGCCGATTGTCGCCGTCTGCGTCGAAGTGGCGATATTGGCGCCAGAAAAAGTGACGTTATAGGTGCCGGGCTTCAGCGCTAGATCATAGCCGCCGGCGGCCGAGGTCGTGGTCTTAAAGGTCTGGCCGGCTGAGTTCCTGGCGGTCACAGTGATGGTGCCCAGCCCTTCGCCCGGATCGTAGAAACGGTCGCCGTCCTTGTCGTCGAAAGCGACGCCGGTGAGGAAGAGATCCGTGCCGCTCTTGGCGAAATCCTCGGTGACGAAGGCGCTGCTGCGGCCCTTGTAGTCGCCGACCTCGAAGGCGAGCCCAACTTCACGGAAGTTGGAATTGAGGATGTTGGCCCGGTGCCCGGGAGAATTCATCAGATTGGTGTGGAGAAGCTTGACCTCGTCGACATAGCCGGTCGGCGCGCGGGTCGTTGCCCAGGCGATGTTCTCGCCCGTGGCCCATGAGCCGCTCAGCGTATAACCGGCATTCGTCATGCGCGTCGTCGGCGACGAACCCCCGGAACCGGTGTGGGAGAATGTGTCGGTGGCCAGCATCCACTTGTCGTGGCCCTCGGCGGCTTCGCTGAGATCGTTGTCGAAGGCCAGGGGCTGGGCGCCGGTCTTGGCGCGCTCAGCATTGATGAGCTCGAGCAGATACTGCTCGTTGGCACTGTGCTGCGGCATCGGATATCCCCGTTGATACTGTTTGGTGAGCCCCCTGATCTCCGTCACCCGCCTTTCCGGCTATGGAGCAAATATGTTCATCATGCGGCGCTAAAGTAACAAATCGGAATATACGCACATATCGTGTGCGTATCGCACCAGAAGCAATGTCGGACGGTTTGCCGATCGGTGGATGGAAGCTGATTTCGGCGGACTTGCCTAGGCGATGATCCTGAAGTCGATAGGTGCACTATCGTCCGTGCGTTCTTCGACCTCGACCCTGATGACCGTCGCGCCCCTAGGCCCCCGCCACAGCCGATCGACCATCGAGTCGATCGCTGCGTCGGCGCCGGCGATGAGCGCCGTGACCGAACCGTCGTGCTCGTTTCGCACCCAGCCCGTCAGTCCGAGGCGCACGGCTTCGTCCCGCGCCCAAACCCGGTAGCTGACCCCTTGCACCTTGCCGGAGATGCGCGCCCGAACGGTTCTCTTCTGCTCGACCATGCTCGTCTCCGCCTTCGAAGCCTTACGGAATCCGGCTCGGCGCCGCGCAAACGCAACGGCTGTGGATCGCCGTTAGTTCCCCCGCGCCGTCGCCAGCGCGCCAGGCAATTCCTCGGCGAAGATGTCGAGCTCATGGTCGAGGCCGACGCTGACCCGGATGCAGCGGTCGAGCCGCGGCGCCATCGGCTTGCGGATGAAGACGTCGCGCGAGAGCAGCGCCTGCATCACCTTCAGCGCGAAGGCGCCGTCGCGGCCGCAGTCTATGGTGACGAAATTGGTCGCCGAGGGCAGCGGCTTCAGACCGTTTTCCTCGGCGATGGCCGCAATGCGCCGGCGCCCCGCGGCCACGCGCGCCACCACCGAATTCAGATAGTCCTGATCGGCCAGCGCCTCGAGCCCGGCGATCTGCGCCATGCGGCTGACGCCGTAGTGGTTGCGGATCTTTTCGAAGTCGCGGATCACTTCCCGTTCGGCCACCGCATAGCCGCAGCGAATGCCGGCAAGCCCATACGCCTTGGAGAAGGTGCGCATGCGCACGACGTTCGGCCGCGCGACGTCGATTGGCGGCTGCGCCGATGCCGGTCCCAGCTCGCCATAGGCCTCGTCCAGCACCAGCATGGTGGTTTCCGGCAGCGCCTCGATGAAGCCGACGACGTCCGGCGCCTCCCACCAGCTTCCCATCGGATTGTCCGGATTGGAGAGATAGACGAGCGGCGCTCGTTCCCTGGCGACAGCGGCAAGCAGTCCGTCGAGGTCCTCCTTGTCGTCGGCGTAGGGAACCGTCACCAGCCGGCCGCCGACGCCGGCGATGTGGAAGTTGAAGGTGGGATAGGCGCCAAGCGAGGTCACCACCGCGTCGCCCGGCGCGACATACATGCGCGCCACAAGGCCGAGCAGTCCGTCAATGCCTTCGCCGACCACCACGTTCTCGACGCCGACATTGTGATGCGCGGCCGCCGCGACTTTGAGGTCGAAATTGTCGGGGTCGCAATACATCCACTGGTCGCGCGCGACGCTCTCCATGCGGGCAATCACGCGCGGCGAGGGCCCAAAGCTGCTCTCATTGGCGCCGATGCGGGCGCGGAAAGGCCGCCCGCGCTCGCGCTCTTGCGCCTCCGGCCCGACAAACGGCACCGTGGTTGGAAGCGCGCCGACGATCGGCGTAAGGGAAGGGCGCGGGCGCATGGCAAGGGCTCGGTTGAGAGGAGCTTCTTGGTAGCGTGGGCGAGGGGTGGGTGCAAGCTGCGCGAGAAACAACGAAGACGCACCATAGCCGGACTAGATTCTCCCGCCCGCTTTTGCTAGCGACGCAGGATGAGCAACCGATTGCCGCCTTCCTGGGCAAAGCACCTGAAAACTCAACCCTCGGCTAAGGCGGCACCGCCGAAAACCGTAGCACCCAAAGCACAGCTGAGGTCCGGTCCGTCTCGCGTGCAAGCCGACGACATGCTGTTGAGGCAGGCGCTCGAGCTTCAGAAAGCTGAGCAATTGCCGGAGGCGGAGGAACTCTGCTTTCGTGTCCTGGCGCGTACCCCAAACCATCCGCTGGCTTTTTACATCCTGGGAACCCTCGGCATCGGATTCGACAACGAGAAGGCTTTGCGGTACTTCGCCCGGGCGGTCGGAGAGGAGCCACGAAATCCTTACTACCACCTTAGTCTCGGTGAGACCTACCTGAAGCTCAGCGAGTTTACGCCGGCAATCAGGCACTTTCAGCAGGCCTTGGCCTTGAAACCGGATCTGGTGGAAGCGCTTTGCGCCCTGGGCGAAGCTTACAAGGCGTTTGACAAGGGAGAAATGGCGCTGCCGCTCTTTGAGAAGGCACTCAAGATCGACCGGGATCATCCTGTGGCCCGGTTGGGATTGCCGGGTGCACTCGCGAGCCTCGGTCGTATGGACGAAGCCGCGGTTCATCTGAAAGAGGCAATAGATCGGCGCATCGCGGTACCGGCTGCCTACAATGCACTTGTACACACGCGCAAATTCACCGAAGAGCCGCCAGAACTCGCGGCAATCCTCACCGAGCTTCGAGATCCGGACCATGGGTCGGAGGGAGCAGCATCGCTCCATCACGCGGCCGGGAAGCTGTTCAACGACCTCCGTCGCTACAAGGAGGCGATGGACCACTTCAAGAAAGGGAATCAAGTCAGGGGCCTAAAATTCGATCTGGAAAACTACCGTCGCTTGGTCGATGCCGTGATCGAGACCTTCACACCCGAACTGGTGGCGTCAATGGCCGCTTACGGCGATCCGTCTGAGGTGCCTGTGTTCGTCGTCGGCATGCCGCGCTCGGGCACGACGCTGACCGAGCAGATTTGCGCCAGCCATCCTGATGTTCATGGCGCCGGCGAGCTCAGCAAGCTTAGACGAATGGCCAATGGGCTAGGCCTCAAATACAGCTCCGACACAGACGTCGGCAAATCGGTCGCGGCGATTACTCCCGAACTGACCAAGACGCTGGCATCGGAGCATCTTGCCTATCTGCGTGAGCGTGCGCCTGACGCGCTTCGAATCGTCGACAAGATGCCCCACAATTTCGAGTTGATAGGGCTGATCGGCATTCTGTTTTCCAACGCGCGCATCATTCATTGCCGCCGCGATGCCATCGACAATTGCATCTCCTGCTTCGTGCTGCAGTTCAATGAAACGCACAACTACAGCGCAGATCTTGAGACACTGGGGCTCTACTACAGAGAATATGACCGCCTGATGCGGCACTGGAACAAGGTTCTTCCGGGCCGCATCTTCGAAAACCGGTATGAGACCTTGATTGAAGATCAAGAGGAGCACTCGCACCGTCTCATAGATTATCTCGGGTTGCCTTGGGACGATGCGTGCTTGCGCTTTTTTGACAGGGACGGCTCAGTAAACACCTATAGCAATTGGCAGGTGCGCCAGCCGATCTACAAGTCGTCCGTCAAGCGTTGGAGGAACTATGAAGGCGAGATCCAACCGCTGATCGAAGCCTTGGGCAACTTGGCTGAGGTTGACCTGTAATTTAGTTTCCTACTAGAAAAATTCTGGCCGGAAGGTACACCGCAAAATCGCTCGTGTGGCGATTGGCAGAACGTTCATTGTTTCGTCGTTCTCTGGCGAAGCAAGGAGGGAAGCGGCACGGCGGAGACCAGGAGCCGGGGCGTGAACGGCGGATTTCTGCCATCTTATCGAGTGCAGCACTGCGCAATGGTGCTTTGAGGAACTGCCCGCAGAAAAGAAAAAACCCGGCAGTTGCCCGCCGGGTTTCGATTTCAGTTGGACGCTGCTGATTAGAACGAACGCTGGAAGCGGAGCATACCGCCGACGCTGTTCTTCTTATTGGCGTTGGTCCAGTTTCGGTCGTCCAGGTCGCCGAATTTGCCATCGTGCAAGTAATCGACCTCGGCCGTAACCGTGAAGCCAGGCACAATGTCGTAGGCGACGTTGGCTGCGACGCCGTAGTTCTTGGCGTCATCAGCAGAGGCCTGGAGGTTGAACGAGGTCTTCTCGTTGAACTTGTAGGTGCCGCCGCCCCAGACTGCCCAGTTTCCGCCCCACTGCTTGTAGAAGTTTCGGTCGATGTGGTCGTCCGACCCGTAGCCGGCCATGAGGAAAAGCGACAGCTCGTTGGTCGCGTTCACATCCAAGCGGACCTTGCCTGCCCATTCATCCCAGGCGCTGTCATAGGCGACGACGCCCGTGATGGCGCCCCAGCCCTGGGTATACTTCACGCCGCCGACAACATGCGGAACATAGCTGTCGATGGTGTCATTGCCCGAACCGGCATTGTAGAGGTAATTGCCAACCCCATCAACAACCGGGCCGCCAGCGGAACCGGACCCTTCTTCCAGCGAGACCACAGCCGAGAAGCCGTTGCCGGCGTCAAAGTAGTACTGGACGACGTTGGTGTCGAAGCCGCCATAGGGAACCAGCGTATCGTTGATGACGTTGCCGGCGTATCCGATGAACGTGTTGAAGGCCGATTCGTCCTTGCCGACGCGCAGGCCGCCGAGCTGGATCCAGGCGAAATTCAGCGTGATGCCCTTGTTACCGGCGGGATTGCCGATCGGCTGGCCGCCGGCGGTGACCGAATCGCCATAGCCGTTGGAATTGCCGAAGTTGATGCGCGTCTCGGTGTAAGTCTTCAACGTGCCGAGCTCGGTCTCCTGGCCAGTCCAGGTCTTCAGCGTAAAGCGGGTGTTCTTGTACCAGGTACCCTGGTCGCCGCCATTCCGCACGTCGAGGCTGCGCGCGCCATCGAACGAACCGACATCGCCGAGGCCAATGTCGTAACGGACATAGCCGCCAATGCGCAGGCAGGTCTCAGTGCCGGGGATATAGAAGTAGCCCGAGCCGTATACGTCGCAGATCTTGACGTATTCAGCCGGTTCCGGCTCGGCGACGGTCACCGCGTCGGCGGCGCGAGCACCGGAAACTGCGATCAGGGCCGCAGCTGAGCCGAGAAGAAGGCTCTTGATGTTCATTTTCTGACCTCCAGTCAGAATCGAACGGCAGCGTCGATTTCACTCGACTGTCACCGGTGTCAGTGCTTTGTTATTGCTGTATTTTTTTGCCGGGTAGCCGCTACCACAGACGTTTGCTGGCGAACGCGTGCCCGGATCCCGATTTGAGATAGCGCTCGAACGAAGTCGCCTTTGCTCGGCTTGAAAGGCCATGTAGGTCACGATTCGCCGCGGCAGAAATTTGGAAGTGTGACTGGACTTTCCTGCGTGATGCTCAGCAATTCGTCGCCGCAGGTCCGATGTTATGCCGATATAGCGCTCGCCGTCCGAAGCCTCGCTCTCAAGCAGATAGACGTACCACACGAACCGGCCCTCCTTCGCCAAGGCTTCGGAGGGCATCCTCTCCGCCATCCTG
The DNA here is from genome assembly GCF_003997555.1 of Mesorhizobium sp. M1A.T.Ca.IN.004.03.1.1. NCBI lineage: Bacteria > Pseudomonadati > Pseudomonadota > Alphaproteobacteria > Hyphomicrobiales > Phyllobacteriaceae > Mesorhizobium > Mesorhizobium sp. M1A.T.Ca.IN.004.03.1.1. The sequence goes on along the minus strand of NZ_RZTV01000002.1, from coordinate 194,735 downwards.
CTTCGCACGAACGGTTGGGGCCTGTCCTGCGTAGCTCGGAGAGCGAAGCAGGATGCTCGCCGTCCGAAGCCTCGCTCTCAAGCAGATAGACGTACCACACGAACCGGCCCTCCTTCGCCAAGGCTTCGGAGGGCATCCTCTCCGCCATCCTGCTTCGCACGAACGGTTGGGGCTTGTCCTGCGTAGCTCGGAGAGCGAAGCAGGATGGCGGAGAGGATGGGATTCGAACCCACGAGAAGCTTTTGACCTCTACTCCCTTAGCAGGGGAGCGCCTTCGACCACTCGGCCACCTCTCCGTCGCGCCGGTGGATAAAGAAAAGCGCCGGCACAATCAACAAGCCCGCGCCGTAATCGCTGAAAATTCGACGCCGGCAGCAGGATGAGTGTTCCCATGCGGCGATTCCATGGCGATTCCCTGACCACTGACTCGGGCCTCACGCCGCAATTGCGGCCCCTCACTGCCGGATTCGGCCGGGCGGCGGGCCTCATTGGTTAACGAGAGCTTTCGGAGTGAGGCCAAATCGTGTCATTTGTGCAACAACGTCCGGGGATAGCGCCCGGATGGGGCTTCTGCCGATACGATCGTGGTTGAACGCTGCCGCCGCCTGGGTAAAGGTCACGTTCGAAGGAGCGGCGCGGTGCGCATCTTTTTCGGTAAGTGGGGATGGGGCAGGGAACGCTGTCCTTCAGCAAAAAATACCCAGACCCGTTTTTTAACTTTTGACTGGAGGTCAGAAAATGAACATCAAGAGCCTTCTTCTCGGCTCAGCTGCGGCCCTGATCGCAGTTTCCGGTGCCCGCGCCGCCGACGCGGTGACCGTCGCCGAGCCGGAACCGGCTGAATACGTCAAGATCTGCGACGTGTACGGCTCGGGCTACTTCTACATCCCCGGCACCGAGACCTGCCTGCGCATCGGCGGCTATGTCCGTTACGACATCGGCGTCGGCGACGTCGGCTCGTTCGACGGCGCGACGTCTGCCGATGTTGAGGATGGCGGCAGCAACGACACCTTCTACAAGAATGCTCGCTTCACGCTGAAGACCTGGACCGGCCAGGAGACCGAGCTCGGCACGTTGAAGACCTACACCGAGACCCGCTGGAACTTCGGCAACCGCAACGCCGATCTGGGCGCGGACGGCTCCGTCAATCCGGCCTTTAACAAGGGCACTTCGCTGAACTTCGCCTGGATCCAGCTCGGTGGCCTGCGCGTTGGTAAGGACGAATCGGCCTTCAACACGTTCATCGGTTATGCCGGCAACGTCATCCAGGATACGCTGGTTCCCTACGGCGACTTCGACACCAACGTCGTCCAGTACTACTTCGACGCAGGCAACGGCTTCTCGGCCGTGATCTCGCTCGAAGAAGGCGCGGGCGGCGGCACGGATGGTTCCTACGGCGTGGGCACGATCGACAGCTACGTTCCGCATGTCGTCGGCGGCGTGAAGTGGACGCAGGGCTGGGGCGCCATCACCGGCGTCGTTGCCTACGACAGCAACTATGAAGAAGTCGCCACAAAGATTCGTTTGGACGTGAACGTCAACGACGCGATCTCGCTGTTCATCATCGGCGGCTACGGCACCGATGACAACCTGTCGGACCCGACCTATGCCTTCGCAGCTGGCGGTCGCGGCTTCTACAAGCAGTGGGACGGCAACTGGGCAGTCTGGGGCGGTGGCACCTACAAGTTCAACGAGAAGACCTCGTTCAACGCCCAGATCTCGTATGACGAAGGTGAGAACCTCGGCATCGCCGCCAACATCGCTTACGATATTGTCCCGGGCCTGACGGTCACGGCCGAAGTCGACTATGTCAATGCAGGCAAAATCGACGAGCTCGATACCCGTGGCACGAACCACAACTGGACCGGTATTACTGATGGCGACGACGCGATCGGCGGCATGCTCCGCTTCCAGCGCTCCTTCTAAGGGCTGGACTGCTACATCTGAAATCCGGCCCGGGCGTCTCCACGCCCGGGCCGTTTTTGTTTCGCGACTGGATCAACGCAACGAAAGGATGGGGGTGAAAACGGTAAGCTGATCGGGTCTGTAGGGCGACTTTGTGGGATCCGCCGTCGGTGGATGGGGTCGGCCGCCAGATTCGAAAACTCTTGAAAGGACGCTCCCGAGCGGTTACGGCTGAACGCTTAACCACAGGGGGTGTGGCTAAAAATGTCGAACGAAGCGATTCAAGAGGGGGAGCCCTCTGGTCATTTTGCGGTATTTTCTTCTCAGAATTCGAAGTTTAGGTACACCTACAACAAGATCCGGGAAGTAAAATCGTACAGGGTCAGTGAGCTCTTTACAGCATACCGGGACATACTCTGGGATGATGGGCGGCATAAATACAATGTCAGCTCATTCATTGGTGAAATAGACGAGATCCTTCTGGGAGAGCGTTTCAGCACCTTTGACCAGAACACCCTGGACAATCTTGTCGGCACCTTGCGCCAGCGCGGGAACAGCAACGCAACCATCAATCGCAAGATGGCTGCACTCAGCAAGCTGCTGCGCAAGGCTCATAAGATGGGAGATATCCACAGCCTGCCCGAGTTCCGCCGCCAGAAGGAGCGGGCGGGACGGATTCGTTTCCTCGAAAGGGACGAAGAGACAAGGCTGTTCGCCGCCATCAAGAGCCGCAGCGAGGATGCTTACAGACTTTCCGTCTTCCTGGTCGACACCGGCTGCCGTCTCGGCGAGGCGCTCGGCCTGATCTGGAACGACATCCAGGAACACCGCGTCAGCTTCTGGATCACAAAGTCGGGCCGCAGCCGCACCATCCCGATGACCGAACGGGTCAAGGAGGTGATCAAGCTGCCGCCGACCACCGAAGGCCGCCGGCCAAAGGGTCCGTTCACCAAGCTCACCCAGGCGCAGTACCGCGCCATCTGGAACGAGGCGAAGGCCGAAGTCGGTCTTGGCGCCGATGAGCAGGTGGTGCCGCATATCCTGCGCCACACCTGCGCTTCGCGACTCGTCCAGGGCGGCATCGATATCCGGCGCGTGCAGATGTGGCTCGGCCACCAGACGCTGTCGATGACCATGCGTTACGCGCACCTCGCCACCAACGACCTCGATGGCTGCGTCGTGGTGCTCGAGAAGCCGCGCGCCGAAGAGGCGCCGCGGCCGGCAGAGAACTCGGTGTTTGCGTCCCCGTTGACCACGCCGTCACCGACCAAAGCCGCCCGCAAGGAGAGCGGCTCGGAGCCGGCGAAGGCAGGCCGAAAGAGCTCGAAGGGCAAATAGGCGGCACGACACGCGCCGGGAATCTATATTTCAAAACAGGCCCGGGGCGGAGTTAGTCTCGGGCTTTACTTTACGTGGACTTGACTTCGGCGCGATCGAGGAAATCCGCAATCTTCTTCGGCAGGTTGCCGGTTTCCAGCAAGGGCGCGTGTCCCTGGCCTTCCACCGTGATCGTCTCCATGCCGGGATGACGCTTTGCCATCTCCTCGATCGTCGCGGTGGAGAGAAGCGTCGAATTGCCGCCGCGTATGGCGAGCAACGGCACGGCGGCAAGCGCGTTGAACTGTGGCCAAAGATCCGGCAGTGGCTTGCTGAAGTCGACATTGGCCAGGGTCTCGACCAGGGCAGGATCGAAATCGGGCACCAGCCCGGCATCCGTGTCGCGGCAGATGGCGCCAACCATACGCGCCCAGTCGGCATCGGTGAGCGCAGGGAAGCCGGCACCATGCACGCGCCGCTGCGTGTCGACCGCCTCGGCGAATGTCTTCGGCCTCGGCGCGCGATCGAGATATGAGCGGATATGGGCCAGACCTTCCGCCTCGATCACCGGGCCAATATCGTTGAGGACAATGGCTTTCAAGGCGGCCGGCTTCAGCGCGCCGAGCACATGGATGATCAGTCCGCCGCGCGAGGTGCCGATGAAGCCAGCCTCTTCGATACCCAGCGCTGACAAGCCAGCGAGCACGTCGCCGGCTTCGACGCCGACATTGTAGTGGCTGATGTCGGGATCGTAGTCGGATCGGCCACGGCCGCGATAGTCGAAAGCGACGACCTTGCGCGGCGTCTTCGCCTTGCCGGAGAGGTAAAGCGCGAGCTCATGGAAGTCGCGCGCATTGCGGGTGAGGCCGGGCAGGCAAACGATCGGCCAGCCACCGTTCGCCTCGCCATAAATGCGGGCATGCAGTTTCAGCCCATCGGGTGCGGCATAGAAGAAGTCGGAGAAACCGTCGCTCGCCATCGGGATGCTGCTCCTCGCTGAGGTGACCGACAGCTACAGGCGAGGGCGGCCGCGGTCAAATGATGGGAAGGCACGTTACACAACCTTGCCACGCTGGCGGGACAGCATCTCCTCTGTTCTGTCGGACATCTCCCCGCAAGGGGATTTGACTGTCATCTAAGCTTTTACCCATCGCCAAAGCGGCATGAACGAGCCGGCAGCGAAACTGCCAATCTCCAAGTGCGGGAGGTGTCCGGCAGGACAGAGGGGCGCGAAGGATCGCCAACCTGAGGCTTGCATACGCCCCACGGCGATCAACTCCGCCCGTTCACCAGATCCCCGACGATGTCGTATTTGCCGGAAATACGCATCTTGTAGACTTCATAATTCTCCATCACGCGCTGCACGTAACTTCTTGTTTCCGTGTAGGGGATCCGCTCGACCCAGTCGACGACGGCGTCCACGTCCTTGCCGCGCGGATCACCGTATTTCGCCACCCACTGGGCGGCGCGGTTTGGGCCGGCATTGTACCCCGCGAAGGTCAGCACATAGGAGCCGTTGAAGCGGTCGAGCTGCTCGCCGAGAAAAGCTGACCCCAGCGTCGCGTTGTAACCGGCATCGGTCGTCAGCCGCGTTTGCGAGAAGGTCATGCCGGCCTTCTTCGCCAGTTGCTTGGCGGTACCCGGCATCAACTGCAAGAGGCCGCGCGCGCCCGCGCTGGAAATCGCCGCGACATTGAACTCGCTCTCCTGGCGGGCGATGGCATAGGCCAGCGCCTTGCCGGAGCCGGAGATATCGGCCGAATCGGGAATGACACCCAACGGATGCGAAAGCGCACCCACATCGATGCCGCGCTGGGCGGCGATCTTGCCGACCTTCAGCGCCATGAAATGGTTGCCCTGTTTTTCGGCAAGCCCCGCCAGCAGCGCAAGCTCGCCGGGGCTGGTCAGCTGCCCCGCGAGGTCGCGGTAGAGCGTCTCGGCATAGCGGTCATACCCTGCCTCCTGCAGCCGCTTGATCGCTTTCACCGCCTCGCGGCCCTCGAAGCTTTGGCGGTCGGCCGCGCTGGGCGTGGGATGGACGATGCTCAGGGTTCTGAGGCCCACACGCTCGCCGGCAAGCTGGCCGTAGAAGGTGGTGCCGTAGCTGGCTGCCCGGGTGAAATAGTCCTTGGCGCTGCCCGGGCCGCCGACTTCCGCGGCGCGGCCAAGCCAGTAATAGGCGCGCGACAGCGACACCGGTCCCTGGGCGAGCTCGGCGATGCGTGAAAAATGCGAGGCGGCTGCTGCCGGGTCGTTGAGACCGCGCAATGCATACCAGCCGGCATGGAACTCGGCTTCCGCGGCGCTGGCCGCGCTTTCGGCCGCATGCATGGAGGCAATCTTGTAGGCGGTCTTTATGTCGCCCTGATCGACCAGCTCGCGCGAAAGAACGCGCCGCTCCACCCACCAGGCATCGGGATCGACCAGCGCGTCGCGATTGGTCGGCGCCTTCATCACGACTGCCGCGGCATCGGCAAGTTTTTGCTGCTTGCGCAGATATTCTGCCTCGGCGAAGAAATAGCCGGCCGAACGCTGCGCCGCCGGCACCGCCTTCAACAGTTTCGCCGCGTTTTTTTCGCCTTTATCGACCGCCACCCAGGCATCCGCCAGTTGCTGGGCGCCGGCAATGCCGGCGACGCGCAGCGCCGAGGACGGCCGGTCGGCATAGAACATGCGCTCCATGCGATAGCGATGATCGGCCGCAGGGATCAGCGTGCCGAATTCCTTGATGATGGAAGTTTCGTCCTGGGCATCCAGCTTCTCCGTGCGCCAGAAGGGCACCAGCACCGCGCGCGCCGCCGCTTGATCGCCCAGCGCCACCTGCGAGCGGGCAAGGATGATCACGCCTTCCGGCGTCAGCGGCTGGCTGCGGCCGAAGGCCCGCACCACCACTTGCGGCGGCGGGTTCTCGCGATAGAGCGCGCGCTCGCTGTTCCTGCGCAGCGCGATCGTGCCCGGCCATCCAGGCAGCATCTTGGCGGCATCGGCGATTTCGCCGCTCGGCACCTGGTCGCCGCCATAGAGCGCGATCGCCCAGGCCAGAATGTGCCGGTCGAGCGAGGTGGCGGGCAGCGTGTCGCGAGCATTGCGCGCCGCGGCGATGTTGTTCACCGCGAGCGCGTCGAGACCGCTCTTCAATTGCGCGATGCTGGCCGGGGGCTGAGGCTGCTGCGCCTGGTCCGCGGCCGACGGCGAGCCCGGCGCGGCAATCGCCGCCGTCACACGCACGTCGACGCTGCCGCCGATCGCCATACCCGGTATCAGCGCGACGGCCGCGCTCAAAAGCGCGAACAGATGAGGCCGATTTGTCGGCATGTTCCACCCCGGCACATTGTCAGCAGGCAGGGCCTTCGAGGCCGACCCGGAGCCTAAACTTAGGTCGTGAAAGGCTCGTAAACAAAAGGTTATCGAGGCCGTTCGAATTACGCTTGCTGGCACTACAGCAATGCTTGCCGCTGAACCGTGTCGAGACTATGGTGCGCGGCTTCGCTTTCGATTAGAAGGCGTCGAAATTAACGCATCGACAAAACGCTGATGCATGTCGCCCAAAGTGGGCACCCGGCTTTGGGAGAGCGACATGCTTAGACCAACAAAGTCCCAAGGAGTTTGGACAATATGCTGAGAGGCTCGCTGACTGCGCTCGTGACACCGTTCGAAAAGAGCGGGCGTTTCGACGAGAAAGCCTTTCGCGCGTTTGTCGAATGGCAGATCGCCGAGGGCACCAAGGGCCTCGTGCCCGTCGGCACCACCGGCGAGTCGCCGACGCTGTCGCATGACGAGCACCGCAATGTCGTCAAGGTCTGCATCGAGGTCGCCAGGGGCAGGGTTCCAGTTGTGGCCGGTGCCGGCTCCAACAACACCGAGGAAGCCGTCGGCCTGGTGCAGTATGCCGAAAAGGCCGGCGCCGATGCAGCCCTGGTCGTCACGCCTTATTACAACAAGCCGACCCAGCGCGGCCTCTACGAGCATTTCGCAGCCGTTGCCAGGGCAACCAAGCTGCCGATCATCATCTACAACATCCCGCCGCGCTCGGTGATCGACATGACGCCGGAGACGATGGGCAGGCTGCGCCACGACTTCAAGAACATCGCCGGCGTTAAGGATGCGACCGGCAAGGTCGAGCGTGTCTCGGAACAGCGCATGACCTGCGGCAAGGATTTCATCCAGCTTTCCGGTGAGGATGCGTCCGCGCTCGGCTTCAACGCGCATGGCGGCGTCGGCTGCATCTCGGTGACGTCGAATGTCGCGCCGCGCCTTTGCGCCGAGTTCCAGGAAGCCACGCTCTCCGGCGACAGCGCCAAGGCGCTAGAACTGCAGGATCGTCTCCTGCCGCTGCATAAAGCAATTTTCGTGGAGCCCGGCGTATCCGGCGCCAAATACGCCCTGTCGAAGCTGGGCAAGGTCGAGAACGTGGTCCGCTCGCCGCTGGTGACGGTCGAAGCTTCGACCGCCGAGAAGCTCGACGCGGCGCTGAAGCACGCCGGCTTGATTAATTAGGGATGAGGCGCCACCTCTCCGCATTATGAATCAAGTCAAGAAAGCCGACCCCAACAACAGGACGGTCGCCGAAAACCGCAAGGCGCGCTTTTCCTACGAGGTGCTCGACACGATCGAGACCGGCTTGGTGCTGACCGGCACCGAGGTCAAGTCGCTGCGCCAGGGCCAGGCGAACATCCAGGAAAGCTATGCCTCCGCCGAAGGCGGCGAGATCTGGCTGATCAATTCCTATCTGCCGGAATATCTGCAGGCCAACCGCTTCAACCATGAGCCGCGCCGGCGCCGTAAGCTGCTCGTCAGCAAGCGCGAGATGGCCAAACTTGCCCAGAGCGTGGAGCGCGAAGGCATGACGCTGGTGCCGCTGAAAATCTATTTCAACGATCGCGGCCGCGCCAAGCTCCTGCTCGCCATCGCCCGCGGCAAGAAGCTGCACGACAAGCGCGAGACCGAAAAGCAGCGCGACTGGTCGCGCGAGAAGGGACGGCTCCTTAAGGAGCGCGGATAAAGCCACCTTCGATATGCGGGCAAGGCGAGCAGGGAGCCAAGGCTTGAGGAACGGCTTGATTGCCCTGGCCCTGGCTTTCGTCTTTCTGGCGCTTGCCACATGGGCAGAGGGCTTCTTCCGGCACCGTGCTTTCCCGCCGGATCGCGGCAAATTCCCCTTAAGGGGCATCGATGTTTCGCATCACCAGGGCAGGATCGACTGGCCGCGCGTCGCGGCCGACGATGTCGTTTTCGCCATCATTAAGGCGACGGAAGGTGGTGATTATGTCGATGATGCCTTTGCTGAGAATTTACGCCAGGCCCGCGCGGCGGGCCTCGCTGTGGGCGCCTATCATTTCTTCACCTTCTGCCGCCCGGGTGCCGACCAGGCCAGGAATTTCATCTCGGTCGTGCCGCGCGGCGAGCAGCTCTTGCCGCCGGTAGTCGACATCGAGTTCCACGGCAATTGTCCGCGACGCCCTTCGCCCGCCGAGCTGAACGCCGAACTGCTGGCATTCCTTGGCCCGGTCGAGGCGGCTTACGGCAAGCCGGCCATTCTCTATATTACCGATGAGACGGCACCGACCTATGCCGCTCATATCGCGGTTCGCCAGCGCTGGCTGCGCTCTGTGCGGGGGCCGCTGAACGACGACGACTGGGTCTATTGGCAATATCTCGACACAGGCCGTGTCGACGGCATCGACGGCGACGTGGACCTGAATGTGCTGAAGGGCGGGCCGGCGAGGCTGTCGGAGTTGTTTGCCGCGGCGCCGGACCCTAGCTCTTCAGGAAGGCTGCTATCTCCTTGAAGACATCGACGAACATCGCTTCCGTCAGGACACCGGTGTTGGTGTTGTAGCGCGAGCAGTGATAGCTGGAGAACAGCGTGATGCCGCCGGCCTGCTGGCGTCCGCCGTGGCGGAACGGAAGGGTGGCGACTCGCCCGCCCAGCGCCCGCACCGTCGACTGATGCGCGATCGAGCCCAGCGTCAGGATGGCCCGCAGGTTGGCAAAGCGCGCGATCGTCGGTTTGAGGAAGGTGCGGCAGGTGGCGATCTCGGCGCCCACCGGCTTGTTTTCCGGCGGCACGCATCGCACCGCATTGGTGATCGCGGTGCCGACGAGCTCCAGCCCGTCATCGGGCCTGGCCTTGAATTCCCCGCGCGCCAACCCTTGGGCGATCAAAGTTGCGTAGAGCAGGTCGCCGGCATAGTCGCCGGTGAAGGGACGCCCGGTGCGGTTGGCGCCGCGCAGGCCGGGCGCCAGCCCGACGATGAGGAGCCTGACCGAGTCCTCGCCCTCCGGCGGCAGGAAGGTCGGCACCGGTGCATTGAACCAGCCCGGCTCGCGCTGGCGCCAGGCGGCGATGAAGTCGTGCAGCCGCGGGCAAAGCGGACAATCGCGGTCAGGCTCGGGGGAGGGCGCGGCGCTCAAGGCTGCCGCGCTCAATAATCGTCCTCGTCGGCTTCAGCAGGCTCAGGCCGGCGGACCGGCCGTTCCGATGGATCGCGGCCGACTTCGTTCTTCAGCGTCATGAGGTCGATGAAGTGGTCGGCCTGGCGGCGCAAGTCGTCGGAGATCATCGGCGGCTGCGAGGCCATGGTCGAGATGATCGAAACCTTGCGGCCACGCCGCTGCAGCGCCTCGACCAACGTGCGGAAGTCGCCGTCGCCGGAGAAGATGACATAGTGGTCGACGACATCGGCAAGCTCCAGCGCATCGACGGTGAGCTCGATGTCCATGTTGCCCTTGATCTTGCGCCGGCCGGTCGAGTCGGTGAACTCCTTGGCTGGCTTGGTCACCACCTTGAAGCCGTTATAGTCCAGCCAGTCGATCAGCGGCCGGATCGAGGAATATTCCTGATCCTCGACCAGCGCGGTGTAGTAATAGGCCCTGAGCAGGTAGCCGCGTTTCTGAAAGCTCGACAGAAGCTTGCGGTAGTCTATGTCGAAGCCCAGCGCCCGCGAGGTGGCGTAGAGGTTGGCGCCGTCGATGAAAAGAGCGATCTTTTCACGGGGATCGAACATTGAAAAATATCCCTTTTCAAAAATTTCTGTCGTCTAAAAGGACGTGACGGGTAGGCCCGATAATGGTCCCTCTTCCCGCCCCTTTCGAGATAACGCCAGATTTATGGATATCCAAGGGCAGGGCGCGCATTGCAAGCAATTGTGATCGGCACCAGGTAAGCAAGGCGAAGTCCGATATTGAGCCGGGCAGGGGCTCGTGCTTCGGCGGTGCCCGCCATAAAGCTTGTATTTCGGCGGCGTCCTTGTTATGGAGCCCGCCAGTTTTCCATCAAATCCACGCATGAAAGGGGCAGTCCATGGCCCGCGTAACCGTTGAAGATTGCATCGACAAGGTCGACAACCGTTTCGAGCTCGTGCTGCTCGCCGGCCACCGTGCCCGCCAGATCAGCCAGGGCGCGCAGATCACCGTTCCTCGCGACAATGACAAGAATCCGGTCATTGCGCTGCGCGAGATCGCCGACGAGACGCTGTCGCCGGACGACCTCAAGGAAGACCTGATCCACTCGCTGCAGAAGCATGTGGAGGTCGACGAGCCGGAGGCCGAGGGCGAGGCCATCGCCGACCAGACCGGCGCTGCCACCGCTGGTGCCGACACCGACGATGCCGAAGAGAACATCGCCTTCGACCGCATGAGCGAGGAAGACCTGCTCGCCGGCATCGAGGGTCTGGTGCCGCCGGAAAAGAGCGACGACTACTAAGCTCTTGGACACGGGCCTGGATCAAGCATCCGGGACTTCCGTATCGTCAGTTTCGTGGCTATCTATGGGATGCGTCGCACGCCGGTGCGGCGCATCAATCATTTCATCACCGCGAGATTTCGCCCATGATGCGTCAGTATGAGCTTGTCGAGCGCGTGCAGCGCTACAAGCCTGACGTCAACGAGGCGCTGCTCAACAAGGCCTATGTCTACGCCATGCAAAAGCATGGCCACCAGAAGCGCGCCTCGGGCGATCCCTATTTCTCGCATCCGCTGGAAGTGGCGGCCATCCTCACCGAGATGCATATGGATGAGGCGACCATCGCCGTTGCCCTGCTGCACGACACGATCGAGGACACGACCGCCACTAGGGCCGAGATCGATGAATTGTTCGGCCCCGAGATGGGCAAGCTGGTCGAGGGACTGACCAAGCTGAAGAAGCTCGACCTCGTCTCCAAGAAGGCCGAGCAGGCGGAGAACCTGCGCAAGCTGCTGCTGGCGATCTCCGAGGATATTCGCGTTCTGCTGGTCAAGCTCGCCGATCGCCTGCACAACATGCGCACGCTCGACCATATGCCCGAGTCCAAGCGCCTGCGCATCGCCGAGGAGACGATGGACATCTATGCGCCGCTCGCCGGCCGCATGGGCATGCAAGGCATGCGCGAGGAACTTGAGGAGATCGCCTTCCGCTACATCAATCCGGAAGCCTATCGCGCCGTCACCGCGCGGCTCGCCGAGATCTTCGAGCGCAACAAGGGGGTGCTGGACGAGATCGAGAAGGCGCTGTCCGGCCTGTTCGAAAAACACGCGATCAAAGCCGGCGTCAAGAGCCGGCAGAAAAAGCCGTGGTCGGTGTTCCGCAAGATGGAGGCCAAGGCGCTCTCCTTCGAGCAGCTCTCCGACATCTTCGGCTTCCGTGTGGTCGTCGACACCGTCGAGGACTGCTACCGCGCGCTTGGCGCCATCCACACCACCTGGTCGATGGTGCCCGGGCGCTTCAAGGATTACATCTCGACGCCGAAGCAGAATGACTACCGCTCGATCCACACCACCATTGTCGGCCCCTCGCGCCAGCGCGTCGAACTGCAGATCCGCACCCGCGAGATGAACAAGATCGCCGAATACGGCGTTGCCGCGCATTCGATCTACAAGGACAGCGGCGGCAAGCCGAACGGCGCAGCGCACGCGATCTCCAAGGAGACCAACGCCTATGCCTGGCTGCGCCGCACCATCGAGCAACTGGCCGAGGGCGACAATCCCGAGGATTTCCTGGAAAACACCAAGCTCGAGCTGTTCCAGGACCAGGTGTTCTGCTTCACGCCCAAGGGCATGCTGATCGCCCTGCCGCGCGGCGCCACCCCCATCGACTTCGCCTATGCCGTCCACACCGATGTCGGCGACACCTGTGTCGGCGCCAAGGTCAACGGCCGCATCATGCCGCTGATGACGGAGTTGAAGAACGGCGACGAGGTCGAGATCATCCGCTCCAAGGCGCAGGTGCCGCCGGCAGCCTGGGAATCGGTCGTCGTCACCGGCAAGGCGCGCGCCGCCATCCGCCGCGCCACCAAGAATGCCATCCGCAAGCAATATTCCGGGCTCGGCGCCCGCATCCTCGAACGCGCCTTCGAGCGCGCCGGCAAGAACTTCACCAAGGAAAGCCTGAAGCCGGTTCTGCATCGCCTGGCGCGCAAGGATATAGAGGACGTGCTGGCCTCTGTCGGCCGCGGCGAGCTTGCCTCGACCGATGTCATGAAAGCAGTCTTCCCCGACTACAAGGACGAGCGCGTCACGGTCGCGGCGCCCAAGCAGCGCGAGGAAGGCTGGTCCAAGATCCGCAACGCCGCGGGCATGCTGTTCCAGATGCCCGGCCGCGCCGCGCGCAAGGGCAAGGACCAGCAGCGCGACGGTGCGGTGCCCATCCGCGGCGTGCGCGGCGACCTGCCGGTGCGCTTCGCGCCGGAAGGGGCGGTGCCCGGCGACCGCATCGTCGGCATCATTCAGCCAGGAACCGGTATCACCATTTATCCTATCCAGTCGCCGGCCCTGCAGGCTTTCGACGACCAGCCCGAGCGCTGGATCGATGTGCGCTGGGACATCGACGAGCGTACCAAGGAGCGCTTCCCGGCCCGCATCTCGGTCACAGCCATCAATGCGCCGGGCTCGCTCGCCGACATCGCGCAGGTCGTCGCGTCTAACGATGCCAACATCCACACGCTGTCGATGGTGCGCACCGCGCCCGATTTCACCGAGATGCTGATCGACCTCGAGGTTTGGGACCTGAAGCACCTCAACCGGCTGCTGTCGCAGCTCAAGGATAATTCGAGCGTCAGCGACGCACGGCGTGTGAATGGGTGAATAGTAAATAGTGAATAGTGAATTAGGTTGCCTATCACTACCATTCACCATTCACTCATCGCTATTCTATTCACTACTCATTACTCACCACTCGCCAAGAGCATGGAGCGAACAATGAACACCGATGAAGTGCTGGGCATTTTCCGCGAGGCCGGCGCGGTTCTCGAGGGGCACTTCATCCTGACGTCCGGACTGCGCAGCCCGATCTTCCTGCAGAAGGCGCGCGTCTTCATGCATGCCGACAAGACCGAGCGCCTGTGCAAGGCGCTGGCCGAGAAGATTCGTGAGGCGGTGCCGGGCAGGATCGACTATGTCGTCGGCCCGGCGATCGGCGGCCTGATCCCGGCCTACGAGACCTCGCGCCATCTCGGCGCGCCGGCGGTCTGGGTCGAGCGGGAAGGGGGCGAGTTCCGACTGCGTCGCTTCGAGATCGCAAAGGGATCGCGCGTCGTCATTGTCGAGGACATCGTCACCACGGGTCTCTCGATTCGCGAGACCATCGACTGCCTGCGCCAGCTCGGCGCCGAGGTGGTGGCGGCCGCCTGCATCATCGACCGCTCGGCCGGCAAGACCGATGTCGGCGTGCCGCTGATTGCGCTCGCCGAATATGAGGTGCCGGCCTACCCGCCCGACCGCCTGCCGCCGGAACTTGCCGCCATCCCTGCCGTTAAGCCGGGAAGCCGAAATATCTGACCTGGCGATGAATGAAAACAAGCACCTGAGGGTGCCGGTTGAATCTCTTTGCCAGCGAAGCGCGCAGAGGCCCCATGATAGCCGGCATCGATCATTTCGTCCTGACGGTCCGGTCTGTCGAAGCGACTTGCGACTTCTATCAGCGCGTGCTGGGCATGGGGCGGCTGGACGAGCCGAGCCGGCCGACCGCGCTTCTGTTCGGATCGCAGAAGATCAATCTGCACGAGGTCGCTCGCACCTTTGAGCCGAAGGCGAAGGCGCCGACGCCGGGCTCCGGCGATTTCTGCCTCATTGCTGCGGTGCCTCTTGCCGACATCCGCGCCAGCCTCGCAGCCAACGGTGTGGCGGTCGAAGTCGGTCCGGTCGAGCGCACCGGTGCTCGCGGCAGGATGATGTCGGTCTATTTCCGCGATCCCGACGACAACCTGGTCGAGGTCAGCGAATATCGAACTTAGCTGAAAAGCCCAGGCTGACCGCGTCCGATACCTCGGCGCCGCGGTCGCGCAAGGACGAATGGCCAAACATGCTTTGCCCAGTCTTCCTCAGTTTCGCCAGAATGGCGCTCATGTAAGAGCCTGCGGCAGACCATCGCGGCGACGTTTCGCTGTTCCGTGGTCTGGCAATCGCCGCTATAGCAAAGTTTTGTTGCCTTCCTGCGCCGGTGAAGCGCAAGATAATGTTGGCGCGACCCGGCTGGCAGGGAAGCGTGTGTTGGACCAGGAACCGAAACAGAGTGCTTTTTCGACGCCGAGAGCCTGATGGCCTCCTGGAGCGGGTGCGTACTTACCTATGGCCGCGCCGCTCGTTCTCGCGCTCCGTTCAGTATTTCTCCAAGCGCATTCTGCGGCTGAAAGCGACGCCCCATTCGGTGGCCGCCGGAGTCGCGGCAGGCGTTTTCGCCTCCTTCTTCCCGCTGGGCTTCCACTTCATCATCGCCGCCGTGCTCTGCTGGGTGATCGCCGGCAATCTGGTGGCGGCAGCCCTCGGTGCGGTGTTCTTCGGCAATCCGCTGTCCTTCCCGCTGCTCTGGGGCGCGTCCTGGGAGACTGGCAAGCTCATCCTGCATGAACATCTGCCCAGGCATGGGCCGCCGGAGCATCTCGGGGAAATGATGCACACGCTTTCCTTCGCCAAGCTGTGGCACCCGATCCTGGAGCCGATGCTTCTCGGCGCGGTGCCCCTCGGCTTGGTCTTTGGGCTCGTCTTCTATGGTGTCACGCGGTGGGGCATGACCGCTTTTCGCGCGCAACGGCAGCGGCGAATGACCGAGCGAGCCAGGAAGGCCCGGCAGGGCGGACGGGAAGTTCCCGCGGAATGATCATCGGCATCGGCAGTGACCTGATCGACATCAGACGTATCGAGAAGTCCCTGGAACGGCACGGCCAGCGCTTTATCCAGCGTATCTACACCGAGGTCGAGCAGGCCAAGTCGGAGAAGCGCGCGGCCCGTGCCGCTTCCTACGCCAAGCGCTTCGCCGCCAAGGAGGCCTGCGCCAAGGCGCTTGGCACCGGCATGGCCGAGGGCGTCTTCTGGCGCGACATGGGCGTGGTCAACCTGCCCAGCGGAGCGCCCACCATGGCGCTCACCGGCGGCGCTGCCGCCAGGCTGGAAAAAATCCTGCCCAAGGGCCACCATGCGCTGATCCACCTCACTATCACCGACGATTTTCCACTTGCTCAAGCCTTTGTGATCATCGAGGCAGTGCCCGCCGAACAAGCGCCACATTGATTCCATCTGACCACGGGCGGCATGACGTTGCCCAGCGCGCGCCGAGACTCTATACCAACCAACGCACAATCGAGGACGACATGAGCGTGGCTGAAAAATCGCAGAAGAAATCCGGCGGGCTTGGGGAAACCTTTTCCGTCATCATCCAGGCTCTGCTGCTCGCGCTTGTCATCCGCACGCTGCTGTTCCAGCCCTTCTCCATCCCCTCCGGCTCGATGCGGCCGACGCTGCTCGAAGGCGACTATCTGTTCGTCACCAAATGGGCCTATGGCTATTCGCGCTACTCGCTGCCCTTCGGCCCCAATATTTTCTCCGGCCGCATCTGGGGCTCTGAGCCCAAGCGCGGCGACGTGGTGGTGTTCAAGTTCCCGCCGGATCCGTCCGTCGACTACATCAAGCGCGTCGTCGGCCTGCCCGGCGACAAGATCCAGGTCAAGGACGGCCAGCTCTTCATCAACGGCACCGCCGTGCCGCGCGAAAAGGTCGGCCAGATCGACAATCCCGACATCACCGAGGTCGACCGTCCCGTCGACGTCTATCGCGAGACGCTGCCCAACGGCGTCACTTATGACACGCTCGATCTGACGCCCAATTCGATCGGCGACAACACGCGCGAGTTCGACGTGCCGCCCGGCCACTATTTCATGATGGGCGACAATCGCGACAATTCCTCCGACAGCCGCTTCACCGTCGGTTTCGTGCCGGCCGAGAACCTCGTCGGCCGCGCCAACGTCATCTTCTTCTCGATCGCCGACGGCGCAAGCCCGTTGGAAATCTGGAAGTGGCCGTCGCTGATGCGTGCCGGCCGCCTGTTCCATCTCGTCCACTAAGGTCATGGCGGCGACCAAGCGTTTGACCGCCGATGCCCTTGCCGAAGCGCTTGTCGAGCGCACCGGCCACGCCTTCGCCGACCGCCAGCGTCTGCAGCGCGCGCTGACCCATGCCAGCGCGCGTTCGACGCATGCCGGCGTCGACTACGAACGCTTCGAATTTTTGGGCGACCGCGTTCTCGGCCTGGTCGTGGCCGACATGCTGCTCGCTGCCTTTCCGGATGCCGCCGAGGGCGAGCTGTCGCTTCGCCTCAACGCGCTGGTCAATGCCGAGGCGCTCTCCGAGATCGCCGAGGAGATCGGCCTGCCGGAGCTGATCCGCGCCGGCTCCGACGTGCGCAATCTCGAAGGCCGCAAGCGAACCAATCTGCGTGCCGACGCGCTGGAGTCGCTGATCGCCGTGCTTTATCTGGATGGTGGCCTTGAGACTGCCCGCGCGTTTATCCATCGCTACTGGCAGCCGCGCTCGCAGGCGATCGGTGCTGCCCGCCGCGACGCCAAGACCGAGCTGCAGGAGTGGGCGCACCAGGCGGCGTCGGGCGCGGTGCCGGCCTACCGGGTGGATGCTCGCGAAGGGCCCGACCACGACCCGCTGTTCACCGTCAGCGTCAAGGTCGGCTCTTTCGCGCCGGCGATCGGCAGCGGCCGTTCCAAGCGCGAAGCGGAGCAGGCGGCGGCGGCCGCGTTGCTGCTGCGCGAAGGCGTATGGAGCGCTGCATGACCGCCACCGAAACCTCCGAAACGCCTCCTACGCGCTCAGGCTTCGTCGCCCTGATTGGCGCGCCCAATGCCGGCAAGTCGACGCTGGTCAATCAGCTGGTCGGCGCGAAAGTGTCGATCGTCACCCACAAGGTGCAGACCACCCGAGCCATCGTGCGCGGCATCGCCACGCATCACAACGCGCAGATCGTCTTCGTCGACACGCCCGGCATCTTCAAGCCGAGGCGGCGGCTGGACACGGCAATGGTCACCACCGCCTGGGGCGGCGCCAAGGATGCCGATGTCGTGGTGCTGCTGATCGATGCCGAACGCGGCATCAAAGGCGATGCCGACGCCATCCTCGACCGGCTGAAGGACGTCAAGCAGCCGATGCTGCTCGTCCTCAACAAGGTCGACCGGGTCAAGCCGGATACGCTTCTTGCTTTGGCCGCGGCAGCGAACGAAAGAGTGCCTTTCAAGCGCACCTTCATGGTCTCGGCGCTCACCGGCTCCGGCTGCAAGGACCTGCTCGATTATCTTGCCGAGACGCTTCCAGCCGGTCCCTGGTACTATCCGGAAGACCAGATATCCGACCTGCCGATGCGCCAGCTCGCGGCCGAGATCACGCGTGAAAAGCTTTATCTGAGACTCCATCAGGAGCTTCCCTATTCCTCGCATGTCGAGACCGAGAAGTGGGAGGAGAAGAAGGACGGCTCGGTGCGCATCGAGCAGGTCATCTATGTCGAGCGCGAGAGCCAGAAGAAGATCGTGCTTGGCCACAAGGGCGAGACGATCCGCGCCATCGGCCAGGCCGCGCGCGCCGAGATCGCCGAGATCCTCGAGCAGAAGGTGCATCTCATCCTGTTCGTCAAGGTGCGCGAGAACTGGGGCGACGACCCGGAGCGCTATCGGGAGATGGGATTGGAGTTTCCCAACTGATCCATGTCGACCAAAAGCGACGCGGTTTTGGGATAACGACATGCACAGCCCGAAGATAGATATCGACACCGCTCTCGTGCGGCGGCTCGTCGACGCGCAGTTTCCCGAATGGCGGCATCTGCCTGTGAAGCCGGTCGCGTTCGGCGGCTGGGACAACCGCACCTTCCATCTCGGCGACACGATGGCGGTCAGGCTGCCAAGTGCTGCTCCCTATGCGCTGCAGGTCGAGAAGGAGCATCGCTGGCTGCCCAAGCTCGCGCCGCTTCTGCCGCTGCCGATTCCCGAGCCGCTCGCCATGGGCGAGCCGGCGGCGGGCTATCCCTGGCACTGGTCCGTCTACCGCTGGATCGAAGGCGAGACGGCGAAAACCGGGCACATCGCCGACCTTCGCGCGTTCGCGGTCTCGCTCGCTGAGTTCCTCGTTGCCCTGAAACGGATTGATCCGACCGCCGGCCCGGCACCTGGCCAGCACAATTTTTATCGCGGCGGCCCGCTGGCCGTCTATAACGGCGAGGCGAAACAGGCCATCGCTGCGCTTGAAGGCCGGATCGATACGCAAGCCGCCACTGCCGTCTGGAAGGCGGCGCTTGCTGCCGGCTGGCACGGCTCGCCCGTCTGGTTCCACGGCGATGTCGCCTCAGGCAATCTGCTGGTCGAGGACGGCCGTCTGAGCGCTGTCATCGACTTCGGCACGTCGGGCGTCGGCGATCCCTCCTGCGATCTGGCGATTGCCTGGACGCTGTTCGAGGGCGAGAGCCGCGAGGCATTCCGCGCGCGCATCGCCGTCGATGACGCGACCTGGGCGCGCGGACGCGGCTGGACGCTGTGGAAGGCGCTCATCACCGTTGCCGGTCACGACGCCAACCAGGCCGAGGTCGGGAGGCAGCGCCGGGTGATCGACGAAGTGCTCGCCGATCATCGCAAATTGGGATGACGGCGCCAAGCAGGCGCCGCCATCGGTCGAGTATTCATGCAGTGGCAAGTCGCTTCGCCGGCCGTCGCATAAAGCTTTCCGTGCCGTAATAGGCAACGATCGCGATCGCGATGACCGCCCAGATCGCGACGCCGAGCCATTGCTGCTGGATATAGTCGCCGTCGACGAACACCTTGGCGAGGAAGCGTACGCTGTTCTGGTGTGAGACATGCATCAGGATGGCCAGCAATACGCTGCCCGTGTTCTGGTAAAGCCAGGTGAAGACGATCCCGGCCAGCACGACGTTGATCGTGCTGTAGAGGCTGAGATCGCCAAGCAGGCCGAGCGGCAAGTGCCAGATTGCCCATATCACGCCGAGGATCAGGCTGCCGGCGAGTGCTGGGCGACGGCCAAGAAAATGCGGGGTCGCAAAGCCGCGCCAGCCGGGCTCCTCGCCCAGCGGACCGCTGAATACGGCATAGAGCGCGATCATGGGCGCCACCTCGGAGAAGGCCGGAATGTTCCCCCACGACGGCTCCGCCGAACCGAGGAACGGATTGATCAGGATCGAGGCGAGCTGCGTCCCGAACGGCAGGCCGACCGCCACCAGATACCAGATCGGGCGAACGCGCCATTTCACCATCGAGGCGAGGATGGTCTTCACCGCACCCCAGCCGCCGGCGAGTGCCGCGACGGTGAAGCCCGAGATTGCCGGTCCGAAGGTGAACCAGGGAATGCTCTCGCCATGCGACAGATAGAAGGGAATGAACGCCAGCCATGTCAGGCCGAGCGCCAGCGAAAAGAAGATGGTCAACTGGTGCCCGCGCACCTCGCCCAGGAAGGAGCTCATAACGGTCCTCTCATCGGGCCATTGTTGCGAGTGGTCGCCTGCCCGAGAGGTCGACGCTTCGGGAAAAAGCCAGCCGAGCCGCTCGGCGGTCTGCGCCGGTTCACCCGGTCAACGTGCCGGTATTTGGCGCCGGCGCGGCCGAAAAATCCCGAACGGTTTCTGAGAATTTTCCGATATTGCCGCCTCGGCGGCAGCGGCAGATGTTGCCTGCCATCACTGTCAGGACAGATTTTGGGTTGCGGACGGCAATCTTGATTTCGCCGCCCAACAGGTGAAAAGCTCGACGTATGGAATGGCGCGACGAGGGAATCATTCTCGGCACCCGCAGGCATGGCGAAACCAGCGCCATCCTCGAGGTGATGACGCGCGCCCATGGCCGGCATCTCGGCCTGGTGCGGGGCGGCCGCTCGCGCAAGCAGCAGCCGGTGCTGCAGCCCGGCAATCGAGTCGACCTTTTGTGGCGGGCACGTCTCGACGAGCATCTCGGCATCTTCCAGGCCGAGGCGATCGAGATGAACGCGGCCCGGCTGATGGACAGCGCAGTCGCCGTCTACGGCCTGCAGACCATGGCCGCGCATCTCAGGCTTCTGCCCGAACGCGATGCCCATGGCGGCCTTTACGAGGCTCTTGCGGTGATGATCTCCCATCTGGGCGATGCCGATGCCGCGGGCGAGCTGGTGGCGCGCTTCGAATTGCTGATCCTGGATGAGCTCGGCTTCGGCCTCGACCTCAGCCAGTGCGCGGCGACCGGATCGCGGCAGGATCTCGCCTATGTGTCGCCGAAATCCGGGCGCGCCGTCTCGCGCGGCGCGGGCGCGGCATGGCACGACAAGATGCTGGCGCTGCCCGCCTTCCTGCAGCGCGGCTCCGGCGTTCGCGCCGATGCCGCGGCGCTGGAGGACGCCTTCCAGCTGACCGGCTTCTTCTTCACCCGCCACGTCTATGAGCCGCGCGGCATCGAGCCGCCCGACGCCCGCGCCGGCTTCCTCGCGGCTCTGCGCCGGCATCAGGCGGCGGTGAAGGTGATTGCCGGCGAATGAGGCGAGGATCTAATCGGCTCGCCGTCGTTCCAGAAAATCGTCGAGGATGGGACGCTGGCCTTTCAGGATCTTGAGACCGGCGTCTGGGAGTGAGAACCAGCCGGCTTTGTCCACTTCGGGAAATTCCTTCATGGCGCCCGACCTTGGCGGCCATTCCATGGTGAACATGTTGCTCCTGACGGCATTCACATCGATGTTCGCTTCGACGCTCCAGGCGATCACGATTTTACCGCCCGGCTGCTTGTAGCTGCCGACTGGCTGGAAATCGCCGTCGATCGCGACGCCTAGCTCCTCCTCGGCCTCACGCCGAGCGGCCACGAGATCGTCCTCGCCATCGTCGATCAGCCCCTTCGGGATCGACCAGGCCCCTTCATCTTTCCTTGCCCAGAACGGTCCGCCGGGATGGACCAGCAGGAACTCGAGCACACCGGCGGTTTGCCTGAAGATCAGCAGGCCCGCGCTTCGTTGCGGCATCGGTCATCCTCTTGGTAATTCTTTTGAGAATAGCACGAGTATTTCGCGGTCAGCGGCCGGCAATTTGCGGCCCGAGCCTCAGCCGCTTCGACGTATCGCCGTTGGATAAAGCCTGCGGTCGCTGGCAATCGGCGCCGAAACATGCTCGATCTTTGCAAGGCCGGCAGGGCGCTGATTGGGTAGCCGTCTCATCGCCGCATTTGTCGGCCACGACTGGCACGGTTTTGAGGGGAAACCGCCATGTTTTTCGGCCTGATCGCCATTGCCGCCGTCATCGCTCTATTCGTTATCATTTCACGCCAGCAGACGCGCATCGGCCTGATCGAGCGCGAGCTTGGCGCGCTGCGCAGCCTGGTGCTTTCGGGTGTCCCGCAGCCCGCGCCCCGGCCTGGCGAGGCCGCGGAAGCTGCTGCAGGCGAAGCTACCGCCGTGATTGCCGCAGCCGCCACGCCGCCGGCGGGTGAAGCAGCCCCGCAGGCCACAGCCGCCGCGACGCCCGACGAGCCAAGAGCCGAAGCGCCAGCTCAAGCGGGCGAGGGGACTCCGTCCGAACCCGCCGGAGAGGGACAATTGACGCAACCTGCCGCGCCGGCCGAAGCGGCAGTACCTGCAAGGGCCGCCCGCGATGTCGAGACGGCCCTCGGCACGCGTTGGGCGGTCTGGGTCGGCGGCATCGCGCTGGCGCTGGGTGGCCTGTTCCTGATCCGCTACACGATCGAGGCCGGCATTTTCGGCCCCGGCGTGCGACTGACCATGGCCGGCGTTCTCGGTCTTGTGCTGCTTGCCGGCGCCGAGTTCATCCGCCGCACCGGCTTGCGGGTGCCGGTGCAGGGAGCTGCCGGCGCCTACATCCCGGCGATTCTGACGGGCGCCGGCGCCTTCATCCTGTTCGGCACCGTCTATGCAGCCTATGGCATCTACGGCTTTATCGGCCCCGCGCTCGCCTTCACGCTGCTCGGCGCGATCGGCGTCGCCACCATTGCCGTCTCGCTGGTCCACGGCCTGGCGCTGGCCGGCATCGGCCTCGTCGGTGCCATGGTGACGCCGGCCCTCGTCGCCTCGGAGGCGCCGAACCCGTGGGCGCTGTTCGTCTACCTGGCGATCGTGCTTGCCGCCACGGCGGCTATCGCCCGCATCCGCGATTGGAAGGCGCTTGTCGCGGCAGCCTTCGCCGGCACCGGGATCTGGACCATCGTCTACATGAC
The DNA here is from genome assembly GCF_003997555.1 of Mesorhizobium sp. M1A.T.Ca.IN.004.03.1.1. Taxonomy (NCBI): domain Bacteria; kingdom Pseudomonadati; phylum Pseudomonadota; class Alphaproteobacteria; order Hyphomicrobiales; family Phyllobacteriaceae; genus Mesorhizobium; species Mesorhizobium sp. M1A.T.Ca.IN.004.03.1.1. The sequence continues at coordinate 172,083 of NZ_RZTV01000002.1, read as the reverse complement.
CAATGCACCGGAGGTGAATCTCTCGACGGTGCTGTTCATCAGCCTGGCCTCGCTTGCCGTGCTCGCCTTCGTCTGGCTAGCCGATTTCTTGACTGCTGGCCGCGACGACGCGGAGCCCGGCTTCGACTGGCCATCAATCGCGCCCGGCTTCTTCGTTGCGCTGACCGCGCTCGGGCTGTCGGTCGATCCGGTGTTTGTCAAGGCGGGTTATGCCTCGCACGGCGCGGTGCTGCTCGCCGCGCTGCTGGCAGTGGCGCTCTACCGGCCGCGCGCCTTGCCGCTCCTCTTCGCCGCCGGCCTGGCGACCGCGCTGATCTATCTCGGCATCATCCCGCCCGCCACCATCGGCGCCGACGCGCTGGATGTCGGCCTGGGCGCCGAGCCGCTGGCGGCATCCGACACGCTGACCTTCCGCCTCGGCATCGCGCTTGCCCTGGTCTTCATCGCAGCCGGGTTCTGGGCCGCGCGCCGCTTTGCGGCTGCTGCGCCCATCCGCGCCGCGTCATGGGCGGCATGGGGTGTCATTGTGCCGCTGGTCGTGCTCACCGCGCTCTGGCTCACCTTCGGCGACATCGACCGCGATTTTGGCTACGCGCTGCCGGCCCTGCTTCTGGTGCTCGTCTTTGCCGCCGGCGGCGAGTGGATCGCGCGTGCCGAGGAACCGCCGCTCCGCGGCGGCCCCGCCGTCTCCTTCGCGCTCGGCGGCGCCGGCGTCGCAGGCTTGTTGATGCTGCACATGGCCTTCGGCTCCGGCTGGACGACGGTGCTGCTCGGCGCCGCCGCCGTCGTGCCGGCGCTCGCGACGCGCTGGCGCAGCTTCCCGGTGCTGGGCTGGATCGCGGTCGGCGCGGCTGTCGCCGTGCTCGGCCGCGTCGCCTTCGATCCGACCATCGTCGGCGCGGCGGCACTGTCGACGACGCCGGTCTTCAATTGGCTCTTGCCGGGCTATGGCGTTCCGGCGCTCGCCTTCGGCTTCGCCGCCTGGCAACTCGCGCGCACCACCAACGGACGGCCGCGTCTTGCCATGGAAGCGGCCTCGGCGCTGTTCGGCCTGCTCACGATTGCGATGCTGGTGCGCCATGCCATGCATGGCGGCGTCATCGACACCGGCCCCGTCACCCTTGCCGAGCAGGCGATCTACACGCTGATCGCGCTCGGTGCCGGCGCCATACTGGTCGCCATCGACCTGCGCTCGCCGAGCCCGGTGTTGCGCTATGGCTCGATGGCCGCCGGCGTGCTCTCGGTCGCCTTCATCGTCATCCGGCATTTCGTGGTGCTGAACCCGCTGCTGACGGATGAATCGACCGGCGCCGTCCCGTTCTTCAACCTGTTGTTGCTCGCCTATCTGCTGCCGGCGGTCGCAGCAGGAGCATTGGCGCTTTATGTCCGGGAGAGGCGCCCGAGATGGTATGCCGCGATGCTGGCGCTGGTCGCTTCGCTGCTCGCCTTCGCCTACGCCACGCTGTCGGTCCGGCGCCTGTTCAAGGGCGAGTTCATCGGCCTGTGGAGCGGCCTCGGCCAGCTCGAGACCTATACCTATTCGGCGCTCTGGCTGGTCATCGGCGTGGCGCTGCTGACCGCCGGCGTCTGGCTGAGGTCGCAGGTGCTGCGCATTGCCTCGGCCGTGCTGATCGCAGTCGCCGTGCTGAAGGTCTTCCTCTTCGACATGTCGGAGCTGGAAGGCGTGCTGCGCGCGCTCTCCTTCATCGGTCTGGGCGCCGTGCTGATCGGTATCGGACTTTTCTATCAGCGTCTGCTGACAAGGGCGGCGAGGTTAGGAGCCGACTAAAGGTCAGGCCAGATCGGTCTGCGAGAAGTCGTTGCCTTTGTAGAGCAGAGGTACGCGATAGGCTTTGGCGCATGCGTAGCTGAAGCAGTCGCCGAAATTCAGTTTGGCTGGGTGGCCCACATATCGACCATAATCTTGCGCGGCCCTTACAGCGAGTTCTCGGATCCGCGTGTCCAGCGGGACCTCAACGGCCTTGAGTTCGGCCAGGAAACCCAAGACGATCATTTTACATCGTTCGATCAGGGCGGGTGGTGTCGGAAGCTGGTCGCCGTTTTCCGCTACGGACTTCCTGCGAGCTATCCCAACAATCGCCTCGAATGCGGAACTCGGCGAGAAATAAAGCTTCTCGGCGGCTTCCATTTTCCTAAGAAGGCGGTTCGCATCCGGCTCTTCCGATATGATAGCGATGATAGCGGAAGCATCGAGGAACATCAGAGGTCATCCCATCCTTCGTCCAAGAATTTCTTCATGTCGAAGTCCGGGTCGTCCGGACCGAGCGCCCTCGCTGCGTCCTGATACTTTCTAATGCGCTCGCTTAGTGGGAGGACGGCATGTGCCCGTTCGAGCTCACGCTTGAGCGCGATCCGCACGGCTTCAGTCTTCGTGGGCGCCTTGATCGCGGACTGCAGCTGACGAGCTAGCGCGTCAACCTCGTCATCGCGGATATACAAAGACATTGTCGAATTCCTCCGGCGTATATTCTAAGATGAATATGCAAGATATTCAATGACGAATATTCGATGGCCAGAACCGGTATTCAACCTTGGTTCCGCTTCCGCTCGCGCCGGGAATAAACCGGCATCCGCCGGCGTTATCCAGGTGCTTGGGTACCGGAGCGGGTGGTCCGCTTCGTGCTGGCTGCTTGCGCCGCGTCGGGAAGGCGCGTTCAATCGAGATGGAAGACGACCACGAAACAAGCGGTCATGGACGAGAAGAAGGCAGCGATCCTGAGCGAGATACCGCGTCTGCGCCGCTACGCGCGCTCGTTGCTGCGCGACCGCGATTCCGCCGACGATCTCGTCCAGGACTGCCTCGAGCGGGCGCTTGTGCGGCTCGACAACTGGCAAACTGGAGAAAGCCCGAGGAGGTGGCTGTTTACGATCATGCATCATCTGTTCATCGACCAGATGCGCAAGGGTAACCGGCGAGGCGAGGCGGCAATGTTGCCTCTGGAAGCCGGCGAGGCCCAGGCCGCGCCCGCCGATCAGGTCGAAAGCATAGCCTCGCGCGAGATCATGGATGCCCTGCAGGCGATCGGCCCCGATCGCCGCGCGGCATTGGTCATGGTCGCTATCGAAGGCTTTTCCTATGCCGAGGCCGCCAACATCCTGGGCGTGCCGGCCGGCACGCTGATGTCGCGCATCGCGCGCGGCCGCGAGGAACTGCGTGGCCTGCTGGACGACTCCTCGCGCCGCCGCTCGATAAGGATCGTCGAGCGATGACCCGGCGCGATTTCACCGAACGCGATATCCATATGGCCCTCGATGGCGAGCTGCCGGGCGAGGAGCGCATGGCCTATGACGCCTGGCTCGAAGCCAATCCCGAAATGAAGGCGAAGAGCGCCCGTTACATAGCCGACCGTGCGGCGCTCCGCGCCGCCCTGGCCGGCGTGATGGACGAACCGGTGCCGGCAAGGCTACGGCACGCGGTGCTTGGCGAAGCGCCGGCGCGGACGCCTGCCTGGCGCTCGCGCTGGTGGCTTTCGGCGGCGGCGGCAGCCGTGCTGATGGTCGGCGGGTTCGGTGGCTATCTCGCCGGCATCGACGGCATTGGCCGCAGCGGTGAGAGCGACGACCAACTCGCGGAGCAGGCGATTTCCGCCCATCTCATCTACGCCGCCGAGAAGCGTCACGCGGTCGAGGTGCCGGCAAGCGACAAGGACCATCTGCAGACCTGGCTGTCCAACCGGGTAGGGCTGAAGCTGGTGGCGCCCGATCTCGCGGCCGAGGGCTTCGCACTCGTCGGCGGCCGGCTGTTGCCGGCGGGCGAGCGTGGCAAGGCCGCGATGTTGCTTTACGAGGACGCCAAGGGCGAGCGCATCTCGCTCTTCGTCACCGCCGAATCATCGCAGACCACCAAGGGAACCTATACGGCCGAGGCTGACGGTCCGGAAGCGGTGTATTGGCTGGACAAGGGCTATGGCTGCGCCGTCGTCGGCACATTGCCGCCGGAGCGTCTGTCGGAGGTCGCCAAGAGCGCCTATGGCCAGCTTCTGGCCGGTATTTCGAGCTGAGGAGGCGGCTGTTTTCAACGGCCTACGCTGTTTCGAATTAGTGGTTTAGTTCAAAGCCGTGGTGCTTTTCTGCCGCCGCGGAACCTGTCACAATTCGGCCCTAATCAAGGAGCGATAGCGCTTGATGAAGACCGGCGCTTCGGCCGGGGTGCTGCTTTTGACCGGGGCCGTTTCCTTTAATCCAATCGAGGTTCTCCCAAACCCCGCATGCCTGCCGAGATCCGCAAGGCCCGCGCGTCGGACGTCGATGACCTCGCCGCCATCGAGAAGGCTGTTTTCTCAAGCGATCGCCTGTCGCGCCGCTCTTTTCGCCAGTTGATCGAGCGTGAGACCGCCGAGATGCTGGTGGCCGAGAATGACGGCCATGTCGCCGGCTACGCGGTGGTCTTGTTTCGCAAGGGCAGCGGCGTGGCCCGGCTCTATTCCATCGCCGTCGGTCCGTTCTTCGGCAATCTCGGCATCGGCCGCCAACTGCTGGCCGCGGCCGAAGAGGCGGCTTATGAACACGATCGCATGATGCTGCGGCTCGAGGTTCGCGAGGACAATCAGCGCGCCATCGGCATCTACGAGCAGGCAGGCTACCGAAAAATCGGCCGCGAGCCCGACTATTACGAGGACGGCGCCACCGCGCTGCGTTACGAAAAGACGCTGCGCGGCGATGTCCCGACCAGCACCGGGGTGCCGTTTTACCAGCAGACCTGCGAGTTCACCTGCGGTCCGTGCTGCCTGATGATGGCAATGGCCAATTTCGATTCCGGCTTCGTGCCCGATCCGGTCATGGAAATACGCCTGTGGCGCGAGGCGACCACGGTATTCATGATGTCGGGGCCGGGCGGCTGCGAGCCTTTCGGCTTGGCGGTTGCCGGCTATGAAAGCGGGCTTGCCGCCGAGATCTTCGTATCCTTTCACGGCGCGCTGTTCCTGCAGTCGGTGCGCAGCGAGGACAAGCGCCGGGTGATGGAGCTCGCCCAGGTCGACTTCCGCCGGCGCGCGGAACTTTACGGCATCCCGGTGAATTACCGTCCGTTCGGCATCGACGACATCCGCGCCGCCCTTGCCGAGGGCAAGCTGGTGCTGGTGCTGATCAGCGGCTTCCTGATGTTCGGCAAGAAGGTGCCGCATTGGGTGCTGGCCATCGGCGACGACGGTGACCATATCCTCATCCACGATCCTTGGGTCGAAGACGAAAGGCAGGAAACCATCCTCGACGCCGCCAACATTCCCGTGCCCTATGGCATCTTCATGAACATGGCTCAGTTCGGCCGCGACGGGTTGCGCGCCGCCATCAACCTGGGAAAACGCTGACACAATGACCTGGGTCATCCTAACAGGCAGGCAGAACGATCTCGACCAGGTGGCGACGCCGCACAAGATCATCACCAACCGCGACTATCTCGCGCATCCGGCGCTGTTTCGCGGCCAGCGGCCGAAGGTGATCAACCTTTCGAACAACTACGGCTATCAGAGCCGCGGCTATTATGCCTCGCTGCTCGCCGGATCGCGCGGCCACAAAGTGATTCCGACCGTCGAGACCATGATCGATCTGTCGGAGCGCAAGCTCTATGAGCATGCGTTGCCGGAACTCGAGCTCGCTCTCAACAAATGCCGCAAGGATCTCGACGGAACCTTTCCGACGAAGGTCGCAGTCTTTTTTGGCATCGGGCCCTCGAAAGTTTGGGACCGGTTCACCAAGCTCTTGTTCGACTGGTTTCGCGCGCCGGCGCTCGAGGTCCACATCAAGGACAGCGCCGAATGGGCTTCGATCCGCAAGATCGGCTTCCTGCCGCTCGCGCGCATGAGCGAGGAGCAAGAAGAAGTCTTCCTGCAATGCCTGGAGACCTACACCAACCGCGAGTGGCGCGACACCAAGGGGCGCACGCCGGCGCGCTACACGTTCGCGACGCTCGTCGATCCGCATGAGGAATTGCCGCCTTCGGAGATTTCGTCCCTGCGCTACTGGGCGAGGATCGCGGAGAAGATGGGCGTCGAGGTCGAGCCGATCACCAGGAAGGATTTGGCCAAGCTCGCCAATTACGACGCGCTGTTCATCCGCGAGACGACATCCATCTCCAACCACACCTACCGCTTCGCGCGCCGCGCCCAGCAGGAGGGCATGCCGGTGATCGACGACCCGCTGTCGATGATCCGCTGCACCAACAAGGTCTATCTCAACGAGCTGATGACCTACAACAAGGTGCCGGTACCGCCGACGGTGATGATTGCCGGCACCTCCGATCTGGAGCTCGCCGCCCAGACGCTGGGCTTTCCGCTGGTGCTGAAAATCCCGGACTCATCCTTCTCGCGCGGGGTCAAGAAATGCGAGAACCTTGCCGATCTGACAAAGCTGGCGACCGAGTGGCTGGAGGATTCCGACCTCCTCATCGCGCAGAAATTCATCCCCACCGAATATGATTGGCGCGTCGGCGTGCTCGGCGGCCAACCGCTGTTTGCCGTGCATTACCTGATGGCCAAAAAACACTGGCAGATCGTCAACCACAAGGCCAACGGCAAGCCCGATCAGGGCGGCATCAAGACCTTCACGCTGAAGCAGACGCCGCCGCACGTGGTCGAGACGGCGGTCAAGGCGGCGCGCTGCATCGGCGACGGGCTCTACGGCGTCGACCTCAAGGAAACCAAGGACGGCGTCTTCGTCATCGAGGTCAACGATAACCCCAATCTCGACCATGGCTGGGAGGATTCCGGCGAGAAGGACGAGCTCTGGGTGCGGCTTACGCAATGGTTCCTGGAGCGGCTGGAGCGCACTGGTCGCTAAAGCATTTTGCATCCGGACGGGATCGCCTGGCGTCGCTGAATCCGGCTAAGACAATCAACTGAATGGGGGCAAGATGCTGTTTTTCGTTGTCGAGGATTTTCGCGGCTGCGACCGCAAGGAAATCTACCGGCGGTTCCGCAATCGGGGCCGGCTGAAACCGGACGCGCTTGTCGTTCACCATAGCTGGATCGCAGGCGACATGAGCCGCTGCTTCCTGCTTGTCGAGGCCGATGACGTCACGCTGCTGCAGCGTTGGGTCATCGAATGGGCCGATCTGGTGGAGTTCGAGATCGTTCCGGTAGCAACCAGCAAGGACATGGTCGCGGCCCTGGCCGGGCATCTCTGACTGCTAGGCACCGAGCGCCGGCGACCTGACCGCGCGCACGCATTCCGCGATCAGCCACTCGCGAAACGCCGCCACCACATCGCGCCTTGCGCTGCGTTCAGGGATCGTCAGGCAATAAGGCTGGCGCAATTCCAGCGCTCGGGCAACCGGCCGGAGCAGCCTGCCGTCTTCCAGCGCCCGGGCGCAGTAGATGCCTTGCGCCAGCGCCACGCCCAATCCCGACATGGCGAGATCGAGTGCGGCCCGCGACGAGTTGGCCGAAAGCCCGCGCTGGGCCGACCGGCCCGGCGCGATGCCCCCCGCCTCGAGCCAGTTGCGCCAGGACGGAAAGGCAGCACCGGTCGGGCCCCAGTCGGTGTGGATCAACGGCAGGCCGGCGAGAGTTTCCGGCTTGGCTGCGCCGGCAAGGCTGGGCGCGCAGACGGGATAGACCGCATCCCGGGCGATCTCCTCGGTCGGATGCTCGCGATAGTGCCGGCCGTAGGATAGCCGGATGTCGACCATCTCATGGTCGAACGGCACAGGGTCGTCCTCGCCTCTCAGCGAAATATCCGCGGCGCCGTGGCTGGCGACAAAGCCGGCGAGGCGTTCGGAAAGCCAGCCCATCGCCATCGAAGGCGGCACCGAGATGACGAGCCTCGGCCGGAACGCATCGCCGCCTACATCCCGCGCGACGCTGCCGATTTCCTGGAAGGCCATGGTAAGCCTCGGCAACATCTCGACGCCGGCTTCGGTGAGCAGGACGCGCCGGTTGACGCGGTGGAACAACTTGCGGCCCATCTGTTCTTCCACGGTGCGGATGAGCTGGCTGACCGCCGCCGCCGAAATCGACAGCTCTTCCGCCGCTGCGGCAAAGCTGCCGCTGCGCGCCGCCGCCTCGAAGGCTTGAAGTCCGCGCAGGGAGGGAAGTGCGACCATGGCGACCCCGAAAAGATAAGCTAAGCTTATCTATTTTGCAGAATTCCTCGTTTTTCGAAAGCTTTCTTTCTGCAGTACGGTAGCCTCATGAGCGCCATCGACCACACCATCGACCACCGCGACGTCATCGCCTCGCTGACCAATGAGGAGCGCAGCCGGCTGACCGGCAAGTCCGATCTGCCGGGCATCATCCAATTCGCCGTCCATCTCGGCGCCATCGTCGCTCTCGGCGCGCTGATCGCGGCCAAGGTGCCGTACTGGCCGGTTCTGATGCTGCCGCAGGGCATCCTGATCGTGTTCCTGTTCACGCTGCTGCATGAGACCGTGCATAGGACGGCCTTCGAAACGCAGTGGCTGAACGATGCCGTCGCGCGGCTCTGCAGCCTGGCGATCGCGCTGCCGGCCGACTGGTTCCGCTATTTCCATTTCGCCCATCATCGCTTCACTCAGGACCCGCAGAACGATCCGGAGCTGGCTTTCCCGAAGCCCGAGACCTTGCGACAGTACATCGTCCATGTGTCTGGCCTGCCGGTGTGGTGGGGTCATTTCAAGACGCTCTACAGAAATGCCAGCGGCCGCTGCCGGGACAGCTATGTGCCGTCGAAAGGCTTGCCGAAAGTCCAGGCCGAAGCGCGGGCGATGATCGCCTTCTACCTCGTCGTGCTGACGCTTGCGATCTCGCTCAAGGCGACAGTGCTCCTCTACATCTGGCTCGTACCGGCGCTGCTCGGGCAGCCCTTTCTCAGGCTTTATCTGTTGGCCGAGCATGGCCGCTGCCCCTTCGTCGCCAATATGCTGGAAAACACCAGGACGACGCTGACCAACTGGCTCGTGCGCAAGCTCGCCTGGAACATGCCCTACCATGCCGAGCACCACGCCTATCCGGGTGTGCCGTTCCATCAATTGCCGGCTTTTCATCGGCTGATCGCGCGGCATCTCAAAGTGGTAGAACCCGGCTATGTGAGCTTCCACGAGAAATATTTCGAGACGCTGCGCTGACCGGTGCCTGGCATCAACCGGATCGGCGAAGCTTTTCCTGCGAGCGCAGCAGGCGGCTCATCTCCGAGGCCCTGGCCGGCGCGCCGATCAGAAAACCTTGCGCCTCGCCGCAGCCGGCCTTGCGCAGCATGTCGAGCTGCGCTTCGGCCTCGACGCCTTCGGCGGTGACGGTGATGCCGAGCTCGGCGCCGAGCCCGATAACCGTGCGCACGATCGCCGCCGTGTCGCGCTTGTCGAGATCGTGGATGAAGGAGCGGTCGATCTTGATCTTGTCGACCGGGAAGCGCCGCAGATAACCGAGCGAAGAATAGCCGGTGCCGAAATCGTCGAGCGCGATGCGCACGCCGAGCCCGCGCAATTGCCCGAGCGTCCTCAGCACGCTGTCGCTCTCGTCCATCATCACCGTTTCGGTGATTTCGAGTTCCAGCCGGCTTGCTGGCAGGCCGGAAAAGGCGAGCGCCGCAATCACGCTGCGGGCGAAGCCGCCGCTCTTGATCTGGGCCGCCGAGACGTTGACCGCCATGCGCACGTCCTGCGGCCAGCCTGCCGCCACGCCGCAGGCCTTGCGCAGCGCCCAGTCGCCGAGCTGCACGATCAGCCCGGTTTCTTCGGCCGCGGCGATGAAGTCTTGCGGCGGCACCAGCCCGCGCGACGGCGAGCGCCAGCGCATCAGCGCTTCGGCGCCGACGATCTCACCGGAGGCGATGTCGAGAATCGGCTGGAAATCCAGTTCGAACTCGCGCCTCGGGAGTGCAGCTTCGAGGTCGGCCTCGAGCGCCAGGCGCTCCCGCACCATGGCATCCATGCCCGGCTCGAAGAAACGGTAGATGTTGCGCCCCTCGCTCTTGCCCCGGTAGAGCGCCATGTCGGCATTGGTGAGCAGCGTATCCGCATCCTGCCCGTCGCTGGGATAAAGCGCGATGCCGAGGCTCACCCCGACATGCATTTCGCGGCCCTTGTCGCGATAAGGCTTGCCGATCACCTCGATAATGCGCTTGGCCAGCTTTTCGGCGTCGACCGCGTTTCTGATATTGGATTGAATGATGGCGAATTCGTCGCCGCCGAAACGCGCCACCACGTCCTTGTCGCTGCGCAGGCAGCGCTGCAGGCGCTCGGCCACCCTTTTCAGCAGCCAGTCGCCTGCCGGATGCCCGAACGTATCGTTGACGGCCTTGAAGCGGTCGAGGTCGAGCGAGAAGATCGCCACCGGCGCGGCCTTGGCCTCGCTCAATGCCTGGTCCAGGCGCTCGCGGAACATCGAGCGGTTGGGCAGGTTGGTCAGCGTGTCGTGATGCGCAAGATGCGTCATGCGCTCTTCGGCGCGGCGACGCTCGGTAACATCGTCGAAGGTCACGACCCAGCCGCCGCCGCTCATCGGCTGCCGAACCACCAGAAAAGTCCTGCCGTCGGCAAGATAGCGGTAAGCCGACTGCATTTTCCCTGCTCGCAGGCAGGCTTCGGTCCTGGTGACTTCGCTGTCGACGTCGATCTTGGTGTAGATGCCGAGTTCCAGCAGTCGTTTGAGCGCGTCGCGGTGTGTCGTTCCAAAAGGGAAATCTGTCGCGGCGACTTTGTAGAGCTCGAGAAAGCGCTGATTGCGCACGATCATCTTGCCGTCGGCGTCATACATCAGCAGGCCTTGCGACATGTTGGCCAAAGCGGCGTCGAAGCGGCGATGCTGCTCCTTCAGTTCCTCTTCGGAGCGCCGCTGCACGGTCACGTCCTCGTAGATCGACACCCAGCCGCCGGAGGCCAGCGGCCGATGCGAGATGACGATGATGCGCCCGTCCGCCAGCGTCTCCTCATAAGTCGAGGGCTTGGCGCCGTCGATATAGGGTTTGCGGACGGCGTAGAGCTGCTCGGCGGTTTGCGAGGCGATGCCGATTTCGACGCTGTGCTGCAAGATGTCGAAGAAGCGAATGCCGGGCTTCGTGACTTTGGCGTCGAGGCGGAAGAGGTCGATGTAGTTTCGGTTGCAGATGATCATGCGCTCGTCGGCGTCGAACATGCACAGGCCATGCGACATGTTCTCGACGGCGGCCGAAAAGCGCTCGTTTTGTGCGCGAAGTTCCTCCGCTATTCGTCGAACCGGGCCAATACCGGTTGCCTTCCGCCTGACTGCGGCCGAACCAGCCTTGACATGAGCAACGGGCATGAACGCGCCTGCCGACCGTGACTGAACAGTTTACTGTCGTGGCCGCCGGTTAATTTAGCGTTCTTTTATTTGACGGAATTGGCAGCGAGAAAAGGCTGGCGTTTAGCTTCCAGCGCCGCGAATCGTTTCAGAAATGCCGCCTGCGCCCAGGTCACCGAGCGTGGAGTGAAGTCGAAATGGTCGGCGGAAAAGCTGCGCGGCCGGCCGAAATACTCCGTCGCCTCCGCGGTCGAGAAGCCGGCAAGCAGCGTCGCTTCGTAATAGGCGGCGATCTGGTCGGCGCGCTTGATGTCCTTGCGCAAGGTGGAACCGAGCTCGGCCGGCAGCGAGAAACGTTGATGGATGGCGCGCTGCAGCCTGAGCTCGCAGTCCTTGTAGGAGCCGCCCATCACCGATTTGAAGGGGGAGATCATGTCGCCGATGACATATTCGGGCGCGTCGTGCAGCAGCGCCGCGAGCCGCGCCTCGGCGGAGGCGGCCGGCACCAGCTCACCATAGAGTGCCTCGACCAGCAGCGAATGCTGAGCCACCGAAAAGGCGTGCTCGCCGCTGGTCTGGCCGTTCCAGCGGGCGACGCGGGCGAGGCCATGCGCGATGTCGGCGATCTCGATGTCGAGCGGCGAGGGGTCGAGCAGGTCGAGCCGCCGGCCGGACAGCATGCGCTGCCAGGCGCGCGGCGGCGCTCCCGCCCTGTCGGCCGCCATCAGGCCTCCTCCGCGCTGACGGTGTCTTGCGGGAAGGAGAATTTCGCCCAGCCCGGGATGGCGAGCGTCACCGGGACGTCGCCGGCCATGATCGGGTCGCGGGCATCGAGCGCTGCCTTGACGCGGTCGATGCGGGCGATGGCGAGGCCGCGTCCGCCGCTTACCGAACCCAGCGTGCCGACCGGCCGGCCGGCGACGGTGAGCTCGGTACCGGTCGCAGGCAGGGAACCCTCGGCTGTGGCGACCAGCACGCGGCGTCGCGCGGTGCCGCGATGCTGCATGCGCGAGACGACTTCCTGGCCGACATAGCAGCCTTTCTTGAAGCCGACGCCGCCGGTCTCGTCGAGCAGAACGTCATGTGGGAAAGCGTCACCGAGCTGGTAGTCGCTGCCGCTTTCGGCGATGCCGTTGGCGATACGCAGGGCCTGCCATGCGCCGGCATCGCCGCTGTCCTGAACTGCGCCCTCATATGTGCGCCTGACCTCCACCTCGCGGAAGCGCGTGTCGGCGAGCGAAGTTGAATTGGCAAGTGAGGCGGTTGAATCATCGCCCCATGCAACCGTGACAAGCGCCTGATCCTGCTTGGCAATCTCGGCCTTTGCCCTCAGCCGGTAAAGCATCAGCCGGCGCACGAAGTCATCGGCTATGTCGGTCCGGCATTCCAGCCGGAAGCCGTTCTCGCCGGCGCGAGAGATGAGAAAATCGAACAGGATCTTGCCTTGCGGCGAAAGCAGCGCGCCGGGCTTTGCCTCGCCGGCGCCAAGCGCATCGAGATCGGTGGTGAGGATGTTTTGCAAAAAATGTTCGGCATCCTGGCCTGACACGGAAATGAGCGCGCGGTCTTTCAGCAGGGCAAAGGGCATGGGCGTGAAGTCGGCCTGATCTTGCAAAAATGATGGTCATTACGTAAGCCGGCCACACTCCCCCCGCAAGAGATTGGACCAGTCCATGGCAACCACCTTCGACCTCATCCTGACAGGCGGCACGGTAGTCAACCATGACGGGGAAGGCCGGCGCGATGTCGGCGTGAAGGCCGGGCGTATTGCCGCGATAGGCGATCTCGGCCAAGCGTCGGCCGGCGAAACGATCGATTGCACGGGCCTGCACATCCTGCCCGGCGTCGTCGACAGCCAGGTGCATTTCCGCGAGCCGGGACTGGAGCACAAGGAAGATCTGGAAACCGGGTCTCGCGCCGCGGTTTTGGGCGGCGTCACCGCGGTCTTCGAGATGCCCAACACCAATCCGCTGACCACCAGCGAGGCGGCCCTTGCCGACAAGGTGCGGCGCGCCACCGGCCGCATGCATTGCGACTTCGCTTTCTGGGTTGGCGGCACGCGCGACAATGCCGGCGATGTCGGCGAGCTCGAGCGGCTGCCAGGAGCTGCCGGCATAAAAGTCTTCATGGGCTCGTCCACCGGCGACCTGCTGGTCGAGGACGACGAAGGCGTCGCCTCCATCCTGCGCAATACCCGCCGCCGCGCCGCTTTCCACTCCGAGGACGAGTTCCGTCTGCGCGAGCGGCTCGGTCTGCGCGTCGAGGGCGATCCCTCGTCGCATCCTGTCTGGCGCGACGAGATCGCGGCGCTTCGCTGCACCGAACGCCTGGTGCGCATCGCGAGACAGACGCGCGCGCGCATCCATGTGCTGCACATCTCGACGGCCGAGGAGATCGTTTTCCTCGAGCGGCATAAGGACGTCGCTACATGCGAGGCGACGCCGCATCACCTGACGCTCTCAGCTGACGACTATGCGCGGCTCGGCACGCTGATCCAGATGAACCCGCCGGTGCGCGCGGCGCGCCACCGCGACGGCGTCTGGCACGGCATCGCGCAAGGGATCGTCGATGTGCTGGGGTCCGACCACGCGCCCCACACGCTGGCCGAGAAGGCCAAGCCTTATCCTGCCTCGCCTTCGGGCATGACGGGCGTGCAGACGCTGGTGCCGATCATGCTCGACCATGTCAACGCCGGCCGGCTCACTTTGCAGCGTTTCGTCGATCTCTCCAGTCACGGTCCGCAGCGCATCTTCGGCATGGCGGGAAAGGGCCGCATCGCCGCCGGCTACGACGCCGATTTCACCGTCGTAGACCTGAAGCGCCGCGAGACCATCACCAACGCGCAGGCTGGCTCCAAGGCGGGCTGGACGCCCTATGACGGCAAAGAGGTCACCGGCTGGCCGGTCGGCACCATCGTGCGCGGCAACCGGGTAATGTGGGACGGCGAGATCGTCACGCCCGGCCAGGGCAGGGCGGTGGAGTTTTCCGAGGCGCTGGCGGCTTAGGCCACGTTGGATTTCTTAAGCGCGCCCTGCATTATGAGTGCCTGCAGCTGCGGGAACTTGCCCTCGTCGATTTTCTTGTCGAAATGCCGACGGTGGGAGCCAATGCGATTCCGGCTCTGCGAGAGGAGGCAGGCCGCAGACCAAAATTGGCAAGGGATGAGCTTCTGGCTCAATCCCCGGCGACGAAGAACAGCCACTGGCCGGCGGGCGTGATGCCGACGCGATAGAAGATATAGGCGCCGAACTGCTTCATGTCGTCATAGTCGCTTGCGGTGACGAGCTTGAACAGCTCGACGCGCTGCCTGGGATCCAGCTTGTCGAGCGGCAGCGCGAAGAAATACGGCCAGACATAGAGCTCCTGCGGCGTGCCGGTGTCGACATGGACATAGCCGGCGCTGAGCACCTCTTCCAAAATGGCGAGAATCTCCTGGCCGTCGCCGTCGCCGGAGAGTCCCTTGAGGAAAGCGACCGGGTCGCCCTCGATGTCGCCGAGCGAAAGCTGCGTCATGGATTCGCCCGAGCCGATCAGCGGCCGAAGTTTCTCGATATCGCCGCTCTTGCAGGCCTCAATGATCAGGCCGTGCATGCGTTTGACCGGTTCGGGAAGCTTGTCGAGGTCGTAGACGACGGGCGGCGGCGGCGAATCCGGGTCGGAGCGCGGGCTGGTGATGCCGCCGCTGCCGGTTGGCGCTTCCGGCGCGCTCTTGTCCGTCTCGTCGGCCGGCTGGCTGTTGTCGGAGGGTTTGGTGCCGGGCGCGGCCGGCATTGGCACGGTGGTCCCCGGAGCGGTCGTTTCGTCACTGGTGGACGGAGTGACCGGCGAAGGCAACTCCTCGCGTTGGATCTCGCTTAGCGCATAGCAAGGCGTGCTGGCGAGGCAGATTGTCAATGGCCCGGCGCAGGAAGCAGTGATCCAGATGCCGAGGGCCAGCCCGCGCGGCCTGCCTGCCAACGAAAATCTCACCCCTTGCCTCTCCATGGTTCCGGGCTCGCTAGGGCAATTCCAGAAAACTGTGCAATGGTTTCCGTCCGGAATTGCGAAATACTAATGGCTAGGCGGCGGGTATGATGCCCAAACGGCGCGTCGCCGTCAAAAGCAGCCAAAGCGGGCGGGCTAGTGCCTGAGCCGTTCCGGCTCGAACGCGCCGGAGATCACCTTTTCGCGCATGCGGTCGAGCAGGGCCAGCGCTGAGGTCTCACCATTGGCGCGCAGCATCTCGCCGAAGGCGGTTTCCAGCGCAGCCTCGGCGATGATTTCGGGCTCGATGCCGGCCGACAATCCTTCCGCCCAGGCTTCGCTGTGGCTCTCCACGGCGGTCAGGCGCTTTTCTTCCCTGACCAACGCGTCGATGTCGCTGACGCCATGTTCCATTGCGATGTCCACCTTTTCAAGCGTCGGTCCGGCAAGGCACCGGGCTTGACTTGCCAGTTCATGCGCTGCTCGTACAAGTGCTTGTAAATACGACATTTCTGCAGTCGCAATCTACATATCGAGCAAGGCTGCGATCAATTCCGACCGAGCTTAGCCGATTAGACCAGCTTGCGGCATTAAAACCTTCAGTTTGAGTTAATTCCGCATTTGTCCACTAACGTTTCATTAACATTGTTGCACAAGCGCAACAGATGATTGCACCAAGGCGCAGCCTGATACAATAAGGCCGGCCACATTGGAGCGATTTGTCGGTGGATAGTCGCGATCGATGCCGGTCCTCAATTCCCGTAGCGGGAAGCGATATCGCGCGACAGCGTCTCGCCTTCCTTCATGTAGCGGGCAATGGCCTCGGTGGCCGAAGGCGTGCACTGCGTGTAGGTGCCGCTGAAGGAGCGGTAGCCGCGATTGAAGGAGGCGATGAAGCGGGCGCGCCGGTTGGGATCGGGATTTTCCGTCTCAAGCAGCTTTTCCATCTCCAGCCGCCACTGGTCGCCTTTCTCGCCGCAGAGATTGCGCAGGAAATGCAGCGAACCCAGCACCTCGGCAAGCCGCATCAGCCCGGGCTCGAACGGCGCCTCGGCCGGCGATGCCGGCTGCACCGTGACGGCCATGCTGATGGCGAGGCTTGCGGCGAGAAAGGGGGAGGCGCGGGTCATCAGGGCCTTGCGATGGAAGAGCAAGGCTTTGTGGCGAAACATTTTGTCGCCTGCAAGGCCATTCTGGGGTCACCGCTCGGCGGCTTGCACAGGGCCAAGCAACTCCTCGGCAACTTCAAACACATCGCCCGCCAGCGGCATCGCCGCCATTTCCGCCAGCGTGTAGAACGCCGCCGTCTCGGCGTCATCGCTCGCTGCCGGCTCGCCGCCGACATAGGCCGCGCCGAACACCGTCAGCAGATAGTCGACCGCGTGGTGCTCAGCGCGGCCGTCGATATGGATGTCGCGCAGCGGGTGGTAATCCTTCGCCTGGAGCCCGGTTTCCTCCTTGAGTTCGCGCGCCGCGGCTTGCGCCAGCGTCTCGCCCGGCTCGACCTTGCCGCCGGGATACGCGTAGAGCCCTTGCGAAGGCGGCCGCGCCCGCTTGACCAGCAGCACCGTCTTGCCGCGCACGACGGCGACGGAGACTGCCGGGATAATCTTGCGAACCTTGTTCATGCGTTGCGAATCGCGCCGGCTGCCAGCTTGGTTGTGGACCGGACAGCTTTAGCGGTTGCGGCGCGGCGGTTCCATCGCCACTTTCATGGCGATCCCGACCGAAGAGCCAATCCATGTGCGGACGCTTTGCCCTGACCGCCTCGCCGGACCAGACCGCCGCCATTCTTGGCCTGGCGGAGCTGGAGGCGTTTCCGGCCCGCTACAATATCGCTCCGACGCAGCCGGTGCTGATGGCGTTCGCCGGTCCGCCAAGAGCGCCAGGCTCGAACCTGCCTGACCGCCAGGCGATGCTGGTGCGCTGGGGGCTGATCCCGACTTGGGTCAAGGATACGAAGGAATTTCCGCTGCTCTTCAACGCGCGCTCGGAAGGCGTGCTGCAAAAGGCATCGTTCAAGACCGCCATGCGCCATCGTCGCACGCTCGTGCCGGCCTCCGGCTTTTATGAATGGCAGCAGTCGGGGAGCGCCAAGAGCCAGCCCTACTGGATCCAGCCGCGGCGGGGCGGGGTGATCGCCTTCGCCGGTCTGATCGAGACCTATGCCGAGCCGGGCGGTTCCGAGATGGACACCGGCGCGATCCTCACCACGCGGGCCAACGCCGGCACCGCCCATATCCACGACCGCGTACCGGTGGTGATCGAGGAACGCGATTTCGCCCGCTGGTTGGATTGCCGCACGCAGGAGCCGCGCGACGTGCTCGACCTCCTCAAGCCCGCCGAGCCCGATTTCTTCGAGGCGATTCCGGTTTCCGACCTCGTCAACAAGGTCGCCAACACCGCGCCGGAGATTCAGGAGAGGGGCATGGTCGGGCCTCACCCCGACAGGGTCAGGCGCCAGAAACCCGGCGCGGACGAAAACCAGATGACCCTGTTTTAGCGAAGGCTGCTAGCGGAGGCCTTCCATCTCCAGGACGAGCATTGGCGTCGCCCTCATTGCCGGCACTCCGATCTTCGGAGACTGCGCCGGTCCTGCCGTTTCAGGCGGCGCGCGGCGAGATGATCTTCTGCGCCGGCTTCTTCTTCTTCGCGGTGTGAAGAAGGGCTGCGACGATGGCCGCAGGGCCGATCGCGCGGTAGTGGCTGGCGAGCGGCTGTTGCGCCGGTCGGCTTTGTTCTTGCTTACTTCGAGGCATTGTTCTCTTCCCTGGTAACGTTTCGTGTCTGGGTTTGGTGGTCGATTCGGACCAAATCGTGACGTTTGGCGGTCTAGTCCGATAATGTTTCATCACTGTGCCGAGATGCTTAATAAAATGTTTCGGCCCGTTTTTACCTGTGATGGAACGACAGCTTTCCCGAGTTGAGCGACTTGACGGCAACACCTGCGGGCGCGATAAAGCCGGCCATGAAAACGTCTTTCGCCATTTGTGGCATTTGCATTATTGGCTAGCCTCCCGCTGGTCCGGACGTTTTCGCCTTATCTTCCCCTAGATTGGACAAACGCCCCGGCCAGCAGGCTGGAGCCCGATTTGCGCCCGCGCGCGGGGAGGCTCCGTCCAACATAAGGGATCGGAAGAGCACGAATGTCTGACGCATCGAAGGGCCTCAGCCTTTACAACACGCTGACGCGGGCGAAGGAGCGTTTCGTTCCGATCGATCCGCAAAACGTGCGCATGTATGTTTGCGGCCCGACGGTCTACGACTTTGCCCATATCGGCAACGCGCGGCCGGCGATCGTCTTCGACGTGCTGTTCCGTTTGCTGCGCCAACTCTATGGCGAAAAGCACGTCACGTATGTGCGCAACATCACGGATGTCGACGACAAGATAAATGCGCGCGCCCTGCGCGATTTCGGCGCCGAGATCGAAGTCGGGACGCTTTCGCTGAACGACGCGATCCGGCGCGTCACCGAAAAGACCGCCGACCAGTACCACAAAGATGTCGCGGCACTCGGCTGTTTGGAGCCGACCCACGAGCCGCGGGCGACCGAATTCGTCGCGCCCCGCGCCGACGGCAAGGCCGACATGCTGTCGCTGATCGCGCAGCTGATCGAGCGCGGCCACGCCTATGTCGCCGGCGGCGAGGTGCTCTTCGACACCGCCTCGATGCCCGATTATGGCGAGCTTTCGAAGCGCAATCTCGACGAGCAGCAGGCCGGCGCCCGCATCGCCGTCGACGCCCACAAGAAGAACCCGGGCGATTTCGTTTTATGGAAACTCTCGACGCCGGAAGAGCCCGGCTGGGAAAGCCCGTGGGGCAGGGGCCGTCCGGGCTGGCACATCGAATGCTCGGCCATGTCGGCCGCCTATCTCGGCGAGGTCTTCGACATCCATGGCGGCGGCCTCGACCTGATCTTCCCGCATCACGAGAATGAGATCGCCCAGTCGCGCTGCGCCCACGGCACAAACGTCATGGCCAATTTCTGGATGCACAACGGCTTCCTTCAGGTCGAGGGCCAGAAAATGTCGAAGAGCCTCGGCAATTTCTATTCGATCCATGAGCTCTTGGAGACCGAGACTTTCGGCGGCAGGAAATGGCCGGGCGAGGTGCTGCGGCTGGCTATGCTGATGACGCATTACCGCGAGCCGATCGACTTTTCCGTGCGCAAGCTGGAGGAGGCGGAAAACACGCTGCGCAAATGGAAGCGTGCGGCCGATCTAGCGCCCGCGGCGGCGGGGGACCTGCCGGCAGACGTGCTTGAGGCGCTGTCCGACGACCTCGCCACCTACGCTGCCTTTCAGCGATTGACGCAGCTTGCCGGCGAGGCGGTGGAGTTCACTGGCGCCGGCGAGAACGCCGCCGCGGCTTCGCTGAAAGCGGCGCTTTCCTTCCTCGGCTTCGACGTCGGCGCAGCGAAGGTGGACGAAACCGTGATCGCTGAGGCGATCGCCAGGCGCCTGAAGTTCATCGCCGACAAGAATTGGGCTGAGGCCGACCGCATCCGCGACGAGCTTCTGGCGCAGGGCGTTCAGCTCAAGGACGGCAAGGATCCTCTCACCGGCCAGCGGGTGACGACCTGGGAGATCAAGCGGTGAGGGTGGCGCAGGGGATCGTTTCAGGACTGGCGGAGGCGCCGGTGACGTCCAATCTCCCCCCTTGCGGGGGAGATGTCCGGCAGGACAGAGGGGGGTGCGAAGGAACTCCAGGGTTTGAGTTTTCCCACTCACACACCCGCTATTCCCTAGGAGGGCAGCACTCTCTCGTTGCTACGTCGGCGGGACAGCACCCCCCTCTGTCCTGCCGGACATCTCCCCCGCAAGGGGGGAGATTAGCTCGGGCGTGCGATTTCGTTAATCCCAAACGTGAGGGCGTGTAGCTATGGGCCACGACCTCGTTCCATCCCGTCAGCGCAATAACGCCAAGTCCATGCGGCGTGCCATGACGGATGCCGAGCTGAAACTTTGGAACGAGTTGCGTGCCCACCGCTTGATGGGCATGAGCTTCCGGCGGCAGGTGCCGATCGGACCTTATATCGTTGATTTCGCGTGCTCGGCCCATCGCCTCATAGTCGAGGTCGATGGCAGCCAGCATGGCGATGCGGAACACTTAAACCGTGACGAGGCAAGAAGTGGCTATCTAGCTGCAAGCGGCTGGACCATCCTGCGCTTCTGGAACGACGACGTGATCCGCGATATCGACAATGTCTGCCAGCACATCGTCATTGCGGCCGGCCTGGCCGGCGCCGAAGTGCCTGAGACCGCAACGCAGGAGCTCGTTCCATGATCGATCATCTCGGCATCAGCGTTTCCGATTTCGAAAAGTCCAAGGCGTTCTACGACAAGGCGATGGCGCCGCTTGGCGCTTCGCTGCTCTACATGGTGCCGGAGGAATATACCGGCGGCGCCAAGGTCGGCGGCTATGGCCGCGACCGGCCGGTGTTCTGGCTGAGCGCGGGCAAGGAGAAGCCGAAGGACCATCAGCATGTCGCCTTCACCGCGCGCAGCCGCGCCGAGGTCGACGCCTTCCATGCCGCGGCCCTTGCGGCCGGCGGCAAGGACAATGGCGGGCCGGGGCTGCGTCCGCATTACCACCCCAATTATTACGGCGCCTTCGTCTTCGATCCCGACGGCAACAATGTCGAGGCGGTCTGCCATGATCCGGAGTGAGCTCGATGGGAGGGATCGATGAGCCTTGATAACCGGCCGGTCTATACGGGCGGGTGCCAGTGCGGCGCCGTGCGTTTCCGCGTTGAGGGCGCCCTGGGCGATGCCTCGGTCTGCCATTGCCGCATGTGCCAGAAGGCGAGCGGCAATTTCTATCTGCCGCTGGTCTCGGTGCGCGGCGCCAGGCTGGACTGGACGCGCGGCGGGCCGAAGCGCTTCCGCTCGTCCAGCGCGGCATGGCGCGGCTTCTGCGCCGAATGCGGCACGCCGCTGACCTTCGAGGCGCCGGACGGCGTGGCGCTGGCGATCGCCGCCTTCGACGACCCGGCCGGCATCGCGCCAACCATCCAGTGGGGCGTCGAAGCGAAGCTTCCCTATGTCGACGGCGTTTCGAAACTGCCCTCCGAGGAGACGATGGGCGATATTTCGTCGGCGCCTTATCTCGCCGAGCTCGTCTCCTATCAACATCCCGATCACGACACGGACCAATGGCCGCCGGAGGAAAAACCATGACCGATGAAATTCGAACCGGCGGCTGCCAGTGCGGCGCCGTGCGCTTCCGCGTCCACGGCAAGCTCGGGCGCCCGTCCATCTGCCATTGCCGCATGTGCCAGAAACAGTTCGGCAATTTCTTTGGCGCCCTGGTGACGGTGCCGAAGGATGGCGTCGAATGGACCCATGAGGAGCCGAGCTATTTCCAGTCCTCGGTCAACATCGATCGCGGCTTCTGCCGCCGCTGCGGCACGCCGCTCACCTACCGCCAGCCGGGCGGGCTGGAGATCGCCATCGGTGCCTTCGACGAGCGTTCGGACCTCGCGCCGCAGATCCAGGTCAACTACGCGGTGCGGCTGCCCTGGGTGGAGAAGATCTTCGAGGCGCCGGTCCACGACGACCCCGACTACTATCGACGGCAGGAGCAGATCATCTCCTTCCAGCATCCCGATCACGAGACGGCCAACTGGCCGCAGCAGGGACTGAAACTATGACGATCCACAGCAGCTCCTTGCGCACGCTCTATCCCGAGATCGAGCCGTTCGAAACAGGCATGCTCGATGTCGGTGATGGCCACACCATCTATTGGGAGCGCTGCGGCACCAAAGGCGCCAAGCCAGCCGTGTTCCTGCATGGCGGCCCTGGAGGCACGATCTCGCCCAAACACCGGCGGCTGTTCGACCCGAAACTCTACGACGTCATCCTGTTCGACCAGCGCGGCTGCGGCAAGTCGACGCCCAACGCCTCGCTGGAAGCCAACACCACCTGGCATCTCGTCACCGACATCGAACGCCTGCGCGAGATGGCGGGCTTCGACAAATGGCTGGTGTTCGGCGGCTCGTGGGGCTCGACGCTGGCGCTCGCCTATGCCGAAACGCATCCCGAGCGCGTCAGCGAGCTCGTCGTGCGCGGCATCTATACGCTCACCCGCGCCGAGCTCGAATGGTACTATCAGTTCGGCGTCTCCGAGATGTTTCCCGACAAGTGGGAGCGTTTTCTCGCGCCGATCCCCGAGGCCGAGCGCGGCGACATGATGGCCGCCTACCGCAAGCGGCTGGTGGGCACCGACCGCAAGGCGAAGGTCGAGGCGGCGCTTGCCTGGAGTCTGTGGGAAGGCGAGACGATCACGCTTTTGCCGGAGCCGGAAACCAGCACGCCTTTCGGCCAGGACGACTATGCCATCGCCTTCGCCCGCATCGAGAACCACTATTTCGTCCATGCCGGCTGGCTGGAAGAAGGACAGCTGCTGCGCGATGCCTGGAAGCTGAAGGATATCCCCGGCACCATCGTCCACGGCCGCTACGACATGCCGTGCCCGGCGCGCTATGCCTGGGCGCTGCACAAGGCCTGGCCGAAGGCGGATTTCCACCTCATCGAAGGCGCCGGCCACTCGTATTCGGAGCCGGGGATTCTGGACCGGCTGATCCGGGCGACGGATAAATACGCCGGCAAATAACCGTGCAGGTTTGTGCTCTACGGCGCCCCCGGCGCGAAGGATCGCGACTTTTCGAGCTACAGCCATGACAAAGCAACGCCTCTACCTCTTCGACACCACGCTGCGCGACGGCCAGCAGACGCCGGGCATCGACTTTTCCGTCGAGGACAAGATCGCGATCGCCAAGCTGCTCGATGAGTTCGGCATCGACTATGTCGAGGGCGGCTATCCCGGCGCCAACCCGACCGACACCGCCTTCTTCCATCAGAAGCGCACGGAACGCGCGAAATTCGTCGCCTTCGGCATGACCAAGCGGGCAGGGGTTTCGGCCTCCAACGATCCGGGGCTGGCGGCGCTGGTGCAGTCGAAGTCGGACGCGATCTGCTTCGTCGCCAAGAGCTGGGATTATCACGTGCGCGTGGCGCTCGGCTGCACCAACGAGGAGAACCTTGAGTCGATAAAGGTCTCGGTCCAGGCGGCGGTCGCCGCCGGCAAGGAGGCGATGGTCGACTGCGAGCATTTCTTCGACGGCTTCAAGGCCAATCCGGATTACGCGCTGGCCTGCGCCAAGACGGCCTATGATGCCGGGGCGCGCTGGGCGGTGCTATGCGACACCAATGGCGGCACGCAGCCTTCGGAAGTGCGGGCCATCGTCGAGAAGGTGATCGCGGGCGGCATCCCTGGCGACCATCTCGGCATTCATGCCCATGACGACACCGGCCAGGCGGTGGCGAATTCCCTTGCCGCCGTCGAGGCCGGTGTGCGCCAGATCCAGGGCGCGCTGAACGGCATCGGCGAGCGCTGCGGCAACGCCAATCTGGTCACAATCATCCCGACGCTCGCGCTCAAGCCGGCCTTCGCCGACCGCTTCGAGACAGGCATTTCGGCCGAAGCACTGACCGGCATTTCGCGGCTCTCGCGCGCTTTCGACGAATTGCTCAACCGCGCGCCGGAAGCTCAGGCGCCCTATGTGGGCTCATCCGCCTTCGCCACCAAGGCCGGCATCCATGCTTCGGCGCTGGCCAAAGAGCCGGCGACCTACGAACATGTGCCGCCGGAAGCCGTCGGCAACCGCCGCCGCGTCATGGTCTCCGACCAGGGCGGCAAGGCCAATTTCCTCGCGGAATTGAAGCGGCGCGGCATCGACGTGCCGAAGGACGACAGCCGGCTCGATGCGCTCATCGCCATCGTCAAGGAGCGCGAGGCCGAAGGCTACGCCTATGAGGGCGCCGACGCCTCCTTCGAGCTCTTGGCCCGCAAGATGCTGCACGGCCTGCCGGAGTTCTTCAACGTCACCTCGTTCCGCTGCATGGTCGAGCGCCGCTTCGATGCCAACGGCAACCTGAAGACCGTGTCCGAGGCGATCGTGAAGGTGATTGTCGACGGCGAGGAGAAGATGTCGGTGGCCGAAGGCCACGGCCCGGTCAACGCGCTCGACATCGCGCTGCGCAAGGATCTCGGCAAGTATCAGAACGAGATCGTCGACCTCGAGCTCGCCGACTTCAAGGTGCGCATTCTCAACGGCGGCACCGAAGCCATCACCCGAGTGCTGATCGAATCGCACGATTCCACCGGCGCCCGCTGGTGGACGGTCGGCGTATCGGAAAACATCATCGACGCCTCCTTCCAGGCGCTGATGGATTCGATCATCTACAAGCTGATGAAGAACCGTGATATGGCTGGCTTAGTCGCGGCGGAGTAGGTTGAACCATCATCAAAAGTCCATTGATCCATCAGAATTTTGCGATGGTCTTGGACGGTCCCCTGGGCCATAGCGTTGGGCCATGGTCACCGCAACAGCCGATCTCGATCAAGACGCCAAGGCCCGCCGCGGCTTCCTTTTGGCCCTCGGCGCCTATTTCCTCTGGGGGCTGTTGCCCTTCTACATGAAAGCGGTGGCGCACCTGCCTCTGATCGAGGTGATCTCGCACCGGATCGTTTGGTCGGTACCGATCGCCGCTGCCGTGCTGGTCTGGGCCGGCCGCACCGCCGACTTTAAGGCCGCGATCCGCTCGCCAAAAAGCCTCGCCATGGCGGCGCTGACGGCGACGCTCATCTCGGTCAACTGGGGCATCTATGTCTGGGCGATCGCAGTCGACCGCACGGTCGAGACGGCGCTCGGCTACTATATCAACCCGCTGGTCAGCGTGGTGGTCGGCGCCGTTCTCCTCGGCGAACGGCTCGACCGGCTGCAGATCGCGGCGGTGGCGCTGGCCGCCATTGCGGTGACCGTGCTTACTGTCGAGGCCGGCAAATTACCCTGGGTATCGCTGGCATTGGCCTTCTCCTTCGCCGCCTACGGCTTCTTCCGCAAGACGCTGCCGATCGGGCCGAGCCAGGGCTTTCTGCTTGAAGTTCTTTTGCTGTCGGTGCCGGCGCTTTGCTACATTGCCTACCTGATCGCCGCGGGACAGGACCATTTCATCTCCAGCACCGGCGCCGACACCGCGCTGCTGATCGGCTGCGGCCCGGTGACCGCGGTGCCGCTTCTGCTCTTTGCCTTCGGCGCCAGGCTTTTGCGCCTCTCCACCATCGGCATCATGCAATACATCGCGCCGACCATGGTGTTCCTGATCGCCGTCTTGATCTTCGATGAGCCATTCGGCAGCACGCAGGCCATAGCTTTCGCCCTTATCTGGACTGCGCTGGCCATGTACAGCTGGTCGATGTTCAGAGGGCGCGAGGTTCGCCAGGCGGGTCCCGCGACGAGGTGAGGGCGGCAAATGTACCAGCTTTATATCGGCAACAAGAACTATTCGTCCTGGTCGCTGCGGCCTTGGCTGCTGATGCGGACCCTCGACATTCGCTTCGAGGAGCGGCTGACGCCGTTCCCGACCGGTTCAAGTTTCAGCCTCTTCCGGTCATTCTCGCCGAATGGCCGCGTGCCCTGCCTGGTCGACGATGGCTGGGCGGTGTGGGACTCGCTCTCGATCGTCGAATATCTGGCAGAGCGGCATCAGGGCGTTTGGCCGGCCGATGCGAAAGCGCGCGCCTGGGCGCGCTCCGCCACCGCCGAAATGCATTCGAGCTTTGCCGCGCTGCGCAATGACTGCCCGATGAGCTGTGGCGTGCGCGTCAAGCTGGCATCGATGTCCGATGCGCTGAAGCACGATCTCTTCCGCCTGGGCGACTTGTGGAACGACGGCCTTGCGCGATTCGGCGGACCGTTCCTTGCCGGAGACCACTTCACCGCGGTCGATGCCTTCTTCGCTCCGGTCGCTTTCCGGGCACAGTCCTATGGACTGGCATTCGAGGGCGCCGCCGCTGCTTATCCCAAGCGGTTGCTCGATCTCGCTGCCATGCGCGAATGGTATGCGGCCGGTCTCGCCGAGACATGGCGCGAGCCGGACCATGAGGCGGAAGTCCGCGCGGCCGGTACGGTCGTCGAGGATCTGCGCGCAAGCGCATAGGACGCTAAACCCGGCCCAGCCGCCGCACGACCATGTAGACGATGCCGGCGACGACGACCGCTATCGCCGTCACCACCCAGAAGCCGAGCGCCGTGTCGACCAGCGGGAGCCCGCCGACATTCATGCCGAACAGGCCGGAGATGATGGTCATCGGCAGCAGCACCGCGGTCATGACGGAGAGGATGTAGAGCAGCTGGTTCGACCGCTCGGTCAGCTTCGCCATCAGTTCGTCCTCCAAAAGCCGGGTTCGCGCCTGCAGCTGCTCGCCGTCGTGATGCAGCGTATGCGCGCGGTGCGAGAGCCTTGCCGCCATGTCGCCGGTCGCTTCCGCTATAAAAACACGACTGAACAGTCCTACTCCTGCTGTCCCGCCAACGCCGCCTGAACGGCCGCCATTCCGGGATCGCGACCCTTGAGCAGATCGTCGATTGACCATGGCGCGGCAATGTCGGGCTCCAGCGTCTTGAGCGCAACCGGCTTGCGGCCCTTGCCTTTGTCGATGGTGGCGACAAGCACGGGCGTCGTGCCCGTGGCGGAACTCGGTTGCGCCATGCCGACGAAACAATCGGCGTAGGCCTTGCAGCCGTTTTGAAGGTCATAGCGCTGCGTCGCGGACTGCAGCATGAGGCCCGAATGCGGCAGCGTCACCTGCTGCTGATCGGCGAAGAACATCATGCGGTCGCCGGGCGCTTCGCCGACCAGTGTGACCCTGTCCCCGCCAGCCTGCTTGAGATAGGCGACGTCGACAATTCCCGCCGAAAAGGTAATCGGGCTTTCCAGCACGAACAGCCGTCCCGGCGGTTTGACGCGGGACGGCCAGGAACTGAGGACATCGCGGGTCAGCATCAAGTTGCCGCCGGTGTTGAAGCGCATGTCGAGGACGAGGTTCTTGCGGCCGAGACGGACCCGGGCGGCTTCGACCTCAGCCAGGAAATCGGCGATCTTCCCGGTCTTGCCGTCGACGTTGCGCCTGATCTCGGCGACGACGCCATCGAGTTCGGGCGCATCGCGCCAGCGGAAAGGCTGTTCCTGATCCTGCAGGGGCCAGGGCGCGCTTCCCTTGGGAAAAATCTTCACCCAGTCGCGGCGCTGCGGCTCCGGGGCGAGCTTGCGGTCGATGATGCGGCCGTCGGGCGCCTGGAAACGAAAGGTCGCGTCGCCGGCGGCATTGGCGAGCCCGAGCGCATGCAGCAGGTCGGGCCGGACGATCGCGTCGGTCGCCTCGATGTCTCGCCATGCCGCCACGCCGCCATGCAGGCTGCGCAGCGCCGAGGAGACTTCAGCAGCCGGATGGCCGTCGATGCCGGCGAGCCGGCTGCCCAGCAGATCGCTGTTTTGCGGGCTGGCCGCTATGACGTAGAAGGCGCCGTCGATGGGCAGCAAAGACATCGCCACACCATTGGCGCGCGGCAACTTGCAGGTCGTGTGACCATTGTCGGCCAGTGCCGCGATCTGGCAGAGATCGACAGCGAAGACGGTCGCGTCGGTCGGACCTGCCGCGGTTTCGAGCGCCTGCAGCCGCGATGCCGCTTCCACGCGGGCGGCGCTGGAAAAAGACTTGTCGACATCGAGAAAGTCATGGCGGAAGACTTTCAGATCCTCGACCTGTGCGTCATGCGAGGTGACCCCGTCCGGACTTTGCGCGGTCGCGTGGCCGAGCGCCAACAGGCTGAGCAGGGGCAAGGCGAGCAGCCGGGCAAAGGTCATGGCTTCCCTCTTCGATCGCGATCCGGCCCGCTGCCGATAAAGCTGAGGAATAGGGCAGCTTCGCACGTCGCTGCGTTCACATCTTTGCGAGCGGGCTGGAGTGGCGTCCCGCTCGGAGGCTGCGGTTCCGCCGGGACAGGAACGGGGCCCGACCGTCAAAAGGCGGTCCGCCGCACGGGCCGGGTTCACCCCTTAAAGCCTTGTCATCATTGGCCGGCGCGGCGCGGTCGATCACTCTCACGCGATTGGGGTAAGCCCCCGAACAGCCCGCCCGAGCATGCATTTGTGGTGTGGTCTTCGACCTAACCCATTCAATTCTTACGGGAATTTAATGTCGCGCACAATTGCATGGCCGGGTTCCGGCGTTATGTTCCCGGCCGGATTGCGTCTTGAGCAGTGACGCTGGCCAAGGACGTGGTCGACCTGGCCGCATGCGGTTCGATGGATAGGTGACAAAGTGGACGACGAAGTCGCCAGCCGGCTACAGCCGCTCCGTGAGCCGATGACGGACATCAAGCCGGTGGTCGTGCGCCGCCGGCGCCGCGGCTGGATGGTCGCGCTGCTGCTGGTCGCGGCTGGAGCGGGCGTCGCCTTCTGGCTCCATCCAGCACCGGTGCAGCAGCAAGGCGCGCGCGGCGGCCAACGATTCCGGGGCGGCGATCTCGGCGCGCAGCCGGTCGCAGTCGCCTCGGTGACGCAGGCCGACATCCCGATCACGCTGGAGGCGCTGGGCACGGTGACCTCGCTGTCGACGGTGACCGTGCGCCCGCAGGTCAGCGGGCAGATCACCGCGATCGCCTTCACCGAAGGGGAAATGGTGAAGAAGGGCGATTTTCTTGCCCAGGTCGACGACCGCACTCTCCAAGCCTCGCTGCATCAATTGCAGGGGCAATTGAAGCACGACCAGGCGCTGCTGACCGATGCCAGGCTCGACCTCGACCGCGATCTGAAGCTGACCTCCAACGCCATCACCCAGCAGGCGGTCGACCTGCAGCGCGCGACCGTGCAATCCGACGAGGGCACGGTCATGTCCGACCAGGCGCAGATCGAGGCCGTCGAGGTCAATATCGCCAACAGCCATATCGTTGCACCTGCCGACGGCCGCATCGGCCTCAGGCTGGTCGATCAGGGCAATTACGTCACGCCTTCCGACAGCACCGGCATTGCGGTGATCACCGAGATGCAGCCGATTTCGGTGCTGTTCTCGCTGCCCGAGGACACCCTCGCCGAAGTGCTGGAACAGACGCATGGCAATGCCGGGCTCAAGGCTACCTTGTTCGACCGCAACGACACCAAGCAGATCGCCGAAGGCACGCTGCAGACGATCGACAACCAGATCGATCCGACCACCGGCACCGTGAAGCTGCGCGCCGTGTTTGCTAACGCCGACGGCGGGGTTTATCCCAACCAGTTCGTCAACGTGCATCTCCTGGTGCGCACCCTGACCGGCGTGACGGTGCTGCCCAACGCCGCCATCCAGCACGGCGCCCCAGGCACTTTCGTCTATCAACTCAACGACGACAGCACTGTCTCGGTGAAGACCGTTTCCCTTGGCCCGGGCGACGCCTCGGTGACGCAATTGCTGTCGGGCCTTCCGCCAGGCGCCAAGGTGGTCGTCGATGGCGTCGACCGGCTGAAGGACGGCGCCAAGGTGACCGTGCCTGACAACAGCGCCGCGCCGACCGCCGGCGCTGGATCTCCCGCGCAGCCGCAAGCGGAGGGTAGGGGCAGCGGGGCCGCCGCGACCAGCAATACGTCTGCCGTCAACCCCGGCAACGCGCCCGCGATCTCGAGCAGCCAGCGCCAAGGTTCGGCAGGCGACGGCGCGGACGCATCGGGCGATGCCAACCGCAAGCACCACCGCCACCATCGTCGCGACGGCAGCGGCAATAGCGGCAGCAGCGGAAATGGTGGCGACACCGGCGAAGCCCAATGAGCACGCCGAGCGGTCTCGTCTCCGGCTGGCTGAACCCGTCGCGGCCGTTCATCCTGCGGCCGGTGGCCACCACGCTGATCATGGCCACCATCCTGGTGGTCGGCATGATCGCCTATCTCTTCCTGCCGCTCTCGGCCTTGCCTGAGGTCGACTACCCGACGATCCAGGTGCAGACCTTCTATCCCGGCGCCAGCCCGGAGGTGATGACGACTTCAGTCACCGCGCCCCTGGAGCGCCAGTTCGGCCAGATGCCGGGGCTGGAGCAGATGTCGTCGGGGAGTTCGGCCGGCGCCTCCGTCATCACGCTGCGCTTCAGCCTCGACCTCAGCCTGGACATTGCCGAGCAGGAGGTCCAGGCGGCGATCAACGCAGCCGGCAACCTTCTGCCCGCCGACCTGCCGGCGCCGCCGATCTACGCCAAGGTGAATCCGGCCGACGCGCCGATCCTGACGCTGGCGATCACCTCGAAGACGCTGCCCCTGACCGAAGTCGAGAACTATGGCGAGACGCGGCTGGCGCAAAAGATCTCGCAGCTCCCGGGCGTCGGGCTGGTCAGCATCTCCGGCGGCGAGCGGCCGGCCGTGCGAATCCGCGTCAAGCTCAAGGCGCTGGCCGCCATGGGGCTCAACATCGACGATCTGCGCACCACCATCGGCACGCTTAACGTCAACACGCCGAAAGGCAGTTTCGACGGGCCGGCGCGTTCCTACACCATCAACGCCAACGACCAGATCAGCGACCCCAAGACCTATGCGGATATGGTCGTCGCTTACCGCAACGGGGCGCCGGTCAGGCTGGGCGAGGTCGCCGATATCATAGAGGGGCCGGAGAACTCGAAGCTGGGCGCTTGGGAAAACCGCTCGCCGGCGATCCTGCTCAACATCCAGCGCCAGCCCGGCGCCAACGTCATCCGCGTCGTCGACTCGGTGAAGGCGCTGCTGCCACAGCTTCGCGCCGGCCTGCCGGCGGCGGTCACCGTCGAGCCGCTGACCGACCGCACGACCACCATCCGTGCCTCAGTCCATGACGTCGAGTTCGAGCTGGCGACGGCGGCGCTTCTGGTCGTGCTCGTCACCTTCCTGTTCCTGCGCAACATTCCGGCGACGATCATTCCGAGCCTGTCGGTGCCGCTGTCGCTGATCGGGACGTTCGCGGTCATGTATCTTTGGGGCTTCAGCCTCGACAATCTGTCGCTGATGGCGCTGACCATCGCCTCCGGCTTCGTCATCGACGACGCCATCGTCATGATCGAAAACATCTCGCGCTTCATCGAGCATGGCGACGATCCGGTCACCGCCGCGCTCGAAGGCTCGGCCCAGATCGGCTTCACCATCATCTCGCTCACCGTCTCGCTGATCGCGGTGCTGATCCCGCTTCTGTTCATGGGCGACGTCGTCGGCCGCCTGTTCCACGAATTCGCCATCACGCTTGCGGTCGCCATCGTCATTTCGGCCATCGTCTCGCTGACTCTGGTGCCGATGATGTGCGCCAGGCTCCTCAAGCCGCCATCCGAACGCAGGCAGGGCGTGCTGGCGCGCGGCGCCGAGGCCGGCTTCGACGCTGTCGCGAATGGCTATGCCGCCGCCTTGCGGTGGGTGCTCGACCGTCAGGCGCTGACGCTGCTGGTCGCCGCAGCCACGCTTGCGCTCACCGTCTATCTCTATGTTGTCATCCCGAAAGGCTTCTTCCCGGTTCAGGACACCGGCGCGATTTCGGCGGTCACCGAGGCCGCGGGCTCGGCCTCCTACGCCGACATGGCAGCGCACCAGCAGGCGCTCGCCGATGTCATCCTGAAGGACCCGGATGTCGCGAGCCTGTCATCCTTCATCGGCGTCGACGGCCAGAACATGACCGCCAACAGCGGCCACATGCTGATCAATCTCAAGCCGCGCGACGAGCGCGCGGCCGATGCCAGCGCGATCATCCGGCGGCTGGCTCGGGAGACCGACGTCGTGACCGGCATCGCGCTGCACATGCAGCCGGTGCAGGACCTGCGCGTGGACTCCACCTCCAGCGCGTCGCAGTACCAATACGTTCTGCAGGATTCGGATCCGGCCGAGCTGGCGACGTGGACATCAAAGCTCACCGATACGCTGGTGGCACTTCCCGAGCTCGCCGACGTAGCCAGCGACAGCCAGCAGAGCGGGCTTGCGGTCGACATCACCATCGACCGAGCCACCGCGGCACGCTTCGGCATTACGCCAGCGACCGTCGACAACGCGCTCTACGATGCCTTCGGCCAGCGCATCATCTCGACGATCTTCACCCAGTCGAACGAATACCGCGTCATCCTTGAAGCCGATGCCTCGGTGGGCCAGACGCCGGCTTCGCTGGGCTCGATCTACCTGCCGTCCTCCGGTTCCGGCCAGGTGCCGCTATCGGCGATCGCCAATATTAGTGTCCGGCAGGCGCCGCTGCTGGTGAACCACCTCGCCCAGTTCCCGGCCACGACCATATCCTTCAATCTCGCGCCCGGCATCTCGCTCGGCGACGCCACCGCGGCGATCAGCAAGGCGGAACATGACATGCAGCCGCCCGCCGGCCTGGTCACCGGCTTCCAAGGCGCCGCGCTTGCCTTGCAAAGCTCGCTCTCCAACGAGCTGCTGCTGGTGCTTGCGGCAGTCGCCACCGTCTATGTCGTGCTTGGCGTGCTCTATGAGAGCTTCATCCACCCGCTGACGATCCTCTCGACGCTGCCCTCGGCAACCGTGGGCGCGCTGGTGGCGCTGATGCTCGCCGGCCACGATCTCGACGTGATCGGCATCATCGGCATCGTGCTCTTGGTCGGCATCGTCAAGAAGAACGCCATCATGATGATCGACTTCGCCCTGCAGGCCGAACGCCTGCAGGGGCTGGACCCGCGCGAGGCGATTTACGAAGCCTGCTTGCTGCGGTTGCGGCCGATCCTGATGACGACGATGGCCGCGCTGTTCGGGGCGCTTCCGCTCCTGCTTGGCGGCCTTGCCGGCTCGGAATTGCACCAGCCGCTCGGCATCACCATCGTTGGCGGGCTGATCGTCAGCCAGGTGCTGACGCTCTTCACCACGCCGGTGATCTACCTTGCCTTCGATAGACTGACGCGGTCGGGGGCACGTGAAGCGAGAGCGCCGGCCGGCGGGCTCACGCCGTGAATCTCTCCGCGCCCTTTATCGCCAGGCCGGTCGCCACGACGCTGCTGGCCATCGGATTGGCGGCGGCGGGCCTGATCGCATACGTCAATCTTCCGGTCGCGCCGCTGCCCAAGGTGGATTTCCCGACCATCTCGGTGCAGGCTTCGATGCCGGGCGCCAGCCCCGACACGATGTCGACCGATGTCGCGGCGCCGCTCGAACGGCATCTCGGCCAGATCGCCGGGGTTTCCGAGATGACGTCGCGCTCCGGCACCGGCTCGACCAATGTTGTGCTGCAATTCGACCTCGATCGGGACATCAACGGCGCCGCGCGCGATGTTCAAGCCGCCATCAACGCCGCGCGCGCCGACCTCCCGTCCGACCTGCGCAGCAACCCGACCTACCGCAAATACAATCCCGCCGACGCACCGGTGATGATCCTGGCGCTGACCTCGCGCACACTCACACCCGGTCAGCTCTACGATGCCGCCGCGACCGTGCTGCAGCAGCGCCTGTCCCAGGTCGAGGGTGTCGGCAATGTCGACCTCGGCGGCTCGTCGCTGCCCGCCGTTCGGGTGGAGCTCAATCCGGGGGCGCTGTTCCATTACGGCATCGGCCTGGAGGATGTGCGCGCCGCACTTGCCTCGGCCAATGCCCGCAGTCCGAAGGGCTTCGAGGAGGACGGCGCGCTCCGCTACCAGCTCTACACCAACGACCAGGCGAGCCATGCCGCCGACTATCGCGACCTGGTGATCGCTTGGCGCAACAGTGCGGCGGTGCGCCTCGCCGACATCGCAGATGTCGAGGACTCGGTCGAGGACGTGCGCAATCTCGGCCTCGCCAATGGCGTGCCGGCCGTGCTTTTGGTGCTCTATCGCGAGCCCAACGCCAACATCATCGACACGGTCGACCGCGTGCGCGCGCTGATCCCGACACTGCAGGCTTCGGTGCCGGCGGATGCGCGCCTCAGCATCGCGTCGGACAGCAGCCTCACCATCCGCGGCTCGCTGCGCGACACCGAGCTGACGCTGGTGCTGGCGGTGCTGCTGGTCGTCTTCGTGGTGTTCTGCTTTTTGCGCGACTGGCGCGCGGCGCTGATCCCGAGCGTGGCGCTGGTCGTCTCGATCCTCGGCACCTTCGGAGCGATGTACCTGCTCGGCTACACGCTCGACAATCTGTCCTTGATGGCGCTCACCATCGCCACCGGCTTCGTCGTCGATGACGCCATCGTGGTGCTGGAAAACATCATGCGCCACATCGAGGACGGCATGCCGCGCGGCCGGGCGGCGCTGGTCGGCGCTCAAGAGGTCGGCTTCACCGTGCTGTCGATGAGCGCTTCTCTCGTCGCCGTGTTCCTGCCGATTCTGTTGATGGGCGGCATACTCGGCCGCCTGTTCCAGGAATTCGCCATGACCTTGTCGCTGGCGATCGCCATTTCGCTGGTGCTGTCGCTGACGGTGACCCCGATGATGTGCGCGCATTTTTTGCGCGCGGGTGCAGTCCGATCGGAGCGCCGTTCCATCCTCGCACGCTTCGGCGAAAGCGTCTTCGAGCGCGTCCGCGCCGGCTACGGCCGCTCGCTCGCCTGGTCGCTCGACAATGCCGAGGCGATGCTCATCATCCTGATCGCGGCCGTCGCGCTCAATGTCTACCTCTATACGATCGTGCCCAAGGGCTTCTTCCCGCAGCAGGACACCGGCGAGCTGATCGGCGGCCTGCGCGCCGACCAGGCCATTTCCTTCCAACTGATGCGGCAGAAATTCGAGCGGCTGGAGACGATCCTGAAGAGCGACCCGGCGGTGGCGAACGTCGTCGGTTACATCGGCGGCCGCCAGACCAACTCCGGCTTCGTCTATGTCAACCTGAAGCCGAAGGGCGATCGTGCGCCGCTGCAAGCGGTGCTGGGGCGGCTGCGCGCGCAGCTCAGGCAATTGCCCGGCGCGCAGCTCTTCCTCAACCCGCGCCAGGAGATCAGGGTCGGCGGCCGCCAGAGCCTCGCCACCTATCAATACACACTGCAGGCCGATACGACCGCGGATCTCGACGAATGGGCGCCGAAACTCGTCGAATTGCTGAAACAGGCGCGGGAGCTAACCGACGTCACTTCGGATCGCGACGAGGCCGGGCTCGAAACCAACATCACCGTCGACCGCGAGAGCGCGGCCCGGCTCGGCCTGACGCCGGCGAGCATCGACAACACGCTTTACGACGCCTTCGGCCAGCGCCAGGTGTCGACCATCTTCAACGCCCGCAACCAATATCACGTGGTGATGGAAGTCGCGCCGCGCTATCTGCAGGATCCGAGCGCGCTCAACGGCATCTATGTCAGCACCTCGGGCGCGGCGGCGAGCGGCACGCAGAAGACCAACGCGCTGGCCGGCAGCCTGTCGGGCTCGCTGCAGAATCAGGCGACCAATGCGATCGCCGTCACCGGCCACGGCAGCGCCTCGAGCGGCGCCGCCGTCAGCACCTCGGCCGAGACCATGGTGCCGCTCGCCGCCTTCAGCACCTACGGTCCGGCGACCACGCCGCTTTCGGTCAACCACCAGGGCCACTTCGTCGCCACGACGATCTCGTTCAACCTTGCCGATGGCGCCACGCTCGGCGACGCCTCGGCGGCAATCGACCGCGCCATGGCGGAGCTGAAAATGCCGGTGTCGATCCACGGCTCGCTTGCCGGCACGGCACTCGCCTTCCGCTCCAACCTGCTCAACGAGCTTCTGCTGATCGCTGCCGCGCTCGCCACGATCTATGTCGTGCTCGGCGTGCTCTACGAAAGCTACGTGCACCCGATCACCATCCTGTCGACGCTGCCTTCGGCCGGCATTGGCGCGCTGCTCGCGCTCATCGTCACCGGCATGGAATTCGACGTGATCTCGCTGATCGGCATCATCCTGTTGATCGGCATCGTCAAGAAGAACGCCATCATGATGATCGACATGGCCTTGCAGGCCGAGCGCCAGGAAGGGCTTGCGCCGCGAGAAGCCATCCACAAGGCGAGCCTCCAGCGCTTCCGGCCGATCATGATGACGACCTTTGCGGCTTTGCTCGGCGCATTGCCGTTGGCGCTCGAGACCGGCACTGGGGCGGAGCTGCGCCAGCCGCTCGGCATCGCGATCAACGGCGGCCTCATCGTCTCGCAGCTTCTCACGCTCTACACCACGCCGGTCGTCTATCTCTATCTCGACCGGCTCAGCGCCCGCAGACCGACGCTGCGAGTGGCGCCGGCGGAGTGATCGGGCACCGCGACCTTGGACCGTTCGACCGCGCGAAGCGAAACAGTTCGGCCCATGAGGCGGCGCGCCTTCATATCGCTCGACGCCACCCAACGCGCTTGATCGTGAGATCTGTGCTGTCGCTTCGTGAACTGGCACGATGCTTCATCATCGGATGCGCCCTCGAAGGGCGCGACCAATTCCTGCTCACCCGGCCCATTGCCCGAGCGCTACACCGGGGCGTCGCGAGCGGGCCTTTTGCGTCGCATCTTTGGTCTATAGGTGCTGCCGGGTGAGCGGCAGCACCTCTCTTCATGCCGGTCTCAGCGCTTCGGGCCGAAGCCGGGATAGGGATTGAGCGGCACGATCGCCGCGATGTCCATCATTCCGGCCTCGACCATCGGCAGGGTGGCGAGATGGCCGCGCACCTCTTTGTCGTCGGCAGCCTCGAACATCATGCCGCTGCCGGGGATGTCACCGCGGTTCCAGACCTGGCGCACGGCGCCTTGCGCATAGAGCGTGCGCCGCTGCTCGGCTTCGCCCGGAAGCAGCGGCGCGAAATCGCTATCGCTGAACTTTTCGGTGTTGCGGGTGAGAAGGGCAAAGAACTGCATGGCGGTCTCCTTTGTGGCCGGTTGATGCGGAAGATATCGCGCCGGCTGGTCAGACTGTCCAAGACTGATTAAGTTAAAGATCAGACCTTGAAGGACTTAAATCATAGAGACGCAGAATGCTCGACCTGCGGCAGATCCGCTATTTCGTCGCCGTCGCCGAGGCCGGCAATGTCGGCCGCGCCGCCGAGCAGTTGCATATCTCGCAGTCCCCCTTGAGCCGGCAGATCATGCACCTCGAGGAGCAACTCGGCGTCACGCTTTTCGAGCGATCGAAGCAGCGCGTCCGTCTCAACGCCGAGGGCAGGGCTTTCCTTGCCGAGGCGCGCGCTCTGCTCGTCAATGCCGCGCGGCTGGAGGAGCTCGGCCGCAAGCTTGCAAGCGGCGCGACCGGCAGCCTCGCCATCGGCTACGTCGAGGGGGCGGTGCATGCCGGGCTGATCGCCGCGATGCTCAGGGAATTCCGCCGCGAGCGGCCGGATTTTCATCTGCAACTGAGAAGCCGCCGCACGGCCGCGCAGTTCGAGGATCTGCGCCAGCGCGTGCTCGACCTCGGATTCGTCTACGCGCCGGCGCCGCAAGGCGATCCGGATATCGAGAGCATGCTGGTGCGGCGCGAACCGCTGGTGCTGGCGATCCCCGAAGGCGATCCGCTTGTCGATGCGAGCGACATCAGGCCCCGCCATCTTGACGCCCGCGTCTGGATCACCGTCGTGCGCCAACCCGATGACACCAACCGCGCGCAGTTCCTGGCGGCCTGCATGGAGGCCGGTTTCGTGCCCGACGTCGCCTACGAGACGGCCGATCCCTTGACCTCGCTCGGCCTGGTCAGCGCCGGGCTGGGCCTAGCGACGGTACAGGAAAGCCTGCAAAGCGCTGCGCCGGCCGGCATCGTCTTTCGCGACCTGCCATGGTTCAAGCGCAGCGTTGAAATCCATCTCGCCTGGCGGCGCAATGACCGGAGGGCGGTGATTGAGGATTTGAGGAGGACGGTGAACGGTGAATGGTGAATAGCGAATGGTTGCTATCTGGCGGTGGACAAATTTCGGCTCACGCGATCCGCACTATTCACCATTCACCTTACATTTTGTCGATCACCGCCTGCACACCTTCCGTCGGCGCGTCGACCGACGAGCCCGCCACCATGATGGCGGCGACGATGGCCTCGGGGTCGTTGACCACCAGCGGCTTCACCCTATGTGCGGTGTGGATGAAGCCTTCGCCCGACATGTGCTCGATGAGCGCCAGCATCGGGTCCCAGAAGGCCTTGATGTTGGCGAACACGATCGGCTTGCGGTGATGGCCGAGTTGCGCCCAGGTCATGATCTCGACGATCTCCTCGACCGTGCCGATGCCGCCCGGCAGCGCCACGAAGGCGTCGGATTTCTCGAACATCCTGTGCTTGCGCTCGTGCATGTTGTCGGTGATCACCAGCTCGTCGAGCTTGTCGAGAGCGGTCTCGGTCGCCTCCTTGTTGATCAGGAAGCGCGGGATGATGCCGGTCACCTTGCCGCCGGCCTTGAGTGCCCCGTCTGCGACGGCGCCCATGATTCCCTTGGTGCCGCCGCCATAGATCAGGCGCAGGCCGGACTTCGCCAGCGAGCGGCCGAGCAGGTGGCCGGCCTTGACATAGGCCTCGTCGCGGCCCGGAGACGAACCGCAATAGACGCAGACGGATCGAATCGTGTTCATGTCATGATTGGTGATAGGGACGGTTGGCGCGGTCAAGCCCAAGGACGGGCTTTTTCTTGTGAGCTTGGTGAAAACACGCTAGACCGGCGTTAGGTGGCTAAGGGGCAGAAAAGATTATGGCTATCAATTCTTCCAAGGCGTTTTTGTTCGCGGCGGGCGGCGTTGCCGTCGTCGCGGCGGTCGCCTACGGGTCGGGCGCGCTCGACCCATACATCAACAAGCAGAATCCGCCGCAGGTCGCGTCGCTGCCGCAGGCAGGCACGAAGCCGGCCGAATCCTCAAGCACCTCCACCGAGGCGCGCGTACCGCAGGCGCAAGCCCCGGCCAATACAATGGCGCCGGCCAACAACACGATGGCGCCGGCCAACAAGATGGCGCCCGCCAACAATGCAATGGCGCCTGCCAACAACGCGACGGCCCCGGCGGAATCCGCCCCGGCCGCTCAGGCGCCGGCCGCCGCAGGACCCACACTGCCAACCTTCGATGTCGTGCGCGTCGAAGGCAATGGCTCGATTGTCGTCGCCGGCAGCGCGGCGCCCAATGCCAAGGTCGAGGTCCTGAACGGCGGCACGGTGCTCGGCTCGACCGATGCCGGTCCCGATGGTGCCTTCGCCATTGTGCTCGACGATCCGCTGAAGCCCGGCGACTACACGATCACGCTGCGCTCGACCGCTGGCGGCGTCGCCGTCGCCTCGGCGCAGACCGCCGTCGTCTCGGTGCCGCAGAGCCCGACCGGCCAGGTGCTGGCGATGGTCGAGGAGCCGGGCAAGCCGTCCGAATTGCTGACCATTCCGCAGCCCGCGGCCAAGCCAGCGGCACCTGCCGCCACCGGTCAGGCAGCCGACCCGGACGCGCAGGCCCCGGCCGCAACCGCGCCGGCGGCGTCTGCCCCGGCGGCGGCGCCGGCTGCAACGGCACCGGCAGCTACGGATCAGGCTTCGGCTCCCGCGACCCAGAACGCCGCCGCAGACGAACCGAAGATCGCCGTCGAGGCGGTTGAGATCGACGGCGGCAAGATCTTCGTCGCGGGCAGGGCCGATCCCGGCCGCAAGGTGCGCGCCTATGCCGACGATGTACTGCTTGGCGAGGCGAAAACTTCGCCTGACGGCCATTTCCTGATCGAGGCGGCGCGCGACATTCCGGTCGGCAACCACACCATTCATGTCGACGGCCTGGCCGACGACGGCGTCAAGGTCGTCGCCCGCGCCGCTGTCCCGTTCGAACGCGAGCCCGGCGAGTCGATTGCCGCCGTCGCGCCCAACCAGACCAAGCCCGCCGACAGCAAGCTCGCCCAGGGTGCGGGGTCCCAGCCCGCGGAGGCGAAGTCCGGGGCGGCCAATCCCGCCGAGACGACGGCGCCGGCCACCGCTACCGAAGAAGCGGGCAAGCCCGCCGCGACCGCCGACACGTCGGCCGAGGTCGCCGAAGCGAATCCTGCGGCCGACGTGCCTGAAACCATGGCGCCGAAGCTCGAACACGTCGATGGAGCCGTCATCATCCGCCGCAACGATACGCTCTGGCGCATCTCGCGGCGCGTCTATGGCCATGGCGTGCGCTACTCGACCATCTATCTCGCCAACCAGGATCAGATCCGCAATCCCGACCGCATCTGGCCCGGTCAGGTCTTCAAGGTCCCCGGCAAGTCGAAGGAAGGCGAGCCGGCCGACATGAAGGCCATGGGTGACCAGATGACGGCGCCAAAGACGGAGTAAGAGCGCAATCCCCCTCGTGGGGATGCCCGGCAGGGCAGAGGGGCGCTGCCCCGCCGGCGTTCGACACTCCACCTGCTGCCCATCCGCCTGGCTTGCCCTCTCATCCTCCATCGTTTATCGGCGATGAACGATGACCGAATCCCTATCCGTCAACCGCGCCCTCAATAGCCGAGCCCTCGACAGCCGCGGCATCGCCACGCGGTTCGCGGCGCTGTCGCATCCGGCACGCATTGAGATCCTGAAGCATCTCTCGGCCAGTAGCTGCTGCTCCTGCCGCGAGGTGGTCGATCATCTCGATCTCGCCCAGTCGACCGTTTCGCAGCATCTGAAGATCCTGGTCGAAGCAGGGCTCGTCCGCTTCGAGGCGGATCGCCAGCGTTCACGCTACGCGGTGGACCGCGCTACGCTCGCCGAGGTCTCGGCGTCGCTCGCGGCCCTGGTCGATTCCTGCTGCGGCGAAAGCATGAAAGAAAGCTAAGAACAAAATGGCCGACAAGACCGTCTCCGCCGAAACCGGCACCCTCACCACTCTGCGCAATCTGTGGCCCTATATGTGGCCGGCCGACCGTGCCGACTTGAGAGCTCGCGTCACCTGGGCGACGCTGCTTCTCGTCGTCGCCAAGGTCACCCTGGTCGCCGGTCCCTATTTCTTCAAATGGGCAACAGATGCGCTCGCCCACGCCTCGAAGACGCCGCCGCCGCTGCCCGCCTTCATGCTCGCGCCAGTGATGCTGGTCATCGCCTATAATGTGCTGAGGCTGGTCCAGCTCGGCTTCAACCAGCTGCGCGACGCGCTGTTTGCCCGCGTCGGCCAATATGCGGTGCGCCAGCTTGCTTTCCGCACCTTCGTCCACATGCATCAGCTGTCGCTGCGCTTCCATCTTGAGCGCCGCACCGGGGGTCTGTCGCGCATCATCGAGCGCGGCACCAAGGGCATCGAGACGATCGTGCGCTTCGTCATGCTGAACACGGCGCCGACCATTCTCGAATTCGCGCTGACGGCCGGCATTTTCGCCTACACCTATGGCTGGAAATACGTCGCCGTGGTCGCGGTCACCGTGTGGATCTATGTCTGGTTCACGGTCAAGGCCAGCGATTGGCGCATCTCGATCCGCCGCGACATGAACGAAAGCGACACCGACGCCAATACCAAGGCGATCGACTCGCTCTTGAATTTCGAGACGGTCAAATATTTCACCAATGAGCGCATGGAAGCCGAGCGCTTCGACCGCTCGATGGCGCGTTATGAAATTGCCGCCACCAAGACCTGGACCTCGCTCGGCTGGCTTAACTTCGGCCAGGGTCTTATCTTCGGCCTCGGCACGGTCATCGTCATGTGCATGTCGGCGCTCGAGGTGCAGGCCGGCACGCAGTCGGTCGGCGATTTCGTCTTCATCAACGCCATGCTGATGCAGCTTTCGGTGCCGCTCAACTTCATCGGCTTCATCTATCGCGAAATCCGCCAGGGTTTGACCGATATCGAGCACATGTTCGACCTGCTCGACGTGCCCCAGGAGATCGTCGACAAGCCGGACGCCGGGCCGTTGAAGGTGAGTGCCGGCAAGGTCGAGTTCCGCGACGTGCACTTCTCCTATGATTCAAACCGCAAGATCCTGAAGGGCGTCTCCTTCGAGGTGCCGGCCGGCAAGACGGTCGCCATCGTCGGCCCCTCCGGCGCAGGCAAGTCGACCATCTCCAGGCTTCTGTTCCGCTTCTATGACGTGCAGCGCGGCCAGGTGCTGATCGACGGCCAGGACATCCGCGACGTCACCCAGGAGAGCCTGCGCGCGGTGCTCGGCATGGTGCCGCAGGACACGGTGCTCTTCAACGACACCATCGCCTACAACATCCGCTATGGCCGCA
The DNA here is from genome assembly GCF_003997555.1 of Mesorhizobium sp. M1A.T.Ca.IN.004.03.1.1. Taxonomy (NCBI): domain Bacteria; kingdom Pseudomonadati; phylum Pseudomonadota; class Alphaproteobacteria; order Hyphomicrobiales; family Phyllobacteriaceae; genus Mesorhizobium; species Mesorhizobium sp. M1A.T.Ca.IN.004.03.1.1. Next base: position 130,079 of record NZ_RZTV01000002.1, on the reverse strand, counting down.
TCGGCGCCAGCGAGGAGGAGGTGCGCAAGGCCGCCGAACTCGCCCAGATCGGGCCGTTCATCGAAAAACTCCCCGACGGCTACCGCTCGATGGTCGGCGAGCGCGGGCTGAAATTGTCGGGCGGCGAGAAGCAGCGGGTCGCGATCGCCCGCACGATCCTGAAGGCCCCGCCGATCCTGATGCTGGACGAGGCGACCTCGGCGCTGGACACCCAGACCGAGCAGGAGATCCAGGCGGCGCTGGACCTCGTCAGCAAGGGCCGCACCACCCTTGTGATTGCCCACCGGCTGTCGACGGTGATCTCGGCCGACGAGATCATCGTGCTGAAGGACGGCCAGATCGCCGAGCGCGGCACCCACGCCGCACTCTTGCGCCAGCAGGGCCTCTACGCCTCGATGTGGGACCGCCAGCGCGAAGCCACCGAAGCCGAGGAGCGCCTGCGCATTGCGCGTGAAAGCGACGAGTTCGGCGTGATCGTACGGAGAAGGACGTCGGAGGTGAGCTAGCGCCTCTTCCTTCTCCCACAAGGGGAGAAGGAGAAGTCGGCGCAAAATCCCCTTGACCTCAACCTAGCTTGAGCTTGCAAACCGGCTCCGAACCCCTGCGAAGCAAGCCTTCCAAGAACGGAGACCGATCGAAATGGGTAATAAAGATCAACGCGCTGGCAGCGTGTTCCGGGTCGACAAATTCGTCGTGCCGGCGGAAGCGCGCGACGAGATCCTCGGCAAGGTCAGGATGACGCACGAATTGCTGCGCCAGCAGGACGGCTTCGTGCAGGACTTCCTGCTCGAGCAGTTCTCCGGCCCCGGCGAATTCAACATCGTCACCATGGTCGAATGGGAAAGCCAGGCCGCGGTCGACAACGTCGTGCCGATCGTCAAGGCCGCGCACGAGAGCATCGCCTTCAGCCCTCAGGCAACGATCGCCCGCCTCGGGGTCAAAGCGGATATCGCGCACTATCAGCGCGTGCCGGAGGCGTAAGACGGCCAGCCCGCGCCGGGTGCAGGCGCGACGACGCCCAGCAACTGGCCGGTGCGGGCGTCGCCGACCATGTTCTCGAAGCCGCGCCATTCGGCGGCGGTGATGTACAGCGTCCTGCCGTCGGCACCGCCCAACATGCAGGCAAAGCAGCCCCGATCGACCTCGACCTTGTCGATTTTCGCGCCGCCCTCGCGCACCCTGACACAGGCCGGCGCTAAAATCACGGCTATGAGTCCCTCGCTATTCGCCTCTCCCATTGTTGCGTTGCGGGGAGGGGGGCTTTCCGCTATTCAGACCGGACCTGAAACAGCGACCGCCCCAAGCCCTATGACGCTTCTCGATACGATCAAGAATACGTTCGTTCCGATCCATCGCGAGGGCTATCCCTTTATCGCCGCCTTCGGCGCGGCAACGCTGTTCCTCGGCTATTTCTCCTCGATCCTGTTCTGGCTCGGGCTGATCCTCACCGGCTGGTGCATCTATTTTTACCGTGACCCAGAGCGCGTCACGCCGGTCGACGACCGGCTGGTGGTCAGCCCGGCCGACGGCGTGGTTTCGGCGGTCGGGCCTGCCGTGCCGCCGCGCGAGCTTGGTCTGGGTACGGGCGAAATGACCCGTATCTCGGTGTTCATGAATGTCTTTTCCTGCCATATCAACCGCGCGCCGGTGCGTGGCAGGATCACGCGGATCGAGCATCGTCCCGGCAAATTCCTCAATGCCGAGCTCGACAAGGCAAGCTCCGAGAACGAGCGCAACGGCCTGGTCATTGACAGCCCCAACGGCACCATCGCCGCCGTGCAGATCGCCGGCCTTGTGGCGCGCCGCATCGTCTGCTGGGCCGAGCAGGGCGGCTCGATCGGCATCGGCGAGCGTTTTGGCCTGATCCGCTTCGGCTCCCGCGTCGACGTCTTCCTGCCGTCGAACGCCGTGCCGCGCGTCGCCGTCGGCCAGACGGCGGTAGGCGGCGAGACGGTGCTTGCCGAGTTCGGCGGCGCGGCGGTCGCCCCGCTGGTCAGGATTTCCTGAGCGGTGGGCGCGCCTTTCAAGAAGTTCGAGGCACACGCCAGCGGCGGCCCGCGCATCCGCGAGATCCCGATGCGCATGGTGCTGCCCAATCTGGTGACCGTTCTTGCGATCTGCGCCGGCCTTTCCGGCATCCGCTTCGCCTTCGAGGACCGCTTCGAGCCGGCGGTGGTCATGGTGCTGCTCGCCGCTTTCCTCGACGGCATCGACGGCCGCTTGGCGCGCATGCTGAAGGCGACCTCGAAGTTCGGCGCGCAGATGGATTCGCTGGCCGATATCGTCAATTTCGGCGTCGCGCCGGCGCTGGTGCTCTATGCCTTCCTGCTCGACCGCGCCGGCTCGCCGGGCTGGATCGCGGCGCTCCTGTTCACCATCGCCTGCGGCATGCGGCTCGCTCGCTTCAATGTGCTGGCCGACGACACCGATCAGCCGGCCTGGCAAACCGAGTATTTCGTCGGCGTCCCGGCGCCGGCGGGCGCGGTGCTGGTCATGCTGCCCTGTTATCTCTACTTCCTGCGGCTCGGCCTGGAACCGACCCGGCCGGCGGCCTTCGTCGCCACCGGCTTCACCGTGCTCGTCGCCTTCCTTTTGGTCAGCCGGCTGCCGGTCTATTCGGGCAAGAGCGTCAAGGTGCCGGGAGACAGAGTGCTTCCGGTCATCCTCGGCGTCGTGCTCTACATCCTGCTGTTGATGGCCTATCCCTGGTACACGCTGACGGCATCGGTCGCCGGCTACCTCGTCTTCCTGCCGTTCTCGGTGCGGGCCTATTCGAAGCGGGCCATGCGCGAAGGCGAGAAGGTGCCGCCTTCCGATATCGGGTAAGCACTGCGCCCTATCTCCCCCGTTGTGGGGGAAATAGCCATTTCAACATCTTAGCGAAGCTAAGTGTTAGAAATCGCAAGAGAGGGGAAAGCGCCTAACATGAGAAGTTGGCGCTCTACAAGAAGCAGCCTCCGCGCCCTACGAGACCCCCTTCTCCGGTATTTTCCAAGCACTTGCTCGGGGACAAGCCCGCTCGCGAATGCAGGAAAATGCTTTCTCCCCCACAAGGGGGGAAATAACCGCGCTAGGCCGCTACCCCCAATCCCAGCCGGTCGATCGCCAGCTTCCGCGCCGACACGTAATCCGTCTTGCCGGAACCCAGCACCGGGATTTCTTCCACCTTGATGATGTCATTGGGCACCATCAACTCGGCCGCGCCCGCCTTCTTGCCGAACTGGCGCAGCTCTTCGGCATTGGCATCGTCGGCCGTGGTGACCAGCACGATGCGCTCGCCGCGCCTCTTATCGGGCACCGCCACCGCGGCATGGCGCTGTTCCGGCCATAGCGACTGCACCAGCATCTCGACCGCGCCCAGCGACACCATCTCGCCGGCGATCTTGGCAAAGCGTTTTGCCCGCCCTCGGATGGTGATGAAGCCGTCGCGGTCGACCGAGACGATGTCGCCGGTGTCGTGCCAGCCCTCGAGCGGCTGCAACTCGCCGGGGCGGTCGGCGGTCATGTAGCCCATCATCATGTTCGGCCCGTCGAGCCAAAGCCGGCCGCCCTCGCTGATGCCCTCGACCGGCTCAAGCTTCATACGGATCGCCGGCAGCAGCCGGCCGACCGTGCCGTCGCGATTGTGGATGGCGGTGTTCACCGCCACCACTGGCGCCGCCTCGGTCAGCCCAAAACCTTCGATGATCGATGCCTGGAAACGGTCACGGTAGGTGCGCCTTGTCTCGGGCTTTACCGCTTCAGCGCCGGCAACAACGAAACGCAGGCTGGAGAAATCGCCGTCCTTGGCAGTGCGGGCATAGTTGGCGAGGAAAGTGTCGGTGCCGAACATGACGGTCGGCTTCACCTTGCGCGCGATCTCCGGAATGATCTTGTAGTGCAGCGGCGAGGGATAGAGGAACAGTTTCACGCCGGTTACCAGCGGCAGGATAGTGCCGCCAGTCAGCCCGAACGAATGGAAGACGGGCAGCACGTTGAGCAGGATATCGGCCGGCGAGATCGTGATGCGCGCCTCGGCCTGCATGGCGTTGGCGAGAAGGTTGCGGTGCGACAGCACCACCGCCTTCGGCGTTCCTTCCGAGCCCGAGGTGAACAGGATCACCGCTGGTTTCGGCGCTTGCTGCCGCTGCAGCGGAAAACGCCAGAAAAGCGCCGCCGCGACCTTGTCGAGCAAGGTCACGCTCTCGCGCACATCCTCCAGCCACAGCATCTTGGCGCCGCCCGCCTCGACGGCGGCGACGATGTCGTCGATGGCGGCCTTCTCGATGAACGCGCGAGAGGAGACCACTGTGCGAATGACCGCCGTGCGGATCGCGGCGGTGACGCTCGCCGGGCCGGCGGTGTAGTTGATCATCGCCGCGACGCGGGCCGCCGAGATAAGCCCGACAAAGGAGAGCACAATGCCATTGGCATTGGGCAGGAGCAGGCCGACCGCTTCGCCGGGCGCCGTCACCGCCTCGAAGCGGCGGCCGAGCACGCGCGCGCCGATGAACATCTTGCGATAGCTGAGCGCGCCCGAAATCACGTCCTCGATGATCGGATGCGAGGCACCGACGCGATCCGCCGCGTCGCGCATGGCCAGGAACAGGCCGCGGTCGAGATTGCTGCCGTAGAGCCGCGCCTCGGCAAACCGGTCGAACAGGGCGTTGGTGTTCGACGCCATGTCGGGGTTGCGAGCCACCAGCTCGGCCACGGTCATCGGTTCCAGCACGCTGAGCGACAGGCGCGGGAACCAGTGACGCGGCGCCTTGTCGGCCGGCGTCAGCGACATCGGCAGGTCGCGCGCACCGGCGACGAAGATCGGCACGATGCGGGCGTCGGCCTGCATGGCGATGCGGGTGATGGCGCGGAACAGCCGGAACGACTTGACGTCCGGCTCGACGTCGTCGGGCAGATAGACCGCAAGCCGGCCCTTGCCCTTCAGCACGCGCACCAGCCGCCGGCTGACGAAGAGATGTTCGGCATTGAAGGCGATGGTGCGGGCAAGCTCGCGCCACGGCTCCAGCCAGGGCGAGCGGGCCGAGGCCTCGTCCAGAATGTGCAGCGTGTCGTCAGGCAAGAGCGACAGCATCAGAGCCGGCTCGATGCGCGATTGGTGCGAAACGACATAGATCACCGGCGTGCGGGCATTGCGGGCAATGCGGATGCGGTCGTCGGCAATACGGTAGGCGAGCTTGAACGGCACGTAGAGCAACGCCTGGGTAAAGCGCAGATCGAGCCGGAACCTTTCGATCACGCCAATCAGCAGCCAGGCAAAGACAAGACCGGCAAGCAGCGCCAATGTCAGGATCATGCCGCTCTCTCCCAACGTCCTCCACGGTGCGGCTCTTGCGCGGCCGCTTCGGTGGCAGAAGGTAGCGGAAGTGGGGGCAAGGTCAATGTGGGGCTGGTAGGGCGCTCCCTTCTCCCCTTGCGGGAGAAGGTGGCCGAGCGAAGCCCGGACGGATGAGGGTATTGGACGGATCGCTTCGCTGGATATGTAAGTGCCTGAAAGCAATCGATTCTTCCAGGCCGTGCTTCTTCCAACACCTCTCATCCGTCTCGACGCTGCGCGCCGACCCACCGTCTCGCACAGGGGAGCGGGGAAAGGCGTGCCGCTACGCCACCTTCAGTCTCCCGCTGATGAAGCGGAACTCCTGGCTCTTGCCGCCAAAGCCGTAGGCCGCCGCCGGAACCTCATGCACCAGCGCGTAGCTTTCCTCATGGACGCCGCCGAGCAGGCGGCCGAAGGCGTCGAAAATCGCCTTGAGATACGCTTCGAGCTCGAGCTTGGTGTTGGTGCCGTCCACCACCTTGATGTCGAGCCAGAAGGTGCTCGTGCCATGCTCGGCCAGCGACTTGCCGCCGGCGAACCAGTGCTGCGGATCGACGTAGCTGATCGCAACCGCGGTGATGGTCGGGTCCTTGCGCAGTTGCGTGGCCGTAATCTCGGTGATCTCTTTCGCGATCGCGGCGGAACCCTTTGCGTCGGGCTCGCCGGTGACGCTGACATTGATGATCGGCATTTTTCTCTCCTTCGCTCTGACGGCTTCGCGCCGCCGATGAAGGGACCATGCCACTAGCCATGCGTCAAAAAAATCGAATTTTTTTTGACAATTACTTCGATAATATCGAATTATGGAAACTCTCGATCCCGACCTGCTCAAAACCTTCCTGGCCTTCGTCGATGGTGGCTCCCTGGCCAGGGCGGCGTCCGCTGTTGGCCGCTCCCCATCCGCCGTCACGGCGCAGATGCAGCGGCTGGAGGAGGTCGTCGGCGAGCCGCTGCTTGCACCCCAGGGACGTGGGCGCGGGCTGACGCCTGCCGGCGAGGACCTTGTCGGCCATGCCAGGCGCATCCTTGCCGTCCACACCGAGGCCTGGCTGGCGCTGAAAGGCGCGCGCGTCGGCGGTCGCATCGCCATCGGAACCACGCAGGACTTTGCCGATCATGGCCTGCCGGAGCTGTTGCGCGCCTTCGCCGCCAGCCATCCGCGCGTCAGGATCGAGCTGCGCGTCGGCCGCTCCCTGGAGCTCGGGTCCGCGCTGCAGGCGGGCCAGCTCGATCTCGCGATCACCATGCGCCATGCGCGATCCCCGGATGAAGCGTTCCTGATCAGCGAGCCGATGCTGTGGCTCTGCTCGGACAAAGGGCTGGCGACGCGGCAAGAGGTGGTGCCGCTGGCGCTGCTCGATCCCTATTGCGGCTTCAGGGAGGCTGCTCTCAATGCACTCGACGCCGCCGGCTGCCGCTACCGCATCGCTGCCGGCAGCTCCAGCCTTGCCGGCCTGCGCAGCGCGGTCAATGCCGGCATCGCGCTGACGCCGCGCACCCGGCGTCTTGCCCATTCCGGTATCGTGGAAGCGTCCCCTGATCTCGACCTGCCACCGCTGCCAATGGCCGGCTTCGCCATCCGGCTCGGCCGCGAGGCGGCTCGTCCGGCGCGGGATCTCGCGGAGCTTCTGGGCAACGGCCTGGCGCTGCCGCCCTGAACGGCAAGGACGCCCAAAGAAAAAGCCGACCTTTTTGCGGGTCGGCTTCTAGTCGGACGGGTCGAGGGGTTTGGGGGGACTTGGGGGGTGACCCGTCGACCTAACAATGCCTGAGTCGGGTGATGGTTCCGTGACCGCGAAAAAAATTTACGAACGCGTCGATTTGGCTCTCGACCAGTCGCGTGCGGCGTGCGCGAAAACCGCGCAAAGCACGATCGCGCCGCCGACGATGCTGGCCAGCGGTGGGAATTCGCCGAGGAACAGCAAGGCGAACAGGATGGCGAACGGCACTTCGGCCGAGCCGAGCAGGCCGGATTCGGCGGCGGGGATAAGCCGCGAACCTTCGGTCCACAGGATCGAGGCCAGCGCGAAGGAGCAGCCGAAGGTGGCAAGCAGCACCATATCGCGGGTCGAAACGGCAACCGGGTCGGTGACGAACCAGCCGAGGACGAAGAGCAGGAAGGCCGACACCGCGCCGGCCCAGACGACGGGCGAGTCGCGAAAGGCGCGCACCATGATCATGTAGAGCGCGCTGCCGGTGGTCATCAAAAGCGCCAGCCCGTCGCCGAACAGGTGGCCGCTGCCAAAGCCGCCGCCCACCATGACGGCGACGCCGCATAGCGACACGGCCGCCGCCAGCATCGTCTGCAGCCGGAATTTTTCCCGCACCAGCAGCAAGGCAAGCAGTGCGGCTATGAAGGGTGAGGTGGCGTAGATCACCGCGACATTGGCGACATAGGTGTATTTGAACGCCGCGATGAAGGCGATGCTGGCGGCAGCCCCCTCGACCGCAAGCAGCCAGCCGCGCCAGCCGAGCCTGAGGCTCTCGCGCCCGCCCGAGCGGCGGCGGCGCCACAGCACGTAAAGAGCAATCAGGATCGAGCCGAAGAAGCCGCGCCAGCAGGTGATGGTCAGCGGATCGGCATGGATCGACTTGGTCAGCACGCCGGTGAGCGCGAAGGCGACGGCCGAGGCCGAGACTAGCACCACGCCCAGCATGCGCTCGGCTGTGGCGTCGGCGGTGCCCTTGGCAAGCTTTTCAGGCATGTCGACCGTATCCGTCATGGTACCAGACTATGCCGCTCCTGCTGACAGCCTTCTGTCATGAGTCCTCGACCCGTTTGCGGAAATGCTCGTTGCCGACGATCAGCAGGCCGGCGCCGATGATCAAAGCCGCGCCCGTGAAAACTTCGGTTCTCGGCACGTCGCCCCAGATGGCGAAGCCCAGCGCAAACGCCCACACCAGCGACGTGTATTCGAATGGCGCCACGATCGACACCGGCGCCCGTTTCATGCCCTCGAACAGCATGTATTGCGCGACGCCGCCGAGCGCGCCAACGCTCATGAGAAGCATGAGTTGCGGCGCGTCGGGCATGCGCCACCAGATCAGCGCCGGCACTGCCGAAAAAAGCAGGAAGTAGAAATTGTTGAGCACCAGCTGGATCGTCGTGCGCTCCTGCATCGCGGTCTTGCGCAAGAGCACCACGGCGATGCCCCACAAAAGCGCTGCCGCCAGCACAAGCAGCACCGGCACGGAGAAGCCGAGACGCGCCGGGTCGCAGGCGATGAAGACGCCAACGAATCCGACGAACACCGCCGCCCAGCGCAAGAGCGGCACGGTCTCGCCCAGCATCACCACTGAAAGCACGGTGACGATGATCGGCGCGGCGTAGTAGATGGTGGTGAGCTCGGCGAGCTGCAGCGAGCGTGCCGCGTTGTAGTAGCAGAGCCAGGCCGCGAGCGTGAACGCGCTGCGCACCAGCATCGGCCGCACGATGGGCGAGTTTGCGGTGTCGGCGAACAGCGTCCGTCCGCCGATCGCGCCGCAGGCGGCAAGGACGGTGACCGAGCGGAAGAACATGATCTGCCACACCGTCATGCCGGCCACCAACAGCTTGATCGAGGCGTCCTGCGCCGAAAACAGGAAATAGGCGGCCGCGGTGAACAGGATGCCGGCCAGCACCCTTTCGCGGCTTTCGAGGACGACGACATCGGCCATGCGGTATCGATTTGCCAGCGTGGAGGCGGCTCCGCCCCATCGGATCCACTTCTGCCAGCTATACGGGCGAAAGCTTCTACGGCGCTGTTCCAGCGCGGCGCTTGCGTTGGGGCAGAGCCCTCGTGGCCGATCGAGAAGCGCTTACTGCGTCGCCTGGTAGAGCTCGGAGGCTGCCTCGTTCAGCGCGCGCCTTCCGTCGGGCCTGAGGTACATCATGTGGCCGCCCTCCACGACATCGAGCCGGATCGGTTTGGCGTCGGCGAGTGAGGGAAGCTGGTTCACCAGATAGCGCGAAGCGAGATAGGGCGTCACCAGGTCGGTATAGCCGTTGATTATGACGACGCCGAGCGAGGGGTTGAGCGAACGCGCCCGCTGCAGGTCGTTCATCGCCCCGGCATAGCCTTGCCCCGAGGTGCCGTACTCCCATTTGCGACTGATCTCGCCGCTGAGCAGCCGGTAGCTGACATCCGTGCGATAATTCAGTTCGTTACGGGCGTAAGCGACAAAGGCCGAGGTCAGCACCGGCACACTGCGGTCAAGCACCGGATCCGGGCCTTCTATGCGGGCGCTGCCCGGCGAGATATCGGCGGTGCTGATCGTGGCATCGTAAGGGCTGAGCACCTTGCCCTTGGCGCGCTGGAACTCGCGGGTGAACAGGCCGGTAGGGACACGGGCGAAATTGCGCTCGACGAGATCGAGCGGCAGGCCGGTGATTTCCGCCACGCGCCCGCTGGCGAGCTTGCCGCCTTGCTCCAGCCCGCTGGCGAGAGCCGTCAGATAGTCGCCAAGCGCATAGCGTTCGACCTCGGCCAGCCTGTCGCGCAGCGCCTCGCCGCTGACGCCGTCGGCGCGAAGCCGCACCGCCGCCAGCGAAGGCAGTTCGAGCGCCCAGTGCAATTGATCGAATTGGTCCGGCCGCACCAGCATGAACTCCAGCGCCGGCGAGATCAGCACGATGCCGGAGGGGCTCAAGCCGACATCCTCCTGCAGCGTCCTGGCGAGCAGCGCGGCGCGAAAGCCGCCATAGCTTTCGCCGGCGAGGAAGAGCGGTGAAGCGGTGCGGCCGTTCTGCGCCAGATAGAGCCGTATGAAAGCGCCGACCGAGCTGGCGTCCTGGTCGACGCCCCAGAACCCTTTGGTGTCCTGGCCCGGCGCTTCGCGGCTGTAGCCGGTGCCGACCGGATCGACGAAGACGAGATCGGTCATGTCGAGCCAACTGTCCGGATTGTCGATGAGCCTTTGTGGCGGCGGCAGGAATTGGCCGTCGGCAGCGGTCGCAACGATGCGCGGGCCAATCGCGCCGAGATGCAGGTAGGCGGAGGCCGCGCCCGGCCCGCCGTTGAAGACGAAGGTGATCGGCCGCTCTTTGGCCGGGGCAGGCGACTGCTGCGTGTAGGCGACGTAGAAGATCTCGGCCGTGACCTCGCCCTTGCCGGAAAGCAGCGACAGCGTGCCGGCCTTGGCCTGGTAGTCGAGCTTGCGCCCGCCAAGGGTGATCGAATGCTCGGTGACCTGCGGCGGCGGCAAAAGCGACAACACGCCGCCGGCCGGCGCCGGCCGTTCAGGTGTTTCGGCGCCGACTGGCTGCGCAAAGGCTGTGAGCGCCAGGAGGATGAAGGGCAGGAGCTTCAACTTGGACCGCATGCGACCTCCGCGGGAACGACCCCCGCAAAGGTATGGCCGGGGCGGCCGAAGTCAAAGGGGATAGGCTTGGCGCTGCGTTGGAACTTCGATCTCTCCCGTCGCGGGGGAGATTGGCAGCTTCACCCCCCAAACGCTCGCTCCAGCGCCGCGACATCGATCTTCACCATGCCCAGCATCGCCTCGGTGGCGCGTTTGGCGCGTTCGCGGTCGGGATGTGCGGCCATGTCGCCGAGGATTTTTGGCACGATCTGCCAGGACAGGCCCCAGCGGTCCTTCAGCCAGCCGCATTGCTCGGGCTTGCCGCCATTGCCGAGAAAGGCGTTCCAGATGCGGTCGATCTCGGCCTGGTTATCGAGCTCGACGAGGATCGAGAAGGAATGGTTGAACGGATCGAGCGGACCGGCTTCGAGCGCGACGAAATTCTGGTCGTCGAGCACGAATTCGATGATCTTGACGCTGCCGGCGGGGCCGCTCGGATTGTCCGCCGGCACATCGGTCGTGCGGCCGATCGCTGAATTGGGAATGGTGGCGATATAGAATTCCACCGCTTGCCGCGCGTCCTTTTCGAACCACAGATGCGAGGTCACCTTGGCCATGCTGGATCTCCTTCCTGTCTGGCAACGGCCCAAGGCCGATCGAGTTTCGCTCGACCCGACAGGGTATCTCGCTTTCGAGTTTGGAAATCGGCGACGGTGTCGTCCGATGCCCGGCGGGGCAGAGGCGCGCTGTCCCGCCAGCATCTCCGTGCTGTCAAGGCACCGAAAACTGCGGAAGGGATGCAAATGGACGCCAACGCATCTGCAGGCACCGCTGAAGGAGGCTCGACCAGGTCAAGGCGCTGATCACACTCGGGGCCAGAGGCAGGCTCGACGGTCAGTTGATCGCCTGCAAGGTGGAGGCGCTTGCGGTGGCGGAACTCCATTCGGCGACAGGAGCCGGCGCGCCACGCGCGACGACCCCTTCCGGCCGCTTCCCGGCCACTTCCTCCTCACAAGGGCTCACAAGGGGGAGATCAGCTGGCGCTACTGTGCCGATGGCACTTCCGCATCCCCTTCGTCGGTGAAAGGCGAGGCGCTCGGCACGCACTGCACGGCCCAACCCTGCGGCGTCGGTTGCTTCTGATATTCGGCAATCGCGTTGGTGCACTGTTCGCGGGTGTCGAAGGTGCTGGGCAGCACCGCCATGCCGCCCTGCGGGCCGGCGATCACAAGATACCAGACCAACGCTACGCTGGGGGTGGCAGCCATGGGAATTCCTCTTTGCTGGATGTCGGAGTCGGGTCGATGCTAGCAACTCCCAGCAAATGGCGAAAGCAGGGCGGCGGCATACGCTCCCCCGCCCTGGTCACAGACCCGTGAACGACCGCTGGCCGGACGCTTATTCGACAGCGAAGCAGTAGAACAGGCCGTCGCCGCCCGTGCCTCTCAGCGCCTCCTGGCTGCAGCCGCCGCGCGAAGCATGTGAGGAATTCCACGACTTCGCCGCGGCCGATTCGTCGAGGCCGACTCGGTCGTGATGGCCCGTCATGGCTGCCCCTTCCGCGCCGCTCATCGTCCAGTCGCCGCAGGTCTGGTCGGCGATCTTGGTGCCATCGGGCTTGGAGCCGGTCAGCACGTCGTGGCGGTTGGGCTTGTCGCCGCGGCCGTTGACGACTTCGCCCTTCTCGGTAAGCGCCGTCTGCTTGCTGATGGCGTTGGCGTCGCTGTGCAGCGAGGCGACGTCGTCGGCGATCTTCTCGCCCTTGGCATTGAACCAGGGACCCTTGCCGATGCGGTCGCGCGCATCCTCGGCGCTGGAGGAGAGATAGGCGTGCCAGGTCTTGCCGGTGACGCCGGCCGCTTCTGCCAGCGAGGCGCAATGCGCGTCCGCACCCTTGAGGCCGCCGAGATCGGCGCCCTTGCCGGAGCCGACGCTGGTGACGAAGAAGCTCATCTTGGCGTCTTGCGACAGGGCCGCGCCTGCCGTGGCGGCGAGTGCGGCGGTAATGGCGGTGGCGGCAACGAGAAGAAGTCTGCGCATGTCGGTCCTCCGGTTTCGAATGTTCTACATTCGAAGAACGTAGCGGGAGGCCTGTTTCATCCGCCTTGAGGCAGGTTTATTCCGGTTGCCGATAGGCGACGAAACGGTTGTGCCTGGCCTGGAAGATCAGCCCGGTTTCCTTCAAGTCCGGGCTTGCCAGCGGCACGATGCGTTTGGCGATCTCGGACGGATGCGGCAGCGTCTCGGGATCCTCGCCCGGCATGGCCTGAGCGCGCATTGCGGTGCGGGTGGCGCCCGGATCGGCGGCGTTGACCCGAAGCGGCAGGCTCTCGGTCTCATGCGCCCAGGAGCGCATCATCGTCTCCACCGCGGCCTTGGAAGCCGCGTAGGGCGCCCAGAAGGCGCGCGCCGAGTGCGCCGCGTTGGAGGACATGATGATCGCGCGTCCGGCGTCGGAGAGCCGAAGCAACGGATCGACCGAACGGATCAGGCGCCAGGTCGCGGTGACGTTGACGGTCATTACCTTATCGAAGGTTTTTGCTTCGACATGGCCGATCGGCGAGATCACCCCGAGTATACCGGCATTGGCGACCAGGATGTCGAGCTTTCCCCAGCGCTCGTGGATCGCGCCGCCCAGCCGGTCGATGCCCGCCATGTCGGCGAGGTCGAGCGGCACCAGCGTGGCCTGTCCGCGGCCGTCGGCCTTGATCGCATCGTCAAGCTCTTCCAGCCCGCCGACGGTGCGGGCGACCGCGACGACATGCGCGCCGGCGGCAGCCAGTTCCCTGGCGATGAAGTAACCGATGCCGCGCGAGGCGCCTGTGACGACCGCGACGCGGCCGGAAAGGTCGAGGGTCATGTGAAGGATTCCGTGGGGTGGACCGGCTTACGACCCGCCGATCGCCAGCAGCGACAGCGTGCGCACGTTGTCGTGGCCTTCGAAGTCGAGCAGGCGGGTAGGGTACTGGCCAGTGAAGCAGGCGTCGCAGAATTGCGGCTGGTCGTTGTCGCGGCGCGCCTCGCCGACGGCGCGGTAGAGCCCGTCGATCGACAAAAACCCGAGCGAATCGACGCGGATGAACTCGGCCATCTCCTCGACCGACATGCGCGATGCCAGAAGCTTCGATTTCTCCGGCGTGTCGACGCCGTAGAAGCACGATGCGCTGGTCGGCGGCGATGCGATGCGCATATGCACTTCCTTCGCGCCGGCGTCACGCACCATCTGCACGATCTTTTGGCTGGTGGTGCCGCGCACGATGGAATCGTCGACCAGCACCACGCGCTTGCCCTCGATCATGCGGCGGTTGGCGTTGTGCTTGAGCTTCACGCCCATGTGGCGGATGGAATCGCCCGGCTGGATGAAGGTGCGGCCGACATAGTGGTTGCGGATGATGCCAAGCTCGAAGGGAATGCCCGCGGCCTGGCTGAAGCCGATCGCGGCCGGCGTACCGGAATCCGGCACCGGCACGACGATGTCGGCCTCGACCGGGTTTTCCTGCGCAAGCTCGGCGCCGATGCGCTTGCGGACCTCATAGACGTTGCGGCCCTCGACCGAGGAATCCGGCCGCGCGAAATAGACATATTCGAAGATGCAGAAGCGAGTCTTCTGCGGCTCGAATGGGAACAGGCTCTCGATGCCCTTGGAGGTGATGACCACCATCTCGCCCGGCTTGATGTCGCGCACGAAACGAGCGCCGATGATGTCGAGGGCGCAGGTTTCCGAAGCGAGTATCCAGGCGCCGTCGAGGTCGCCGAGCACCAGCGGACGGATGCCGAGCGGATCGCGGCAGCCGATCATCTTCTTGGCCGTCATCGCGACCAGCGAGAAGGCGCCCTCGACCTGACGAACGGCGTCGATGAAACGCGAGTTCAAATCGCGCTCCTTGCTGGTGGCGACCAGATGCAGCAGCGTCTCGGTGTCGGAGGTGGAGGAGAAGATCGAGCCCTGTTTCTGCAATGCGCGCTGGACGGTGAGCGCATTGGTGAGGTTGCCGTTATGGGCGACGGCAAGGCCGCCTTCGGCCAACTCGGCGAAGAAGGGCTGGATGTTGCGCAGGCCCGCGCCGCCGGTGGTGGCGTAGCGGGTGTGGCCGATGGCGCGGTTGCCCTGCAGGCGATCGATGACGTTCTGTTTGGTGAAGGTGTCGCCGATCAGCCCGACATGACGCTCGACATGGAACTGGGTGCCGTCATAGGAAACGATGCCGGCGGCTTCCTGACCGCGATGCTGGAGCGCGTGAAGCCCGAGTGTGACGATGGCTGCCGCGTCCTGCCGGCCGAAAATGCCGAACACGCCGCATTCGTCATGGAAATGGTCATCGGCCTCGGCGGAAAGGACTTTGCCTGCGTCTGCCGTTGAGTCTGCCATCTGGGGCTCAAGCTCCGCTAAAACCGCCATATAAGGCGATCGCTCATCGAACGCAACGCATGCGATGCCGCATCCATAACATGCCCCAGGCCAGTGCCGGAACTGGCCTGGTTTCAGTTTGCCGGCGCCTCAGTTTGCCGGCGCCGGGGTGGCGGGAGCCGGGGCGGGGGCTGGAGCCGGCTCATTGTCGGCCGGCGCTGCGCCTTCGCTGTCGTCGGGCGCCGTCGCGCTGTCGTCGCCGGTCGCCGGCGGTTCGGCCGCGGGCTGGTCGGTGGTCGCCGGCGCGCCGGCCTGGGGCGTGCCCTTACGCGTGTATTTGTTGACCAGCTCTTCCGTGTTCTCGGGCAGCACGCTTTCGAGCTTGGCGCCGATCGTCTCGAGCAGCGGCCGCGACTTGGCGTTGGCAACCCAGGCGGGCGCCTTGGCGCCGGCCAGCCAGTTGAAGAACAATAGCGCCACCGCGACGACGAGGATGCCGCGCGCCGCGCCGTAGAGGAAACCGAGCGTGCGATCGAGCGCGCCGATGCGCGAATCGATAATCCAGTCGGCGATCTTCATGGTGATCACCGAGACGACGATCAGCGCGATGACAAAGACGATGCCGGCCGCCGCGGCCATGGCGATCTTGTCGTTGTCGACATAGGGCTGAACGTAGGGCAGGACCGGCTTGTAGAAGAAGAAGGCCGCCGCCGCCGCCGCTGCCCACGACACCACCGACAATACTTCGCGGGAAAAGCCGCGCACCATGGCAAGCATCGCTGAGACCAGGGTGAAGCCGACGAGAATTCCGTCAAGCAGCGTAATCGGCATGTCTTTCGCCCCACATCATGAGCTGCATCACTCCCCCTCGTCGGCGCGACTGCGCCGTGAGCCGGCTATGCGCGCCACCAGGTCGGCAAGCTCGGTGGGTTGGAAAGCGCCGGCCGCGATTCCCCCGGCCCCATTACCGCCAACGACTTCCTCGCTGCCGAGCGGCAGCACCGCGCTTCCGAAACCCAGCTTTTCGGCCTCTTTAAGGCGCTGCTGCGCATGCGCAACCGGCCTTACCGCGCCCGAAAGGCTGATTTCGCCGAAATAGACGCAATCGGCGGGAAGGGCAAGACCGGTGAGCGACGAAACCAATGCTGCGGCGACCGCGAGATCGGCCGCCGGTTCCGAGATGCGGTAGCCGCCGGCGACATTGAGATAGACGTCGTGCTGGCCGAAACGGACACCGCAATGCGCTTCCAGCACCGCCAGCACCATGGAGAGCCGCGCGCCGTCCCAGCCGACGACGGCGCGGCGCGGCGTGCCGAGCGAAGAGGGCGCCACCAGCGCCTGGATCTCGACCAGCACCGGCCTTGTGCCTTCCATGCCGGCGAAGACGGCGGCGCCGGGCGATTTCGCATGCCGCTCGCCAAGGAACAGCTCGGACGGATTGGCGACCTCGCGCAGGCCCTTGTCCGACATCTCGAAGACGCCGATCTCGTCGGTCGGCCCAAAGCGGTTCTTCACCGTGCGCAGGATGCGGAAGTGGTGGTTGCCTTCGCCCTCGAAATAGAGCACGCCGTCGACCATGTGCTCGACGACGCGAGGGCCGGCGATCTGGCCTTCCTTGGTGACATGGCCGACGAGCACGATCGCGGCGCCGGTGGATTTCGCATAGCGGATCATCGCCTGGGCGGCCGCGCGCACCTGGGTGACCGTGCCGGGCGCCGAATCGGCAAGATCGGTCCACAGCGTCTGGATGGAATCGAGGATCACCAGATCCGGCCGCTTGCCGTCGGCGATTGTCGCGAGGATGTCCTCGACATTGGTCTCGGCGGCGAGTTCGACCGGCGTCGAGGCGACACCGAGGCGCTGAGCACGCAGCCTGATCTGCGCGACCGCTTCCTCACCTGAAACATAGACGATGCGGTGGCCTTTTGAGGCCAAAGCGGCTGCGGCCTGCGTCAGCAGCGTCGACTTGCCGATGCCGGGATCGCCGCCGACCAGAAGGGCGGAGCCGCGCACGAAGCCGCCGCCGGTGGCGCGGTCGAGTTCGCCGATGCCGGAAACGATGCGCGGCGCGTCCTCGATGTCGCCGGAGAGGCTGGTGAGCACCACGGCGCGGCCCTTGCGCACATTGCGGGTGTTGGCCGGCCCCGAGCCGATGCCGCCCGCGGTGCCTTCCTCGACCAGCGTGTTCCACTCGCCGCAGGCGTCGCATTTACCGGCCCAGCGCTGATGCACCGAGCCGCAATTCTGACAGATGAACTGAACGCGCGATTTGGCCATTAGCGTTGGGCCGATCGCAAATTTTCGAAGGCCGGCGTTCCCGCCCACCCCCCTCTGGCCTGCCGGCCCTCTCCCCCGCAAGGGGGGAGATCAGCAGCTTGGCCGCCGGCGCTCTTCTTGCAACGGCGGTGATTGGCGAAGGTCGTGGCAACAGCCAATCTCTCCCCTTGCGGGGGAGATGTCCGGCAGGACAGAGGGGGGTGTGACGGAGCGCTGACGTGGGCCAAAAACTACTCAAACCTCTCCGGCAAATGATGCTCCTCGGCCAGGTCCGAGAACCGCGTGAATTCGCCATGGAAGGCGAGGCTGACGGTGCCGGTCGGTCCGTGACGCTGCTTGGCCACGATGCACTCGGCCTTGCCGCGCGCCTCGTTCATCTCGTTTTCCCACTTGATGTATTCGTCGGTGCCGAGCTTCGGCTCGCGGTTCTTGAGGTAGTATTCCTCGCGGTAGACGAACAGCACCACGTCGGCGTCCTGCTCGATCGAACCGGATTCACGCAGGTCCGAGAGCTGCGGGCGCTTGTCGTCGCGGCTTTCGACCTGACGCGACAGCTGCGACAGCGCGATGATCGGCACGCCGAGCTCCTTGGCTAGAGCCTTCAGGCCCGTGGTGATTTCGGTGATTTCCTGCACGCGGTTCTGCGAGGCGCGCGCGCTCGAGCCCTGCATCAGCTGGATATAGTCGATGACGATGAGGTCGAGGCCGCGCTGGCGTTTCAGCCGCCGCGCCCGCGCGGAGAGCTGCGCGATCGAGATGCCGCCGGTCTGGTCGATGAACAGCGGGATCTTCTGCATCGTCTGCGAGCAGGCGACCAGCTTCTCGAAATCCATCTCGGAGATCTCGCCGCGGCGGATCTTCGATGACGAGATTTCGGTCTGCTCGGAGATGATGCGGGTGGCGAGCTGTTCCGACGACATTTCGAGCGAGAAGAAGCCGACCACGCCGCCATTGGCCGCCTTGAAGGTGCCGTCGGCCTGCTGCGCCGGTTGATAGGCCTCGGCGATATTGAAGGCGATGTTGGTGGCCAGAGAGGTCTTGCCCATGCCGGGGCGCCCGGCAAGCACGATCAAGTCGGAAGGCTGCAGGCCGCCCATGCGGCGGTCGAGGTCGCGCAGCCCCGTGGCGATGCCTGACAGATGGCCGTCGCGCATATAGGCGGCGTTGGCCATGTCGACGGCGGTTTTGACCGCGTCGTTGAAGCTCTCGAAGCCGCCGTCGTAGCGGCCGGTCTCCGCGAGCTCGAACAGGCGCCGCTCGGCGTCCTCGATCTGCTCCGACGGCGACATGTCGACCGGCGCGTCATAGGCGATGTTGACCATGTCTTCGCCGACGGTGATCAGCGCCCGGCGGGTGGCGAGGTCGTAGATGGCGCGTCCGTAATCGGCGGCGTTGACGACGGTGACCGCCTCGACGGCGAGCCGCACGACATACTGCGCCACGGTCATGTCGCCGACCTTCTCTTCCGCCGGCAGGAAGGTCTTCAGCGTGATCGGCGTTGCGATCTTGCCCATGCGGATGAGCTCGGCCGCGACCTCGAAGATCTTGCGGTGCAGCGGCTCATAGAAATGCGCGGCCTTGAGGAAATCCGAGACGCGGTAGAAGGCGTCGTTGTTGACCAGAATTGCGCCAAGCAGCGCCTGCTCGGCCTCGATGTTGTTCGGTGCCTCGCGGTAGAGCGGTTGCTCCGCCACGCCGAGCTTGCGCGCTGCTTCAGCCATGATGTCCCCGATTTCGATCCCGCTTCCTCGATATCAGAACTGGAAAAATCGGTGCTGACTTATCTGCAACAGTGAGGTTCCAACCGGCTTCGATGCTCGCGATTCACAACCGAAATTTTTCCGTGGAAAGAATCGTCATTGACTCGAATCGAAGTGCGCAACCCTAGCGGGCCTCGAACGAGAACAAAACAGGAAAATGCGATGCCGGCTATGTCAGTCGTGGCAAGCTTGTCTGCGCCGTGTCGCCTCGCCCCTGAATCACAAGCGGCTCAGCCAAGCGTGTCGCCCCAGTCCGCCCGCCTCGCCGCCTTGAAGACATCGCCGTCGCGCTTGCTGGAGAGGCGCTCGCCGGCATGGCCGTTGGGCTGGCAGAGCTTGAGCACGACTTTGCCCGAACCGCCCTTTGGCGGCGCGATCACCCGTGACGCGCGCGCCGGCGCCGGCAGACGTGAGGCGGCGAGGTAGATGAACTTCTCGTCCTCCCACGGCACGTCGGCGTCCTTGGCGAGCCGATGCAGCCGCGAACGCGCGACGCGGCGCGAGAAATGGCACCAGTCTGGCGGAGCGAGCGGGCAGGGCGCCTCGTGCGGGCAGGGCGCCGAGACATGCGCGCCAGCTTCGATGAGCTGCCGGCGCGCGGCAAGGATACGCTGCCAGCCGGCCGGCGTGCCGGGCTCGACGATCAGCAGCGTGTCGGCCGTCAATCGCCAGAGCCGGTCGACGAGTTTTGGCAGCGAGGCCGGCGCGATCTCGTCGAGCACATAGGCGACGCTGATCAAGTCCGCCGGGTCGAAACCGTCGAGATCGATGGTGGCGTCGCCGGCTACCCAGCTCGCGCGGGCAGCGATCGCGCCGGCGGCCAGCGACTGGCCGACCTTGCGCACCGCCGCGCTTGCCTCGACCAGAACCGCCCGTTCGAGCTCCGGCCAGGTATCGGCCGTGGCCCAAAGCATGGTGCCAGGACCGGCGCCGATATCGAGCAGGCTTTTCGGCTGGAAATCCGGACGGGCGTCCGCCAGCGCGTCCAGGCAAGCGCGAACGGCGGCATAGGTGGCGGGCAGCCTGGTCGCCAGGTAAGCCTTCACCGCCATGTCTTCGCCCATATGCAGGCGGCCGTCACGCAACTCAGCGCGATAGCGTTCCGAAAGCGTTCTCGCGGCCTGTTTCAGCGCCGGCAGCGGTACTTTTTCGAGCAGGCTGTCGACGCCTTGCCGGAGCGCGGTGGGCAGTTCCAATTCAGGCTCCTCTTGGCGCGAGCAGGATCACCGAGGCGCCGACGATCGAGAGCGCGGCGCCGGCGAGGTCGAAACGGTCGGGGCGCACGCCTTCGGCTAGCCAAAGCCAGCCGAGCGAAGCGCCAATGTAGATGCCGCCATAGGCGGCGTAAGCGCGACCGGCGGCGCTCGTGTCGACCAGCGCCAAAAGGAAGCCGAACAATGCCAGCGACGCCAGACCTGGCACCAGCCAGAGCGGCGACTTCCCCAGCCGCCACCAGGCCCAGAAGCAAAAGCAGCCGGCGATCTCGGCAAGTGCCGCCGCGATGTAGATTAGGTAGTTCATGAAAAAGGCCTCGCGAACGAGACCTTTTTCGTGGCGTCAGGCCGCAATGGCAAGCGGCAATCGCCGCCGTTCTATTCCACCTTCTTGCGGCGGGTCGGCTTGACGGCGGGCGTCGCCGGCTCCTGATGGCCGAGGTCGCGCAATTCCAGCGCCTTCTCGCATTTGGCCATATAGTCGCGCGTCATCGGCAGCGTGTCGTTCTTCTTGGCGATCTGGAACTGGAAGATCACCAGGTCCTGCCAGCGGAAGGCGGCTTCCGAGGCCGCGAGGTAGAACTCCCACATGCGGCAGAAGCGCTCGTCATAGATAGCCTTCGCCTTGTCGCGGTTGGCGGCAAAGCGCTGGCCCCAATGCTTCAGCGTGTCGGCGTAGTGAAGCCTGAGAATCTCGATGTCCGTGACGATAAGGCCTGATTTCTCAATCGCGGGCAGCACTTCCGACATCGACGGGACGTAGCCGCCTGGGAAGATGTATTTGCGGATGAAGGCGCTGGTCGCCCACGGCACGCCGGACCGGCCGATGGTGTGGAGCAGCATCACGCCGTCGGGCTTGAGCAGCGTCGCCGCCTTGTCGAAGAAAGTCCGGTAGTGGTTGACGCCGACATGCTCGAACATGCCGACCGAGACGATGCGGTCGAAGCGTTCGTTGAGCGCGCGATAATCCTTGAGGTCGAAATGCGCGCGGTCCTGCAGGCCCAGTGCATGTGCGCGGTCGGTGGAGACGCTCTGCTGCTCGGTGGATAGCGTCACGCCCTGCACGTCGACGTCGAAGGCCTTGGCGAGATAAAGCCCGAGGCCGCCCCAGCCGGAGCCGATATCGAGCACCGTCTGGCCGGCTTTGAGTCTCAGCTTGGCGGCGATGTGGCGCTTCTTGGCGACCTGCGCTTCGTCCAGCGTCATGTCGGGCTGTTCGAAATAGGCGCAGGAATACTGCATGTCCTCGTCGAGGAAGAGCTTGTAGAGTTCGCCGGAGAGGTCGTAGTGGCGCTGCACGTTGCGGCGAGATCTCGACGCCGTGTTGATCTGCTGCAGGCGGCGGAAGGCATGGCGCAGACCTTCGATGGCCTTCGACCAGGTCACGTCGATGCCGCCGCTGCCCATGTTCTGGAAAGCGATCCGCATCACCCCGAGGACGCCGCCCTCGGGGATGTCCAGTTCGCCATCCATATAGGCTTCGGGCACGGCCAGCATCGGATCGAAGGTGATCGCGCGCTCGGCATGCATGGTCTTGATGTGGATGTGTACCGGTTCGCCGCTGCCGTCGCCGAACTTATGCGTCGTGCCTTTCGGCCCGGTCACTTTGAGGTCGCCGGTCCGCACCAGCCGTTCGAGAACGTGTTTCAACAGGATGTTCATGACCAAATGTCCCCTCAGACGGACCATCCGGCAGTCGGACCGAATGCCAAATCGAAAGTGCCACAGCGCATCGCCCGCGTCCAATCGACGCGCCACGCCGTAATCTGCAACAAGATATAGGGATCAGAAAAGTTCCTATTGGCACAAAAAAGCCCGGGTCGAAGACCCGGGCGTTGGTCCAGCCGGCGCTGGACGCAGGAGGAGCCGGAGCGCGGCTCCTGCCTTGTCGATCAGGCGTTGTCCTCGCCGCCTTCGAATTCGGCGTTCGGATCGAAGAAGTTTTCCGGCCGGGCGTTGTCGTTGATGTCTTCGCCATAGATGGCTTCGGCCGTCGTCAGCGTCTCGCCCTTGGCCTGGCGCTCCGCCTCATCGGCCGAGCGGGCGACGTTGAGCGTCACCGTGACCTCGACTTCAGGATGCAGCGCGATCGCCACGTTGGAGAGGCCGATGGTCTTGATCGGCTGGTTGAGCTCGATCTGGTTGCGGCTGACGGAGAAGCCCTCGGCGGTCAGCAGTTCGGCGATGTCGCGGGTCGACACCGAGCCGTAGAGCTGGCCGGTCTCGCCTGCCGAGCGCACGACGATGAAGCTCTTGCCGTCGAGCTTCTCGGCGATCTGCGCAGCCTCCGACTTGCGCTCGAGGTTGCGGGCTTCGAGCTGGGCGCGCTGGCCCTCGAACTTCTTCTTGTTGGCTTCGTTGGCGCGCAGCGCCTTGCCCTGCGGCAGCAGGAAGTTGCGGGCGAACCCATCCTTGACCTTGACGGTTTCGCCCATCTGGCCGAGGCGGGAAATGCGCTCGAGGAGAATGACTTCCATGGTTTCGTTCCTTTGGTTGGCGCCATCGCGGATGACGGCGGATTCTTTGGGAACAGGTCAGGAAGCAAATGGCGTCTTCGCCGGTGTCGCTGTCCTGCCTGTTTTGCCAGTTAGAGGTTTATGGCCTCAACTCGGGATTTGAGCCTGCCCGTTGCGGCGCCCGTCGCCGTGGGCTGAAGCGGGCGGCAAGCCGCCCGCATCAATAGCTTAGCGAACCACGTAGGGCAGCAGGCCGAGGAAGCGGGCGCGCTTGATCGCCTTGGCGAGCTCGCGCTGCTTCTTCTGGCTGACGGCGGTGATGCGCGACGGCACGATCTTGCCGCGCTCGGAAATGTAGCGCTGCAGCAGACGCACGTCCTTGTAGTCGATCTTCGGAGCGTTGGCGCCGGAGAACGGGCAGGTCTTGCGGCGGCGATGGAACGGACGCCGGGTCGGGATCTGGTTGATGTCGACCATTATTCTGCACCCCCTTCAACGTTTTCGCGCGGGCGGCGCGGACCACGGTCGCCGCCATCACGGTCGCCGAACGAGCGCGGGCCACGGTCGCGGTCGCCGAACGAACGCGGGCCACGGTCGCCACGGTCGCGGTCGCCGAAGCCGCCGCGCTCGGAGCGCTCTTCGCGCTTCTGCATCATCGCCGAGGGGCCTTCCTCGTGCGCCTCGACCTTGATGGTGAGGAAGCGCAGCACGTCTTCCGACAGGCCCATCTGGCGCTCCATTTCGTTGAGCGCGGCCGGCGGGCAGTTGATGTCCATCAGCGTGTAGTAAGCCTTCCGGTTCTTCTTGACCCGGTAGGTGAGGGACTTCAGTCCCCAGTTCTCGATCCGGCCGACCGATCCGCCATTGGCGGCGATGACGCCCTTGTACTGTTCGACAAGCGCATCAACCTGCTGCTGCGACAGGTCCTGCCGGGCAAGAAACACATGTTCGTAAAGAGCCATTATGTTTTTCTGCCTTTCTTCGTTTCTCTCACCGGCCCTCGCGGCTAAGCCTCTGCAACTTGTCTGACCCGTTCGCGAAGGAGCGGGGAAGAAAGGAGCATCACGAGACGGTCGAGAGCGGAGACACGGGAGGCCCAAAGCGCTTCTGGCTTCATGACGTGGCCCTCTAAGGCCACGGCCCTCCGTTCAGCCCCCAGCAAGGACCGGCAGATTGCCGGCGTCTATACATCAATTCGTGAGGAAGGCAAGGGCGGGAGAGAGGGTCGGCGGCTCCGCAGTGTCGCAGGACTGGCGGCGCTTGTGGGAATTGGCTGACCCGCCGGCCGCAGGTCAGCCATTTCGTCGGAAGGCGATCCACTCAGCTCATATGCGCGACGAGCGGGACTACCGTCTCGGGGAAGAAGTCGGGCGCGACCCGGCGCTTGCCGAACATCATATCGTACTGGATCAGCCGGAAATCGTTGATCTTCGGATCGATCTTTTTCTGCCGCGCCCAGTCGGGCGTCGCCTCGCCGGAGGGCGACAGCAAAAGGTTGCGGTCAACCACCCGGTAGTGCTCGCGCAGCGCGCCGAGGAAGCCGGTGTAATAGGGGTGGGTGATCCCGGCCGTGGTAAGGATATGATAGGGCAGGAAGGCGGGGCTCACCGAGCCCAGATTCTCGACCGGACCGGAGCGGTTCGACCAGATGATCAGCGGCGTGTCGTGATGCTCGAGCGCCGCCTCGGGCGTCGGCTCCTTGCGCGGCGCGACATTGTCCTTGAGGAAGCCGGTCTCGACATAGACGGGGCCGAGCGGCGGCAAGTGGTCGCCGAAGAAGGCGATGATGGTCGGCCGCTCGCGCTTCTTCGCCCAGTCGATCAGGCGCTGCAGGCCGCGATCGGCGTCGGCCGACCCTTCGGCGTAGGAGAGCAGCGATTCCCGCGCCCAGGTGCTGATCGGCGCGTCGACGCTATGTGTCGGATTGTAATAGCGGTAGGGCTCGTAGGGCCCGTGGTTCTGCAGGCTGACCGCGAACAGGAATACCGGCCCGTCGCTGGCATCGGCCTCGCGCATGATCTCGTCGGTCATGGCCGCGTCGGAGGCCAGCGGCCCGCGCTTCTCCATCGGCGGCAGCGTCTCTTCCGAGCGGAAGTCGCTGAAGCCGAAATCGGCGTAGACGGCGCCCCGGTTCCAGAACCAGTTGGTGCCCGGGTGGATGGCGCGCGCCCTATAGCCTTCGCTCTTCAGGAAAGTCGCCAGCGACGGCGTCGGCGTGCGCACATATTGCTGATAGGGAATCGAGCCCGCCGGCAGGAAGGCGTTGGAGAAGCCGGTCAGCGCCTCGAACTCGATATTGGCGGTCATGCCGCCGAATTCCGGCGAGAACATCGAGCCTGAGCGCAGCGCGCGCACCGTCGGGATCGGGTCGGGCTTGATGCTGACGCCGGGAAGCTCCGTCGGATCCCAGAAGGATTCGCTCATCACCACGATGATATCGGGCTTCTGGTCCGGCACCGAGGCGGCAACCCCGGGACGCGCGATCGCATCCATCGTCTTCTCGGAATAGCCGGGCGGGGCCGAGACATGCGCCATTGGCACGTTGAGCGCGAAGGCGAGCGCGAAGCCGTTGGAGGCATAGTTCTCCTTCTGGTCCCACATGATCGGGATGATCTGCAGCCTGTCGCGCGTCCACGAGAAGGTGGCGTAGTCCATGATCGAGACGAAGAAGGCGAGCAGCGGCACGGCAAGCGTCAAGCGCGCCAGCCGTCCCTTGCGGCTGAGGATCGGCACACGCCGGCGCCAGAGCCGCCAGCCATAGACGAGCAGCGCGAGGCTGGCGACGATCGCCGCCGCAAGCAGCACGGCCGTCCAGGGGCGCTCGCGCACCAGAAGCGGCATCAGCGCCATGATCTGGCGGGCATAGAGGAAATCGGTCGGGTAGAGCGGATCGCCCAGATAGTGCGATTTCTGGTGACCGACAAAGGCCAATGCCAATGTCACCGGCGCGACGATCATCAGGCTTTGATGGCTGCGGCCGAGAATGGCGTCGAGCCCGATCAGCACCAGCGAAAAGACGATGATGGTGGTCCAGCCGGGCTTGAAGGGCTGCAGGAAGAAGTCGACGGTGCCGAAGAAGTCGCCGCGCACGATCCATTCGATGGCGAACACCAGAAGGGCGGAGGCAAGCAGCGTCGCCAGGCCGTAGCGGACAATCGGCCATCTGCGCCCCGGCAGATAGCCGGTGGACGGATCGTCTTCCAAAAATTGCGGCGCGGGTTTGGCCGCGCCTTTCCTGATCCTAGCCACTTTGCTTCCCCGGCCCATGTCACGCGTCTTCCACTAGCGTCACGCCACTGTCATCGAAATGTCACACAAAGCTAGCGCCTGTGGCGGAAATAAGAAGAGCCAGCAAACGATTCGTGAGCGGTTTTCATCAGGTGTGATCGCCAAAAAGCCTTTCAGAACAGGGAACTCGGCCGTTCTCCCGGCTGGAACAGCCGCTGAACTGGTGCTGCGGGCTTGACTTGGCCGTCCGCCTTGCGCCAGAGGCAGGGAAAAACCAGCCGCTGGAGACGCTAACATGGCCGTCGCATTCACCTTTCCGGGACAGGGCAGCCAGGCCGTCGGCATGGGCAAGGACCTCGCCGATGCCTTTCCCGAGGCGCGCCGCGTCTTCGAGGAAGTCGATGAGGCGCTCGGCGAGAAACTGTCGAAGCTGATCTGGGAAGGGCCGGAAGAAACGCTGACGCTGACGGCCAATGCCCAGCCGGCGCTGATGGCGGTGTCGCTGGCGGCCGTAAGGGCGCTGGAATCGCGCGGTTTTTCGCTGAAGGACAAGGTGGCTTATGTCGCAGGCCATTCCCTCGGCGAATATTCGGCGCTTGCCGCAGCCGGCTTCGTTTCGGTGGCCGATGCCGCGCGACTGCTGCGCACCCGCGGTAACGCCATGCAGGCGGCGGTGCCGGCGGGCGAGGGCGCCATGGCTGCCATCATCGGGCTGGAGCAGGCTGATGTCGAAGCCGCCTGCGCCGAAGCGGCACAAGGCTCTGTCTGTCAGATCGCCAACGACAATGGCGGTGGCCAACTGGTGATTTCCGGCGCCAAGGCGGCCGTCGAACTGGCGGCGAAGCTCTGCGCGGAAAAGGGTGCCAAGCGGGCGCTGATGCTGCAGGTCTCGGCACCTTTTCACTCGGCATTGATGACGCCAGCCGCCGATATCATGCGCGAGGCGCTGGGCGGGGTCGCGAAAAGCGCGCCGGTGGTTCCCATCGTCTCAAATGTTTCGGTCACGCCGACCAGCGACCCGGATGAGATTGCCCGCCGCTTGGTCGAGCAGGTCGTCGCCCGCGTGCGCTGGCGCGAGACGGTGGAATGGTTCGGCGCCAAAGGTGTCGCGACGCTTTACGAGGTTGGCGCCGGCAAGGTGCTGTCAGGCTTGGCGCGACGCATCAACCGCGATATCGCGACCGGCGCCATCGGCGCGGCCGCGGAAGTCGAGGCGGCGCTGGCAACTTTAGGATAAACGGGAAACTCTTGCTGGCAGGTGCGGCATTCCTACTTCCATCCGTCTTTCTCCCGAAGTCGAGCATCGCCTCGACGATCTCGTGGCGATGACTGATCGAAGCAAAGCCGAATACCTGCGTGACTTCGTTGAACGTGGACTCGAAGATCTCGAGGACTATTACTGGGCTGCGGAAGTGCTGGAGCGGATCGAGGCTTGGTGAAGAATCGGTCGTGAGCGCCGAGAACTTCTGATATGGCCTGGACAACATGACAAAATGCGGAACGAGGGTCGCTCGCGGGGCGTCCGGAAGAATGAGGTTGAAGCAATGTTCGAACTGACCGGCCGTAAGGCGCTCGTCACCGGTGCATCGGGAGGCATCGGCGAGGCGATCGCCAGGGTGCTGCACAGCCAGGGCGCGATCGTCGGCCTGCACGGCACCCGCGTCGAGAAGCTGGAAACGCTGGCCGACGAGCTCGGCGACCGCGTAAAGCTCTTCCCGGCGGATCTGACCAACCGCGACGCGGTCAAGGCGCTCGGCCAGAAGGCGGAGGCCGATCTCGAAGGCGTCGACATCCTGGTCAACAATGCCGGCATCACCAAGGACGGCCTGTTCGTGCGCATGTCGGACGCCGACTGGGATTCCGTGCTCGAGGTGAACCTGACCGCCGTGTTCCGGCTCACTCGTGAACTCACCCATCCGATGATGCGCCGCCGCCATGGCCGCATCATCAACATCACCTCGGTGGTCGGCGTCACCGGCAATCCCGGCCAGACCAATTACTGCGCCTCCAAGGCCGGCATGATCGGCTTTTCCAAGTCGCTGGCGCAGGAGATCGCCACCCGCAACATCACCGTCAACTGCGTCGCCCCGGGCTTCATCGAGTCGGCCATGACCGACAAGCTCAACGACAAGCAGAAAGAGACCATCATGGCGGCGATTCCGACGCGGCGGATGGGCACCAGCGCCGAAGTTGCCTCGGCCGTCGCCTATCTCGCTTCCAATGAGGCGGCTTATGTCACCGGCCAGACCATCCACGTGAATGGCGGCATGGCGATGATCTAGGGTATTTGAGATTCAGGTGATGCCGGCCTGCAAACGGCGGCTTCCTGCGCTTCCGCTCCGGCCCTCGAAAGCCGCCATTTTCGGCTCGGCTTGAGCTGAATCTCACACACCTGGGCGACCGAGCCCCGGGCGCCTGTGAAAACAGCCATTTCGGCTTGGACGCCCGCTGTTTTTCGTGTAATGCGGCCGGCAACCCGGCGGTTCGGGCAAAAACCGGTCCTGTGGCGTTGCGTTTCCCACAAGACCATCTTTCAGCTTGATTAGCGGCATTCCGCCCGCTAACGAAGACAACACAACGTAAGACGAGGCCCCAAATGAGTGACACCGCAGAGCGCGTCAAGAAGATCGTCATCGAGCATCTCGGCGTCGATGCCGACAAAGTGACGGAGCAGGCGAGCTTCATCGACGATCTGGGCGCGGACAGCCTCGATACGGTCGAACTCGTGATGGCGTTCGAAGAAGAGTTCGGCGTCGAGATTCCAGACGACGCCGCCGAGACCATCCTGACTGTCGGCGATGCCGTGAAGTATATCGACAAGGCCTCGGCCTGAGGCGTTCCGCGGGTATCGCCGGGGAGGACCTGCGATGAGGCGAGTCGTCGTCACGGGCCTTGGCCTGCTTTCGCCGTTCGGCATGGGTGTCGAGCACAGCTGGAAGGAACTGCTTTCCGGCCGCAGCGCCGCCTGCCGCATCACCGAATTCGAGGTGGACGACCTTGCCTGCAAGATCGCCCACGTCATTCCACGCGGCGACGGCTCGAACGGCACCTTCAATCCCGAGGCCGTGCTCGAGCCGAAGGAACTGCGCAAGATCGGCGACTTCATCCTCTACGGCATCGCGGCCGCCGACGAGGCGCTGGCCGATTCCGGCTGGAAGCCCGAGACGCATGAGGACCAGTGCGCCACCGGCGTGCTGATCGGTTCGGGCATCGGCGGCATCGACGGCATCGCCGAGAACGCGATGATCCTGAAGGAGCGCGGCCCGCGCCGCATCAGCCCGTTCTTCATCCCCGGACAGATCATTAACCTGGTCTCCGGCCAGGTTTCCATCCGGCACGGGCTGAAAGGCCCGAACCATGCTGTCGTCACCGCCTGCTCGACGGGCGCGCACGCCATCGGCGATGCCGCGCGGCTGATCATCTGGGGCGATGCCGACGTCATGGTGGCCGGCGGCGCCGAAGCGCCGATCACCCGGCTTTCGATGGCAGGTTTCGCCGCGTGCCGCGCGCTCTCCACCGAGCGCAACGATGCGCCCGAGATCGCTTCGCGCCCCTATGACCGCGACCGCGACGGCTTCGTCATGGGCGAGGGCGCCGGCGTCGTCGTCCTCGAGGAGCTCGAACACGCCAAGGCGCGCGGCGCCAAGATCTATGCCGAGGTCACCGGCTACGGCCTGACCGGCGATGCCTATCACATCACCGCCCCGGCCGAGGACGGCGACGGCGCCTTCCGCTGCATGACGGCGGCGCTGAATCGGGCGAAGCTCTCGCCCGCCGACATCGACTACATCAATGCGCACGGCACCTCGACCATGGCCGACACGATCGAGCTCGGCGCCGTGGAGCGGCTGGTCGGCAATGCCGCTTCCAAGATCTCGATGTCGTCCACCAAGTCGTCGATCGGTCATCTGCTGGGCGCTGCGGGCGCCGCGGAAGCGATCTTCTCGATCCTCGCAATCCGCGACAACATTGCCCCCGCCACCATCAACCTCGACAATCCGGAACGCGAGACGGCGATCGATCTCGTGCCGAACAAGCCGCGCCAGCGCCAGATCGATGTGGCGCTGTCGAACTCCTTCGGCTTCGGCGGCACCAACGCCTCGCTCGTCTTCCAACGTTACGATGGCTGAACATTCAGCCTACCGGCAGGTCCGCCGCCTGCCGTCATTTTTGCCAAATTTGCCCCTACACTTCGGCTAGGGGATTCGTTGCAAGATCAGACGGTAGGGCGCCATGAATACAAATCCGGGCGGCGGTGGAGAATTCGGACAGCGTCAGGCGCAAGGACCGATCGTGCCCAAGACAGCCGCCGAGGCGCTGCGCCCCGAGGCTGGCACGCCGCCGCCGTCGAAACGCTCGCGCGCGTCGCGCAGCCAGGTCGTCGTATTTCTGAATTTCTTCCTTTCGTTGGTCATCCTGGTCGTGCTTGCCTCGGGTGCCGCACTCTATTTCGGCATGCAGGCCTTCATTGAGCCGGGTCCGTCGGCCAATGGCGACACCTTCATGGTCAAGCCGAACACCGGCGTTCAGGAGATCGCCGACCAGCTGGAGCGGCGCGGCCTGGTCAGCGATGCGCGCATCTTCAGGCTGGGGGTGCGTGCCACAGGCAACGATTCCGCGCTGAAGGCCGGCGAATACGCCATCAAGCCGCGGGCCTCGATGCGCGACATCATGGAGCTGTTCAAGAGCGGCAAGTCGGTGATGTATTCGCTGACCATCCCCGAGGGGCTGACGGTTGAGCAGGCGCTGCAGCGCGTGGCCGAGCAGGAGGCGCTGACCGGCGACATGCCGGCGGCCATGCCGCCCGAGGGCAGCATCGCGACCGACACGCTGCGCTTCACGCGCGGCGCCACCCGACAGCAGATGGTCGAAAAGCTGGTCGCCGACCAAAAGAAGCTGGTCGAGGACGTCTGGGCGCATCGCGCGCCCGACCTGCCGATCGCCAATATGGAGGATTTCGTCATCCTGGCCTCGATCGTCGAGAAGGAGACGGGCAGGGGCGACGAGCGCTCGCGCGTGGCCGCGGTCTTCCTCAACCGGCTCGCCAAGGGCATGCGGCTGCAGTCGGATCCGACCATCATCTACGGCCTGTTCGGCGGCAAGGGCAAACCGGCCGACAGGCCGATCTATCAGTCCGACATCGAGAAGCAGACGCCGTATAACACCTATCTGATCAAAGGCCTGCCGCCGACGCCGATCGCCAATCCGGGCCGCGCCGCACTCGAGGCGGTGGCCAATCCTTCGAAGACCGATGACCTTTATTTCGTCGCCGACGGCAATGGCGGCCATGTCTTTGCCGCGACGCTGGAAGAGCACAATCAGAACGTCGCCCGCTATCGGGCGGTGCAGAAGAAGCAGGCCGATACGGCGGCCAAGGCCTCCGGCCAGACGACGGCGCCGGCCACTCCCGACGACGGTGCCAGTGCAGGCGCCAGCGGCGAAAATGGCGACGCGGCCCAGTAGGACGCGGTGATTGCCGGATCTGGCCCGCCTCCTTTGACGCCGGGCCGTATTCATGTTTTGAGGGGACATCCGACGCTGGCCAGAGGTCCGGCGTCTTGCTAGGGGCGCATGCTCGGGCAATCGCGCCGGGCCTGCGTCAAGGGGTGACACGCATCATGAACGTGCAGAGCATGACCGGTTTCGCGCGAGCCGTCGCTGAGCTCGACGGCACGTCGATCGCCTGGGAAGTCAAATCGGTCAACGGCAAGAGCGTCGAGGTCAGGCTGAGGCTGCCGCAGGGTTTCGACCGGCTGGAGCCCGCTGTAAGGCAGACCGTGCAGAAGCGCTTCGCGCGCGGCAATTTCCAGGCAACGCTGACTGTCGCGCGCGCCGCCGCCCAGCAGGCGCAGCCGGTGGTCAACGAGGCGTTCCTGAAGGACCTGGCGGGACTGGCCAAGCGCCTCCAGGAGCAGTTCGGCACCGCGCCGGCGACGGCTGACGGTCTGCTGGCGCTGCGCGGCGTGCTCGACATCCTGGAGACGGTCGAGACCGAGGAGGAGCGCGCCGCCCTCGACGCGACGATCCTGTCGGCGCTGGACATGGCGCTGGCCGGATTGCAGCAGGCAAGGCAGAGCGAAGGTGCCGCGCTGCGCAAGTTGTTGTCCGGCCATATCGACGCCATCGAGGCGCTGACGCTGAAGGCCGAGGCCGACCCGTCGCGCGAGCCGGCGGCGATCCGCGAGCGCATCACCGAACAGGTCCGCCTGCTGATGGATGCGTCGGCCAATCTCGACGCGGTCCGTCTGCATCAGGAAGCGGCCTTCCT
Source organism: Mesorhizobium sp. M1A.T.Ca.IN.004.03.1.1 (assembly GCF_003997555.1). Lineage (NCBI taxonomy): Bacteria > Pseudomonadati > Pseudomonadota > Alphaproteobacteria > Hyphomicrobiales > Phyllobacteriaceae > Mesorhizobium > Mesorhizobium sp. M1A.T.Ca.IN.004.03.1.1. The sequence continues at coordinate 97,934 of NZ_RZTV01000002.1, read as the reverse complement.
CGCCACCAAGGCCGATATCCGCGAGGAGATCGACCGGCTGAAAACGCATGTCGCATCAGGCCGCACGCTGCTTTCCAGCGGCGGCGCCGTCGGCCGCAAGCTCGATTTTCTGGCGCAGGAATTCAATCGCGAATCGAATACCTTGTGTTCCAAGTCGAATGCCGCCGCGGTCACCGCGATCGGGCTGGAGCTCAAGGCGGTGGTCGATCAGTTTCGCGAGCAGGTTCAGAATCTGGAGTGACGGGGATGGTTGCCAAGGAGCCTACGGCCGCCAGGGATCTGGGGTCCCGCATCCGCCGCCGCGGGCTGATGCTGGTGCTGTCGTCGCCGTCGGGCGCCGGCAAGTCGACGATCGCGCGCAATCTTCTGGAAAGCGATTCGAGCCTGGAGCTGTCGGTCTCCGTCACCACCAGGCCGCGTCGCGGCTCGGAGATCGAGGGCGTCCATTATCTTTTCCGCACCATGCGCGAGTTCGAACGGCTGCGCGATTCCGACGCGCTGCTCGAATGGGCCGAGGTGCACGGCAATTTCTATGCGACGCCGCGCGAGCCGGCCGAGGCAGCACTTGCCGAAGGCCGCGACATGCTGTTCGACATCGACTGGCAGGGCGCCCAGCAGCTCAAGGAGAAGATGCGCGCCGACATTGTCTCGATCTTCATCCTGCCGCCTTCAATGAAGGAGTTGAAGGCGCGCCTGAAGCGCCGCGCCGAGGACCAGGAGCAGGTCATCGAGACCAGGCTGAAGAATGCCCGCGTCGAGATCGAGCACTGGAAGGAATATGACTTCGTCATCGTCAACGACGATCTCGACCGCGCCTTTGCCGAGGTGCGTGCAATCGTTACAGCCGAGCGCCTGCGCCGCGACCGTCGGCCGGGCCTGTTCGATTTCATCTCGGGCTTGCTGGACGAGAAGACGGAGTGAGAGGCAGTGCCTCCCCTTCTCCCACAAGGGGAGAAGCAGGCCGGCGGGCTACAGCGCGTTCGTCAACCTTACGAACTCTTCCACACTCAGCGTCTCGGCCCGGCGCGTCGGGTCGATGCCGGCGCGGGTGAGCAGGGCTTCTCCGCCCAAGCTCTTCACGCTTTGCCGCAGCATCTTGCGGCGCTGGCCGAAGGCGGCTTCGGTGATGCGCCCCAGCCTCTTGCCGTCGGTGGGCAGGGGAGATGCACGCGGCACCAGATGCACCACCGAGGACGTGACCTTCGGCGGCGGAGTGAAAGCCTGCGGCGGCACGTCGAAGACGATCTTTGCCTCGGTGCGCCAGCCGGCAAGCACGCCAAGCCGGCCATAGGCGTCGCTGCCCGGGCTTGCTGTGATGCGCTCGGCCACCTCGCGCTGGAACATCAGCGTCATCGATTGGTAGAAGGGCGGCCAGTCGGCCGTCGTCAGCCAGCGGATCAGAAGCTCCGTGCCGATGTTGTAGGGCAGGTTGGCGGCGATCTTCACCGGGCTGCCGCCCGTCGTGCCGGCAAGCGCGGCAAAATCCGTCTTCAGCGCATCGCCGGGAATGACCTCGAGCCGGCCGGGATAATGGCCGGACACCTGCGCCAACGCTTCCAGACAGCGCTCGTCGCGCTCGACGGCGATCACGCGTTTGGCGCCGTTGAAGAGCAGCGCCCGGGTCAGCCCGCCGGGGCCGGGCCCGACCTCGATCACGGTCGTCTCGCTGAGGTCGCCGGCCGCGCGCGCGATCTTGCTCGTCAGATTGAGGTCGAGCAGGAAGTTCTGGCCGAGCGCCTTCTTCGCCTGCAAACCGTGGCGCTCGATCACCTCGCGCAGCGGCGGCAATCCGTCGATGGTCGTGCGCCCCCCGGTCAAATCGAGCCTCATGCCGCCGCAGTCCGGCGGCCGCTGTCGGCGAGGCGGCGAGCCAGCCTCAACGCCGCGATCAGGCTGTCGGCGCGTGCAATGCCCTTGCCGGCGATGTCGAACGCCGTGCCGTGGTCCGGCGAGGTGCGGATGAAGGGCAGGCCGAGCGTCACATTGACGGCCTCGTCGAAGGCCAGCGTCTTGGCCGGGATCAGCGCCTGGTCGTGATACATGCAAAGGGCTGCGTCATAGCCGGCGCGTGCCTGCGGATGGAACATCGTGTCGGCCGGCAACGGCCCGACAGCGTCGATGCCCTCGGCCTGAAGCGCCTCGACCGCAGGCAGGACAATCGACAGATCCTCCGTGCCCATCGCGCCGCCTTCCCCGGCATGCGGATTGAGCCCGGCTATGGCGAGCCTGGGCCGCGCGATGCCGAAGCGGCTCTCGAGGTCGGCCGCGGTGATACGTCCTGTGGCCACGATCAGCTCGCTCGTCAGAACCTTCGGCACCTCGGCAAGCGCGATGTGGATGGTGACCGGAACCGTGCGTAATTCGGGCCCGGCAAGCAGCATCACCGGCGTCACCTCGGCGCCGGTGTGGCGCGAGGCCAGATGCGCCAGGTATTCGGTGTGGCCGGGAAAGCGAAAGCCGGTGTCGTAGAGCGGCTTCTTGGCAATGGGACAGGTGACCACTGCGGCGGCGCGGCCGGCGAGGCAGTCGGCGACGGCGCGGTCGATCGCTTCGATGGTGCCCGCGGCATTGGCCGAATTCGGCTTTCCGGGACTGTCCAGATGCCGGGCGTAGAGTGGGACAACGGGCAGTGCGCGGGGAAAGTGATGCGCCGCTTGCCCCGGCAAGGTCTCCATGATCGCCACGTTGGCCCCGATCTGACGCGCCCGCGCCTTGATCAGGGCAGGATCGGCGAGCAGGTAGAAGGGCGGCACGCCGGCGCTGTCGCCCGCCTGCCAGGCGATGATGGCGATCTCGGGCCCGATGCCGGATGGATCGCCGACGCTGACCGCCAGCGGCGCGTCGGTCCTACCTGCGCTCATGGCGTCACGTGCGGCGCCATATCTGCTTCGAAGCAGGGCGGGTGGCTCGAGCCTTGTTCTGTCATGCGCCGAAACGGCCTATCGCTCGACGATGGTGGCCTTCTTGCGCAGTTCCTCGACATATTTCTTGCTGAGCTCGTCGGCGTCCTTGTCGTTGCTGCCGCCTTCGGCCTGGAACACCATCTGGGCGGCCTTGTCATCGGAAACCTCGCGCGAGGAACAGATACCGATGAACTCGACGCCGCGTTCGGTCTCGCGCGTCGGCGTCGCCCCTCCGACCTTGGTCGCCTTGATCTGTTCGGCCCAGTCCGACGGCAATTGCGGCGCCAGCACGCGGCCGAGATCGCGCACCGTGACGTCGATCAGCCCTTTGGCGAATTCGCGCGTGGTGTTGCAGCCGTTGAAGCGGGCACGCATGGCGTCGGCCTCGCGCTTGCGCTTGGCAAGCGTGGCCGAGCGCTCGGAAGCGGGCACCACGAAGATGACCTGCTGCAGCATATATTCCGTGGCGCTCGGCTTGGAGCCGCCCTTGTCGAGCATGCGGCGGACCGCATCCTGCTCAGTCACCGAGCCACCCTCGCCGGAGCGGTAGCGCGCGCCAAGCGCCTGGTTCCAGGCCATCTGCGCGCGGATGAACTCCTTGAAATGCTCCTTCGTGACGCCCGACTGCGCCATGACGGCGTCGAGCTTCGCGAGCGGCATCTTGTTGTTGGAGGCAAAACGCTGATAGGCGGCGTCGACCTGCTGGTCGGTGATGCGGATGCCGAGCCGCTTGGCCTCGGCAAGCCGCAGCGTCTGGTCGATCATTTCCTTGGCCGCGTCGCCTTTCTTGCGCTGCAGCTTGAAGAATGCGGCGCGATGGGCGATGTCGCCGGTGGTGATCGGTATGTTGTTGACGACATATTTGATCTGGCTGGCGAATGCCGGCGGCGTCATTGCCGCGATCGAAACCGAGGTCGCCGCCACCAGCAGCGCGAATCCTGCCGAAAACAGGTATTTCCTCATCTCACCTTCCCAATTCCTATCCGCCACGACGGCGCCGCACGTCCTCCGAACGCATGCGCTATGTGGTCGACCCCATGCCCGTCCTATGCGGCGAAACAATGTCGCCGGCGCATGACCCCGAGAATGGGCCCCACTTTCGAAGGATCACGCGCCAAACCAAGCTTCACGCCAGCGACGGCGCACGCCGTGACCGGCGCTGCCTCCGCTTACTGGATCGTGTCGACGCCGCTGGTCGACGAGCCGAAATCGCCGAGCGTGCGGAACGACAGGTTGAAGCCGATATTCTGCGACACCTCCTTGGTGACCGTATCGCGCGTCTGCGAGAACGTCATCACATAGGTGAAGCAGGAATCGTTATAGGCGAAGCCGACGCCGTCCTTAACCAGGACGCTTGTCTCCAGGTCGTAGGTGCCGGTGCCGAAGACCCGCCAGCTCTCGGCCAGGTGCGTAGAGGCTCCGAGCGTGACCTCGTGGCGGTCCGTGGCGAAGCCGTAGAGCGGCTGCGCCTGGATGAACGCATATTTGGCGCTGAGCGAAACCGGCAGGCCGGAATAGGCCGCCTTGATCTCCGCGCGCCTGACCTCGAATGTCTGCTCGTCGAACCGGCCGCTGAGCGAGCCGGAGAAGCCGCTCGGGCTGTTGAAGCCGATGAGGCCGACATAGTCGGACTTGGCGGTCTGCAGGCCCGAATAGGCGCCGACATTGACGAGGTCCGGCGCGTCGAAGGAGTTCTCGCCGCCCAGTTGGTAGGATTGGCCGAAGATGGCGTTGGTGCCCCAGCCGTTTCCATAGGCGCCGGAGTAGCGGAAGCCGACATTGGCGCGCGTGCCGCCTTCGATGCGATCGTAGCCGGAGAACTTGTCGCGTTCGAACAGGGTCGTGGCGTCGAAGACGAAGCTCTGCGCGTCCTCGTTCGGAATGGCCAGCCCGCCGACATATTGCTCGTTCGGGCGCACGAAGATCTGCGCTGTCGGTTCCAGGACATGACTGGAGTTCGACATCGAGAACAGGAGAGGCCAGCGCATCTCCAGGCCGAGCGTGGCCATGTAGCGGGCGAGCGAGGAGCGCATATCGACATCCTCGCCGAGATTCGCCGCCATCTGGTTGACCGCCGCCAGCGATTCGGATGTGGTCGACACATAGCCGGCGTCGCCACGGAAGGCGAGCAGCGGCGTCAGCTGCAGTCCGTCATCGGTGGTGAAGGTGCGCTTCCATTCGGCCTCCGCCGTCAGCCGGCTGGACTGGCCCTCGAGGCCGCGCACGTTGTTGATGGAAGTGTCGTCGAGCGGATTGGCCAGCACCGCGTCCAGCCGGTCGCGGCTGATGACGCGCGCATTGACGTTGAGCGACAACTGCCCGCCCGCCACCGACATGTCGGGGATATAGGCGTAGTCGAACGACGGCAGCACCCAGGGCTGCTTGGCGGAGCGCGCCGTCGGGTCGCTGGACAGCGTGTCTTCCTGCACCTCGAATCGCATTGCCCTGACGTCGAAATAATTACGGTCGCTCAGGCCCGTCAGATAGATCGACGACTGGTGGACGAGGTCGTTGTAGCCGTCGATGTTATAGGTGCGCGAAAAATTCTTGTCGGTCTGCAGCAGCACGTCCCAGCCGAAGTTCCAGCGCTCGTTGATGGCGAACTGGCCTTTGGTGCCCATCATGCCGCGGAACTTGTTGGGATCGTTTGGCTCTCCCGAATCGACGGTAAAGCGATTGCCCGTGCCGATGAAGGCGTCCGGATCCTGCTGATTGATGCCGGCGATTTTCAGGCTGTATTCGCCATTGTTGAAGCGCTGCCGCCATTCGGCCTCGCCGAGGAAGCCCTGCTTGGTGTAGCCGCTGCCGGTGACGGTCAGGTCATAGGTCGGCGAGAGCGCGAAATAGTAGGGTACTTTGAGGCCGACGCCGAGGTTGTTGTTGTAGACGATGCCGGGGATCAGGAAGCCGCTCTTGCGCTTGACCGTCGGGTCGGCGATCTCGAAGGCTGGCAAATAGGCAAGCGGATAGCCGAAGAACTCGAAATTCGCATTCTCGAACCGAACCGTCTTCTTCTCGCCGTTCCAGATGATCTTCCTCGCCTTGACGCGCCATGTCGGCGCCGAGTCGGGCTTGTCCTCGCAAGGCTCGCAAGCGGTGTAGATGCCGTTGTGGAATGTCGTCAGCACGCCGCCCATGCGTTCGGCGCTTTCGGCGGCGAAATAGGCCTTCTCGACCGTCTCGACGCGCAGCGCGTTGACGAAGCCGTCGGCGAAATCGTCGGTGATGTCGATATGCTCGGAATTGATCTTGGTGCCGTCGCTGTTGATGAGCTCGACGGCGCCGCTGGCGACGAGGCGCTTGGTATCGCGGTTGTACACCACTCGCTGGGCGACGAGCTTGTTGCCGCCATAGTCGATCTGCACGCCGCCGACGGCCGTCACCGTGTGCTTGTCGTTGTCATAGACGAGCGTATCGGCGGCCAGCAGCATCTGTGTGCCGGAGGGAACAGGCTTCGCCGTGATGGTCTGCGCCAGCGCCGGCACCGTCGGTACCACGCAAGCGAACAAACATGCCAAGGCTGTCGCCCCATAAAGGCGTGCCAGGCCGGCCTGCCTATGGCTGCGCAAACCAGCCTCCCTCACTAGCCGTCTTCCTTGTATAGCAGAAAAGTCACCCCGAAGAACATAGCCACGACAACCGGAACCCATGCAGCCACCATTGTAGGCACGAATCCGGCGACCCCGAATGCCTTGACCAGTACCGAAACGACATAAAGCAGAAAGCCGGCCAGGACGCCACCCAGAATCATCGTCGCCGACTGCCCCATCCGCGCAAATCGCATTGAAACTGTTGCCGCAATCAGCGTCATGGCGACGAGGAGGAACGGCAGCGCCACCAGCGAATCAAACTGCATGGCGAAGGCATTTGCCTTGAGGCCGAAGGAGCGGGCAACCTCGATCTTTGCCGGCAGATCGTAGAACGGGATGGTTTCCGGGCGCGCCAGGCGTTCCTGCACGAATTCCGGCTTGAGGTTGGTGGCCACGCGGTCGGAGGTCTCGGCACGGATGTTGCCGTCCTTGAACAGCTTGACGTCCTGCAATTCCCAGTAGCCGTCGCGCAGGAAGGCGCGCGCGGCGTCCTTGCGCTCGACGATGTTGCCCTGCTGGTCGAGGACGAAGAATACCGCGTCCGCCATTTCCAGCCCCTGGTTGAGGATGGCGCGGGCGCCGATGATGGTGTCGCCGGAGTTGGTCTTTTGCCTCAGCCAGGGCGTCGTGTCCTCCGTGACGGCGTTAGACTTGCCGGCGCGCAGCTGGTTTTCCATCTGCTCCGACCAGGAAAAGCCGTGCGCGGCGATCGGGTTGAGCACGCCGACCGACAACAGGCCGAACATCAGCGCGCCGACGCAGCACGGGAACAGGAACTGCCAGGCCGAAACCCCGGCCGAGCGCGCGATGACAAGCTCGTAGCGGCGGTTGAGCGACACCAGCGTTGCCATCGCCGAAAACAGCCCGACGAAAGGCACCGTCTGCAGCATGATCATCGGCATCCTGAGCGCCGAAATAGCGAAGGCGGTGCCGTAGGTGAAGCCCGGCAGTCCGGTCGTGCGGCCCGAAAGTTCGGTGAAATCGATCAGGAACACCAGCGCCAAAAGGCCGAGGAAGAACCAGATGGTGATCGACACGTAGCGGAAGAAGAAATAACGGCCCAGCGTCCAGCCCATCGTCAGGCTCCCTGGCCGGAGGTGCCGCGCCGGGCGAGCCACAGCTTGAGCGCCGTCCAGCCCTCGCTCACGCGGCCGGCGAGATTCGTCATCCAGTCGGCCCAGGCGGCGGGCAGTTCCATGCTCCGCGACGATACGATGAACCAGGCGGAGACCGCCGACGCCACGATCGGAACGGCGTAGACCATATAGGCGTAGTACCAAACCTTGTCGGCCTTGCCGGCGGCGAAGAAGCCAAGCCAGCGGACGAAAAGGGCGATAGCGATTGCCGTGATCAGCGGATGGATGCGCGCCTCGCGGTGCGAGCGCGCGTCGCCCGCGACCGCAAGCGCGATCAGCGCGAAGACCAGCGAATAGGACCATTCGGAGAAGCGCTGGTTGACCTCGGCCGTATAGCTGCCCGGATTGCGCTGGTACATCTTGTCGTTGGGATCCGGGTCGAGCAGGTATGACGTCGTCCGGTCCTTGGGCAGCAGCGTGATCTCGTTCGCCGCCGACATGAAGGCCGACAGGTCGAAGGCGTAGGAGGTGAAACGGATGACGGAAAGGTCGCCGGTCACCGATTTGCGGTTGATGACGCCGTCATTCATCATCAGCACCTTCTCGTCGCCTTTTTCGACGATGCTGCCGGTCTTTGCGTAATAGGTGAGGTTGGCGCCTTCCTCGCGCGAATCGGCGACGAAGATGCCGCCGAGCTTGTTGTCGGGCAGCCGTTCTCCGATCTGCAGGAACAGGCCGTCGTCGATCTTACGAAACGTGCCTTCCTGGATGATCAGTGACAGAAGGTCGGCGCGCGAGGCCGCCACCAGCTGCCGGTTCTTCTGCCTGGCATAGGGATCGACGCCGTTATCGACGGCAAAGGAAAAGACGCTGGCCGCCAGCGCCAGCAGAAGGAGCGGCCGCGCGATCGCCCAACGCGAGGCGCCCGCGGCGTTGATCACCGCCAGCTCCGAATCCGTGTTCATGGCGCTCAGCGTCTGCGCCACCGCGACCACCAGCGCGAACGGCACCACGATCGGGACGATCGAGGGGATGATCAGGGCCGCGACTTCGAAGAAGGTCAACGCCGACTGGCCACTGTCGGTGACCAAGTCGATCTTGGCGAGCACCTGCGTCGTCCACACGATCGCCAGTGTCCACGCCAGCGCCGCCAGGAACATCGCCGTAGCGCGACGCATGATGTAGCGTTCAACGACCTTCATGAAGGCTTTTCTCGATTGTGCCGAACGGCATCATGCCCGCCGACAAGGTAGTCATCCGCCGACGCCTGCACAACCGGGTCCACAGGCGGCTCATCCGGTTTGTCCTCTCCACGCCACGCGCCCGGCGCGGCGGAGTCTCCGCGTCAATGAATAAGAAATGCGAAACATTGATGGTTAACAATAGGTTGCGGCATGAAGCTTGCGTTCCGCCGCGACGAATCCTTGGTTGGTTTCGGCGCCGATATAGACAGCGATTTCGGCCAAAGTCTTGCCAAATGGCCGAAAACGACCAAATGTCGCGCACGCTTGAAAGCCGGTTCGCGGCGCCTCACCCGGAAGCAGGATCTGATGACTTCGAGACCTTCGATTGCCTTCGCCAAATTCGCCGCGCCTAAGAAAGGCAGCGTCTTCGTGCTTGCGGCCGACGGCGGCGGACTTGGCGATGCCGCGAAGGCCTGCGACCCGGCTGGCGCATTGGCGCGCGCGTTTCCAGTCGCCGATTTCTCCGGCAAGTTCGCGAGCTCGGTGGAAGTGCTGGCGCCGGAAGGAACCTCTGTCGACCGGCTAGTGGCGGTTGGCGCCGGCAAGGTCGCAAGCCTCGACGACTACGCCTGGCTGAAGCTCGGCGGCGCGGTTGCCGCCGCGCTGCGCAAGGCTGTGGAAGTCGCAGTCATCCTCGATCTCCCGGACCTCCAGCCGGACGGCAGGCAGGCCGCGCACCTTGCCGCCGGCATTCTCCTGCGCAGCTACGGCTTCGACAAATACAAGACCAGGAAGGACAAGGAAGAAGGCCAGTCCGACGCCAAGGGGGCGGAGAACAAAAAGGCGGAAACCGCAAAGCCGGCCAAGATAACCATCCACTGCGCCGACCCTTCCGCCGCCAAGAAGGCCTTCGCCGGGGAAGAGGCGGTTATCGAAGGCGTGCTGCTTGCGCGCGATCTCGTCAACGAGCCGGCCAATACGCTCGGTCCGGTCGAGTTCGCCGCTCGCGCGAAGGAACTGGAAGGCCTTGGCGTCGAGGTCGAGATCCTCACCGAGAAGGAGATGAAGAAGCTCGGCATGGGCTCGCTGCTCGGCGTTGCGCAGGGCTCGCCGCGCGGCGCCCGCATGGCCGTCATGCAATGGAAGGGCGGCAAGGCCAAGGACGCGCCGATCGCCTTCATCGGCAAGGGCGTCACCTTCGACACCGGCGGCAATTCGATGAAGCCGGCCTCCGGCATGGAGGACATGAAGGGCGACATGGGCGGAGCCGCCGCGGTCACCGGGCTGATCCGTGCGTTGGCCGCCCGCAAAGCCAAGGCCAATATCGTCGGCGTCATCGGCCTCGTCGAGAACGCCGTCGACGGCCATGCGCAACGCCCGGGCGACATCGTCACCTCGATGTCGGGCCAGACGATCGAGGTCTTGAACACCGATGCAGAAGGCCGCTTGGTGCTCGCCGATGCGCTCTGGTACACCAACGATCGCTTCAAGCCGAAATTCATGGTCAATCTGGCGACGCTGACCGGCGCCATCATGGTCGCGCTTGGCCAGCACTATGCCGGCCTATTTTCCAACAATGACGAGCTGGCCGGCAGGCTTTTCGGCGCCGGCCAAGCGACGCAGGAGCGGCTGTGGCGCATGCCGCTTGGTGCCGAATACGACAAGCTGATCGAGTCCAAGAACGCCGACATGAAGAACATCGGCGGCCGCTATGGCGGCGCCATCATCGCCGCGCAGTTCCTGCAGCGTTTCGTCAAGGACACGCCCTGGGCGCATCTCGACATCGCCGGCACCGCGATGGGCGCGCCGGCGAGCGAGATCAACCAATCCTGGGGCTCCGGCTTTGGCGTACGGCTGCTCGACAGGCTGGTGCGCGACCATTACGAAGGATAAGGCTGTCGTGGCCGACATCCTGTTCTACCACCTGACCGAATCGACGCTTGAGGAAGCCCTGCCGGGCCTGCTCGAGCGCAGTGTCGAGCGCGGCTGGCGCGCGGTCGTGCAGACCGGCACGGAGGAACGGCGGGACGCGCTCGACCAGCATTTGTGGACGTTTCGCGACGACTCCTTCCTCGCGCACGCCACCGACCGCGAAGCCTATCCGGCCGAGCAGCCGATCCTGCTCACCACGGGGAGGGGCAACCCCAACGCTGCCCAGATCCGCTTCCTAGTCGATGGTGCGCACCCGCCCGAGCTTTCGGGCTACGAGCGCGCCGTCTTCCTGTTCGACGGCCACGACGCAGCGCAGCTCGAAGGCGCGCGCAGCCACTGGAAGACGATGAAGGAAGCCGGCCACGCGGTGACCTACTGGCAGCAGACGCCCGACCGTCGCTGGGAGCGCAAGGCGTGAGAGTGATCAGCGGTCGCTGATCGTCGTCTTGTTGATTTTCGTGCTGGGCGGAAGGTCCTTCACCTGTCGGTGGATTTGGCCGGCGATATGCACTTTGACCCTGAAGAAGTCTTCTTGATTTGCTCGACGGACATTTCCCCACCGAGCACGGGTGGCGTTTCAAAGTCGTAACATTCGCCGGCGGCAGGCGCGCTACATCAGCGATGCGGTGGCCATGCGGTTTTTGGCGGTATTCGGCTTCTTGTCGCCGACATACTCAACATTCGTATCGACCAGCCGGTCGCTGTCGATCCCAATCGCGGTCATGATGTCCATGATCGCCTTGATCCGTTGCTTGGCCAGGTCCTTGTTCGTCTTTGCCGCATTGGCGCCCGTGATCTCCTTGGCGGCCAAGGCCGTCAGTTCCACGTTGCAACGCGTATCCTTGATGCTGTTGGCGAACTTCTCGAGGTCGCGTTTGACCGGGGGTGAAATCACCGAGGATCTGCTGTCGAAGAAGAGGGCGACCTGGGCAGGGCTTCGCTTTTCATACTGCCGGCAGGAGATCCCTTGCTTCGGCAAGGTATACAGGATAGCGCTCCGCGCCTGGTTCTTATCGCTGGCGCTATCGTCGACCCAATGAGAAAGCGCCAGCACCATTTCGGGCTTGACGCCCTGCGCTTTCAAAAACGCGCGTGTGGCGTTCAGCCTTTGGCCGGCAATGCTGTCCGCCTTGTCGTACGCGCCTTCCTTGCTGGCCGTCGCGTAGAGCCGGTAGCCGCAATCGCGACCGGCGTCCTTGACGAATGCCGCCAGCCCTTTCGCGGTTTCGTCGGAAATCTTGCTGTCGCCCTTTTTGAACAGGACGCGGTACGAGTTCCACTGGGTGCACTTCGGCCCGACGTCGCGCTCCTGGGCGGCGGCTGTGAAAAATGCGGTGCTGACGGGAATGATGAAAAGGCCCAGGACAAGGCCGACAATACTTTTCATTTCTTTGGCGCCCTTCCAAACTGACCCGATCTGTTCTTATCGCACTTCGCACTCTTGATTCGCACCCATGAAAGGTCACGTTCGCGCGATTGGCGGGCTCCCGCCCTTCAGTCCCAGACGAGCAGCAATTTGCGCCAAAAGGCGTTGGACGGCATCGGCTTCGAACCGCGCGGCAGTTTGATGGCCAGATAGATGGTCAGCCATTTGCGGTCGATCTCCCGGACGGAAACCTTCAAATCGTGCAACTCGAAAGGTTTCGAAATCCGCGTCCATCCGGAGAATGCCAGCGCGCCGACCGGCGTGTCGTTTTTCCAGCCCAGTTTTTCTTCCGGCCGGCCCAGCGCCATGGCGAATTCGAACGGCGAGGCATCCTCGTGGGCGATCTCCACCGTAGCGATGACACTGCGGGCAAAGGTCGGGAAAGTCGAATTGAGGGCGGCGACAACCGGGCCATGGATGCTCGGCCGCAAAAAGATACCGCCATTGTCCCCGGCGACCAGCAATGCCGGCAACTCGGACGGATAGTTCGTTACAAGCGCTGCGCGCTTCAGCTCTTCGCCGGTCAGCCGCCGCATGCGTTGACGTTCTTGCGGCGCGTTGAGACGCGGGTGCTTCCCGCCGGTCGAAACCACATTTCGGACCTGAATGCTTGAAAAGCCCCCGAGCACCCGAGCGTCCGGCCGATTGCCGCCGCATCTGACGGCGAGCAGCAGGTCGCGTCTGCCGGGAGCAGGCGAGTGGACGCCCGTTGCGATCTCGCGTGGTTCATGCGGGCGGCTGACATCGGCCCAACCGTTCCCGTCGCCATCCTTGAGGAGCCGGGCGAGCTGGTCAAAGGTCTGGTTTTCCGCGTCCACGATCGCGATCTGGAACTGCGCCGGTGCGGTCAGTGCCTCATCGAGATAGACCCAGCAGCTGGCGCTGATCGTCCCCGCCGGACAGACGCCCTTCAGCAGCGCCATTGAGACGGTGCCGGCGGTGGCTTGGACAAACAGCTGGTCCGGCGACTGCTCGACATAGCTCAAGAGATCCGCATCGGCAGCCGGATGCGAGCCAACATAGGCGCGGCGCAGGGCTTCGACCGGGAGGTAGCGCTCGCTGTAGAGCGAGGAATGGAGTTCCGGCACTGTTTCTTCAGCGGCGGCGTTGAGCAGTTCGACGACGCCCAGCGTGAAGTCGGACCGTCCGGCGTGAGCGAGCAGCGAAATGGCCGTGTCGGCCCTGCCTTCTCGCGCCGCAATCTCGGCCAGCAACTGCACTGCGTCCGCGGAGTTGGGGGGGGCTGCGCTCAGCCGCAGATACCGTTCGTCCTTGACGCGCAGTTCAAGATTCCAGAGGTTGAGGTCCTTCTCATGATCGGCAGTGTTCGAGCTGATGCCGAGCTGTACGAACATGTCGGTGTGCGCGAACTTGTGCTTTCGAAACACATCGATGATCGGCCGGCGATTCCTCAGCCACTCGGCATTGCGGTTCATGCCGGCCGGCGAAGACCGGTACCAGTACAGCGGCTCCGGCACGGTGACGATTTCCAGACCCGCGAGATCGGCGCGCAGGAAGAATTCCCAATCGCTCGCCGAAAAGCCGCGCTCCTCGTTGAGGTAGCCAACCTTGTCGAACACCTCGCGCCGGAACATCGCGTTGGCGTCGCCATACGGATTGGTAATCAGCGCGATGTCCGGCGGACCGCCGACCGGAAAGTAGAGCATATAGCCGCTCTTGGTGTCCGGCGGCACGAAAGGCTCGTTGAGCCATTTGGCGAAAGTCGTGCAGATATCGGCGCCGGACTTTTGCATGCCGGCCACAAACGTGCTGACCGCGTTGGGGAAGAGAGCGTTGTCGTCGTCCAGGAACAGGATAAAGGACCCCTTGGCGGCGCGAATACCGGTGTTGCGCGCTTTGCCGAGGAAGCCGTTCTTCTGCCGGATGATCCGCCAGCCGCGCTGCTCGAACTCGGGCTCGATGTCATTGAGCAGCCGAATTGCATCCGGATCCGTGCTGCCGTCATCGACGACGATCAGTTCGATATTGGGATAGTCCTGGCGCCGGACCGAGGCAATCGCCTGCGGCAACAGCCGCGCCCGATTGTAGTGCGCCGTGATGATGGATACCAGCGGCGGTCGGCTGCGGTTCCGGCTTGGGCCGTCGGCTCTGGCCGGATGCCGGCACAATTTGACGTGCAGTTTGCTCCAGGCCTTCTCGCGCGCTTCCCGGTCAAGCAACGGTTTTGCCGGACCGAACGAGCGGCTCTCGAGCACGGATTGGATCTTGGCCGCGATCGCGGAGGGGGATGCCTCCACCATGACCGCCTCGGCGGACTCCGGCTGAAGCAGCCCGCGCATGCTGCCGACGTCCGTCGTGACGAACGGGATCTTCTCGTCAAGGCACGTCACCACATCCAGCGGGAGCTGCGCGGCCGAGTGCGTTATTGCCACCAGCGCATGGCTTTGCCGCAGGTAACGAAAGATCTCGGGCTCGTCCCGGATGGGCAGCAGTTTCAGCTTGAAGGGCCAATGCCGGGCGCGCCGCAGGATCATGCCGCCCGAATGCTCGCCGAGCACATGACCAAATGCGCCGACGATGGTCACGGCCAGGTCCGTCACGCCATTCTCGGCCAGGCGATCCAGTGCGTCGCAAAACAGCGTCAGTCCGCTTCGCGTCTTGGTGCCCGAGAAATGAACCACCTCGGCGGCCGGTTTTTCCCGGGGCCGGTAGTGATCGACGGCGAAGTTCGAACGCCACTCCTCGGGCTCCAACGGCGTCGCGATGTGCTGGCTGGCCGGCAGTCTCCACCCCGCCTTGTTCATCCAGTCGAGCAGGGACTGGCCTGTGACGACGAGATGGTCGCAGGTTTCGGCGGAGGTCCTCTCCATATGGGCGACGGTCATCTGCTCCTTGCGTTCGATCGCCCTGGCGTTAGCCTCCAGATCCCACATGAGCGGCCCATGCGCGAGCACCACGAGGATGGGAGGGTCGGCAAAGACACCCGTGCGCTTGGCGACGGTGGGGAAATGCGCCAGCCCGCCTTCAAGCGCGAAATAGACGACATCGAAGGGGTTCTGTTTGAGGTAGTGGTAGACGGCTACGGAATTCTTGTCGCTGGACTCCAGGCCACGCAGCAATTCGGGTGACCGCGGCAGCAGCTCGAGGCGCACCAGGAAATTATCGAAGCTCCATTTGGCGAGCCTGTCGATCTCCTGCTCGTCGGGCTGGCTGCCGAGCGGGCTCGGCACCCATAGCAGCGTGACCGTGTCGCCGATTTTCGCCAGGTGCTGCGCCAGCGCATACGTCGCCGACCCTGGATCAGCGGTAACCGTAGAGCCGAACTCGACTTCGGAAACGACACACACCCTGCGGGGTTTGTGGCTTGACTGCCGCTTAGGCGTAGAGATTGCGCCCGTCTTCGAACCAACCTTCAATCGGTCCCCCTCGATCCTCAGCCGCAGCAGTCTTGCCAACAGGTGGATAACACTTTGATAATCGTCTGACCGGGATAATCATCGCAAGCCTGTCCAGGCTCCTCGCGCAAACCGTATTGATTGGCGTTCGCATGCTTGCCCATCGACCTCCAAAACACCTTGAGCGGCTGGACCATAGGCCGCTTGACGTGCGCAAGGACGAGATTCTGTGCTTCGTTGCACTGCGCAACGAGAGGACGTTGCTGCCGCATCTTCTCGAACATTATCGAAGGCTCGGAGTCGACCGGTTCTTCTTCCTGGACAACGGCTCGACGGACGGGACGCGAGAACTAGTCCTGGAGCAGCCGGACAGCCATTGTTTCCACACGGAGGGGTCGCATTTCGCCGAGAACATCACCCCGCCGCGATGGATCAACACATTGATGCGCGTGTTCGGTTCCGGCCACTGGTGTCTGTCCGTCGATGCCGACGAGCTTCTTGTCTATCCCGATCTCGAGCGCGTGAGCCTGCGCCGGCTTTTCAATTATCTCGAGTCGACCGGCGCCGAAGCTGTGATCGGATCCATGATCGACATGTACGCGGACGGACCGTTGGCGGAGTGCAGCTACGACGGCAGCATCCCTTTGGTGCACGCATCCTCCTATTTCGATCCGGAGCCGGGATGGCTGCGCGCGCGGGATGGACTTTATCCTCCCGAGCAAATGTTCGGCGGGGTGCGCGAGCGCGTTTTCTGGCGCGGCCGCTTCAAGCAGACCTTTCCACCGTGCCTGACCAAGGTGCCGATCGTGCGGTGGAGCAGGGACACACATTATCACGCGGCGCAGCACACCATCAGCAAGGTGCGATTCAGCGAACTCCGCGTCGCGCTGCTGCACTTCAAATTTGTTTGGGGCTTCCAGCAGAAATCGGCATCCTCGCTAGGCGAGAATGCGCAACTGAAAGAAAAGACGCTCGAAGAGCGCGCCGCCTATATGGAGGCCTTGGAGCGCAATCCGAAACTCTCGCTTCGCAACGACCGGTCCGTGCGCTATCGCGGCGACACTGCCCAGCTCGTGGAACTCGGCTGGATGAAAACCTCGGATCGCTACGCCGAATTCGTCGCGACGGGCTGGCCGCGGTTACAGGAAACCGCGGCCAGCTGATCTGACGATCTATTGGCGAAATGCCGCCGGCAATTATCCGCCGTAGCGGCCGCCGCCATCCCCGCCATTGCCGTTCCCACCGCCCCCGGCAAACTGCGACAAGCTGTTCAAAGCAAGCGCTTTGCAGGCCGTTGGCGCATTCGGATAACGATGCAGGTAGTCCTCTAGCGCCTCGATGGTGCCGATCTTGAGGGCCTGCTCGCAGGCGAGCTCGGCTTCCTTGATTGGAGCAACTTCGATTTGCGCTTGCGCCGCATTCGAAAACGCGACGCTCAACCCGAGCAGACTGAGTCCGCCCAGAAGTAGCGACTGTATCTTACGCATTACGCCCACCCTTGCCACTACATACCCCATAGGCTGTTGATACTATTGATTTGTTAGCAATTTGTCAACCATATCGGAAGAAATCGGCTTGAGAGATGGTTAACTTTGAGCGGCTGCTTGGGCCTGTGAAGGCTATTTCTCGCCGACGGGGCTGAATCGCGTCGTGGCCGCAGAAATGCGGCGCCGAAAAACAGGCGAACCGGCAGCATGTCGAGTTCAGATTTCGAACGTCCTGCTTTAGTCGCTGAACACCGTCAGCGTCCGAAAGAAGGCGTTGCTCGGAGCACCGTTCGGTCCTTCCACGAAGCGCACCGCGAGCACGATCGAAAGCGGCATCTTGCGCCTGACATTGACCGTCGCCGCCAACGCGTGGCGCACGAATCTGTCGCGGACCGTCATCCAGCCGGAAAAGCCGATTGTCTGCGCGCCGACATCCTGCTGCCAGTCTATAGGCCGGTCCGGGCGGGCGAGCGCCAGGCCGAACGCGATTGCCGGAGCCTCGGCATGGGCGAGTTCGATGGCGGCCTCTATTCTGCGAAAGAAGGGCGGGAATTGATGATCGATCGATGCTGCGACCGCACCCTCCGCATGCGGGCGCAGGAACACGCCGCCGCCGTCGGGCGCCACCAGCAACAACGGCAGCGCTGCAGTGCGCGGCGTAAGCAGCCTTGCGCTCCTCAGCACGTCGTAAGCGAGCGCGCCTGAAGCGCCGGCCGCCACGGCTCTGCCTGATGCGTCTGGCTGCGGCCTGGCGAGACCGTCTCCAAGCAAGGCGGTGGCAGTATCGTGGCGGCCGACCGAAGCGGCGATGCCGGCGAGCGTCTCGATCGCTGCCTCGCCGTTCGGCTCGAGGTCGCTGAGAGCCAAATATTTGCGATCGGCAGGCTTATATTTCAGGTTCTCGCGCGCGCTGTCGACTTCGGAACGCGCCGTGTTCTGCGCGATGGCCATTTGGTGGAGCAGCCGGGTGTCATCGGATCGCAGCGTCCGGAACGCCTCCAGGACAGGCAAGCGGTTGTCGTACCAATTCGACGTGCGGAACATGCCGTCCGGTTTCGACCGGTACCAGTAGAGCGGCTTTGGAATGGGCCTGAGCTTGCGCCCGGCGAGTGAGGCCCGCGCGAAGAACTCCCAGTCGTGCATGGCATAGCCGGGATCCTCAAGCCAAAATCCGATCTGCGAGAAAACCGACCGGCGCACCATCGCATTGGCGTCGCCATAGACGTTGTGGATCAGGCCCAGCGCGTCGGGGCCGCCAAGCGGCAGATACTGGATCAGGCCGTCGGCCCGGTCCTCGGGCACGAAATCCTCATAGAAGATCAGTTGGAAGGCGGTGCAGATATCGGCGCCCGATGCCGCCATGCCACGGACGAAATGCTCGACGGCTTCCGGAAAAAGCGCATTGTCGTCGTCGACAAACAGGACCAACTCGCCGCGCGCGGCGCGCACTCCGGCATTGCGGGCGGCGCCAAGATGCTTGTGCGGCCGGCGCAGGATCCTCCATCCGCGCTTACGGAAGCCTGGTTCCAACGTATCCAGCAATTGCCTGGCTTCTTCCAGATCGCTTCCGTCGTCGACCAGCACCAGTTCAAGATTGCCGTAGGTTTGCGCCTCGACCGCTTCGATGGCCTGTTTGAGATAGAGCGGCCGGTTGCGATGCGCCATCACCACCGAAACCAGGGGCGCCGGTTGGGGCCGCTTGCGAATGCGCTTCCGGGCAGCGGGCAGAGGGCGCGTATCCAGCCATGCCTTGCGGCCAGGCCCCGTCATATCGATCCGCCGTGGCCGGGGCGGCTTCTCGAGCGCCGCCAGCATGGCGGCCGCCAATTGCGCCGCGTCGGGCTCGACCAGCGGCGGCTGGCCGGCTTCAGCCTTCCAGGCTTCGGCATTCGCGCCGGCATTGGTTGCGACGAAGGGCAGCCCTGCCGCGGTGCATGCGCCAACGGCCTCGCCGGTCGATGCGGCAAGGCTTGGGACAACGGCCAAGGCGCCGCTGCGTGCGAGGTAGTCGAGCCTCTCCTCGAGGGTCGCGCGCGGCAACAGCTTGAGCCGGAACGGCCAACGTTCGGCGCGCCGCAGAAGCAGTCCGCCGCTGTGCTCGCCCATGATCTTGCCGAATGGACCGAACGCGGTGAGGGTCAGCCCTTCGGGCGCCGATTGCGCGAGGATGTCGAGCGCGTCGCAGAGCAGCGTCAGCCCGTCACGAAAGCGCGATCCGGCCAGGGCGGCAAGCTCACGCGCCTTGCTCGCGATGGGTGGCTGCGGCGCTTCGGTCCGGACGGCCCGAAGCGGTGGCGGCAGCACCGTCGCCTTTCTCACCTTCCAGCCTCTCGACAGCATCCATTGGCGCAGGGCGGCGGATGCACAGACCGTCCTGTCGGCCATCTCGGCGCAGTACTTTTCCATGTAGGCCGTGGCGATCGCCTCTGTGCTGCCCATGAATGTTTTGTCGGCCTCATGCGCCCATTCTTGCGGAGCGCGGGCAAGGAGGACGATCGGCGGCGTGGCGAAGGCATCGGTCTCAGCCGCGAGCAGGGTGAAGTAGGGCAGGCCACCCTCCAGCGGCGCGTAGACCAGATCGTAACTGCACCGCTCGAGATAATGCAGCAGCGCAGCGGAGCGGCTTTCGGGCGTCGCCAGCGAGGGAAGCAGCTGGTCGGACCGGTCGAGAACCTCCAGTTTGACCGAGGCGGCCCCGAACTCCGCCCGGCGGGCAGCTACCTCGTCCGTGGATGGCACGTCCCGGCCGGCAACCCACAGCAGCGTGACGTCGTCTCCGTTTTCGGCGAAGAGCCTTGCAAGTTCGCCGGGCGCCGAGGCATCGTCTTTATCGGCGTCGCGCCGGATCGCAGGCGTGACCACGCAGATGCGGCGACGACCGCCTTCCGGCTTCGGCTTGCTTCCAGCGGTCATTGAACGTTCCTCTGACCCAAATCGACCGGCAAGGCTTCCACGCTTCTCTGGTCTTTGACCATGCCGGATTTACTTTTCAGTGATCATCCTTCTGCGCCGTTGATAAACCAATGCAATCAAGCGGCTCCTAAAAAGACTGTGCAATCAAGCGATTGTTACAAGTTTATCGACACGGCATAACCAATCTTTACGCGTCCCGGCTAACCGTTCACGGCATAGCAGGAGGCGCGAATGAAAACGATATTGAAGTTTCTCGCTGCGCTCGCCTTGACGGGCGCGATGATTTCGACGAGCTCGGCAGACCAATTGCTGCGTCCGCGCATGAATCTTGGCAAGGGCTACGTCAAGACGATCAGCGGCGACCGCGGCGGCTATGTAATCGACTATGCCATCCGCATGCTGAAGATGCGCCGCAGCGGCGGTTTCGTGCGCTTCAACGGTGCGTGCGATTCGGCCTGCACGCTTTACCTGGCGATGCCCAAGAGCAAGGTCTGCGTTACGCGCAACGCATCGTTCGGCTTCCACCTGCCGTATGGCGCCGGGGCGCGCGGCAACCAGGTCGCGGCCGACTTCATGATGAAGAACTACCCTGGCTGGGTTCGCGGCTGGATCGCCAAGCGCGGCGGCCTGAAGAACTCCGTCACCACCATGACTTATGCGGATGCGAGCCGGTTCCTGCCGACTTGTCCCGCCGAACAGCGATCGACCATTGCGAGCCTCAGCCCAACGCGCCTGCGCGGCGGTTGAACCCCGCAGCAAGTGCTGGGACACCGACGACGGCGGGTGCTTCAGGGCGCGCCCGCCGTTGCCGTTTCAAGCGGCCGCGCACATTTGAACGGAGAGGTCGTTTGTGTATGTTCGGGCAAACTCCAACGGGTGTGGCGTGAATGCAGTCTTGTCAGAAGTTCGTGCTGATCGCTTCGCCACGAACCGGTTCTCAAGCGCTCAATCGCCATCTCAACCAGTATGACGGGATGGTCCTGCACGGCGAAATCTTCAATCCGAGCTTCGTCGGCTTGCGCCATGACTATCACGAGAAGATCGATCTGCCGCGCGATCGGGTCGATTTGCGAGATGCCGAGCCGGAGCAGTTCACCGCGCGCATCTTCGACGATCCGTCGGCTCGCTTCGTCGGTTTTCACATATTTCCCGACCAGACGCGCGCGGCCATACTCCCCGTGTTGGAAGATGAAAGCGTCAAGAAGCTCTGGCTTGTCAGGAATCCGATCGCGTCCTTCGTCTCGCTGCTCGAAGCGGAAGCATCCGGAGTATGGACAGTCCATGCCACCGATCGGTTCGCAGCCGACAGCCCCAGAAAGAAGGTGCATTTCGACATAGAACGTTTCAACGCGTTTCTGCGCGAGCTGAATCTGTTTCGCGCAAAGATCAGATCCGTGCTGTTCGAGACCCGACAGCCGTATTTCCCGATCCACTATAGCGACATCGGCGATCCACTGGTTGGCAATGCAATCATTGCCTATCTCGGCGGTTCCCAGCGACTGGACCACTTCGAGACCGAGATCCTGAAGCCGCCGCAGCGGCCTTTCGTCGACCGCATCGAGAACTACTGGGAATTCGTGACCTATTTCAGGGCAGTCTCGACGGACGATCTGTACGCGTTCGGCTGACGTCGGAACGAAGCCGGGTCGGCGCGCAACACGGTCTCAGCTTTCTTTTGTTGCCGCAAGTTGGCCGCTTCCATGCTGATCGGCGCTTTGGCAAACCCGTTGTCTTTCAATCTTTGCGGTTAACCAGTTCTGAAGAGACGTCGTTAACGCACACTTGATTTTGTTGACTCTTTCCTGCCCCGAACCGATTTTGCGCACGGGGTTTGAAAGCTGCCGGCCGTGGTTTCTGGCCGGAGCACAAACTGGCGGTGGGCAATCTCATGAGTATCGGCGGCGGTATGGGCTCGGCGAGCCGGTCCGAGGGCGGCCAGACGGGATCGAGGACGAAACCTGCATTGACGCAGGAACTTCGCTTCACGCGGACGTCCTTGCGCGTCATTTGCACCAGCCTGTGGTTATGGCTTCTGCTGGGCATCTACCGGGCCGTCATCGTCGATCCGCAAACGACATTTCAAGGGGCTCTGGCGTCCATTCCCATGGGATTGGCGGCAAGCTATTACGACCTGATCCTCATCACATCGGTGACGGCGGCAACGCTGATCCTGCTCTTCCTTACAAAGTCAAGCCGGCTCGCATCCGCGGCCGTCGCCGCCCTGGTGTCGCTCGGCTGGGGATTTGCCAACATCAATCTCGTCAAGATGCTGGGTGAGCCTTTCACCTTCCAGTGGCTGGTCTATGGCGACTTCCTGCAGAATGCCGACGCCAAGAGCGCGATGGCGACGCCCTCAACGTGAGGGATGCCGCGATCCTTTTCGGGTCCATCGTTCTGGTGCTGGCCCTCGGCTACGCCGCGGGCAGTTTGTGCCAGCGGCTGAGTTCCGCAGGCCGCAAGAGGTTTCTCATCGCTTTGGTTCTGTGCGTTGGCGCAGCCCTGGTCGGCAGCGGCTATCATGTGCGCGCTCAGTCGCTGCCAGCATCCAAGGTCGACAATCCTATCGTGTATTTCGTTCAGTCGGCGTGGTTCAGTTCGACGCCGGTGACTTTTGCGATGAGCGCCGGCGGCGATGATCCCGATGTCGCCAGCGTCGGGGAGCGTCCGGCGGAAACCTCAAGCTTCAAGGCGCCGACGCCAAATCCGATCAAGAACGTGCTGATTTTCATGATGGAGTCGGTGCCGTCGAAATACATCGAGACCTTTGGCGGCCAGTATCCGATCACGCCAAACATAAAGAGCTATGCCGGAGGTTCCATTCGGTTCGACAAGATCTATGCGCATGCGCCGTCCACGCACTACTCAATCTTCTCGCTGCTGACCTCGATGTACAACGACATCTCATTCTACGGGATGACCGCCAAATATCCGTACCTGCCGCTGGAGACGATCTCCAACGCCCTGTCCAAGCACAACTTTCGCACCGGGTTCTTCTGGAGCGCCGATTCCCGTTTCCAGCGTGTGGACGAGTTCCTGCTCAACAAGGGACTCGACGTCATCCAGGATTATCGGGGCAGAAATGCGCCACCCCGACCTTCAAGCTCAGTACCGAGCAGTGGAAGAACATGGACTATAACAGTGACCTCTGCACGGCCCAAATGATCATCGACTGGATGAGGAAGGATCCGCGGAAGCCCTTCTTCGGCATCATGTTCACGGCCATGACGCATTATCCGTACATCACCGGCAGCCCGATGTTCTCGAAGATGGTGCCTTCCGCTAAAGACATCGGGCCGGTGCACTACGTCGATGACGAAAAATTCAATGCCTATCTCAACGCCCTGAAGGTCGGCGACGCAGCGTTCGGTGAAATCCTCGATTCACTGAAGCAGTCCGGCAAGCTCGATTCGACGCTGGTTGTCGTCCTTGGCGATCATGGCGAGGCGTTCGGAGAACATGGCGACTACGTCCATGCCACCGCAATCTACGACGAGAACGTCCACATTCCGCTGATAATGATCAACAAGCACCTTTTCCATGACGAAGTCGCGCATCCGGTCGGCGGCATCGTCGACATCGCTCCGACGATCATGGACATACTGGGACTGCCATTGCCCGAGCAGTGGCAGGGCCGCAGCCTGTTCAGCGAGCAACGGCCAAACAGGACCTTCTTCTTCAATCCGTGGGCCGGCTCCTTGCTCGGTTATCGCGATAATGATCGAAAGGTGATTTTCAACGCTACCACCGGCAAGGTCGAGGAATACGACCTTAAGGCCGATCCCGGCGAAAAGACGAACCTATTCGAAGAAGGCTTGAGCGATCGAACGGCGCTGCTGCAGCCGATTGCCGGCTGGGTGCAATCGCAAAAGCGGCGCATAGCCACACTTGTCGCCAACGCGGCCGGAGACGCGGGGCACTGCACAGCCACAAGCTTGGAGATCGACGCGGCCGGCACCGACTACCAGGGTCAGCCTCGCTTCGACGTCTTCGCCGACGGCAAGCGCCTTGGCGAGATCGCCGTCCAGGGCAAGGAGAGCAAGGCCTCGACAGGCGAGCAGCGCGTGGCGGAACTGACGGAGGCGGCCGTCGAGGCGCAACCGTTCCACATCGACCTTAGCGGCGTGCCCAATCCAAAGACGATCGAAATTCGTTATGTCAACGACGAGTGGGCCGGAGACGGCCGGCCCGGCGATCGCAACCTTTTCATCAAGAGCATAAAAGTGAACGGGCAGCTTGTGCCCAACAGCAAGCTGCACGTGGACGAGCAATCCCATGGCTACACCGACGACAGCGGAACCGCCATGTATACCAACGGCTCGCTATGGGTCAGCGGTCCGTTTATCGAAGGATGCATGTAGGGCAGGGCATCGGCGGCAGCGCTTCGCTTTACAGCTTGCCCTCCGGCCGCCATTCCCGCCGGTACCAGTCGACGAATTTCGCCAGTCCTTCCTCGATCGGCACTTTCGGCTTGAAGCCGATGTCGCGCTCTAGCGCGCTGGTGTCGGCAAAGGTCTTCTCGACATCGCCGGGCTGCATGGGCAGATCCTCACGGATGGCCTTCACGCCGAGCAGCCCTTCCAGCGTCTCGATGAAGCGGCCGAGATGCACCGGCTGGCTGTTGCCGATGTTGTAGATGCGGTGGCGCTCGCGGCCGGCCGCCGGCGGCTTGTCGAGAACCGCAATCACGCCCTCGACAACGTCGTCGACATAGGTGAAATCGCGCCACATCTCGCCATGGTTGAAGACGCGGATCGGCTTGCCGGAGAGCATCGCCTCGGTGAAGATCCAGGCCGCCATGTCCGGTCGTCCCCAGGGGCCATAGACGGTGAAGAAGCGCAGGCCCGTCTGCGGCAGCCCAAAGAGATGCGAATAGGTCGAGCTGATCAGCTCGTCCGCCTTCTTGGTCGCCGCGTAGATCGACACCGGATTGTCGACGCGGTCGCTTTCCACGAACGGCACCTTGGTGTTGCCGCCATAGACCGAGCTCGACGAGGCATAGACCAGATGCTTGATCTCGGGCGATGCACGGCAGAGCTCCAGCACCTCCAGGTGGCCGGCGATGTTGGCGTGGATATAGGCGCGCGGATTTTCGAGCGAATAGCGCACGCCCGCCTGGGCGCCGAGATGCACGATGCCGCTCAGCAGCGTTCCCTTGAGCGTCGCCGCCAGCGCGCCCGGCTCGGCTATGTCGAGTTGGCGGAACGAAAATCCGTGCCGGCCGGAAAGCCGAGCGAGCCGTGCCGCCTTCAATGCCGGGTCGTAGTAGGCGTTCATGCTGTCGACGCCGACAACGGCGTCGCCGCGGGCGAGCAGGCGCTCGCAGACATGGCTGCCGATGAAGCCGGCGGCTCCGGTCACAAGGATGGTCATGCGCGGACCTCGGATGAGGGCAGGGGCGGGATCATTTCCGTCTCGGGGCTTTCTTGGCTTGCGCCGGCGGGCTCGGCCAACGCCAGCCATCACCTTCGCCAGGCGCGGGCTGCGGGCGCGCCACATAGGCGAGCGAAACATTGGCCTCGAGATAGACGCGCGACAGCATCTCGGCGAGTACGCCCGACGTTACCATCTGCAGGCCGGCGATGACCAGGAAGAAGCCGGTGAACAGCATCGGGCGCGTTCCAATGTCCTGTCCGAAAAACACCTTCAAGCTGAACAGGTAGGCAAGGATCAGCGAGCCGAGCACGCCGAACACGATGCCGATGCCGCCGAAGAAATGGCCGGGCCTGGTGCGGTAGCGCATGAAGAAGAACATGAAGACCAGGTCGAGCACCACGCGGAAGGTGCGCGAGATGCCGTATTTCGACTGGCCGTGGATGCGGGCGTGATGCGTCACCACCTCCTGGGCGATGCGGCGCGGCGTCGTCACCGTCGCCAGCCAGGCCGGGATGAAGCGGTGCATTTCGCCATAGAGCCTGACGCTGCGGATGACGCTGCCGCGGAACACTTTGAGGCTGCAGCCATAGTCCTTCAGCCGAACCCCGGTGACGCGCGCGATCAGCGAGTTGGCGATGCGTGACGGCAGCCGGCGCATCCAGAAACCCTCCTGACGGTTCTTGCGCCAGCCGGCGACGAGGTCGAGGTCCTCGGTCAGCAGTCGATAGACCATGCGCGGTATGTCGAACGGATCGTTCTGCAGGTCGCCGTCGAGCGTCGCTATGACATCGCCGCGGGCAGCGTCGAGGCCGGCCTGCATGGCCGCCGTCTGCTTGAAGTTGCGCACCAGCTCCACAGCGTGCACATGCGCACCGTATTCGGCCGCCAGGCGGCGAATTTCATTCGGCGTGGCGTCGGTGCTGCCGTCGTCCACCAGCACCACTTCCCAGGGCTGGCTGTAGTTCTCCATCGCCTGGTGGATACGCACGATCAGCGGCTCGACGTTGTCGGCCTCGTTATACATCGGGATGACGATGGAAAGCTGGTGCTCGGGCATGACGGCACCGGCAGGCAGCCCCGACTGAGGAATGGGAAGCATGTCCATGGCGGTCATTTCCTTGCGGGTCCCGTAGCCGGCGTCTCCGGCAGCGTCGATTTCGAGGGAAACAGCCAGGCGATCGCACCGGTGGCAACGGCCGAGCAGAGGATGAACAGATGCAGCGCCAGCGCCGCCTGCAGCCCGTCCTTCATGGCGATGCCGGAATAAAGCAGCGCCGCTGCCGCGCCCGCCTCATAGGTACCGAAACCGGCGACACCCTGCACCGGCAGGATGGCGGCGGCCTCGGCGCCGACGGCGCCGGGAAAGGCAGTCTGGAAGGAGGTGCCGAGCAGCATGGCGAGCAGCCATCCCTGCACGGCAAGCTTCAGCGTCCAGTTGGCGACCGTCCACCACCAGCCGTAGCGGGAGCGGCCCGTGGCCTCGGTGAAGATATCGCGCAGCTTGCCGAGCTTCGACACGATGCTGCCGCGCCCGGCCCAGTCATGCGGCGCGCGCGCCCAGCGCGGCAGATACCAGGCGGCGGCAATCAGCGCCGCGATGCCCGCGGCCCTGAGGGCCGGGTGAAGACCGGGCCACACCAGGCAGGCGAGCACACCGACGACGAAGGCGTCCTGCAGCCTGAACCACAGGAGCGAAGCGCCGGCGCGCACGATCGAGATGCCGAACACCTGCCGCAACAGCAGCGGGAAGGCGGTCTCGCCGCCGCGGAACGGCACCACGTTGATCATGGCGTTGTGAATCAGGATGACGCGCAGGCAGGCGCCGAAGCGGCCGTTCACGTCGTCGCGGAACTCGTCGCAGACCCGCAGCGCGCGCAGCACATAAGTGACGAACAGCGCCAGCGTCACCGCAGCGAAGGCGCCGGGCGTGATGCTGGCTAAGGCGTCGCCCACCATCTTCCAGCGCGAGTCTGCCGCAAGCCAGGCCAGCAGCGCCAGGGTGACGATTATCGAGAATGCTCTTTTCAACCAGTTCTCCGAATGGCGTCGACCGCCGCATTCCGGGTAATTGCTTCGATTTCCAAATCGGCCGCACGGCAGGGGACCGCTCCAGGCCGCCGGCTCCCTTGCCGGCTTCCAATGGCCTGGCGAGGCGCCAAGATTCCGAGCCCTTCCGTGGTCGCCGGCCCGTTCAACGTTTCTGCTCCATCATAAGCGGCCGATCCTATAAACCAGCGGCTTGCCCATCCACAAGCTTTGGCGCGGCCGCAATCACCGTCCGCGGGCGATCTTGGCTCGCTGCGACGGGAAGGTTGACACCATTCCTCGAGCGGCAGTTAATATCACGTGGGGGCGGTAGCTGCGCATTGGGATCGAATACCCAATCTGGGTAGTGACGCCAGATCGAAAGGCGTCGTCGAAATGTTATCGCTCATCATTCCTGCAGTTCGAAAAATATTGCCGTCCAGACCAGCGCGGAGCGTGAGGTGCCGTCGTTCTGCGCGGCGCGCGGACCTGATGCTTCTGCTCTTCTGCGGTGGAGTGGCGCTGTCCGGCGTTGCTCACGCAGCCGGCGCTGGGTCTCCGGCAGCGGCACAAGCAGGCACCACGCCGACGGCATTTGAGTTGCAGTTGTTCTATGCCGACCGCACCTGGAACTGGGAGGACGGAGCCGCCTATTTCGCCCAGGACAGGCGCATGCGTGCCTGGACGTCCAAGCCTGGTTCAACGTCCTTCGCCGAAGGTACATGGCATCTCAGCAATGATGGCAAGATGTGCATGGAGCTCGTCTGGCGGTCCACGGCCTATACGGCACAGCCCATCCGCACCTGCTTCAGCCATCGCGTCCTGAACGGGACCGTCCAGCAACGGAGGGATCCGGATGGCCGGTGGTACAGCTTCAGGCACGCTTCGGACAATTCGGCCGACGAGTTCAAGAAAATTCAGGCGGGCGATACCAGGAGCGTCGATTTCGAAAAGGCCCGCAAGTTGGTCGATCCCAAGAGTTAGTCGCTGCTGGCGCACGTCCAGAAAAATGCCTAGAGCGGCTGGCCGTTTCACGGAAACGCCGACCCGCTCTATCTCTTTGCTCACGCAATTTCCGGACGGAAAACCGCTGCACACGTCCTGGAATTGCTCTAGCAGTTTCCGCTCGGAATTGTCCCGGCGTATCAAATCTAAGAGGCTCGCTGAGACAAGCCGTCAACCCAGCTCAGCGAGCCCACGCCCCGACACAGTACTCACAGGGACGACTGCCAGCCGTGCAGGCTGGCGTTTTTCCGCGGCGTTCATGCCGCGCGGCGCGCGCTTCGCGCGCGAGACGCCGGCGGACGCTTTGAAAACCTTCGGCTTCAGGGCCGGTCGGAGCCCGAAGAAGGGCGCTGCCGTCCTGACGATGGTGTCTAGATCGGAAAGTTCCGCCACAAAGCCCAATTGCTCTTGTGCTAGGCTGGGATCGGCGAACAGCCCGGCCGGGTCGCCGGGCCGGCGCGGTTTATAGGCGACCGGGACCGTCCGGCCGGTGACGCGGCCGACGGCCTCGAGGATCTCCTTTATCGAGATGCCTCGGCCGGTGCCGAGATTGACGGACAGGCTGTCGCCGCCGGCCTCGAGATGCATCAATGCCATGAGATGCGCGCGCGCGAGGTCGCTGACGTGGATGTAGTCTCGCACGCATGTGCCGTCCGCCGTCTCGTAATCGGCGCCGAAGACCTCGATCGCCTCGATCATGCCGGACGCCGCCATCAGCACCCTCGGAATGAGGTGGGTTTCGGGTGTATGCCACTCGCCAAGCTCGCCTTCGGGATCGGCGCCGCAGGCGTTGAAGTAGCGAAGGATCGCGTATCTCGTTCCATAGGCAGCGGCATAGTCCCTGATGATTTCTTCGCCCATCAGCTTGCTGCGGCCATAGGGGCTGATCGGCTTCTGCGGCGAGGCCTCGCTCACCGGCAATGCTTCCGGCACGCCATAGGTCGCGCAGCTCGAGGAAAAGATCACCTTGTCGATGCCGCTTGCCCGCGCGGCGTCCAGTACGGCGATGGTGCCGCCGACATTGGTCGCATAGTAATCCGCCGGCGCGCTGACCGACTCGCCGACATAGGCAAGGGCGGCGAAATGGATGATCGCCTGTGGTCTGTGAGTCTCGATCGCCCGCCGCAACGCTTCGGGGTCGCGGATGTCGCCGACGACCAGCGGCCCCCAGGCGACGGCTTTCTCGTTGCCGCGGCTCAAATTGTCGTAGACCACCGGCAAGTAGCCCGCCGCCGACAGCAGCTTGCAGGCATGGCTACCGATGAAGCCGGCGCCACCCGTCACCAGAACGGGGCGCCGGGTCATCATGCCGTTGCCTCCCTGGCGGTTGATGCCTGGACCCTGCGCGGGGCGATGAACCGGCGTCCGCCCAGGACGGCGTCGAAATAGGCAGTGGTGTGGGCGAGGCCTTCGCTCAGCGCAACCTTCGGCTCCCAACCGAGATGCTGCCTGGCAAACGAGATATCGGGCTTGCGCTGCCTGGGGTCGTCGACCGGCAGCGGCCGGTGCACGATGCGCGAGCGTGAATTCGTATAGTCGATGACCAGCTCGGCCAATTCCATGACGGTGAACTCGACGGGGTTGCCGAGATTGACCGGGTGCTGAGGGGCCACGCCGGCGTTCATCAGGCGCACGAAGCCTTCGATCAGGTCGTCGACGAAGCAGAAGGAGCGCGTCTGCGCGCCGCTGCCGTAGACGGTGATGTCGTCGCCGCGCAGCGCCTGGACGATGAAGTTCGACACCACGCGGCCGTCGTCGGGCCGCATGCGAGGGCCATAGGTGTTGAAGATGCGCGCGACGCGGACATCGATGCCGTATGTCCGTGAGTAATCGAAGAACAGCGTCTCGGCCGAGCGCTTGCCCTCGTCGTAGCAGGAGCGCGGACCGTGCGTGTTGACATTGCCGAAGTAACCTTCGGGTTGCGGATGCACCAGCGGATCGCCATAGACCTCCGAAGTCGAGGCTTGGAAGATCTTGGCGTTGTGTCGCCGCGCGAGCTCCAGAAGGTTGATCGAGCCGAGCACGCTGGTCTTGAAGGTGTGGATCGGATCGGCCTGGTAATGCGGCGGAGAAGCCGGGCAGGCGAGATTGTAGATCTCGTCGACAGCCAGGTCCGTCGGCAGTTCCTCAACGATGTCGTGCCTGATGCAGGTGAAAGTCGCGTCACGCGCTATCGCTGACAGGTTGTAGCGCTTGCCCGTGTGGAAATTGTCCAGCGCGATGACTTCATATCCATCGGCAAGCAGCCTTTGGCACAGATGAGAACCCAGAAATCCTGCTCCGCCGGCGACCAGCGCGCGTCCTTGATCGGCACGCCTCCGTCCCGGCTTGGTGTCCAGCTTCAGAACCTTGATGACCCTACCCATGGCGACCTCATACTCGCACACACCCACGCATCATCGTTCCGGGCCGGGGCAACAGCGTTGCCCGACCAGGTGAAATCATGGCGATCCCTCCGCATACGCGGAGTCGCCAGAAACGTGTGTTTTGTCTGAGTAAGCGGGGTCGTTGCCGTACGGCTTATGTGCTGCCGCTCAGCGTCCCTTTGCCCCTAAGTCGCGATCCACGAACATGGTTGCCACCACCGCGGACTGCTCGCCCAAATTGCACACCCAACGTATAGAAAGATATACCTGTGCGCCGCATAGTCAACTAATTTAGGGATTCATTAACGTTACTCTTTTGCTGTTGGTTAACTGTAGGCGTAGGCAGGCGCGCCTTTTGCGTCATAAAAAGGGCGGTTCCGTCCGGTTTTCCCGCGGTAAACACCGCGTGCCGCGGTCTTCGCAAAACTCGTCGAGCGTTAGGGCGGAAGGCTTCAAGGTGAAGACAAGGAACGCGTCTGGCGCCGTCTCTCGGCCTCTGGCATTTCTTGCGGCCGGTCTTTCGGGCTAGAAAATTGCGCAAGTATATCTTAGTTCGCCAACAGGTAGATCTGGCGAGCCTGTAGGCCCTGTCTGCGAAACGCGCTTTCCGAATTGATCGGGGCTAGGCGGCCGTGGTGACGACGGCTCCGCAGCCGTGCTGTCCGGCACGCCGAGATGGCCTCCCGGCATCGCCACCACTCTGAGGTGCTTAAAAAAGGGAGCACAAGGAGTAGCGCAGGTTGGACAACTGGACGCCGTGCATTCCCGTTTCTACTCCTCATTGCCCTCCTTATTCTCCGCCCATCTCCTTCTTGAACTGGGCGAAGTCGACCTGCATGCCGTTGAAGATGGTGCTCCAGTGGCGGGTCAAGGCGGCCAAGGCGACTGCCTCCTGGATCTCCTCGTCGGTGGCGCCGGCGCGTTTGGCGTTCTCGGTGTCCGACCAAACACAATAATTGCAGGGGATTTGCGCCGCGACCGCCAGCGAGATCAGCGACTTCACCTTCGGCGGCAGCGCCGTCTTGTCGCTGATCTCGATTGCCTTGACCTCTGCCCACGCGCCGGGCAGACCGGCTTTCGGGAACTGCTTCATGAAGCCGGGTACGCCCCCGATGGTCGACTGGATGTCCTTGATGGCGGCGTCATAGTCGTCGGCGCCGGCAGGCACGGTCAAGGCCGCGGTGAACGCGATAGCGGCGAGCAGCGAGGCGGAACGAAGGTAGGAATGCGCGCTTGAGATGATGCGAATGACAGGCATGGTGTTCTCCTCTGGTTTTTGTTAGCCTTACGGTGTAAGGTGATTTGAACATGAACCTTACAGTGTAAGTTGTCAAGCGGCGCCATGGACTCACCGAGCAAGAAAATCCGAACCCGCGGAAAATTGTCCCGCGAGATGATCGAGGACGCGGCCTTTGAGGTAATCGAGCGGGAAGGGCTCTCCGGCTTCTCGATGCGCAAGCTCGCCGCCAGGCTCGGCTGCGAGGCGATGAGCATCTACCATCACTTTCCCTCGCAGGCGCATCTCTACGAGGCGCTGGTCGATCGCCAGATGAGCGGGCTCGTGATCCCCGATCACAGCCTTCCTTGGCGTGAGCGGGCGCGCATCGGTATGCAGGAATTCCGGCGTGTGGCGACCGAGCATCCGGCCTTCGCGCCGTTCATCGTCGTCTATCGCATGAACTCGCCGCCCTGCCTCGCCAAGTTGAACGCCATCATCGGCCTGTTCGAGGATGGCGGCTTCGGACCTGAGCTCAGCGCCCGTCTGTTCCGCGCCGCCGGTTATTATCTGATGGGCGCGATCCTCGACGAGACCGCCGGCTACGCCAAGGGGCCGTCGGCGGTCACCACGGTCAGCGACGAAGAATTGGCGCGCGACTATCCCAGTGTCGTGACGGCCGCGGCTTATTTTGGCACAAGCGGTTTCGACAAGACTTTCGAGCTTGGCCTGGAGATGTTTCTGGACGAGATGGAGCGGATTCGCGACGCTGCCCGGGACGAGGCCGCCAAAAGTGGCGATCGCGCCCGCAAGAAACTCTAACCAGGGCTTTCAATGCGCTTCCTCTCGGTTCTTGTCCTCATCGCCGGCGCTGCCATCGGGGTCTTTTATCCCTGGGCGGTGAGCAATTTCTCCGGCCATGCGATCGGCACCTGGCGCGTCTACGAGGGCGGCCGCTTCCGGCCGGCGACCGTACGGCTCGCTGCGCGCGACGCGCCTGTTCGCGTGCTGGTCGACCTCACCGCGCGTGCCGAGCGCGTCGCCTCGCAGCAGCACACGGTGCTGACGCTGACCGCGGCAAGCGGCGGCCGCACGGCGCTCGCCTCGACGCTCTCCTTCAACCACACCGACAATCCACGCCAGGTGAGCCCGCAGCTGCCCGACAAGATCTTTCGCGACGAGGCCGGTGTGATAGAGACGGTCACGCCGGGCGCTTACGTCTTCACTGTCGGTCCGGGCGATGCGGACGGGATCGACATGCGCGCCGTCGACCTGATCTTGCGTGCGGGCACCGGCTCGGTCGACGAACGCGCGCAGCCGGCCGGTTACACGCTGATGGGAGTCGGCTTGGCTGGACTGGTGCTTTCGCTGGTCTTTGGGCGTGGCAACAAGCCGCCGCAGAATCCCAACTCGCAGCCCCCGCCGCCGCGCTGGGGCCGCGGCGGTTCGCAAAGGTGAAGGCGGCATGAATTATCGCCACGCCTACCACTCCGGCAATTTCGCCGATGTCGTCAAGCACGCGGTGCTCAGCCGGCTGGTCGAGTATCTGAAGCAGAAGGACAAGGCCTTTCGCGTTATCGACACTCACGCCGGCATCGGCCGCTACGATCTCGCGTCGGTGGAGGCCG
Source organism: Mesorhizobium sp. M1A.T.Ca.IN.004.03.1.1 (assembly GCF_003997555.1). Taxonomy (NCBI): domain Bacteria; kingdom Pseudomonadati; phylum Pseudomonadota; class Alphaproteobacteria; order Hyphomicrobiales; family Phyllobacteriaceae; genus Mesorhizobium; species Mesorhizobium sp. M1A.T.Ca.IN.004.03.1.1. The sequence goes on along the minus strand of NZ_RZTV01000002.1, from coordinate 64,454 downwards.
GCAAGACGGGTGAATGGCAGGGCGGCATCGGCCGGCTATCCGAGGCCGCGCTCGAGCCTCGGACGGCGGCGTTGCTTCAGCCCTATCTGGAAGCGGTGCGCTTGGAAAATCCCGACGGCGGTCTCCGCCGCTATCCCGGCTCACCGCTGATCGTGCGCCATCTCCTGCGCCAGCAGGATCGGCTTACGGCGATCGAGTTGCATTCCGAGGACGCTGCGCGGCTCAAAGCCGTCTTCGCCGGCGACATCCAGACCAGGGTGATCGAGCTCGACGGCTGGTTGGCGCTCGGCGCGCATCTGCCGCCGAAGGAAAAGCGCGGGCTCGTGCTTGTCGATCCGCCCTTCGAGGAGGAGGGCGAGTTCCAGCGTCTCGTCGAGAACCTGCGCCGAGCGCACCGGCGCTGGCCGGGCGGCATCTACGCGCTCTGGTATCCGATCAAGGATCGCAAGGCGGTCGCCGCCTTCCGCGCCGCGCTGAAGGAGACTGGCATTCCAAAACTGCTCGACATCGGCTTCGAGATCCGGCCTGCCTCGAGCGAACCGAGCCTCGACGGCAGCGGCCTTGTGGTGGTGAACCCGCCCTTCACGCTGGAGGCCGAATTGCGGCTGATGCTGCCGGCCTTGCATGGAGTGCTTGCCGTCGAACAGCCGTCGCGCTGGACGATCGAATGGCTGGCCGGTGAGTGAGACCGGGACCAGCCGAAGACTGACCTACGCCAGCGCCGAGGGTGTCACGCCGGTCAGCCGCCGGGTTTCGCGGATCAGATGCGCCTGGTCGGCGTAGCCGGCCTCGATGGCGAGCAGCGCGGTCGAGGCATCGCTATGCCGTCGCTGCAGGCGCCGGAAGCGGTGGAAGCGCAGGATGCGGTCGAGCGTCTTCGGACCATAGCCGAAAGCGTCCTCGAAACGCCGGCGCAGCGTCCGCTCGCTCATGTTGAGGCGGTTGAGCAGACAGGGAACCAGCGGCATCTCCGGCGACAGGCCTTCATCAATGAGGTCGAAGGCCCTGCCCATCAGCGCATCGAGCGCATCGCGCCCCTCTGTATGCGCGCCGACTTCATTTTCCAACTGCCGCACCATGCCGGCGAGGTCGGGCGCGGCCTTGACGCGATCCGACAGTTCGCGGGCACGCGTACCCCATAAGTCCTGGAGGCTCAGCCGCCCGCCGACGATTTCGCCGGCCGGCAGGCCGAGCCACCCGGCGGCCGCGCCCGGCCGGAAACGGAAGCCGATGATCACCGACCCGGGGGGAAGGCGCTCGATCTGCGGCTCCTTGTCCGGTCCGGCCACGCGGAAGCGACCTTCGATCCATTGCAGATCGATGGTCGCGTCCGGCGTGACGACGATTGGCGGGACGTCCTGCTTCGCCATGCGATGCACCCAGACGACGGAGAAGGCGCCGGCCAGGCCTCGCGGGACGGGCCGTTCCCGAAAGAAGCCGGTGGTCTGCGCCAGGACCGCTTCCATATCTTCTCCGATCTGCTTCGGCGTCCTCTGGCGGATCCGCTTCGGCCATTTTGGCCGAAATCTTCAATGCGGGTCGCGTCCGCCGTGGCAAAACAGATGCAGCCTCTTGGCGCGTCCAGCGCCTTCACTGCGCCGCATCCGGTCGCGGATGTGGTGACGAATATAGAAGGGAGTGAGAGAAATGAAAGCTCGCATCACCGTCTTCACCCTTGGCGTCGACGATCTGGAGGCGTCGCTCAAATTCTACCGCGACGGCCTGGGCCTGCCGACCGAAGGCATCATCGGCCGCGAGTTCGAGCATGGCGCCGTCGCCTTCTTCGAGCTTGCCGGCGGCTTGAAATTCGCGATCTTCGAGCGCGCGAACATCGCCCTCGACGCCACCGTGCCGCAGAGCGGCCGCAGCCCGACCGAGTTCACCATCGGCCACAACGTGTCGAGCGCGGCCGAGGTCGACGCTGCGATGGCCGAGGCCGTCAAGGCCGGCGCGCGCGTCGCCAAGCCGGCGCAAAAGACCTTCTGGGGCGGCTATGCCGGCTATTTCCAGGATCCCGACGATCATCTCTGGGAAGTCGTCTACAACCCCGCTTTCATCCCGAAGGATTGACCCGGAAGCCTGGCAGGAGGTCGACATGTCGATCGATACCGTTCAGGCGATAGGCGCGCTTCTCATCGGCGGCGTGTTCGTCTTCGCCGGCATCGAGCACTTCCTGAAATTCAAGGCGATGTGCGACTATCTGGCGAGCCGGAAGTTTCCGGCTCCCGCTGTCATGCTGGCAGCCGGCTCAGCGCTCGAAGTCGTCGCCGGCCTGATGCTCGCGCTCGGCCGTGCCGTGCCTTTCGCCGCCGGCGCGCTTGTCCTGTTCACGCTGGCGACGAACGTCGCGCTGCTGCGCTTCTGGGAGTCCGAAGAGCCGGAGCGGCAGGTGCTGCGCAGCGCCTTCCTGATCAACCTGGCCGTCGTCGGCGGACTGCTGGTGGCGGGAACCGTCTGACAGCCGGACCGCATCTGGAACGATGATTTGGGAAACCATTGTCTTCACAACCGCTTGACCACCGTCAAGCGAATCCGCACAGTGCGTGCAACCGACCTTGAGAGGCTGTCATGACTCGCTTCGCCCATTCCGCCCTTGCCGCGCTGATTTCGCTTCTGACGCCGCTTGGCACATCGCTTGGTTTCACCCAGGCAGCGCAGGCTGCCGACCTTGCCGTTTTAACCGAGGATGACGGCAGCGTCTGCGCCGAGGCCTGGGTGCTGAGCAGGATCACCGATCGCTTCAGCTATCAGGTTCATCATGTGCCGCACCTGCCGGATGTCGCGATCACCGATTTCCATAACATCCGCCTGCATCGTTATCTGCCGTCGAGCGAGAGATGGCCGATCGGCCGGCACTATTGCCGCGCCACCGTCAGCCTGTCGGACGGCCGCGACCGCTCGATCTTCTACCTGATCGAGGAAGGCCAGGGCTTCGCCTCGATCGGCGACAATGTCGAGTTCTGCGTCTCCGGCTTCGACCGCTGGATGGTTTATAACGGCCGCTGCCGCGTGCTTCGGTAAGAAGCCGCCGATCCATTCCCCGGCCTGCGGCCTTCAGGCCCCAGGAACACTCAGTGCGGCCCGCCGACCGCATCAGTCCGATCGCGAATATTGTGAGCTTGCCGGCTATCGCCGGAAGCAAATCGGCTAATCGGCCGCCGATTGACAACTGTCGAACTGTCGCCTAAAAGAGACAGACCTGTCTCATCACCAGGCAGCAGAATGCCCTCATCGCCCTCCGCCAAACGCCAGCATGTCGTCGACACCGCGTATTCGCTGTTCAAGCGCGACGGCTTCCACGCCACCGGCATCGACCGCATTATCGCCGAGGCCGACATCGCCAAGATGACGATGTACCGCCACTTCCCGGCGAAGGACGATCTAATCGTCGCGGTGCTGGAGCACCGCGCGGCGCGTTTCGAACGCCAGCTCGACCGGCTGGCCGCGTCGGCGGACACGGCGGAAGCGAAGATCTTCACGATACTGGACTGGCACGAACGCTGGTTTCGCGATCCGGCTTTCCACGGCTGCCTGTTCGCGCACGCGCTCGCCGAGTTCGGCGATCCCGATCATCCGGTGTTCAAGGCAGCCAGCCGCCAGAAGAAGGGTTTGCGGGCGCGCCTGCGCGCCATCCTGGAAGAAGAGATGCCGCCGGAGCGGGCCGAGGGCGTCGCCACGGCGCTGCTGATGCTGATCGAGGGCGCGACGCTGATGGCCCAGATGGGGGAGGCTGATGCCGCCATCGCCAATGCGCGCAAGGCGGCTTCCGCCATCCTCGCCGGCGCGCGGGTCCCCCAATGAACGCGACGGTCGTTGGGCTCGCGCTGTCCGCGGCCATTTTGCATGCCAGCTGGAACGCCTTCCTACGGACCGGGGTCGACAGGCTGTGGACGGTCACGGTCATGAGCTTCTCGAGCACTGCCGCTGCTATTGTCCTGGCGCTCTTCCATCCGCTGCCGGCTGCGGCTGCCTGGCCCTATGTCGTGTTATCGGCCGTCCTTCAGGTCGGCTACAGCGTGTTCCTGGTTGCCGCCTACCGCTATGGCGAGCTCGGGCAGGTTTATCCGATCGTGCGCGGCAGCGTGCCGCTGCTGGTGGCGCTCGGCGGCTTCCTGCTGGCCGGCCAGCGGCTCGCCGCGCCGGAACTCATCGGCGTCGCGCTGGTCGCCTGCGGCATTATGGGTCTGTCAGTCGGGCGGGGCAGGGCCTCAGTGACATCGATCCTCTACGCGTTGGCCACCGGCGTCATCATCGCGGCCTATGCGACGGTCGACGCGATCGGCGTGCGCGTCGCCGGCGACAGCGCCGCCTACACCGCCTGGGTACTGCTGATCTACGGTGCCCTGCTGCCGGCGGCTTTCGTCGGCCTGCGCGGCAGGCTCACTGTCGACCTGCGTGCGCCGGAAACACGCAAGGCCTTGAGCGGCGGTCTATTCGCGCTGCTGGCCTATGGCGCGGTGGTCGCCGCCTTCGCGCTGGGGCCGGCCGGGCCGATCACCGCCATCCGCGAGACCAGTGTCGTCTTCGCGGCCTTCATCGGCCGCTTTTTCCTCGGCGAGCAGTTGACGCCGCGCCGTATCGGAGCCTGTGCCGTCGTCGCGCTGGGCGCGATCTGCCTCGGCTATCGACCCTGACGGCGTCGGTCTCGCGATCGTCACGCTCGCGCGCCCTGGCCGGACAGATAGGCGCAGATCAGCTCGCCGAGCTGCTTCTGCAGCTCCGGCGCATCGAGCATGTTGCGGCGCGCCGCATTGTGGATCACGCCCTCGACGGCTGAGGAGAGCACGCGCGCCACGGTCTCGGTATTTTTCAGGCGCCGGCGGTATTGCGCGACGGCCGCCGCATAGTGCTCGAGATAGCGGGCTTGGAACGAGGCATGCGCGGCGCGCGAGCCGCGGTCGCCCGGCGTCTCGTCGAGTAGCACCTGATGCAGCGTCGGGTGAATGCTGTGCGCGGCGATCATGCCGCGCACCAGCTCGCGCGCGAATTGCCTGAGCGGCTTCTCCTCGGCCGCGGCTTCGCGAATGACGGACAGCACATGGTCGAAGTGGCGGCGTCGGATGGCGTCGACCAGCGCAAGCTTGTCGGGGAAATATTGATAGAGCGACCCGATGCTCACGCCCGCGGTCTCGGCCACCTTGTTGGTGCTGAAGCCCGCCCAGCCGATCTCGCTTAGAACGCGGGCACCTGCTTCGATTATCGCCTCGACGGTGGCGACCGAGCGCGCCTGGCGCGGCTCCTTGCGCATGCGCGGGGCTGGCTTTGCAATGCGAGTAGACATCCGCAACCTGCCTCCCGAGAATATAAGCAGGATACTCACATTTGGCCTGAGAGCAATTCCAGGAAGTGCGAAGAGGTTTTCCGTCCGGAATTGCGACCAGGAAGAACAGCAATTCCAGGACTGTGCGCAACGGTTTCCCCCCCCGAACTTGCGAGGACCATGGAACGGCGGAGTCCTCCACGCCGTCCGCAGCGGAGCCTGAGCGGATCAAGCTCTCCAGTGGCAGATCTTGAATGTGAGCGCAAAGCTCGCTTTTTGCCCGCGCAAGCTTTGCCCTTTCGTCGGTTCGGTTCTGCTCCGCCTTGACTTGTAAATCTTTCCGCTGGACAAGATGAGGTGCTTTGTTTGGTGTGCGTTGTCCATTATGAGCAATAGGCTCACATTCTGCGCTCTGCGCGGCATCAAGATGTCTGGATGATCCGTCGATAGAGAGCATCGGGAATTCTCGACGGCGCAATTTCACTTCGAAGGGCAAAGATTCTCTGTCGTTTTTTTCGTCGATGCCCTTGTCAACGCGTCTTGTGTAACCAAAATTCAATAACTGAAATTCATTGTGTTGCTTCGCTGGCTAGATAGCCGCGAGTCAGATATGCATGAGCACGCCGGGTCACTCACGACCTTGGGCAAAACGCAAGGGGCATCGCATGGCAAAGACGACAACCAAGGCGCCGGCGGCGAAAGCGCCGGCAAAGAAAGCGGCACCGAAGGCTGCCGCGAAACCTGCAGCAGCGAAGAAGGCAGCGGCACCGAAGGCAGCCGCCAAGGCTCCGGCCAAGGCAGCGGCAAAGCCTGCGGCGAAAGCTGCGGCTAAGCCGGCCGCGAAGGCGGCAGCCAAGCCGGCCGCGAAGGCGGCAGCCAAGCCCGCCGCCAAGGCGGCAGCGAAGCCCGCCGCCAAGAAGCCGGCAGCGAAGGCAGCGGCCAAGCCCGCCGCCAAGGCGCCGATGAAAGCAGCAGCCGCCAAGTCGACGGCAGCCGTGAAGAAGGCAGCGCCTGCCAAGAAGGCGCCGGCCAAGAAGTAATCGCGTAACTTCGCTCGCGAGCCTGAACAGGCGAGGGTGGGTGCCGTCGAGGCGCCCCTCTCGCCAGTTCGGCGTGACAGCGGGCGAAGTGGATCGGCAATGGCCTGTCCTGAAAGCTCCTGGAAATTTGCCGCTGGGCAAACTTCCGGGAGCTTTTTTATTGCGCGACCGGCTCGCATCGTCACGATCCGTTCTGGTCCGCGCGATGTCGGCTGCTGCCGCACGTCGATCAGGTAGAAAGGGTTGATCATGGCTTTGTGGCTTGGAATTCGACGGGCAGGCGAGGCGATGCCGAAGCGGTAAGTCGGGTCATTGTTGCCGCTCTGCGGAAAAACAACGCCAGGGATTACGGGCCGGAAATCATCGCCCGCGTTGAGCAGAGCTTCAGCCCCTCGGCCGTGCTGCAACTTTTCAAGAAGCGCCAAGTCTTTGTCGCCGTTTGCGGCGACAAAATTGTCGGTACCGCGGGGCTGGACGGAACAACGGTTCGATCTGTGTTCGTCGATCCTGAATTTCAGGGACGCGGCGTCGGCAGCCGGCTGATGCTGGAGATCGAGGAAGCAGCGCGGGCAAACGGCGCGACGGTGCTGACGGTGCCGTCCTCGGTAACCGCGGAGCGATTTTATTTCAGACTTGGCTTCCGCGCTCCGGGACTGCTTCCACGACGACGAACGAACCATCATCATGGAGCGGTCCCTGAAGTAGCGGCGGCACGCGCCGCTCGAACAAGGTGCGGCCAACTGGCGGTAGGTTTTGGCGACGCTGGCCGTTGCTCTGGCAAGAGCATTCGGTCAACAGTGCGCGCGGACAATCAGGAACCCGATCCATGCCGAAGCTGCTCTACGCCTCCACCTCTCCCTATAGTTCGAAGGTCCGCATGGCCGCCGCCTATGCCGGCATCGCCATCGACCTCGTGCCGGTCAAGACGGAGGACAAGCCGGCGGAGCTGATCTCGGCCAATCCGCTGGGCAAGATCCCGGTGCTGGTGCTGGAGGACGGCCGCACGATCCACGACAGCCGGGCGATCACCCAGCATCTCAACCGGCTGTCGAAGAACGTGCTGTTCCCGCGCAACCCCGACAAGCGGCTCGAGGCCGAGGTGCTGGAGGCGCTGGCCGACGGCATCTGCGACTGCGCGCTGTCGATGGTCTATGAGCGGCGCACGCGCCCCGACGCCATGGTCTATCAACCCTGGCTCGACCGCCAGTGGGCGAAGATCACCGCCGCGCTCGACCTGCTCAACGCCAACCCGCCGAAACTGCCCAAGAAGATCACCGCCGGCCAGCTGGCGCTGCGTGCCACCCTCGGCTATCTCGCGCTGCGTTTCGGCGGCCAGTGGGAAAAGGGCCGCGGCCGGCTTACACGTTGGGCCGCGCGCTTCGACGAAAAGTTTCCGGAACTGAAGGGCTGCGTGCCGGGGTAAACAGCTCATCTCCACCCTTGTGGGGGAGATCGGCAGCCTCGCCGCCGCGCCTCCCCATATTGAATTGTCGCCCGGATTCGTGATTGCATAGGCCGTGCAATTACGAAGTGGTTCGCATGGCGAAGTCGGTCACCCAAACAATCGTCGCCCCCGACCCGATGGTCGAGCGCTTGCGCGCGGCCCTTGGCCGGCGCGCTTTCACGGAACAGAAAATGTTCGGCGGCACCTGCTTCATGATCAACGGCAATATGCTGGTCGGCACCTCGAAGCGCGGCTTGCTGGTGCGTGTCGGCAACGACGGGCACGCGGCCGCAGCCGCACGGCCCCATGCGCGGCCGATGGAAATGGGCGGGCGTTCGATGGAAGGCTATATCCACGTCGCGCCGGAAGGCACTGCAACCGAGGCAGATCTCGCCGAGTGGATCGATCGTGCGCTGGCTTTCGTCGAGACACTGCCGCCGAAGGTCAAACCCGCCAAGGTCGCAAAGCGGCCAGCCTGAACAGATCGCGCCGCCTATCCTTCACATCGGCCGTGTCGGCGGGGGTCGGCCCGGGCACGCAGTCGGCGGAGGAAGCGATGGCATCTCTGGCGGGACGTTGCATGTGCGGCGCGGTCACCTGGATCTATTCCGGAGAGCTCACGCGAAATCTTGTCTGTCACTGCGCCGATTGCCAGCGCGCCACGTCCGCTCCCTTCACTGCTTTCCTCGGCATGAGGCCGGAGCAGCTGAACTGGGCCGGCGTCATCAGGCACTATGAAAGCAGCCCGAACACCTTTCGCGGGTTCTGCCCGTCCTGCGGCACCAGGCTCTACTTCCGCTCCGACAGATGGCCCGGCGAGATCCACGTTCACGCCGCGACCATGACCGACCCGGCCGACTACCGTCCGGACGCCCAGGTCTTCTCGCGCTCGCGCGCGAATTGGCTCGACCAGCTGCAGTCGATTTCAGCCCATGAGGCTTTCCAGCAGGCGCCATCCACCGGGTTGCGTTGAAGGCGTGGCCAAACGTGTCGGCCTGGGGCAACGCCAACCACAAAAAAAGCCGGGCGCGCGGCCCGGCTTTTTCCGTGTCGTGGCTTGGACGACTTAGAACTTCATACCGACGCCGAAGAGGACGCGGTTGTCCTTCGACTTGACGTTGCCGACATTGTCGAAATTCTTGTCGCCGTAGTCGGTGTAGCGGTACTCGACACGACCGAACACGTTGTCGGTGATCTTGATGTCGGTGCCGACACCGGCCGTCCAGCCCAGCATCGCCTTGCTGTCGCTGCTGACGCCGTCGTCGATCTTCTGGTTCTTGGCGGCGAGACCGCCGGTGCCATAGAGCAGGATTTCCGGGGTCACGGCATAGCCGAGGCGAGCGCGCAGCGAGCCTTCGAGGCCGCCCTTCGCATCGATGCCCGCGCTGTCGCCCTTGACGCCATTGTAGCCGAGATCGGCTTCAGCGCCGTAGACGAAGTTGTCCTGCTGCCACTGGTAGCCGCCGAAGACGCCGCCGATGAAGCCCTTGGTCTTCACATTGACGCCGATGTCGCGGGCGTCGGCATGGCCGCTGAAGCCGTAGCCGAGGCTGATACCGGCATAGGGGCCGGCCCAGGAAGCGACGGGGAGTTCGGCGACCGGGGCCGGTGCCGGCGGCTCTTCGGTGACGGCGTCTGCGGCATAAGCGGTACCACCGAGGGCGAAGAGCCCGAGCGCAACCGCCAGCGGCCGCGCAAACTTGAGATTAGCTTGCATTGTTGTTTACTCCTTAAGCCACAAGACACGAGGCTTTTTATGTTCATGAATGCCCCCGGCCCGTCCGGGGGGATAAACGGGCCTGGCGTTCAACGGTTCCAAATGTCGTGCTGAAATACGGCTGAAGCGAACCTGAACTTGGGTAATTCCCTGGCGCGAATGAGGCCAAAAGGTGACGTTGCATCTTCGCAACAGCGAATGTCAGCACGCTAGTCATGTTGCGCTGCACACCGCTTGGTTCAAGGGGTTCGGGGACATATATTGCATTATGAAACTTCCGCAATCCGGGTCGGCAGCGTGCGTACGGGCCGCTTCGCCACATTCCTGCCCCAGGTAGAAATGGCATTTAACGCTTGGCCCGTCATATTGTGCCGGCTTCCCGGAATCGTGAAGCCGATAGAGGATTGACGACATGAAAGAAGCCTTTGGCGTGGTGCTGGTGACGGGTGGAGCGAAAAGGATCGGCAAGGCGATCGTCGAGGACCTTGCCGCGCATGGCTTTGCCGTGGCCATCCATGCCAATCGTTCCGGAGCCGAGGCCGAGGCGCTGGCCAGCCGCATCAGGAACCAGGGCGGCCGTGCCGCCGTGCTCGCCGCCGACCTCACCGATATGAAAGCCGTCGGCGATCTGGTTGGCCGCTCCGAAGCTGCCCTTGGCCCGGTCACGCTCCTCGTCAACAACGCCTCCTTGTTCGTCGACGACCGTATCGAGGATTTCGACTGGCAGGCCTGGGACCGCCATTTCGCCATTCATCTGAAGGCGCCGGCGCTGCTGGCGCAGAACTTTGCTCGCGCCTTGCCGGAAGGCGCGGAGGGACTGATCGTCAACGTCATCGACCAGCGTGTCTGGCGGCCGACGCCGCGCTATTTCTCTTACGCGCTGTCGAAATCGGCCCTGTGGACGCAAACCCAGATGCTGGCGCAGGCGCTGGGGCCGCGCATTCGCGTCAATGCCATCGGCCCCGGCCCGACGCTGAAGAACAAGCGCCAGGACGACGATGATTTCGGCAGGCAGGTCGAAGGACTGATTCTGAAGCGCGGCCCGCAATTGCCGGAATTCGGCGCCACCATCCGCTATCTTTGGGAAGCGCGCTCCGTCACCGGCCAGATGATCGCGCTCGACGGCGGCCAGCATCTTGCATGGCAGACGCCCGATGTGACAGGCATGGTGGAATGAGTCCTGCCCATAAACACAGCCCCCTCGGCGCCGCCGATGATTTGCCGCCCGATCTCGACATCGAGGACGAGGCGTCGGAGGAAATCGTCGAGCCGGAGGCGGTTGCCGCCGGTCCCGACGTCGCTTTCACCGCTATCGACTGGACGCCGCATGCCGGCGACGCCGACGGCATGGTCGGCGCCGAGGTGATCCAGACTTTGGTCAAGCGGCTGCCCAACCAGCCGGGCGTCTACCGAATGATGAACGCCGCCGGCGACGTGCTCTATGTCGGCAAGGCGCGCAGCCTGAAGAAGCGCGTCACCAACTATGCGCAGGGGCGCTTCCACACCGCCCGCATCGGCCGCATGGTGCGCGAGACGGCGACGATGGAATTCGTCGTCACCCGCACCGAGATCGAGGCGCTGCTGCTCGAGGCCAACCTCATCAAGCGGCTGAGGCCCCGCTTCAACGTGCTGATGCGGGACGACAAGTCGTTCCCTTACATCCTGCTTACCGGCGACCATGTTTCGCCCGGCATCTACAAGCATCGCGGCGCGCGCTCGCGCAAGGGCGACTATTTTGGGCCCTTCGCTTCCGCCGGCGCGGTCGGGCGCACCATCAATTCGCTGCAGCGCGCCTTCCTGCTGCGAAGCTGCACGGATTCCTTCTACGAGAACCGCACGCGACCTTGCCTGCTCTACCAGATCAAGCGTTGCGCCGGTCCCTGCACCGGCGAGATATCGCATCGTGGCTATGCCGAGCTGGTTGCCGAGGCGAAGGATTTTCTCTCCGGCCGCAGCCAGAAGGTGAAGACCGAGATCTCGGCCGCCATGCAACAAGCCTCCGAAGAGCTCGACTTCGAGCGGGCCGCTATCTACCGGGATCGCCTGGCGGCGCTGTCGCATGTGCAGGCGCATCAGGGCATCAACCCGCAGACTGTGGAAGAGGCGGATGTCTTTGCCATCCACCAGGAAGGCGGCCAGACCTGCATCCAGGTGTTCTTCTTCCGCACCGGCCAGAACTGGGGCAACCGCGCCTATTTCCCCAAGGCCGATCCGGCGCTGGAGCCGGCCGAGGTGCTGGGCTCGTTCCTGGCGCAGTTCTATGACGACAAGCTGCCGGCGCGTACGCTGCTTCTCTCCCAGCCGGTGCAGGAGCAGGAGCTGCTCGCCGAGGCGCTGTCAACCCGCGCCGGGCGCAGGATAGCGATCTCGGTGCCGCAGCGCGGCGAGAAGAAGGATCTCACCGATCACGCGCTGCAGAACGCGCGTGAGGCGCTCGGCCGCAGGCTGGCGGAAACGTCGACGCAGGCGCGGCTATTGCAAGGCTTTGCCGAGACCTTCGGCCTCGCAAGGCCGCCAGTGCGCATCGAGGTCTACGACAATTCGCACATCATGGGCACCAATGCGGTTGGCGCCATGGTCGTCGCCGGGCCGGAAGGTTTTGTGAAGAACCAGTACCGAAAGTTCAACATCCGCTCGACCGAGATCACGCCCGGTGACGATTTCGGCATGATGCGCGAGGTGATGGAGCGCCGCTTCTCGCGGCTCCTCAGGGAGCATGGCGACGTCCAGCCTTCAATCGGAGCGGGCGCGGAGGCCGAGGACGATGCGGCAGAGGATCTTGTCGAGGGAAACGGCAGCTTCCCGGCATGGCCGGACGTCATCCTGATTGACGGCGGCCAGGGCCAGATGACGGCGGTGCGCAAGATCCTCTCCGATCTCGGCATCGAGGACCGGGTCGTCGCCATCGGCATCGCCAAGGGCCAGGACCGCGACGCCGGGCGCGAGCGCTTCTTCGTCAAGGGCAGGGACTCTTTCACGCTGCCGGTGCGCGACCCGGTGCTCTATTTCGTCCAGCGCCTGCGCGACGAGGTGCATCGCTTCGCCATTGGCTCGCACCGCGCCCGCCGCAAGAAGGAGATGGTCAAGAGCCCGCTTGACGAGATCGTCGGCATCGGCCCAGGCCGCAAGCGGGCGCTGCTTCACCATTTCGGCACCGCCAAGGCGGTCAGCCGCGCCGCGGTCGAGGACCTGGTCAAGGTCGATGGCATTTCCGAGCACGTGGCGAAGCTGGTCTACAACCATTTTCATGACAGCTGACCATTCTTGCGCCTATTTTGGGTTGACCAATCGAATCTCGCCTGTTGACCCCCCACATTGGCTTCTGATTTGAGTAGGCAGGCGGAGAGAGATCCCGATCAGATATGGCCCAGCGCGCGTTCAACCTGCCGAACATCCTCACCTACGCCCGCATCATCGCGGTGCCGCTGGTGGTGCTGTGCTTTTTTCTCGAAGGCCATCTGAAGTCCTCCGACTTTGCCCGCTGGTCGGCGCTCGCCATCTTCCTGCTCGCCTCCATCACCGACTATTTCGACGGCTATTTCGCGCGCGCCTGGCAGCAGACCTCCAACATCGGCAAGATGCTGGACCCGATCGCCGACAAGCTCCTGGTCGCCACCTGCCTGCTCTTGCTCGCCGCCGACACCGACCGCCATGCCGGCATTGCCGGCTGGTCGCTATGGGCGGCGATCATCATCCTGTGCCGCGAGATTCTTGTCTCGGGCCTGCGCGAATATTTGGCCGCGCTGAAGGTCTCGGTGCCGGTGACGCAACTCGCCAAATGGAAGACGACCATCCAGATGGTCGCCATCGCCTTCCTGCTCGTCGGCCCGGCCGGCGACAAGATCTTCCCGCTGACCACCCAAATCGGCCTGGTGCTGTTGTGGATCGCGGCACTTGTCACCCTCTACACCGGCTACGACTATTTCCGCGCCGGCCTGAAACACATCATGGACGAGTGAGATGTCGACCAAGCTCATTTATTTCGCCTGGGTGCGCGAGCGGATCGGCAAGCCGGAAGAGCATGTCGAACTGCCCGCCGGCGTCGAGACCGTCGCCGACCTGTTGCGCTGGCTGAAGTCGCGCGGCGAGGAATACGAAAACGCGCTGCAATATCCGGACGTCATTCGCGTCGCCATCAACCAGGAACATGTCGGCCACCGCGAGAAAATCGCGGGCGCGCGCGAGATCGCGCTGTTTCCGCCAATGACCGGGGGCTGAGATGGCGAGCACGGTCGTGCCGGCCATCCGCGTCCAGCGGGAGGATTTCGACGTCGCCGCCGAGATTGCCGCGCTGACCGAAGGCCGTGCCGACATCGGCGCCGTGGTCACCTTCTCCGGCCTCTGCCGTGACGAAAAAGGCGCGCTCGCCGCCCTCGAGCTCGAGCACTATCCCGGCATGGCCGAGGCCGAGATCGGCCGCATCGCCACTGAGGCCATCGGGCGTTGGCCGCTGCAGGGGCTCACCGTCGTACACCGCCATGGAAAAATCGCGCCGGGCGAAAACATCGTGCTGGTGGTCGCGGCCTCCGCACATCGCCAGGCGGCCTTCGAGGCGGCGAATTTCCTGATGGATTACCTGAAGTCGCGTGCGCCTTTCTGGAAGAAGGAGCACCGTGCCGACGGCTCCGAAGGCGGCTGGGTCGAGGCCAAGGAAGCCGACGACGAAGCCGCGGATCGTTGGAAGACCCCGGACAAGTAAGCCAGGACGGCATTGCCTTGGCGATCGCCCAATCTGGCGCGCTTCGCAGCACCTTCTCCCCTTGGGGAGAAGAGGGTCGCCCCGAACTGCTCTTCGCAATTTCGGTTGGCAATCCGCCTGAGGGACAAGCCGGCGAAATTTCCTCCCCAAGGCCATCGAACGACCGCAATCCTTCCCGACCTTGCAAATCGGTTTGATTTGCTGGGCGGGAGCAATCTTATGCTGGACAGGATCGCGGAATTTTTCATCTTCGGCCTTGTGCCGCTGGTGGTCGGCGTGCTTGCCGTGCCGGAGTTCACCAGTGCCGCCGAAAAGACGATTGCCGGCGAGGTGACCTATCGCGAGCGCATCGCGCTGCCGCCCAATGCCGTGCTTTCGGTCGAACTCGCCGACATCTCGCTGGCCGGCGCGCCGGCAACGCTCCTCGGCCAGCGCAAGATCGTCCTGGCCGGCCAAGTGCCGATCAAATTCGAGATCGGCTTCGATCCCAAGGCAATCCAGCCCGGCAGGGCCTACGCGCTGCAGGCCCGCATAACTGTCGATGATCGGCTGATCTTCCTCACCGACACTCGCCACCAGGTCGATCCGCTGGACGGCAAGCCGCAGACCATCGTGCTGAAGAAGGTCACGTCGTAGCCTGGTTCGCAAAATTTCCGACACGCCGGAAACGCATAGAGACGAGGGATCGCGGCCGCTTCTGCGTCAGCCCCGGGAGTTCCGGTCTCTCGTCCGCCACCGCGTCCGCCACCATAACGGATTCGGCAAATGTTAACGGGGCGCGAAGAAACGCGTCGCAACCATAGTGGCCCCGATTGACCGCGACCCCGCGACCACCTAGTTTCCCTCGTCAAATGGGGATGGGGTTCCCCCGAAACCGCCCGAGCTTTTCGCATCTGGGCTGATGACTCCTGCCAGGCGTGCTTTCGCGCGGCAGGATTTCTTTTTCCGCTCGCACACGCCTGTCTTGATGGCGCGATTCCCGCGAGGAATCGCTTTGTGGAAAGGCAAAGAAGCGATGAGCCTTGCGGCCTGCGCCCTGGTCCTGATCGGCGGCTTCCTCGGCGGTGTTTCCCGCTTCTTCCTGTCGGGCCTTGTCGGCCGCAGCGTCGGCGAGACCTTTCCCTGGGGCACGCTGGTGGTCAACGTCTCCGGCGCGCTTGCCATCGGCGCCTTCGCAGGCGCGGCGCGGGCCGTCGGCGGCATCTTTTCCGCCGAACTCGTGCGCGACCTGATCGTGGTCGGGCTGTTCGGCGGCTACACCACGGTTTCGTCCTTCTGCCTACAGACGCTGAACCTCGCGCTCGACGGCGAGCGCCGGCTCGCCGCCTTCAACATCGTGGCTTCGGCGGCGCTCTGCGTGCTTGCCGTCGCCTTCGGCTTTTGGACCGTCGTGCGGATGGCGGGGTAGGGCGCATGTTTGGAAACGATAGACAGACAGCCCTGCCGCTTTATCTGGCGGTCGGCTGCGGCGCGGCTATCGGTTCGCTGGCGCGCTTTTTATGCGGCTACGTCGTCGTCTCGCTGCTGGGCTGGAGCGCGCTGCTTGCAACGGCGTTCGTCAACGTCGTCGGCTCCTGGGTCATCATGTTCTTTTCCACGCTGACCCGGCCGGATGGACGCTTGATGGTCGGCCCGGCCGGCCGCCAGTTCGTGACCGGCGGCTTCTGCGGCGGTCTCACCACATTTTCGTCGATGAGCCTCGACACCTTCATCCTGCTTCTCGAGGGCGACCTCGGCCTTGCGGCGACCTATCTTGTCAGTGTGGTGGTGCTGTCGCTTGCGTCGGCCTGGCTCGGCTATCTCATGGCGGCCAGGTTCAACCGCTTGCCGATCACCAGGTGATCAGGCAGGAGAGCATGGCACTTCTCGCCGGCTCGGAGGCCTCGGCGCAGCCGCGGGCAATCGCCCGTTCCTAAAGCCTGCCCGGCCGCCCGCTCCAACAAAAAGGCGGCCCGAGAGCCGCCTTCATTGCCGGGACCGAAGCGTCTCAGCCGACGATCTCGGTGTCGGAGAACCAGTACCTGATCTCCTGCGCGGCGGTCTCCGGCGCGTCCGAGCCGTGCACCGAATTTTCGCCGATCGACAGCGCATGCACCTTGCGGATGGTGCCCTCGGCGGCATTGCCCGGGTTGGTGGCGCCCATCACTTCGCGGTTCTTGGCGATGGCGTTCTCGCCCTCCAGCACCTGCACGACGGTCGGGCCCGACGACATGAATTCGACCAGCTCGCCGAAGAAAGGACGCTCCTTGTGGACGGCGTAGAAGCCTTCGGCCTCGCGGCGGCTCATCCATACGCGACGCGACGCGACGACGCTGAGGCCCGCGTCTTCCAGCATCTTGGTGATGGCGCCGGTCAGATTGCGCTTGGTGGCATCCGGCTTGATCATGGAGAAGGTGCGTTCGATCGCCATTGGGTCGTCCTTGTTCTGGGAATGGAAATTGGAGTGGCGGGCTCTATACAAGCCGCTTGGCGGCTTGCCAAGGGGAGGCGGCTTCTGGTCAAGGCCGGCTGTTTGCGGGATAATTAGACGGCTGAGAGCGCGCTTCGCGTGCAGTCCGGAGCGCCGCGGCAGCGGAGCAGGAGGCGATGAACCGGCTCTACCTCAAACGCGACGATATCGCCGGCATTTTCTTGATGGCCGTGGTCCTTGCCGTGATCGTCTTCGTCCTGCTGTTCTTTCCACAAACCGGACAGCAGAATTTCGGCTTCGGCCCGGAATGGCAATGCGCCCGCATGGGAGAGGGCGATCCGATCTGCGTCAGGCTGGTCGAAAAGGATGAAGCCGGAAAATTCCCGCCTTGAGGGGGAGATGGCCGGCAGCACAGAGCGGGGCGCCGCGCGTGAAACGCCGACTTCTTCTTTCGCAAGTAGGCGCCGCAGCTGTTGAGGCGCCCACTCTGTCACCTTCGGCGACATCTTCCCACAAGAGGAAGATTAGCGCTTACGCCGCCGCGGCGACCTGCCGGCCGATTCCGCCATGCAGGTCGAGGCAGCGTTCGAACCATTCGGCAACGCCGTCGCCCGTCTCGAGCAGCTGGTAGGGCGAGGCGACGCGCGCCCATTGCAGCGCCCCGAACACGATGTAGTCGGCAAACAGCGGCGATGTCCCGCCGATGAAAGGCTGATAGCTGAGCATCGAGCGCAGCGGCTCGAGCGAGGCACGAAAGCCGGCAAGCCCCTCGTCGCGGCCGGCCACCACCTCTTCGAGCCGCTTGCCGAGCCGCTGCTCGCGGCTCTCGCGGAAATAGGCGCGGTTCGCCTCGTCCTGCATGCTGTGCAGATCGGTGAGCAGCACCGTCATGAGGTAAGGATGGATGGTGAGCTGCGACCAGCGTTCGATGAAGCGCGCCGTCGCCTTGCCGCCTTCGCCGCCGAACAACGTCGGCCGCTCGGGGTAGGCTTCGTCGAGATAAAGGGCGATGGCGAAGGAATCGGCCACCACGCGCTCGCCATCGCGGATCACCGGCACCGTCTTCGACGCGCCGCCTTCCACCTTGGGGACTTCCAGGAAGCGCGTCGGCACCTTGGTGGCGTCGAGCCTTTTGTGGGCCAGCGCCATCTTCGTCTTCCAGCAATGCGGACTGAATGGGCGTTTTGCGTCGTGGCCGACGAGATCATAGAACAGAATGGTCATTACGGTTCCTGCGGGTTACGAAGAGCCGGGATTGGTTGCGAGCCGGATGGAAGAATGAAACAGCATTTCATGATGTTTGCGGCCTACAATCAATGGGCCAACACGCGCATCTATGATGCCGCCGCCGATCTCAGCGAAGAGGAACTCGGCCGCGATGTCGGCGCCTTCTTCGGCTCGATGCTGGGCACGCTCAATCACCTGCTCGTCACCGACCGCGTCTGGATGAAGCGCTTTACGGGCGAGGGGGACGCGCCCTCAAACCTTGCGACGATCCTCTATCGCGCCTTCCCGGGCTTGCGCCTGGCACGCGAGGCCGAGGACAGGAGGATTGTCGACTGGATGGGCGGCATGACCGATAAGGCACTCACCGGGCGATTTTCCTATATGACCACCGACATGCGCACCGTTTCGCAGCGGCTGGCGCCGGCGCTCAGCCATCTCTTCAATCACCAGACCCACCATCGCGGCCAGGCGCATATGTGCCTTACCGTCCTCGGCAGGCCCTCGGTGCCGCTTGACCTGATGCAGTTCCAGCGCTCCGAAGAAGGCCGCGCCTACGCCTGAAGCTTACGGGATTCCGGTTGGCCAATTCAAAAAAATTAAGAAACACTTCAATTTCGTCTATATTTTTAAAGCAGAAGTATGGTTTTTGAAAAATACGATTCGTCACATGCGAAATAGCTAAAGAAACCGAAAGGGCACTCTCGGCGTATTTCTGTCTCAAAAGCTACGCGCTCTAGAAAAGCGCAACAAACGGTGCAAGGCGGAAATACAAAACCACAGGGAGAGTGTCATGGCCAGTATCGTAAAAAGATTCGCCAGCACATTGGCGAGTGGTGCAATCGTCGTTGCTCTTGCCATGCCTGCGAGCGCCCAGAGCGTCGGGGTCGGCAGCCTCGGCGGCGTATCCGTAGGCGGCAACAGCGCCGACGCCAATGCGGGCGGCCCAAATGGGGCTGACGGCAATGCATCCTTCGGCGGCAGCAACAGCAGCGCCAGGGTTTCGATCGGCGGCCCAAGCGGCGGCAGCGGAAACGCCACCATCGGCGGCAGCAGTTCCACGGCCACCGCATCCATCGGCGGCACCAACGGGGCTGGAGCCGATGCGACTTTGGGCAACGGCACCAATAGCGCGCTCAACGTGACGACCGGCGGCACGAGCGGCGCTGGCGTCGCCCTCGGCGCGGGCGCCGCCGTTCCTGGAACCGTCGGCGCGACGCCGCCGGGAACGACGAACCTGTCCTCCGCCGTCGCGCAAATGTCGAGCAGCCAGTTGTCGCGGATGAAGAAGCGCTGCGTCGATGTGCTCAGCAGCGAGGGCACCTATGATCGTGATCTGAGGGCGCTCTGCCTGATGATTTCGCGTCGTTGACGGCGCGCTGACGAGCGCCTCTGGCCAATCGCAAAGCCCGCCGCTGCGTCGGCGGGCCTTCTTCAGCTGGTATCGCGGTGCGGCGCGCTCGACGCCTGGTTAACCACATTCCCATTGAAGCCAATATATTAGGACTTCGTTTGCGCTCGCGCTCCACAATAGGCCAGTTGTAGTGGGAGCAATGCCATGCGCATCGATTTGTCCCCCACCAGTTGGGGCAGGGTCGCGCTGGTCACCGTTGCCGGCACGGCATTCTTCATTGCCGCGGCCTTCTTCGTCGATTCCTTCAACTTCGCCTCGCTGTCACCCGAAGCGCTGCTCTGGGCCAAGCTCACCGACCTGTTCCTGCCGCTCATCCTTGGCGGCTCCTTCCTTTTCTTCCTAATGTGGAAGACGCGCCAGCTGGCCATCGCCCAGAAGGAGCTCAGCATCATTGCCGCGACCGACAGCCTGACGGCGGTCTTCAACCGCGGCGCTTTCTCGATGCTGGTCGAGGCCTATCTCGACAAGGCCCGCAGCCACGCGGTGGCCGAAGCCGGCGCGCTGCTGATCGTCGATGCCGACCATTTCAAATCGATCAACGACCGGCTCGGCCACGATTGCGGCGATCAGGCGCTGAAGCTGATCGCGAGCACGATCCGGAGCCAGCTCCACGGCGCCGACATCGTTGGACGCATCGGCGGCGAGGAATTCGCGGTCTTCCTTCCGGGCGCCGACGCGACACGCTCCTTCCTGGTCGCCGAGTCGATCAGACTGCGTATCCGCGAGGCCGAGTTCGCGCCGGGCGGGCAGCCGTGCCCGCTTTCGGTCAGCATCGGCGGCGTCGCGTTCAGCGGGCCCACCACCTATCACCACATGTTTCGGGTCGCGGACAGGCATCTTTACAAGGCGAAGTCGAACGGACGCGACCAGGTGAGCTTCGAAAGCCCGCGCAGCAGGCTATCCGGCGAGGCCGCCGGCACGTTCCACTGAACGAACCCGCGCAGCAGGGAACGGAGCGCCCTCACCAGCGGTGGGGCTGAGTAGGAGTGTCGTCCCGCCTTTGGGTAGGCGTCTATTTCCACATGCCGCGCATGCGCGCGCCGAGATCGACCTTGACGCCCGGCTTTTGGCGCGGGTCGTCCGTGATCGCCGCGCTCGCCCAGGATGACTGTTCGAAAGCCGAAAGCATCGAGGCCGGGATAAAGCGGGTGCGCGAGGCATAGACGTGACGGTCGCCGCGGGCCGGCTGATTGTGCGGATAAAAGCGCTGCGGCACCACCAGGTGCAGGCTGTCCTTGGCGCGCGTCATCGCCACATAGAGCAGCCGCCGCTCCTCCTCGATATCCTCCTTGGTACCGACGCCGAGATCGGCCGGGATGCAGCCGTCGACCGTGTTGAGCACGAAGACGTTCTTCCACTCCTGGCCCTTGGCCGAATGGATCGTGGACAGGATCAGGTAATCCTCGTCGCGATGCGGCGGGCCGGCCTGGTCGCTGGTGGCGTCGGGCGGGTCGAGCGTCAGCTCGGTCAGGAAACGCTCGCGCGAGGGATAGCCCGACGCGATCTGCTCGAGCTGCAACAGGTCGGCCCGGCGCGTGATCGCGTCCTCGTGGATGCGCTCCAGATGCGGCTCGTACCAGAGCCTGACCCGCTCGAGGTCGGCCGGCCATTTGGCGCCGGCGCGCAGCCCGCTGTAGATGTCGAGGAAGACCGGCCAGTCTTCGGCCGCGCGCTGCGGCGGCCGGAAGCGTGCAAGGCCGAGCGTCTCGTCGAGCGACGTCGCCATCGCCTCGACGATCTGTGAGGCGGCCGAAGGCCCGATGCCGGGCATCAACTGCAGCACCCGGAAGCCGGCGATCCTGTCGCGCGGGTTCTCGGCAAAGCGCAGCATCGCCAGCATGTCTTTCACGTGCGCGGCATCGAGGAATTTCAGCCCGCCGAATTTGACGAAGGGGATGTTGCGCCGCGTGAGCTCCACCTCCAGCGGCCCGCTGTGATGCGAGGCGCGGAAGAGCACGGCTTGCGCCTTGAGCGCCGTGCCGGCCTCGCGCTCGGCAAGGATCGCCTGGCAGACATAATTGGCCTGCTCAGCGTCGTCGCGCACGCTTACCAGTTGCGGCTTGTGCGACGACCGGCGTTCGGTCCAGAGATTCTTGGTGAAACGCTCGCTTGCCTCGCCGATCACTTTGTTGGCGGCGGCCAGGATCGGCTCGGTCGAGCGGTAGTTGCGCTCCAGCATGACGATCTCGGCGCCTTGCGCGAACTGTTTTGGGAAATCGAGAATGTTGCGCACTTCCGCGGCCCGGAAGGAATATATCGACTGTGCGTCATCGCCCACCACGGTCAAGCCCGCGCCGTCCGGCTTCAGCGCCAACAGAATAGAGGCCTGCAGCCGGTTGGTGTCCTGGTATTCGTCGACCAGCACGTGGTCGAAGCGGGAGCCAAGGTGAGCGGCGATCTCCGGCTCGGCCGCCATCTGCGCCCAGTAGAGCAAAAGGTCGTCGTAATCGAGCACGTTCTGCGCCTGCTTGGCCTCGACATAAGCCGCGAACAGCTCCTTCAGCTGTTCCGCCCATCCTGAGCACCAGGGAAAGGCCGAGCCCAGCACCTCGCCGAGCGGCGCCTGGGCGTTCACCGCCCGCGAATAGATCTGCAGGCAGGTGGCTTTGGTCGGGAAGCGGCTTTCGGTCTTGGAAAAACCGAGCTCGTGCCGGGCAAGGTTCATCAGGTCGGCCGAATCCTCGCGATCGTGGATGGTGAAAGCCGGATCGAGGCCGATCTGATCGGCATAGTCGCGCAAGAGTCTGGCGCCGATACCGTGGAAAGTACCGGCCCAGGATAGCGCATCGGCGATGATCGCGGCATCGCGGCCCAGCACCTCGCCGGCGATGCGCTCGACGCGCTTTGCCATTTCAGCCGCGGCGCGGCGCGAAAAGGTCATCAAAAGGATGCGGCGCGGATCGGCGCCCTTGACGATGAGGTGCGCCACGCGATGCGCCAGCGTGCTGGTCTTGCCGGAGCCGGCCCCGGCGATCACCAGCAGCGGCGCGGCCACCTTGCCGTCGCCATGCACCACCGCCAGCCGCTGCTCGTCGTTCAGCCGGGCAAGATAGGCAGGAGTTTCGAAGGACGAATCACGGGCGGCGATGTTCATCGCCCATCAAGCATCGTTTCCGCTTTGTTCGCAATACAGCTAATCCCGCCCAAAGGCGACCAAGTGGGGGGCGATGCCCGGCAGGGCAGAGGGGACGCTGTACGCGCCGGCATGTGCTGGATAGGCCGGCCATCTTCCCAACAAGCGCGAGATTGGCCGATCTACCTTTTCGGCTCGACGCCCATCGACGCCGACTGGCGCCGCAGCGACCGCCGATCGTCCGGCGGCGCGAGATCGCCGGACGCCTCCTCGATGATCCTCATCGTGACGCGATAGGCCGTGTAGCCGAACAGGCCGACGAGCAGCAGACGGATCATGACATCTCCTCGTGAGTTATCGAGGTTCAACCGGAGACAGGCGCGTTGGTTCCCGCCGGACGGCGCAACCAAACCGCCGCCGCCTCGTTTGCTTCGAAGAAAGGGGCGAACGAGAGAGGAGGTCGTCATGAAGAAACTTCCTGTGCTGCTTGCTCTCGCGGCAGGGCTCGGGCTCGCCGCCTGCGACAACAGCGTGCAGCCCACCAAGGCGCCAAGCGACACCGTCGACAAAAACCCGCAGGTCGACAAGAACCCGGTGCCGCAATCGACCACCGGCGGCGACCAGCCCGGCACGCCGCCGAAGCAATGAGAGCGGACGATGTTGTCGGGAGACGAAGCGGCGGCGCCGCAGAAGAAGGCCGGCGCTGCTTGGGAGGAAGCTGGAAAGCGCCGGCCAAGCGGGAAAATCAGGCCCGCCGCAGGATCAAAGATAGCTGAGTCTCTCCGCCGCGTCATGGGGCGATCGCGCTAGCCGGCTACAGGTATCCGTCCAAACGCTTTGTCGGCCTTCAAAGATCGGAGAATCTCAGGGGTGTGTTTGCGTCGCTTGCGCCGCCGCGTCACGCCATCGCGGCGCGCGCCAGCGGCACGTTGGCGATCTCCAGGTCCAACTGGCGCTGCGTCAGCGCCGCTTCGGCCATGATCCACTGCTTGAACAGCTCCACCTTGCGGGCGCCGAGCGCCTTGATGGGGCTGACGAAATACCAGCCGGCGGTGTTGGGATGGTGGACCGCGAAGGGGGCGACCAGCCGCTCGGCTCGGATGTCGCTTGCCATATAGGCGCGGTTGGCAACGGCAAAGCCCATGCCGGCATTGGCCGCCTCGTAGGACATCATGCAGGAATCGAAATAGATGCTCTTGGTCTCGCCAAGCACGAAACTCGCGCCGGCAAAAGCCAGCCACGACTGCCAGTTCTGGGTGCAGGTGTCGGAGTGGAGCAGGGTGAAGTGCCTGAGGTCCTCCGGCGTCACCTTGGACAGCGGCTTGTCGCCCAGCACCTCGCGGAACAGCTTGCGGCTGCACACCGGCGTCAGGTCCTCCTTGAACAGCAGCACGGAGTTGAGGCCGGGGAAATTGCCGTCGCCATAGCGGATCTCGAGATCGTATTCGGAGGTCGCGAATTCATGCGTGGCATAGGAAGTCGAGACCCGCATCTCGATATCCGGATACTGCCGCTGGAAGGTGGCAAGCCGCGGAAACAGCCAGCGCGCCGCGAAGGTCGGCAAGACGCAGATCTTCAGCACATGCGCCTGGGATTGGCCGGTCGCCTCCATGCTGGCAGCCACGATCCGCTCCAGCGCCTCGCGCACGCGCGCCACGTAGGTCTCGCCTTCCGGCGTCAGCGACACCGCGTTGCCGCCGCGCTGGAAGATCTTGAAGCGCAGCTGGTCCTCCAGGCTCTTCACCCGCTGGCTGACGGCTGAGGCGGTAATGAACTGCTCTTCGCCCGCGCGCGTGAAGTTGCGGTGCCTGGCGGCGCTCTCCACGATTTTCAGCGAGTTTAAGTTGACCTGGCTGAGCAGACGCACGGGGTTCGACCTTTAGCTATGCTTAAAGTAGCACCAGCATTCCTAAATTTACAGGGGCGGGTGCTCAATCGACTGTTTACCAAGTGTTGCCCCCACCTTGGAGAAGTAGAATGAACGCCCATACAATCCCCGAACTGCGCTATGCGATGAGCCGTGAAGCCATCATCGGTCATGATACGGCGTGGAAAGTGTCGAGCTTCGGCGTCGCCCAGTATCTTCACGGCTACGACCCGCAACTGCTCGCCGCGATCGAGGAGGCGGCGCTCAAGCTCAAGGCCAGCCACGCCGTGCACAAGCATCTCGACCTCACCTTCATCACCGGCGCGGACCGCTACATTCCCGAGATCAAGGAACTGCTCAACGACAAGCTGCGGCTGGAACGGCTGTCCGACATGATGGGCACCAAGCTCGAACCCTATCCGCTGTCTATCGTCGGCTCGACCGTCACCTTCATGAACCCCAAGGACGGCGCCGTCGACTGGCACTGCGATGGCGTTCCGGTCACGGAACTCATTCCGCTCTCGATCAGCGATCCTCTGATCGGCGGCCATCTTGAAATCTATTGCGACGATTCCGAGACGGGGCGTGCCATCCTCGAATCCGGCAGCGACCTGCCGCGCAACAGGGTCATGCGCATCGACCACAAGATGAATTACGCCACGCTCGGCCAGTTCCTCGGCGTGCTCCATCGCACCGCGCCGATCCAGCTCGGCTCGCGCGTCACCCTGGTGCTCAACCAGCGTTCGGTGGCGAAGCCCTATGTCGACGACAACCGCATGTTCTACCTCGCCGCCGACAACGATCAGGACCGCGGCTGGGTGAACGAACTCGCCGAGGACGTCTGGACGAACCAGCTGCCGGCCTATCGCCGTCATGCAGAAGAACATCCCGTGCCGAAGCCGGCTGTCGATCCGGTCTCCGGCGGAGCCAGGGAATCGTGGTAGTGGCTGACGATCCGGCCGGTCGCCAGCCGCCTTCAGCATCGCTGAGCCGTGGCCCGGTCGCCGCCGGAAGGCGGAAGGACCGTTCCAGCGCTGCTCCCCCGGCGGCGCTGAGCTTTGCCCTCGGCGCCGTGGCGCTCTGGGCGACCAACGCTTTGGTCGGCAAGACGCTGCTTGCCAATCACCCGGTATCCGAGGTGCAGTTCCTGCAGTTCTCAGGCGCCGCGCTGGTCTTTGCGCTGATCAGGTTCTTCCCTTCTCCCCTTGTGATCAAGGGGGCCGGACGGATCGCCGACGCAGGAGTTTCTTCCAACATCTCTCATCCGTCTCGGCGCTCCGTGCCGATCCACCTTGTTCCCCAAGGGTATAAGGGGAGAACCGTGCTCGCCTGCGCCGTCGGCTTCATCGGCCTGGTCGGCACCATGGCGTTGCAATACATCGCCTTCGCCTCGATGCCGGTCATCGAGGCCAATCTCGTTGCCTACACCTGGCCGCTGATGGTCGCCGCCGCCGTCATCGTGCTCGGCCGCCCGAGACGGCCGCTGCTGCTTGGACTGACCGCCGCGCTGGGCTTCACCGGCGTCGCGCTGGTGATCTCCGGCGGAGGCGCGCATGCCTGGTTCGGAGGTAGCCCCGTCGGTTATTGCGCCGCCTTCGGCTCGGCACTTTGCATGGCCTTCTACTCGCTTGCCGTCGGCCGCCTTGCCGTGCCGCCGGATCGGCTTCTGCTGCCTTCGGCCCTGATCGGCGTGGCGCTGACCTTCGCATGGTGTCTGCATGACGGCGTCGCCGCTCTGGGCGGCTTGGACCTGCTGCTAGGACTCTATCTCGGCGCCGGGCCGATGGGGCTCGGCTATTATTTCTGGTCGCGCGCGCTCAGCCTCGATCAGGATGGGCGGCTTGCGGTCGTGGCGTATCTCACGCCGATCGCTTCCACGCTTTTGCTGGCGCTGTCGGGCGAAAGCCTATCGATGACGGCCATGGCTGGCGCCGTCCTTGTCATCGGCAGTTGCATTGCTGTCGGCATCGAACGTCCGGAGG
The DNA here is from genome assembly GCF_003997555.1 of Mesorhizobium sp. M1A.T.Ca.IN.004.03.1.1. Classification (NCBI taxonomy): domain Bacteria; kingdom Pseudomonadati; phylum Pseudomonadota; class Alphaproteobacteria; order Hyphomicrobiales; family Phyllobacteriaceae; genus Mesorhizobium; species Mesorhizobium sp. M1A.T.Ca.IN.004.03.1.1. The sequence continues at coordinate 38,324 of NZ_RZTV01000002.1, read as the reverse complement.
GCTGAAGACCATGCCAGGGATCGTACCAGGAAACATGCCAGGGAGCGGGCTTGACGACGACGAACGCCGGGCCAGACAGGAGGCGCATTGGCTGGTCAAGGAATTCGGCGCCGAGGCGCAGCTCTATGCCGCCATGAAGGCTGAGAAGGCCATCGAGCAGAAGGATTTCGGCCGCTGCGCCCGCTGGAAACGCGTGCTGGAGATTCTGACCGACGGCCCGACTGATCTCCGGCGCGGCGCTGCCGCGAAATAAGCGACTTGCCCTAACGAATCGGGCATGATCGATGATCCGAGCCAGCGCTGCTCGCAAGTATTGGCTTTCCGTCCAGAATTCCGATTTTTGCAGGAATTACTCGTAGAAATTGAAGTGCTGTTGCGTCATTTACTCGCCCGTGCAGAGCTTCGGTGCTGTAAAGTGTTTGTTTGTAGGTATTAGAATTCCTAACTTGCGCGGTCGCGGCCCGCGGTGAAAACATACCTTCGGTATTGAGTCTCGCACGTCTACTGACTCTGGACGTCCGTTGGGGGACAGGTCCAATAAGATACCTAGACTAAAGTCTTAAAAACAGCTGGTCATTTGAGAGCCAGCAGAAGGTGAAAAAATTGTCCAATATCGACGACAAGACTGCAATCGAGCTGACCGCCGACATTGTTTCGGCCTATGTGGGCAACAACCCGCTTCCGGCATCCGGCCTGCCTGATCTGATCGCCAGCGTCAGCGCTTCGGTGCGCAAGCTCGCCGGGGGCGCCCCGGTGAAGGAAAGCGCGCCGCAGACGCCGGCCGTCAATCCGAAGCGTTCGGTATTCCCCGACTACATCGTCTGCCTCGAGGACGGCAAGAAGTTCAAGTCGCTGAAGCGGCACCTGTCTACCGACCATGGGCTGACGCCGGACGAATATCGCGCGAAATGGGGCCTGCCGGCGGACTATCCGATGGTGGCGCCCAGTTATTCGGCCACTCGCTCGGCGCTCGCCAAGTCTTCCGGCCTGGGCCGCAAGCCGGCCGCGGATTCCGGCAGGGGCAAGCGCAAAGCCAAGGCCTGAGCCGAAGATCATGCTGCCCGCAACGGACGGCGCCACGCCGTCGGCCGACTGCTTTGCCGCGCTCGACGCGTTGCGTCGCAGGGTGGCTATCCAGTCTTGCGCCGATGCCGGCGAGGGGGTCAAGGCGCGGCGCGTCCTGTTTTCATTGGACCTGCCGGCCATCGATCTGCGTACCGCGCTCGACGCGCTCGACAATTTCGAGCGCGCCATCGTCGAGCATGACGACCGGCCGGTCGTCGCTGCGCGACGGCTGAGATGCCTCGCGGTCCTGGACAGCATCGTCGGCGGCTGAAAAGGCGCATGGTCAAGGCGGTTCCGAGACAACCGCGCAGCGGTTTTCCGGAATCATGTGAGGAGCGGTATTCAGCGTCAGCACCTGTTGCCGGACCCGCTCGGGCCGCCTTCAATTGCGCGGCAGCTTGCGCGCCCCGGTGCCTCGATCCTGGTCGGCCGCGAGGCTGTCCGCCTCGACGGCGGTCATTTCCAGAAAATAGACAAGCATTTGATAGCGCGTGCTTGAAAGCATCTTTGCCAGCCTGCGCGTGATCTCCGCCACATATCTCAGCAGATCGTTTGCCGCCCCGTCCATCGTGAGCTTCTAAACAAGCCAAGTTATTGTTGTTGTTCTTCTTGATCATTCTTGGCGCTTACGCGCCACTCACAGTGCAATGCCAAATTCGCAGGGTCACGACAAAACTGAAGTCAATTTTCGGAAAGCATCAGGCCTGGGCCAAAAGCTTTCGACGCACGGCAGCCCACAGCGGCGCTGCGCCGCCGGCCTATCGGTCTATTGCCTAGGCAACGTCTGGGATTGTTTTCCAGGATAAATTTGGATCAGCAGGTGTTTCGTCGCGTCCGCCTCTGGCCTGCCGGTCATCTCCCCCACTTGGGCGGAGACTGGCAGCGTCGACGCCGCGCTTGCCGGGTCAGTTAAGGGGAGCACTGCGGCCGTCTCGCCCTCAAACAGCACCACTTGTGTCGCCAGCGCGGCGGTCGTGGCGACCTGGAAGAAGATGAAGGCGAGGGCGAAATAGCGGATCACGGGGCTCACAACGCTTCGGCCGGCAACTGGTTCCCTGATTGGGCTCGGGACCGGCGCCCGGAACCACGGCTAGCCGTCCTCCAGGCCTGGCTCTTGCGAAGCGCCGACGTCCGGTGCAAAAGCCCGCCCATGCTTATCATCAACGATCTCTCGCTGCGCATGGCGGGGCGCCTGCTTCTCGATCATGCCTCGCTGACCCTGCCGGCCGGCACCAAGGCCGGTCTCGTCGGCCGCAATGGCACCGGCAAGACGACACTGTTCAAGGCAATCACCGGCGATTTCCCCTCCGAGACCGGCTCGATCAGCCTGCCGAAAAACACCCGCATCGGCCAGGTCGCACAGGAAGCGCCGGGCACCGAGGAGCCGCTGATCGACATCGTGCTGAAAGCCGATGTCGAGCGGCAGGCCTTGCTGGAAGAGGAGAAGACCGCGACCGATCCGCACCGCATCGCGGAAATCCACACGCGGCTCGCCGACATCGATGCGCATTCGGCCGAATCCCGCGCCGCCACCATCCTTGCCGGCCTCGGCTTCGACGATGCGGCGCAGAAGCGCCCGGCTTCGTCCTTCTCCGGCGGCTGGCGCATGCGCGTGGCCTTGGCCGCCGTGCTGTTTTCCGAACCCGATCTCCTGTTGCTCGACGAGCCGACCAACTATCTCGACCTCGAAGGCACGCTCTGGCTCGAGAACTATGTCGCAAAGTATCCGCACACGGTTTTGCTCATCTCGCACGATCGCGACCTGCTCAACCGCGCGGTCAATTCGATCGTCCATCTCGACCAGAAGAAGCTGACCTTCTGGCGCGGCGGCTACGACCAGTTCGAGCGCCAGCTCACCGAGCAGCGCGAGCTGCAGGAAAAGAGCCGCGTCAAGCAGGAAGCGCAGCGCAAGCATATGGAATCCTTCGTCGAGCGTTTTCGCGCCAAGGCCTCGAAGGCCAGGCAGGCGCAATCGCGGCTGAAGGCGCTGGAGAAGATGAAGCCGATCGCCGCGGTGGTGAACGACACGGTGCGGCCGTTCTCCTTCCCCGAGCCGGTGAAGACGGTGGCCTCGCCGATCGTGGCGCTCAACGGCGTCAATGTCGGCTACACCGAGGGCAACCCGGTGCTGAAGAAGATGACGCTGCGCATCGATGCCGACGATCGCATCGCGCTGCTCGGCGCCAACGGCAACGGCAAATCGACCTTCGCCAAGATGCTCGCCGGCCGCCTCAAAGCCGAGACCGGCACGATGACGGTGGCTCCGGGCCTGAAGGTGGCGATCTTCACACAGCACCAGCTCGACGATCTGCGTCCCGAGGAAAGCGCCTATGAGCATGTGCGCCGGCTGATGCCGGATGCGCCGGAAGCCAAGGTGCGCGCCCGCGTCGCGCAGTTCGGGCTCTCGACCGAAAAGATGAACACCGCGGCCAAGGACCTGTCCGGCGGCGAGAAGGCGCGTCTCCTGATGGGGCTCTCGGCCTTCGAGGGGCCGAACCTGTTCATCCTCGACGAGCCCACCAACCACCTCGACATCGACAGCCGTGAATCGCTGATCCATGCGCTCAACGATTTCCCTGGCGCGGTGATCCTCATCTCGCACGACCGGCATCTGCTCGAGGCCACCGCCGATCGCCTCTGGTTGGTCAAGGACGGCGCGGTCAATCCTTATGACGGCGACCTGGAGGATTATAAAACGCTGGTCACCGGCGTTTCCTCAAATCGTCGCGAGCAGAAGGAGGCGGACAAGGCATCCAAGGCCGACCGTCGCCGCGAGGCCGCCGCCCGGCGCTCGGCGCTCGAGCCTCTAGCCAAGGAGATCCGCGCCACCGAGGCGCTGATGGACCGCATCCGCAAGCGCATCGACCTGATCGAGGACGAGCTCGCCAACCCGGCGATTTACGAGAAGGACCCCTCGACCGCGACGCGGCTGGCCAAGGAGCGCTCGCAGCTTGCCCACACACTTGCCCTCAACGAGGACAAGTGGCTGACGATGTCGGCGGAATATGAGGAGGGGATCGCGGAGTAGGGCGGTTCCCCTTCTCCCCTTGTGGGAGAAGGTGGATCGGCGCGAAGCGCCGAGACGGATGAGGGGTGTTGGATGGAGTGACGCGCCGAACAACAGGCGGCTTCGATCGCCCATTTCTTTGTCGTAGCGATCCTTCCAACACCCCTCATCCGACCGAGCTTCGCTCGGCCTCCTTCTCCCACAAGGGGAGAAGGAGGAGCCCCATCTGGCCCTACACCTCTCCCGCAAAACCCGCTACACACCCTGGCATGAACCAGCACGCCAAGCTCGGGATCGGCCATTCGGCCTGTCCGCATGACTGTCCTTCCACCTGCGCGCTCGAGGTGGAGCTGCTCGACAATAACCGCATCGGCCGCGTCCACGGCGCGAAAGCGAACAGCTACACGGCAGGAGTCGTTTGCGCCAAGGTCGCGCGATATGCGGACCGCGTCCATCACCCCGACCGGCTCCTGAAGCCGCTGGTGCGCGCGGGCGGCAAGGGGGAGGGCGCCTGGAAGGAAGCCAGCTGGGAAGCGGCGCTCGACCTCGTCGCCGAGAAGTTCATCGCGGCGGAAGAGAAATACGGCTCGGAGACGGTCTGGCCCTATTTTTACGCCGGCACGATGGGATTGGTGCAGCGCGACGGTATCGAGCGGCTGCGGCACGCGAAGAGATATTCGGGCTTCTTCGGCTCGATCTGCACCAATCTCGCCTGGACCGGCTGGATGATGGGAGCGGGCGCTCTGCGCGGCCCCGATCCGCGTGAGATGGCGAAGTCCGACTGCGTGGTGATCTGGGGCACCAATGCCGTGGTTACCCAGGTCAACGTCATGACCCATGCGACGAGGGCGCGAAAAGAGCGCGGCGCCAAGATTGTCGCCATCGACATCTACGACAACGCCACCATGAAGCAGGCCGATCTCGGCCTGGTGCTCAAACCCGGCACCGACGGCGCGCTGGCTTGCGCGGTCATGCATGTCTTGTTCCGCGACGGCATGGCCGACCGCGCCTATCTGGAAAAATACACCGACGATCCGCGCGGGCTGCAAGAACATCTGAGGACGCGCACGCCCGAATGGGCGGCGGCAATCACGGGTCTGACAGTCACCGAGATCGAGACCTTCGCGCATCTGGTCGGCACAACGAAGAAGACCTACTTCCGCCTCGGCTACGGTTTTGCGCGCCAGCGCAACGGCTCGGTCAACATGCATGCCGCCTCATGCGTCGCGGCGGTTACCGGCGCCTGGCAATATGAGGGCGGCGGCGCCTTTCACTCCAATTCCGGCATCTTCAAGCTGAACCAGGATGTGCTCGAAGGCACCGCGATGCGCGACCCGAAGGTGCGCTATCTCGATCATTCGCGCATCGGCCCGGTGCTGACCGGTGCCGAGGATGCGCTTTATGGCGGCCCGCCGGTGACGGCGATGCTGATCCAGAACACCAATCCCGCCAATGTCGCCCCCGAGCAGCGGCTGGTGAGAAAAGGTTTCCTGCGGGAGGACCTGTTCACCTGCGTGCACGAGCAGTTCATGACCGATACGGCCAAGCTCGCCGACGTCGTGCTGCCGGCGACGATGTTCTTGGAGCATGACGACATCTACAAGGGCGGCGGCAACCAGCACATCACGCTCGGCCCCAAGCTGATCGATCCGCCGGAAGGGCCGCGCACCAACCACTACGTCAATGAAGAACTCGGCAAACGGCTGGGCGTCGGCGACCGGCCGGGCTTTGGCCTGACCGAGAAGGAGCATATCGACATCATCCTCGGCAAGCGCGGGCTAGGCAGCTTCGACAGCCTGAAGGAACAAAAGTGGGTCGACCTGCAACCCGATTTCGACGACGCGCATTTCATCAACGGCTTCGGCCATGCCGACAAGAAATTCCACTTCCGGCCCAATTGGACCGGGCAGTCGGCGCCGAACCGGCCGCCGAAGAGCATGGGCTTGTTCGGACCGGTCGAGCGCCTGCCCCAATTCCCCGACCATGTCGAGCTGATCGAGCTCGCGGACGAAGAGCATCCGTTCCGGCTGGCAACTTCTCCGGCGCGCAACTTCCTCAATTCCAGTTTTGCCGAGACGCCGGTGTCGAAAGCCAAGGAAGGCAGGCCGGAGCTTTTGCTGCACCCGGAAGATGCCGCGGCGCTCAGCATCGAGGACGGCGGCCGCGTTGAGATCGGCAACCGGCGCGGCGACGTGGTGCTGCATGCCAGGTTCTTCGACGGCGTGAAGCGCGGCGTGGTGATTGCGGAAGGCATCTGGCCGAACAGTGCGCATGAGCGCGGCGAAGGCATCAACGTGCTGACCGGTGCCGACGCCCCGGCGCCCTATGGCGGTGCTGCCCTCCACGACAACAAGGTCTGGCTCAGGGCGCTGTGATGGTCTGTGGCGCGAGCTCGGCAGGTCACATGCCCGGGAGATTAGCCGAAAACGCCCGTTGCTTCGTCATCCAAGGACGGAGCAAGGAGCGAAGCGACGGGCGAGGTGTCCCTTGCCGCAACAGCCATTGAAAATAGCCATCGCCGGCGCGCTCGGCCGCATGGGCCGGGAGATGACGGAGGCGGTGCAGGTCGATCCGCGGCTGGAGCTTGTCGCCCGCTTCCATCGACCGGGCAGCACGGGCGAGGGGCCGGTCGCGCGCGACGCGGCGCTGGCGCTTGCCGACGTCGTCATCGACTTTACCACGCCGGCGGCGTCAGTCGAACTAGCAAAGGCATGCGCGGCGCGCGGCGGTCCGGCGCTGGTGATCGGCTCCACCGGCTTAGATGGTTCCGAGCTGGAGACGATCGCCGACGCGGCGAAGACGATCGCGATCGTGCGCTCCGGCAGTTACTCGCTGGGTCTCAACATGCTGACCGGGCTGGTGGAGCAGGCGGCGCGGGCGCTTGGGGCTGACGATTGCGACATCGATATCCTGGAAGCGCACCACCGTTTCAAGGTCGATGCGCCGTCCGGAACGGCGCTGATGTTGGGCGAGGCGGCGGCGCGCGGACGCGGCGTCAGGCTGGACGAAGTGGCGCGGCGCGCTCGAAATGGGATTGTCGGCACACGCCCTGCCGGCGAGATCGGCTTCGCCGTGCTGCGCGGCGGCAGCATCATCGGCGAGCATTCCGTCAGCTTCCTCGCCGAGGGCGAGGCGCTGACGCTCTCGCACTCGGCTGGCGACCGCTCGATGTTTGCTCGCGGCGCCATCGCGGCGGCACTCTGGGTGGCCGGACAGTGTCCAGGCGAATACGGCATGCACGATGTGCTTGGCTTCGCCGCTTCGTGACCAGCGATAGCTGCGGAATTCGCTCTTTCGGCCGCTAAAATGACTGAAAGCCAGCTGAAAGCTTGGGCATGCCATGACATTTTTGCGGCGTTCGCCGCGGGATCGGTCCGGGAGCGGGCCGGCAAGGAGGAAATGCGGCGTGGCCTGGTGGCACGCCGCCCAGGTGGAGGAAGTTACGTGACCGGTTTCATCTCGAAGTGCGTCTTGCGTTCGGCGGCGCTTTCGTTTGCCATCGTCGCCGCGGGCGCCACGGCGGCATCGGCTGCCGACAAGATCACTATCATCGTCGGCGGCATGGAAAAGCAGATCTACCTGCCGGCCGTGCTCACCCAGCAGCTCGGCTACTTCAAGGATGAGGGGCTCGATGTCGAGCTGGTCAACTCCCGCGCCGGCGTCGAGGCCGAGAATGAGTTGCTGGCCGGTGCCGTGCAGGGCGTCGTCGGCTTCTATGATCACACCGTCGACTTGCAGTCGAAGGGCAAATACATCCAGTCGATCGTCCAGTTCAGCCAGGCGCCGGGCGAGGTCGAGCTGGTTTCGGCCAAGCATCCGGAAATCAAATCGCCGGCCGACTTCAAGGGCGCCACGCTCGGCGTCACCGGTCTTGGCTCCTCGACCGATTTCCTGACGCAGTATCTCGCCGTGCGCAACGGCCTGAAGCCGGGCGACTACACGCTGCTGCCGGTGGGCGCCGGCAACACTTTCATCGCCGCCGTCAAGCAGGACCAGATCCAGGCCGGCATGACCACCGAGCCGACCATCGCCAAGCTGCTTCAGACCGGCGAGGCCAAGGTGCTGGTCGATATGCGCACGCCCGAAAAGACCAGGGAAGCGCTGGGCGGCGACTATCCGGCGGCATCCTTCTATGTCCAGTCCGCCTGGATCGAGAGCCATAAGGACGAGGCGCAGAAGCTCGCCAACGCTTTCGTCAAGACGATGAAGTATATCGCCAGCCATTCGGCCGAAGAGATCGCGGACCAGATGCCGAAGGATTATTACGCCGGCAACAAGGACCTCTATGTGCAAGGGTTGGCCGGCGGCAAGGCGATGTTCACGCCTGACGGCCGCATGCCCGCCGATGGCCCGGAGACGGTGCTGAAGGTGCTGTCGACCTTCTCGAAGAGCCTGCAGGGCAAGCAGATCGACCTGTCGAAGACCTATACCACGGCATTCGTCGACGCTGCCAAGTAGCGCCGACAGGGAGCCGGGCCTGCCGGCTCGGTCGTTGAAGAACAACAAGTTGCGCCGCTTGCCTGAATCAATTCGGCAGCGGCGCCTTTCCGGATACCGAGGCGCGGCGGGCCCATGGGCTCGAGCCCCAGTCATCCTCGCACTATCGCTACAGGAGTGTGCCATGCAGTTGCAAACCATGGCGGCCGAGAAATTGTCTCCGGCCGCGCCGCCGGCCGATGCCGCGATCGCCATCGACGATGTGACGCTGCGCTTCGTCACCCCCGACGGCCACATGATGACGGCCATCCGCGATTTCACCATGACGGTGGCGCGCGGCGAGTTCGCCTGCGTCGTCGGGCCGACCGGCTGCGGCAAGTCGACGACGCTTAACCTCGTCACCGGGCTGCTCAGGCCGACGACCGGCAATGTCCGCGTCATGGGCAATCCCGTAACCGAGATCAGCCGCGACATCGGTTTCGTCTTCCAGGCAGACGCGCTGTTTCCGTGGCGCAGCGTCATCGACAACGTCGCCGCCGGCCCGCTCTATCGCGGCACGCCGAAGGCTCAAGCCTATGACCGGGCGCGCGACTGGATCGCCCGCGTCGGCCTTGCGCGTTTTGAGAAACACTATCCGCACCAGCTCTCTGGCGGCATGCGCAAACGGGTCGCGCTAGCGCAAACCTTCATCAACCAGCCAAAGATTCTGCTGATGGACGAGCCGTTCAGCGCGCTCGACATGCAGACCCGCACCGCCATGCAGGACGAGCTGCTCGGCCTCTGGTCGGAACTCAAATCCTCCGTCGTCTTCGTCACTCACGATCTCGAGGAGGCGGTGGCGCTGGCCGACAAGGTCTATGTGCTCACCGCCGGGCCGGGCACGGTGAAGAGCGTCTACCGCATCGACCTGCCGCGCCCGCGTGTCATGGCCGACATCCGCTACGATCAGAAATTCATCGAGATCGCCAAGGTGATCTGGAACGACCTGCGCGACGAAGTGCAGCTCGGCCAGAGCCGCGGCCTGCAGACCGGCCATTGAAAGGAGACTTGCCATGACCGCCATCTCTCCAGCCTCTCACCAAGCCGCCCGCGCGACCTCGATCGTCGCCGCGGAAGCCCGGGCGAGGGCGCGGCTGCGCCGCCGCCATGCCTTGGTCATCGGCCTGCGGCTCGCCATCCTGATCGTCTTCCTCGCTCTTTGGGAACTTGGCGCCGATCACGGCGTCATCGATCCGTTCTTCTTCTCAAGCCCCTCCGGCATCTGGGAGCAGATCTGGTCCTGGGTCACCGAGGGCACCTCGCAGGGGCCGCTCTGGCTGCAGATCTATGTGACGCTCGAGGAAACTTTCCTCGGCTTCGCCATCGGCGCCGTCGGCGGCATCGCCGCCGGCATCATCCTTGGCCGCAACAAGCTCCTGGCGGATGTCTTCTCGATCTACATCAAGATCGCCAACTCGGTGCCGCGCGTCGTGCTGGGCTCGGTCTTCATCATAGCGCTCGGCCTCGGCATGGCCTCCAAGGTGGCGCTGGCCGTCGTCATGGTGTTCTTCGTGGTCTTCGCCAACGCCTTCCAGGGCGTGCGCGAGGCCGACAGGGCGATGATCGCCAACGCCCAGATCCTCGGCGCCTCACCCTATCAGATCACCACCACAGTCATCATTCCCTCGGCCATGAGCTGGATCCTGGCGAGCCTGCATGTCAGCTTTGGCTTCGCGCTGGTCGGCGCCGTGGTCGGCGAGTTCCTCGGCGCCAAGCAGGGCATGGGCTTGCTGATCTCGACCGCCCAGGGCGCGTTCAACGCCAATGGCGTCTTCGGCGCCATGATTATCCTGGCGGTGATGGCGCTGGTGGTGGAGTTCATCATCACCCGTTTCGAGAACTACGTCGTCAAATGGCGTCCGGCGCCGTTCAACGAGCAGGGGGCCTGACCGCTCCAGTCGGCCTGTCCTGGGGCGCGGCGAGCGGCAGCCGGACCTCGACCCTGAGCCCGCTGCCGGCGGCCCCGCCAAGCGCAACGCTGCCGCCGGCATTCTCGACCACCTCGCGTACGATCGCGAGTCCGAGCCCGCTGCCTTCCTCGGCAGCACCGGCAATGCGGTAGAAGCGCTCGAAGACCTGCTCGCGCTCTTCGGCCGGAATGCCGGGACCGGTGTCGGTGACCGTCAGCACGCCCTCGCGACCGATCGCGGCCAGCTGGACGGTCACCGTGCCGCCGGCTGGCGTGTAGCGCAGCGCGTTGTCGACCAGGTTGACGATCATCTCGCGCAGCATGGTGCCCTCGCCGATGACGGGAACAGGTCCGGCTTCCTCGAGCCCAAGATCGATGTTGCGCTCGACGGCCTTCGGCGCATGTGTTTCCAGCACCTCGCGGGCGGCTTCGGTGAGGTCGATGCGGTCGGCACGCGGCCGGCGGCTGCCCGGCTCGGCGCGCGACAGCGTGAGCAGCTGTTCGGCCAGCCGCGCCAGCCGGCCGGAGCCTGCCTGTAGAGCCACCAGCGCCTCCTCGCGCCGGTCGGCGGCGCTTTCGCGCAGCACATAGCTCGCCTGTGTCGACATGAGCGCCAGCGGCGTACGCAGCTGGTGCGCGGCATTGGCGATGAAGCGGCGCTGCGCCGCCATCTGCGCCCGCACGCGCTCCATATAGGCGTTGAGCGCGTCGATCAGCGGCCGGATCTCGCTTTGCGCGCCCGGCACCTCGACCGGGTCGAGATCGCTGCGATCCGGCGAGCGCACCGTATCGCGCAGGCGCATCAGCGGCGCCAGCCCGCGGCGCAGGCCAAGCAGCACGAAGAGGCCGGCGATCGCCACCAGCGCCAGCTGCTGGGCAAAGGCGCTGAACCACAGCCGCTGCACCATCGCGTCATGGCCGGCGAGCGTGACGCCCACCGTGACCCTGATCGGCGAATCCGTGCCGGCGCCGATCACGGCATGGCTGAGCGTTGTCAGACGCAGCCGACGATCGCGATAGGAAGCCTCGATGCTGCCGCTCTGCGACGCCTGGGGGAGGTCGGGATATCCGGTCAGCAGCCGGCCGTTGGCGGTCTCGACCCGGTAGTAGACGCTGTCGCGGTCGCCGGTGTCGAACATCTCGATCGCCGCCGGCGGAATGGTGGCGTCGAGCACGCCTTCGGCCATCGCCACCCGCTCGGCGATCGCGCGCGCCGAGCCGACCAGCATCCGGTCGGTGACCAGATCTGCCGTCGCCAGCGCGTTGCGCTGGCTGGTCCACAGATTGACCGTCACCAGCGCGGTCAGCGGCAGCACCACCCAGGCCAGCAATTGCAGGCGGAGGCTGCTAATTTTCATGGCCCTAATCTTCATGGCGGAGCAGATAGCCAAGGCCGCGCAAGGTGGCGATCTGCACGCGCGAGCCTTCCAGCTTCTTGCGCAGCCGATGCACGTAGATCTCGATGGCGCTGGGATCGGCGTCGGTGTCGAAGTCGTAGATCGCCGTCGAGAGTGCCGCCTTGCTCACCGTGCGCCCCGCCTTGACTACCAGCTGTTCCAGCACCGCATGTTCGCGCGGCGTCAGCGAAAGCGCCGCGCCGCCGAGCGAGAACAGCCTGGTGTTGGTGTCGAAGACGAGGTCGCCGCAGGAGATGACGGGCGCTGTCCGGTCGTTGGCACGGCGCAGCTGCACGCGGATGCGCGCTTCCAGTTCCTCGATCTGGAAGGGTTTAGCCAGATAGTCGTCGGCGCCCTCGTTGAGGCCCTTCACCCGGCCGTCGAGACTGGCGTTGGCGGTGAGCACGATGACCGGCACCGGGTTGCCGCGTGCCCTCAGCCGCTTCAGCACCTCCATCCCGCCCATGCGCGGCAGGGCGAGGTCGAGGATGATCAGCGCATGGTCGCCGGCCGCCAGCGCATGCTCGACGTCCTCGCCGTCATGTACCACGTCGACGACGTAGCTCGCCTGGCGCAGCGTCTTGCTCAGCCAATCGGCCAGTTCGCGATTGTCTTCGACAAGCAGGAGCCGCATCGTCCATCGCTGTTCGGCAATGCCTCCATCCGGGTGGCGCCGGGCTTTCGCAAGCGCGGCCCGGCGGTCCGAACGGACAGTTTGAAAGCAATCGATAGTCTCGATCCGCGGACAAGGCAAACGCCGGCTGAAATCGGTTCCGTCGGTCAGCCTGGAGGCCCAATTCGCTCGCGCGATGGATAAAACCGAACGGTTCGGTTCAATTTATGTTGACGGTTCGTGTAACTCAGGTGAACGCTGGCTCGTTGTCCAGACCGTGAAACCTCGTCGGCTAACACTGCAAGTAGTTGATATTCAAACAAAAGAATGTGGCAGCCGCGCTGTTCACGCGATTTCAAGGTCGAACCGAACGGTTCGATTTGCACATCTTCGTGATTGGAAATGGCAACAGGACCGACCCATCTCGGGGTGGTCCGAGCGACGCGAATTTCCATTACGGCACGCCACTTGACGGACAGAATTTTGAAAATCTGGAGTACCTAAAATGAACAAGATTGCTCTTACCGCCGCGGTCCTTCTCGTTGCCACGGGCAGCGCCTTCGCCGGCAGCGACCATTACGGTTCCGACAACGTCAACCAGCCGGCCGTCACCCAGTCGGTTGCGCCGCGGTCGGGCGACAACATCGACCGCAGCATCACCGGTTCGATCCGCAAGTTCGAGCAGCGCGATCTCAGGATCACGCCCGATCAGAACCAGCCGGAATCCGGCCAGGGCATTTGGGGCCGCTAGGCCTCCGTCCCGAACCGATCAGAACCACAACTCTCAAATCTGGAGTAACTGAAATGACCAAGATCGCTCTTACCGCCGCTGCCCTTCTCGTTGCCACTGGTGCTGCTTTCGCCGGCTCCGACAACTACGGTTCGGCTAACGCCAACCAGCCGGCTGCTTCGGTCGACACCTCGTACACCGCTTCGGTCAAGAAGTCTGATGCGAATGTCCAGAAGCCCGTCACCCAGGGCAGCGACCGCGACCTGTTCGGCAACCACTAACCGGCCGCCAGCCCGACCTCTTCAAACTCACCCCTCAAATCTGGAGTAACTGAAATGACCAAGATCGCTCTTACCGCCGCTGCCCTTCTCGTTGCCACCGGTGCCGCTTTCGCCGGTTCCGACAACTACGGTTCGGCCAACGCCCACCAGCCGGCTGCTTCGGTCGATACCTCGTACACCGCTTCGGTCAAGAAGTCTGATGCGAACGTCCAGAAGCCGGTTACCCAGGGCGCCGACCGCGATCTGTTCGGCAACCACTAGACGGTCGATCGTCGATAGACCTGAAAGCGGCGGGTTTGTCCCGCCGCTCTGCTTTTATGGAGCCGGCTATCCGCAGGCCGGCTTGTGTCGTGACTATAGGCCCGGCTGCGCACAGAGGCGCTCTATTCCAAATCCTTCGGCCTGACGAAATGCGTCAGTCGCGCTCCGCCGAAGTCGAGGTTCGCCCAATCCTCCTTCACCGTGAACCGGGCCAGTGCCGCCGTCGGAAACTTCGCTTCGACTTTTTTGAACACGCCCTCATCCGATCCGGTGCCGGCGAGCCGCAGCACGAAATTCTGCAGGCCGGGATTGTGACCAATCACGATCAGGCTGGTGGCTTTCGCCTGCCGCACGCACGCCAGGATGGCGGCCGGCGCCGCCGCGTAGAGCTCCTCGGCGAATTCCGCTGGCCCATGCTTCGGCAATTCGGCGGCGACCAGTCGCCAGGTGTCGCGGGTGCGCAGCGCCGGCGAGACCAGTGCCAGATCCGGCAGCCAGCCGCGCCGCGAAAGCTCGCGCCCGATCAGCGGTGCCGTCTTCAGCCCGCGCGGGGCGAGCGGACGGTCGAAATCGGCGAGCTTGGGATCGTCCCGGCTCGACTTGGCATGGCGCAGCACAAGGAGTTGTCTGGGCGTCGCCATGGCAGTCCTACGGCGTGATGCGCGCCAGCTGTTCGAGGTCGGTTTCCTCGCGCAGCGGGTCGGGCGCCATCACCACTGAAGTGGCGTTGTCGGCGTCGTCGGCGAAATGGGCAAGCACGGTGTGGCCCTTTTCCATGCGCGCCTTGCCTTCGGCGACCAGCCCTAGCGCCAGCGGATAGAGCCGGTGCTCCACCTTCAGCACCCGCGCGGCTAAAGTGTCCTCGTTGTCGCCGACCATCACCGGCACGGCGGCCTGGGCGATGATCGGGCCGTCATCCATCTCGGGCGTGACGAAATGCACGGAGCAGCCATGGATGCGCACGCCCGCGCGGATGGCGCGCGCATGCGTGTCCAGCCCCTTGAAGGCAGGCAGAAGGGCAGGGTGGATGTTGACCATGCGCCCCTGCCATTTTTCGACCAGGCCGCGGCCGAGGATGCGCATATAGCCGGCCAGAGCCACGATCTCGGCGCCGAAGCCGGTAAGCGCGGCATCGATCGCAGCGTCATGTGCGTCCTTGCTCGGATGGTCGGCGCGCTGAATGACCTTGGTGGCGATGCCGCGCGACTGCGCGAGGCCGAGGCCCGCGGCGTTCGCACGATCGGAGATGACGCCGACGATCTCGGTCGGATAGGTCGGGTCGCTGGCTGCCGCGATCAGCGCCGTCATGTTGGAGCCGCGGCCCGAGATCAGGACGACCGTGCGTTTCCTGCTCATAGTTCGATCGAGCCCCGGTAGATGACGCCGGCGTCGCGGCGCGGCACGATGCGGCCGATCGGCGTCACCGTCTCGCCGGCTTCCTGCAGCACCGCCGCCACCTGCGCCGCCTGGCCGGAAGCAACCGCGAGAATCATGCCGATGCCGCAGTTGAAGGTGCGCATCATTTCTTGCGGCGCGACGCCGCCGGTCCTGGCGAGCCACGAGAATACCGGCGGTACGTCGATCGCTTCGAGGTCGAGCTCGGCGGAGAAATCCTTGGGCAGCACGCGCGGAATGTTTTCCGGAAAACCGCCGCCGGTGATATGAGCCAGCGCCTTGATGCCATGCGTGTTGCGGATCGCCTTCAGGATCGACTTCACGTAGATGCGCGTCGGCTCGAGCAGCGCTTCGGCGAGGCTGAGCTCATCGTTGAACGGCGCAGGATCGCTCCAGCCAAGTCCGCTCGCGGCAACGATGCGGCGCACCAGCGAAAAGCCGTTGGAGTGGAGGCCGGAGGAGGCGAGGCCAAGCAGCACGTCGCCCTCGACGATGTCGTCGGTGGGCAGCAACTGGCCGCGCTCGGCCGCGCCCACGGCAAAGCCGGCAAGGTCGTAATCCTTGTCGTGGTACATGCCGGGCATCTCGGCGGTCTCGCCGCCGATCAGCGCGCAGCCGGCCTGACGGCAGCCTTGCGCGATGCCGCCGACGATGGACGCGCCCTGGTCCGGATCGAGCTTGCCGGTGGCGAAATAGTCGAGGAAGAACAGCGGCTCGGCGCCCTGCACGACAATATCGTTGACGCACATTGCGACGAGGTCGATGCCGATGGTGTCGTGCTTGCCGGAATCGATGGCGATCTTGAGCTTGGTGCCGACCCCATCATTGGCCGCGACCAGCACCGGATCGGTGAAGCCGGCGGCTTTCAAATCGAACAGGCCGCCGAAGCCGCCGATCTCGCCGTCGGCGCCCGGCCGGCGCGTCGCGCGCACGAGCGGCTTGATCTTCTCGACCATGAGATTGCCGGCATCGATATCGACGCCCGCCTCGGCATAGGTGAGCCCGTTCTTGCGCTTGGCCTTGTCGCCGTTGCTCATCTTCGGCTCATCCCTGTTTCCATTGCGGGCTCATCGCATGAATGGTTTCGAGGGGCAAGGCGCGTGAGAGCCAATCTCCCCCCTTGAGGGGGAGATGTCGCCGGAGGCGACAGAGGGGGGTCGCCTCGCGTGGAGCTCCAGCGCCTTGTGCGCCAGAGACCATCTTCCCCCTCGAGCGGGGAGATCCGCAACTCCTCCCTTGCGTGCGCCTCTCATCTCCATCAACTATCTTCCAACAAAACCCATGATGGGACATCACGTGACCATACCTAACATGATCACGATCATGCGGCTGTTGCTGGTGCCGGCCGTGGTGCTGGCCATGCTGCAGGCGCACTGGGACTGGGCCTTTGCCGGCTTCCTCGTCGCCGGCATCTCCGACGGCGTCGACGGTTTCATCGCTCGCCGCTACCGGTTGTTCTCGCGGCTCGGCGCTTATCTCGATCCGGTCGCCGACAAGCTCCTCCTGGTCTCGGTCTTCGTCGTCATGGGTTATGCCGGGGAACTGCCGCTCTGGCTTGTCGTGACCATGGTCTCGCGCGACGCGCTGATCGTCTGCGCCGTGCTTTTGTCCAGCGTGATGGCGCAGCCGGTCGAGATGAAGCCGCTCTTGGTGTCGAAGGTGAACACCGCCGTGCAGATCGCGCTGGCGGCGCTTGTGCTGGGCGAGCTTGCCTTTTCCATGCATCTCTATCCGCTCCGGCCGGCCCTCATATTGCTCTCGGGGGTCTTGACCGTGGCTTCGGCCGCGGCCTATCTCGTGGCCTGGCTAAGGCATATGAGTGGCTATGGCGAAGGCTCCCGGACGAGCAACACCAAGTCGGGCAATTCCAGCACGGACACCTGACGGCGAAGCCTGGACGGCCGCGGCCTCGACCGCGTTGCGCCGGCAGATCGCGTTCTGGCTGATCGTCGCCGTGCTTCTGGCGCTGTTCCTCTATGTCTTCTCCGGCATCCTCTTGCCCTTCGTCGCCGGCATGGTGCTCGCTTATTTCCTCGATCCGGTGGCTGATCGGCTGCAGCGGCTCGGCCTCTCCCGGCTGATGGCGACGGTGGTGATCCTCATTGCCTTCGTCGTCGTCGTAGTGCTCGCCTTCGTTATTCTGGTCCCTGTGCTGGCCACGCAGATGGCCGATTTCGCGCGCAAGCTGCCGGAATATCTCACCCGCCTGCAGTCGCTCATCACCAGCTTCGACCCGAAGTGGCTGGAGCAGCGTTTTGGCGTCAACGCGGCCAGCCTGCGCGAAGGACTGAACTCGCTGCTCACCACCGGCTTCGGGCTGCTCACCACCGTCTTCACCTCGATCTGGAGCTCGGGCGTGGCGCTGGTTTCGGTGGTCAGCCTCTTCGTCGTCACCCCGGTCGTTGCCTTCTACATGCTGCTCGACTGGGACCGGATGGTGGCCGTGGTCGACAGCTGGGTGCCGCGAGATTATGTCGAGACGGTCAGGGCGCTTGCCCGCGACATCAACACCGCCACCGCCGGCTTCGTGCGCGGGCAGGGCACGCTCTGCCTTGTGCTGGGCGCCATGTACGCTACCGGCCTGACGCTGACGGGGCTGAACTTCGCCATCCTCATCGGCTTCTTCGCCGGGCTGATCTCCTTCATCCCCTATGTGGGCTCGCTGACCGGGCTGGTGCTTGCTGTCGGCGTCGCCTTCGTCCAGTTCTGGCCGGATTGGACGATGATCGTGGCGGTGGTCTGCGTGTTCTTCGTCGGCCAGTTCATCGAGGGCAATATCCTGCAGCCGAGGCTGGTCGGCAAAAGCGTCGGCCTGCACCCGGTTTGGCTGATGTTCGCGCTCTTTGCCTTCGGTGCGCTGTTCGGCTTCGTCGGCCTGCTGATTGCGGTGCCGGCTTCGGCGGCCATTGCCGTGCTGGTGCGCTTTGCGATTGCCCGCTACCTCGAATCGCCGCTTTACAACGGCCATGCCACAGAGCCAGCACCTCCTTTGCCGGCGGATCGCGGCGGCGGCCGCCGCTCACAGCCGCGTGGCTGAAATGACTGGCGAACGAACCGATCCACCGCGCCAGCTGCCGCTCGATCTCGGCCACGGTACCGGCTACTCGCGCGACGAGCTCGTCGTCTCAGGCGCCAACGCGCAGGCCGCAGCACTGGTCGACCGCTGGCCGGACTGGCCCGCGCCGGTGGTGGTGCTCGCCGGCCCTCCCGGGTCCGGCAAGACGCATCTCGCCCAGATCTGGCAAGCGCATGCGCACGCTGTCGCCATCGCTCCCGACAGCATCGGCGAGCACATTGGCGGGCTAGGTGCGAGCCCCGCGCTGATCGACGACATCGACAAGCTCCCGATCGACGAGCAAGGCCTGTTCCACCTGATCAACACCGTGCGCGGCGCCGGCTCCACGCTGCTTCTGACGGCGCGGCGCTTTCCCTCGGCCTGGCGCGTCGCGCTGCCGGATCTCATCTCGCGGCTGAAAGCGGCGGCGACCATCGAGATCCACGAGCCGGACGACCTGCTGCTCGCCGGCGTTATCACCAAGCTCTTCGCCGACCGCCAGGTCGAGGTCGAGCCGCATGTCGTGCAATATCTGGTGCGGCGCATCGAACGCTCGCTGGCGACCGCCATGCGGGTCGTGGAGCGCCTCGACCGCGCCGCTCTCGAGCGCAAGACGCCGATCACCCGAGCGCTTGCCGCCGAGACCGTCAGCGCCATGGATGAGGGCCAGGGCGAGTTCGATATTTAGAGTATCGAGGAAGGCTGTTCTCGAGGTTGTGCGCTCTTTACGCCCATAGTCCGGCCAGATGCCGAGCCAGCAGATAGACCCCCGTATGCGTCGCCACGCAGCATGCGGCGACAAAGACGAAGAGCACCAGGCTGGCGATCCGCGACGGGGCGACGCTGCCATTCTGCCTCTTGCTCGGCCGGTTGTTCCAAACCCACAGAGTAGCGCACAGGATTGCCCAGGCGACCGCGACCGGAACCGCGAAGCCATAATAGGCCAAATAGGCCGGGCCGATCAGCGACAGCAGCGCCTCGAGAATAGGCATCCAGAGTCCCCCTTGCCCCGTTTGCCCGGAGTCTAGAGCAACTCCGGGAAAAGCGCGTAGCGGTTTTCCGTCCGGAGTTGCGGGACGATCGTGGCTGTCCCATTTCGAGCCATTTCCCTGGCATCCATCTTGCAGCGTGGAAGGGGCCGGTTGATCCCGGTCCCGGTCACATTGCAGATCGGGTTGTAGGCTCGCCGGGCTCGAGGTTGTTGGGGACTCGCCCGGCGGGTTTACTCGGTTCCACGCCGACGGCTCCCTTCAGAGATCAAGGCCTGTTGCTCGATGCTGGACACCTTCAGCCCGTCTTGCCATGGCTGGTGAGCAAGCGCAGCACTTGCACGCTCTTCGGCAGCTCGATCAGGAATTCCGCGTCGCGGTCGAGGTGGTGGACCTGGGTCGGCCCGCCGCCGGTGAAGCGCGCCATTGCCTCGATGCTCTCCCAATAGGAGATCGTCACGAACTCGGAATGGGTCGCCGTGTCCTCGCGAAATGTCTGGACGCCGACTGCCTTTTCGATGAGCGGCTTGATGCCGGTCTCGTAATTGTAAGCTTCATAATCGTCGGCTTTTTCCGGCAAGGTCCGGCCGCGCCAGATGCGGGCGATGGTGGGGGTCCTTGGAGTGTCGGCCATGGCAACAGAACTTCTGAAGGCCGACAGGGTTCCCGAAGCGCGGGCTCTAAGATGTTCAGGAAACTGGTCGGAGTGGCGTGATTCGAACACGCGACCCCCTGATCCCAAATCAGGTGCGCTACCAGGCTGCGCTACACTCCGAACGGCATCCCCATAGGGTTCCGAACCATTTTGAGCAAGCCCCAAAATGGAAGAGCGGAACGAACGGCGTACATTGGCAGAGTCCGGCACGCAAAGTCCCACGGAAAGTCCCACGGTGTTGCCCAGTCGTTCCCCCCTCCTGCTTTCGAGCCGAGGTTCAAGATGATAAGTCTCGATGCCGGCTGCGGGCGATGGGCAGGCGCAGATACGCGGCGGCGTACGGATGCGCGCCTAGCAACATCTCTATCGACCGCGCCCGCCGTTGAGCTTCGCGTCACCACACATCCACGTAACGAGGCCAGAGTCCTGTCAAATTGATCAGCAGGCCTAATGGCGGGTGGGTCACGGCCGCTATTCGCGTCGGTACCCATGCGAAACTAAACGAACATCATAACGACGGTTGCCCCGATAATGATTCAGGACAAGCCCGCCGATCAGCATCGGCAGCAAGCTGCTGTCACGGTTAATGTTAGACTCGAACTGCCTTGAAACTGGCTTGTCGTTTTTCTTCGGCTTAACCATTCTCGTCTACTTCCCAGAAAGAGCGCTCTTCCCATGCGGTAGTGTGACATCCGTCCAGTCGAAGCCTAGACTGCACCCAATTGTCCACACGCAGCCATCTCACGTAGTTCCAGCGTTCCTAGTGGCCCGCTGGCTCGCCCGTCGCCAATACAGCCGGGGAACGGGGGGCCTACGAGGAAGTTTTCGGGCATCATCGCGGTGTGTAGCGGTCAGGGGTGCTCGGAAATGAGGCCATCGCACCGCGCCCCGCAAGGCAGCGCTGCATCCCCATACGATACAACTCCAACCCCTCCGGGGAAATATGCAAATTGGTGGAACTCGGGAGCAGCTGAGTTTCGAGAACCGTCAACGCCTCATCTGCGGATTGTGCAAGGCGGAGCCGCTCCCGAACCTGAGATGCCCGAAGCAGCCGGCATATTCGCGAAAGGGCAGGGAGGAAGGCGGAAGAGGCTGAGCGCGGCCAAAGGATAGTGTAAATGAGATCGACTGGGTCGTCGTCGGGACCGTCGAAATCCACAGGCGGGGCCAAGCGTGTCAAAGACGCGACAGGCGAGCAGATGTTCTCCAGCAGAGCGTGCGGGATCGCCACGCCACGACCGATGCCAGTCGAGGCGAGGCGCTCGCGGTCGAAAAGACCGCGGAGAACCACCTTCTCGTCAAGTCCACTCCTTCGAGCGATCCTGATCGCGATTTTCGACAAGGCTGATTGCTTTCCTTTTGTCACAAGATCAAGCGAGATGTCTTCTTCCGACAAGATGGGGGAGATCATCAGGGTCAAACCTCCGCGTCGATCCAAACGCAAGCGACAAATGAGTGTTCAGCCGCGCTGCTTAGGCAGAAGCCGAAATCACTTTCGAATGAAGTTGAGATCCTGGCCGTCCCGGACGCGAAGCCAGGACATTCTCGCGTCCGGGTTAATGGCCCGTTTTGAGGCGTTTCGGCATTCGCCGGAAATCGAGGTTAAAAATATGCATAGCAGTTTGAAGGTAGTGAAAGATTTTTCGAAATCAAGCAAACCGTACGCGATCTGACGAGCAAAAATAGTGCACTGAGACAACAGTTAATTTCGTTTGACGACCGGAACAGTCTCCTGCTTGCTGGTTTGGACGCGATATGCCCGTCTCACCAATGAATATCGGTTGTCCACCTTCCTATAGATCAACGGTGGTCGCATTTTTAGTTCAACAAGGAGATACCGTGATGAAAAAACTCATCCTCGCAGTTGCCTTCACAGCGGGCAGTTCGCTTTGCGCCATGGCGGCGGATGAGGTCACCAAAGCCCCACCAGCGGCTCCTTACGAACAGGTCAGCAAGCTCGTGAAGCTGCCCGACTTCCTGCCGGGCATGGGCCAACTTTTCGTCGATCCGACGACATTGCCTGCCGGCCCGTTCCTTGCCTATGACCATGACGGCAAGCTTGTCAGCACCATCTATATGCTGCCGATCAAGGATCTCAATCCGGACAAGCGTTTGGACGACCTCAAGGCGCCAGGCGGCAATGTCGACCATGTCGACATCTACTACAATGCCGGGCATCCCGGCGTTCCGGAACCGCACGTCCACGTCGTGTTGTGGCACGTCTCTACCGCCGACGAAGCACGTGTCGCCAAATGAGCTTCACACGTCGTCAGGTACTGGGCGGGGGTGGCGGGCTTGTGGCTGCCCTTTCCCTCTCTCCCCAGGTCGCGTGGGCCGACGAGGTGGTGGAAATCAGAATGCGAGGCCGCGACGACGGCTCACAGGTCTGGTTCGACCCGATCGGCATCCTGGTCGAACCGGGACAGACGGTGCGCTGGACGAATCTCAATTCCGGCAATTCGCACACGACGACTGCCTACAGTCCGACGAACTTCGGGAGACCGCGCCGCATGCCCAAGGCGGCAAAACCGTGGGATTCCGATTACCTCCTGCCCAACGAGAGCTTTTCGGTCATTTTCATCGAGAAGGGGGTCTATGACTACTATTGCATCCCGCATGAGCACGCCGGAATGGTCGGACGTATCATCGTCGGCGCGCCCGAGGCACATGGCTGGAGCGAGCTGGTTGGCCCGAATGGCGATCTGCCGGAGGCGGCCCTCAAGGCATTTCCGAAAGTCGAAGACATCATGACACGAGGGTTCGTCCGGCGCGATCAGACCATGCCTACGGGACCGGGCTGAAACAAGGAAGATTGGATGCTGCGTCAGACCGGGGCACGAGTTCCCGGCTGTCGTCGATTGGGGGAGGGCTCTCATGACAGGCGACGTGCATACATGCGAAAATCAGTCGCGGTCTCAAGCTGCGCGAGGCGGGCGCTCTCAGCTGCTGGACGCTTCTATCGATGGCTGGGCCGTAGTCGAGGGACGCGAGCGTGCGAGGAATCGCCTTGCTGCATTGGGCGAGATGACTGGCGGCATTGCGCATGACTTCAGGAACCTGCTGGCGGTCATCGAGTCCGGCCTGAGGTTTGCCGAAGCAAGAGCCGACGAGCCCAACCGTGTGAGGGCCTGCATCACGCTGGCGCGGGAAGGAATCAATCGCGGGATCGATTTGACCTCGCAGCTCCTCGCCTTTGCAAAGCACCAGGAACTTGATGCTCATGCTGGCGACGTGAATGAATTCCTCAGATCCTTCGCGCCTTTGCTGAGGTACGGCGGCGGACCCGATGTGCGCGTCGAGCTTGAACTCGGTGCAGAAATTCCCGACTGCCTGATCGATCCCGCATTGTTCGACACCGCAGTGCTTAATCTCGTCGTCAACGCGCGCGATGCCATGCCAAATGGCGGCGAGATCAGGGTCATCACCGGGCCGTTGGTGCAGGAGACCGCGACACCCGACCCGCCTGGGCCGGGAACCTATGTCTGCGTTAGCGTCAAGGACCAAGGTTGCGGCATGACCGCCGAAGTGTTGCGAAACGTGTTCGATCCTTTCTTCACCACGAAGGGTGAGGAAGGTACCGGCATGGGGCTGCCGCAAGTGCGCGCATTGATGCGTATGATCGGCGGCCATGTTCGCATCGCGAGCGAGCCGGGGATTGGGACGACAGTCGACCTGCTGTTCCCGTCAATCCGATCGGATGTAAAAGCAAGAATGACTAGAATTTAACGTCGCCGCCTGCAACGGCATGTAATCCTGACAGGGCAGGACCTACTACGCTTCCATCCGCACTTGCGGACTGCACCGCATAGACCGGATAGGAGAACTGGGGCATTTCAGGCACAAGATGAAGCCGGCCGGCTTCTATGTGAGGTTGCACGGAGCTCATTCGGAAATATCCGGACCCGCCAGCGGCCAGAACATAGTTCAATCCGAGCGGACCGAGGTCGAAGGAAAGATCCGGCGCAGCACTCGGGAAATTCACGCCGTGATGAAGCTCAAAATCCGGCCCCCAATCCATATAGACATAATCGGATCCGTCCAGGAGTTGCGCTTCGGGGTTGGTGGTCGCGAGAACCAGTTTTTCCTCAAGAAGCAGATCGATCTTCAAGCCCGGTCTGTGTGGGGGCGCGTACATGATGGCTATGTCGACCATTCCCGAGGCGACCTGGTTGATCAGGTCCTGTGGCACGTCGACGTGTACTCGCAGCGCGATATCCTGAAGCGAGCGGCGCATCCAGCGGACCCAGTCGAGCAGAAGAGGTTGCGCAAGGCTGACTTCGCTGCCGACCGTCAGGACGGCCCGGCGTCCCGGAGGCACGGCAACCTGGTGAAGGGTGCGTTGCCATAGTTGGACGAACATCGGAGCGTGCCGCAGAAATTGCTCACCCGCGGGCGTGAGCGAAGCGCCGCCTTTGTGGCGAACGAAGAGTGATCGGCCCAATTGTTGCTCGAGGTTGCGGATCCGTGCGCTGACGGTCGTCTGGGCGACGTTCAAGCGCTCCGAGGCGCGAATGAAGCTCCCGGTCGAGACGATCTCAATGAAGGTGCGAGCGAGTTCAATATCCATGACCGCTAATAGCATAAAAATTGCGCTTAAATGTCAATGAATTTCGTTTGCCACATAGTGGGCGCGAACATTAGGCTCTCCGAATACTCACCGGATTGAGCGCTGAACGCGGCGCAGCGCCGGGATGGAGCGGGCATAGGCCTCTCCATCCTCACCCCCTCGTTTGCCCGCGGTGTCACAGGAGCGATCATGTCGACGAATGAAAAGAACGGCCAAGGCGATGTCGGACGTCGTGACTTTCTAAAACTGTTCGGCGCGGCCGGCGCGGCAGCGGGCACCCTGCCGTTTGGCGGATCCGCATCGGCGGACGAGATCGTGGCAGCGGCCGCCACGGACACGAAGCACCATCACGCCGCCGAACCTCGTGCCCGAGGCGGTGGCTACGAATTCTTCAATGTCGACGAATCCGCCTTCGTCGAGGCGGCGGTCGACACGCTCATTCCAAACGATGCGGCCGGTCCCGGAGCCAAGGAGCTTGGCGTGGCGACATACATCGACCGGCAGATGGCCAGCGGATACGGCAAGGGCGACCGGCTTTATCTGGAAGGGCCGTTCGGCGAGGGTACGCCCGGGCAGGGATATCAATTGCCGATGACGCCCTCGGAGCTGATCCGGGCGGGAATCGCCGACGTCAATGCCGTCGTACAGAAAAGCCACAAGAACAGCTTCGCGGCCCTTTCGGCAAAGGATCGCGCCGCCACTATGGCGGACCTTGAGGCCACGAAGACCGAGCTTCCAACGGTGCCCGCTGCAACCTTCTTCAGCCTCCTTCTGCAGCTCACGATCGAGGGTTATTTCGCGGACCCGATGTACGGCGGGAACAAGGACGCGGCTGCCTGGAAGATGATCGGCTTCCCCGGCGCAGATGCCATGTACGCGGACAAGATCGAGCCGTTCCGGAACAAGCCCTACAAGGCTGAACCGAAGGGCATCCAGGACCTCATTTGATCGCCGCAAGAAAAAGGAGACTTTGACATGGCCACCAAACTGAACCCGGTCGATGTGCTGATTGTCGGTCTTGGATGGACAGGCGGCATCATTGCCAAGGAGCTTGATCGTCGCCCTTGAGCGGGGAGGCCCGCGTGACACCAATCCGGATTTCATCGATCCTGAAATCCACGACGAACTGCGCTACGCCGCCCGCCACGACCTCATGCAGAACGTGCGGCGGGAAACCATCACATTCCGCAATAGTGAATCGCAAACGGCGCTGCCGATGCGTCAACTCGGCTCGTTCTTGCCAGGGCAGGGTGTCGGCGGTGCCGGCGTGCATTGGAACGGCGTGACCTGGCGCTGGCTCGAATGGGATCATCAGGCGCGCACCCGGACCGTCGACAAGTACGGCGAAAAGATCATCCCTTCGGACATGCACCTGCAGGACTGGCCGATCACCTATGACGATCTCGAACCTTATTACGACAAGTTCGAAAAGACCTGCGGCACCTCCGGGAAGGCCGGCAATCTCAACGGCAAGAAAATCGACGGCGGCAATATCTTCGAGGGCTCGCGCAAGGAAGATTATCCCAACCCGCCAATGATCGCCGCGCAGAGCATGGTGATGTTCGAGAAGGCGGCCCGCAACCTCGGCTACCATCCCTTCCCAAACCCCTCGTCCAACGCGTCTCGCGATTACGTCAATCCCGATGGCGTGGCGTTCGGCCAATGCCACTACTGCGGCTACTGCGAGCGTTTCGGCTGCGAGGCGAATGCAAAAGCCAGCCCGCATTTCACCGTTATTCCGCTGGCGCTGAAGAATCCGAATTTCGAACTGCGCACAAATTCGATCGTGCTGAAGGTCAATCTCGATTCGACCCGCAAGAAGGCCGTCAGCGTCAGCTATCTCGACGCTCGCGGGCGAGAATTCGAACAACCTGCCGGCCTCATCATCCTGTCGGCCTACGCGCTCGGCAACGTCAACCTGCTGCTGCAGTCGGGGATCGGCGTTCCTTACGATCCCGCCACGGGTAAAGGCGTGGTCGGCCGAAACTATGCCTACCAGTGCGGCGGCGGGGCTACCGCCTTCTTCGACAAGAAGACCATCCTGAACCGCTTCATGGGCGCCGGCGCGCTCGGCACCTGCATGGATGATTTCAACGGCGACAACTACGATTTCGTGAAGGCCGGATACATCGGCGGCGGCGGTATCAGTTGCAGCAACTCGGGCGCCCGGCCTATCCAGTCACATCCGACACCCCATGGCACGCCGCGCTGGGGCTCGGACTGGAAGAAGGCAGTGGTCGACAACTATGACCATGCTGCCAACGTTGGCAATCAAGGCGCGGTGATGGCCTACAGGCAGAACTATCTCAGCCTCGATCCAACCTATACGGACATCTTCGGACGTCCGCTGATGAGGATGACGTTCGACTTCCAGGACAACGAGGTTAAGCAGATGAACGGCCAGGCTGACATTTGCGTGAACATCGCCAAGGAGATGGGTGCGATCAGGGTCGATCGGAGCATTCCGCCGGTGCCCTATTCCATCGTTCCCTATCAGAGCACCCACAATACCGGCGGGGCCGTTTTCGGCGCCGACCCCACCACCAGCGTCCTGAACAAACATCTTCAGGTCTGGGATGTCCCGAACGTATTTGTCACCGGCGCCTGCGTGTTCCCGCAGAACGCCGGGAAGAATCCGACCGGACCGGTGGGCGCTCTTGCCTATTGGGCGGCGGACGCGATCAAGAATTATCTGAAGAACCCCGGCCCATTGGTTCCCTCCTGAGGCAGGTCTGCCGGGTCCGGATTCACGCTTCGGATCCGGCAGACTGTGCGTTTCGAATACCGACATAACCAGGGTGGCTTGGCGACAACCAAGCCGCCCCTGATTGAAGCACGCGAAGATGAGATCGACGATTCTTGGATTGACGACCGCGGTTCTCACCGCAGTCGGCTCTGCGCAGGCGCAGGACAAATCTCCTGGCGATGCTGACGCCGGCGCCTCGGTCTTCAAGAGATGCATGGCCTGCCATGCGGTCGGGCCCGACGCCAAGAACGGGGTAGGGCCGGTATTGAATGGCGTCGTTGGCCGTGCGGCAGGCACTTACCCTGGTTACAGCTATTCCGCGGCGAACAAGAATTCGGGCCTGACCTGGGATGAACCGACGCTGACCACATATCTGCACGCGCCGCGCAAGTTGGTGCCCGGCACGAAGATGACATTCGCTGGTCTCAGCAAAGACCAGGAGATCGCCGATGTGATCGCCTATCTGAAACAATTCAACGCCCAAGGACAGAAGGCCTCTCCCTGAGCCAGGGACGATCTGTCCGGCTTGCAAAGCACAATCTTATGAAATTCCTCCTGCATCAGGGCCTGGGGTATTCGACCGTTCATCAGATCGGCGACTACCTGCGAAGCCACGGAACCGGCCATCACTGGATCGAACGGTATCGGGGCAGCATCTTCGTCATCGTATCCGATCAAGCCGACGAGATGATCCTTCGAAACGAGTTCTCCGGGCTTCTCGATGCCGTCAACGAAAGGAGACGGACGGATGAGCGGAAAAGCCATCGACGAGAGCATAAAACTGAAGCGCGCCTATGAGAGCCCAGCTGCCGACGATGGCACGCGGGTGCTGATTGACCGGCTTTGGCCGCGCGGGGTCAAGAAGATCGATGCCGGCATCGACTGCTGGATGAAAGAACTCGCGCCAAGCACCGAGCTTCGGAAATGGTTCGGACACGATCCCGCCCGCTGGGACGAATTCCGTCGGAGATATGCGGCGGAAATCCACGCGCATGGCGATGAGCTCGACCGGCTCCGCGACCTGATACGACACGGCCCTGTCACGCTCGTCTACTCGGCTCATGACGAGGCCCACAACGATGCCGTCGTCCTGAGAGAGATTTTGCTGGGACATCGCTAGAGACGTCGCGCCGCCCTGCCTTTGTGCCATCAAGGACATGGGGCGTGTGACCACTACAGCGGGTTCAAATCACTTTTCTGGAACCAAACCGAGCAAGGTTCATCAAATCATCGAGGAGACGCACAATGAAATTCTTTGTCGATACAGCCGATATATCTGAAATTCGCGAGCTTGCCGCGGCAGGCTTTGTCGATGGGGTGACCACGAACCCGTCGCTCATCTCGAAGACCGGTCGGCCGATCAGGGATGTGATCAAGGAGATCTGCGGGACGATCGAAGGCCCGGTTTCAGCGGAAGTCACCGCGACCGACTTCGACGGCATGATTGCCGAAGGAGAGCGTTTGGCGAGCATCGCGACCACCGTGGCCATCAAGGTACCATCCACCTGGGATGGGTTCAGGGCTTGTCGGGCGCTCGCTCGCCTCGGCCACAAGGTCAATGTCACGCTGTGCTTTTCCGCAAACCAAGCATTGCTTGCGGCCAAGGCGGGCGCGACGTTCATTTCGCCCTTCATCGGCAGGCTCGACGACCTCGGATTGGACGGCATGGAAGTGGTCCGGGAAATCCGCGCGATCTACGACAACGACGCATGCTTCACGACGGAAATCCTGGCTTCTTCAATACGCACTCCACTCCATGTCAAAGCTGCGGCAATTGCAGGCGCCGATATTGCGACCATTCCCCCAACTGTACTTCGGAGCCTTGCCAAGCATCCACTCACCGACAAGGGGTTGGCATCCTTTCTCGCGGACTGGGGCAAGACCAGGCAAGCGATCCTTTAAAACTTGCTGGCCGGCGGTCCGACGGGCTGGTCGAGAACACGCGCCGTGGTGACACCGACAGCCTCAAAGTGGCCGGCATGTTCACTTTGTCCTCACTTCGTCCGTCCATCACATGCTCCTGGAATCCAACACAAAAAATGCATTCAATCGCTCACTAAATTCGTTTGCATGGTGCCCTGGATGGCAGGAGACTGGGACGTAGCGGTTCCGCTTTAGTCGGGAGCTCCGGTGAAAACGAAAGCGTCGGTCTGAAGGCGCGCCTGGATGGAACATGTTCAGGGCGTGCGAAGTCTATCGAGGCTCCAGTTATCGATCTTGCGCTGAGAATCGCCAACGGAGACGAAAATGGCTGGGAGCCATTCGAAGGCAAACGGTCCGGATCTGGTTCAGGGCATCGCGATCGCCGATCTTGAGGATGGCGGCAAGCTCGTCGGCCATTGCGGCGACGAGCAGGTGCTGCTGGTGCGCCGCGGGAGCGAGGTATTCGCGATCAGCGCGACATGCACGCATTACGGCGGGCCGCTCGTCGACGGTCTGGTAGCAGAAGACACGGTTCGGTGTCCGTGGCATCACGCGTGCTTCGATCTGCGCACGGGCGAGGCGCTGCGCGCGCCCGCCTTCAGCCCGCTCGCCTGCTGGTCTGTGGAACAGCGAGAAGGCAAGATATTCGTGGTCGAGAAGCGTAAGCGAACGGCACCGGTGGTGCGAGATGGCGGTGCGGCTCCGGAAAGAATTGTCATTGTCGGGGGTGGCGCGGCTGGTTTCGCTGCCGTCGAGACACTGCGGCGTGAGCAATACCAGGGCAGCATCACCATGATCAGCGATGACCAGGCGCCGCCCGTCGACAGACCGAACCTCTCAAAGGACTATCTCGCCGGCAGGGCGCCGCAGGATTGGATTCCGCTGCGCGGCGAGAAGTATTATTCGAAAAACAACATCGACCTGCGTCTCGACACAAAGGCCGACCGCATCGACCCGCGGTCCCGCGAGGTTGTGCTGTCGGATGGCAGCACGACTTCTTACGAAAGGCTGCTCCTTGCCACGGGGACCGAACCAGTTCGGCTTGCTACCCCCGGAGCCGAGCAATCATTTGTCCACACGCTGCGCTCTTTCGCCGACTGCAAGGCGATTATCGAGCGGGCCGCGAATGCGCGACGCTGCGCCGTGCTCGGCGCCAGTTTCATCGGCCTCGAGGTTGCGGCGGCGCTGCGCTCGCGCGGCATCGACGTTCATGTCGTAGCGCCGGACAGACGGCCTATGGAGCGGGTCCTGGGTCCGCGGATGGGCGACTTCATCCGCGCCCTCCATGAGGAGAAGGGTGTCGTCTTCCATCTCGAGGCGACTGCGGCCAGCATCGACGGCAACAAGATGAAGCTCAGCAGCGGCGGCACGTTGATGGCGGATTTCGTCGTGGCCGGCGTCGGCGTCAGGCCACGCATAGGTCTCGCCGAAAAGGCCGGGCTCAAACTCAATCGCGGCGTTGCGGTGAACGCGTTTTTGGAAACAAGCGCGCCCGGAATTTTCGCGGCCGGCGACATTGCCCGGTGGCCCGATCCGCATAGTGGCGAGAATCTTCGGGTAGAGCATTGGGTGGTTGCGGAGAGACAAGGTCGCACCGCCGCACTCAACATGCTTGGCCATCGCGAGAAGTTCGCGGCTGTGCCGTTCTTCTGGAGCCAGCATTACGATGTGCCCATCAACTATGTCGGCCATGCCGAGCGATGGGACGAGATCTCGGTCGATGGAGACGTCGCGGCCAGGGATTGCCTGCTCCGATTCAAACGGGAGGGGCGCACGCTCGCTGTCGCCTCGATCTTCCGCGACCTGGAAAGTTTGCAGGCCGAGCTGGAAATGGAGCGCCAAACGGCAAGCTAGAACGCGCTCTCGAGCACGGGTGGGAGCGCACCGAGAATGACGCAGCCGAGCATGTCACCGTGACCGAAAGGGAGACCGATCTATGTCCGCATTGCAACAGGACGTTGCCAGGGATTTGCAAATCATTGCGCCCACTCAGCATCATTCCAAGATCGTCGAGTTCGCCAAGGAGGTTGCCGAACAAGAGTCCCATCAGATGCCGACGTCGGTCGCAATCTTCTCCGACAGCGGTCGTTGGTACTGCCAGGTCCGTCGCGGCAATGAAAAGACCCGGCCGATGGGCCCCTATACCAAACGAGAGGCTGAACGGGTTCAGGAAGTTCGCAGAGCCTTGATCGCCAAAAGAGGCACCGCTCGGATTATGTTCGAGTAGGCGGGGACCTGACGATCGCGCCGGCCGGCGAACTCCTCACTCCAACCATCGTTCGTCCTTGAGTTTGTTGAAACCTTGCCGGATCTCGCGGCGGGCCCTGTTGACGTTTGCGTTCCGGCGCCGCGATCAACCGCAACCAACGGAAGAAAAGCCAACATGGGCTACAAGTCGATCGTTCTCAACCTCGACATCGACGGGATGGTCGCTCCTGTTGTCAAGCTCGGAGTCGATCTCGCCCAGCGCTTCGACGCGCGCCTGATAGGTCTGTCGGCCGCCGACGTTCCGCCGCCGGTTGTAATGGAAGGTGGAGTGGCCTTCGAAGGCGAGAGCATGATGCGCCAGCGCAAGAACATCAAGCGACGGCTCGAGGACCTCCACGCGCAGTTCGAAAGCATTGCTGGCACGACGGTTCATACGCAATGGCGTGGGACCGTGGGCAATCCGACCCGCTCGCTAATTGAATCGGCGCGGTTGGCCGATGTCATCGTCACAGCATCGCCGGAGGGTGCCAGTTTCGACGACGCGTATCGGTCGACCGACCTCGGCAATCTGATCCTTCAGGCCTGACGGCCCGTATTTGTGGAAGCGACCAACCAGGAGAATTTCCGCATCAACAAGGTTCTGGTCGGATGG
The DNA here is from genome assembly GCF_003997555.1 of Mesorhizobium sp. M1A.T.Ca.IN.004.03.1.1. NCBI lineage: Bacteria > Pseudomonadati > Pseudomonadota > Alphaproteobacteria > Hyphomicrobiales > Phyllobacteriaceae > Mesorhizobium > Mesorhizobium sp. M1A.T.Ca.IN.004.03.1.1. Next base: position 6,395 of record NZ_RZTV01000002.1, on the reverse strand, counting down.
AAGGACACGCGTGAAGCCAGGCGCGCGGTTCTAGATGCCATGCCCTTTTTGCGGATGGCTCAGGAGGTTGGGGTCATTACGATCGACGATGGCCCAACTGACCAAACCTGGAACGGGCTGGACGATGTTGTCGCCTTCCTGGACATGCACGGCGTAGAGGCCAAGGCGGAGGTGTTTCCGGAAAAATCCAATGGCCGAACGATCGCCGACGTCGCCGGCGCAATGAACGCGGATCTCGTCATATCCGGCGCCTATGGCCACAGCAGGTTCAGGGAGTGGATCTTCGGCGGCGCTACCCGCTCGCTACTTGAAGCTGATCGGCTGAACCGGCTCATGTCGAACTGATCGCCGGCACCGATGGCGGAGTGCATCCCACCTGCTGACAGATTTCGCGAACGCATCCCAGCCCGCTGGGTTGGTGCTCGTTAACCGTGACAAGCCTGCCGCCGGACCCTATCGCAAGAACTCAGGCTTGTTGTTGTTCGCCCTCGGTGGCGATCAACATCCAGTTCCGCTTCCTTGACTGGGTTTGACAGGCGAACGTCCACGTATCGATCATCTCAACGATCTCCCAGGGATCGCCGGCGACGACTGCATTGTCGGCAGAGCGTGTAACGCCGACTACGTCGGAAACGTATCGAACAACTATCTCAGCGGTGCCATTCTCCACGAAAGCATCGACAACCTTCGTTTCGTCTGTCCTGATGAAGGTGAGTTCCAGCATCTCTTGCCGATCGCGCCGCCCGACGATATCTCGTTCGAAGGCATCAAGCACTTCCGGCCCGACGAGGCGCTGCAATGTCTGGATGTCACTCTCCGCAAACGCCCGCAGTATCGCTTCATAGGCCCTCCTGGCGCCGGCCAGAAATGCCGCGAGATCGAAATCCGGGTCGATCTTGCGAAGCGCATCCTGGGACATGTCCGCACAGGATGTGTGTTCGGCACTTTCGTCCCGCCGCGCCGCTGCAGTGTCCCGCTTGGCCCTCTCGTCGTTCCAGCGGGAGAGGAGCTGGCTCCAACTCCCAAGCATTGCCCAATAAAGCGCGAGAATCGCAACGAGAAGGATCTGGCTGGTCGGGTCTGAGGTCTCGCTCATGACATTCACCCATCGACTTGTCGAAGATGCCCATATCAGTGGATCCGGGGCAGCCTTTCCCACTGATGGAATGGCGGCGGCGACGGCAGCTGCCATTCAAGTGTGGTCGCCCCTTCGCCCCACGGGTTGGCGCTGGCCGGGCGCTTGCGGCTGAAAGCTTCTGCGACCGCGACGAAGAAGATGAACAGCCCCGCGGTCGAGATGTAGGAGCCGATCGAGGAGACGAAATTCCAGCCGGCGAAGGCATCGGGATAATCAGCGTAGCGGCGCGGCATGCCGGCCATGCCGAGGAAATGCTGCGGGAAGAAAACGAGATTGACGCCGATGAACATCGTCCAGAAATGCAGTTTCCCGAGCGTCTCGCTGTACATGTATCCGGTCATCTTCGGGAACCAGTAGTACCAGCCAGCGAAGATGGCGAAGACCGCGCCCAGTGACAGCACATAGTGGAAGCGGGCAATCACGAAATAGGTGTCGTGCAACGAGCGGTCGATTCCGGGGCTGGCGACCATGATCCCGGTGACGCCGCCGACGGTGAAGAGCAGGACGAAGCCGATAGCCCACAGCATCGGTGTCTTGAACTCGATCGATCCGCCCCACATTGTGGCCAGCCACGAAAACACCTTCACGCCTGTGGGAACGGCGATGACCATCGAGGCGAAGGCGAAGTAGCGCTGGCTGTCGAGGGAGATGCCGGTCGTATACATATGATGCGCCCAGACGAGGAAGCCGATCAGGCCGATCGCCACCATCGCATACGCCATGCCGAGATAGCCGAAGATTGGCTTCCTGGCGAAGGTCGAGATGACGTGGCTGATGATGCCAAAGCCGGGCAGGATCATGATGTAGACCTCCGGATGGCCGAAGAACCAGAACAGGTGCTGGTAGAGCATCGGGTCACCTCCGCCGTCGGGAACGAAGAACGTCGTGCCGAAGTTGCGGTCCGTGAGCAGCATCGTGATCGCTCCGGCCAGCACCGGCAGCGACATCAGCAGCATGAAAGCGGTCACCAGCATCGCCCAGGCAAGGAGCGGCATCTTGTGCATCGTCATTCCTGGCGCGCGCATGTTGAAGATGGTCGTGATGAAGTTGATCGCTCCGAGGATCGATGACGCTCCCGCAAGGTGGATCGAAAGGATGACGAGATCGACCGCGGGACCAGGCTGGCCGGAGGTCGAAAGCGGCGGGTAGAGCGTCCAGCCGCCGCCATGGCCGAGCGTGCCCGGCGCTCCCGGCACGAACATCGAGGTGATGAAGAGGATGAACGCCATCACCAGCAGCCAGAACGAGATATTGTTCATGCGCGGAAACGCCATGTCGGGTGCGCCGATCATGATCGGCACCATCCAGTTGCCGAAGCCGCCGATCAGCGCCGGCATGAGCACGAAGAAGATCATGATGAGGCCGTGGGAGCTGACCGCAACATTGTAGGTCATCGGATCACTGAATATCTGCAGCCCGGGCTCCTGGAGCTCTATCCGGATCAGCATCGAAAGCGCGGTGCCGAGAATCCCCGCCAAGATCGAGAAGAGCAGGTAGAGCGTCCCGATGTCCTTGTGGTTGGTCGAGTACAGCCACCTGACCAGAAACCGGGGCTTGTGGCCTTCCATCGCTGCCGCTGGATTCGACATGGTGCGCTACCTGCCTTTCATTGCAGGCAAGCCTGATGGCTCTCGCGAGGGACGGCATTCATCCGCCGCGATCGGAGAACCAGGCGCTGTCTGCTTCGTGTTTTCAGTCGTCCGTGACATTGCGTCCATCGCAATGTCGTGGGCTTTGGAGCCGATCGGGCGTAAGCCGATGGCCAGCGGTCCGCCTGTGCATGGCCGCGAGCTTTCTGTCGAAGAAACCGCCGCCGCATTCCGAGGCGCCAGCTCCGTACCGCCCCAAACGTGCTACGGAGGGAAGAGGAAGGCAAACGGAATTAAATGCCGCGTAAGTGCAAATTTATTGCTCTTGCAAGCGAGCTGGTGGGAGGGGCGGGTCTTTAGGGATCAACAACCACAACGGAGCACAACTATGCCGGCAATATTTCGACATCGGCGCCGAAGTTCCCCATATTGAGGCAGGTAAGCTCGAGGTCACGCAAGGCGCCGGAACTCATCTATTCGGGGGCATGCAGCGGGAGAGAGCGGACTGCGGGAGGCTAGGCGGATTTAAAGCGACGTTGTGAAATGATCGTTCCTCCCAGGCGCGAAGCCACATGGCTGGCAGGTGGATCGACAAGGAAAAAATGCCTTATCCGTTTTACACTATCGGTCATTCGACCAGGTCGATTCCAGAATTCGTTGCCCTGCTGCATGTGGGCGAAGCTAAACGCGTTCTGGATTAACCAGAGTTTTCACAACTACGCCGACTACGCGTTGTCGGCGGAGTTTCATGACGGCCTGGCCCGGCTTGTATCGCTCGGCAGGGAGCGGCAGTGTGCCGTCATGTGCTCGGAAGCGCTGTGGTGGCGCTGTCACAGAAGGATCGTCGCGGACTACCTGATCAGCCGCGGCGAGTCCGTTTTTCATCTGATGAGCCATGACAAGGTCGTGCCGGCGAAACTCACCGACGGCGTGAGGGCAGGAGCCGATGGAATGCTTGTCTACCCGCCTTCACAGCCTTCGGCATAGTCGAGCCCTCAGGCAGCCGACGGCCCCGGGTCGTCGAACCCGGCGTTGAAAGCCGCCGCAACCTTGTTCTGAACTTCGTCGTGCGGTTCATCGGAACGATGGACGGCCCGCGGACCGTGTCCATCCAGCCGCAGCGAATCCGATGCAGCAACTCCCGCCAGTTTCAGTCTCTCGCGCCTTGCGGCTTCTGGTTGGTAAACCACTTCATGCACCGTCAGCGTTTCAAGCATCCCGTCCGCTGTCGGAATGGACATCGACTGCCCCTTGGCCAGACCGAGCAACGCCAGGCCTCGCGGATTGGTGATAGGCAAAAGCATGCCAACCAGACCGCGCATCTGGTCATGTGCGACGATGCGGGTTTCGGCAGGACCGTCGTTCACCCGATAGGCCACGCGGCTGCTGAGTGTCACGACGTTCGCTGGGATGTCATCGCGAAACATGACAACTGCGCTCGAAATCTTCCGCTGGAGAATAGTCGAGAAGGGTTCGTCGCGGATCGGATGGCGTTCCCGTATCACTTGAAGAATCGTGTAATCCTTGGTGGTCAGTTGGCAGGTGTCTATATTGGGCATGGTACGTCTCCAGCCGGCCCGCACAAGGCGATCCGGCAACTGCAGTTGATCGGATGTGAGGAAGTACCCCTGTGCCGGACCGAGATGAGCCGGCGCAGGGGTCAGACTCCCGCGATCAAGCTGCCTGCATGATTGAGGAGACGGACGGAGACGCCCATGTCAGACGCTCGCCGCCATCGTTGGAGACGCAGGTGCGAGCTGACTGACTCCATCACCTTGCGGGGCGGGCTGGGTCACACCAAGCACCAACAGTTCGTGCCGGCGCCCGTCTCGGGCGGTCCACATGATTGACTGTCCAGCCGAGAGGCCGATCAGGGCTGTGCCAATCGGTGTAAGAATCGAAACCTTGCCTTCGGAGATGTCAGCATCGCCAGGGAAAACCAGCGTTACCGTTCTCCGATCACCGGTGTCGGGCTTGAACGTCACAGTTGAACCCATCCGGACGGTACCGGCGGACACCCAACCATCGGCGACGATCCGCGCGCGCTCGAGCTCGGCGAGCAGCTCATCGGAAGCCTCCGGATATCGTGCGGCGAAAGTGCTCGCGAGCACCGATAAGCGCGCATGATCCGACTGCGAGATGCGGATATTCGGCTTGCGCCGGATTTTCGAGTTTTTCTGCATCTAATGCTCATATTTCTACTGGCTCAGCCGCCATCAAAGGTGGCGGACAGGCGACTTCGGAAATTGATCCCAGTGCGCCAAAAGGTTGGAGCCCTGCTGATCCTAACATGTCGATTAAGCGTTACCCCTCGGCTCGGGGCGCATTGGCAGCCGGGCCGGGGGTTAAGATCCCGCGATGGGGCAAACCCGGAAAAGAAAATCACGACAGAATTTGGCTGCGGCGTTCATATAGGTATAGTTGGTGACGTAATTCGTGAAGTCAAGGCGGACAATGGCAGGCTCAGCCGCAAGACCTGCCAAAAGCGGCACTTTGAAACAGTTGAGCCAGCGCCTGGGGTGACTCGGCGGACAAACGAGACCATCGTCACTTAGATCATTACCCAAAGTCTCCCGAAGGAAGGGGATGGTGATCTCATGGACGAGGAAGACGGAACCTGGCATGAAAATCCTTGCGGCGACAGATTTTTCCACCCGGTCACAACGGGCATTGCGGCGGGCCGGCCTTCTGGCCCGGAACGTTGCCGCGGAACTCACGCTCGTCCATGTCGTCGACGACGACCAACCCTCAGCCATAGTCCGGCTCGAAACCCGCGAGGCCCGAAGATATCTTGCAGAACAAATGACCTCGATCGCCGAGTTGAAGGGACTCCAATCTGATTTCGCAGTCGTGACCGGGAATCCGTTCCGCGGCATTTTGAATGCGGCCGAGGCGCGCGGGGTCGATCTCATTGTCATGGGCGCGCACCGCAAGCAATTGCTCCGTGATGTCTTTGTGGGAACGACGATCGAACGTGTGATCCGCACCGGACAATTCCCAGTGCTCATGGTGAATGCTGAGGTAGAACATTCCTACAAAAAAGTGATGGCTGCCGTGGATATGTCCGAGCCGTCGGCGCGCGCAATAAGCACGGCGAAGGAAACCGGATTGATAGGCGAGGCCAGTTTTTCGCTGGTCCATGGGTTCGATGCCTTCGCCAAGGGAAAAATGTCAAATGCCGGAATAGGCAAGGACGAGTTGGCGAGCTACGTGGCGACAGAACGTTCGCAGGTGGAAAAAGAACTCATAGCATTTCTGGAAGCGAACGACTTTGACGTCGACAATTGGTCGCTGCAAATTAGGGAAGGCGGCCCGGTCGAGGCGATCATGGAGGCAATTAACGTTGCCCCCAGTTTCTATCCAGTTTTGAGTTCGTTTCCGGCCTGGGTTGTGCCCTGCTGGGCGGGTGAAGCGACAGTCGCTGGCGCGGAGCCTTTGGCATAGCGCAGCGCGAGCGACCGTCGCGGATTGAAGGTGATGGCGAACTCGGCCGGTGTCTGCCAGGCGATTTGGGAGTGCGGCCGCGCGGTGTTGTAGTCGGCGCGCCACAGGGCGATGGCTACGCGCGCCTGAGCCAGCGAGGTAAACAGTGTCTCGTTGAGCAGTTCATCGCGCAGTCGGCCGTTGAAGCTCTCGATGAAGCCATTCTGCATCGGCTTGCCGGGCGC